>JAUHZO010000015.1 GCA_030425925.1 Alphaproteobacteria bacterium | reverse complement strand
CCGATTGAAGGACTGGCGGCGCATCGCCACCCGCTACGACAGATGCCCGAAGGTCTTCCTGTCAGCCATCGCGCTCGCCGCAGCGGTCATCTTCTGGCTTTGACCGACAATGAGTCTGGACCCTAGAGAAAAAGAGGATTACCGCCTTCGTAGAACGAGGAAGAAAACAAACTCGTACCGTTCCTGCGCATCTGTCGCATCAAGCGTCCGCAGGCAACGCTCCGCAGTGTCTATAACCACGTCGCGTATCTGCTTCCGCCCGTTCGTCGTCTTCCAGGACCAGCCGCGCCGTGGCGAGCAAGCCCTCGCTTAAAGGAGTAAAGTCCGGGCTTTCCTCAGGTTGACGACCGGAAACCGCTCTTCACCGTTTGACAACAAGTGCTCCCGTAAAACGCGGGTCAGCGAAAAAGCTCGTTCTTTGACATCGCTGTCCATGTCCTGCGCGACTTCGATGTCCACCGAAATAGCTTCTTCATCACCGTCGTAGTGCGGTGCGTGAGCAACAGACGTGAAAGAAGTGCTGCCCATGTGCGCACGAATGATGGTTTCCATAACGTCCTCAACAGCGTCCAACCGGGATAACGTCATCGAACCACAGCTCCCAAAGACTTGGAATCCCCCTTGTTTCTTCTCGCTTGTAACTGATTCCCAGGACTCAAAAAAATCTTGTCCACATCATCGCGGGCTCCGCTTGGCAAGGATGCGTTGCAGCGTGCGACGGTGCATGTTCAGCCGCCGTGCGGTTTCCGAGACGTTGCGGTCGCACAGTTCGTACACCCGCTGGATATGCTCCCAGCGCACGCGGTCGGCGCTCATCGGGTTTTCCGGCGGCGGCGGCAGGTCGTCGCCGCGGGCCAGAAGCGCGTTGGTGATGTCGGTGGCGTCCGCCGGTTTCGACAGGTAATCCGTCGCCCCGATCTTGACCGCCGCCACCGCGGTAGCGATTGCGCCATAGCCCGTCAGAACCACGATGCGCGAATCCGGCCGCTTTTCGCGCAGCACCTCCACGACATCGAGCCCGTTGCCATCCTCCAGCCGCAGGTCGACCACGGCAAAGGCCGGCGGGCGCGCGGTGGCGATGGCGGTTCCTGCGGCCACCGATCCGGCCATCTCGACGTCGAAACCGCGCTTTTCCATCGCCTTGGCGAGACGCCTGAGGAACGGCTCGTCGTCATCGACCAGAAGTAACGATTTGTCCTCGCCGATGTCCTCGATGCTGCTGTCCGCCAAGAGCCTCTCCTCCACGCTCTGATTGTGTTGTGGAAAAGAGTAATAGTGACGCACCCGCCCCCGGTCAAACCCGAGCTGTCACATGCCTGATGCCGCGTCGATGAAACAGGCGGTGCGGTCGGCCATCTCTTCGGGGGTGACCTCGCGCCGGAAGTAGTCGACAAAGCCATGCCCGGGCAGGACGAGATAGGTAAAGGTCGAGTGATCGACGAGGTAATATTCGTCCTCGGCGTCCTGCGCGCGGTAATAGGTGCGGTAGGCCTGGCTGGCGGCCCGGACCTGCTCGGGTGAGCCGGTCAGCCCGATCATCTTGTCATGCAGGTTGGCGGCGAACTCGCCCACCGCCTGCGGCGTGTCGCGTCCCGGATCGATCGAGATGAAGACCGGCGTCACGCTGTAGCCGCGTTCCGTCAGCACATCGACGGCATCGGCATTGCGCGCGGTGTCGAAGGGGCAGACATCGGGACAGAAGGTGTAGCCGAAATAAAGCAGCGAAGGTTCCGTGATCACGTCGCTGTCGCGCACCGTCTCGCCCGCGGCGTTCACCAGTTCGAACGGCCCGCCGATCTCGCCCGCGACGGTGCCGGACCGGCACGCGGTGAACCGGTCGGCTTCGGCCGTGCCGAGAAGCTTCTGCCACCAGGGTTGCGAGGCGGCAAAGCTGGCGCTCAGCAACACAAGCACGGCAATCGCGGCAGATGTGGCAATGGTTCTGTGCATCCCGGGCTCCCGTTCCTGTGCAAGGCTCCTGCGGCAGAGGTAACAATTGCCAAAGCCCATGCAAGGGACGAAAACGCGCACATGGCCCAGACCGATTTCGGCATCTTCACGGAACACAAGCGCAGCAACTGGATCCGGCTCAGGACGATGATCCTGTTGCGCTGGGTGGCGGTGATCGGTCAGCTTGTGGCGCTGACGGTGGCGCAGCGGATGTACAACCTGCAGCTTGAGCTGGGCCTGTGCTATCTGGCCGTGGGCGTTTCCATCGCAGGCAACCTGATCGCGATCTTCGTCTTTCCCGAGAACAAGCGCCTCAGCGAGACCGAAAATTTCCTGATGGTGATGTTCGACCTCTTGCAGCTGTGTTTCCTGCTGTACCTCACCGGCGGTCTGCACAATCCGTTCTCGATCCTGGTGCTGGGGCCGGTGACGGTGTCGGCCGCGGTGCTGTCGCTGCGCTCGACGCTGATCCTGGGTCTGACCGCCTTTGCGCTTGTCTCGCTCATGGTCTATTACCACCTGCCGCTGCGCACCGAGCAAGGGTTCATCCTGCGCATTCCCGACATCTTCGTCTTTGGCCAATGGGCGGCGACCACCATCGCGCTGGTGTTCATCTCGGTCTATTCCCGCCGCATCACGCGCGAGATGCATTCGATGGCCGACGCGCTGGCGGCCACGCAGATGGCCCTGGCGCGCGCGCAGAAGCTCAACGATCTGGGCGGCGTGGTGGCGGCGGCAGCGCACGAGCTTGGCACGCCTTTGGCCACCATCAAGCTGACCTCGTCGGAACTGGTCGAGGAACTGGACGACCGGCCCGACCTGCAGGAGGATGCGCGGCTGATCCGAGAACAGGCTGACCGCTGCCGCGACATCCTGCGTTCGATGGGCCGGGCCGGCAAGGACGACCTGCACATGCGCCAGGCCCCGCTGGTCGAGGTGATCCGCGAAGCGGCCGAGCCGCACCAGGGCCGCGGCAAGGAAATCCTGATCGAGGATGGCCCCGGCCCCGGCGGCGAAAGCGTCCAGCCGCAGATCCTGCGCCGGCCCGAGATCATCCACGGGCTGCGCAATCTGGTGCAGAACGCCGTCGACTTTGCCCGCTCCACCATCTGGATCGAGGCGATGTGGACCGATGACCTGATCTCGGTGCGGATTCTGGACGACGGGCAGGGTTTTCCCTCGCACATCATCGGGCGCATCGGCGATCCTTTCGTGCGCAAGCGGCGGTCGGAACGCGACCGCCGGGCACGGCCCGAATACGAAGGCATGGGCCTGGGGCTTTTCATTGCCAAGACATTGCTGGAACGCACCGGGGCCGAGCTGAGCTTTGCCAACGGATCGGACCCGTTCCTGGGCAATGACGATCAGGGCCCGCGCCGCGGTGCCATCGTCGAGGTGGTCTGGCCACGCGACAAGATCGTCACCGCCAGCGGGCGCGGTTCGTCGCTGGGACAGAACCTGCCGTTCGATATCTGATACCGGCTTTGCCGATCCGGTGGTTAACCCTTCATTAACCGCAGATTGCTTAATTTTTGCTGAATCATTCGAGCCGGAAGGGACCATTTCTCGTGTTGATGTTACAGGCGCTCTCGGTCGGGCTGGCCACCGGACTTGCGGCGCTCATGGGGTCGGCCGTGATCGTGAAACGGCATTTCCGCAACGCCCGCCCGGACCTTTCGGACAGGCCCAGCGCCGCGGTTGTCCTGTTCAAGAGCGGCAAGGTGATCGACAGCACGCGCGAGATCGCGCCGCTTTTTGGTGACTACCTGCCCCACTGGACCGACTGGAGCGACGTGCGCAAGCTGCTGGAAATCCAGTTTCCCGGATTTCCCGACGCCCCGCCCGAAACGCCCATGCGTCTGCAGGCACAGGGCGATTCCGACACCTTCCTGCAACTGGTGCCCAACGGGCGTTACACGCGGCTGATCCTGAACAGCCCGCCTCTGGGGGCGGCGGAACAGCACCGTCTGCGGCTGGAACATGCCGAATACCGGCAGTTCTGCGACAACATGAACATCACGCCCCATCCGATCTGGCAGACCGGTCCGGACGGGCGGGTGATATGGCGCAACCAGGCCTACGAGGCGCTCTGCACCGAGGCCGGGCGGTCGGACGAGCGCAGCTGCCTGTTCGACCTTGCCCCGGGGCCAAGCTCGGGCACCCGGACCGCGCGGGTCAGCCTGACCCTCAGCCGCCATTCCCGGCAATGGTTCGAGGTCAAGACGCGTCCGCTGGACACCGGCTGGCTGCACGTGGCCCATGGCATCGATTCGCTGGTCGAGGCGGAACTGGCGCAGCGCAATTTCGTCCAGACCCTGACCAAGACCTTTGCCCATCTGCCCATCGGCCTTGCGGTGTTCGACCGCGACCGCCGTCTGGTGCTGTTCAACCCGGCACTGGTGGACCTGACCCGCCTGCCGCCGGATTTCCTAAGTGCACGCCCCAACCTGCTGAGCTTTTTCGACAATATGCGCGAACGGCGCATGATGCCCGAACCCAAGAACTATGCCGTCTGGCGCGAGGAACTGGCGCAGGTGGTCACCGCCGCGCGCGATGACCGCTATTGCGAGACGTGGAACCTGCCCTCGGGGCTGACCTACAAGATCACCGGTCGTCCACATCCCGACGGCGCGGTGGCCTTTCTGCTCGAAGACATCAGCGCCGAGATCAGCCTGACCCGGCGCTTCCGCTCGGAACTGGAACTGACCCAGTCGGTGATCGATTCGCTGGACGACGCGGTTGTGGTCTTCGGCCAGTCCGGCAGCATGAACTTTGCCAACCGCGCCTACGAGGCGCTCTGGCATGCCGAGGCCGCGCCGGGCCTGCTGGACACCGACATCACCGATGCCACCCGGCACTGGCAGGCGGCGTGCGAGCCGTCGCCGGTCTGGGCCGAACTGCGCGACTTCGTCATGATGATGCGCGACCGGGCAAGCTGGGACTTTCAGCTGCGGATGACCTCCGGCACGATGCTGACCTGCCATGTCGTGCCGGCCCCCGGCGGCTCGACCGTGATGCGCTTTGCCGAGCGGCAGCAGGTGGCCTGCCCGCTGCACCCGACAGCGGCGCTGGTGCCCGGCTGATCGCGCTTGCGGCGCGGGCGCGGGGCGGTATCCTTGCGCCATGCGCCGCGGACCGCTCGACCTGCTCCTGACCTCGCCCCAAGACACCTGCCGCCGCGCCGGGCGGCTGGGTGCGCGCCTCGTGCCGGGCGACGTGGTGCTGCTGAGCGGCGCGATCGGCGCGGGCAAGACCCATTTCGCCCGCTGCCTGATCCAGAGCCTGCAGGACCGCCCCGAAGACGTGCCCTCGCCCACCTTCACGCTGGTACAGGTATACGACACCACGCGCGGGCCGCTCTGGCATGCCGATCTCTATCGTCTGGGCAGCGCGGACGAGGTGGTGGAACTGGGGCTGACCGAGGCGTTCGACACCGCAATCTGCCTGGTGGAATGGCCCGACCGGCTGGGCGATCTGCTCCCCGGCGACGCGCTGCACCTGACCTTTCGGGACGGTCCCGACGACGAAACCCGCCACTTGCAGGCCGACTGGCAGGACCCGCGCTGGTCCGGGCCGGTGGCCGAGATGGCGGCATGAGCGCGCTGGTCGACCGGCTGGGCTGGGGCGGGGCCCGGGTCACGGTGCTGGCGGGCGATGCCTCGGCCCGCCGCTACAGCCGGCTGGAGCGGAACGGGCAGAGCGTCATCCTGATGCAGGATCCCGGCGGCGATCTGGACCGGTTCGCACAGATCGCACGGCACCTGCGCGGCCTGGGCCTTTCGGCCCCCGAAATCCACGGACTGGACCGGCACAGCGGCGAGATGGTGCTGGAGGATCTGGGCGACGGGCTGATCGCCCGGCTGGCCACAGATGGCGACAGCGAACGCAGGCTGTATCTGCTGGCCGCCGACGTGCTTCTGACGCTGCATCGCCATCCCGCGCCCGAGACACTGCCGCAGGCCGATCCCGCCCGGCTGGCCGAAATGACCGATCTCGCCTTTGACTGGTACCTGCCGCCGATGCCGGCGGCGTTGCGCACCGCCGCCATTGCCACGCTGCAGGACCTGCTGACCCGCCACGCGATGCCCGCCGACGTGATGATCCTGCGCGACTACCACGCCGAGAACATCCTTTTCCTGCCTGATCGCAAGGGCGTGGCGCAGGCCGGTCTGCTGGATTTCCAGGACGCGATGCGCGGGCACCGCGCCTATGACCTCGTCTCGCTGCTGCGCGATGCCCGGCGCGATGTGGGGGCCGACAGCGTCCGCGCCGCGATCACCCGCTATCTGGACCACAGCGGGCAGGACGCGACGCAATTCGCCGCCGCCCTTGCCGTGCTGGGCGTGCAGCGCAACCTGCGTATCCTGGGCGTGTTCGCCCGGCTTGCCCGCCATTTCGGCAAACCGCACTATGTCGATCTGATCCCCCGGGTCTGGCACCACCTGCAGACCGATCTGGCCCATCCCGCGTTGGCGCCGCTGGCCGACCGGCTGACCTTGCCGCGCCCCGATGACGCGTTTCTTGAAAGGCTCAAATCGCCATGCCCGACGCCGTGATGCTGTTTGCCGCCGGGTTCGGCACGCGCATGGGCGCGCTGACGGCGCGGACCCCGAAGCCGCTGATCACCGTGGCCGGCAAACCGCTGCTGGATCACGCGCTGGCGCTGACCGACGGCATCCCGCGCCGCGTGGTCAACGCGCATTACCGCGCCGACCAGATCGCCGCGCATCTGGAAGGCCGCGACATCGCCCTGTCGCTGGAGACGCCCGACATCCTCGACACCGGCGGCGGTCTGCGCCAGGCCCTGCCGCTGCTGGGTGAGGGGCCGGTCTTTGCGCTCAACACCGATGCCGTCTGGGCCGGGCCGAACCCGCTGGCACAACTGCGCGCCGGTTGGGTGCCAGAGCGGATGGACGCGCTGCTGCTCTGTGTGCCGCTGGACCGCGCGGTGGGGCGCAAGGGGGGCGGCGACTTTTCCCGCGATCCGCAAGGACGGCTCAGTCGCCGCGGCGACCTCGTCTACACCGGTGCCCAGATCCTGCGGACCGAGGGGCTGGACGCGTTCGACACCCCCGCCTTTTCGCTCAACCTGCTGTGGAACCGCATGGCCGAAGCCGACCGTCTGTTCGGCCTGGTCTATGACGGGCGCTGGTGCGATGTCGGTCATCCCGAAGGCATCGCGATGGCCGAAGAGATGCTGGATGTTTGACGGACCGGCCCCGCGTTTGTTTGTTCTGCCGCCTGGGGTGGATTTTGCCCCCGCGCTGGTGGCGGGTCTGCGTGCCCGCCTGCAGGACCAGCCGCCCGAGGCCATGGCGCGGGTCGAGCTGTTCGTGAACACCCAGCGCATGGCGCGCCGCCTGCGCGAGGTGTTCGACGCAGGCCCCGCAAGCTATCTGCCGCGCATCGCTCTGGTGACGGACCTGGCCGATCCGCTGATCCGCGCCCGGTTGCCGGAACCGGTGCCGCCGCTGCGCCGCAGGCTGGAACTGACCGGGCTGGTGGCCCGCCTGATCGAGGCGGAACCGGATCTGGCCCCGAAAAGCGCGCTGTATGACCTTTCCGACAGCCTGGCCGCGCTGCTGGAAGAGATGCAGGGCGAAGGGGTGCCACCCGAGGCAATCGCCGCGCTGGACGTCACCGACCAGTCGGGCCACTGGCAACGGGCGCTGCGCTTTCTGTCCATCGTCGGGCAGTATTTCGCAACCGATGCCACGCCGGACCAGACCGGCTTTCAGCGGCTGGCGCTGGCAGAGCGGGTGGCGCAATGGCAGGCCAGCCCGCCGCAGCACCCTGTGATCGTGGCCGGCTCTACCGGATCGCGCGGCACGACGGCGGCGCTGATGCAGGTGGTGGCGCAACTGCCGCAGGGCGCGGTGGTTCTGCCGGGGTTCGATGACCACATGCCCGGGCCGGTCTGGTCCCTTCTCGACAATGCGCTGACGAGCGAGGATCACCCGCAATACCGCTTTGCCCGGCTGTTGCAGGGCCTGGGTCTGGGCCCGGACGAAATCCGCCCCTGGACCGACGCACCCGCCCCGGCCCCGGCGCGCAACCGCGTGATCTCGCTTGCGCTGCGCCCGGTGCCGGTGACCCATCAATGGATGAGCGAGGGCCCGCATCTGCCGGACCTGCCCGGGGCCATGGACGGAGTCACCCTGGTCGAGGCCCCCACGGTGCGCGACGAGGCCCGCGCCATCGCCCTGCGCCTGCGCGCCGCGGCCGAGGACGGCCAGCGCGCCGCGCTGATCACGCCCGACCGCATGCTGACCCGGCAGGTGCGGGCGGCGCTGGACCCGCTGGGGATCGAACCCGATGACAGTGGCGGCCTGCCCGCGCAGCTGTCGCCGCCCGGCCGCTTCATGCGCCATGTCGCGGCGCTGTTCGTCCAGCCGCTGACCGCCGAGGCGCTGCTGACCCTGCTCAAGCATCCGCTGACCGCCTCGGGCGAGGACCGCCAGCACCACACCCTGAACACCCGCGATCTGGAACTGCATATCCGCAAGACCGGCCTTCCCTATCCCGTTGCCCGGGCGTTGCGGCACTGGGGGGCAAGGAAAGAGCGCGCGCGCTGGGCCGACTGGATCGCGGATCAGTTGTGCGACCGCGTCCTGCCCGGGGCGCTGCCGCTGTCGGACTGGGTTGCGCGGCACGTGGAGTTGGCCGAGACGCTGGCGGCCGGTCCTGGTGCCACCGGCAGCGGCGCGCTGTGGCAGCGCAATGCCGGGCGCACCGTTCTCGACCTTGTGCAGGACCTGCAGCGCGAGGCGGGTTATGGCGGCGAGATGACCGCGCGCGACTATGCCGACCTGTTCGGCGCGGTGCTGTCGCGGCAAGAGGTGCGCGACCGCGACGCACCACATCCGCTGGTCCGCATCTGGGGCACGCTGGAGGCGCGGGTGATGGATGCCGACCTTCTGATCCTTGGCGGTCTGAACGAAGGCAGCTGGCCGGAAATGCCCGGGGCCGACCCCTGGCTGAACCGGAGCATGCGGGCCGAGGCGGGGCTGTTGCTGCCCGAGCGCCGGATCGGGCTGTCGGCGCATGATTTCCAGCAGGCCGCCGGCGCGCCCGAGGTCTGGCTGACACGCTCGCTGAAATCCGACGACGCCGAAACGGTGCCGTCGCGCTGGCTGAACCGGCTGATGAACCTGATGAACGGGCTACCGATGCGGGACGGGCCTCAGGCGCTGGCGGCGATGCGGGCGCGGGGGGCCACCTGGCTGGGCCATGCCCGCGCCGCCGAAGCGCCGCTGCCCGCCCCCGCCGCGCCGCGCCCTTCGCCCGCGCCGCCGCTGGCGGCCCGCCCGGCCGAATTGCCGGTGACCGATATCCGCAAGCTGATCCGCGACCCCTATGCCATCTATGCCCGCCGGGTGCTGGGTCTGAAGGCGCTGGATCCGCTGATGCGCCCGCCCGATGCGCTGTTGCGCGGCACGCTGGTGCACGAGGTGCTGGAGGGCTTTGTCCGCGCCACCGTCGAGGACAACTCGCACCTGACCGTCCCGGCGCTGCTGGACCGCGCCGAACAGGTGCTGGGCGATCCCGCCCGCGTGCCCTTTCCAACGGCGCGTGCGCTGTGGCAGGCGCGGCTGGCGGCGGTGGCCGACTGGTTCGTGTCCACCGAAACCGCGCGTCAGGCCCGCGCGACCCCCGTCCGGCACGAGGCGCGGGGCCGCCGCGGGATCGACGCGCTGGGCTTTGTCCTGACGGCCAAGGCCGACCGGATCGACCTTGACGCCAGCGGCAACGCGCTGCTGTACGACTACAAGACAGGCACCGCGCCGACCGCCCCGCAGCAAGAGCATTTCGAGAAGCAGCTTCTGCTGGAGGCCGCCATCCTCGCGGAAAACGGCTTTGACGATCTGGCCCCGGCACGGGTGGCCGACGCGGTCTATCTGTCGCTGAAACCGGGCGATCCGCGCGCCGTGCCCGCCCCGCTGGACAAGGAACCGCCAGAGAAGGTCTGGCAGGATTTCATCCGCCTGATGCAGGCCTATGCCGATCCGGACCGCGGCTATACCGCACGCCGCGCCCTGACCCGGGACAGCGATTTTGCCGAATACGACCACCTGTCCCGGTTCGGTGAATGGGACGTCACCGACAGCCCCGTGACGGAGCGGCTGGAATGATCCGCGACGCCGCCACCGAAGCGCAGGTGCGCGCGGCAGAGCCCGGCAATTCGACCTGGGTCGCCGCCAATGCCGGATCGGGCAAGACGCGGGTGCTGACCGACCGGGTGGCACGGCTGCTGCTGGACGGGGTGCGGCCCGAGCACATCCTGTGCATGACCTTCACCAAGGCCGCCGCGACCGAAATGCAGAACCGCCTGTTCCGCCGGCTGGGGGCCTGGGCGATGCTGGACGACGCATCGCTTGGCACCGAATTGCAGACGCTGGGTGTGGACGGCCCGCTGACCCAGACGTTCCTGCAAGAGGCCCGCACGCTGTTTGCCCGCGCCATCGAAACGCCCGGCGGGCTGCGCATCCAGACCATCCATTCGTTCTGCGCCGCGCTTTTGCGGCGGTTTCCGCTGGAGGCGCGGGTCAGCCCGCAATTCCAGGAGATGGAAGACCGCGCCGCCGAACTGCTGCAGGCCGAGATCCTCGACCGCATGGCCGACGGGCCCGAAGCGGCACTTGTCGCGGCGATCGCGCCTTTTGTGTCGGGGGACGACACCTCTGGTCTGCTCAGAAACATCGTGTCGCGCCGCGACATCTTTGTGCCCGGAGCGGAAAGGGACGACATCCTGGCGGCCTACGGGCTGCCCCCGGCGGCGGACGCACAGACCATCGCCGACACCGTCTTTCTGGGCGACGAGCCCGCGCTTTTTGCGCGGCTGGTGCCGCGCCTGGCAGATGGCGGATCCACGGACAAGGCCATTGCCGCCGGGCTTGGCCGGGCGGCCACGCCGGATGCCGCGGGTGTCGCGGCGCTGGAAGAGGTGCTCCTGACCAGGGAGGGCAGGATCCGGAGCACGCTGGGGACAAAGAAGCTGCGCAGCGCCGATCCCGAAGGCTTTGCGGCGCTGGACCAGCTGGCCGCGCGCACCGAAGCCGCCTGGCAGATGCGGCTGGGCCTCGAGGCGGCACGGCGCGACATCGCGCTGCAGGCTTTTGCCCGGCCATTCCTGATGGCCTACGAGGCGGAAAAGCTGCGTCGCGGCTGGCTGGATTTCGACGATCTCATCCTGCGCTCACGCGATCTGCTGAACGATCCGGTGGTGGCGGGATGGGTGCTGTACCGGCTGGATGGCGGCATCGACCACATCCTGGTGGACGAAGCGCAGGACACCTCGCCCGCGCAATGGCAGGTGATCGAACGGCTGGCGCAGGAATTCACCTCGGGCCAGGGGGCGCGTGCCGAGGTGCGGCGCACCCTGTTCGTCGTGGGCGACAAGAAACAGTCGATCTATTCCTTCCAGGGGGCCGATCCGGGGGCGTTCGACCGGATGAAGGAGGATTTCCGGCAGCGCCTGGCCGATACGGACGCGCCGCTGAACGACATGGCGCTGGCCTACAGCTTCCGCTCGGCCGCGCCGATCCTGCGGCTGGTGGATCACGTGTTCGACGGCGCGGTGGCCTCGGGCTTCGAGGCCGATCAGAAACACATCGCCTTCAAGCACGACATGCCGGGCCGGGTGGATCTCTGGCCGCTGGTGGAAAAGGTGGAGGACGAAGAGGACGGTGCCTGGTTCGAGCCGGTGGACCGGGTGGGCAGCCACCACCACAGCGTCATTCTGGCCAACCGCATCGCACAGTTCATCCGCCACAGCATCGACAGCGGCCAGCCGCTGCCGGTGGAAATCGGTCACTCCGGGCGCTATGAAACGCGCCCCGTGCAGGCGGGCGATTTCCTGATCCTGGTGCGCGGGCGCCAGCGGCTCTTTGCCGAGATCATCCGCGCCTGCAAGCAGGCCGGGCTGCCCATCGCCGGCGCGGACCGGATGAAGGTCATGGCAGAACTGGCAGTGCGCGACGTCGTGGCGCTGCTGCGGTTTCTGGCCACCCCCGAGGACGACCTGTCGCTGGCCACCGCGCTGCGGTCGCCTCTGTTCGGGCTGGACGAACAGGCGCTGTTCGCGCTTGGCCATGGCCGCGGTGACCGCTTTCTGTGGGAGGTGCTGCGCAAGGGCGACGCCTGGCCCGAGGCGCGCGAAATGCTGCACGACCTGCTGGACCAGACCGATTATCTGCGGCCCTACGATCTGATCGAACGCATCCTGACGCGCCACCGGGGCCGGCGCCGCCTGATCGGCCGTCTTGGATCCGAGGCCGAGGATGGCATCAACGCGCTGCTGGCCCAGGCGCTGGCCTATGAACAGACGGCCGTGCCCTCGCTGACCGGCTTTCTGGAATGGGCCCAGACCGACGATCTGCAGATCAAGCGCAGCCCCGACAGCGCCGGACGCATGTTGCGGGTGATGACGGTGCATGGGGCCAAGGGGCTGGAAGCCCCCGTCGTCATCCTGCCCGATTGCGGCCGGATCGACGCACGGCTGCGCGACGACATCCTGACCGACGCCCATGGCGCGCTTTGGAAACGGCCCGAAAAGCTGCAACCGCCCCGCCAGGTGGCCGCCGCCGACGCCGCCCGGACCCTGGAGGCGCAAGAGCGTGACCGGCTGCTCTACGTCGCCATGACGCGGGCCGAGAAATGGCTGATCGTCGCCGCAGCGGGCGACCTGGGCAGTTCCGGCAACAGCTGGTACGAAAAGGTCCGGACCGGCCTGTCCGCCGCCGGTGCGGTGCCGCAGCACCACGATTTCGGCCCCTGGGGCGGTGGAGAGGGTCTGGTCCTGGGGCAGACCGACCTGACGGACCTGCCGCAAGGCGCGGTGCTCTCAGAAGCGCCCGACACCGATCACCTGCCTGCGCGCTTCCTGACCCCGCCGCCCGAACGGCCCGCCCCGGCCCCGGTGCGCACGCCGTCGGATCTGGGCGGTGCCAAGGCCCTGCCGGGAGCCGAGGGCGACAGCGAAGAGGTGGCGCTGGCCCGCGGCACCGCGCTGCACCGGCTGCTTGAAGACCTCGCCCCGCTGTCTGCCGCCGACCGTGTCGCCCGCGCCCCGGCCCTGTCCGCCGCGCTGTCCCGCGATCCCGCGCTGGCCCCGGTGGCCCAAGACATGGAGCGCATCCGCGACGAGGCACTGGCCGTGCTGGCCGCCCCGGCGCTGGCGCGGTTCCTCGCCCCCGGCACGCTGGCCGAGGTTGCCCTGACCGCCGACCTGCCCGGTCTGGGGCGACTGCACGGGGTGATCGACCGTCTGCTGATCGCCGGGGACCACATCACCGCGGTGGACTTCAAGTCCAACCGCACGGTGCCCGCCACCGCGCAGGACGTGCCCGCAGGCCTGCTGCGCCAGATGGGGGCCTATGCGGCAATGCTGGCGCAGATCCATCCCGGCCGGCAGATCGAAACCGGGCTGATCTGGACCCGCACCGCCCACTACATGCCGCTGCCGCACGATCTTGTGACACAAGCGCTCGGGTCTGTCGCCGCATCTTGACGGGCGTGGGACAGGTACCTACGTTCGCAGCCCTGACAGGCTGGCCCCTCCCAGCCTCCGGACTCAGACAAGGAGTGATCCAATGGCCACCGTCGCCGTCACTGACGCCACCTTCGATGCCGAGGTGAAGAATTCCGACATCCCCGTCGTCGTCGACTTCTGGGCCGAATGGTGCGGCCCCTGCAAGCAGATCGGCCCCGCTCTCGAAGAGCTGTCCGCCGAGTATGAAGGCAAGGTAAAGATCGCCAAGGTCGACGTGGACCAGAACCCCAACACAGCCGCCGCCATGGGCGTGCGCGGCATCCCGGCGCTGTTCCTCTTCAAGGACGGTCAGGCCGTCGCCAATCTCGCCGGCGCCCGCCCCAAGGCCGCGCTGCAAAGCTGGATCGACGAAGCGCTCTGAGCTTTTCGGGATCTGCTGAAAAGCCTCGCGCGCTGCGCGGGGCTTTTTTTTGGCGGGGAATTTCAGGGGTAGGGTTGCGGACGAAGCGCCATTCCGCTGCGTTTGCGCCAATGGCCGATTTCAAAGCGCAAGCGGGCTTACAGTGCCCCTCCACACTGCCCGTCAGAAATCGCGTAAGCCTCCACGACATAGCGTCCTACCGCACCTCCTGAAACGATGCGTACCGCAATGAAATTCGGATACTCGATATCCATTTGTTGCTGAACAAATGGAATGACAGATGGAGCATAGTGATTGCACGGCACCAACATGAGATCACCCAAGTTTTCATTGGCAAACAGACCGTTGGGAACTGGATCTGGTTGGATGCGCATCTCTATTCCCTTGCCGTGTGTGGAGTGGGACAAGACTCCGGTATCAACCAATTGCCACTGTACATCTTGTGCCGATACAGGCACCGCAACTGACAAAAAGACACCTGTGAGTATCGTGCAAATCTTCACTTCTCGGACCTATCCAGCATTTAACGGCTCCTCCTCCACGGACATTGGAGCAAGGTGCAGCATCGGTCAATGAGGGCTCAAACAAGACCATCCCCAACCCCAACTCAGGCTCCCGGAAACGCCCGTGCCGCCACCGCGAGCACGCCGTGCAAGCGCCGGGCCTGCGCGAGGGAGCGGCCTTCGACCGGCAGCCCCCACCACTCCGCCAGAAGCCGGTGACGCAGCAAAAGCTGCACCGAAGGGTCTTCGGGCCCGGTCAGGGTGTAACCCGAGAAAAAGCCGTCCCGGGCGAAATCCGGCAGCACTTCGCCGGGGCGGATGCGGGTCGTGGGGGCGTGCACGATGGCGTAATCCGTCAGGAGCCTGCCGATATCGTGCCCCACCGGCACGCTGCGTCCGGCGGTGAAGTCGATCCCCATGGTGCGCGCGCCGATGATCAGGTTGCGCATGTGCAGATCGCCATGGGTCGCGGCCACCTGCGTTTGCCGCCCTTCAAACGCGGCCTGCATGGCACAGAGCTTTTCAGCGCAGATCAGAAAGCGGGCCGGTTCGGCCACGGCGCGTTTTCCGTTGCGGACCTCGGACACGATCTCGCGCAGGTAGTTCAGGGTGAATTTCGGCTGGAACTGCCGCGCCTCCACCCAGGTGGCGCGGTGATACCCGTCCAGCCACGCCCCCGCGCAGAACAGCGCCTCGGACTGGGCGGCGGGGGGCGCTTCGGTCAGCACATGGGAGAGCAGCGCGCCATCGACGAAATCCATGACCTGCACCTGCTGGTCCAGATTGGCGGTCAGCAAGCCCGGCACGCCGCGTGGATAGGCCTGATGCGCCGCGATATGTGCCTCGCAGGCCACGGCAAAGCCGTCGCGGTCGCGCGGGCGGTCCTGCAGCTTCAGCACCAGCGCGCGCGTCCCCCGGACCATTCTCAGCGCGATCATCGCCACGCGCGGATCCTGCCGCCGCGCGAGGGGCATATCGCGCCAGCCGCCGGGGGGCTCGCCGATCTCGCGCATCAGATCGGGCCACAAATTGAGCGCCATCGCCCGCAACGTGTCCATTTTCTTTCCCGGCCCGCTTCGTTATCCCAAGGAAACCCGCCTTGCCCGGCGAATGTCCAGCCCCCATATGGGCCCGAGTTGCGAAAGGAAGCCTCATGTCCGAAACAGATTTCCCCGGCTGGCACGGCACCACGATCATCGGCGTGCGCAAGGGCGGGCAGGTGGTGGTGGCCGGCGATGGCCAGGTCTCGCTGGGCCAGACCGTGATCAAGGGCACTGCGCGCAAGGTGCGGCGACTGTCGCCCGGCGGTCAGGATGTGGTCTGCGGCTTTGCGGGCTCGACAGCGGACGCGTTTACGCTGCTGGAGCGGCTGGAGGCCAAGCTGGAAGCCACACCGGGCCAGTTGCAACGCGCTTGCGTGGAGCTGGCAAAGGACTGGCGCACCGACAAGTACCTGCAAAAGCTGGAGGCCATGCTAATTGTCACCGACGGGCGCGACCTGCTGATCGTCACCGGGGCAGGCGACGTGCTGGAGCCCGAGCATGACATCGCCGCCATCGGCTCGGGCGGGAACTACGCGCTGGCCGCGGCGCGGGGCCTGATCGACAGCGACCGGTCGGCCGAAGAGGTGGCCCGCGCCGCCATGGCGATCGCGGCGGATATCTGCGTCTATACCAACGGCAACCTGACCGTCGAAACCATCGGGGCGTAGACGATTTTTCTCGAAAAATCGCGCCCCTGCCCAGAAGGAACCGACATGACCGACCTCACCCCTCGCGAAATCGTGCACGAGCTCGACCGCTTCATCATCGGACAGGCCGAGGCCAAGCGCGCCGTGGCGGTGGCGCTGCGCAACCGTTGGCGGCGCAAGCAGCTGGCCGACGATCTGCGTGACGAGGTCTATCCCAAGAACATCCTGATGATCGGCCCCACCGGCGTCGGCAAGACGGAGATCAGCCGCCGTTTGGCCAAGCTGGCCAAGGCTCCGTTCATCAAGGTGGAAGCCACCAAGTTCACCGAAGTCGGCTATGTCGGCCGCGACGTGGAGCAGATCGTGCGCGATCTGGTGGACGCCGCGATCCTGCAAACCCGCGAGCAGATGCGCGAAGACGTCAAGGCCCGTGCCCATCAGGCGGCCGAGGATCGGGTGATTGCCGCCATTGCAGGCGCCGACGCCCGCGAGGGCACGCGCGAGATGTTCCGGCGCAAGCTGAAAGCCGGTGATCTTGACGACACGATGATCGAACTGGACGTGGCCGACACCAGCTCTCCTCTGCCGATGATGGACATCCCCGGCCAGCCCGGCGCGGGCATGGGGATGATGAATATCGGCGATCTCTTCGGCAAGGCGTTCGGCCAGCGCACCGTGCGCAAACGGCTGAGCGTGGCCGACAGCTACGAGATCTTGATCGCCGAAGAGGCCGACAAGCTGCTGGATGACGAACTGGTCAAACAGGCCGCTCTGGAGGCGGTGGAGCAGAACGGCATCGTCTTTCTGGACGAGATCGACAAGGTCTGCGCGCGCTCGGACGCCCGCGGCGGCGATGTCAGCCGCGAAGGCGTGCAGCGCGACCTGCTGCCGCTGATCGAGGGCACCACCGTCAGCACCAAGCACGGGCCGGTCAAGACCGACCATATCCTCTTTATCGCCTCGGGGGCGTTCCACATCGCCAAACCTTCCGACCTGTTGCCGGAACTGCAGGGCCGCCTGCCGATCCGGGTGACGCTGCGCGCGCTGACCGAGGGCGATTTCGTGCGCATCCTGACCGAGACGGACAACGCCCTGACCCGGCAATACACGGCGCTGATGGCGACCGAACAGGTGACCGTAACCTTCACCGAAGACGGCATTGCCGCCCTGGCCCGCATCGCGGCGGAGGTGAACAGTTCCATCGAGAATATCGGCGCGCGGCGGCTTTACACCGTGTTGGAGCGGGTCTTCGAAGAGCTGTCCTTTGCCGCGCCGGACAAGGCGGGCGAGGCCGTGACGGTGGACGCGGGCTTTGTCGAGTCCCATCTGGGCGAGCTGACGCGGAGCAGCGATCTGAGCCGCTACGTGCTCTGAGCAAGGCGGCGGTAGGATGGGTGGTTCACCCATCCTACGAAAAACGCCCCGCCGAAGCGGGGCGTTCCGGTCACAGGAGGTCCCGGATCAGGCCCGGGACGGCGTCACGCCATCCACCACCGCTCTGCCATGCGGGCGTTGTCCATCTGCCACAGGTTGCCCACCGTATCCGGGTTGGCCACCTTGTTGGACACTGCCTGCACGTAGTTGGCGAACATCGGGATGATCACGCCGCCATCGTCGCGCAGGATCTGCTGCATCTCGTGATACATCTCGCGGCGCTTGGTGCTGTCGAGTTCGGCCCGGGCCACCAGCAGCAGGTCCTGGAAGCGGGCGCTGTCCTCGCTGTCCCACTGGCTGTCGTTCCACGGCACGCCGGCTTCGTAGGCGGTGGCGAACATCCAGTCCTCGGTGGCACGGCCCGAGAAATAGGACGCGCAGAACGGCTTTTTCAGCCAGACGTTCGACCAGTAGCCATCCGCCGGTTCCTGCACCACGTTCAGGTTGATGCCGGCCGACTTGGCCGACGCCTGATACAGCTGCGCCCCGTCCACCGCGCCGTTGAACGCCGCGTCCGACACGTTGATGTCGATGTCGAGCGAGGTCAGACCGGCCTCTTTCAGGTAGAACTTGGCCTTGTCCGGATCGTAGGTCAGCGGCTCCATCTCGGCGTGGAAATACTGGTTGGCCGGTCCGATCGGCGTGTCGTTGGCCGCCAGCCCGTGGCCCTGCAGGATCTTGTCCACCAGTTCCTGGCGGTTGATCGCGTGCTTGAGCGCGCGGCGCACGTTCACGTCGTCAAACGGCGCGATGTTGGTCAGCATCGGGAAGGTGTAGTGCTGGTTGCCCGTCACTTCCTGGATGCGCACCATCGGGTTGGCCTTGAGCAGCGCCTCGGTCTTGAAGTCGATCCGGTTGATGGCGTCCACCTGGCCGGTCAGCAGCGCGTTCATGCGGGCCGAGGTGTCGTTGATCGCGATATACTCGATCTCGTCGAACCAGCCTGCGGTGCCGTCCTTCCAGTGTCCGTCGACCCGCTTGGCGACCATGCGAACACCCGGATCGAAGCTGACCACCTGGTAAAGACCGGTACCGATGCCCTTCTGGATCGCTTCCTCGATCTGGCCGGCCGGGTACATCAGGATGTGATAGTCCGACATCAGATAGGGGAAGTCGGCATTGCCCGCTTCCAGCGTCAGCTGGACCTGGTGCTCGCCCGTCTTCTTCATCTCGGAGATGGCGGAAATGATGGGCTTGGCCGCAGACTTGGCACCTTCGGCCACGTGCATCTGCAGCGAGGCGATGACGTCATCGGCGCCAAACGGCTTGCCGTTGTGGAAGGTGACGCCCTGGCGCAGGTTGAAGGTCCAGGTCTTGGCGTCCGGGGTGGCTTCCCAATCGGTGGCCAGTTCGCCGACAAGCGAGCCGTCGGCCTTGACCTCGGTCAGGCTGTCGAACACCGCGCCCTGCGACGAGGCGATCATGAACAGGTCGGAATGCGTCCGGCCGTCCCAGCTGTCCGAGGTGTTTGCGCCGTTCAGACCGGCGCGCAGCCGGCCCCCGCGCTTGGCCTGGGCGCGCAGCGGCAGGCCCGAGGCGGCCAGAACACCGGCGGCGGCGCCGGTGGTCAGAAGTCCGCGTCTGCTGATCGTGGTCATGTCATGTCTCCCTTGTTGGTTTTGATACTCCGCCCCGCCATGGGCGCGAGCATGTCTCAGTGCATCTTGCCCACCGCGGCATCGCCGATATTCTCGATGCCCCGCTCGGCCAGAAGCCGTGTCAGCCAGTCCGGGTCCATGTCGGGGACCGAGGACAGCAGCAGGTCGGTATAGGCGTGGTGCGGCGGGGTGAACATCTCGGTCTTGGGGCCAAGCTCCACCACCACGCCATCCTTCATCACCACGACCTCGTCCGCGATGGATTTCACCGTGGCCAGATCGTGGGTGATGAACATATAGGACAGCTTCAACTCGTCCTGAAGACGGGCCAGCAGGCGCAGGATGCCTTCGGCAACAAGTTGATCCAGCGCCGAGGTCACCTCGTCGCAGATGATGAATTTCGGCTCTGCCGCCAGCGCGCGGGCGATGCCGATGCGCTGCTTCTGCCCCCCCGAAAGCTCCGAGGGCAGGCGGTCGATATACTGACTGGCCGGCAATTCGATCTGTTCCAGCAAATCCTCGACCCGCTTGCGCCGGGCACCCCCCCTGAGCCCCATGTAGAACTCTACCGGACGGCCGATGATCTCGCCGATGGTCTGGCGCGGGTTCAGCGCGGTGTCGGCCATCTGGTAGATCATCTGCACCTGGCGCAGCTGCTCCTTGCTGCGGTTGCGGTAATCCAGCGGCAATGCGGCGCCGTCCAGCTCGATCTGGCCTTTGCGCGGTGGCAACAGCCCGGTGATGCACCGCGCCGTCGTCGACTTTCCCGAACCGCTTTCCCCCACCACGGCCACCGTGCGGCCCTGATGGATGTCAAAGCTGACATCATGCAGAACGTCGATCTTGCCATAGGCCGCGGTGACGCCCTGGACCGAGACAACCGGCGTGGCGTCCACTGCCGGGGCGGGTTTCTGCGGGCGCTGGAATTCGCGCACCGCCCAAAGGCTTTTGGTATAGTCCTGCTGCGGGTTCGACAGCATCTGCCGTGTTTCGGCCTCTTCGACCTCGTCCCCCTTCAGCAGCACCTTGATGCGGTCGGCCATCTGGGCCACCACCGCCAGATCGTGGGTGATGTAGATGGCGGCGGTGTCGAATTCGGCCACTATCTCGCGGATCGCCGCCAGAACCTCGATCTGCGTGGTCACGTCCAGCGCCGTGGTCGGTTCGTCAAAGATGATCAGGTCGGGGCGGCAGGCCATGGCCATGGCCGTCATCGCCCGCTGCAACTGCCCGCCCGACACCTGGTGCGGGTAGCGAAAGCCGATCTCGTCGGGGTTGGGCAGGCGCAGCTTGCGGTACAGGTCCACCGCGTCCGCCTCGGCTTCGGACCGGCGCTTGACGCCATGCTGCACCGGGGCTTCGGCATGCTGGTCGATCAGCCGATGCGCAGGGTTGAAACTGGCCGCCGCGGATTGCGCGACATAGGCGATACGCTTGCCCAGCAACTGGCGTTTGGTCTCGGCGCTGGCGGAGATCAGGTCGATGCCGTCGAACGTCACGCTGCCCTGGCTGATGCGCACACCGTCGCGGGTGAACCCCATTGCCGCCAGACCCAGCGTCGATTTGCCCGCCCCCGATTCGCCGATCAGGCCCAGCACCTCGCCCCGCTTCAGCGTCAGGTCCACGCCCTTGATGATCGGGGTCCAGGTCTCGTCGCTGCGGCCTTCCATGTGGATGCCGCGCATCTCGACCAGCCATTCGGATTGATCGGCCATCGCGCTACTCCTTCAGCCCCGAGGACCGCTGCAGCATCCAGTCCACCACAAAGTTGACCGCCACGGTCAGAAGCGCGATCGCCCCCGCGGGCAAAAGCGGCAGCATGGCGTATTGCGGCAGGAAGGCGGCGTAATTCACGAACTGGCCCAGATCCTTCACCATGGTCCCCCAGTCCGCCAACGGAGGCTGGATTCCCAGCCCCAGAAAGCTGAGCGCGGCAATGGTCAAGAACACAAAGCAGAAGCGCAGGCCGAATTCCGCCAGCAGGGGCGCGGTGGCGTTGGGCAGGATCTCGCGGAAGATCAGGTAGAACATGCCTTCGCCGCGCAGTTTTGCCGCCTCGAAATAGTCCATCACCACGATGTTCATGCCCACGGCCCGTGACAGGCGGAAGACACGGGTGGAATCGATCACCGCGATGATCACGATCATCGCCACCGTCAGCGACGAGCCGTCGAACAGGCTGGAGGCCGCGGTGATCAGAAGCAGAGAAAAGATCAGCGCCGGGATCGCCATCAGCACATCGACAAGACGGCTGAGTGCCTGATCGACCCAGCCGCGCAGCGTCGCCGCCAGAAACCCGCCGGTCACACCCAGGGCAAAGGCCAGCATGGTGGTGACAAAGGCGATGCCCACGGTGTTCTGTGCGCCATAGATCAGGCGGCTGAGGATATCGCGGCCGATCTGGTCGGTGCCCAGCGGAAAATCGGGCGATCCACCCATCGCTTCGGGTACCAGCGGGATGATGTTGGCCTTGGGAAAGATCGCTGCCTGCCCGTGCGGCGCGATGAGCCCGGCAAAGATCGCCGCCACCGCATAACACAGGATGATCAGGATGCCGAAGGCGGCGGTGCCCGGCATCTGCCGGAACAGCTTGCGCGATCCGGCGGTGCCCACCCAACTGCCCAGAAGCTTGAACAGCGTCGCGGCGACAAAGGCCGCCACAAGGCCGTGCAGCACGAGCCGGAAGAAGAAATAGGTATCGGGCATGCCGCCATGGCTGGAGAAGGCGCGGGAATAGTTCAGCAGAACCCACAGGATCGCCGCCGCCGCCAGCACATAGCCCACCGCCACGCCCGCCGTCATGTCGCGAAAGAACGGCCGGTTGGAGGTGACGATCTGGCCCAGCCGGCGAAAGCCGAACCCGACCCCGACAAGCAGCGCGATCCACAACAGCCAGCGCCAGCCGCCCAGCCCTTCGGTCGCCGTGCCCAACGCCGTGGCGATCCAGTCGACCGGGGCCATCACCGTTTGCAGCAAGGCATAAAGCGGAGCCAGCACGGGCATGCCCAGCAGCCGGTCCAGCGCAACCAGCAGTGCAATGGCGGCTGCCAGAATGGGTCCGCTCGCGGCCTTGGTCATTTCGGGTGCCTCAGCCGCGGGTTGGTCACGATCGACAGGATGTCGGCGGTCAGGTTCAGCAGGATGTAGGCCGCGGCAAAGATCAGGCAGCAGACCTGCACCACCGGGATGTCGCGGTTCTGCACCGCATCCACGAACAGGTTCCCGATTCCGGGATAGGTGAACACCACCTCGACCACCACCACCCCCGTGATCAGATAGGCCAGGTTCAGCGCGATCACGTTGATGATCGGCGCCAGCGCATTCGGCAGCGCATGCTTGACGATCACCCGCATCGGGCGGACGCCTTTCAGCCGCGCCATCTCGATATAGGGAGAGGCCAGCAGGTTGATGATCGCCGCTCGCGTCATCCGCATCATGTGCGCCGTCACCACAAGGGTCAGGGTCAGCGCGGGCAGGAGCGAGTTGTAGATCCGCGCACCCAGCGGCATCCCCACCTCCACCGCCGCCAGCGAGGGCAGCATCTGGCCCTGCACCGCAAGGAACAGGATCAGGATGTAGGCCAGAAAGAACTCCGGGCTGGAAATCGAACTGAGGGTGAAGATGTTGGCCACCCGGTCGAACACCGATCCGCGATACAGCGCCGCCAGCACGCCGATCAGCAGCGACACCGGCACCGCGATCAGCGCGGTCAGACCGGCGAGGAACATGGTGTTGTAAAACCGCGGCGCGATCTGCGTGGTGATGGGGATCAACTCTGTCGTGCCGCCCATGCCGGTGGCAAACATCATCTGCGCGTAGGACACCCCCAGATCGCCGGTGGCCAGCGCGCCCAGCCAGTCGAAATAGCGCTTGAAGAACGGGTCGTTCAGCCCGATCTCGTCCCGGATGGCCTCGACCGCCTCTTGCGTGGCACCCTGACCCAGGATGGCCTGGGCAAAATCGCCGGGAAGCAGGTTCACCGCCCCGAAGATGACCATGGACACGACCAGCAATGTCAGAAGCCCAAGTGCGAGCCGTTGCAGGATGATCTTCAGGACGCTTGCCAACTTTACCAGTCTCGTTGCCTCGGTTCCGGCAACGTTACCCGCCGTGACGGTTATGTAAAGCCTAAGCTTCGGCGATCTGGTCCATGGCGCGGACAAGCTCGGCGCTGATTCCCGGCTCTGACAGGGCGTGGCCGGCATTGCGCACCATGCGCAGGTCGCTCATCGGCCAGGCCCGTGCCAGCTGCCAGGCCCGCAGCGGCGGGCAGATCATGTCATACCGACCCTGGACGATCACACCGGGGATCTCGGCAATGCGCCCGGCCTGTTTGAGGATCCAGCCATCCTCGTCGAGAAACCCGGCATGGGTGAAGTAATGGTTCTCCAGCCGGGCAAAGGCGCGCGCGTACTCGCCCGGGGCCTCGCCGCCGGTGCCACTGGAATGCACCGAGGCCAACGCGTTTTCCCAGGACGACCAGGCGCGGGCAAACCGGGTCTCCATCTGCAGATCGCCGCTGAACAAGCGCCGGTGGTAGGCCGCGATCAGGTCGCCGCGTTCGTCTTCGGGAATCATGTCGCGGAACCGGGCCCAGGCTTCGGGCCAGAACTGCCCGGCTCCGCCGCCATAGAACCAGTCCAGCTCGGCCCGGGTCATCAGGAAGACCCCGCGCAGCACCAGATGCGACACGCGGTCGGGATGGCTGATGGCATAGACCAGCGCCAGCGTCGCGCCCCAGCTGCCGCCAAAGACGGCCATCTTCCCGATGCCCAGCGCGCTGCGAATCCGCTCGATATCGGCCACGAGGTCCCAGGTGGTGTTGTGCGCCACGCTGGCATGCGGGCGCGAGCGGCCGCAGCCGCGCTGATCGAACAGGACCACCCGCCAGACCTTTGGGTCGAAATAGCGCCGCATCGCCGGGCTGCAGCCACCGCCCGGCCCGCCATGCAGGACGATCACCACGCGCCCTTCGGGATTGCCGCACTGTTCGACATAGACACGGTGCCCGTCGCCCATGTCCATCACGCGCTGATCGTACGGATCGATTGGGGGGTAGAGATACTGCACTGCGCGCTTTTGGCCCGGGAATTTGTCCATGAGCCCTCTATATTGTGGTCTGCACGCAGAAGACCATGGGGAATGTCATGACCGCAACCACAGTGGACCCGTCCGAGATCGCAAAATTCGAAGCGATGGCGGCGGAGTGGTGGGATCCCGACGGCAAGTTCAAGCCGCTGCACATGCTCAACCCGTGCCGTCTGGACTATGTCACCCAGCAGATCGCCGCCGAGTTCGGCCGCGATCTTGACACGCCCGCACCGTTCGAAGGCCTGCGCCTGCTGGATATCGGCTGTGGCGGCGGGCTTTTGTGCGAACCGATGGCGCGGCTCGGGGCCGACGTGGTGGGAGTCGATGCGGCGGCGCGCAACATCCCCGTGGCCGAAACCCATGCCCGCCAGTCCGGGCTGACGATCGACTACCGCGTCGGCACCGCCGAGGCGCTGGCCGAGGCCGGCGAGCGGTTCGACGTGGTGCTGAACATGGAGGTGGTGGAACATGTGGCCGATCCGCTGGCCTTCCTGACCGCCTGCGCGACGCTCTTGCAGCCCGGCGGGCTGCACCTGTGTTCGACCATCAACCGCAACCCCAAAAGCTTTGCCATGGCGATCGTGGGGGCGGAATACGTGATGCGCTGGCTGCCCAAGGGCACGCATGACTGGTCCAAGTTCATCACCCCGGACGAGTTGTACGATCTGCTCGGCAAGGCCGGGATGACGCCGGTTGACCGCAAGGGTTATCAGTTCAACCCCGTCACCTGGTCCTGGCGGATCTCGGACCGGGACCTGTCGGTGAACTACGTCACCGCCGCGCGCAAACCGCGGTAGACGCGGTAGGGTGCGCTACAGCGCACCTCCCCCGGCCCCCCCTACCCGCCGCTTTCCAGCTTCACCCGCAGTTCGCGCAAGACCGGCAGGGCCGCGCGCACGCGGGCTTCGCCCAGTTCGCCCACCATGTCGCGGATCATCGGCGTGATCGCCGCCAGCGCCGCCTCGCGCGCGGACAGCCCCGCCGGGCTGATCGCCACCAGCTTGCGCCGCGCGTCGTCCCAATCGGGGCGGATATGCACGTATCCCGCCACTTCCAGCTTGGTCAGCGTGTTGGTCATTGCCCCGCGTGTGACGTGGAAGGTGCGCGCCAATTGCGCCGGGGTCCGTTCCGACTGGCTGCTGGCCAGGTGGTTCAGCACGGAAAAATGCGAGATTTCCATGCGGTTCGGCAAAACCCGGGTCAGCCGCGCGCGCAAGAGCTGATCGGCGGTCAGCAATTCGCTGAAAAGCGAGATGGCCAACGCGCCCGCATCGCTCATGCCGGACCCTCGAAGGTCCGGTCATGGGTCAGCGCGGGCACCTTGCGCCGCGCCTCCGCAACCTGCGACAGATCCAGGTCGATCACATGCACACCCGGCACTGTCCCGGCGTCCAGCAACACCTCGCCCCAGGGCGAGATCACCAGGGAACGGCCGTAGGTCTTGCGCTGCCGCCCCTCGGCGGCGGCATGGGTGCCGGTCTGCGCCGGGGCCACGACGAAACATCCCGTCTCGATCGCGCGGGCCTGCAGCAGGGGCTGCCAGTGCCACGGGCCGGTGCCGGGCGAAAACGCCGCGGGCACGGTCAGCACCTGCGCCCCCGCCTGCGCCAGGGCGCGGTACAGGTAGGCGAAGCGCACATCGTAGCAGATCGTCAGTCCAAGCACGCCCAGCGGGGTTTGTGCCAGCACTGCGCGGCTCCCCGGCGCAAAGCCGGATGATTCGCGATAGGTTTCCTCGGCGCTGACCTGCACGTCGAACATGTGCATCTTGTCATAGCGGGCCGCGATCTCGCCGTCCGAAGAGATCAGCAGCGCGCGGTTCACAAAGCGCGTCTCGGGCGGTGCGGCCTTCAGTGCCAGTGACCCTGCCAGCACCCACATGCCCGTTTCCGCAGCCGTGGCCTGCAGGCCCGTCACGAACGCGTCCTCGCCCTCGACCCGCAGCACCTCGGCCTGGTGCGCGCGGTTCATCGACACGCAGTTCGTCACCTCGGGCGTCATGGCAATCTGCGCACCCTGACCAGCGGCATCGCGGAGCATGGCCTGCACCCTGACGATATTGGCCGCCGGATCGTCCGACGACGTCAGCTGAAGAACCGCGACGCGCATCAGCCCTGCAGCATCGGGTCAAGCTTGCCCGCGCGGTCCAGCGCATAAAGCTCGTCGCAACCGCCGACATGCTGCCCGCCGATGAAGATCTGCGGCACGGTATGACGCCCGCCCGCGCGGTCCATCATCTCGGACCGGCGCTGCGGCTCTTCGAGGATGTTGATCTCGGAGAACGCAGCGCCCTTCTGGGTCAAGAGCCGCTTGGCCGCGTGGCAAAAGCCGCAAAGCGGCGAGGAATAGATGACGATGTCCGGCATGGCGGCCCCCTTTGGTCTGGTCCTGTCCTACGGGGATTTAGGTCTCCTTGGCAACGCGCGCCAGCACCGACACGCAGACCTCGGCTGCGCCGGCGGCATGGCAGGCCTCGGCCGCGGCGGCCAGCGTGGCACCCGAGGTCATCACGTCGTCGACGATCAGGACCGGCCGGTCGCGCAGCAGATCGGTGCGCCAGGGCGACACCGACAGGCGGCCCGCCAGCGTGGCAAAGCGCGCATCGCGGCCCTTGCCATCCAGCGATGGCGTGGCCTGCGCCCGTGTCAGCCCGTCGGGGCACCAGTCGCAGCCCAGTTCGGCGGCCAGCGCTTCGGCCAGCAGCGCCGCCTGGTTGTAGCGCCGCGACAGGTGGCGCATCAGGTGCAGCGGCACCGGCAGGATCAACATGTCCGGCCGCTGAATCGGCCGCGTCACCCGCGCCATCCAGCCCGCCGCGGGGCGCGCGATGTCCTGCCGGTCGCCATGTTTCAGCGCCAGCACCATGCGCCGCGCGCCGTCCTTGTAGAGCAGCGCGGCACGGCCCTGCGCCCAGGGCCGTGCGGTGGTCAGGCAATCGTCGCAATGCTCGGCCCGGTCAGACTGCCCCGGCAGCGGCGTGCCGCACAGATCGCAGGTCAGCCCCGAGATGAAGGGCGTGTCGCGCCAGCAGGTTCCGCACAGGCCGAAATCCGTTTCCACCAGCCCGCCGCAGCCCAGACACCGGGGCGGGTAGATCAGCTGGACAAGGGTTTGCATCGATGCCGCCCACATTCTATCTGCACCCCATGTCCGAAGTTCCCGATCTTGTCGACCGCGCCGCCTTGCTGCGCCAGAGGGCCCGCGCCGCACGCGCCCCCGCCCTGTTCCTGCACGAGGCCGCGCGGGACGAGGCGCACGATCGGCTGGCGATGGTTAACAAAGCCTTTACGCAGCCCGCTGTGGTGAGCCCTTTTCCGCAAGTGTGGCAGCAGACCCTGCCGCATGCGCGGATCGTGCCGGATGACTCGGTGCTGGCGCTGTCCCCCGGGGCGCATGATCTGGTGATTCACGCGCTGGCGCTGCACTGGGCCAACGACCCGGTGGGCCAGCTGATCCAGTGCCGCCGCGCGCTCAGGCCCGACGGCCTGTTCCTTGGCCTCACCTTTGGCGGCGAGACACTGCACGAGCTGCGCAGCGCCCTGACCCGCGCGGAAAGCGCCGTAACCGGCGGGCTGTCGCCGCGTGTGCTGCCCATGGGCGAGATCCGCGACCTTGGCGCGCTGCTGCAACGCGCGGGGCTTGCCTTGCCGGTGGCGGATACGATGCCGCTTCGGGTCAGCTATGCCTCGGCGCTGCATCTGATGCGCGACCTGCGCGCCATGGGCGAGACCAACGCCCAGACCGCCCGGCTGCGCCACCCCACGCGGCGGGCCGTGCTGCTGGAGGCCGCTCGGCTCTACGCCGCCGAACATGCAGACGGCGATGGCCGCATCACCGCTAGCTTTGACATCATCACCCTGACCGGCTGGGCCCCCGCGGACAGCCAGCCGAAACCGCTGCGTCCCGGCTCGGCCGCACAGCGCCTTGCGGACGCGCTGGGCACGCGGGAAACGCCGCTGAATGATTGACCTCGCAAACGAAGGGGTTATCTGCCCTTGAAACACGCAAACCATCAGGACACCGCCATGCTGGATGCCACCAAAGCCGCCACCCGGCCCGCCCATGCGCCAACCGACCATCCCAAGGTAAAGCCGGGGCGTATCGGCATCCTGCTGGCCAATCTCGGCACGCCGGACAATTACGATTACTGGTCCATGCGCCGCTACCTGAACGAATTCCTGTCGGACCGCCGGGTGATCGACTATTCGCCCTGGCTGTGGCAGCCGTTGCTGCAACTGGTCATCCTGACCAAACGGCCTTTCAGCTCGGGCGAGGCGTACAAGTCGATCTGGAACGAAGAGGCGGGGGAAAGCCCGCTGATGACGATCACCAAGGACCAGACCGACAAGGTCCGCAAGGCGATGCAGGACAAGCATGGCGATGGCGTCCTGGTGGATTTCTGCATGCGCTATGGCAATCCGTCGACCAAGTCCAAGGTGCGCGAGATGGTGGAGGCGGGCTGCCACCACATCCTGTTCTTCCCGCTCTACCCGCATTATGCGGGCGCCACCTCGGCCACCGCGAACGACCAGTTCTTTCGCGCGTTGATGGAAGAGAAATGGCAGCCGACGGTGCGCACTGTGGATCCCTATTACCAGCATCCGCTGTATATCGAGGCGCTGGCCCAGTCCATCGAACGCGCTTATGCCGCCGCCGAGGACCGGCCCGAGATCCTGGTCTGTTCGTATCACGGCGTGCCCAAGCGGTATCTGCTGGAAGGTGACCCTTATCACTGCCAGTGCCAGAAGACGACGCGCCTGCTGAAAGAGCGGCTGGGCTGGGACGACACCGAGATCACCACCACCTTCCAGAGCCGATTCGGCCCCGAGGAATGGCTCAAGCCCTATACCGTGGAAGAGGTGGCGCGCCTGGCCGAGGAAGACGGCAAGACCAACATCGCCGTATGCGCCCCGGCGTTTTCCGCCGACTGCATCGAGACGTTGGAAGAGATCAACGAGGAGATCAAGGAAAGCTTTGAAGAGGCGGGTGGCAAGCAGTTCACCTATATCCCCTGCCTCAACGATGACGAGGCCCACATCGCCGCACTGGTGGCGGTGATCGAGGAAAACCTGGGCGGCTGGACGGCGCGCTGACCCGCGCCCCGGCAAAGAAAAAAGGCGGTGTCGTCACACCGCCTTTTTCAATGTCTTGTGCCGTTTCGCCGGGTCGAATTAGTCGGCAGCAGCTGCCGCAACGATGGCGATCAGCAGCAGCGGGATCAGCAGGCCAGCCGACGACGACGACTGAGCGGCTTCTTCCACGACGACAACCGGTTCCATGACCACGTCGTCCTTGGCGTACGAACCGGCCATTGCGGTCGAAGCTGCGCCAGCGAAAGCAACGGCGAGTGCGAGTTTCTTCATGATATCCTCCAGATGTTCGCCCGGCGCGGCAGACAGCGCACGACAGGCACCCAAGACTTACCTCGTACATCTGTCTAAGCAGCATTTACCAACGATTGCAATTGCCTCTTCGCTGGCGAAATCTGCCGTTCGACAGAAAGTCGTCAAATTAGCAACACCTGCGTGCCCACTTTGGTCATCGCGAAAAGTTCGGCGATGTGTTCGTTGTACAGGCCGATGCAGCCGTTGGACGACCGTCTGCCGATCTTGCGCGTGTCGTGGGTGCCGTGGATACGGTAATATTGCCAGCTGAGGTAAAGTGCGTGGGTTCCCAGGGGGTTATCCGGGCCCGGGCCGACATAGTCGGGCCATTCCGGGTTGCGCTGCTTCATCGACGGCGTGGGCCGCCATTCCGGGCCTTCGACCTTGCGCACCACCTCGGTACGGCCGCGGCGCGTCAGGTCTTCGGTCAGGGGCACCGATGACGGGTAGAGATGATAGGTGCCGGTCTCTTCCCAGTAGTGCAGCGCGCGCGAACTGATGTCGACCAGGATCGCGCCGTTGGTCAGGGTGCTGAAATAGGGCTGCCAGTCGAGCGTGCGAAAGCTGGAAATGTTGCGCCGCACCACCGACGAGATGTCGCGCTCGATCTCGACGGTTTCGGCACCGTCGACGCTTTGCGCAACGGCCGGTGCGCCCACCAGCGCCGCGGACCCGGCCAGAAAGGCGCGGCGGTTCAGTTGCTGACCTGCCAGTTTGTTCATGTCTCAACACTCCGGTTGAAGGATTGTATCTTGGTGCGAAAATATATTGCCCGAAAGCCGCAGTCGCAATTCAAACAGATGTCATCAGGCAAGCTCACGCCGATGTGGGTTTGATCGGCAACGCCACGCGGGCTAAGCGTAGGCAACAGAAAGAAGTCCGGTGAGCAGAAAATGACCCGTCGTTTCATGATGATCCTGTGTTCCGCCCTGGTTCTGGCGGCCTGTGCGGCGCCGACGACCAGCCCGCAACTTGGACCGGACGGCAAGCCGCTACCGCGGCTCTACCGCATCGGACCCGGCGACAAGGGCCGGATCCAGTTTCGCGCCCTGGATTCCGTGAACGCGCTGCGCCGCGCCGCCGGGGCTCCGCCGGTCGAGCTGGATTCGCGCCTGAACGCCGCCGCCGCCACCCATGCCCGCGACATGGCGCTGCAGAACCGGCCCTGGCATTTCGGTTCGGACGGGTCGTCGCCCATCGACCGGGTCCAGCGCGTGGGCTATTCCGGGCGGCTTGTGGGCGAGGCGATTTCCGAAACCTACGAGACCGAACTGGAAACCCTGGGCGCCTGGATGGAAGAACCCGCCACCCGCGGCGTGATCCTTGATCCGTCGGCGCGCGACATGGGGTTTTCCTGGCACCAGGAATCGAATGGCAAGATCTGGTGGACGATGGTTCTGGGCGCGCCGGACCTGGCACCGATCCCGGGCACCGGACCCACCGGCGTGGCGCAGGTGGCCGAAGCGGCGCTGCCATAATTTCCGGATCGTGAACACTCAGAGCGGCGCAGACCGCCCCGCTCAGGGATTGATCCGAATCGGCGTGCCGTCCCGCACCATGGCGTAAATCTGACGCATCTCGCGATTCGTCACTGCGATGCAGCCGGCCGTCCAGTCCTGCCCGCCCTTGCGGTATTTCCACGGGCGACCGTGGATGAAGATGTCGCCACCGGGCGACTTGCCCAGCGACCGGGCATAGGCGACATCCTCGGCATTGGGGTAGGAGATGCCCAGGCTCAGGTAGAACTGGCTTTGCGGGTTGCGGCGGTCGATCCGGTAGTCGCCTTCGGGCGTGCGCCCGTCTCCGCGCACCGTCTTGTCCCCTACCGGCGCAAAGCCAAGACCGACCTCATAGGCCTCGAGCACCTCGCTGCCATGCAGCAGGTACATCCGCCGGTCCGCCTTGTTCACCACGATCTGGGTGACAGCCGGGCCGTCATAGCTGGCGAACTTGCCGCATCCGGCCAGACCTGCCGCCAGCGCAAGCATCACGAGAATACCAATGAAACGCATACTGCTCATCAATGTGTTTTAGCGTGAGCATACGTCATCCCGGCGGCCCGGAGAAGTTCACGTTTTCGACAGGTCCTCGGTCTTTGCGGCCTCCAGCTTCTGCTCGATCGCTGCCAGCCGCGCCAGCACCTCGTCGCGATAGGCGTCGGTGGCGGTGTTGGCCTCTTCGGCATGGGCGTCCTGCATCGAGTTCACGATCAGACCCACCAGCAGGTTCACCACGGCAAAGGTGGTGACCATGATGAACGGCACAAAGAACAGCCAGGCCGCCGGGTAAACCTCCATCACCGGGCGCACGATGCCCATGGACCAGGATTCAAGCGTCATGATCTGGAACAGGGAATAGGCCGACAAGCCCAGCGTGCCGAACCAGTCGGGAAAGCTGTCGCCGAACAGCTTCGTCGCCATGACCGAGCCGATATAGAAGATGATTGCCATCAGCAGAAAGACACTGCCCATGCCCGGCAGCGCGGTGACGAATCCCTCGACCACCCGGCGCAGGCGCGGCGCGACGGAAATCACGCGCAGCACCCGCAGGATGCGCAGCGCGCGCAGCACCGAAAGGCCCTGCGCCGCGGGAACAAGCGAGATGCCGACGATCACCAGGTCAAAGATCGACCAGCCGCTGGTAAAGAAACGCCAGCCGCGCGCCACCAGCTTGGCGGCGATCTCGACCACGAAGATCGCCAGGCAGATCTTGTCCAGTGTCACGATCAGCCCGCCCCAGCGCGCCATCAGCGTGTCTGACGTTTCCATGCCCAGCAGCACGGCGTTCAGGAGGATCACGCCGATGATGGCGTTCTGCACGATCGGGCGGGCAATGAAGGCGTCAAGGTCTTGGCGAAAACCCATGGATCACTCCTGAAGTCGCAATTCGGAAACGAGTTCCACATGGGTGGACCAGCGGAACTGGTCAACCACCTGCACCCAGTCCAGACAATAGCCGGCGGCGATCAGCGTGGCGCAATCGCGGGCAAAGGTGACGGGGTTGCACGAAACATGGGCAATGCGCGGCACCCGCACGGCAGCGATCTGCGCCACCTGCGCCTCGGCCCCGGCGCGTGGCGGGTCGATGACCACGCCGTCAAAGCGCGCCAGTTCGTCCGGCAGAAGCGGGTTGCGAAAAAGGTCGCGCGCGGCATGGGTGACGTGTTTCAGCCCCGTGGCCGTGCGCCAGCCCTGATCCAGCGCACGCACCATCGCCTTGTCACCTTCGACGGCGTGCACGCGGGCCTGTTCGGCCAGCGGCAAGGCAAAGGTGCCGCAACCGGCAAACAGGTCCGCCACATGCGTGCATCCCTTCAGCGCCGCGCGTACCCCGGCCAGCAACGCGGCCTCGCCTTCGGCAGTGGCCTGCAGGAAGGCACCGGGCGGAGGCGTGACAAGCGCCGCGCCAAAACGCTGCGTGGCGGGCAGGCGGGTGAGCGATTCGTCGTCCCAGGTCAGCCGGGCCGCACCATGCTCGCGAGCGAGGTCCGCCAGCGCGCTGCGCAACGCGGCGTCGATCGGCTTGCCCCCGGACACGGTGACATCAAGCCCGCCCAGGCTTTCGGTCACCTGCACCGACAATTCGCCCTTGCGGCTGCCCGCCGTGACGGCCAGCGCCTCGACCAGCGGCAGCGCCTGCGCCAGGGCCGGTGTCACCAGCAGGCAGTCGGGCACCGGCACGATCACGTCCGAGGCCTTGCGATGGAACCCGGCCAAGGCACCCTTCTTGGTCCGCCGAGCCGAAAACGTCGCACGGCGGCGGGATCGCGGCGGCGAGGTCACGGGATCACGAAACACCGTCTCGATTCCGTGCGCGGCCAGGGCGGCGCGCACCACGTCCACCTTCCACGCGGTCACGAAATCGTCGCGTGCGTGCTGCAACTGGCAGCCGCCACAACTGCGCGCGTGGGCGCAAGGCGGGCGTATGCGGGTCTCGGTGGGCGTCAGGATGCGCGGATCGGCCATCACCCCGTCGGTGACGGTGCCTTCGACCTCTTCACCGGGCAGGGCCCCCGGGACAAAGACAGGCCCCGTCGCGATGCCGTCGCCGCGATGGCCCAATCGTTCAATGTGCAGCCGCTCCATGCGCCGCCTCTTGCCCGGTTTCGCGCGCGGCGTCGAGAGTGCCGAGAAACCGCCGCACATCTCGACGCGACCGAAGCAGGTAGACCTTCTTGCCGCCCGCCTTGTCGATCAGGGCGAGGTTCTTGGCCCGCGCGCTGTGCCGCGTGCGCCAGATATAGGTCCAGAATTCGGTATCGAAGCGTTCCGGGCAATCTTCGGGCAGATCGGGGCGCGACCGGCCCATCTGTTTCAAGGTACGCGTGAACACCCGCCAGACCCGGCGCAGAAAGGGCGTGTCCAACACGATCAGCGTATCGGCGCGCGACAGGCGATGCGCGTAGGTCGTCGAAAAGCCGCCTTCGAACACCCAGGCCTCGCGCAGCTCCACCTCGGTCGCCATGGCCAGGCGTTCGGCATCGTCGCGCATCACCCAGCCGGGCTTCCAGTGGATCAGGTCCATGTGGAACACCGGCAGGCCGGTGCGAAGGCCGATCTCGCGCGCCAGCCACGACTTCCCGCCGCCCGGCTGGCCGACGATCATGACGCGCTTCACTCCGCCGCCTCCGTCGCATCCTCCGAACCCAGAAAGCCGCCAGACTGACGATCCCAGTAGCGGGCGTACAGCCCGTTCCGGGCCAGAAGGTCGTCATGGGTGCCCTGTTCGACGATCTGGCCGTGATCCAGCACCACGATCCGGTCCATCTGGGCGATGGTGGACAACCGGTGCGCGATGGCGACCACGGTCTTGCCCTGCATTATGTCGTGCAGCGCGGCCTGGATTTCGGCCTCGACCTCGCTGTCGAGCGCGCTTGTGGCCTCGTCCAGTACCAGAACCGGCGCGTCCTTGAGGATGGCACGGGCCAGCGCGATGCGCTGACGCTGCCCGCCCGAAAGCTTCACGCCGCGCTCGCCCAGCCTGGCATCATAGCCCGAGCGCCCCTTGTGATCGCGCAGGCCCAGGATGAAGTCATGCGCCGAGGCGCGGCGCGCGGCCTCGAACACCTCTTCATCGGTCGCCTCGGGACGGCCATAGCGGATGTTCTCCATGGCCGAGCGGTTGAACATCGACGTTTCCTGCCGCACCACCGCGATCTGCCGACGCAGCGCCAACTGCGTGACGTCGCGGATGTCCTGCCCGGCCAGCAGGATGCGACCCTGTTCCACGTCATACAGCCGCAAGAGCAGCGACACGGCGGTGGACTTGCCCGCCCCGGAGGCGCCCACAAGCGCGACCTTCTCACCCTCGGCAATCTCCAGATCGAAGTTCCGCAGGGCGGATTTGGTCCCGCCATAGGCAAAGCCCACGTTTTCATAGCGGATCGCGCCGCGGCCCTTTGCCTCCTGCAAGGCGCCGGGGCGGTCGGCGATCTCGTGATCCGGGGTCAGGCTTTCGATGCCGTCCACCATCTCGCCGATATTGGTGAAGATCGACAGCGCCAGCCGCCCCAGCCGGTTGGTCAGCATCGACAGCCGCGTGGTGATCATGGCGATCATCGCGATGTCCCCCGCGCTGGCCTGCCCGGCAGTCCACAGATACAGCGTGGCCAGAATTGCCACCACGGGCAGGAACCCGCCCAGCGTCATCAGGACCATGCGAAAGATTGCCGTCAGCGCGCCAAAGGTGAACGACGCCTCGCGATAGGTGTCGAGGGTCTGCAGCGTGGCCTTGTCCTCTTCATGGTCCTGCGCGAACAGCTTGACGGTGGCGATGTTCGACAGCGTGTCGACGATCTGCCCGGTCACCTGCGTGCGCGCCCCCGCCCGATCGGCCGAGCGGACCTGGATACGCGGGATGAACCAGCGCAGCACCACATAATACAGCACGCCCCAGACCGCAAAGATCAGCAGCAGCCGCGCGTCGATCCCGGCCATCAGCACAAAGGCCCCGGCAAACATGGCCAGCGCATAGATGCCGGCATCGGACATCTCGACAAGAATGTCGTTCAGCGCCCGCGCGGTCTGCACCGCCTTCTGGCTGATGCGCCCGGCGAAATCGTTTTCGAAATAGCGCATGGAATGGCCCAGCGTGTGCCGGTTCAGCCGCGCGAGGACCATGGGAAACAGGTTCGGCCCCAGCATGACCGAGCTGACCGCCGCGTCGAAGACAAAGATCAGCGGGCGGATCACCAGGAAGAACCCCAGCCCCACCACGATGATGTGCCAGAACGGGCCCCAGAACGCCCCGGGGCCCTGGGCTGCCGCGCTGTCGATCACCCAGCCGGTGAAGCGGGCGGCGGCAAGTTCGGCGATGCCCGTGATGAAGGCAATCCCGAAGGCCAGCGCGATCGGCACCTCTGCCCCCTTGAGCGCCCACCGCGAAAACGCCCAGATCTCGCGCGGGGGCGGGCCGTCCGCCGGGGCGAACGGGTCGATCAGGCTGTGCAGACGGCGCATCATTCGGCGGCCTCCCTCGTGCTGCCGTCTCCGATGAACCCACCGGACTGGCGCTCCCAATAGCGGGCATACAGCCCGCCCTGTTCCAGCAATTCGTCGTGGCGGCCTGTCTCGGCGATCTGGCCCTGATCCATCACGACGATGCGATCCATGCCCGAGATCGTGGACAGGCGGTGGGCGATGGCCAGCACCGTCTTGCCTTCCATCACGCGGCCCAGCGCGGTCTGGATCTGCGCCTCGACCTCGCTGTCCAGCGCGCTTGTGGCTTCGTCCAGGATCAGGATCGGCGCGTCCTTGAGGATGGCACGGGCCAGGGCGATGCGCTGGCGCTGCCCGCCGGAAAGCTTCACGCCCCGCTCGCCCAGGAAGGCCCCATAGCCGGTCCGGCCCCGGTGATCCTTCAGCAATTCGATGAAGTCATGCGCCTCGGCCTTGCGGGCGGCGGCGATCACCTCCTCATCCGTGGCATCGGGGCGGCCATAGCGGATATTGTCCAGCGCGGTGCGGTTGAACATCGCCGTTTCCTGCGTGACCATGCCGATCTTCTTCCGCAAGCTTTCCTGGGTGACCTGCGCGATGTCCTGACCGTCGATCAGGATGCGCCCGCTCTCTGTGTCGTAAAGACGTAACAGCAGTGCGACGAGCGTGGATTTTCCCGCGCCCGACGCGCCCACGACGGCCAACTTTTCCCCCGGCGCAATCCCCAGCGTGATGCCCTGCACACCGCCGGTGCGCCGCCCGTAGGCAAAGCTGACGTCGTCAAACCGGATCTCGCCCTGCGTGACGCGCAACTGCCCGGCCTCCGGCGCGTCCGCGATCCGGTGCGACGGGGCAAGCGTTTCCATGCCGTCTTCGGTTTCGCCCAGATGAGAATAGATCACCATCAGGGTAAAGCTGATCCAGCCGGTCATCTGGCTGAGACGGATGCCCACCGCGCCCACCGCGGCAATCTCGCCCGTCGTCACGCCGCTGGAGCGCAACGGGATCGCCACGGCCAGCAGGACGACGGGCAGAAGCCCGGCAATGAAGATCAGGCCAAAGCGGAAGAACGTCTGCGCCTCGCCGAACAGAACGGCGGTTTCGCGCAGGTCGCGCATGGCACCGATGCCCTTGCCGTCTTCGTGGCTGTCCCCGGCGAACAGCTTGACCGTCTTGATGTTGGATATGGTGTCCACCACCTGCCCGGTGACCATGGCCTTCTTTTCGGCCCGCGCCGAAGAGCGTTTGCGGATGATCGGCAGCATCACCCGCAGGAAGGTCAGGTAGATCGCAAACCAGCCCACCAGCACCAGCAGCATCCACGGGTTGATCGTGCCCAGAAGGACCGCCGTCGCCAGCACGGTGGCCAGACCGAAGATCAGCGCGTTCACGCTTTCGATCATCACTTCGGTCAGCGAAAAGCTGGCCTGCTGCATCTTCTGCGCGATGCGGCCGGCGAAATCGTTGTCAAAGAACGTGACCGACTGGCCCAGCGTCCAGCGGAACAGCCGCGCCAGCGACTGCATCCCGATATTCGGCCCGATCATCACCGATTGCGTCAGCGCCAGCCCGCCGAACAGCAGGGGCCGCGCCACCAGTAGCACCAGGATCGACACGATGATCAGACCGGAATGCGCCTGCCAGAACCCTGTCGTGGTCTCGTTGGCGGCATCCACCAGCGCGCCCAGCAGGTACATCGAGATGATCTCGGTCGTGCCCGCCAGGATGGCGACCAGCGCACCGATCAGGATCACCCGTTCCCCGCCCTTGACGGCCCACCAAAGGAAGGGGCGCAGCCGTTTGGGCGGGTTGTCGGGGCTCGGGGTGTCAAAGGTGACCTGGTCTGCCGCCTTGCGGATCAGGGATTTGTATGTCGCGATCATTCTGCGGCCTCCGTGTCGAGGAACCCGCCGGACTGGCGGGCCCACAGGCTGGCATATAGCCCGCCCCGCGCCAGAAGCGCTTCGTGACTGCCTTCCTCTACAATCCGGCCCTTGTCGAGCACCAGAATCCGGTCCATCCGGGCGATGGTCGACAGGCGGTGCGCGATCGCGATCACCGTCTTGCCCTGCATCAGGCTGTAGAGCGCGGTCTGGATTTCCGCCTCCACCTCGCTGTCCAGCGCGCTGGTGGCCTCGTCCAGCACCAGGATCGGCGCATCCTTGAGGATCACGCGGGCCAGCGCGATGCGCTGGCGCTGCCCGCCGGACAGTTTCACGCCGCGTTCGCCCACATGCGCGTCATAACCGGTGCGCCCGCGCGGATCCTGCAGGCCCAGGATGAACTCGTGCGCCGCTGCCTGCTTCGCGGCCTCGACCGCCTCGGCATCGCTGGCACCGGGGCGACCGTACAGCAGGTTGGCCCGGATCGACCGGTGCAGAAGCGAACTGTCCTGCGTGACCATGCCGATGGATTGCCGCAGCGAGGTCTGGCTGACCTCGCGTATGTCCTTCCCGTCGATGAGGATGCGGCCCTGCTCCGGGTCGCGGAACCGCAACAACAGGTTGACCATCGACGACTTGCCCGCGCCGGACCTCCCCACCAGGCCGACCTTTTCGCCGGGGCGGATCACCGTCGACAGGTTGTCCAGCCCGCCCGAGCCCTTGCCGTAATGGTGGCTGAGCGAGTCAAAGGCGATCTCGCCCCGCGGGACCTTCAGGGCCGGGGCCGCCGGGGCATCGACCACGTCATGATCCACCGAGATCGAGCGCAGCCCCTCGCGGATCGTGCCCGCATTTTCAAACAGCCGGATCGTGACCCACATGATCCAGCCGGACATGCCGTTCAGGCGCATCACCAGGCCCGAGGCCGCCGCCACCTCGCCGATGCTGACCGCCTGCGCCGACCACAGCCACAACCCGGTGCCGATGACCCCGACGATGAGGATGCCGTTGATCGTCACCAGCACCGAATGCATTTCCGTCATCAGCCGCAGGAACCGCTGCCAGCGCACCCGCTGGCGGCGCATGGCCGACATGGCATAACGCTCTTCCTGCCCGACATCGGCGAACAGCTTGACGGTTTCCATGTTGGTATAGGCATCCACCACGCGGCCCGTCACCATCGAACGGCTGTCCGACATCTTTTCCGATGCGTCCGCCACGCGGATGGCGATGAACAGCGAATAGGCGACATAGGCCGTCAGCCACAGCAGCAGCGGCAGCACCAGCCGCAGATCGAACCCGGCCACCACCACGCCGGCGGCAACGACATAGATCGCGGCGAACCACAGCGCCTCGACCAGCATGTAGCTGTTGTCCTCGACCGCCGGACCCTGCTGCATCACGCGATTGGCCAGCCGCCCGGCAAAGTCGTTCTGGAAAAAGGTCATGGACTGGCCCAGCATGTGCCGGTGCGCGCTCCAGCGGACCTGTTCCTGCATGTTGCCCGCCAATGTCTGTTCCAGCAGCATGTGATGCAGGGCAAAGACAAAGGGCCGGGCAAACAGTACCAGAGCGGCGATCACCGCCACCTCGACCCCGTGCGCCTGCCAGAACGCCGCCCCCGACACGGCCATCAGATCGACCAGTCGACCGGTGTAAAGGATCAGCGCCACCTCGATCACCGCCACAAACAGGCTGACGGCGGCCATGGCGATCAGGGTCCGCCCGAACGGGCGCAACTGGCTTTGCATATAGGGCACCAGCCGGCCCGGCGGGGTGTCCGACGGACCGGGGGCAAACGGATCGACAAGGGTTTCAAACCACCGCAGGACGCGGCCAAGCGGGCGCAGGATCTTGGGAGTCATGACACTCTCCCTGACATGGATATGTGACGGAAATTGCAGCCCCCCGACAAAAAGACGTCAGGCACAAAGGGGCAGGATCGCAAAAGGATATGGGACGGGCGGGACATCGGAACCTCGGGAAAGGCGGAAAGCTGGGGATGGGGCGATCGGACCTGGGTCCAATCCGCACAAGGCAACCGGACTCAGACCAGGCTGAACGGGATTTCCTTGTACACTGCCATCATCACCTCCGATGTCGTGCGACTGCTTTACCCGATCCGGGCGCGCCTGTCACCCCTTGAGGCTGTCCAGCAGGCTTTGGCGGTCCAGCACGAACCCGGACGCGATCCAGCGCGCCCTGAGACATTCCAGCACCTCGCCCAGCTCGGCCCCCTGATAGGCGGGCATCAGGTCGCGTGCCGTTACCGGAAACCGGGCCCGGGCGGCGCGGTCGAGGGTTGCCTCCAGCCCCTCGGGCAGGGGCTGGTCCAGAAGGGCTCCGCGCAAGACAGCCAGATCGCGCGCGGGGTCGATCCCGTGGTGATGGGCAATGGCGGGCAGGCTGTCGGTGCTGGCGATCAGTCTCTGATACAGCGCAACCTGCCTTTGTTTCTGACGCGACAGGCGCAGCGACGCCGGGTCCACCGCGCCCAGCGCCGCCAACCGGCGCAAAGGATCGGCGGCAAGACCCAGACCCGCCTCGAGATGCAGCAGCGGGCCCAGCGCGGACGCCGTGCAGCCCGGCAATACCTGTGCCAGAACGCCCGTGCGCTCCATCACGGAAACCGCGACGCAAGGGTCCGGCGCGGACATCAGCTTGACCAGTTCGGAGCCGACCCGCTCGCGCGACAGCGTCTCCAGCCCGCCGACATTTTCGGCAATGGCCGCCAGCGCATCACTGTCCATCCCGGTTTCGGGGTCGCCATACCAGGCCGAGAAACGGAAGAAGCGCAGGATTCGCAGGTAATCCTCGCGGATGCGCCGGTCGGCATCCTCGATGAACCGCACCCGCCGCGCCAGGAGGTCCGGCAGACCGCCCAGCGGATCCACCAGTCGCCCGGCACGGTCGGCATAAAGCGCGTTCATGGTGAAATCGCGCCGCACCGCATCTTCGGCCACATCGTCGGAAAAGCGCACCACGGCGCGTCGCCCGTCGGTTTCCACGTCGGCCCGGAAGGTGGTGATCTCGAACCCGGTGCCCTGCGCCACAACCGTAACGGTGCCATGGTCGATCCCGGTGGGCACGGCCCGCAAGCCCGCGGCGGCGGCCAGGACCATGACCCGTTCGGGACGCGCATCGGTCGAGATGTCCACATCCGTCACACCGGCACCCAGAAGCGCATTGCGCACGCAGCCGCCCACGGCCAGCGCCTGATGGCCGGCTTGCTCCAGCATCGCCATCACCTGCTGCGTGTCTGCCGCCTCCAGCCAATGTCCCGTGACTCGGGTCATGCGACGATCCGCTCGGCCAGCCCGCGCAGGATGCGCGCGGTGGCACCCCAGATATAGTAGGGGCCGTAAGGCACGGTGTAATAGCGCCGCCGCTGGCCCCGCCAGCGCCGCGCCTCGATGACAAAGCGGCCCGGGTCGGTGACATGGGCAAAGGGCACGGCAAACACCTCGTCCACCTCGCCCGGCTCGGCCCTGGGCTCGAACGGCGTGTGGATCAGCCCCACAACCGGGGTGACAAGAAACCCGGTGACGGTTTCATGCACCGGCAATCGGCCCAGAAGGGTCACATGACCGGGGGGCAGACCGACCTCTTCATGCGCCTCGCGCAGGGCGGCGGCGGTTTCATCGGCATCCCCCGCATCCACCTTGCCCCCGGGAAAGGCGATCTGGCCGGGATGGTGCCTGAGCCGCGACGACCGCTTTGTCAGGACCAGGTCCAGCCCGTTTGCCCCGGGCTGGAACGCCACCAGCACCCCGGCGGGACGCAGCTTGCGCCCCTCGGGCAGGACAACCGCCGGGTTGAGGTCGAAATCCGAAGACGGCTCCGCCCCGCCTGACAGCGCGCGGCAAAGCGCCGCCTGCTGCTCAGCTGCCGCCATCTTCGGCCTCGAAGCCGACGGTGCGCGGGTCCAGGTCGTAATGCGCGCCGCAGAACTGGCAATCCGCGGTGACCCGCCCGTCCTGGGTGGTCATCTTCTGAATGTCCTTGGCCGAGTAGATCGACAGGCTTTGCCGCACCCGGTCTTCGGAACAGGTGCAGCCGAACCGAACCGGCTGCACCGGGAAGACCCGCGGCTGTTCTTCGTGGAACAGGCGATAGAGCAGGTCGGTGGGCGGCACGCTGGGGCCGATCAGCTCCAGTTCCTCGATCGTGTGAAGATGGGCGTTCACCCTGGCCCAGTTCTCGCCTTCCTCGCCCTGCACAAGGTCTTCGGCCAGCAACAGCCCCTCTTCGCCCGAACCGCCGCCCTGCGCAAAGGGCGACGCCTTGGGCATGTGCTGCAGCATGATGCCGCCCGCGCGCCAGCGTTCGGTTTCTCCCGGTTCGGTCGACCGCCCGTAGGTCAGCGCAAAGGTGGTGGGCAACTGTTCGGACTGGGCAAAATAGGCCGCGGCACAATCCGACAGGCTGGCACCGGCAATCGGGGTGATGCCCTGATAGGGGGTCATGTCGGTGCCCTGGTCGATCATGATGGCGAAATAGCCGTTGCCCAGTTGCTGGAACGGCGCGTCGTCGGTGATCCGGTCGGCGTCAAAGCTGGCATAGGCGCGGATGCGCGCCGCCTCGCCCTCGGTCTCGGGACCATAGTAATCGGTGGCGATCATGCGCACCGGGCCGTTGGTCTGGACCTGCAGCGACAGTTTCCAGCGCAGCTTGACCGTCTGCCCGATCAGTGCCGTCAGCAGGGCCATTTCCGCCACCAGCGCCTCGACCGTGGGGGGATAGGCGTGCTGGCGCAGCACGCCCGACAACACGCCGTCAAGCCGCGCCACGCGGCCGCGCATGTCGGAACGGTCAAGCTGAAAGGGCAGGACGGTGTCGTCCCAGGCGATTTTTGCGCCGATGCTCATGGGGGTTTCCTTGGTTGCCGTTGGCTGGCATATCGCGCCTATATAGGTGCGATCAACCCACCCGCAACGAGAGCCTGCCCGTGATCCCCCGCTACGGCACATCCCCGGAGCCCGGTCGGCACTATGTCCGGCGCCCGGGCGTCTATGCCATCCTGCCGCGCGACGGCGCGCTGCTGCTGACGCATCAGGCCGAGCCCTGGCCAGAGTTCCAGCTGCCCGGCGGCGGTGTGGACCCGGGCGAATCGCCCATGGCGGCGCTGCATCGCGAGGTGTTCGAGGAAACCGGCTGGCGCATCGCGCAGGTGGTCCGTCTGGGCGCGTTCCGCCGGTTCACCTTCATGCCGGAATACGATCTCTGGGCCGAAAAGGTGTGCACGATCTATGCCGCACGGCCTGTGCGGCGGCTGGGCCTGCCGACCGAACCGGGCCATGTGGCGCACTGGATGCCGTCCGAAATGGCCGCCGAAGCGCTGGGCAATCCCGGCGACCGGGCGATGGTGCGGCGTCATCTGATGCCGCTTCGGCACAGGGCAGCATAGGGCGGCATAAGGCAGATTGCCTTGCCAAGGGCCTGTTCAGGACAGGCCGAATTCCAGAAGCGCGGCCGAGACATCGTCTTCCATGTGGGCCGGGTCGGCCAGCAGGGTGGTGAAACGCCAGTAGAGATCGTCCAGCAATTCGGTGCCCTGCGCCTGCGCCGCGCTCATCCGCAACAGATCGGCCAGACCCTCTTCGCCCAGCATGTCGCCCGAGCGGGTGATCGCCTCGGTAAACCCGTCGGAATACAGAAGAACGCGGTCCCCCGGTGCCAGTTCGCAGGTGATGGGATCATAGGACACCGCGTCCACCAGCCCGATGGGCAATCCGCCTTCGCCCAGAAGTTCCACCTCGCCGGAGGCGCGCAGCAGGATGGCGGGCGGATGACCGGCCTGCACCATGCGTATCCTGCCATTGCGCAGATCGGCGGTGATCAGTGCCATGGTCAGATATTCCTCGGTCCCCGGATCGGCGCAAAGACGCTGGTTCAGCAACTCTGCCGTCACCTCGGGCGGGCGCATGGCATAGAAGCGGTCAAACCGTTTTTCCAGCGCCAGGTTGTGATCGAGAAACTTGCTGGAAAGATACCCGGCCACCTGCGCCGTCACCATCGCCGACGTGATGCCATGGCCGGACACGTCGATGCAGTACAGCCCAAGCCGGCCGCTTCCCGGCGCGAACATGCCCACCAGGTCGCCGCCGACATGACCGCAGGGCCGCATCATCAGGCTGACGCGCGATCCGGCAATCACGCGGGTTTTTTCGGGTACAAGCGATTGCTGGATGGTGCGCGCCTGGCGCAGGTCGTTGTCGATCGCCTCGTGAATGGTGCGCAGGTCCGACAGCATCCGCGACACTTCGCGATTCTTTTCGGACAATTGCCGTTCCATGCCGACGATCCTGGCCCCGGCGTTGATGCGGGCGCGCAATTCGTGGGAATTGACAGGCTTGGTCAGGAAATCGTCGGCCCCGGCATCCAGCCCCTGGGCAACCTCGTCCTTTTCGCTTTTTGAGGTAAGCAGGATGAAATAGCTGAACGCTTCGCCGCTTTCGGCGCGGATATGGCGGCACAGGTCCAGCCCGTCCATGCCGGGCATCATCCAGTCCGACACGATCAGATCGGGCGGATCGTCCCGGAAGGCGGCAAGCGCGGCCTCACCCGAATCGGCCTCTGCCACATCGAAACCCCACCGTTCCAGGATGGATCGCATGATCCGCAACTGCAGGCGGCTGTCATCGACGATCAGGACCTTCCTGATCGCACCCGGTTCGGGCGCTGCGATTTCGGTCTGCACGGGTTGCACGGCCTTTCCTTCGCGTCGGGTCGCCTTGATCCGGGTTTACGGCCCCGGAGGTTAACAGCGGCTGAAGCAGACAATTCGCGACAATACCGGCACGCGTCGCAACGCTCCGTTCACCGTCGCTGCGGTATCTCTGACGTCAGGAGGTGCGCGCATGATCGACTGGCAGCGTGTTCGCGAATTGCGGGACGAAATCGGGGCCGAGGATTTCGACGAGGTGGTGCCGCTGTTTCTTGAGGAAGTGTCGGACACCATCGCCGACATGCTTTCGGGCGATGGCGCGCGCGAGGCGCAGTTTCACTTTCTCAAGGGCGCGGGGCTGAACCTGGGCTTTGCCGCCCTGTCCGATCTGTGCCGCCGGGGCGAACAGGCGGCAGCCGCCGGACAGCCCGATACCGTTTCCGCAGCCGAGGTGGCCGCCTGTTTCGAAGCCTCGAAAACCGCCTTTGAAACCGAAGCCCCGGCGCAGCTGGCCGCCTGACAGGCGCGATCAGATCCGGCGGTGCAGATCCGCCAGATCGGCGGGCTGGCCCCCGGCATAGACCTTGCGGCGCAAGCGGCGCATGCCCTCGATCCAGCGGTCCGTATCCTCGGCGCGGCGTTGAAAGAACGTCCCGGCTTCGGGATGGGGCAGGATCAGGAACCGCTCTTCCCGCAACCCGTCCAACAACGCGTTCGCCACGTCCTGGGCCCTCAGCACCCTCTCGGGCCTTGGCTCTGCCGCGTCTTCTGCGTAGCCCAGCAGCGGCGTTGCCACGTAAAGCGGGCACAGAACAGACACCTGGATCCCTTCATCGCCGTGTTCGATGGCCAGCGATTGCGCCAGGCTGACGGCGGCATGTTTGGTCGCCGAATAGGGCGCATCGCCGATCTGGCTGAGCAGACCCGCCGCCGACGCCACGTTGACAAGCCATCCACGCCGTCTTGCCTGCATCCCCGGCAAGAGCAATCGGGCGGCGCGCAGATGCGCCATGACGTGAAGGTCCCAACTGTCCTGCCACAGCGCGTCGGGCACAGAACAGGGTCCGTCCAGCGCGCCGCGGGCGAAACCCGCATTCGACACCAGCATGTCGATGTCGCCCAGACGCGCCTGGGCCTTGGCAATGGTCTCTGCGATCTGGTCGGGCTGGCGCAGGTCGCATGTCAGGGCGATCCCGCCGGTTTCGTCCGCCACGGCGCGGGCCGCGTCGGGCTGCAGGTCCACCACCGCCAGCCGCATCCCCTGCCCGGCCAGCATCCGGGCAATTGCCCGGCCGATGCCCTGACCGCCACCGGTGACGATGCCGTTGCACCCCGCAAACATCAGATCACGAACTGCGCCAGGGTTTCGTCATCGGTGATGTCCTGATAGGTGAACCCGTGCGCATCCAGTTCCGCAAACAGCCGTTCGAACTGCGACGGGTGCGAGGTTTCGATGCCCAGCAGGACCGAGCCGAAATTTCGCGCCGATTTCTTCAGATATTCGAACCGCGCGATATCGTCATCCGGACCCAGCAGGTTCAGAAAGTCCTTGAGCGCGCCGGGACGCTGCGGCAGGCGCAGGATGAAGTATTTCTTGACCCCGGAATAGCGCTGGGCGCGTTCCTTGACCTCGGGCAGCCGTTCGAAATCGAAATTCCCGCCCGAGGTGATGCAGACCAGCGTGCGCCCGCGAATCGCCTGACCGAGATCCTTGAGCGCGTCCACCGACAAGGCCCCCGCCGGTTCCAGCACGATGCCTTCGACATTCAGCATGTCGAGCATGGTGGTGCAGAGCCGGTCTTCGGCCACCGTCAGCGAATTGGCCAGCCCGACGCCCGAAAGCCGTTGAAACGTCCGCGCCCCGATCTGCGCCACCGCCGCCCCGTCGGCAAAGGTGTTCACGCTGGCAAGCGGCACGGGGCGGCCCGCCTTCAACGCCGCGCGCAGGCAGGCCCCGCCTGCCGGTTCCACAAAAGTGTATTGCGGCGCGGTGCCGAAAAAGCTCAGCACACCGGCGGACAACCCGCCGCCACCCACCGGAATCACCAGATGGTCGGGCACGCGGCCCAGCTGGTTTTCGATTTCGACAGCGACGCTGGCCTGGCCTTCGATCACGTCCTCGTCGTCGAAGGGCGACAGGAAATGCCCGCCCGCCTCGGCGCAGAAGGCCTGCGCGGCGCGCAGACAATCGTCGAAATAGTCGCCGACCAGGCGGATCTCGACCTTGTCGCCGCCGAACATCCGGGTCTTCTGGATCTTCTGTTGCGGCGTGGTGACCGGCATGAAGATCACGCCCTGCTTGCCGAACTGCGCGCACATATAGGCGACGCCCTGCGCATGGTTGCCCGCGCTGGCGCAGACGAACAGCGCCTCGTCCGGACGTTTGCGCATCGCGTTGAACGCGCCGCGCAGCTTGTAGCTGCGCACCGGGCTCAGGTCTTCGCGCTTCAGCCAGATGTCGGCACCGTACATCTCGGACAGATGCGGGTTGCGCAGAAGCGGCGTGGCGGGAAACACGTCCCGCATGGCATCGGTGGCCGCGCGGGCCTTGTCGTGGAAGTCGGTCATCCCCGACGCGTGCCGCAAAGGCCGCGCTCAGTCAATGGCGCGGCCTTCGACGTAGTGGCCGTAAAGGGTGGTCAGAACCGAAATCCCGATGATCGTCGCGAACCATCCGGTGACAACGACATAGACCAGGTTCACCACCGAGGCCGGGCTGGCATTCAGCCACGAGGGTGCCTGAACGATCACGCTTGCCGCGATGACGATCAAGGCCAGCAGGACAACTGCCCCATCGCTGTCGCGCGTGGCGGCCCAGGCCTCGGTCAGTTTCATCGGACGCCCCATGGCCGCGGCAGGCAGCATCACACCCAGGCGGAAGAACAGATACCCCGCAAGGCCGACCAGCCCGAGGAACATCACCCCGGCCAGCGACGGCACGCCGACCATGACCAGCCCGGCGGGAACCGACGCGACAAGCACCGCAAGGGCAATCAGCAGACCGATCAGGATCGACCGGCCCAGATAACCCAGCATGTTCGACCCGTGCCAGCGCGGCAACCAGCCCTGCGGCGCTTCTTCGGCCAGAACATAACGGTGCCAGGCCACCGCAATCCACAGGCTGGCCACGATGGACAAGAGCCCGAGCAACGCGCTGGTGCCCGCCATCCCCGGCGTCATGACCGGAAAGCCTTCGACCGTTTCGACCGGCGGGTTGAGAAACAGGACCAGCTGGTTGGCCACCTGGACCAGATACAGCACCAGCGACACCTGAAGCGCGGGGCCGATATTGTTCAGCACAAGTCGGACGGAATGGACAAAGATCTTCCAGCCTTTCATGGCGGAACCTCCGGGGCTAGATCGGTTGATCCACCGCTACCACGTCATGCCCTCCGGTCAATCGCCTTGCCTTGCCCGCGTAGCGAAAACCGGCTAAGCGGCCCGTCAAAACCGTGAAAAAGGACCCGTTCATGACCGCGCCCAAGAAAGTCGTTCTGGCCTATTCCGGCGGACTCGACACCTCGATCATCCTGAAATGGCTGCAGACCGAATATGGTTGCGAGGTGGTGACCTTCACCGCCGACCTGGGCCAGGGCGAGGAACTGGAACCGGCGCGCGAAAAGGCGGTGATGCTGGGGATCGCACCCGAGAACGTCTATATCGAGGATCTGCGCGAAGAGTTCGTGTCTGATTTCGTCTATCCGATGTTCCGGGCGAACGCGGTCTACGAGGGTCTGTACCTGCTGGGCACGTCCATCGCGCGGCCCCTGATCTCGAAACGGCTGGTGGAGATCGCCGAGGAAACCGGCGCTGATGCCGTGGCCCACGGGGCTACTGGCAAGGGCAACGACCAGGTGCGGTTCGAACTGTCGGCGGCCGCGCTGAACCCCGATATCCGGGTGATCGCGCCGTGGCGGGAATGGGATCTGTCCTCGCGCACCGCACTCCTGGACTTTGCGGAAAAGAACCAGATCCCGATTGCCAAGGACAAGCGCGGCGAAGCGCCGTTTTCGGTGGATGCCAACCTGTTGCACACCTCGTCCGAGGGCAAGGTGCTGGAGGATCCGGCCGAAGACGCGCCAGACTATGTCTATCAGCGCACCGTACACCCCGAGGACGCGCCGGACACGCCGGAATATGTCGAGATCGGCTTTGAACGCGGTGATGCGGTGTCGATCAACGGCGAGGCGCTGTCACCCGCCACCCTGCTTGCCCGGTTGAACGAGTTGGGCGGCAGGCACGGGATCGGGCGTCTGGACCTTGTCGAGGGGCGCTTTGTCGGGATGAAATCCCGCGGCATCTACGAGACGCCTGGCGGCACCATCCTGCTGGAGGCGCATCGCGGCATCGAACAGATCACGCTGGACCGCGGTGCCGCGCATCTGAAGGACGAACTGATGCCGCGTTATGCCGAGCTGATCTATAACGGCTTCTGGTTCTCGCCCGAACGCGAGATGCTGCAGGCGCTGATCGACGCCTCGCAGACGCATGTGACGGGGACGGTGCGGCTGAAGCTCTACAAGGGGCTTGCCCGCACGGTGGGCCGCTGGTCGGATCATTCGCTCTATTCCGAGGCGCATGTGACCTTCGAGGATGATGCGGGCGCATACGACCAGAAGGACGCGGCGGGCTTCATCACCCTGAACGCCCTGCGCCTGCGCCTGCTGGCGGCCCGGGCGCGGCGGCTTGGCTGAGCTGGCCGAATTCGTCGCCGCGCAAGAGCCGGTCTGGCCCGACGTGCGGCGCGAGTTGCGGACCGGGCGGAAGGTGACGCACTGGATCTGGTGGGTGTTTCCGCAACTCGCCATCCTGGGCCGGTCGGACAGGGCGCGGCATTTCGGGCTGGCGGGGCTGGACTCGGCGATCGCGTATAAGGCGCATCCGGTGCTGGGGCCGCGGCTGGAGGAGGTCTCGCACCTCTTGCTGGCCCATGCGGGCACCGACCCGGTGGAGATTCTGGGCGAGGTCGATGCGCTCAAGGTGCGGTCCTGCATGACACTGTTCGAGGCGGTCCCGGATGCGCCTGCGGTCTATGGCGAGGTGCTGGACAGGCTCTATTCCGGCGCAAGATGCCCGGTGACCGCATCGGCGCTGTCGTCCTGATCGTCGTGCAGGACCGGCGCGCGCGCCATCACACATGCGGTCAGGCAGAGCGACGGGTGCCCGTTCGCGTCACGGCACGTCACCTTCACGTGAAACCGGCGCTGGATGATTGCCAAGCGCGCCTCTCCACCGCATCGTTCGCAGCAGAGGAGACCTGCCATGCCCCGTCTGAACCGTGTTCGCCCCGTCCTGTTATCCCTGCTGATCGTGCTGGGTCTTGCCGCCGAGGCGAAACGCGCCCATGCCGACGAGATCATCGTGGCAGGGGGCTGTTTCTGGTGCGTCGAGGCGGATTTCGAAAAGGTGCGCGGGGTGCGCGAGGCGGTGTCCGGCTATACCGGAGGACACACCGCCAACCCGACCTACAAGCAGGTGACACGGGGCGGCACCGGGCATTACGAAGCGGTGAAGATCGTCTACAACGGCAATCAGATCGACACGCGCAGGCTGTATGACCTGTTCTTCCGTTCGGTCGATCCGACCGATGCAGGCGGGCAGTTCTGCGACCGGGGGGAAAGCTATCGCACGGCGATCTTTGTGCAGGATGGCGCGCAACGGCAGGCGGCAGAGGCCGCGAAGGCCGCCGCCGAACAGGAACTGGGGCGCAAGATCGTCACCCCGATCCTTGAGGCAGGCGCGTTTTACGAGGCCGAAGACTATCACCAGGATTACTACAAGGGCAGCAACCGCGTTCTGACGCGCTTTGGGCCGATCCGGCAAAGCGAGGCCTACACGCGCTATCGCAAGGGCTGTGGCCGGGATGCGCGGGTGAAGGCGCTTTGGGGCGGGTCTGCGGCCTTTGTGAACTGAGGGTTCAGAGCCCGTCGAAGTCCTGCAGGTCCTTGAGATCCGGGATCACGTCGGCGGTGCCTTGCCGCGTCACCATGATTGCGCCGGCCTTGGTGGCCATGCGCAGCGCCTGTTCCATCGGCATCCCCCGATCCAGCCCGGCCAGCAGGTAGCCGGTGAAGGTGTCGCCGGCCCCGGTGGTGTCGACCGGGGTGACCTTGATCGCCGGGATGTCATGCTGCTGTCCGGCATCGGTGTTGATCCATCGGCACCCCCGCGCACCCAGCGTGACGACGATGTCGCGCACCGGCAGGGTATCGACGCTTTGGCCCGTGGCCTCGGCCAGTTGCGCGGCCTCGACCTCGTTCAGGATCAGCAGATCGAGCAGGGGGAGCACGGCGCGCACGGCCCCGGCATCAAACGGGGCTGCCGCATAGGCGATCCGCAGACCAAGGGCCGAGGCCTTTTGCGCCGCTTCGCGTTGCAGGCTTGTTTCGTTCTGGAACAGGAAAACATCGTCGGGCGTCGCGGCTTCGAGGGCGCGCGCGATTTCAGTCTCTGACAAGGCGTGGTTTGCGCCGGGATGCAGCAGGATGCTGTTTTCGCCCGCATCGTCCACGGCAATGACCGCATGGCCTGTCGGCTCTGCCGCATAGGCGATGAACCGGGTGTCGACGCCGTATTCCGTCAACCGCTCCACCGTCCAGCGCCCGTCTTCACCCACCGCGCCGATATGCACCACGCGCGCCGCGGCGCGGGCGGCGGCGACGGACATGTTGGCCCCCTTGCCGCCGAGGCCCTTGCTCAGCGAGAGCGCGGCGAGCGTTTCCCCCGGTCCCGGCAGATGGGGCACGCGGTAGACCAGATCGATATTGATGGAACCGAGATTGTAGAGGGTCATGGCGCGTTCCCTGGAAACGGGGTGCGTGCAAGCACGCACCCTACACGTGTCATCCGACCTTGCAGGCGGCCAGAACCGCCATGTTCAGGATGTCATTGGCGGTCATGTTGGTCGAACAGATCTGGATCGACTGATCGACCCCCGCAAGAATCGGCCCGATCACCGTGGCCCCCGCCATCTCTTGCATCAGTTTGACGCTGATCGAGGCGGAATGTCGTGCGGGCACCACAAGGATATTTGCAGGACCGGTGAGGCGCTGGAAGGGATAGGCCTCTTGCGCCTTGACGTTCAGCGCAACGTCCACCGTCATCTCGCCTTCGTATTCGAAGCTGACGCCGCGGCGGTCCAGCACCTGCGGCGCGACATGCATCTTGGTGGCGCGTTCGGACACCGGGTAGCCGAAGGTCGAGAACGACACGAACGCCACGCGCGGCTCCAGCCCCAGGTGGCGGGCCACGTCGGCTGAGCGTTCGGCGATGGTGGCCAGATCCTCTTCGTCCGGCCATTCCTGCACCAGCGTATCGGCGATCAGGATGATACGGCCACGATGCAAGAGCGCGGTGACACCCACCGCGCCATGTTCGGCATCGGCGTCGAAAACGTGGTTGATCAGTTCCAGCACATGGGCTGATTTGCGCGTGGCCCCGGTGATCAGCCCGTCGCCATGGCCATGGGCCAGCATCAGCGCGGCAAAGACATGGCGATCACGCGCGGCAAGGCGGTGGATGTCCTGCTGGTCGAGCCCCTTGCGCTGCAGCCGGGCATAGAGGAACTCCTTGTAGGTCTGCAGATGGCGGGTGTTGGCGGCGTTCACGACCTCCAGCTCGCGCACGGCGTCGGCGAGGCCGGCCGCTTCGAGCTTTTGTTTCACGTCGTGATCGCGGCCCACCACCAACGCCTGGCCGAGGCCGGAACGCTGGTACATCACCGCCGCGCGCAAGACGCGGGGATCGTCCCCTTCGGCAAAGATCATGCGGGCCTGGGCCGAACGTGCGCGGGCGTTGATCGAGCGCAGGATCGAGGCGGTCGGGTCCATCCGGCTGCGCAGCGAGGTCTCGTAGGCCTCCATGTCGACAATCGGACGGCGGGCCGCTCCGGTGGCCATGCCCGCGCGGGCGACGGCGGGCGGGATGCGGTGGATCAGGCGCGGATCGAACGGCGTGGGGATGATGTAGTCACGGCCAAAGGACAGCGATTTGCCATAGGCCAGCGCCACCTCGTCGGGCACGTCCTCACGCGCCAGTTCGGCCAGGGCCTCGGCGCAGGCGATCTTCATCTCGTCATTGATGGCGCGGGCATGGATGTCGAGCGCGCCACGGAAGAGATAGGGGAAGCCCAGCACGTTGTTGACCTGGTTGGGATAGTCCGACCGACCGGTGGCGACGATGGCATCGGGGCGCACGTCATGTGCTTCTTCCGGGGTGATCTCCGGATCGGGGTTGGCCATGGCGAAAATGACCGGATTGTCGGCCATCGCCGCCACCATGTCCTGCGTGACCGCGCCCTTGGCCGAGACGCCAAGGAAGACGTCAGCGCCTTTCATGGCCTCTTCGAGGCTGCGCAGGTCGGTCTTGACGGCATGGGCCGATTTCCACTGGTTCATGCCGTCGGAGCGGCCCTGGTAGATCACGCCCTTGGTGTCGCAGACGATGCAGTTTTCATGCCGCGCGCCCATGGATTTCAGCAGCTCGATACAGGCGATGCCCGCGGCCCCGGCCCCGTTCAGCACGATCTTGACGTCTTCGACCTTCTTGCTCGACAGATGCAGCGCGTTGATCAGACCGGCGGCGCAGATCACGGCGGTGCCGTGCTGGTCGTCGTGGAAGACGGGGATGTCCATCTGCTCCTTGAGCGTCTGCTCGATGATGAAGCATTCCGGCGCCTTGATGTCTTCGAGGTTGATGCCGCCGAAGGTGGGGCCCATCAGCTTGACCGCCTTGATGAATTCGTCCGGGTCCTCGGTATCCAGTTCGATGTCGATGGAATTGACGTCGGCAAAGCGCTTGAAGAGCACTGACTTGCCCTCCATCACCGGCTTCGAGCCCAACGCGCCCAGATTGCCAAGGCCCAGCACGGCGGTGCCGTTCGAGATGACGGCGACTAGGTTGCCCTTGTTGGTGTAATCGTAGGCCAGGCCCGGATTTGCGGCGATCTCTTCGCAGGGCACGGCGACACCGGGGCTGTAGGCCAGCGACAGGTCGCGCTGGGTGGTCATGGGGACGGTGGCGTTGACTTCCCACTTGCCGGGCGTGGGTTCGAGATGGAAGGCCAGCGCCTCTTCGCGGGTGTATTTGAGTCTGGACATGCGCGCCGTCTTTCTTCTTGCCGGATAGCGGGTTTTTTCCCGGGGTTGGCCGAATTAATGTCATGCGAAATCCGTGGGGGGAAGGCCATTGAGCGCGAACAAGCCGCAGGTCACGCCGATGATGGCGCAATATCTGGAGATAAAGGCGCAGTACCCGGACGCGTTGTTGTTCTACCGGATGGGCGATTTTTACGAGTTGTTCTTTGACGACGCCGTGGCGGCCAGCGAGGCGCTGGACATCGCGCTGACCAAACGCGGCAAACATGCCGGAGAGGATATCCCGATGTGCGGCGTGCCGGTGCATGCCGCCGAGGGCTATCTGTTGACGCTGATCCGCAAGGGGTTTCGCGTGGCCGTGGGCGAACAGCTGGAAAGCCCGGAGGAGGCCAGGAAACGCGGATCGAAATCGGTGGTCAGGCGCGATGTGGTGCGGCTGGTGACGCCCGGGACCCTGACCGAGGAAAGCCTGCTGGAGGCGCGGCGGCACAATTACCTGGCGGCCCTGGCGCGGGTGCGCGAGGACTGGGCGCTGAGCTGGTGCGACATGTCCACCGGCGCGTTTCACGTGATGCCGGTGACCCAGGCCCGGATCGGCGCCGAGATCGCGCGGCTGGCCCCGTCGGAAATCCTGGTGACAGAGACGGTGGATGCGGCGCTGCGCGCGGTGCTGGACGATCTGGGGGTCAGCGCAACCGTGCTGGCGGCGGCCTCCTTCGACAGCAGCAATGCGCAGCAGCGCTTGTGCCGGGTCTGGGGGGTGCAGGAGCTGGACGGGTTCGGCACGTTTTCGCGGGTGGAGCTGTCGGCCATGGGGGCGGTGGTGGATTATCTCGACATCACCCAGAAGGGCCGACTGCCGCTGTTGTCGCCGCCCCGGCGGGAGGCGGTGCAGCGCTTCATGCAGATCGATGCCGCCACGCGGCGCAATCTGGAACTGACGCGGTCGATGCAGGGCGGGCGTGCCGGCTCGCTCTTGTCGGTGATCGACCGGACACTGACCGCGGCGGGGGCGCGGCTGCTGGAGCGGCGGCTGTCGGCACCGTCGCGCGATCTGGAGGTGATCCGGGCCCGGCTGGACGCGGTGGGCTGGGCCACCGGGGCGGCCGAGGCGGAAGCCGTTCGGCAGATCCTGCGCCGCGTGCCCGATCTGGACCGGGCCCTGTCCCGGCTGGGGCTGGACCGGGGAGGCCCGCGGGACCTGGCAGCGGTGCGGCGGGCGCTGGAGCAGGCCCGGGCCCTGCAGGCGGCGCTGGACAAGAGCGCCTTGCCGGACGAACTGGAGGCGGCGCATGAGGCGCTGGGCGGGTCATGGCCGCTGTTGGAGCTGCTGGACAGTGCCCTTGTGGCCGAGCCGCCCTTGCTGGTGCGCGATGGCGGGTTTGTGGCGACCGGGTTTGACGCGGATCTGGACGCCGCGCGGCGGCTGCGGGACGAAGGCCGCAGTGTGATTGCCGGGATGCAGGCGGACTATGCCCGGCTGAGTGGCGTGCCGGCCCTGAAGATCAAGCACAACAACGTTCTGGGGTACTTCATCGAGACAACGGCGCTGCACGCGGAAAAGATGATGTCGCCGCCGCTGTCCGAAACATTCATCCATCGTCAGACGACCGCCAACCAGGTGCGGTTCACGACGGTGGACCTGTCGGAGCTGGAAACCCGGATCCTGAACGCCGGAGGCGAGGCGCAGGCGATCGAGAAGCGGCTGTTCGGGCAGTTGCGCGCCGCGGTTCTGGAGGAAGCCGCGGCGTTGTCGGGGCTGTCGGGGGCGCTGGCGGTGTTCGACCTGACGCTGGGACTGGCCGATCTGGCGCGGGCGCGGGACTGGCGGGCACCCGTGGTGGATGACAGCCGGCGGTTCACCGTGATCGGCGGGCGCCATCCGGTGGTGGAGGCCGCGCTGCAGGCCAGCGGCACGCCTTTTGTTGCCAATGATTGCGTGCTGGATGCCGAAGGCGACGGGGCGGCGGTCACGCTTCTGACCGGTCCGAACATGTCGGGCAAGTCGACCTTTCTGCGCCAGAACGCGCTGATCGCGCTGCTGGCGCAGATCGGGTCCTTTGTTCCGGCGGAACGGGCGGAGATCGGCCTGGTGAGCCAGGTGTTCAGCCGGGTCGGGGCCTCGGACGATCTGGCGCGGGGGCGGTCGACCTTCATGGTGGAGATGGTGGAGACGGCGGCCATCCTGAACCAGGCAGACGCACGAGCGCTGGTGATCCTGGACGAGATCGGGCGCGGCACGGCCACCTATGACGGTCTGTCCATCGCCTGGGCGGTTCTGGAGCATCTGCAGGCGGTGAACCGGGTGCGCGGGCTGTTTGCAACGCATTACCACGAGTTGACGCAACTGGCCGGCAAGCTGGACGGGGTTCGCAATGCCACGGTGGCGGTGAAGGAGTGGCAGGGCGAAGTGATCTTTCTGCACGAGGTGCGCGACGGCGCGGCAGACCGGTCTTATGGCGTGCAGGTGGCGCAGCTGGCGGGGTTGCCGCCTGCGGTGACGGACCGGGCGCGGGACGTGCTGAGCGCACTGGAGGCAGGAGAACGGGGGCGCGCCGCGCCCCGGGCGCTGATCGACGATCTGCCGCTTTTCAGCGCGGCAGCGCTGCGGCCCGTCCCGGAGCACAAGCCCGAGACGGCCAGCGAGATCGAGACCCGTCTTCGTGCGCTGACCCTCGACGAGATGTCGCCGCGGGAGGCGCTGCAGATGCTCTACGACCTCAAGGCGCTGCTGCCGCCGGAGGCGTGATCCCGCCCCGCAATGCCTAGGCGGCGGGCATGGAACTGACGCCGACCTGGGCGGGGCGGAGCAGGCGGTCGAACAGCAGGAAGCCTTCGGCGGACACCTGGATGATGTCGCCGGCGCGGGTGCCGGGAACCGGGGCCTCGAACATGGCCTCGTGCTGCTGGGGATCGAAGCGGTCGCCGACCTCGGGGGAGATCCGTGTGACGCCGTGCTTGTCGAAGACGTGCAGCAATTCGCGCAAGGTCAGCTCGATCCCTTCGACCAGCGCGGCAGAGGCGGTTTCGCCGTCTTCGCGGGCGGCGTTCAGCGCGCGCTGGAGATTGTCGTAGACCGGCAGAAGATCGCGCGCCAGGCGGGAGCCGCCATATTGCTGCGCCTCGCGGCGGTCCTTGTCGGCCCGCTTGCGCGCGTTTTCGGCCTCGGCCAGGGCGCGCATGAAACGGTCCTTGAAATCGTCGCGTTCCGCGCGCAGGGCGTCAAGCTCGGCCTCGGTGTCGGAGATTTCGTCGCGGGCGATGTCTTCTTCTGCAAGCGCTGCCTCGATGTCATCGAGGAACTCGTTGTCCTTGGGCTCTGCCATTCTTCACCTCTGTCGCCGCTCGGCAATCAGCTTGCCGACCAGTTGCGCCGTGTAGTCCACGATGGGGACGATCCGGCCATAGTTCAGGCGGGTCGGGCCGATCACGCCCACCACACCCATGATCTTTCGGTCTGCGTTCATATATGGAGAGACCACCAGAGAGGAACCCGAAAGTGAGAAAAGTTTGTTTTCGGAGCCGATGAAAATGCGCACGCCTTCGCCATCCTCGGCCAGTTCGAGAAACTCGGCGATGTCACGCTTGCGTTCGAGATCGTCGAACAGGGTGCGGATCCGGTCCAGTTCTTCCTCGGCGGTCTCGTCGGCCAGGAGGTTGGCCCGTCCGCGCACGATGAGGCGGGCCGAGGTGTCGTTGGTGTCTTCCCATGCCGCGATCCCGGAATCCACCAGGTCGGCGGCAAGGGTGTCGAGTTCCTGGCGGCGGGCGGCGATTTCACGCGCGATGGCCGTGCGCAATTCGCTGAACGTGCGGGATTCGGCGAAAGCGTTGAGGAAGTTCGCCGCCTCGCGCATGGCGCTTTGGGTATGGCCGGGCGGCGGGGTGAACAGGCGGTTTTCCACGTGACCGTCGGCAAAGACGATGACCACAAGCGCGCGCGTGGGGGAAAGCGAGACGAAATCGATGTGTTTGAGCGGGGCCTCGTGTTTGGGCGTCAGCACCAGCGATGCGCCCTGGGTCACGCCGGACAGAGCCGATCCCACCTGATCGAGCAGACCGCCGACATCAAGGCTGTTGGTGCCCAGCGTGGCGTCGAGGCGGTCGCGGTCCTCGTCGTCAAGCTCGCGCACTTCGAGCAGGCCGTCCACGAACATCCGCAGGCCCTGTTGCGTGGGGATGCGGCCCGCGCTGACATGCGGGCTGTCCAGCAGACCGAGAAATTCGAGATCCTGCATCACGTTGCGGATGGTGGCAGCGGACACGTTTTCGGACAGGGTCCGGGTCAGGGTGCGTGAGCCCACGGGCTCCCCGGTCTGCAGGTAGCCTTCGACCACGCGGCGGAACACCTCGCGCGAGCGGTCGTTCATCTGGGACAGGAGCTGGGATGCCTCTTTCATCTCGGGCCTCGGCTGGACCATGCCATTAAAGATGGGCGGTGGCTGACGTCAATCGGGCTTGCACCTTCCCGGCCACGGCGTCTATCCCGGGGCAGACCAATCGGAGGATCGGCATGCGACCGTCAGGACGGAACTTAAGTGAAATGCGCAGCGTTTCAATCGAGACGGGCGTGGTGAAACATGCCGAAGGCTCCTGCCTGATCCGGATGGGCGACACGCATGTGCTGTGCACGGCGTCGCTGGAAGAGCGGGTGCCGCCGTTCGTGAAGGGCTCGGGCCTGGGCTGGGTCACGGCGGAATACGGGATGTTGCCGCGCTCGACCTCGACCCGGATGCGGCGCGAGGCGCAGGCGGGCAAGCAGGGCGGCCGGACCGTGGAAATCCAGCGGCTGATCGGGCGCAGCCTGCGCGCCGGCGTGGACCGGGTGGCCCTGGGCGAGCGGCAGATCACCGTGGACTGCGACGTGATCCAGGCCGATGGCGGCACGCGCTGTGCCTCGATCACCGGTGGCTGGGTGGCGCTACGGCTCGCCGTGACGGCGCTGATGAAGGCCGGGGCCATCGTGACCGATCCGCTGGTGTCGGAGGTCGCGGCGGTGAGTTGCGGGATCTATGCCGGGCAGCCGGTGCTGGACCTGGATTATCCCGAAGACAGCGAGGCCGGGGTGGACGGCAATTTCGTGCTGCGCGGCGACGGACGGCTGATCGAGGTGCAGATGTCGGCCGAAGGGGCGACATTCTCGCGCCCCGAGATGGCCCAGCTTCTGGACCTGGCGGAGGCCGGGGTGGCGGAGCTTGTGGCGGCTCAGCGCGCGGCCGTGGCGTGATGCGCAGGCTCGAGGCGGGCCGGTTGCTCGTGGCCACGCATAACGCCGGGAAGCTGGCGGAGATGGTGCAGCTTTTGACGCCATATGGCGTCACGGTGGTGGGCGCGGCGGAGATGGCGTTGCCGGAACCCGAGGAGACCGGGACGACATTTGTCGAGAACGCGCGGCTGAAGGCACATGCGGCAGCGGGGGCCACGGGGTTGCCCGCGCTGGCGGACGATTCCGGGATCGAGATCGACGCCCTGGACGGTGCCCCGGGCGTCTATACTGCGGATTGGGCCGAAACCGGCTCTGGGCGCGATTTCCGGATGGCCATGGAAAAGACCCACACCCTGTTGCTGGACAGCGGGGCGGCAGAGCCCTGGACGGCGCGATTCTGCTGCACGCTGGTGCTGGCCTGGCCGGACGGGGTGGATGCCGTCTTTGCCGGGGTGATGCCCGGCCGGGTGGTCTGGCCGATGCGCGGGATGGAGGGGCATGGCTATGACCCGATCTTTCAGCCGGACGGGCATGACGTGACCTTTGGCGAAATGGACCCGAAGACCAAGAACGGGATCAGCCACCGGGCCGATGCCACCCGCAAGTTCGTGGCGGCCTGCCTTGGCTGAGGACTGGCGGGCCGGTGGTTTCGGCCTGTATGTGCACTGGCCGTTTTGCGAGGCCAAGTGCCCCTATTGCGACTTCAACAGCCACGTGGTGCAGGGCGTTGACCAGGACCGCTGGGCAGCGGCGCTGGCCCGGGAGGTCGGCCGCGTGGCGGAAACGACAAAAGGGCGGGTGCTGGGGTCGATCTTCTTTGGCGGTGGCACGCCGTCCCTGATGTTGCCCGAAACCGTGGCGCGGGTTCTGGATGCGGCACGGCAGAGCTGGATCTGGGCCAATGACATCGAGATCACGCTGGAGGCCAATCCGCGATCCGTTGAGGCGGGCCGGTTTCGTGCTCATGCCGCGGCAGGGGTGAACCGCGTGTCGCTGGGCGTTCAGGCCCTGCGGGACGCGGATCTGAAACGGCTGGGACGGTTGCATGATGTCCGCGAGGCCCGGGCGGCGCTGGACGTGGCCCGGGATGTCTTTTCGCGCGTCAGTGCCGATCTTATCTATGCGCGGCAGGATCAGAGCCTGACGGATTGGGAAGCGGAATTGCAGGCGTTCCTTGACCTTGGGCTGGATCATCTGTCGCTGTACCAGCTGACCCTGGAACCGGGAACGGCCTTCTGGGACCGGGCCCAGGCCGGGGGGCTGCGTGGACTGCCGGAGGAGGACCTGGCGGCCGATCTGTTCGAGCTGACCCAGGAGATGTGCGATGCCGCAGGCTATCGGGCGTATGAAGTGTCGAACCATGCGCGGGACGGGGCGGAGTCGCGTCACAATCTGGTCTATTGGCGGTATGGCGACTGGGCCGGGATCGGACCCGGTGCACATGGGCGTCTGACGCAGGACGGGTTGCGCCATGCCACCGAGGCGTGGTCCATGCCCATGCGGTGGCTGGAAGCCGCCGAGGCGGGTTCGGGGGACCGGAGGTTGGAGCGGCTGACCGCGCGGGACATGGCCGGCGAATACCTGATGATGGGTCTGAGGCTGACCGAGGGGATCGAGGTGGCGCGGGCGCGCGGCCTGTGTGACGCCGCGCTGCCGGAGAGGGATCTGGAAGACCTGCTGGATTTCGGACTGATCTGGCAGGCGGATGGCCGGATCGGGACCACCCCGCGGGGTCGGCTGATGCTCAACCGGGTTGTGGCCCGGTTGATGCCTGGGGATTAATTCCGGCTGGTGCTGAGCAGGGCGCACAGCGCGTCGAGTTGTTCCAGCGTGTCATACGAGATGGTGAGGCGGCCCTTTTCCTGGCCCGGTTTGTGGTCGATCTTGACCTTCATGCCCAGCGTTGCCGACAAATCTCCTTCGAGGGCCTTGGTGTCGGCGTCCTTGTCGATCTCGAACGCACCGTCCGGGCGCTTGCGCGGCTTGTCGGAGGGCGTGTTGTCGCGGGCCAGTTTTTCTGCCTCACGCACCGACAGGCCCTTTTGCACGATACGTTGCGCCAGGTCTTCGGGTTTGGCAGCGGTGATCAAGGTACGGGCATGGCCGGCGCTCAGGTCGCCGCGGGCGACCATGTCCTGAACGCTTTCGGGCAGGTTCAGGAGGCGCAGGAGGTTGGCGATGTGGCTTCGGCTTTTGCCCAGGGCTTCGGCCATCTTTTCCTGAGTATGCCCGAACTTGAACATCAGCTGCCGGTAGCCCGCCGCCTCTTCGATGGGATTGAGATCGGCACGCTGGATGTTTTCGATGATGGCAACTTCGAGGACTTCGGTATCGTTGAAATCCCGGACGAGCACGGGGACTTCGTGCAGTTGCGCAATCTGCGCCGCGCGCCAGCGGCGTTCGCCCGCAACAATTTCAAAGCCGGACGGATCGCGCGGATTGGGACGGACGATCAGCGGCTGCAGGATGCCCTTGGTGCGGATCGACTCTGCCAGTTCCTGAAGCTGGTCTTCGGTGAACTGGCGACGGGGCTGATCCGGATTTGGGGTGATCCGTTCCACCGGCACCGTCCGGTCGGCGCGGCGGGTTTCCGGGGCGGTCGTTTCGCTTGTGGTGCGGGCCGTATCCACATCGGCCATGAGCGCCGACAATCCACGGCCAAGCCCTTTGCGCGGTTCCTTGCGTTGTACCATCTCGTGCCCCTTCTGGTTTCTTGTGTCACGCGGCAAGGCGTGCGTTCTTTTTCAGCAGTTCGGTGGCCAGCGCGCGGTAGGCGGCGGCACCTTTGGAGGTCGTGTCGTAGGACAGGACAGGCAAGGCATAAGACGGGGCCTCGCTGACCCGGACATTGCGCGGGATCACCGAAGCAAAAACCAGATCACCAAGATTGTCGCGGGCGTCCGCCTCGACCTGCTGCGAGAGGTTGTTGCGCGCATCATACATGGTGAGGACCACACCTTCGATCCGCAGATCGGGATTGGCAGTCTGACGGACTTCCCGGATGGTGAGCATGAGTTGCGACAGGCCCTCGAGGGCGAAGAACTCGCTTTGCAGCGGCACAAGCACGGAATGTGCAGCGACCATCGCGTTCACCGTCAGAAGGTTGAGCGATGGCGGACAATCGATCAGGATGTAGTCGAAGGCATATCCGGACAGAACCGGCTGCCGCAGTGCGTCATGCAGCAGAAAGCTGCGCTTTTCGTTGGCGATGAGTTCCATGTCGGCGGAGCTCAGATCCACCGTGGCGGGGATCAGCGACAGGCCGGAAGTGGCGGTTTCCACGATCACGTCTTCCATGTCGACCTCGTCGAGAAGAAGGTCATAGGTGGTGAAGTCGCGATCTTCCGGTTCGATGCCGAGACCTGTGGACGCGTTTCCCTGCGGATCGAGATCGACGACGAGGATCTTGAGCCCCAGCTCGCACAAAGCGGCACCAAGGTTGATGGTGGTGGTGGTCTTGCCCACGCCCCCCTTCTGGTTGGCGATCGCGATGATCTTGGAAGCGCTGCGCGCCAGAGGATCAGACATGTTTGATATCTCCGATCTGAAGGATGACGGATTCAGGGTCCGTCCGGCTTGTATGGGGAACACAGGTGAAACGCCATGAGTCTCGAGCAGCTGCATGCTCCGCTTGCCACTGGCGTCCTTTCGGGAACAGCGCCGTTCCCGAGGGTGCGAGGTGGCGGCTGGCATGGGCCAGTAGTTGCGGCAGAGGCGCGAGGGCGCGGGCGCTGAGATGCGACGCGTTCAGGGGGTCCAGGTCTTCAATCCGTGCCTGCCGGATTGTGACCGCAACCCCGGTGTCCCGTGCCACCGTCCGGAGAAAGGTGCATTTGCGGGTGTCGCTTTCGACAAGGGTGATCTGTGCGTCCGGCTGTTTTTCGGCGAGAAGGATCGCAATGACGAGGCCGGGAAATCCGCCGCCTGACCCAAGGTCCGCCCAATGACGGATGCTGTCCGGGACCAGAGCGAACAGTTGCAAGGAGTCGTCGAAATGTCGGGTTCGCAGGTTTGATACCGTGGATGGTGCGACCAGGTTGATCCTGGGGGTCCATTTTTGAAGCAGTTCGGCGTACAGGTCCAGCCGCTCGGATGTTTCACGTGAAACATCCACCGGTGCCTTCGACTCTCTGATCATGACGCGGACGACATCCGGACCTGCTGCCGGAGTTTGGCAATCAGCAACATCAACGCCGCGGGAGTGATCCCATCGATGCGTCCGGCCTGCGCGATCGTTTCGGGCCGTGCCAGAGACAGTTTGCTCCGCAGTTCCTTTGACAGGCTTGGTAAACTGTCGAAGTCAAAATCGGGCGGAATCCGCATCGTTTCTTCTTTCCGCAAAGACTCCACATCCCGCGCCTGACGTTCCAGGTAATTGGCGTACAGCGCGTCACGTTCCAGTTGCTCTGCGATTTTCAAGGGAATCGCTTGCAAACCCGGTTCAAGACCTCCCAATGCACTGATGGACACGTCCTTGAACGCCAACACCTGAAAGGCGCTGCGCTTGACGCCATCAGCGTTGACCTGAATCTCGGCCGTCCGCAGTTCCGACGGAGAAAACACCCGCGCCTCCAGCAGGGCCTTTCCCTTTGCCAGTTCCGACATCTTTTCTTCGAAATGGGTCCGGCGATGCTCGGACACAATGCCCAGCGCCATCGCACGGGGTGTCAGACGTTGATCTGCATTGTCCGCCCGAAGGGACAGGCGGAACTCTGCCCGGGACGTGAACATGCGATAGGGTTCAGAGACGCCCCGCGTGGTGAGATCGTCGATCATCACACCGATATAGCTGTCCGACCGTTCAAAGCGCACGGCCTCCCTTTCCTGCGCCGCAGCCGCTGCATTCAACCCAGCCACCAGACCTTGCGCCGCCGCTTCCTCGTACCCGGTTGTCCCGTTGATCTGCCCCGCAAGGTACAACCCCTCGACCGCACGCAGGGCCAGACGCGACTCCAGCGCCCGCGGGTCGACATAATCATACTCGATGGCGTAGCCAGGCTGCAGGATCGTGACGTTCTCCAGACCATGGATCGTCCGGACATAGGCTTCCTGTACATCTTCCGGGAGCGAGGTTGAAATGCCGTTCGGATAGATCGTGGGATCGTCAAGGCCCTCTGGTTCCAGGAACACCTGATGTGAGTCCTTGTCCGCAAATCGTACGACCTTGTCCTCGATGGATGGGCAATAGCGGGGGCCAACACCGTCGATATGGCCGCCATACATCGCCGACCGGTCAAGGTTTTGCCGAATGATCTCGTGTGTCTTGGCCGAGGTATGTGTGATCCCGCAACTGACCTGCCGGGCCACCGGAGCGGTGCTGAGAAACGAAAACATCACCGGGTCGTCGTCACCCGGTTGCATGTCCAGATCGTCCCACCGGATGGTCCGTCCATCCAGACGCGGTGGCGTTCCTGTCTTCAATCGGCCCATGGGCAACGCGAAATCGGCAAGTCGATCCGCCAACCGGGTCGAGGCACGATCGCCCATACGACCGCCGGACCGGGACACGTCACCCATATGGATCTTGCCCCGCAGGAAGGTGCCGCTGGTCAGAACGACACTGCGGGCACCAATCTCGGTTTCATCTGCCAAAAGTACACCGGTGATGCGCGAGCCCGACTGCACAAGGTCCACCACCTCGCCTTCAATGATCCGAAGCCGAGGCGTGTTCGCCATGCAGTCAGCCATTGCAGCCCGGTACAAACGACGATCCGCCTGGGCCCGAGGGCCTTGGACCGCGGGCCCTTTGCGGCGGTTCAACAGGCGAAACTGGATACCGGCGCGATCGGCGACCTGCCCCATGACACCACCCATGGCGTCGATTTCCCGGACAAGATGTCCTTTGCCAAGGCCGCCTATAGCGGGATTGCAGGACATCACGCCAAGGTCGGATGTCTTCATGGTGACGAGCGCCGTGCGTGCGCCCATACGCGCCGCGGCGTGTGCCGCTTCGGTGCCGGCGTGACCACCGCCAATCACGATAACATCAAAATCCTCGTGTTTCACGTGAAACACTCCTCACTTCCCGACGCAGAAGGACGAGAAGATCTCGTCCAGCAAATCCTCGACATCCACACTGCCCAAAAGCCGTTCCAGTTGAAGCAATGCTCCGCGAACCTCGTGACTCGCCACATCATACACGTCTGGACCCAGCGGCAACAGGTCAAGCGCGGCCTCAAGCCACACCACAGCTTGCCCGATCAGGTCGGCTTGACGATCCCGACTCGCCAGACCGATCGCTGCAACCCGAGACGACAAGACCTCATGGATTTGACTCAACACATCGTCAATCCCGACCCCTGTCGCCCCCGAAACGCCGTTGACGGCAGACCCCAAATCGTCTTTCGCCGTCAAGACAAGGTCTCCGGGCCGGATCGTCAACAAGGGTTGCTCTCCAACCGGCACCAGATGGCACCGAAGATCTGCCATCTCCGCCCGTTCCCGCGCCCGCGCAATTCCCAGGTTTTCAACCTTGTCCGAACTGTCACGCAGACCGGCCGTGTCCAGAAAGGTGACGGGCAAACCTTTGAGATCAAACCTCACCTCGATGACATCCCGTGTCGTCCCTGCAACCTCCGACGTCAACGCCGCATCTCGTCCAGCCAGACGGTTCAGCAGCGTCGACTTCCCCGCATTCGGCGGCCCCACAATGGCCACTTCGAATCCCGTTCTGACACGCTCTGCCACCGCCGCCCCCGCGATCTCCTGTCGCAATGACGCAACAACACGAGACAAAAGCAAAAGCACCTCATCACTCACATCTTCCGGCACGTCCTCGTCCGCAAAGTCGATTGTCGCTTCCAGCAACGCCGCTGCACGCACCAGATCGGCCCGCCACCCCGCCACCTTTTCGGAAAAAGCCCCGGACAAGACCCGTTGCGCTTGCCGCCGCTGCGCCTCGGTTTCCGCATCAATCAGATCGGCCAAGGCCTCGACCTGCGCCAGATCCATGCGCCCGTTCAGCAGCGCCCGCCGGGTGAACTCCCCCGGATCGGCAAAGCGCAGTCCATCCATCCGGCCCAATTCCGACAAGAGCGTCTGGATCACCGCCACGCTGCCATGCACCTGGAATTCGACAACCGGGTCCCCGGTAAAGCTGGCTCCTTCAGGAAACCACAGGACAAGCCCTTCGTCGATCTCGTTGCCGTCACGCCCCGTCAGTCGCCTCAGCGCCGCCTGTCTCGGCAGCGGCACTTCGCCTGCAAGCCGGCGGCAAGCCTGTTCGGCGTGCGGCCCCGAAACCCGTATCACGGACACGCCCGCCTTCCCCGGCGCGCTGGCCAAGGCAAAGATCGTATCCATCGCGGACACCGCCCCTCGTCAGCTGTTCATCGAATCAAAGAATTCCGAGTTCGTTTTCGTCTGCTTCAACTTCGACAGAAGGAACTCGATGGCGTCCGTCGTGCCCATCGGATTCAGGATGCGCCGCAGCACAAAGGTCTTCTGCAGGTCCACCTTGTTGACAAGCAGGTCCTCCTTGCGCGTTCCCGACTTCAGAATATCGATGGCCGGGAACACTCGCTTGTCCGCCACCTTGCGATCCAGAACGATTTCCGAGTTGCCGGTGCCCTTGAATTCTTCAAAGATCACCTCGTCCATGCGGCTTCCGGTGTCGATCAAGGCCGTGGCAATGATCGTCAGCGACCCACCTTCCTCGATGTTGCGCGCTGCACCAAAGAACCGCTTCGGCCGCTGCAAGGCATTCGCATCCACACCGCCGGTCAGCACCTTGCCGGACGAGGGTACAACGGTGTTGAACGCCCGGCCAAGACGCGTGATCGAATCCAGCAGGATCACCACGTCACGCTTGTGTTCGACCAGGCGTTTCGCCTTTTCGATCACCATTTCGCTGACAGCCACATGGCGCCCGGCAGGTTCGTCAAAAGTCGAAGACACCACTTCGCCCTTCACCGACCGCTGCATGTCAATGACTTCTTCCGGACGTTCATCGATCAGAAGAACGATCAGGTAACATTCCGGATGATTCTTCTCGATCGAGTGCGCAATGTTCTGCAACAGCACGGTCTTGCCCGTGCGCGGCGGTGCCACGATCAGGCTGCGCTGCCCTTTCCCGATCGGTGACACCAGATCAATGATCCGCGCCGACCGGTCCTTGATGGTCGGGTCCTCGATCTCCATCTTCAGGCGTTCATCGGGATAAAGCGGCGTCAGGTTGTCGAAGGCGATCTTGTGACGCGCCCGCTCCGGATCCTCGAAATTGATCCGGGTGACCGACACCAGCGCAAAATACCGCTCATTGTCATCCGGCGCGCGGATTTCCCCTTCGATGGTGTCGCCTGTTCGCAGCGAATACCGGCGGATCATTTCGGGCGAGACATAGATGTCATCCGGACCCGGAAGGTAATTGGCCTCGGGCGAGCGCAAGAACCCGAACCCGTCCTGAAGCACCTCCAGAACACCATCGCCGAAAATCTCCCAGCCTTCATCTGCGCGTTCCCGCAGGATCTGGAACATCATCTCGCCCTTGCGCATGGTCGAGGCGTTCTCGATCTCCAGCTCTTCCGCCATCGACAGAAGGTCCTTGGGGCTCTGCGCCTTCAGATCGGCAAGGTTCAGGCGATCCTGAGTCATGACATACCGCTTCCTTGACCCGTCGCCGGGTCACATCATCATTTTCATTGGAAAACGCCTCCAGAACAGAAGGCCTGCGGGAAATAGCCGAAGAGGCAGGGCAGAGTCAATCGACACGATCGTCCGGAACACACACATAAATAGGAATGTAAAGAAAAGATGAAGATAAGGATGGGAAGACGGAGCCTGGGGATTTCGCTTCCGTCCCAAGACTTCTCCACCGCTCCCCACATGTGGAAAAACAGGTGAATGAACCGGAATGCCTGCGGAATTGACGGCAATTTATATAACGAAATCAGTCGTCAAAGACCACAAACTCGACAGTGGAAAAGTGCCGCACATCGTCCGCACACCACGACACGGGTGAGGTTTTCCCACCCCGACGCTTGTTCAAACCCACAGTTGGACAACCGATCCCGCACGCCGCATAACCGCGATATTCCTGCACAAGCTTGAAACCCCCGCGGTTTTTCCGCAGAAAGACGCTCAGGACTATCCAAGCGGTTCTGCACAGGGCTTTCCCCATGTCTGACGACCTGATCCTGGCCTCCGGTTCCCAGATCCGGGCCAAATTGCTGCGTGCCGCCGGTCTGACGGTCACCGCAAGCCCGGCGCGAATCGACGAGGACAGCATCAAGGCCAGTCTTCTTGCCGAAGACATCCCTCCGCGGGACATCGCCGATGCGCTGGCCGAGGCCAAGGCCTCAAAGATCGCAGCACGCTTTCCCGATGCCCGCGTCCTGGGCTGTGACCAGGTGCTCGCGTTTGACGAGCGCATCCTCGACAAACCTGCCACGCGGGCCAAAGCACGATCCCAGCTTGTGACGCTCCGAAACCGACGCCACCACCTCTTCAGCGCGGCCGTTCTCTATGAGGCAGGAACGCCGGTCTGGCGGCATGTGGACCGCGCAGACCTGACGATGCGCAGGTTTTCCGATGCCTATCTCGACGCGTATCTGGAGCGCAACTGGCCGGGGATTGGCGAGAGTGTCGGCGGATACAAGCTCGAGGAAGAGGGCAGCCGTCTCTTCGCGCGCATCGATGGCGATCATTTCACCATTCTCGGCCTTCCGCTGCTTCCCCTGCTCAACTTTCTTTCCACCCGAGGTACGATCCCGGCATGACAATGACCCGAATCCCCCTCGCCGGCGTGATCGGCGCGCCCGTGGCCCATTCCCGCTCACCACGTCTGTTCCAGCACTGGCTGCGCAAATACGGCATGCCCGGACACTACATCCCCATTGAAGTGCCCGCCGACCGTCTCGCAGAGGCGCTGAAACTGATGCCCCATCTGGGTTTTGTCGGTGCCAACGTGACCATCCCCTACAAGGAACGGGTCATGGACATTGCCGACCAGATCTCGGACCGGGCCACGCTGATCGGTGCAGCAAACACGCTGATCTTCCGGTCGGATGGCCGGATTCATGCCGACAACACCGACGGGTACGGCTTTATCGAAAACCTGCGGCAATCCGCGCCGGACTGGTCGCCAAAGGCGGGGCCCGCCGCGGTCTTCGGTGCCGGAGGGGCGGCGCGTGCGGTCATTGCTTCCTTGCTGGATGTGGGTGTGCCGGAGATCCGCCTGTCGAACCGAACCCGCGTGCGGGCAGACAAGCTGAAGTCGGATTTCGGCAATCGGGTGCAGGTCTTCGACTGGGTCCAGGCCGGCAATATCGTCGAAGACGCCCCGACGGTCGTGAACACCACGTCGCTGGGGATGACCGGCAAGCCGGAGTTGCGCGTGCCGCTCGACGGATTGCAGCGCGGCGCGCTGGTGACCGACCTGGTCTATTCCCCGCTGCAGACCCGGCTACTTCGCGAAGCCGAGGCACAGGGCTGTGTGGCCGTCGATGGGCTGGGCATGTTGTTGCACCAGGCCGTACCCGGTTTCGAACGCTGGTTCGGCATGCGCCCCGAGGTTGACGAATCCACCCGGGCTGCGGTTCTGCGATGACCTTCTGCCTTGGCCTGACCGGCTCCATCGGCATGGGCAAATCGACCACCGCGGCGATGTTTGCCGATCTCGGCTGCGCAGTCTGGGACGCCGATGCCGCGGTGCGCGGGCTCTATGCCCCGGGAGGTGCGGCGGTGGACGCCATTGGTGCGGTGTTTCCAGACGCCATCCGCGCGGGCGGCGTCTCGCGCGAGGTTCTGCGCGCCATCATCCAGAAGGACACAACCGCCCTGCACCGGCTCGAAACCATCACCCATCCGCTGGTAAGGGCGGATCGCGCCCGGTTCGCACGATCCTGCGACGCGCCAGTCGCCGTGTTCGACATTCCGCTCCTGTTCGAAACCGGGTCCGATGCCGAGATGGACGCCACCGCATGCGTGACGGTTTCACGTGAAACGCAACGCGCTCGTGTCCTCGCCCGCGGCACCATGACCGAAGCCGATCTCGACCACATCCTGGCCCGGCAGATGCCCAACGCCGAAAAATGCGCCCGGGCCACCTATGTGATCGAAACCGACACGCTTGAGCATGCGCGCGCCCAGGTGCAGACTGTGTACGACCAGATCATCGCCGGCCTGCCCCATGCGTGAAATCGTGCTCGACACCGAAACAACCGGGTTTGACCCCGAAACCGGCGACCGTATCGTCGAGATCGGCGCGGTCGAGCTGTGGAACCACGTGCCTACCGGTCAAACCTATCACCAATACATCAACCCCGAACGCGCCATGCCGCAAGAGGCATTCGAGGTCCACGGTCTGGGGGATGACTTCCTGCGCGACAAGCCGGTCTTTGCCGCCATTGTCGACGATTTCCTCGCCTTTGTCGGCCGGGGCGCAAAGCTGGTCATTCACAATGCCAGCTTCGACATGAAGTTCCTCAACGCCGAACTGCGCTGGGCCAACCGCCCGCTTCTGCCACCCGACATCGCCGTCGACACCCTGGACATCGCGCGCCGACGTTTCCCGGGAAGCCCGGCCTCGCTCGATGCCCTCTGCCGCCGCTTCGCCATCGACAATTCCGCCCGCACCCTGCACGGCGCATTGCTCGACAGTGAAATCCTGGCCGAAGTCTATCTGGAACTCATCGGTGGCAAGCAGCCCGACTTTGCGCTGTCCGGTCCCTCCGAAACGAACCGCAGCACCGGAGCGCAGACCAGCTGGCGTCCCGCGCCGCGCCCGGCCCCGCTGCCATCCCGCCTGTCGGAAAAGGAAAAGGCGGCTCACGCCGCCTTTGTCGAAAAGCTTGGGGGTGAGGCGCTCTGGCTCAAGACCTGAGCCGCGCGCGCCGTCACGCGTTTTCCGTCTTCGTTTCGGCCTGGCGGCGCTGCAGTTCCGCACGGTACAGACCCAGGAAATCGATCGTCTCCAGGTTCAGCGGCGGAAAACCGCCGTCACGGGTCACGTCGGACACGATGCGGCGCACAAACGGGAACAGCATGCGCGGGCATTCGATCAGCAGGTAGGGATGCATCTGCTCGTCCGGGATGTTCTCGATCAGGAACACGCCGGAATACTCCAGTTCCAGCAGGAACAGCCGGTCGTCGCTGCCCTTGTTCTTGGAATCGACCTTCAGCTTGATCATCACTTCGTACTGGTTGGCGGCCGTCCGCTTCTTGGCGTCCAGGTTGACCTGCACCTGCACGTCAGGCTGGACCTCGCCGGTCGCCCCTTTCTGCGCCAGGATGTTCTCGAACGACATGTCCCGCACGAACTGTGCCAGCACATTCATCTTCGGGGGTTGCGCAGCGGTTTGTGCCGCGCCGTTTTCTGCCGCTTCAGCCATGAACGGATCTCCGATTGAAATTCTCTGCCTCCGCCATAGCAGCGCAGATCAAGGCTCTCAATGCCTAGTCCAGCCCGACCCGGGATGATTCGGGGTCTTTTCCGGCGGGACCTCGCTGAACTCGCCATCGATCACCTCGTCCCGTGCCGGACGCTGTGCGTCTTGCGGGGTGCCTGTGCCCATCTCGAACCGCGCCATCCGGACCCGCTTGCGTGCATGGACCAGAACGGCCTGTCGAACGCCGGGCACCAGCAGGGCAAAGCCAACGGCGTCGGTGAAGAATCCCGGCGTCAGCAGCAGCGCCCCGGCAAACAGGATCATCGCCCCATGCGCCAGCGGTTCGCTGGGATCGTCCAGCGCCTCGAAGGAACGGCGCAGCCTGGCCAGCGTCTGCAAGCCTTGCGCCCGCACCAGCCAGCTGCCCAGAACCGCCGTCAGGACCACGACGCCCAGCGTCGGCCAAAGCCCTATAACGCCCCCGATCTGGATGAAAAGCGCGATCTCGATCAGGGGCACGGCCAGAAAGGCCAGAAAAAGCCACATCATCTTCTCCCTTGGCAGAGTGTCCGCAGGTGGACTTGCCCGCGACCCTCCCCTACATAAGGCTGCAAGTGTCCCGATACCACACCACCCCTTCAAGAGGTGCCGATGAACTCCTCCCTTGTGCAGCTTCTGGTCCTCGCCGGAATAGCCATCTTCCTTGTCCTGCGGTTGCGCAGTGTCCTTGGCAGCCGCGAAGGCTTTGAAAAGCCGCCCGCCAACGCGCCTGCGGGCCGCAGCGCGCCGCGGCGCGATTTCGAGGTGATCGAAGGCGGTCCGGATTACGACATCATCGACCATGTCGACGAAGGCTCCGACGCGGCCGCCGCCCTGGCCGAGATGAAGCGGCATGAACCGTCCTTCTCGGTGGCTGAATTCCTTTCCGGTGCCCGTGGCGCGTACGAAATGATCCTGATGGGCTTCGAACGCGGAGAGATCGAGGATCTCAAACCGTTCCTTGCCGACGACGTCTACGCAACCTTTGCCGAGGTTGTGGCCCACCGCAAAGAACAGGGGCTGACGATCGAGGCAGAGTTTGTCGGCGTCCGGGAAATCACCCTGACCGGTGCGAGCTTCGATCCCGATGCGCGGATTGCCGAAATTACGGTGCGGTATGTCGGCGAACTGACCTCGGTGGTCAAAAACGCCGAAGGCGAGATCATCGAAGGCTCGGCCACCTCGGTCAAACGCCAGAAGGACATCTGGACCTACGCACGCAACATGGGCAGTGACGATCCCAACTGGGAGCTGGTCGCCACGGACGAATGACCCGTTTCCTTGCCGCGCTTGCGTTCGCCGTATCCGTCATGACAAACCAGTTCGGTGCCGTCGCCCAGACCACCTATACCATTCTCGGGTTCGAGGACCTTCCAGGCTGGGCCGAAGACGATCATGCCGCCGCGCTTGGTGTGTTCCTCAACACCTGCGGCGATTTCGACGATCCCGACTGGACCGCGCTCTGCAATGTCGCCCGTGACGCGCCGGACGCCCGCCAGTTCTTTGAACTGTTGTTTCGCCCCGTCCTGATGTCCGACGGCAGGGACGGGCTGTTCACCGGCTATTTCGAACCGGAACTCGACGGCGCGCTCTCCCCCTCGGGCCGCTACCGCTACCCCCTCTACAAGATGCCGCCAGAGGCCCGCGCCACCCGACCCTGGCTGACCCGGCGGGAAATCCTCACCTCGGGCATAATGGATGGGCGCGGTCTTGAAATCGCCTGGGTCGACGATCCGGTGGAGCTGTTCTTCCTGCAGATCCAGGGGTCCGGCCGCATCCGACTTCCCGATGGCCGGTTCATCCGTGTCGGTTATGGCGGGGCCAACGGGCACAATTACAGTTCCATCGGCCAGGAGCTGGTGCGCCGCGGCGTCTACAACCTGCATCAGGTTTCTGCCGACGTGATCAAGAACTGGGTCCGCCGCAACCCGATACAGGGGCAAGAGCTTCTGTTCCACAACGCCTCCTACGTCTTTTTCCGCGAGGTCAGCGAAGTGCCGGCCGATCGCGGGCCGCTGGGAGCCATGAACCGGTCCATCACCGCGATGCGCTCCATCGCGGTCGATCCGGCCTTCATCCCCCTAGGCGCCCCCGTCTGGATCGAAAAACAGGGTCGAAACCCGCTCAACCGCCTGATGATTGCCCAGGACACCGGCTCTGCCATCAAGGGCGCACAGCGCGCCGACATCTTCATCGGCACCGGGGACGAGGCCGGACGCGTGGCGGGCCGCATCAAGGATCCGGGCCGTCTCGTGGTGCTGATGCCGATCCAGCGCGCCTACGCCCTGCTGCCCGAAGGCGTGTTATGACCCGGCGGCGCCTGCGACCGGAGGAACTCGATCTCTGGAACCAGGTGGCCCGAACGGCGGATCCCCTGGCCAGGCGCAATGCCCCGTCCCCGGTAAAACCGCCCACCAAGGCCGATCCATCCCCCCCGCCCGGTCCGCCAGCCCCCGATCCGGTGCCGCCCTTCCGCATCGGTGCCAGGACAGGCCCCGAGCAGTCGCAAACCTGGCACCCGCCAGAACCCACACATCAGCGCCTGCGCCGCGATCCCGTGCACATGGACGCGCGGACGTTTGCCCGGATGAAACGCGGCAAGCTGTCCCCCGATGCCCGTATCGACCTGCACGGCATGACCCTCGAACAGGCACACCCGGCGCTGATCCGATTCGTGCTGAACGCCGTTTCGCACGGGCACCGCATGGTTCTGGTGATCACCGGCAAGGGAAGCGGCGACGACCCCTATGATCCCGCCCCGCGCCGCCGAGGTGTCTTGCGCGCGCAGGTGCCGCACTGGCTACGGATGCCGCCCGTGGGGCAGGCCATTCTCCAGATCACGCCGGCGCATCAGAAACATGGCGGCGATGGCGCGTATTACGTCTATCTGCGCCGGCGCCGCTGAGAGGGCTTGCGCAGCCCGTCAGGCAACCCCTGCCGCCCGTCCTGTCCGTGCCAGTCCCACCGCCATCATCGCGCTGGTAAAGACAAAGTAGAGCGCAATCCCCAGGTATTGCGTCTCGATCCCCACACCCAGGTCCAGCAGCATCCCCACCAGCCCCGGCCCGATGGCGGAACCAAAGACCATCACCGCCGCGGCCATCGCCTTGATCGCCCCCAGATGCCGCGTGCCGTAGAACTCGGCCCAGAAGGCATTGGGCAGGGTCGCATTCGCCCCCGTGGTCAGCGCGATCACCATCAGGCCGAACAGGGTGACCCAAAGGCTTTCGCCCTGCGAAAAAATGACGAACCCCAGAATCATCGGAACCTGGAACCATGGGATCAGGCGGGCCGTGCCGAACCGGTCCAGCAGCCAGCCCGACACCACCATCGCCGCGACCGACAGCGCGGTATAAACCGGAAACAGCGCCACAAGGTCCAGATGCTGATAGCCCTTGACCGTGGCAAAATGCACCTGGAAGAAAAAGAACGCGGTGTTGAACGCCGCGGGCCCCAGAACTGCCGGCACCATGAACCAGAACAATTCGTGCCGCAGCATCTCCATCCGCGTCCAGTGCCGCCCCGACATGCCCGTGGCATGATCCGTCGCGGCATGGCTCTGGGGTGTGCGCTCTTCGGTCAGCAACAGACGCAGCGGGAGGATCGCCAGCACCGCCACCAGTGCCGCGGCCACCCACAGCCAGCGCCAGTCCACCACCAGCATCAGGGCGACGAACAGCACCGGCAGCACCGCCTCTCCCGCCGCGAATCCAAGCCCGGCCACCGACAGTGCCCGACCCCGCGTGGCCACGAACCAGCGCGACATCGAGACGACGGCAATGTGGCTCATCATCCCCTGACCGCAAAAGCGCAGCGAGAAAATGACCAGCGGCAGCAGCGCCGCAAACGGGTTGAGCGCCATGAACAGGCAGGACGCCGCCAGCAGCAGCAGAACCCCGGTGCCAAGACTGCGCGACCGGAATCGGTCCGTCAGGCCCCCCGCCCAGATCATCACGATGGCCGAAGCCCCGGTGCCCAGCGTGTAGATGCCGCCCCACATGCCCAGGCTCAGCCCGAACCCTTCGCTGATCTTCCCGGCGAAGATCGAAATGAAGAAGGTCTGCCCGAAGCTCGACAGCAAGGTCATCAGCGCACCGGCGCTCAGCCAGCGGGCATTGTCGACAAGGAAGCGCTGCAGACTCATGCCACGGGCTATGTCCTGCCCGCCGGAATACCGCAAGAGCCATTCAAACGGGCAATCGTCTGCCGGTTCGATGCGAAAGTCGCAGAAACTTGCTCGTCCTGCGCTGCCTTTGATGTTGTTGACCTTGACGGTGTCGCGCTACGTTCCACCCGGGAAACCGCATTCAGGAGATGGAAGACATGAAACTTCAGATCGTTTCGATCCTCACAGCCGCCGCGCTGGGCACCGCGGCCTTTGCCGACTCGCATGCCGGCTCCGGCGACGCCGCCGCGGGCGAGCGCGAGTTCAACAAGTGCAAGTCGTGCCACATGATCGAAGATGCCGAAGGCAACACGATCGTGCGCGGCGGCAAGACCGGCCCGAACCTCTACGGCGTCATCGGCCGCCAGGCGGGTACGGTCGAGGGTTTCAGCTATGGCGACTCGCTGGTGGCTGCGGGTGAAGCCGGTCTGGTCTGGGACGAAGAAACCTTTGTCACCTATGTCCAGGACCCCAAGGCATTCCTGGCCGAGTATCTTGACGACAGCGGCGCGCGGTCCAAGATGTCTTTTCGCCTGCGCAAGGGCATGGAAGACGTCTACGCCTATCTGGTCTCGGTGGGCCCGGAAATGACCAACTGATCGCACCGCGATCCACGAAAACAGGGCGTGCCGTCAGGCGCGCCCTTTTTCATGGCCGGTCGAAAGCGTGTCAGCGCGACAATGCCGCGGCCTGTGCGCCCAGACCGAAGATAGAGCCCACCAGCTGGAACACCGTCTGGGTCTTGGTGACCGGGCTTTCCGTCGCCAGTACGGTGTCGTCGGGATAGATGTCGAAATTGCGCGCGGCAAACAGGCCGTCTGCCGTGGTCAGATCAAAGGTGAACACCACCTGCTGCAGCTTCGGGCCCGAGCCGTCGGGGCGCAGCTTGCTGACCGGGTATTCGCGCAGCACCAGAACGCCCTGCGGGTCGGCCCGCGCGTCGTTCAGACCGCCCATCAGCGAAAGCGCCTCCAGCGCGTTCAGCCGGTCCTTGGGAAAATACACCAGGTCTTCGGTCCCCGAGGCCCCCAGGGCGATGAAGGCACGGTCGTCCTCTTCGACGATGACGGCGTCTTTTGGATGCAGCAGCGCGTTCTTGTGCCCGCTCTTGTAAAGTTCCTTGGCCGAAATCGAATAGGTGTGCTTGCCCCGCAGCAGCTTGACGCGCGGGTTGCGCAGGCTGTTGGGAATGCCGCCGGCATCCGCCAGAAGGTTCAGGATCTTGTAGTTGCGCGACGGCATCGTATACGAACCCGGGCTCGCCACGCCACTGACGGCATCCACCGAGCTCAGCCGCCCCTGCTGCAGGCTCAGCTGCACCTGCGCCGAGGGCACAATCGATTCCAGCCGCGCCTGTACCCGCGCGCGGGCCCCGGCCGGGGTCAGACCACGGATCGTCACGCGGTTGACATAAGGCAGGAAGATCGCACCGTCGGTGCCGACCTCGACACCTTCCAGGCGGGTGAATTTCTGCCCCGGATTGGTGATCAGCGAGTTTTCCTGGCTGTCCCAGATCGTGACGTCCACCGAGTCGCCGGTGCGGATCACCGACGCGTCGGAGCCTTCCGACGTGTTGGGCCAGTGGAAATGCCCGTGCCACCCGGTGGCCGGCCAGCGCGCGATCGAGGGCACGTTGGCCCGGGTCACCTGCACCACCTGGAATGTCGGATAGGTTGCATCCTGTTCCTTCAGCACCTCGGATTGCAGCGCGGCGCCGCGCGGCAGGCTGCAGGCCGAAAGGGCCAGGAACGCCAACAGGATGGCGGCAATTCGGATGTTCGGTCTCACACTGTGTTCCCCGACAGTCTCTTCGTATGTTTTCGTCTTTGTAGCCACTTCACAGGCTGTTAGACAGACCGGTGCGTCAGGAAAACAAGATTGGAGCCAGACCGTGGCAGCAACACCGCAGATTTCCAGGGTTCTCATGCTGGGATCTTGTGGAAAACTTGGCAGAATGCTGCGTACTGTCTGGCCGTTCCCGGACCTGCAGATCATCGCGGTGTCGCGACAACCGGGGGCGGATGTCACCTGGGCCCCGGGGGACCCGCCTGGCGTGCTGCCCCGGGCCCACGCGGTTCTGGCGCTCTGGGGTGTGACCCGCGGTTCCGCCGAGGCGATGCAGGCGAATGTCACGCTTGCGGACGAGGCCATCGCCATCGCTCGGGCCATCGGCGCGTCGCGGGTTCTGCACGCCTCCAGCGCGGCGGTCTATGGCCCCGCATCAGGCTGGCTGCACGAAGACACGGAAACCGCGCCCGTCGCTGCCTACGGCCAGTCCAAGTGCCGGATGGAGGATCATGTTCTGGCTGCCCAAGGTGCTGTGGACCAGATCGTGATGCGCATCGGCAATGTGGCCGGGGCCGACAGTCTCTTTGCCAATCTGCGCGAAGGGGCCGAAATCACGCTGGACCGATTTGCCGACGGACAGGGCCCCGCGCGCAGCTACATCGCACCCGGTGATCTGGCGCAGGTGATCCGCTGTCTTTGCCTGACCGCTTCCCCGCCCCGTATCGTGAACGTTGCAGCACCCGCGCCCACCGACATGCAGGCACTGGTCAGGGCTGCGGGTGCCGGTCTGATCTGGCGTCCGGCCCCGCAAACCGCGTTGCAGCGTGTGGCGCTGGACACGACACGCCTGTCCGCTCTCTGCCCGCTGCCACCTCATGCCGCCGATGCCGAGCATCTCGTGTCCGACGCAAGGCGCAGCGGGGTCTGGCCATGACACCTGCAAAACGGGCTCTCGACGTGATCTGCGCGGCGCTTCTGTTGATCCTGCTGACGCCGCTGATCCTTGGCGTCGCCCTATGGATCCTGGTCCGCGACGGCCGTCCGGTGCTTTATGTGTCGGAACGCATGAAGACGCAGGACCAATCCTTCCACCTGTGGAAGTTCCGCACGATGACGCCGGACCGCACGGATCGGGGCGTCTCGGGCGGGGACAAGACGTCGCGCATCACGCGGACCGGTGCCTTTCTGCGCCGCCACCGGCTGGACGAATTGCCGCAACTGGTCAACATCCTGCGCGGCGACATGAGCTTTGTCGGCCCGCGCCCGCCGCTGCGCCGCTATGTCGAGATGTTTCCGGATCTTTATGCCCACGTGCTGCAGTCGCGGCCCGGGGTGACGGGTCTTGCAACGCTGGCCTTTCACCGCACCGAAGAACGCCTTCTGGCACCGTGCCGGGATGCCGACGAAACCGAAGCGGTCTATTGCCGCCGCTGCATTCCTCGCAAGGCGCGGCTGGACCTGATCTATGCCGCGCGGCGCAATGTCTGCCTTGATGCCCGGCTGATGCTGGCCACGGTGATCCGCCGCATCGGTCTGCATTGATGCCCGGTGGTCAGCCCCGGATCGTCATGCTGGACACGTATCCCAACTCCAGCCCCAGCCATTGCCGGGCGTTCAGGATGTAGCCGCCGGTGCTGACAACAAACAGGTCGGTAAACCGTGCCCCGTCCCCTTCACAATTGGCCGCCATGGTAAAACCGGTGGTCTTCAGCCCCGCCAGGCTGACCGAGGCGTTTTCGCCCGGCAGAACCTCGCAAGTGTAAGTGAAGGTCTGCGTCACGTCTTCTGGGGTCAGAAAACGTTGCACATAGGTGGCCGTGCCGCTTTGGCGATGCCGGACAAGACGCAACAACGCATCTTCCTCGGTGGACATCAGATCGCCGCCCAACCCGCGGGTGGAGGTGGCCATCCCGTTGCGGAAATTGATCACCTGCCGGCTGGAACTGCCAAAGCTCTGGTATGGGCCGTTGCGCTGGATTTCCAGCATGAGGAACTGTACGCCCTCCCGCTTTTCCAGCTCGATGAGCACAACCGGACCCTGGGTGCGCTGCAGCGCCTGGGCGATCACTTCGGGCGTGACCTTGGAAGGCGGCGGATCCTTTGTAAACAGCGCCTTGGGCAGTGCGCGCAGGATCTGGCCGGCATCGTTGTTGCCATTGCCGCAGCCTGCCAGAAGGGCAAGCGCCGCCATGGTGCCGAAGAGGCGGGCAATCTGCTTGCGGATCATCGCCAGAACCTTCCCCAGGATTTTGCAGCTTCGGGTTCGTGATACTCGCGCACCTTGTTGTAAAGGCGCCCGCGCACGTTCAGCCGCGCCCCGCCATCACGCGACAGCGACTGGATCTCGATCTGGCTGACCTCGCGCGAGGGTGTGCCAAGGAAGGTGGTCAACGGCACCGAGAACCGCAGCCCCTTGTCAAACGACCCTTCGCCAAAGGCCTCTGCCGAGGCATTGGTGACGGTGGCGTAGGCCCCGACCCGCCAGCCATTGGCGAACTCGCGGTCCAGCGATACGGTTGCACCGTAATCCCCGGCCAGGTAGCGCCCGACATCCAGCTGTCCGTGAAAGCCGTTGCCGAAATCGTAATAGGCCGACACATGCCCGTTCACGTTGGGAATTTCGAGCTTTGCCCCGGTATTCGGGTCGATCGTCACCATGTCCTGCACGCCGAACAGCTGGTCGAAATCGCGGCGCAGGATGTAGTTCAGTTCCGCACCCAGCGCCAGGCGGCTCTGCACCGGCTTCCACAAGACCTCGGCCGACGCGCCGGCATACATCTCTTCGAGATAGCCCAGCGTGAAGCGGCTGTAGACATTCGTGGCGGGCCGTCCGTAGAACGCCGCCTGCAGGAACTCGATCGACGGATCGCCCTCGAGCGCGTAAAGCCCGTAATCGGTCCGCACGCGCGGCAGACCCGACGAGTCGCGCCGCGGCGTTTCGTCCAGGTTGCCCGTCGCCTTCTTTGTGATCGAGCCCGAAAGGATCACGTTCGGCGCGATTTCGAACTTGCCGGTGGCGCGCAGGCCGGAATCGGCACGCACCGGGTTGTCCGGGTCGAACACCGACAGCTCGAGATAAGGTGCCAGAGACCAGGTGAATTTCGGATAAAGCCCGGCATCGGGCCGGGGCGCACGGCCAAACGCGTCGCGGATGCTGGCCTTGGCCAGCATCACGTCGGCGGCATCGTGCTCGTGCCGTTCAAGATCGCTGCGCCGCAGGATGACCGACGACATGGGCATGCCATCGACCACCGGGATGATCTCGAACTCTTCGACCGAGGCGGGCAGGGCGCGCGACATCGCGCGTGCCGTGCGGCCAATGGCCTGCGCCGGCGCGCCGTAGCGCGGGTTGACCAGACGCACCGTGGCGCGCCGCGCCTCCAGCTTGACCGCCTCGACAACCAGACCCTCGCCTGCGGCAAGTTCGGCAAAGCTGCTCTTGGCCTGGCTGACGCGCTGGGTGTCCTGAGTCCAGCCCAGATCGCGGTCGGCCCCGGGCGCGCGAGGCGCCACCGGCAGCGGCGCGGTCTCGATCCCGCCGGGGATGCCGGCGGTGCGCGGGTTGGTCACCAGCGAGATCTGCGCGCCCACTTCCGAGCCGTAAAGGTGATACAGCGACAGCTGCGTGCCATTTCGGAACCGGTAGTCGATGCCGTAGTTCCACGGGCTCTTTTTGTCGAAGCGCCCGATGGTCTGTTCGTCGACATAATCGTCCGAAGAATACTCCAGCTTGAAGCTCAGCCGGTCATTCGGCGCGTAGGTCACGCCGCCAAAGCCCGCCACATCGCCGCGGAACCAGCGGTCATAGGTCGGCACGCCGCCCTTGCCCAGCACCGTGGTGGGCCGCGATCCGGTTTCGCCAAAGGGCTGGTAGCTGCCCAAACGACCCCAGCCGATCCCGCCGCTGACCTTCAGCCCCGGGGCCAGCGTCTTGGTCGCGACGACGTATTCGCCGCCATACAGCGCCGTGCCGATCATGTCGCGCAGGCCCAGCGCCACGGCGGGGCGGATGCGGCCTTCGGTCAGCACCTGGTATTGCAGGTCGAAGCTGCGGTCATAGTAGATCTGGCGCGACCCGACACTGGCAGCGGTGGGAAATTGCTGGATCGAGGCATAGCGGAAGCTGCCGGTCAGACGCGGCGTGATCTGGAAGGCCAGCGTGGTGCGTGTCGTGTCGCCAAAGCCGGACACGGTTGCCATCAGCTCTGCATCCGCAGGTGCCTCGGCCGACGGCATGTCGACGATCCCCGGCATGCCGTACAGGTTGTAGTGCGCGGCGTTACCGCCATCGGCCAGCGGCGCGCCGGGAAATGCGAACACCGACATGGCGGTAATGCCCGCAAGGCCCAGAACGCTGCGCGAGACAGTGTTCACAAATCGCTGTGATGGCATGCCCCTGCCCTTTTTTATGCCTCAGCCTTTGCGGACAGGGCTAGTCGTTTCCGGCCATTCTGTCCATTACGCAAATCGTGGCAGCATGGTGGTTGTGTGAAATTCGGCACGCCCGGGCGCGGGCTTTAACCCGACATTTTGAATCTTTAAGCCCATCGTAACGTGCCCCGCGCTACACCGCCCTTGGTGGGAGAAAGGTGGTTGAGATGAGTGGCGACAGCAATGTCGCGCCGGTCATCATCAAGCGCAAGAAGGTCATAGCGGGTGGTGGGCATCATGGCGGTGCCTGGAAGGTGGCGTATGCCGACTTCGTGACCGCGATGATGGCCTTCTTCATGCTGATGTGGCTGTTGAACGCGACGACGGAAAAGCAGCGCAAGGGGATTGCGGACTATTTCAGTCCGACGGTGGCCCTGGCGCGGGTGTCCGGTGGGGGTGACGGTGCGCTGGGCGGCAGTTCGGTGTTCTCCGAAAACACGTTGCCGCGGGTCGGCACCGGGGCCACGAACCTGCGCCCGACCGAGGCGAATGCCGCCCGCGGGGCGGTATCCCAGGGCGAAGACACCGCCGACAAGGCCGATGCCGAGGAATTCGAGGCACTGGAAGAGGCGCTGCTGGGGCGGGGCGGCGAAAGCCTCGTTGCCGACGAGATGCTGCGCCATATCGAAACGCGGGTGACCGACGAAGGCCTGGTGATCGAGTTCTTTGCCACAGAAGCCTCGCCGCTCTTCGATGCATCGGGTGCGCCCACAGCGCTGTTGCGCGGTCTGGCCCGCATGTTGGTGCAGGCGGCCGAGGTCGTCACCAATCCCGTCGCCATCGAAGCCCATACCGCGGCCTTTCCCCGCGTCCTGCGCAAGGATCCGGCCTGGGATGTCTCGGCCAACCGCGCGGCGATGTTCCGCGAACTGGTCACTGGCGAAGGTTTTGATCCCGACCGGGTCCGGCGGGTGACGGCGCATGCCGACAAGGAACCGATGCGCCGCAATCCGATGGACATCCGCAACAACCGGCTGGAGGTGGTGTTCCTGCGCACCCGGTAGGGCGGCAGGGGAGATTGGTGCGCATTTTACCTGTTAGCGCATCCTTAAGGCAGCGTCCGTATCTGTGGTCACCGAAAAGGGACAGCAGAAAGGCGTGTCATGACGATTTCCTCTTCGCTCAATGCCGGTGTGGCCGGGCTTGCGGCCAACGCAACCCGGCTTGGCACCATCTCCGACAACATCGCCAATTCCGCGACCTACGGGTATCGCAGGGTGGAAACGGATTTCTCCTCGATGGTGATGTCGTCGCGTGGCGGCACCTATACCGCAGGGGGGGTGCGCACATCCACCCAGCGCATCGTCGATCAGAGCGGCGCACTGGTTACCACCACCAATGCCACCGACCTCGCGGTGCGCGGCCGTGGATTCCTGCCCGTGGCCCAGGCTACGGAAGTCGCCAACAGCAACGGTTCGCCGCAGATGTTCCTGACGACCACGGGGTCGTTCCGCACGGATGCCGACGGGTATCTGCGTACCCAATCCGGCCTGATGCTGCTGGGCTGGCCGGCCAATGCCGACGGCAGCGTCCCGACCTATGCCCGCGACACGTCCGAGGGGCTGGAACCGGTGCGGATAAACGTCAATCAGTTCTCGGGTGAACCCACCACGCGGATGACGCTGGGGGTCAACCTGCCGGCCACGGAAACCGCGTCTGGCGCCGAAGGTGATCCGCTGGACCTCTCCGTCGAGTATTTCGACAATCTCGGCCGGTCCGAAAACCTCAACATCACGTTCACGCCCACGGTTCCCACCACCGGCACATCGAACGAATGGACGATGGTGATCTCCGATTCGGCCTCGGACGCCTCGCTCAACCCGGTGGGCGAATACACCGTCGTGTTCGAGGACACCCGCGATTCGAATGGCGGAATCGCCTCGGTCAGCACGGTTTCCGGCGGCAGCTACGATTCCACCACCGGCACGATGATCATCGACACGGCTGGCGGCCCGATCGAGATCACCATCGGCGCGCCCGGCAACAACAGTGGGCTGACGCAGCTGTCCGACCGCTATGCCCCGCTCAACATCTCCAAGGACGGCTCGCCCGTGGGCAACATGACCTCGGTCGAGGTTGACCAGAACGGCTTTGTGCATGCGCTGTTCGACACCGGGATCACGCGGACGATCTACCAGGTTCCGATGGTCGATCTGCCCAACCCCAACGGCATGGTCGCGCTGGACAATCAGCTGTACATGCCCTCGCCGGAAAGCGGCAGCTACTTCCTGTGGGATGCCGGCGACGGCCCGACCGGTGACATCGTCTCCTTCGCGCGCGAAGGCAGTGCCACAGATGTCGCCAGCGAACTGACCGACATGATCCAGACGCAGCGCGCCTATTCGTCGAACGCCAAGGTCATCCAGACCGTCGACGAGATGCTGCAGGAGACCACCAACATCAAGCGCTGATCGGGGATCGCGCGTGCCTGAGGAGGCCTGACTATGTCGCTTACCGGAGCTCTCTACAACGCCTTCAGCGGTCTGCGGGCCAATTCTCAGGCCGCCGCCCTCGTGGCGACGAACATCTCCAATGCCACAACCGAAAGCTATGGCCGCCGCGAATTGTCGCTGACGCCCGGGGTCTCCGGCGGGCATGGCGGGGTGCGGGTCCACGGTGTGGTCCGCCACTCCGATCCGGTGCTTCTGTCGGAACGGCGTGTCTCTGATGCCGCCCTGGCGCGGTCGGACGATCTGCACGCCTTTGCCCGCCTGATGGAGACCGAGATCGGCATTCCCGGCGAACCCGGCGGGCTTGCCGACCGCGTCACCGCCTTCGAGAACGCCCTGTTGTCGGCGGCGGCAAACCCCTCCTCGGCCCAGCGCCTCGAATCGGTGGCCTATGCCGCCCAGTCGCTTGCACTGGCCCTGAACACCGCTTCCGACCGGGTGCAGGAGGCGCGGCTTGCCGCCGACGGCCGGATCGCGGACCAGGTCTGTCAGCTCAACAGCGATCTCGCCCGGATCGAACAGCTGAACGAGGATATCGTGACGGCCCGCGTCACCGGCGTCGACACCGCCACCTTCCAGGACGAACGCCAGCGTCTGATCGACGGAATTTCCGGGATTGTCCCGCTGCGCGTGGTCTCGCGCGATCAGGGTGCCGTGGCTCTCTTTACCACCGGCGGTGCGGTGCTCCTGGATGGCAGCCGGGCCGAGATCGGCTTTGCGCCGGTCAACGACATGGCGGCCGGTCTCTCCCAGGCCGACGGCGACCTGTCCGGCCTGACGTTGAACGACATCGCCCTGACCAATGGCGAGCGGACGCTCTTTGCCGGTGGCAGCCTTGCCGCACAGTTCGAAATCCGGGACGAGGCGGGGGTGGCGCAACAGGCAATGCTCGACGGTCTTGCCCGCGACCTCGCCGAACGTCTCGGGCCGGGCGGCCCGGACAGCACCCTGGCAACGGGCGACGCGGGTCTGTTCACCGATGCCGGCCTGGCGGTCGAGGCGGTCAATCAAACCGGGCTGGCCGGACGGATCGCCGTCAACACCCTGGTGGCCCCCGGCAGTGCCGAACTGTGGCGGCTGCGCGACGGTCTTGGCGCCGCGGCGCCGGGAGAGGTCGGGGATGGCAGCTTGCTGCAGGGCCTGTCCGCCGCGCTGGCCCGGCCCGATGTCCCGGGGGCGTCCGCGCTGGGCGGTGTGGCCCGCAGCTTTTCCGACCTCGGCGCCTATGTCGCGGCGCAGGCATCGGGTGACCGCGTACGTGCGGAAAACGACCAGAGCTACCGCGCCGCCCAGAACACGGCGCTGAAGGAACTGGAACTGTCCACGGGCGTCGACACCGACGCCGAATTGCAGCGCCTGATGCAGATCGAACAGCATTATGCCGCCAATGCACAGGTCATGTCGGTGATCGACGACCTGATGGAACGCCTGATGGCGATCTGAGGAGAACCCCGAGATGCAACTGATCGGCGATATGGCGCGGGCGCTTGTCCTGCGCGAGAACCAGGTGCGGCTGCGCACCGAGATGGACCAGCTGGCGGTCGAAGTGGCCACCGGCTTTGTCCGCGATCCCGCCCGCCACCTGGGTGGCGACGCAAGCGGCCTTCTGGCCATCGACCGGACGCTGGCGCGGCTCGAGGCGTTCCGAGTCAACACGGCCGAGGCCGAACTGCTCACCGGGGCCATGCAGGCCGCGCTGGACGGTGTGCAATCCCGCTCCGAAGCGCTGGCACAGACCCTGATCAGCACCGAACTCACACCGTCCGACTCGCTTCTGCAGACGCTGTCGGCCGATGCGGCCGACGCGCTCGACCGGGTGCTGACGGGTCTGAACAGCTCGGTCGCCGGGCGCTACCTGTTTGCCGGCGCCGCCACGGATACCCCGCCGCTTCCCGACAGCGACACCGTTCTTGCCAGCCTGCGCGCCACCGTTGCCGGCTTGCCCGACGTGACCTCTGTCGACGCCGCGCTCGACGCGTTCTTTGCCCCCGGAGGCGGATTCGAGACCACCCTGTACCAGGGCTCCACCACCGATATCGCCCCCTTCCGCCTGGGCGAGAACGAAACGGCGGACCTGCGTATCCGCGCCGACCATGCCGCGCTGCGCGATGTGCTGAAACCCCTGGCAAAGGCCGCGCTGGCCGCAGACCCCGGCACCGGGTTTTCCCTGGACACACAGATCGACCTTCTTGGCAGCGCCGGGCGTGACCTGCTGGGGGCGGTAAAGCCGGTGGTCGATCTGCGCGCCGGGCTGGGCCTTCTCGAAGCCCGGATCGAGGATACCGCGACGCGCAATGCCGCCGAACGCACCGCAACTTCTCTGGCCCGGCTCGAACTTGTGGGGGCCGAGCCCTACGAAACCGCGGCGCGTTACGAAAACATTCGCGGACAGCTCGAAAGCCTCTATGCCATCACTGCACGGTCGCAACGGCTGTCACTGGCGGAGTATCTGTGATGCGCGCCATCGTGATCCTGCTGGCCCTTGTGTTGGGCACCGTATCCGCCTCGGCGCAGGCCGTGCGAATCAAGGATCTTGTCGAGGTGGAAGGTGTGCGCGGCAACGATCTGGTGGGCTACGGGCTGGTGGTGGGTCTGAACGGCACCGGTGACGGTCTGCGCAACTCGCCCTTCACCGAAGAGATCATGACGAACATCCTGGAGCGTCTGGGCGTGAACGTGACCGGAGAACAGTTTCGCCCGCGCAACGTCGCTGCGGTGCTTGTCACCGGGCGATTGCCCGCCTTTGCCCGTGCCGGCAACCAGATCGACGTGACGGTCTCTGCCATCGGCGACGCCAAGAGCCTGCTGGGCGGCACCCTGGTCATGACGCCGTTGAATGCAGCGGATGGCGAGATCTACGCGGTGGCGCAGGGCACCGTCATCGCCGGCGGCGTCGAGGCCGAAGGTGATGCGGCCCGCGTGGTGCAGGGTGTGCCGACAGCCGGGGTGATCCCGGCCGGCGCACGGGTGGAGCGGGAAGTCGCATTCGATTTCTCGTCTCTGACCTCGCTGAGCCTTGCCTTGCGGGAGCCCGATTTCACAACCGCCGCTCGGATCGAATCCGTCATCAACCGCAAGTTGGGCCGTCAGGCGGCGGTAATGCGGGATGCCGGCACCGTCGATGTCGACCTGGCGCGCACCGGCACAAGCTCTCCGGCCCGGGCCATCGTGGCCATCGAGAACCTGCCGGTGGAGCCTCAGCGCCGGGCCCGTGTGGTTGTCGACCAACGCTCGGGCACCATCGTCATGGGGGCCGATGTTCGCATCTCGCGCGTGGCTGTCTCGCAAGGGAACCTGACGCTCAGGATCGAAGAGGCCCCGGTGGCGGTTCAGCCAAACCCGTTTGCCGAGGGGGAAACCGTTGTGGTTCCGCGAACCGGTGCCGGCATCATCGAAGAGCCCGGCATCGGCCTTGCCGAAGTGCCGGTGGGCACCTCGTTGTCCGAGGTGATTGCCGGGCTGAACGCCCTCGGGGTGTCGCCGCGGGACATGATCGATATCCTGAAAAGCATCAAGGCGGCCGGCGCCTTGCACGCCGAATTCGTCGTGATGTGAACCCGCGCTGAGGAATTCTTTACCGCTTCGCGCAAGACTTGCAGGCATAGGGCACGGGGAGACAGCACATGCTCGGGATCATCGGGATCGTCGTGATTTTTGTAATGGTGTTCGGCGGCTATCTTGCCGCGGGCGGCAAGTTGGGCATCATTCTCAAGGCGCTGCCGTTCGAGTTCATGATGATCGGTGGCGCGGCCACGGGGGCCTTTCTGATCAGCAATGACGGCGGCACGGTCAAACACACGCTCAAGGACATCGCAAAGGTGTTCAAGGGGGTGAAATGGAAGCCCGAAGACTACCGTGACCTGCTGTGCCTGCTGTTCGAACTGATTCGCCTGGCACGGCAGAACCCGGTCGCCATCGAGGAACATGTCGAGGATCCGGCGGAATCCTCGATCTTCTCCAAGTACCCCAAGATCCAGTCGGACCGGGCGGCGGTGGAGCTGATCTGCGACACGATGCGCTCTGCCTCGATGAACTACGACGATCCGCACCAGGTCGAAGAGGTGCTGGACAAGCGGCTGGACGCCATGCAGCACCACGCGCTGCATTCCAGCCACGCGCTGCAAGCCGTTGCCGATGCACTGCCGGCGTTGGGGATCGTCGCTGCGGTGCTTGGCGTGATCAAGACCATGGCCTCCATCGATCAGCCGCCCGAAGTGCTTGGCAAACTGATTGGCGGCGCACTGGTCGGCACCTTTCTCGGCGTCTTCTTGGCCTACGGCCTTGCCGCGCCTTTTGCCTCCAAGGTCAAGGCGGTTGTCGAGGAAGATCTGCATTTTTACCACCTCATCCGCGAGGTTCTGGTCGCAAATCTTCACAACCATGCCACGAACATCTGTATCGAGGTCGGTCGTCAGAACACGCCGTCCCACATGCGGCCCAGCTTTGTCGATCTTGAAGACGCCCTGAAATCGGTCAAGCAGGAGGCGGCATGACGCGGCTCTGGCTGCTGGTCCTGCTTCTGGTCTGCCCGGCGATTTCCGCCGCACAATCCGTTGTTGTGCGCAGCGGCGAGCATGACGGGTTTACGCGCCTGGTGTTCGACCTGCCCGCGGCCGCGAACTGGGTCCTGAAGCCTGAGGCGTCCGGCGTGCTGCTTGATCTTGGAAATCCCGCTCTGAGTTTCGATGTGTCCGAAGCGTTCCGCCGCATTGGTCGGGACCGGATTTCCGAGCTGAAACCGGGGCCGCGTGCCGGCACATTGGAAATTGCCTTTGCCTGTGCCTGCACCGCCGAAGCCTTTGTGCTGGGCAGCACGATGCTGGTTGTAGATGTCAAACCCGGGGCACCGTCGGAGTCAACCGGTGGCACAGCGACGGGGAATTCTGCCCTGGCCGACCTGACTCAGGTCCAGATCGGTGGCATGCCGCGGCTGGGGCCAAGACGCGATCGCATTCAGGAATTGCCGATCTTGCCGTCTTTACCAATTGCAGAAGAGCAGGCGACCAACTCGACGGACGTGACGGCCCGGGACATGGCGGAAATGCTTGCGCGCGGAGCAACACAAGGATTGCTTGATTTTCGCCCGTCGAAACCCTTGCCCTTGCCCGACAAGAGCGACGGCACCAGCGCGGTCAAGCCACTTCCCGACGCGACCCCGGGGGAAGACCGCGCCCGGGCGTTTTCGGTTACACTCAGGGAACAGGACGGGCAAGAGTTCGTATCCATCGGGGCGGACCCGTGTGTTCCGGATCGCTCGCTGGACCTTGCAGGCTGGGCCGGAGCAGATGATACGGCAAGCGATCTGGCGAAACTGCGGGCCGCGCTCTACGGCGAGTTTGATCGCATCGACGACGGTGCCGTTACATCCTATGCAAAAGCGCTTCTGCATTATGGCTTTGGGGCGGAGGCGCGCCAGGTTCTGGCGTTGCTCGCGAAACCAGCGGACCCGGTATTGCAGTCTCTCACCTGGCTTGTCGATGGTGAGCGTGACCCGGTACAGAAGTTTACCGGACAGCTGGATTGCTCTGGGCGCGCAGCCTTCTGGGCCTTGCTTTCCGTTTCGGAGAAATCGCAAGACGGATCGGTCAGGGCGCCGGTCAATCCGTCGGCATTTCTCGCCACGTTCGAAGAACTGCCACAGCCCCTGCGCCGCCATCTCGGACCGCGCGCCGCCGATCGGCTGGTTGCGCTGGGCGAAACCGACCTGGCCGAAGACCTCTTGCGAAGACTGGAGCGGTCCGAAGGCAACACCACCGCCGAAATCGCCTTGACACGGGCAAAGCTCGACCTGCGGAACGGCAACACGGGCTCTGCACGCACCAATCTGGAGAATGCGCGAGGGAGTGAGGCGGCCTTGCAACCGGCCAGGGTCATTGCCGAAATCGACGTTGCCCTTGCCGACGAAACATCGGTTCCGGATGGGCTTGTCGATCTTTCCGCCGCTTTCGCCGAGGAATTGCAGGGAACAGAGGACGGCACATCGGCCTGGGCAGCGCATGTACGGGCCCTGATCGCAAATTCCGATTTCGACACCGCATTCGACATGATCCGGACGGATCGCGAAGGTGCCGAGAACGAAAACGCCGCCCTGTTCGATCGCGCGACCTCGGCGCTGGTCCGTTCGCCCGACGTGGCGGCCTTCCTGAAACACGGGATGCGGCTGGTATCGTCCGATCCGCAGCGGCTTCGCCCGGAAACGGCAATTGCCATGGCGGCCCGGTTCCTCGACCTCGGGTTCGCAGACAGTACGTTGGACCTCCTCGACAAGTCCGGGCTTCCGTCGGAAACGTCCGAGGTCAAACGCCTGCGGGCGCGTGCCCTCATCATGCTGGCGCGCCCGGAAGAGGCAGAGGTCGCCTTGATCGGCATTCGCGACGCTCAGGCTGCCGCCCTGCGGGCCGAGGCGCGCCGCATGATGGGGGACCATACCTATGCGCGGACAATTTATGCGGAACTTGATCGGACCGAAGATGCCGGAAGAGCGGCCTGGCTGGCCGGGGATTTCGATGACGCGGCGCAGTCCGCCGAGACAAGGATCGCCGAATTTGCGCGCTGGTTGGACCAATCTCGCGAAAACACTGCAGACGGCCCGACAGAAACCCTGTCAGAAATGACGGCCTTGCCGGAGCAGAGCGCCGAGACGCGCTCGCGCCTGCGCGACCTTCTGGCCGCCACGGAACTCGAATGACCTGTCTTCTCCTTCGCGACACAAACCCTGTGGATACCCGTCACGCATGACACCCACCGATCTCTTCAAACCGACCGTGTTGCTGGCGCTGGCCTTGATGGCGATCATCGTGATGATGATCCTGCCAATGCCGTCCTGGATCCTCGACATCGGGCTGGCGGTGTCGTTCGGGCTGGCCATCCTGATCTTCACGGTCACGCTGTTCATCGATCGACCGCTCGATTTCTCGTCATTCCCGACGATCCTGCTGGGTGCCCTGATGCTGCGCCTGTCGCTGAATGTCAGCTCTACCAAGCTCATCATCGGCGAGGGACATACCGGGACCCATGCAGCCGGGGAAGTCATCGAGGGGTTTGCCAATTTCATCATGGGGGGCAGCGTCTTCCTGGGCCTTGTCGTGTTTGGCGTTCTGATGATCGTGAACTTTGCGGTGATCACCAAGGGCGCGGCCCGCATGGCCGAGGTCGGCGCGCGTTTCGCGCTGGACGGCATGCCCGGCAAACAGCTGGCCATCGATGCCGACATGTCCGCCGGGGCCATCACACATGAACAGGCCCGGCAACGGCGTGAGCTGGAACAGCAGGAAACCACCTTTTTCGGCTCGCTCGACGGGGCCTCGAAATTCGTCAAGGGGGACGCCGTTGCCGGGTTGCTGATCACGCTGCTCAACCTTGTGATGGGCATGATCATGGGCATTTTCGTGCACGGGATGCCGATCGGCCGGGCGATGGAAACCTATGCGATCCTGACCGTCGGGGATGGGCTTGTGTCACAGATCCCGGCCGTCATCATTTCGATCGCGGCCGGGTTGTTGCTGGCGCGCGGCGGTGCATCCGGTGCAACGGACATGGCGCTTGCCGCACAATTGGGTCGACACCCCGCGGCCCTCGCAACAGTGGGTGTTCTGATGGCGCTGTTCGCCCTGATCCCGGGGCTGCCCTTCCTTCCCTTCATGCTGGGGGCCGTGGTTCTTGGTGGAACGGCGTTCTGGATTTCCGGTCGGCAACCCGAAACCGAACCGACTGCACCAGAGGAAGAGACCCCAACGCCGCACGAAGCGCCGATTGGCGATGTCCTTGATCTGGATGACATCCACGTGGAATTTGCGCCCGACCTGGTCGCCATGGCGCTGGACGCCGGTACCGGACTGGACGTGCGCATTGCCAACATGCGCAACCACATCGCGTCGCATTACGGCCTGATCCTGCCCGAAATCCGCCTGACGGACAACGCCGCCCTGCCCACCGGAACATATGTGCTGCGCATTCACGGGGTGGAAATGGCGCGCGGCGTGCTGCATCCCGATCTGGTCCTTGCCCTGACGCAGGACGATCACGGTGCCCTGCCAAGGGGCGAGGACGTCATGGAGCCGGTCTATGGTGCCCCGGCCCGCTGGATCCGGTCCGAAGACCAGAACAAGGCGGCCTTGACGGGGGTCACCATCGTCACGCCGACAGAAGTGCTGGCGACCCACTTGCTGGAAGTGATCCGCAGGAACTTTGCCCGTTTGCTGACGCTGAAATCGTTGCGCCGGATTCTCGACGAACTGGTCGCGCTGACCAATGGCGCACGGGCACAGGCCAACCGGCGTCTGATCGACGAACTCATCCCCGACAAGGTGCCGGTCGACATGCTGCATCAGGTGCTGCGCCTGCTTCTGGAAGAACAGGTGTCGATCCGCAACATGCCGCTGATCCTCGAGGCCATCGCCGAAATCCGCGGCCGCAGCCAGTCGCCCGAGGACATCTGCGAACATGTGCGCCAACGGTTGAGCTTTCAACTGGTCGCCGGCGCGCGCCGGGAGGACGGCACCATCCCCTTGGTCCAGCTGGCCCCGGAATGGGAGGACACCTTTCAATCCTATCAGATCGAGGCCGGCGGCGGACTTGACGTCGCATTGCCACCCGACCGGTTCGAGGCATTGTCCGTGGGCCTTGCCGACCAGATCGGATCGGCCGGGAACCGCGGCCTGTTCCCGGCTGTGGTAACCTCTGCCCGACGCCGCCGCTTCCTGCGCACCATCATGGCGGCCAAGGGCCTGACAAACCCCGTCTTTTCCTTCGAGGAAATCGGCGTCGACGCGCGACCGGCGCTGGTTGGCACGGTGCCGGCGTGAGCCTGCTTGCGCTGCCTGTTGACGCCCTGGGCGCGCTGGCGTGGACAGTCTGGCTGATCCTTCTGCGGATCGGAGCGGCATTCGCGGTGCTGCCCGCCTTCGGGGAGCGGATGGTCTCGGTACGCATGCGCCTGGGCCTCACCCTTGCGCTGTCGCTCCTGCTCGCCCCGGCCTTGCATGACCGGTTGGGGGACTGGCCTCTGACGCTTGCGGCTTTCTTGCGGGCGCTGGGCACGGAAACCGTAGTCGGGCTGTTTCTGGGCCTCTTGCTCAGACTATTTGTTCTGGCTCTTCAGACCGCCGGATCCATCGCGGCACAATCGACCTCGTTGTCGCAACTGATGGGCCAGACCGGGGTCGAGCCGATGCCGGCCATCGGCACATTGCTGACCATTGCCGGGTTTGCGCTGTTGATGGCCACGGGCTTCCATATCAAGGTGGCACAGTTTTTCCTGCTCTCGTACGAGCTGCTGCCGCCCTTCCGGTTTCCCGACGCCGCAACGCTGGCTGATGCCGGTCGCACACGTGTCGCAAGAAGCTTTGCCCTGGCCTTCAGCCTGGCGGCACCTTTTGTCGTTTTGTCCGCCTTGTACAATCTCACGCTTGGTGTGATCAACAAGGCCATGCCGCAGCTTATGGTTGCGTTTGTCGGCGCGCCCGTGATCACCTTCGGTGCCATAGCCGTGCTGTTGCTCAGTGCACCTGTCATGCTGACCGCCTGGCTGTTTGCACTCGACAGTTTCCTCGCCGCGCCGCTGAGGTAGCAGGACATGGCGGACCAGGACGACAGCGCCGAAAAAAGCCACGAGCCGTCTCAACGCAAACTGGAAGAAGCGCGCAAGAAGGGGGAAATTCCGCGCGCGCCTGACCTGTTGACCGCGGCGGCCTATCTTGGCCTTCTGCTTTGCGCGCTCAGCCTTGGCGGGCACAGCCTGGGCCAATTTGCCGAAGCGCTGATGCCGTTGATCGAACAACCCGACCGGCTCCTCGATCTTGCGTTTCGCGACGGGGCGCAGGGATTTGCCGGGTCCGTGCTTTCCGCCAGTCTCGTGCCCATCCTGCCCATTCTGCTGGTGCCCGGCGCGACCGTTCTGCTGACGCTGTTTGCAACCCGCGGCCTGGTCTTTTCGGGCAAGAAGCTGGCGCCCAAGGCGTCGCGCCTGTCTCCGGTGGAAAACGCCAAGAACAAGTACGGACGCCGCGGTCTGTTCGAATTTGCCAAGAGCTTTGCCAAGCTGGTGCTGTACTCGGTCTGCCTCGCGGCATTTCTGAATGTGCAGATGGAAGAGATCACAGGCCTGTCCCGTGCCGAACCGGGGCAGGTCACAGGGGCCTTGCTGGCCATGATTGTGCGCTTTCTTTCTCTGGTTGTGATGATCGCGGTTTGTCTTGGCATGATCGACGTACTCTGGCAGCGCGCCGACCACATGCGCCGCAACCGCATGTCGCAAAAGGAGTTGCGGGACGAGCACAAGGAAGCCGAGGGTGATCCCTATCTCAAGCAGCACCGCCGCGGCCGGGCGCAGGAGATCGCGCTCAACCAGATGATGGGGGATGTGCCCGATGCCGACGTGGTCATCGTCAATCCGACACATTTTGCCGTAGCCCTGAGCTGGAGCCGGCAGGCCGGCACCGCGCCGGTCTGCGTCGCAAAGGGACAGGATGAAATCGCCCTGCGGATCCGGGAAATCGCGTCGGATGCCGGGGTTCCGATCCACTCCGACCCGCCTACGGCGCGGGCGTTGTTTGCGACCACACGGCTTGGCGAAGAAATCCGGCCCGAGCACTACCAGGCGGTGGCAGCCGCGATCCGGTTTGCAGAAGAGATACGCCGCAAGGCGCGCGAAAGGGGACTGTCATGAAGGACCAGGATCTGTTGACGCTGGCCAGGGTGATGAAGGAACGCGCCCTGGCCCGACACCGGCACCGCCTGGCCGCCAGCGCCCAGGTGGCTGGCGAAATCGCGCAGGTCGACCGGCTGGGACGGCTTGGCTGGGCCGGTGCTTCCGAGGCCCGGACCCTGGGCGCGGATGTCGCCTGGAGGGATTGGCTGGGCCTGCGCCGGGCAGACCTGCAGCGCCAGGCGGCACTGGCGCGGGCGGCAGAAATCGAGTCTCGCCGCCATGCGGCGGTGGCGTTCGGCCGGTGCGAAGCATTGAAGTCGCTGCAGGATGATGCCGAACGCGAAGCGCGCCGCAAATACGCCATGTTGCAGGAGGAAAAGATGCAGGCGCTGGCGCTGCTGCGCGACGTCGACGCCGCGTCCTGAGCCCGGTGCGGTCTCAGCTGTCCTGGCGCGCGATCTCGGTGATCAGAATGTCGCTGACCGCGTCGCCCAGAACCGGACGCGCCGCATCAAGAAGGTTGCGCCGCAACGTGGCCATGCGCGCACCGGTGGTAAAGGCACCGTCGAACCCGCCGATATTGGCGTGGTCAAAGAACACCTGCAGCAAGACGTCGCGCAGCTTGGGTTCGCGCGAATAGACCAGTTCGGCATTGCCGCTGGCTACCTCGATGCTGAGCGCGGCAACGACAAGCGCCTCGACCCGGTCCGGTCCGGCCACCGGCACCACGAACTGGTTGTTCAGCTTGACATATTCCCGGCCCTCCGGCGGCAGATCGGATGCATGCCCGGAGGGCACCGCGCCTTTGCCGACGGGCACACATTCGACCGGGTCGGCATGCGCCTCGCCCGCCGCGTCGTGGCCCGCCTCTTCATGCGTGTCGGAGGGCTGGCTCAACATGATCCCGGCACCGACACCCGCCGCGGTGCCCAATAGGGCCAGAATGACCGGTAAAAGCTTGCGCATCATCGTTCCTCAGAAAGGCAGCACCGCGTCCAGCACCTGTTGACCGACCCGCGGCTGCTGCATGTCGCTGATCTGCCCGCGGCCGCCATAGGAGATCCGGGCCGAGGCGATCTTGTCATAGGTGATCTCGTTCTGGCGCGAGATGTCCTCGGGCCGGACGAAGCCCGTCACCAGCAATTCGCGCAGTTCGAAATTCACCCGCACCTCCTGCGAGCCGGATATCGCCAGCACACCGTTGGGCAACACGTCGGTGATGGTCGCGGCGACGCGCAGCGTCAGCTCCTCGCTGCGGCGCACCGATCCGTCGCCCTTGGACTGGCTGCTGCTGTCCAGCGACACCGCCTCGTCCAGGCTGGCCCCGTCGGTGATGCCCTGGTTGATGCGTTGCGGCACGCCGAAAAGCTGCGGGATGGCCAGTGATTCCGACCCCGAGCGTGATCGCGCCGTGCTGTTCGAGATCTTGGCCTGTTCCTTGAAATCGATCACGACCGTCAGGATATCGCCGCTCTTCATCGCCCGCCGGTCGCCCAGCAGGGAATTCTGTCCGCCGCTCCACAGCGAGGCCCGGCGTGATTCCGGCCCGGGCGGTTCCGCCTGCGGCAGGCCCGCCGAGATCATGGCGACGCGTTCCGGCGCCTTGGCCGTCGGCGTGAAGTCGGGCGGCTTGCCGATATGGTTGGCCCGCCCGCAAGCGGTGCAGAGCAGCAATGCGGCAAGCAGGATCCGGGCAGGACGAAGCTGTGTCATTGCGAAACCGAAACCTTTCCGTCCGGAGTGATGGTGCCGAACAGCACGTTGCGCGAAGAGATGTTCATGACGCGGATCCGTTCGCCCGCCCCGCCGCGGCCCAGCGCGCGGCCTTCGGCGATGATCCTCAGCCCGCCGCGGGAAAACTCCAGTTCGACCAGCTGGTTGCGATCGACCAGCGCCGGACGTCCCAGGGCACCCCGCATCACGGGGCGACCGGGATAGATCATCACCCGCGCTTCCAGCCCCAGAACCTCGTCAAGGCGGTCATGGGCGCCGGTGATGGTTGCCGGATCAAGCCGCAGATGCGCTTCGGTCAGCACCTCCTGCGGCCGGATCGTGCGCGTGGCAACCACGACATCCGCCATGGCACCGGGCGCGCACAGGCACAAGGCAAGGGCAAGCCGCATCACCGCACCTGGCTGGTTGCGGCCAGCATCTGATCAGCCGCCGAAATGACCTTGGAGTTCAGCTCATAGCCGCGCTGGGCCTCGATCAGATCGGTGATCTCCCTGACCGCGTCCACCGAGCTGTCTTCGAGATATCCCTGGCGCAGCGTGCCCAGTCCGTCCTGCCCCGGGGTGGACTGGATGGCCGGGCCAGATGCCTCGGTGACGGTGAACAGGTTGGAGCCCAGCGCCTCGAGCCCCTTGGGATTTGTAAAGCCTGCCATCGTGAACTGACCCAGAAGCTGGGCCTCTGCGGCTTCGGCGAAATAGGCGTAGACCTCGCCATCGGCATTGATCGAGATGCTGCGCGCCTCGGGCGGGATCACGATCTCGGGCGAGACCGGCAATCCGTCCGATGTGACAATCAGCCCTTCGGCATTGCGCTTGAGCCCGCCGTCGCGGGTATAGGCGGCCTGACCCGATGGCAGCGTCACCTCAAGATATCCCGCGCCGTCGATGGCGATGTCGAGATCGCCCCCGGTGGCCGACAGCGCCCCCTGGGACAGATGCACGGAAACCGCCGAAGGGCGGACACCCAGCCCCAGCTGGATGCCGGTGGGCAGCATCGTGCCATCGGCAGCATTGACCGTGCCGGCCCGCGCAACCTGCTGGTAATGGAGGTCGGCAAACTCGGCCCGGCGGGCATTGTAGCCCGTCGTGCTCATGTTCGAGAGGTTGTTCGAGATGACTTCGACCCGCATCTGCTGGGCGCTCATGCCGGTGGCGGCGATCTTGAGGGCACGCATGGGACGGCTCCTTTAACTGGTGAAGGATTGCAGGGCGGCGCGAATGCGTTCGTCTTCACTGTCCATGAAGGACTGCCCCAGCTCGTAGGCGCGTTGAACTTCGATCATGCGTGCGACCTGCAGGATCGGGTCGACATTCGACGCCTCGACAAAGCCCTGCATCACCTGCGGCGTCTCGACCGGTTCCACGCCGTCATCGGCGCGGAACAGCACGCCGCCCTCGCGCACGAGGTTCAGCGGGGCCAGCGGTGCCACGACACCGATCTGCCCGATGGCCCGGCCATCGGTGCTGAGCGTGCCGTCCCGCGCCACGGCCAGATCGGTGGCATTGGGCGGCACGAAGATCGGCGCGCCCCCGGCATCCAGCAGCGGATGCCCGTCCGGTGTGACAAGCGTGCCCTCGGCGCTGGGCGAGAACGCGCCCGCGCGGGTCAGCCGCTGGCCATCGGGTGTGCCGACGAGGAAAAACCCGTCGCCTTCGATGGCAAAGTCGAACTGGCCGCCGGTCTGGTTCAGCGTGCCCTGCGCCAGCGAGATGTTGCGGATGCGCGCCGCGGAGAACGCGACGTCCTGCCCGCCCGCGGCCTCCTGCACATATTCCGAAAAGATCACGCCTTCCTGTCGGAAGCCTGTGGTGCTGGCATTGGCGATGTTGTTGGCGATCACCTGCATTTCGCGCAAGAGCCCGGTCTGCCGGGAGAGCGCGGTGTAACCTGCGGTTTCCATCTCAACCTCCGACGATGATGGGTATGATGTGGTTCTGGAAGAAGTCCACCAGCGTCCGGGTCATGAAGCTCATCGACATCCAGAACACCGCGACGATGGCCAGCAGTTTCGGCACGAAGGTCAGCGTCATCTCCTGAACCGAGGTGAGGGCCTGGAACAGGCCCACGCCGACCCCGGCCAGGAGGGCGGCGGTCAGGATCGGCACCGAGGTGATGGTGGCAATCCACAGCCCCTGGCGCAGCGTGTCGAAAAAGATGGCCTCGTTCATCATTGCTCAGACCGGCATCCGCAGGATTTCCTGGTAGGCCTCGACCACCTTGTTGCGCACGGCGACCACGGTTTCCACGGCCAGTTCGGACTGTGCGAGGGCGGTCACCAGCGCATGCGGATCGGCGTCGCCGGTCATCGTGGCCTGCGCCGTTTCTTCGGCAGCGCGCAATGTGGCGGCAAAATCCGTGGCACTTTCCGCAAGGCGGTTCTGCAGCGTTTCGCCGGTGCCCGGTGCGGGCTGCATGTTGGGGATGGAAGCCGCGTATTTCTGGGCGGCAAACAGCGATCGGACGTCCATTCTGGGCTCCTGTTCTGGGTGTTAGCGGCGCAGCAGGTCCATCAGCGAGGACGACATCTGCCGCGTCTGTTCGAACATCTTGAGGTTGGCCTCGTAACTGCGCTGGGCTTCGCGGGCATCGGCGATCTCGACAATGAGATCGACATTGGTGCCGGCATAGTGCCCGGTGTCGTCGGCCAGGGGGTGGTCGGGGTCAAAGATCCGTTCCAGCGGGCTTTGATCCGTGCGCACGCGGCCAGGCACGACCTGCGCCAGTTCGCCCGTGCTTTCGAGCTGGAAGGGCATCACCTTGCGGCGATAGCCCGGCGTGTCGGTATTGGCGATGTTCTCCGACAGCAGGCGCAGGCGGCTGGCCTGGGCGCTGAGGCCGCTGGCGGTGACGGTGAGGGCTTCGGAAAAGGCGCTCATCGGTGGATCTCCTTACTGGCGGCCAAGGCTGGCGCGCAGGATCGACAGATTGCTGCGGTAGATCGCCAGCGCCCGGTCGTGCTGGCGCTTGGCGTTGACGGCGCTCACCATCTCACGCTCCAGCGAGACGGTATTGCCGTTCGGGTCCTGCGCCGCGCGCTGCTCCGCGGGATCGATCCGGGAGGCCCTTGTGCCGAACAGGTGGCGATCCCGCGTGGCCCGTGTGGCCCCGCGAGCGGTGCTGGCAAGCTCGGCAAACGGAACGAGGTGCCGCGCCCGGTAGCCGGGCGTATCGGCATTGGCGATATTCTGCGCCGACAGGGCCTGCTGCTGCCCCGCGTGGCGGGCCATCGCCATGGCCGTTCTGAACACGTCCAGAGACTGGAACATCGGGGCTTCTCCCTCGATTGGCTTCAATCAAGGCTTAACGGTGATTCCTTTAGAAACGGTTTGCGGACAATGAAGGGAGCGTTCGATGCCGGATGAACGGGTGGTGGCCTTGCGCACGCGCATGGCGCAGATGCAGGCCGTACGGGCTGTCGGGCGGGTCGATTCGATCGACGGGGCCACGATCTGGGTGCGCGGCCTGTCGCGCGAGGCGCGGATCGGCGATCAGTTGCGGCTGTACCGCCCCGGGCTGACGCTGGAGGGCGAGGTGCTGCGGATCCGTGACGGTCTGGTCAACATGCTGCCCTATGACACGCCCGAAGGCCTTGCGCTCAATGACCGTGTTGCGGTTCTGGGCGCGCCGACGCTGGCACCGGACGACAGCTGGATCGGCCGCGTGGTCGATCCCTACGGGCGGCCGCTGGACGGTCTGCCGCTGTCTCCGGGGCCGCGGCGGCGGCCGTTCCGGGCCAGCCCGCCGCCGGCCGCCGAACGCCGCGGACTGGGCAGCCGCCTGGCCACCGGGCTTGCGGCGTTCGACACGTTCCTGCCGCTTGTGCGGGGCCAGCGAATCGGGCTGTTCGCGGGCTCCGGCGTCGGGAAATCGCGCCTGCTGGGCCGGCTGACCCGGGACGTGGCCGCCGATATCGCGGTTCTGGCGCTGGTGGGCGAGCGCGGGCGCGAGGTGCAGGAGTTCGTGCGGACGGTGCTGGGCCCCAATGGCATGGCGCGCACGGTGGTGGTGGCCGCCACGTCTGACCGCTCGCCGCTGGAGCGGCGGCGCTGTCCGCTGGCGGCCATGACGGTGGCTGAGCATTTTCGCGACCAGGGGGCGCATGTGCTCTACCTGGCCGATTCGATCACCCGTTTTGCCGAGGCGCATCGCGAAGTTGCGGTGGCGTCCGGCGAATTGCCGGCCTTGCGGGGCCACCCGCCGTCGGTTGCGCATCAGATCATGCGGTTGGCCGAACGGGCCGGTCCGGGTATCGAGGGTACCGGCGATATCACGGGGGTCTTCAGCGTGCTTGTGGCCGGGTCCGACATGGACGAGCCTGTGGCCGACATCCTGCGTGGTGTGCTCGACGGGCATGTGGTTCTGGACCGTACCATCGCCGAACGTGGCCGCTTTCCGGCGATCGACCTTCTGCGCTCTGTCTCGCGCAGCCTGCCGGATGCCGCGACAGAGCAGGAAAACCGGTTGCTGCTGTCGGCACGCCACTTGCTGGGCACCTATGCCCGATCCGAAACCATGGTGCGGGCGGGGCTGTACCGCGAAGGTGAGGATGCAGAGATCGACATGGCGGTGCGAGCCTGGCCCGAACTGGACTCGTTCCTTGCCGAAGATGCGCCTCAGGGGCCCGAAGCGGCGTTCAAACGGCTCGAGCTGATCCTCCGGCGGGCAGGGTCCGTGCAACCGCGCAGTCCGGCCAACCCTGGCCGCCGGGCCGCCGGGCCGGGGATGCCGGCCACGCGACCGCGGGGTTGAGGCGGCAGTCCGCCATTTGACGCTGCGACCCTGTGCGTGACCCCAGGACGTGCCTGCAGCGCGGGTGTGTTTCGGGTCGGTTGTCCTTTGTTGCGCATAGATTGTAGGAGCGGTTGTCGCGGCATTCCGCATCGACCTCGATTGTCTGATTGGAGGCGGGGAGCGGCTGAAACGCCGGGAACAGCGTTTCACCACGTCCGGCTTGTCAGCCGGACACGCCACCCAGCAACGATCGGCGCGGAATTGCCTGCAACAATGTCAAGGCAATCTGCGCGCTGCCCGATTGGCGGAACTGAGAGACCTGCTCTTGCAACAGATAGGCCTGCACCACGCGTTCACTGTTATCCGGTGCTGCAATCTCGGCAATCTCGGAGACCCCGAAACGGGATTTCATCTTGTCTCGGAACGTCTCCAGCTGCTTGTCGATGTCAAGCTGTGCAAAACTGGACGGCAGGCCCAGTGCACCTTCCAGCACAGTGCGCAGCGGAGGCGTTCCCATGACCCGGAACCAGGCCGCGTCGGGACTGCTGCTGTTGAATTCGCCCAGGCTGCGTTCGAAATTGAGTCCCAGGCGCAGCGAGTCGTCTTGTGCTCCGACAGCGACTTCGAACTCCTGAGCGCGGTAGCGCGAGATAATGTCCTGGGCAAAACCGGGCGTCGCGGTCGCCGGTCCCAACAGCGATCCGAAACCGAAACGCTTTGCCATGGCCTTGTAACGTTCATCCGTCAGCTTGTTGGCCAGCGCGTCCGGGTCGGTTGTGCCTTCCGCGAGGATTTTCTGAATGAAGAACTTGTTGTCGATGTCGTCCTGCAGGCCGAACGCCCCCAGAGCCACGCGCAGCAACCTGCGGTCGGCCACCAACTCTTCGGCCGATGTTACCGAAGCGATGTTCTGGGCGAAATAATCGGTGTCACGCGCCAGCAGCGGGGAGGCATCAAAGGCTTCGCGCTGCGACGTGGCGGTCGATTTCAGGAATTGCCAGCCGACAAGCCCGGTTCCGACGACGACCGGCTGGAACGTCATGAGCGGGCCGCGGCCAGCAGCCGGTCCTCTCGCGGGATCAGGCCGCGCAGGGCCTTGAGACACTGATAGTATTGCTCACCCAGAAGCGCGTCGGTGGCTTGCGTCAAAAGCTTTCGACTGTCATTGTCCACAAGAATGCGGCTGAGCTCCTCGATATTGCGAAGGATCTGCGGTCTGGCCGTATCTGCCGAAGCATCGCCCGTCAGCACAAGCTGGGTGGCATAGCAGACGCGGCGCACCGGGGTTTGCGCATCCTCAGGGTGAATTGCATCGCGAAGACGGAGAATGTTTGCGTTTGGGCTCACGATCGACAGTCGGCTGCGCCGATCTCCGTTCTCGATCACCGCCCCGTTGACCAGCACGCGTTCGCGAGGTCCAAGCTTCAGGACCAGGCCGCTCATGACGCAGCCCCCGATTGCGACAGGCCCCGCAACACGGCCGCGTTGACCTCGAGCAGAGGGGTGATCCGCGCCTTCTTGCGCAGCACGAGGCTGGTGTGGTGCTGTACGAATTCGGCAAGATAGAAGAGCCGGGCGCGCAGATCCGCGGGGAGTTCGTTGTTGGGGTCGGCAATGTCCACCGCAAGCGTGGTCCATAGACGCTGGTTTTCGTTCAGGGCCTCGACAAGCTGCGGATAGTTCTTGCGGCCTTTCATGGCAGCTGCGCGAATCCGGTGCGTGATCCTGGCGATCAGTTCGAATTCGATGCTGCGTGGAGTGCGTGCCGTGCTGGCCGTATTGCCATAGGCGCGAAGAGCGAGGGTCTGGGCGTTCACGTCAGAGCCTTCCGAATGGAGTGCGCGGGTCGTTCAAGGCGGGAGACCGGTTGCCCGGTCTCCCGATTTGCGTCAGCGGAAGAGCGACAGCAGGGACTGAGGGGCCTGGTTGGCAATGGACAGGGCCTGCACACCCAGCTGCTGCTGGACCTGCAGGGCCTGCAGGCGGGCCGAAGCCTCTTCCATGTCGGCATCCACCAGGGTGCCGATGCCCGACTTCAGGGCGTCGGTCAGGCCCGACACGAAATCGCGCTGGGTTTCGATGCGGCCCTGGACCGAACCGAATGCCGAGGCTGAGTCGATCGCTGTCTGGATCAGGGTCTCGATCTCCGTCAGCGCACCGTCGACACCGGCCTGGGTGGTGACATCGATGTTCGTCAGCTCTTCGAGGCGGCCACCGATGGTCGAAGTTGCATCCGCGGCATATTCCTGCACGGCGACACTGAAGTTGTCGCCGACATTGTCGATACCGGTAAACGTGATCTGGTTGCCGCTGGCGGTGGCATCGATGGTGCCCACATTGCCGGCACCCAGATCGGCCTCGATGTACTTGTTGAACTGGGCAGCAAGGCCGGCGGCGACATCTGCCATCGTGTCACCATCGCGTGCAACATACTTGATGTCGTTACGGCCCGTGGTGTTCGAGGGGCCGTTGCCGGCGGTGGCCGAGATCTCGATCGAGAAGCCGGTACCCGCGGCCACCGTATCGGTTGCAGCGGTGCCGAACGTGGAGGTGCCGGTGGGTGCCGATGCCGCACCGGTCAGCGCGGCGGCCGCTGCGTCGCCGAAGCCGGTCACATTGTTGGCACCAGCCGCCAGTGCAGTCAGCGCGCCGCCGATGCTGGAGGTACCGGTGCCCAGGTCCTGCTTGCCCACGTTGATGTCGCTGGCGGTCACACCGGTGCCGCTGCGGTCAAGCGAAGCAAGGATGTTGATGCTGCCGGAATCAGCGGTCTGTTCGGTGTTCGACAGCAGGTTCATGCCATTGAACTGGGCGGCGCCGACAACGGCGCCGATCTGGTCGCGCAGCGCGTTGATGTCGGTCTGGATCTTGGCGCGGTCGACGTTTTCTTCCTGCGCGGCGACGATCTTGCCCTTCACTTCGGTCAGAAGGTCGGTCACGGTTTCCGCGGCCTGGCGGGCCACCGAGACGGTCGACTGACCCAGGTTGAGGCTGTCGGTGATGCCCTTGAAGCCCTTGACGTCGGCTTCCATCACCTTGGAGATTGCCCAGACGGCAGAATTGTCCTTGGCGTTGGCCACCGACTTGCCGGTCGAGATTTCCGACTGGGTGTCGGCAAGGCGAGAGTTGATCGACTTGAGGGTCTGCAGCGCCACCATGGCGCCGTTGTTCGTCAGGATGCTAGACATGCGATACGTCCTTGGATTCGGGGCGCGTTATGCGCCGGGATGGGTTTGCCTTAGCGGCATCTCTGACGTCCTTCTGACGACTGCAGCCCTGCTGTTCGAAGAGCCGCGCCACCGATGCGGTGCGGGGCCAACCTGACGTGGCTTTCCTAATACCTCGCTAGGGTCCAGACTCATTGTCGGTCAAAGCCAGAAGATGACCGCTGCGGCGAGCGCGATGGCTGACAGGAAGACCTTCGGGCATCTGTCGTAGCGGGTGGCGATGCGCCGCCAGTCCTTCAATCGG
>JAUHZO010000001.1 GCA_030425925.1 Alphaproteobacteria bacterium | reverse complement strand
CCTTCTCGAACCCATCGGGAACATTCCGCCGGTAGAGGCCGAAGCAAACTTCTACGCGGCTCTGGAAAGATCAGAAATGGCCGCGTAACCAACATCAATAAGCCTCCGGCAAACCCGGCGCGGTTCAGTTCGTTGCGCGTGATGTGGAAGGGCGTTCGCTCCCAGCCGTTCGTCGTTTTACCTCGATCAGGCGTGGCCGGCCGTCCGGCGCATAGCTGGCGATGTCATAGCCCGCATCATCGCCGTCCTCCTCCGAGACCCAGCGGACCCTGCTCGCCAGGTCATCGCGCCCCGCGGCTTTCAGCGTGGCGTGCTCATGGGCCAGGACACGTTCTTCGCCAGCGCGGCCGAGAGCGCGATTGCGCTGGTCCCGGCCCGCCACGTCGAACTTGCGGGCGATGTGCAGCATCTGCTCAAGTTCTTGCGGCGGGGGCTGGTTCGACAGCGTCGGCGGCGGACCTACCCAGATCTGCGCCGCCTCGCGCAAACCGCCTGCGGATTGCAGGCCAGGTTGGCGCCCGAGCCAGGCCGGGTTCAGCGCCAGCCACCGCGCCACGGCATCCACCAGGGTCATCTGGAAGTTGAACGCGGGCTTGTAGCCGGGGATCCAGTCCTCGCCGAGCCCCTTCAGCACCGCGCTGATATTCTGGTGCTTGAACTCGACGGACCCCTCGGACCGGTCGTTCAGCAGCGGGAGGAGTGCGCGGCGATGTTCAGCCTTGCTGTAGCGGCGCGCGGAAATGTCGTCGGCCAGCATCGCGAAGTAATCCGCGACGATCAGGTCGTTCTCTTTATCCGTCCAGGGCCCGTTCGACATTGCGCCAGGCTATGGGCGCGAAGTCTGTTTGTCATCAGAGACTTCCGGCAGGGTCTTGGCTCTCTCCGAACGCTGCCGCCTGACTTGGGGATCGGCCGCCGCGGAGCCGTTCTTCTGGCCGCCCTGCGCCTTCGTGTCGGTCTCCGTCACCGGATTATTTCGCGAACGGGTCGAACCCATGTACGCGGCAACCCATTGGAAATACGAGGCTGTTTTACGCCGTCCCGTGGCCGTCGAGGGGCGCTCGAAGAGAGACGCAGGCCATTCGGAGACCCATTCTACGTCAAGCGCCCAGTCTCCGAAGGGCGGATGGCTCTGCCAACGCCCTTTAAAACAAAAAGAAAAAAGGCCTCAATCGGGGCCCTTGGACGGATTCAGTAGCTGAATGTGGCGGAGAGGAAGGGATTCGAACCCTCGAGACGGTTTCCCGCCTACACACTTTCCAGGCGTGCGCCTTCGACCACTCGGCCACCTCTCCACCGACCCGTGTAGCCCGAGCCGCACGGGAGGTGCAAGGGGGTTACCGGACCGCGTGCCGCAGCGGCGTGGTCCGGGGGGCCGGCGGGGTCCGGAGGGTTGTGGCCTGTGCCCCTGGCAGTGCGTGCGGTCTCAGGTCGACACCTGTTCGCGCAGGATCGAGGCGGTGAGCGACACCATCAGGTAGGCTCCGGCAAAGATCAGGAAGGCCAGGATCGTGTTCTCGAACTTGCGCGGATAGCTTGGGTCCTCGGACGGCACCGGTTCGACCGAAGTGGTCAGGTAGCGGGCCTGGCTGTCGGCGTCGCGGCGGGCCTGTTCCAGCCGTTCCAGCGCCGATTGCAGCATCAGGTCCCGCGTGGCCAGGTCGGCCTGCGCCAGCTGGATCTGGATCGCCTGCTCGGCCAGCGAGCCGTCGCCGGTGGTGGCCGAGGACATGTCTGCGTTGAGCTGCGCCAGCAGCGCCTCGATCCGGCGGATATCGCCCTGCACCCCTTCGACCTTGGCCTGGTTCGGGCGCCGGTTGTCCAGCAGCGCCTGCAATTGCAGCTGCTTTTCCTGCAGTTCGATTTCGCGCTGGTTGATCTGGCCGCGCAGCGTGGTGATCACCGCCTCGGGGTCGACAATGCCGTCCTGCTGCAGGCGGACCAGCCGCTCCTGCGCGTCGCGGCGGCCCTGTTCGGCCTCGATCAGGCCCTGTTCGGCGTCGGTCACCGCGTTGGAGCGCTTGCGGAACGACAGGTTGTCGACGCGCTCCTCGGCATAGCCGATCAGCGCACGGCTGAACTGCGCCGCGGTTTCGGGGTCAGCGGCCATGACCTCCATCTTGATGACGCCTTCGGTCGGGTCGTAGCCGATCTCGATATTGCGCTTGTAAAGCGAGTATGCGTCTTCGTTCGACGGATCGGCGTCCAGCCTCTGGATCGGGTCGATCCAGTCCTGGGTGAAATGCGCCTTGAACCCTTCGTCGGCGTCCAGCCGCAGCATCGCGTCCTTGGACGTCAGGTAGCTTTGCACCGCGATGGCGTCCTGGTTGGTGGCGAACTGGGTGCCGGAGAACAGGCTGCCCATGGCCCCTGCGCCGCCGTTCTCTGCCTTCAGGATCAGGAATTCGGACTTGGTGGCATACATCGGCGTGGCCACGGCGTAGAAATAGTAGCCCGCAACGATGGTCGGCAGCAGCACAAAGGCCGCCAGGCGCGTCATCAGCAGCGCCATCTTGCGACGGCGGCGGCGGGCCAGTTCCTTCTGGATCTTCTGGATCTCGGCCGCACGCCGGTCTGCGGGGCTGACGGTCTGGGTCGAGGGCAGGTTCTTCTTTTCCAGCGCCACGGTCTGCGGCAGCTGGACCTTCTGCTCGCGCGGCTCGGCCTCGGGCTGCGCCGTCTGACCGGTGGCCGCGCCGTTCTGCGACACAAGCTCCAGCATGTTGGTGCGCTGGAACGGATCGATCCCGCGGGCTCGCAGCAACCGTACCGCATCGAAATCCGAGGTGGGTGCAAGCCCGTGCTTCTGCGCCACCCGGCGCGCCATGCGCAGCTGGCGTCCGGTCAGCCCCTCCTTGCGGATGGCGTCGATATCGGTGGCGGCGGCCATTTCGCGGGCCGAACTGACCTGGCCGGTCATGCCGGGACTGGCGGCACCGGCGTGCGGTGCGGGATCGGCCGCGGCGCGGGCCGGTGCCGGGCGCGGCGGCACCGGCGGGACCGGGCGCACTGGCGCGGCGTCCGCCACGGGTTCGGGCTGCGGCATCGGATCGGCGGGCGTACTGCGCCGGATACGGAACTTCTTAGCCTTGGGTTTCGTAGTCATAGAGCTGTTTCGCTTCTTCCAAGGTGTCAAACATGTGCAGCTTGCCGTCCATCAGGACAGCCGCCTTGCGGGCAAATTTCTCCAGCACCTGGGGCTGGTGCGAGACGATGACGATGGTCGTCGTGCGCAGACGTTCGGCCAGGATGTCCCCGGCCTTGCGGTTGAATTCCACATCGGTGGAATTGGGCATGCCTTCGTCGATCAGGTAGATGTCGAAATCGAGTGCAAGCATCAGCGAGAAGGTGAATCGCGCCCGCATCCCCGACGAATAGGTGCCGATGGGCTGGTCGAAATACTCCTCCAGCCCGCAGAGCCAGCGGCAGAAGGATTCGACGTAATCCGGGTCCAGCCCGTAGAGCCGGGCGATGAAGCGGGCGTTTTCCCGGGCCGAGATCTTCGACACCACGCCGCCCATGAACCCCAGCGGAAAGGACACGCGGCAGCCGCGCCTTATCTCGCCTTCGTCGGGTTTTTCCAGCCCGGCCATCATCTTGACCAGCGTCGTCTTGCCGGTGCCGTTGGGGGCCAGGATGCCCAGGGATTCGCCGATATCGACGCGGAAAGACACCCGATCAAGGATGATCTTGCGCTGTGTGCCCGTCCAGAAGGACTTGCTCACCATGTCGAATTCCAGCATCTTTCGTGCCCCGGTTCTGCTCTGTCCGGCATTGTGGACAGGTGCAGTGTCCGCAATACGCGTTAACTTAGGCTATAATATGGCCCTTGCCGGAAACAAAAACAACGCGGGCCCCGGATCGGGGCCCGCTTGTGCAACAGTCTGCGGTGCGTGTCAGATCTCGTGCTTTTCCACCCGGGTCAGCTTGCCTGCCACGATGGCAAAGATCGCCGCGGCAAAGCTGAACAGCGCGCCCATCTTGGCCGCATCCTGCACCGGCCCGGCGTCGAACGCGACCGAGGCAACAAAGAGCGACACGGTAAACCCGATGGCCGCGACAAAGCCGATCACCACCAGGTCGATCAGCCGCATGCCCTGGGGGATTCCCAGACGCATCGGCACCGCGGCGATCCAGCCGAACAGGAAGATGCCGATGGGCTTGCCGATCAGCAGCCCGGCCAGCACCAGCCAGGTGGCATCCCCCATGGACGAGAACTCCACCCCCGCGTTCAGCAGGCCGAAGAAGAACAGGATCACCTCGACCGGGTGCTTCAGCGCGTGTTCGATCATGTTCAGCAGGTCGGTGAGGTACTGCTCGGCCTCGGAAAAGATGCCAAAGGACCGGTCGGCATGCGGGATCGTCGGCACGATGGGCAGAAGCCCCAGCGCCGGATGCAGGCCCGACATCATGAAACCGTACCACGACGCGCAGGCCGCGATCAGGTAGGGCCAGAACGACAGGGTCTTGCGCACCCAGGTGGAGTTCGGCCGGTCCTGGTTGCCCCGGTCCAGCCGGCGCGGCAGCGCGTTGAACAGCAAAAACACCAGCACGGCGGCGGCCAGCGACAACAGCAGCCATTCCGGGGCCAGCTCGCCCGACGGATAGAAGACCGCCAGAATGATCAGCCCCGCCGCATCGTCGGCAATCGCCAGAAGCAGCAGGAACCGCACCGCCGGATGGCCCGCGCCGAACACCAGCCGCCCCACCAGATAGGAAAACGCGATATCCGTGGCGGTGGGAATCGCCCAGCCGTTGGCCACCGCGTTGTAGGTGTCCGATCCCATGATCGCCGCAAGGCCCAGATACACCGCAATCGGCCCGAACATCCCGCCTGCGGTGGCAAAAAGCGGTGTCGCCGCCTTCTTGCCGCGCAGGCTGCCGTTTTCCAGGATCACCGCCTCCCAGACTTCCTTGGCGGCGATGGCAAAGAAAAGCGCCATCAGGACGTCGTTGACAAGGTAGTGCAGCGTCAGCGTGCGGTGGCCGTCATGATAATGGCCGATGGGCGCGTGGTCCCAGATCTTGAATTCCACGAAGTGGTGGTAACTCTCCGCGTCGACATTCGCCCAGACAAGGGCGATCAGCGCCCCGAGGATCAACAGCAGCGAGTAATTCGCCAGGAAGTTCCAGACGCGGTACATGGGCCCCTCGTGATTTTCCGGTCGCGGTCCTTGCGGGCTTAACGGATTGTGACGGGCAGGGCAACGCGGTGACGCAAGTGCCTGTCGCGGCGGGCCATGGGCGGGCAAGACGAAACCCGGCTGCGGGGCAGCCGGGTTCGGGATCGTGGAGGGGCCGACGCGGCCGGATCAGGCGATTGCGCCCCAGCCCAGACCGGCGAGGATCGCGCCCAGCACGGCAAAGCCGATATAGCCCGCAAACACCCGCGGCTTGACCAGCGCCCAGACCGCGATGGCGGCGGGGATCGAACTGACGCCGCCGGCGATCATGAACGCCATGGCCGCGCCCGGCGACATGCCGTGTTCGACTAGCCCGCCCAGGAAGCCCACCGCGGCATAGCCGTTCAGATAGGCCGGCATGCCCACCACGGCCGAGATCAGGATCGTGCCGAACCCCGATCCACCCAGGTATTGCGCAACCCAGGCCGTCGTTTCATAGGTGACCATCACGGCTTCGAAGATATAGGCCAGCACAAGCCACTGCACGAGGAAGGTAAAGTTCTCCCAGGCCGAGGTGCGGAAGGTCGCGCGGCGCTCCGCCTCGGGCCAGAACTTCCACACCGGCTTGCCCTGGAACGGCTTTTTCACGCCGCAGCAGCCACCGACCTTGGGCTGCGTGCGCAGCGGGTCGGCAAAGACCGGGCTCGACTTGAACAGCATCACGCCAAACCCTCCCAGCAGGCCCACGCCCACGGCGACGAACACCTTGGCGGTGGCAAAGTCAAAGCCAAGTTCGGCCGCGGTGATGGTGTACATGGCCGGGTCCATCAGCGGCGAGGACAGCCAGAAGGCCATGACCGCGCTCAGCGGCGCACCGACGGCCAGAAGTGCGGCGATGAACGGGATCACCTGGCACGAACAGAAGGGCGACAGCCCGCCCAGCAGTGCGGCAAGAAAGATCATCCGCACCTCGCGCCCTTCAAAGGCCTTGGCCAGCAGGGTTTCCGCCCCGGTGGCCTTCATGTAGGCCACGGCCAGGACGGCAAAGACGATGAACGGCATCGTGCCCAGCAGCGCGTCGGTGGCAAAGGCCACGACGGGCAGGAAATTCGCCGCATCCAGCACGGCGACAATCAGCAGGGCGGTGAAGGAAATCACCCAGGCCCAGGAGATCCGCTCGCGAATCTGTGGCCAGCGGCGGACCGGGGTGAAAGAGATATCAGCCATGAGGGCAGTCCTTTTCGGTGGTGGCGTCCGCGCAGCAATGGCGCAGAAGGTAGTCGGACAGCGCGTGCACTTCTTTGTAGTCGGCGCCTGCGCAGATGATGCTGCGGCCCTGCCGTTCCTGCCGGACCAGCCCGGCGGCGGCGAGGATCTTCAGGTGGTGCGTCAGGGTCGATCCGGTGATGCCGGATTTCTCCCCCAGTGCGCCCATGCTCAGCCCGTCTTCGCCGGCACGCACCAGCGTCTGCAACACGTGCAACCGCTGTTCCGAGCCGAGCGCCGCGAATTTCGACGCGGCGGTTTCGAGGGTGAGGAGGGGTGAGTCGATCATTTTCATGTTTCGAGAGGTATCGAAATGAAGCCCGCCGGGCAAGTGTTATTTCGGCATCTCTCGAAATGATCGGCGCGTGCCTTCGCGCCCCTGCAAGGCTATGTCGCGTGTCATGCAAGACCTCTTGTCCGACATCCGCGCCTGCACGCTGTGCGCCGCGCGCTTTGCCGCTACCGAAACGCGGCACAGCCCGCGCCCCGTGCTGCGTGTGGCCGCCGGTGCCCGCCTGCTGATCGCGGGGCAGGCTCCGGGGATGAAGGTGCACCTCTCCGGCAAACCCTTCACCGATCCCTCCGGCGACCGGCTGCGCGACTGGATGGGCGTCGACAAGGCCACCTTCTACGACGAAAGCCGCGTGGCGATCCTGCCCATGGCGTTCTGCTTTCCCGGCTACCGCAAGGGATCGGACCTGCCGCCGCCGCCGGTCTGTGCGCAGACCTGGCGCGCCCGGCTGATGGCGGCGCTGCCATCGGTGCGGCTGACGCTGCTGATCGGCGGCTATGCGCAGAAATGGCACCTGGGCACGCGCGCAGGCGTCACCGACACCGTCGCCGCCTGGCGCGACACCCTGCCCGACGCGATCCCCTTGCCGCATCCGTCCTGGCGCAATACCGCATGGCTGAAACGCAATCCCTGGTTCGAGACCGAGCTTCTGCCGGTGCTGCGCCAGCGGGTCCGGGAGGTTCTGGATGACTGACACGCCGCTCGATACCGCCTTTGCCGCGATGGAGGCCGCGCCCGGAGACGATTCCGCGCGGCTGCGCTTCTACGACCGGCTGGCCAACAGCGAACTGGTGCTGATGCTGGGCGCGGAACCGGTGGGGGACAGCATCTCGCCCGAGCTCTTCGACGTGCAAGAAACGCGCTTTGTGCTGGCCTTCGACCTCGAAGAGCGCCTGTCCGCCTTTGCCGGTCGCCCGGTGCCGTATGCCGCGCTGTCCGGCAGGGCGCTGGCGCAGATGCTGGCGGGGCAGGGGATCGGGCTGGCCCTGAACCTCGACGTGGCCCCCTCGGCCACGCTTCTGCCGCCGGAGGCGCTGGACTGGCTGGCCGGCACGCTGGAGCATGCCCCCGAAAAGGCCGAGGCGCGCCCTGAACGCCTCGCTGCGCCGCGGGACCTGCCCGAGCCGCTGCTGAAGGCGCTCGATGCGCGATTGGCGACGGCCGGGGGGCTGGCCCGCCGCGCCTACCTGGCCAAGGTGGTCTATGACAACGGCGCGCAGGGTCATCTGCTGGGCATCACCGGCGCGCTCGACGGGGCCGAAGCAGCGCTGGCCAAGGCGATCAACGAGGCGCTGGTGTTCTCCGGGCTCGAGGCCGGCGCGCTGGACGTGGCCTTTCTGCCCGACAGCGATCCCCTGACGGCGGAACTGGCGCGAGTTGGGCTGCGCTTTGACCTGCCCGAACCCGTGCGGCCCGAACGCCCCGCCGCAGCACCGCCGGGCAGCGATCCCGACACACCGCCGCGCCTGCGCTGAGGGCCGTCAGGCGTTCAGGAAGGCCATCAACCGCGTCGCCACGTCCTCCGGCGCGTCCCAATGCAGCGAATGGGCTGTCTTTGGCACGATCTCGACCTCTGCCCCCAGAGCCTTCCACGCCGCGCGGGCCGGATCGACCGCGATCATGGCGTCTTCTGCCGCAAGAAACGCCCGGCCCGGCATCGCCAGACGCTCTGGAAGGGCCTTCAGGTTCACCCGGCCCAGGGCGTCGACCTGGTGCGCCATGGCCGCCACGTCCTGCGCATGCGGGTAGTCCAGGCTGGCCTGCACCGCCGCCGCCACCGCCTGCGGGTCACGAAAGAAGCGGTCGTGAAAGAGCCAGGGAAACAGCGCTTCGACCCACAGCCGCTCTCCCTCGGGCGCGCGGCGGATGGCCAGCAGCGTCCGGAACAGCGCGGGCAACCGCGCCGAAGGCCGTGGCGTCGTGGCAAGCGCGGCCAGCCGGGTGATCCGGTCGGGCGCGGCACCGGCCATCGCCAGCGCCACCAGCCCGCCCAGCGAATGCCCGGCCACCGCAAAACGGGCATGGCCCAGATGCGCCATAACTTCCAGCATGTCCTGCGCCAGGGCTTCCAGCGTGATCGGCGCGGCCTTGGGCCGCGTCCGCCCGGCCCCGCGCGGATCGGGCATCACAAGCGAGACGTGGCCCTCCAGATGCGCCACCAGCGGCAGCCATGAGGCATTGTCGCTCAGCATGCCCGGCACCAGAAGCAGCGGCGGGCCTTCGCCTGCGGTTTCGTAATGCAGGGTGATCGCATCCAGGGGCAGTTCAGGCATGGTCCAGGTCCTCGCGCAGGGTTGGCAGGAGATCGCCTGGGGCGGGGGTGGCCTCCCACACCGCCCGGGCAATGGCGCGGCACAGGCAGAGGCTGGCGGCGTGGCCGATCCATGCCATCTGCAGGTCCGGCGCCTCAAGCGGGCGGCCTCCGGTGGCGGCGGCAAAAACCAGATCGCCGTCCATTGGCGTATGCGCAGGCACGATCGCGCGGGCCATCCCGTCATGGGCGGCCACCGCCATGCGGTGGCACTGCGCCTTGGTCAGCGCCGCATCGGTGGCGACGATGGCGATGGTTGTATTGCCCGCCTGCGTCGCCATGGCCTGCGCCTTGCGGCTGGGCGGCAGCTTGTGGAAGCCCCTGGCCGGATCGGGGCCCAGCCCGCCGAACTCGTCGTCCATCTCGAACGGGGCCGCCCAGAAATGGCAGCCCGAGGGCGTGGTGACAGACCCCAGCGGGTTGGCGACAACCAGCGCGCCCACGGTGATCCCGTCGTCAAGCACAACGCTGGCCGAGCCCAGCCCGCCCTTGTGCATCGCCGAAAGTGCGCCGGTGCCCGCGCCGACGCTGCCAAGATCGAACTGCGCCGCGGCGGTCTTCAACGCCGTGGCACCCAGGGCCGGGTACGGATTGAGACCCCAGTCCTTTGCACCGCCATTAAGCAGGTCGAAGATGATGGCCGCCGGGACAATCGGCACGCGGGCCGGGCCGATGGCGACACCCTTGCCCGCGCGGTGCAGCGCGTCCATCACGCCCTGCGCCGCGGCCAGTCCGAAGGCGCTGCCGCCCGACAGGACCAGCGCATGAACCTCGCTGACGGATTTGTCCGGGGCCAGCAGATCGGTCTCGCGCGTGCCGGGCGCACCGCCCATGACGGCGACGGAGGCGGTCAGCGGGCCGTCTGCCGTCAGCACGGTCGTGCCCGTCTTGATCCGGTCGTCCGATGCGTTGCCGACCCGCAGGCCTGCGATGTCCGTGATCAGGTTGAGGGGTCCGGGGCGCATGGCGGGCCTGTTGTCTTGGGGTTTCTGCCGTCTTGGGGGCAACTCTCGGCAGCAGACACGCTCTTGCCGCGCGCCGCAAGGAGGCAGTGTCGGGGCTGGCCAATCGCCCTAGGCCAAAGGCGCGGTCATCGGGTTGTAATTGTAAAGCCAGGTGTCGCGGTCGGCGAACAGGTCCGCGCTTTTGGCGATGGCCTGGCGCAGTTCACCCTCGTCGCTCATATGGTTGATGTGCCGCATCCGGTTGGCACTTTCGACCACGCGGGCGGCGCGGGGCGTGCGGGTCTTCTGGAAGCGCTCCAGCGCTGCCGGGACATCGCCCGGATCGGCCAGCACGCGCATCAGGATCGCCGCATCCTCCACCGCCGCCGCAGCGCCCTGCGCAAGATAGGGCAGCATCGGATGCGCGGCGTCGCCGATCAGCACCGCCCGTTCCGAACGCCAGTTGTGGACCGGCTGCCGGATGTTGAGCGCCCAGCGGTAGCAGGTGTCGCGGTCCGAGGCGTCGATCACCGTCTGCACGTCCGCGTGCCAGCCTTCGAAATCGCGTTTGAACTCGTGCCAGTCCGCCTGCACCGTCCAGCTTTCCTCGGCGTCGATGTCGCTTTCGACCAGGCCGACCACGTTCAGCAGCTCGCGGTTGCGCAGCCAGTACATGATCATGTGCCGTCCCGGACCGACCCACGCGGCGTGATCGTCGGCCATGAAATCGCGCGGCAGCCGCTCTGCCGGAATGACCGAACGCCAGGCGATGTTGCCGGAATATTCGGGCCGGTCCGGCCCGAGGATCTGCCTGCGGATCGGGGAACGGACGCCATCGGCGGCGACCAGCAGATCGCAGCGCAGGCTCTGCCCGTTGGCCAGCCGCACGGAGGCGCCGCGGTCATCCTCGTCATAGCCGGTGACTTCGCTGCCAAGGTGAAGCGCCCCGGGCGCGACCTCGTCCAGACGTGTCAGCAGGATGTCTTGCAGATCGGCACGGTGGATGTTGCAGCAAGGAAAGCCGTGCTGTTCCAGGTGCGGGCGGCCCAGTGCGAAGGCGGTCAGCCGTTCGCTGCTCTTGCCCAGGCGCACGATCCACTGGTCAGGCGGCACCGAGCGCGTCACCAGCGCCTCGCCCATGCCAAGCGCTGCGTAGACATGCCCGGCATTTGCGCTGACCTGCAGACCGGCCCCGACCTCGGCCATGGCGGCGACGCGTTCCAGCAGGCGGACGTTGTGGCCGGACAGCCGCAAGGCGATGGCCGCGCTTGTTCCGGCAATGCCGGCGCCGGCGATGACGATGTCCAGCGGGGTCGTGGTTTGCGGCAGGTCCATGGGGGAGATGTTTCCAGGGGTTCGAAGAAGCAAAGATCGGGCAGGCCCCGCCTAGATGCAGCGCCCGCCATCGACCTCCATGCAGACGCCGGTCACCATGCTGGCCTCGTCCGAGCACAGGTAAAGCGCGGCATTGGCGAGGTCTTCGGGCGTCGAAAAGCGACCCAGCGGAATGGTCGAGAGGAATTTCGCTCGGATCTCCGGCGTGTCCTCGCCCATGAAGCTTTTCAGCAGCGGCGTTTCCCCCGCCACCGGGTTCAGCGCGTTCACCCGGATGCCCGCAGGTGCCAGTTCCACCGCCATCGCCCGCGTCGCCGTGATCATCCAGCCCTTGGACGCGTTGTACCAGTTCAGGCGCGGGCGCGGCGAGACACCGGCGGTCGAAGCGATGTTGAGGATCGCGCCCGTACCGCGCGCCTTCATGTGCGGCACCAACGCGCGCGCGGTCAGATAGACCGACTTGCAGTTCACCGCCAGAACCCGGTCGAAATCCGCCTCGCTCACCTCTTCCATCGGGGCGGGCAGGTGGGTCACGCCGGCATTGTTCACCAGGATGTCGACCTGACCCATCGCCTCGATCGCCCACGCGATCATCGCCGCCACGCTGTCTCCATCGGCGACATCGGCATGGCAGGCCGTGCCGCCATGCGCCGCGGCCGCCGCCTCGGCCGCCTCGGCATTGATGTCGGCAAAGATCACCTGCGCGCCCTCGCGCACGAACCGCGCCGCAATGCCCTGCCCAAAGCCCGACCCCGCACCGGTGACGATTGCCGTCTTGCCTGCCAGTCTCATTCGCCCGTCTCCTCCTCGAATGCCATCCGTTCCGCGCGCCGGCCCTGCCAGACCGCCCAGAGCGCGACCAGGATCCCGGCGAACCCGCCGTAATACGCCGCCTCGTGCATCAGCGCCGCGCGCAGAAAGCTTTCGGTGTCGGTCACGCCGTCGGGCAGCGGCAGCTGATGCGCAAAGCCCGGGGCGATCATGCCCAGCACCAGCCCGCCCATGGCAAACAGCAGCACCACGCACACCACCGCGGCCATCGCGCTCATCCCGGCCAGCAGGTAGCGCGTCGGGTGACGGATCGCCACGAGGCCAAGAGCAAAGGCCGGGGTGCCGACGACCAGACCCATCCACCAGCTGGCCTGCCAGCCCACCGACGCAGCCCCCAGCCGGTTCTGCATCGTCTCCGAAATGCCGAACTGCGCGAATTTCAGATCGTGAAAATAGCTGGCCCCGACGGAATAGCTGAGCTGATTGTGCAACGCGCCGAACAGGCCGGCCGCCAGAATGGCCAGCGCGACAAGCACGAGAAAGACAACAGGTTTGCTCATGGCCGATGCTCCGGCGGGCCGCGACCGCAGGTGGGGCGGCGTTTCCTGCAAGACTATGCCCCCGCAGACCGCGCCTCAAGGGGGATATACCTTACCGCCGGGGCAGCCTTGTGTCAGTAGGTGGCCCGCCCGCCGGACTGGTCAAAGCAGAAACCGGTGGCAAACGAGCCCTCGTCCGAGGCGATCCAGCAGGCCATCGCGGCGATCTCCTCCACCGTGCCGAAACGGCCCATGGGGATCTTGGATTTCATGAAGGCGATGTGCTCTTCGGTCATCTGGTCAAAGATCGCGGTGTGCACCGCCGCCGGCGCTATGGCGTTGACGGTCACACCCGTGGTGGCCAGTTCCTTGCCCAGCGACTTGGTCAACCCGATGACGGCCGCCTTGGACGCGGAATAGGCCGAGGCGTTTGGGTTGCCCTCCTTGCCCGCGATGGAGGCGATGTTGACGATCCGGCCCCAGCCCTTGTCCTTCATCACGGGGGCGGCGGCGCGGTTGCAGTAGAACAGGCCATGCACGTTCAGGTCAAAGACCCGCCGCCAGTCTTCGGGGCTGTACTCCCAGGTGGTCTGGTTCGGGCCGGTGATCCCGGCAGAGCAGACCAGGATGTCGGGGGCGTCTTCGACCATGGCGGCAGATACGGCTTCGGCGTCGGTGACGTCGATCTGCCGTCCGCCGGGGGCGAGGTCCCAGCGGATCACCTCTGCCCCTTCGGCGCTCAGCCGCGCGGCGATGCCCGCGCCGATGCCCGACGCGCCGCCGGTGACGATGGCCTTGCGGCCCTGGAAACGGTTCTCGAACATGGGATCCTCCTTACCCGTGATGCGCGGCGACGGTCTTGAGGGTCGAAAAGCCGTACAGCGCCTCGAACCCTTTCTCTCGCCCGTGTCCCGACTTTCCGACACCGCCAAAGGGCAGTTCCACCCCGCCGCCCGCGCCGTAATTGTTGACGAACACCTGGCCCGAGCGCAGCGCCTTCGCCAGCCGCATCTGGCGCGCGCCGTCGCGGGTCCAGATGCTGGCGACAAGGCCGTACGCGGTGCCGTTGGCGATGCGCAGCGCCTCGGCCTCGTCCTCGAAGGGGATCATCACCTGTACCGGGCCGAACACCTCGTCCTGTGCCAGCGCGTGCCTGGTCGGGACCGGGCCGTAAAGGCGCGCGGGCACGAAATGCCCCGTCAGGCCCGCAGGCGGCGTGGCTTCGGCGATCAGCGGCAGGTCGGCCGCGGCGTTAAGGAAACGTTCTACGCGGGTTTTCTGCGTGGCGTTGATCAGCGGGCCGATATCGGGATCCTCCGAGGCCGGCCCGATCACCTTGGCGCGGTAGGCGTCGGCCATGCGGCCTGCCACCTCGTCGAAGACGCTGCGCTGAACGAGGATGCGGGAGGAGGCCGAACAGGTCTGGCCCGCGTTCTGCAGCCCGGCATTCACGAGAAACGGCAGCGCCGCGTCCAGATCGGCATCGGCAAAGACCAGCTGCGGGCTCTTGCCGCCCAGTTCCAGCGTCACCGGCACCACATTGGCCCCGGCGGCGATCTGCACCGCCGCACCGGTGGCGACAGAGCCGGTAAAGCTCAGATGCTGCACGCCGGGATGGGCCGACAGCGCCGCGCCCGCCTCGGCCCCCAGCCCCGGCACGACGTTCAGCGCGCCGGGCGGCAGGCCGGCCTCTTGCGCCAGATGGGCAAACAGCAGCGCGGTCAGGCAGGCGTCTTCGGCGGGTTTCAGCACGCAGGCATTGCCCATGGCAAGCGCCGCGCCGACCGAGCGTCCGATGATCTGCATCGGGTAGTTCCAGGGCACGATATGGCCGGTCACCCCGTGCGGTTCGCGCAGCGTGTAGACGGTGTAGCCGTCCAGATAGGGGATCGTCTCGCCGGTGATCTTGTCGGCGGCCCCGCCGTAGAACTCGCAATAGCGCGCCAGCGCCAGCGCATCGGCGCGCGCCTGTTTCAACGGCTTGCCGACGTCGAGCGCCTCCACCTGCGTCAGCAGATCCACATGCGCCAGCACCAGCTGGCCCAGACGGGTCAGCAGACGGCCCCGCTCCTGCGCGGTCATCCGGCCCCAAGTGCCATCGCGCGCGGCCTGTGCCGCTGTCACCGCGCGGTCGACCTCTTCCGCGCCGCCGCGGGCGATGCGGGCGATCTCCTGCCCGGTCGAGGGATCGGTGACGGGCAGGGTGTCGGCGGTGGGCAGCCAGTCACCGCCGATCAGGATGCGGCTGGGGTCAAGCGGCAGGTCGGGCAGGGATGTCGTCATGTCAGGCTCTCGTCTCGAAGCGGTAGGAATGGGATTGCGCCGCGGTCAGGGCCGGGCCTTTGGCAAGGCCCGTCACGCAGGGCAGGCCGTGCAGACAGTGGTCCCAGAACCGGGTGGCGGCGGGGCTGTCGAAGACGCCCAGTTGCCAGGCCCCGGTGTGGCGGCGAAACAGCGCGTCGGCGGCGGCAGTGCCAAGACCCTTGCGCCGCGCGGAGGTGTGGATCCGGAACTCGGCCAGTTCCAGCAGGCCATCGGCATGCCGGAAGGCCAGGGCAAAACCGACGGTCTGCCCGCTTTGCGTCACCCAGTAGGGCAGCCGGTCCGGGCCGAATTGCCGGGCGGCCACGGGCGCGGGATCGGGCAGGGGGGCAAGCGCCAGTTCGGTGAAATAGTCCGACAGCGCCGCGGCAAGACCGGGCGCGTCGGAGGCGGGGACCGGCTGCAAGGCGATCATGCCGCCGCCTCGGGATCGGGCAGGACCGGGGCCGCGTCGATCAGCTGGCGGGTATAGGGATGCGCGGGGGCGCTCAGCACGCGGTCCGTCGGGCCTTCTTCGACGATGCGACCGGCCTGCATAACCATCACCCGGTCGGTGATGGAGCGCACGACCGACAGGTCGTGGCTGATGAACAGGTAGGTCAGCCCGTAGCTGCGGCTGAGATCGGCCATCAGGTCGAGGATCTGCGCCCGCACCCGCACATCGAGCGCCGAGACGGCCTCGTCGAACACGATCAGGTCGGGCCGGTTGATCAGCGCGCGGGCGATGGCGATGCGCTGGCGCTGCCCGCCGGAAAAGGCGTGGATGTGCTTGTCGGCATCCTCGGGGCGCAGGCCCACGGCGGTCAGCGCCTCGGCGATGGCCTGGTCGCGCGCCGCGCCGCGGGGCGGGTCGGGCAAAAGGTGGAACGGCTCGGTGATCAGCCGGGCGACGCGGTGGCGCGGGTTGAAACTGCCATAGGGGTCCTGAAAGACGACCTGCATGCGGCGGCGGATATCGGCGGGCGCGTCGGGGGTGACGGGCAGGCCGTCGAGGGTGATCGTGCCCTCCTGCAACGGCTCAAGGCCCAGGATGGCACGGGTCAGCGTGGACTTGCCGCAGCCGGATTCGCCCACCAGCCCCACCCGTTCGCCGCGCGCGATCTGGAACGAGACGTTGCGCACGGCGCGAAACTGCTGCCGTTTCTGGAACGGGCGCGTGCGCGGCAAAGGGTAGTCGCGGGCGGCATTGTCAACTGACAAGAGCGGCGCGCCCGGCGTGGCGGGCGGCAGATCGGCGCGGTGGCGCGAGGCGTCGAATAGCGCGCGCGTGTAGGGATGGCGGCGGGTGGCAAAGACCTGCGCCGTGGGGCCGGTCTCGACAATGCGGCCGGCGTTCATCACGGCGATGCGGTTGGCCATGTCGGCGACGACGGCAAGATCGTGCGTGATCATCATCAGGCCCATGCCGTCCTCGCGCGCCAGACGCTTGAGCAGCGCGAGGATCTGCGCCTGCGTGGTAACGTCAAGCGCGGTGGTCGGCTCGTCCGCGATCAGAAGGCGCGGCTGCAGGGCGATGGCCATTGCGATGACGACGCGCTGGCGCTGCCCTCCGGACAGTTCGTGCGGGTAGCGTGACAGCGGAAAGCGGTCGGGCGGCAGGCCGACGCGGGCAAGTGTCTCGGCGGCCTGCTCATCCGCCCTGACGGGCGGCCTCGCGCGCGCATGGATGCGGATCGTTTCGGCCACCTGCCGGCCGATGGTCTGGACCGGGTTCAGCGCCGTCATGGGCTCCTGGAACACCATGCCCATGGCGCGCCCGCGCAGGTCGCACAGTTCCGGATCGCTTAGTGGCAACAGGTCACGCCCGTCGAGCCGGATCGCACCGCTGGCCTGCGCGGCATGGGGCAAAAGGCCCATGGTGGCAAAGGCCGTCATGGACTTGCCGGAGCCCGACTCGCCGGTCAGCGCCACGATCTCGCCGGGGGCCACCCGGAGCGAGACGGCGTCTAGGATCGTCTTGCCGCGGATGCTCACCGAGAGCGCGTCGATCTCGAGCAGCGTCATGCCCGCACCACCTTGAGCCGCGGGTCAAGCGCATCGCGCAGCCCGTCGCCCAGCAGGTTCAGCCCCAGCACCATGAAGACGATGGCCAGTCCCGGGATGATCGCCACATGCGGGGCCAGCGACACCATGGTCTGCGCATCGGCCAGCATCCGGCCCCAGGACGGCACCGGCGGCTGCGCGCCAAGACCGACATAGCTGAGCCCCGCCTCGGCCAGGATGCCCAGCGAGAACTGGATGGTGCCCTGCACGATCAGCAGGTTGGCGATGTTGGGCAGGATGTGTTCGGCGCTGATGCGGGTGGCGGACTTGCCGCAGACGCGGGCGGCCAGGATGAATTCCCGCGCCCAGAGCGACAGCGCCGCGCCCCGCGACAGCCGCGCAAAGACCGGGATGTTGAAGATGCCGATGGCGATGATGGCGTTGATGGCCCCGGGGCCGAAGATGGCGGTGATCAGGATCGCGATCACCAGCGAGGGGAAGGCAAAGACCAGGTCCCCGCCGCGGCTGATCAGCTCGTCCAGCCAGCCGCCGCGGTTGGCCGCCGCCGCAAGGCCCAGCGGCACACCCGCGCCCATGCCGATCCCCACCGCGACCAGCGCCACCGCGATCGAGGTCCGCGCCCCCACCATCAGCATCGACAGGATGTCGCGCCCGAAATGGTCGGTGCCCAGCCAATGCGCGGCATGGGGCGGTTTCAGACGGTTGGCGATGTCCAGCGTCTCGACATCGCCCGGCGTCCAGGCAAAGCTCAGAACTGCCGCGGCCACAAAGACCAGGCTGAGCAGCCCGCCAAGGATCAGGTTGCGGGTCATGCCTTTTGCCTCAGGCGCGGGTCGACGGCGGCATAGGCCAGGTCGACGGCAAAATTCACCACGATCACCGCAAAGACCAGCAGCATCACCACCGATTCCACCACGATCAGGTCGCGCTGCGTGATGGCCTGAAAGATCAGCCGCCCGAGCCCGGGGAGAAAGAACACCTGCTCGATGATGATCGCCCCGGCCAGCAGGAACGAGAATTGCAGGCCAAGGATCGTCAGCACCGGAATCAGCGCGTTGCGCACCCCGTGCCGCCAGAGCGCCTGCCCGGGCGACAGCCCCTTGGCGCGGGCGGTGCGGATGAAATCCTCGCCCAGGATGTCGATCAGCGACGACCGCATGACCCGGGCCAGGATCGCCGCCTGCGGCAGGGCCAGCGCGATGGCGGGCAGGGTCAGCGCCTTTAGTGCCTGAACCGGATCGTCCCAGCCCGGAAAACCGCCAGCGCTGAACCAGCGCAGGTTGATGGCAAAGACCAGAACCAGCAGCATGGCGAACCAGAAATTCGGGATCGCCACGCCCAGCTGCGTGGCGGCCATCACACCCATGTCGCTGGTCCGCCCGCGGCGCGACGCGGCCAGAAGCCCGGCGGGAAAGGCGATCAGGGTCGACAGGATCAGCGCGTAAAGCGCCAGCGGGAGCGAGATCCACATCCGCTCGGCCACCATTTCGGACACCGGGGTGCGATAGGTGTACGAGGTGCCGAAATCGCCGGTCAGCATGCCACCGGCCCAGGCCAGGTACCGCTGCCATTTCGGCACGTCGAGGCCCAGCTCGCTGCGCAGCGCGGCGATGGTGTCCTCGCGCGCGTTGATGCCCAGCATGAAGCTGGCCGGGTCGCCCGGGGCGACCTCGACCACCAGAAAGATCACCACCGAGGCGACAGCAAGGCTGACCGCCAGCGAGACCAGACGTTTCAGGGCATAGCGCAACATGGCGCCACGTTAGGTTCGCGCCCCGCCGGGGTCCAGAGGCTCTGTCGGTTCAGAGCAGCGCGACAAAGGCCGGCCAGGCGTCGGGGTCGGCGGCGGTCTTGTCGCGGCAGAAGGCGTTGCAGAAGCCGAAGACGCGGCCGCCGGTTTCAAGGAAATGCGTGACGGGTTTGCCGGAATAGGGGCAGGTCGCGTTCTCCGACGGGCCGGACGCGACTGCACGCGCCGGGCGCGGGGCCGGGCCGGGCCAGTCGGTTCTGGCATGGTCGCGGTCATACCAGGGCAGGGTTTCGCCCCGGGCAAAGCCCATGGCGCGCCAGCGCCGGAAGGCCGGATCGTTCAGCTGGCGGTCCACATAGGCGCGCGCGGTATCGCCCACGGCGATGCCATACCCCGCGATGCGCGCGGCCACCGGGGCATAGAAGGCATCCGCCACGCTGTAGGCCCCGGCCAGCCAGGGCCCGCCGGATTGCGCCAGCGCATGGGCCCACAGGGTCTCGATCCGGGCGACATCGTCGCGTGTGCCGTCCGACGGGGTGAAATCGCCATAGGCGGCGCGCAGGTGCATCGGGCATTCGCTGCGCAGGGCGCCAAAGCCGGAATGCATCTCGGCGGACAGTCCGCGGGCCAGGGCCCGCAAGGCGGGATCGGAGGGCCAGTGCCCGGCCCAGGGGTGGCGGCTGGCCAGTTCCTCGGCGATGGCCAGGCTGTCCCAGATCACCGCGCCGTCCTCGGTCACGAGGGTCGGCACCGTCCGCGCCGGGACCAGGGCGGCCAGTTGCGCGGCCACGCTGCCTGCGTGAAAATCCACATGTTCGATCTGCACGGGCAGGCCGAACCGGTGCAGCAGCAGCCAGCCGCGCAGCGACCAGCTGGAATAGGTATAGTCTCCGACATAAAGCGTGTGGGGCATGCTGCGGTCTCCGTTTCCCGGCAGAGCCTAGCCCCCCCGCGCCCCTTGCGGCAAACGAAACCCCGTGCGCCCTGCAATCACGAAACGTGAACCCCTGGGTTTTTTGATCCGCTCCCGCCGCTGCCGCGTAGTTCCTGATGACACTGGGCAGGACAACCGCCCGAAGAGCTGGGGAGCGAACGATGGCACTTGACGGATCGGACGACCATAGCATGTCGCGCCGCGCCATGAAGGCGGAACTTCTGGACGCGGAGACCGAGCTGAGGCTGGCCTATGCCTGGCGCGACGAACGGGACGAAGCGGCGCTGCACCGCCTGATCACCGCCTACATGCGCCTGGCGATCTCCATGGCGGCCAAGTTCAAGCGCTACGGCGCGCCGATGAACGACCTGATCCAGGAAGCCGGGCTTGGCCTGATGAAGGCCGCAGACAAGTTCGACCCGGATCGCGGCGTGCGGTTTTCCACCTATGCGGTGTGGTGGATCAAGGCGTCGATCCAGGATTACGTGATGCGCAACTGGTCGATGGTGCGCACCGGATCCACCAGCAGCCAGAAATCGCTGTTCTTCAACATGCGGCGCGTGCAGGCGAGGCTGGAGCGCGAGGCGGCCTCGTCGGGCGAGGAACTGGACCGCCACCAGCTGCGCCAGATGATCGCCATGGAAATCGGCGTGCCGCTGGCGGATGTCGAGATGATGGAAGGGCGGCTGTCGGGGTCGGACTATTCGCTGAACGCCACGCAATCGGTGGATGACGAGGGCCGCGAGTGGATCGACGCGCTGGAGGATGACAGCGCGCAGGCGGCGGAAAAGGTCGAGGACAGCCATGACATCGCGCAGCTGCGGGAATGGCTGGTGCAGGCACTGAGCCATCTCAACGAACGCGAGCGTTTCATCGTGCGCGAGCGCAAGCTGCGGGACGAGCCGCGCACGCTGGAAAGCCTGGGCAACGAGCTGGGCCTGTCCAAGGAGCGCGTGCGTCAGCTGGAGGCGGCGGCCTTTGCCAAGATGCGCAAGTCGCTTGAAGCGCAGTCGCGCGAGGTGCAACACTTCCTCGCATGAGATATCTGGCAGTCTGTCTTGCCCTGATGGCCCCGGCGGCGCTGGCCGACGGGGGCCTTTTTGCGGCCGATGTGGTGTTCTTGGGCGAGACCCATGACAACCCGGCGCATCACGCGCGCCAGGCCGAGATCGTGCAGCAGATGCGGCCTGCGGCGCTGGTCTTCGAGATGCTGACCCCGGCGCAGGCGGGTCTGGTGACGCCCGCGCTGATCGGCGACGCGGCCGCGCTGGAGACGGCGCTGGGCTGGCAGGACAGCGGCTGGCCGGACTTCGCCATGTATCACCCGATCTTTGCCGCGGCGCCGGACGCCGCCATCCACGGGGCCGCCGTTCCGCGGGACGAGGCACGACGGGTGATGGGCGAGGGGATCGTCGCGGTCTTTGGGGCCGGGGCGGCGCGGTTCGGGCTGGAGACGCCGCTGCCCGCGGCGCAGCAGCAGGCGCGCGAGGCCTTGCAACTGGCCGCGCATTGCGACGCGATGCCCGCCGAGCTGCTGCCGATGATGGTCGACATCCAGCGGCTGCGCGACGCCATGCTGGCGCGCGCCGCGCTGCAGGCGCTTGACGAGACCGGCGGGCCGGTGGCGGTGATCACCGGCAACGGCCATGCCCGGCCCGACTGGGGCGCGCCGGCGGCGCTGCGCCTTGCGGCCCCGGAGGTCGCGGTCTTCTCGCTGGGCCAGGGCGAGGTGGCGTTCGGGGCGCCGGACGGCGGCTTCGATCTTGTCGAGATCGCCCCGGATGTGGATCGCGGCGATCCCTGCGCGGCGTTCCGCTGACGCTCATCGGCCCTGACGGGCCGCCTCGCGGCTCTTGCGGCCCGGGCGCTCCCGGGGCTACGGTCACACGGGTTTCGGACGGGGGTGGCGGGATGCTGGCGGGCAAACGTGTCTTGTTGATCATCGGGGGCGGCATTGCCGCCTACAAGTGTCTTGACCTGATCCGCCGCCTGCGCGAGCGCGGCGCGGCGGTCACGCCGGTGATGACCCGGGCTGCCGGACAGTTTGTCACGCCGCTGAGCGTTTCGGCCCTTGCGGGCGAGGGGGTGCATACCGACCTGTTCGACCTGATCAGCGAGGCCGAGATGGGCCATATCCAGCTCAGCCGGGTGGCCGATCTGGTGGTGGTGGCCCCGGCCACGGCGGATCTGATGGCGAAGATGGCGGGCGGGCACGCGGATGACTTGGCCACGACGCTTCTGATGGCCACCGACACGCCGGTGATGCTGGCCCCGGCGATGAACGTGCGGATGTGGCAGAACCCGGCAACCCGGCGCAACCTGGCAACGCTGCGGGCGGACGGGATGCGGGTTGTGGGGCCGAATGACGGCGACATGGCCTGCGGCGAATACGGGCCGGGCCGGATGGCCGAACCGCTGGAGATCGTCGCCGCCATCGAGGCGGCCCTGGCAGACGGACCTCTGAAAGGACAGCGGATCCTTGTGACCTCGGGCCCCACCCATGAACCGATCGACCCGGTGCGCTACATCGCCAACCGCTCTTCGGGCGCGCAGGGCACGGCGATTGCGCAGGCCTTGCGCGATCTTGGGGCGGAGGTGGTGTTTGTCACCGGTCCCGCCGACGCGCCACGGCCCGAGGGTGTGGCGGTGATCGAGGTGGAAACCGCGCGCGAGATGCATGCCGCGGTGATGCACGCGCTGCCGGTACGGGCGGGTGTGTTCGCCGCCGCCGTGGCGGACTGGCGGGTGGCCAGCGCCTCGGGCAGCAAGATCAAGAAGCAGGGCGGCCGCCTGCCGACCCTGGAATTTGCGGAAAACCCCGACATCCTGGCAGAGGTGTCGCAACTGACCGAAGGCCGGCCTGCCCTGGTGGTGGGCTTTGCCGCCGAAACCGACGACGTGGTGGCCCATGCCACTGCCAAGCGGGCGCGCAAGGGGTGCGACTGGATCCTGGCCAACGATGTCTCGCCCGCCACCGGGATCATGGGCGGGGCGGAAAACGCGGTTGTGCTGATTTCGGACGCGGGCGCAGAGACCTGGCCGCGCATGGGCAAGGCCGAAGTGGCGCAGCGACTGGCGGCGCGCATCGCCGCGGCTCTGGCGGCGGGGTGAGCCTCGTGATGCCCGGTGCCGTCGAGATCGCCTTTGCCTGGGAGCCGGAGGCGGACCGCAGCCTGGGCCTTCCCTTCTATGCAACGCCGGGAGCGGCCGGTGCGGATCTGCGCGCCAACCTGCCCGATCGCGGGCGGATCGTGCTGGCCCCGGGCGCGCGCGTGCTGGTGCCCACCGGGCTGCGGATCGCTGTTCCGGACGGGTTCGAGGTGCAGATCCGCCCGCGCTCGGGCCTTGCATTGAAACACGGGATCACGCTGCCCAACGCGCCGGGCACGATTGACAGCGACTATCGCGGTCCGCTTGGGGTGATTGTCCTGAATGCGGGCAAGGCGGCGTACGAGATCATGCATGGCGACCGGATCGCACAGATGGTGGTGGCCCCGGTGGTGCAGGCGCGGTTTGCCGAATGCGACGCCTTGCCCGCAACGCCGCGCGGGGCGTCGGGCTTTGGATCGACGGGGGTGCGCTGATGCTACTTGTGTTCGGGCTGGCGGGGCTGATCTGGGGGCTGGGCCACATGACGGGGCAGCCGCGCATGGCGCGGGTCTATGCGCTGGGCCTGCTCTATGTGGCGGTGCTGGCACTGCACCTGATCCTGCCGGATGGCCATCCGCTGCGCGAGGTCACCGGGGGGGAGGCCGCGCTATGGCTGTTGCTGGGGGGCTTTGCGGCGCTGATCGCCGCCTACCGCTTTGGCCTGGGCAAACTGCGCGCCCGCGCCGTCGCGCGGGAGCAGGCCGTCGCCCCCGCACCGCAGCCGGACAAGTTCGGCGCAGCCGAGCTGGAGCGCTATGCCCGCCACATCGTGCTGCGCGAACTGGGCGGGCCGGGGCAGAAACGCCTGCGCGCGGCGCGGGTGCTGGTGATCGGGGCCGGGGGGCTGGGCTCTCCGGCGCTGTTGTACCTCGCCGGGGCCGGCGTCGGCACCATCGGTGTGATCGACGATGACGTGGTCGACAACGCCAACCTGCAGCGCCAGGTGATCCATCGCGACGACGGCATCGGCACGCCCAAGGTGTTCTCGGCCGAAGCCGCCATGCAGGCGCTCAACCCGTATGTCACGGTGCGCCCCTACAAGCGCCGCCTGACCGAAGAGATCGCCGCAGAGCTGTTTGCCGAGTATGACCTGATCCTCGACGGCACCGACAATTTCGCCACGCGTTACCTGGCGAACCGGGTGGCGGTGGCGCAGGGCAAGCCGCTGGTCTCGGGGGCGCTCAGCCAGTGGGAGGGGCAGGTGAGCGTGTTTCACCCGGCCTCGTGCGGGCCATGCTATCAGTGCATCTTTCCTCAAGCGCCCGCGCCGGGCCTTGCACCCTCTTGCGCCGAGGCCGGGGTGCTGGGGCCCTTGCCCGGCGTAGTCGGGTCGATGATGGCGGTGGAGACGGTCAAGCTGATCGCCGAGGCCGGCGCGCCGCTCAGGGGCGAGATGCTGATCTATGACGCGCTCTGGGGCGAGACGCGCAAGATCGGGTTGAAACGGCGCGCGGACTGTCCGGTCTGCGGGAAAGGCGCGTGAGGCTGCCGCTGGACCATCCCGCCTGGCAGGCGCTGTACGGGCCTTACGGGGTCGAAGACATGCCGGGCCAGCTGGCCGCCTTGTCGGACGGCTGGGACGCGGATATTGCCAAGGACCTGTTCTGGGAGCGGCTGCACCATCAGGAAACGCTGTATCCCGTGACCTTCGCCGCCTTGCCCTGGTTGATGACCTTTGGGGCAGGCTGGCAAGGGGAGGCCCGCGCAGAACTGGCCGGTTTCCTGTCGCATGTGGTGTCTTGCGCCTTTGCCGATCTTGGGGACGGACCGCAGTTTTCCGGGTCTGTTCCACTGGGGGAGGCGGGTTCGGCCTACACCGCTTGCGATGAACGGTTGCGCCAAGACTTCGCGCCCGAGATGGTGGCCCTGTCCCACTGGACGATCGAGGCCGCGCCCGGCATCGCCGCCTTTTGCGAGGCGGCGGCGGGTGACGGCCCAGAAGAGATGTCGGGATTCGCGTTGACCGGGTCTGCCGTGCTTGCGGGCGCGCCGCACCTTGCCCCGGCACTGGAGGGCGCGCCGGTCCATGAGACCGCGGTGCCTTGCCCGGAGTGCGGGCGGTACTTCCATGGCGTTCCGACGGAGGAAGGATACCGGTTCGATCCGATGCCGGACGAGGACCGTGCCTTTCGCCATGCCGATGCCGCACGCCACCGTCAGGCCGCCCGCCTGCTTGCCGAAAAGATGCGCAGCGGACAGCCGCGCCTGGCGGCGTATCTCGACCAACTTGCCACGTGGCACTGCTGCGGCGATTGAACCTTTCCCCCGACGGCCCTAGCTTTCCCGAAACCCCACGCGAGGAGAACGCCATGACCAACCCGTTGCTTGCAGATTGGGACACGCCGTTCGGCCTTGCCCCGTTCGACGCCATTCAGGACGCCGATTTCGGCCCCGCGATAGAGGCCGCGATGGCCGAGCACAGGGCCGAGATCGACGCCATCGCCGCCAACCCGAACGTGCCGGATTTCGGCAACACGATCCTCGCGCTGGAAGGCGCCGGGCAGGCGCTGGACAAGGTGCTGGGCGTCTTCTTCAACCTTGCCGGTGCCGACAGCAACGACGCGCGGCAGGCGCTGCAGCGGGAGTTCTCACCCAAGCTCGCCCAGCACAGCGCCGCGATCTATGCCAACACCGCGCTCTACGACCGCGTGCGCACAGTGTGGGAGGCGCGGGAGACACTGGAGCTGACGGATGAAGAGGCGCGCATCCTCTACCTTGCGCATCGCGGCTTCGTCCGCGCCGGGGCGGCGCTGGAAGGAGACGAGGCCGAGCGCATGAAGGCCGTGAAGGAACGGCTGGCCGTGCTGGGCACCGAATTCACGCAGAACCTGCTCAAGGACGAGGCCGGCTGGGTCATGCCGCTGTCCGAGGGTGATCTGGAAGGCCTGCCCGGCTTTGTCGTCGACGCGGCGCAATCGGCCGGGGAAGAGGGCGGGCATGGCGGCCCGGTGGTGACGCTGTCGCGGTCGCTGATCGTGCCGTTCCTGCAATTCTCGCCGCGCCGTGACCTGCGCGAAACGGCCTGGCGCGCCTGGGTGGCACGCGGGGCCAATGGCGGCGAGACCGACAATCGCGGCATCGCGGCCGAGGTGCTGGCGCTGCGTGCCGAACGCGCGGCCCTGCTGGGCTATGCCGATTTCGCGCATTACAAGCTGGAAACCGAAATGGCCGGCACGCCCGACCGCGTGCGCGACCTGCTGATGCAAGTCTGGCAACCGGCCCGCGCCGCTGCCGAACGCGACGCCGCCGAGATGGAAGCGATGCTCGCCGCCGACGGCATTCCCGGCCCGCTGGAGCCGTGGGACTGGCGCTACTATGCCGAAAAACGCCGCAAGGCGCTGCACGATCTCGACGAGGCCGAGCTGAAGCCGTACCTGCAGCTCGACCGGATGATCGAGGCCGCGTTCACCTGCGCGACGCGCCTCTTCGGGCTGACGTTCACGCCGCTGGATGTGCCGCTGTACCATCCCGACTGCCGGGCCTGGGAGGTGACGCGGGACGGCAGGCATGTGGCGGTGTTCATCGGCGACTACTTTGCGCGGGCGTCCAAGCGGTCGGGCGCGTGGTGCTCGGCCTTCCGGATGCAGGCGAAGCTGCCGGTGGAGACGTCGCCTGTCGTGGTCAACGTGTGCAACTTCTCCAAACCCTCGGCCGGCAAGCCCGCGCTTCTGTCCTATGACGACGCGCGCACGCTGTTTCACGAATTCGGCCATGCGCTGCACCAGATGCTGTCGGACGTGACCTTCGGATCGGTCGCGGGCACCTCGGTGGCGCGGGACTTCGTCGAACTGCCCTCGCAGCTTTACGAACACTGGCTGGAGGTGCCCGAAGTCCTGGCAGAGTTCGCCACGCATGCAGACACCGGCGCAGCGATGCCGCAGGCGCTGCTGGACAAGGTGCTGAAGGCTGCGACCTTCGACATGGGCTTTCAGACGGTGGAATATGTGGCGTCGGCGCTGGTGGACCTGGAGTTCCACAGCGGCGCTGCCCCGGCGGACCCGATGCAGAAACAGGCCGAGGTGCTGGAAGGGATCGGCCTGCCGCGCGCCATCCCGATGCGCCACGCGACGCCGCATTTCGCCCATGTCTTTGCCGGAGACGGGTATTCCAGCGGCTATTACAGCTACATGTGGTCCGAGGTGATGGATGCCGACGCCTTCGAGGCCTTTGAAGAGGCGGGGGACGCATTCGATGCGGAGACGGCGCGGAAGCTCGAGGCGTTCATCCTGTCGCGCGGCGGCGCGGAAGAGGCCGAGGCGCTGTACACACGGTTCCGGGGCCGGATGCCGGGAGTGGAAGCGCTGCTGAAAGGGCGCGGGCTGGCGGCGTGACGCGTCCCGGAACAAGGGTTTGTTAACCGACATGGCGTTAGCCTGCGGCGCATGGAGACCCGCCCTTCCCCCCTGTCGCCCGAGGTCTGGCTGGACGACCTCTTCAGCTCAAAGGCCGCCCGGCAGGGCGGCGTGATCCGGCGCAAGGCGCGGGATGTGGAGCGCTATGCCGGGAGGACGCTGTTTCTGGCCGAGGTGGCGCGGCGCGGCTTCCAGGTGGCCGAGAATGGCGGGCAATACGTCATCTTCTGCAACCAGGCCCCGGTCCGCTGGCTGACCGTGCCACCGGCGGCACCGCGTTCTTTCAAAGAACGCGAGCCGAAATCTTTGAAAGATTTCGGCGCCCCGGCCCGACCGCCTGCGCCTTGTCCCGACCGTTTGTCCCGGCCCTGAGGACCTGAGGACAGCGCCGGCACCTCAGAACGGCAAACGTTCCAGCGCAAAGCCGTTCTCGGCCAACAGCTGCAGCACACCCTGCCGTCCACCCAGATGCGCCGCCCCGAATGCCGCGATCACGGGGCCGTCGGCGTTGTCCAGCGCATCGGTCAGAACCGGCAGCCAGGCGGCGTTGCGGCGCACCAGCAGGCGGTGTTCCATCGCCGCAAAGATCGCGCGGTCGCGCTCTGGCGACAGCGGCGAATAGCGCGGGGCAAGGATCGCGGACAGCCGCCAGGTCTCCAGGTGGCGTTCGTCGAAATACCCCGCCGTCAGCGTCGCAAACAGATCCTCGGCGATCTCGGGGCCCGTCAGCGCGGCGCGCAGCATGTCGATCTGCATCTCCATCGGCATGTCCGCCATCGCGGTGAACCCGGTATCGAACGGCTCCAGCGCGCGCATCGGCAGGCTCCGCACAACGGCCATCTCTTGCAGCCGGGCGTCCAGCCCCTCTGCCCCGGCCAACCCGTCCTGCAGGCAGGGCGGGATCGACAGCAGCGTGGCCACGTACCAGGGCTGGAACCGCGCCGCCACGAAGGGCGGCATCCCGCGGGCGCGCAGGGCGTCGGACAGGCGTTGCCAGTCCGCCTCCTGCAGCAGCCCGGGCAGCGAGGCGTCGGGCATCACCAGCAATTCGGGCCGCGTCGCCATGGCGGCGGCCAGGTCCGCCTGTTCGGCCTCGGTCATCTCCAGCAGAAGCAGCGCCGCCCCGTCCAGAAGCGGTGCCAGCCGCTCTGCCACCGCGTCGAGCCGCGGATCGTCCACATGCATCGTGCCGACCAGATGCAGCACCGCGCCGCCGCGTGTGGCACGCCAGTGGTTGCCTTCCGCATAAGGCGCGCCGGACAGGCGCTGTGCAAGCGCCGCCGTCTCGTCGCCGCTCAGCGAACCGCGCAGATCGCGCCCCTCGCAGGCGGCGAGGACGGGCAGCGCGGTGGCAAGCCACACCAGCAGGATGGTGGTCAGACGGGTCATGCAGCGCTCCGGTGCAGTGGTCGGGACAAAGGTAGGCAGGACGCAACGGCTTGCAAAGCCCGCGTGCCCGCGGAACCATGGGGTATGGAGCGGGAAAGCGATCTTTATGCGCCGGTCAAGGCCTTCCTCGTGGCGCAGGGCTATGAGGTCAAGGGCGAGGTGGGGGCCGCCGATCTGGTGGCCCTGCGCAGCGGCGAGGATCCGGTGGTGGTCGAACTGAAACTGCGCATCACGCTGGCGCTCTATCATCAGGCGGTGGCGCGGCTGTCGGTCACCGACCAGGTCTATATCGCCGTCCCGCGCCCGAAAGGCGCGCAGGCGCGGCGCATGCTCAAGGACAACATCGCCCTGTGCCGCCGCCTGGGGCTGGGCCTGCTGACCGTGCGCGGCGACGGCACGGTCGAGCCGCATTGCGATCCCGGCCCCTACGCGCCGCGCAAGAACCGGCAGAAAAAGGCGCGGCTGTTGCGGGAATTCGCCCGCCTCAGGGGGGATCCCAATGCCGGCGGGGCAACGCGGCACGGCATCGTCACCGGCTACCGGCAGGATGCGCTGGCCTGTGCCGCGCACCTGGCCGAACACGGGCCATGCCGGGGCCGCGACGTGGCGGCGGCCACTTCTGTGGCGCGGGCCACGACCCTGATGCGCGACAACCACTATGGCTGGTTCGAAAAGGTCGACAAGGGCGTCTATGCCCTGACCGAGGCCGGGCGCGCCGGGCTGACCCATTGGGCGTACAGCTGGGAGGACGGCACCGGCTGACGCCGGCTTCAGCCGCGGGCGCGCAGACGCTCGCGATAGAGCGTGTAAAGCCCGGAGGCGACGATGATGGCGCAGCCCAGCACGGTCCAGCCGTCGGGCAGGTCGGCAAAGATCACGTAGCCGTAGAAGGTGCTCCACAGGATCAGCGAATAATGCAGCGGGGCCAGCACCACCGCCTGCGCGATGTCCAGCGCGCGGATCACCAGCACCTCTCCCAGCGCGGCCACGGTCATCATGCCGAGGATCAGCCCCCAGACCTGCAGGCTGTCGGGGGTGGTCCAGACAAAGGGCAGGGCCAGCGTCGCGATGGCCGAGGAGGTGAGCGAGGTATAGGCGACAGTCGTGGCGACACTGTCGGTGCCCGACAGCCAGCGCGACAGGACCTGACGCAGCGAGAACATCGACGCCGCCAGCACCACCAGAAGGATTGCGGGGTGAAACACGCCCTGGCCCGGGCGGATCACGATGAGCATGCCCAGAAACCCCACCGCCACCGCGATCCAGCGCCGCGGGCCGACGCGTTCGCGCAGCACCAGCGCGCCCAGCAGCGTGGTGATGAAAGGCGCGACAAAGGACACCGCGGTGGCATCGGCCAGCGGCACAAAGCCGATGGCGGTGATGAAGCAGGTGGCCGAGGCGATGGCCGCCACGCCACGCCCGATCTGCAACAGCGGTTTGGGTGTGCGCAGCATCTGCACCCCGCGCAGCGCCAGCAGCACCAGCACCCCAAGCAGAAGCCCGGACTGGCGGAACCAGACGATCTGGAGCGGGCTGAGATGGTCGGTCAGCAGCTTGGCCTGCACATCCCCCGCGGCGAAGGCGAAAAAGCCCAGCGACATCAGCGTGATGCCGCGCAGGTTGTCGGCGGCACCGGGCGGCGGGGCGGAATAGACCGGGGCAATGGGCGGGGTGGGCATCAAGGTCCTTTCAGGGGCCTGCGACAGGCAACCCGGCCGAAAGTCTAGAGCAAGACCCGCGCGGGTTGAAGCACCTGCGTGCAGGTGCGGCCCGCCCGCCGCAACGCCGGGTGCAAGGCGTCAGGCGATGGTGACCAGATCGCTCAGCTCTGCGACGGAGCCGATCCCCACCAGGGTCAGGCTGTCGCTGCCGAAGGTCAGCACCAGGTCGCCATCGGCATTGAACGAATCGTAGCGGTTCAGGTGGCTGACCCGCGGGTTGGCCTCGGTAAAGAGCGCCCGGTCCAGTTCCATCCTGTCCACCAGTCCGAGGTCGAGGATGCGGTCATGGCCCGAGCCGTCGGCGAAGACGAAGGTGTCTGCCCCGACCCCGCCCCTCAGCGTGTCGTTGCCGGTGCCGCCGTCCAGTACATCGCCGCCGCCATTGCCCTCCAGCCGGTCGTTGCCCGCGCCGCCGTTCAGCGTGTCGAAACCGTTGCCGCCGTTCAGGGTGTCGGCCCCGGCATCGCCGTTCAGCAGGTCAAATCCGAAGCCGCCGGACAGAAGATCCGCCCCGTTGCCGCCGTTCAGCGTGTCCCCGGCATTGTTCCCGTTCAGCGTGTCGCGACCGTCATCGCCGTCGATCCGGTCGGCTCCCCCCAGTCCGGTCAGCAGGTCGTTGCCCGTCCCGCCCTGGATCGTGTCGGCCCCGAGCCCGCCGTCAAGCATGTCGTCGCCATCGCCGCCCTGCAGAAGGTCGTTGCCATTGTTGCCGCTGGCGGTGTCGTTGCCTGCGCCGCCGATCAGCGTGTCAAAGCCGTCGCGGGCCACCAGCAGATCGTTGCCCGCGCCGCCATCCATCTGGTCGAACCCGATGCCGCCCTGCAACTCGTCCGCGCCGTCATTGCCGAACATCACGTCATTGCCGGCATTACCCTCGATCAGGTCGTTGTTGTTGCCGCCCGAAAGGATGTCGCGCCCGGCGCGGCCCTGCACGGTGTCGTTGCCGTCGCCGCCATTGATCGTGTCCCGCCCGTCGCCGCCGTTCAGGCGGTCGTTCCCGGCCTCGCCATCCACCGAATCGTCGCCGTCATCGGCGATCACCACGTCATTTGCGCCACGGCCAAAGATCAGGTCGTTGCCCGCGGTGCCTGCCAGCGTCTCGGCATTGCCGCTGCCGACGATCAGCCCGCGCGACGACGGCGCAAAGGCCCCGATGCTGAAGATGCCGTCGTTGAGGCCGATGAACTCCATCTCGATCAGCTGGTCCAGCCCGCCGCCGGGCGCGTGTACGAACACGCCGCCATTATTGGTAAAGAACACGTCGATCTGCGCGCTGGTGGCGGCAAAAACCGCCACATCCCCCGGCCCCGGGCCGCGGATTTCGCCGTTTGGTCCACCCACCAGCACGTCAAAGCCGGGACCGCCCTGCAGGAAGTCGCTGCCCGACAGGCCATACAGCGTGTCGTCGCCGAAATTCCCCACCAGCGTGTCTGCGGGGGTGTCCGAGATCGATTGCGGCAGGTCGGTGCCGATCAGCACGTCGTCGAACACGCTGCCCACCACGCGCTCGATCCCGCTGGCGATCAGGCCGCGGGCCCAGCCGGCGCTCTGGTCGCCGTCGAGATGGTTGAGGTCGACGATCACGGGGCCGGTGGCGTTTTCGTAGCTGACGGTGTCGACGTCGTTGGGATTGGTGCCGGTGTCCGAGACGCTGTCGCCGATGGGCGAGTTGGGGTCGCGCGGCCCCGGCAGGTAGAGGTCCGATCCCGGCCCGCCATCCATGCCATCCGTGCCCGGCCCGCCGTCCAGCGTGTCGTTGCCGCCCTCGCCGCGCAGGTTGTCGATGCCGCCATTGCCGAGGATCAGGTCATTGCCGTTGAAGCCGATGATGCCGTTGGCCCCGTTGGAGCCGTTGAAGATCACGTTGTCCTGGCTGAGAAACGCACGCAGCGGTTCAAGGCTTGCCTGCTGGTAGGATTGCACCACGGCGGCCGAAATGCTGGTGGCGGCCAGGTTCGGCACCGCGATGGAGGTCGACAGGATCAGGTTCTGCGGCAGGCTCATCACCGGATCGAAGGGCGTGCCCGAATTGATCGCGTCCCACAAGAGCTGGTTGTGGTAATAGTTCATCCGGGTGACCGTGCCGCTGGTCAGCACCGGCAGCTGCGTGCCGTTGGGCAGGGTGGTGAAGCCAAAGCTCAGCCCCGTGCCCTCGAACACCATGCGGCCCGAATTGTTCGACACCGCAAAAGCCACGCGGTTGGGCAGGCTGGTGGTCAGGAAGTCCAGCCCCGGCAGCGGGTCCTGCGCCACGCTGAGCGGCACCTGCGCGTTCTGGCCGATGCCGTTGAGCTGGAAATACCCCTCGACGCCGCCCTGGAACATGTCGACGGTCGAGCCAAAGACGTCTGCCACCCAAACCATGCCGCATTCCCTTCCCGAATGGTCGCACCGGGACACCGCAGCTGGCGCGGCCCCGGCTGCCGCCTGCAAAGCCTAGCAAGAGGCGGCGTCCGGGCCAAGCCGCGTGCCTGTCTGGCGCGGTCACAAAAACGCGGCGGGCCAGGGCCCGCCGCAAGGGAGAGAGATCGGGGGGCGGGACCGTCAGTCCAGCCAGGCGGGCTTGGCCGCTTCGCGGCGGGCTGCCGGGGCGTCGAGGCCGATATCGTCAAGCAGATGGCCTTCGAGGCGGGCCAGCTGGCGACGCTGCCGCTGCCGCGCGATCCAGAAGGCGAGGAGGGACGCAACGGACGGGCGGGTGGCGGCAATGCGAGTGGTGTTGGCAAGCGTGGTCATCGGGAAATCCTTTCAGTATGTGTTGTCTCGTGTGTCCAACCTATCCGGTGCGCCGATCCGCGACTGTGCGCGGCGTCACATCGCGGGCGCGTTTCGCGTGATGCGACGGAAACCGGCGGCTTCTGCGTGCAAGGCTGTGACGCGCGGGCGGAGATCTATGATGGTGAAACGGCTGTGGCGCGATGCGCCGTATCTGACTGTGGGGCTTGGGCTGTCGCTGCTGGTGGCGGCCGTCTTTGCCGTGCGGCTGATGCTGGGGGTGTTGTACTGGTCGGACCCGCGTCATCAGGACATGCCCATCGCGCCGTGGATGTCGCCGCGCTTTGTGGCCTTGTCCTGGGACGTGCCGCCCGAGGTCGTGCGCGAGGCGTTGGACCTGACACGAGAGGAGGCCCGGCCCGGGCCGCTGAAAGAGCTCGCATCCCGGCGCGGCGTTCCGGTCGATGTGCTGATCCGCGACCTTGAAGCGTCCATCACGCGGCATCGGGCGGCGGAACCATGAATGACTGGGTCTATTCCCTGGTGGCCAGCTACGGCGTCTGGGTGGTGGCGGCCTCGGCCTACCTGTCCTGTCTGGCGATCCCGATTCCCACCGCAGTGATCATGCTGGCGGCAGGCGCGTTCGCCGCGGCGGGCGATCTTGTTCTGGGCGAGGTGCTGCTGGCGGGCTGGCTGGCGGCGATTGCCGGCGACAATACCGGGTTCCAGATCGGCCGCTGGGGTGGCGGTGCGTTTCTGACCCGGGTCTCAGAGCGGACCGGGCGGCACCGGTTGATGGCGCGGGGCAAGGAAACGGTCAGCCGCTATGGCGGGGTTGGCGTGTTCTTTTCCACCTGGTTGTTTGCGCCGCTGGGCCCCTGGGTCAACCTGATCGCGGGGGCGATGGGGTTGAACCGCTGGCGGTTCCTGCTGTGGGACACGGCGGGCGAGACGATCTGGGTCTTTGCCTATGTGCTTCTGGGTTACGGCTTCGGGTCGCAGATCGACGCGGTTGCGGATCTGGTCGGCGATTGGGCGGCGATGCTGGCAGCGCTGGCGGTGGCGGTCGGCTTTGTCGTGGCCATCGCCGTCAAGCTGCGCAAGACCCGGCCGCGCGCCGATCGGGACGGCGCGGCGGGTCAGCCCCCCGATGGCGGGCCGCCGGAGCCGCGTCCGGGACCTGTCACAAAGGCTTAACGCAAGTTTCACTCCCCTCTCACCGCGGTTTTGCGAATCGCTTCTAGGGTGCGCGTGCCCGAAACTCCAATCGAGAGAACTCCCATGCGCATTTCGCAGATTGCACTGATCGCGGCGGCCGGCCTTGCCGCGCTGCCCGCGATCGCCAAGGACGCCACCTATATCGGTGCGGTCGAAACCGTCGCTGGCGATGCCGCCGACATGGCGCGCGGCACCGTCTTTGTCGATGCCAACCGCAACTCCATGCTGGATGACGGCGAAGCCGGCATCGAAGGCGTCATGGTCACCAATGGCCGTGAAGTCGTGCTGACCGGTGCCGACGGCAGCTATGAACTGCCCGCCTATGACGACATGAACCTTTCGGTGGTCAAGCCCGCAGGCTACGTGACCCCGGTCGATGCCGACATGGTTCCGCAGTTTGCCTATGTGCACAAGACCGAAGGCTCGCCCGCGCTGCGTTTCGGCGGCATCGAGGCCACCGGCCCGCTGCCCGCCGCGATCAACTTCCCGATGATCGAAGACACCGCCGGGACCGCGTTCAACTGCCTCGCCTTCGGCGACGCGCAGCCCTACACCAATCTCGAGGTCACCTATGTCCGCGAAACCGCGGGCAAGATGCTGGCCACCTCGGATCTGTCGAACACCGAATGCCTGATCTTTGCCGGGGACGTGATGGGCGACGACCTGTCGCTTTACCCGCGCTTCAAGCAGATCATCGCCGTGGGCCAGACGCCGCAGTACTGGGTCGGCGGCAACCACGACGTGGATTTCGATGCAGAAACCGACCAGCATTCCTTTGACACCTTCCGCCGCGAATGGGGTCCGGAATACTGGGCCGCGGAAATCGGCGACGTGCTGTTCATCGGCCTCGACAACGTCCGTTACCCCTGTAACGGCGTCGATGCGCACCCGTTCTGCGCCACCGACCGCAACCACACCTATAACGGCGTGGTGTCGGAGCGTCAGATGGAATGGTTGGGCAACCTGCTGCCGAACGTCGCCGAGGACAAGCTGATCGTGATGTCGGCGCACATCCCGTTCCAGACCTTCACCGACAACACCGCCGCCAAGCACCAGACCGACAACTTCGCCGAACTGGCGGCGCTGCTCGAAGGCCGCAACGTGCTGGCCCTGGCCGGTCACACCCACACCACCGAGAACATCGAAGCCGGGGAAGGCATGGAAGGCTGGGAGGCCAATACCGGTCTGGCCACCTCGCCCTTCCACCAGATCGTTGTCGGCGGCCTGTCGGGGTCGTGGTGGGCCGGCGACCTGAACGCCCAGGGCGTTCCGCACGCCACCCAGCGCCTGGGCGCGCCGCGCGGCTATTACGAACTGGCGTTTGACGGTGCGTCTTTCGTGGACACCTACCTGACCTTCCACACCGATCGCGACGCGCAGATGCACGCGTCGTTCAGCACGCCGCGCTTCCGCAAGTGGGCCGATGCGCTGATCACCTACGCCAACCTTTACGGTTCGCCTTCGAGGATCCTGCCGCCGGTCACCCGCAACGACCTGGCAGACCCGTTCATGCTGACCTCGGCCGACCTCAAGGGCGGCACCTGGGTGGCGGTGAACGTGTGGAACGGTTCGGCCTCGACCGAAGTCACCGTGTCGATCAATGGCGGCGCACCGATGATGGCGACCCGCACGCAGGACATGGCCGGCGAGGCCAAGCGCAAGGGTGTCGAGTTTGCCGATCCCTGGGCGCTGATCCAGCAGTCCACCCAGGCCTCTATGGCCGTGCGTTCGGACCGCGGTGGCGACGAGACCGCGGGCTTCTCGACCTGGCAGGGCGTGAAGTGGGAAGGCGTGGCCGGTCCGTTCCAGTCGTGGATGCTGACCGACAACAGCCACCACCTGTGGCGCGTCGACCTGCCCACCGAACTGCCGATGGGCGCACATGTCATGACCGTGGAGGCGACCGACCGCCATGGCCGTACCTTCACCGCCAACTACACCTTCGAGGTGGTGGACACGATCCCGCAGATGACCTGGCAGACCAAGTTCTGGGAATGACCTGACCTTCTGCTGCGGCCTGCTGCGGCAAGGACGGGCCCGCCGGTTGCGGCGGGCCCCTTTCGTTTGCAGCAGGCCGCGGGCACGGGAATGCAGATTTTCCGCATCGGGGATGTTGACAGCCGCCTTGCGGGTTTCTAATTGAGCTCCGTTAGCACTCACCCAGTGTGAGTGCTAACGCCTCTCGGGGAGCGAGGGGCCCACAGGGAAACTTTGAGCCAAGGAGCTGCAAAGATGGCATTCAAACCGCTTCACGACCGCGTTCTGGTCCGCCGTATCGAAAGCGACGAAAAGACGGCCGGCGGCCTGATCATTCCGGATAGCGCCAAGGAAAAGCCCGCGGAAGGCGTGGTTGTCGCATGTGGCGAAGGCGCACGCAAGGACAGCGGCGAGCTGATCGAGATGGCCGTTGCCGAAGGTGACCGCATCCTGTTCGGCAAGTGGTCGGGCACCGAAGTGACCGTTGGTGGCGAAGAGCTGCTGATCATGAAGGAAAGCGACATCCTGGGCATCATCACCGATGACGCCGCGGCTGCCGCTGCCTGAATACCGCAAGTGATCGAGGGCGGCGCAGACGGCGCGCCCTGATCCTTCCAAGTCAAATTCAGATTGGAGAACACGAGATGTCTGCAAAAGACGTGAAGTTCGATACCGACGCCCGTTCGCGCATGCTCAAGGGCGTGAACATCCTCGCCGACGCCGTGAAGGTGACCCTGGGCCCCAAGGGCCGCAACGTGGTTCTGGACAAGTCGTTCGGCGCCCCGCGCATCACCAAGGACGGTGTCTCTGTCGCCAAGGAAATCGAACTGGAAGACAAGTTCGAGAACATGGGCGCGCAGATGGTCAAGGAAGTGGCGTCGCGCACCAACGACGAAGCCGGTGACGGCACCACCACCGCGACCGTTCTGGCCCAGTCGATCGTCAAGGAAGGCATGAAGGCGGTTGCCGCCGGCATGAACCCGATGGACCTCAAGCGCGGCATCGACCTCGCCACTGCCAAGGTTGTCCAGCACATCAAGGACGCCGCCCGCACCGTCGAGAACTCGGACGAAGTGGCCCAGGTCGGCACGATCTCGGCCAACGGCGAAGAGGAAATCGGCCGTTTCATCGCGGACGCGATGCAGAAGGTCGGCAACGAGGGTGTCATCACCGTCGAAGAGAACAAGGGTCTCGCCACCGAGGTGGAAGTTGTCGAAGGCATGCAGTTCGACCGCGGCTACCTGTCGCCCTACTTTGTCACCAACCCCGACAAGATGATCGCCGAGCTGGATGACTGCCTCATCCTGCTGCACGAGAAGAAGCTGAGCTCGCTGCAGCCGATGGTTCCGCTGCTGGAATCGGTTATCCAGTCGCAGAAGCCGCTGATGATCATTGCCGAGGACGTCGAAGGCGAAGCGCTGGCCACCCTCGTGGTCAACAAGCTGCGCGGCGGCCTGAAGATCGCAGCCGTCAAGGCACCGGGCTTCGGCGATCGCCGCAAGGCGATGCTGCAGGATATCGCGATCCTGACCGGCGGCCAGGTGATCTCGGAAGACCTGGGCATGAAGCTGGAAAACGTCACCCTCGACATGCTGGGCACCGCCAAGAAAGTGCTCATCAAGAAGGATGACACCACCATCATCGACGGTGCCGGCGACAAGGCCGAGATCGAAGCGCGCGTCGCCCAGATCCGTACCCAGATCGAAGAGACCTCGTCGGACTACGACCGTGAAAAGCTGCAGGAACGCGTGGCCAAGCTGGCCGGCGGTGTGGCCGTCATCCGCGTCGGCGGCATGACCGAAGTGGAAGTGAAAGAGCGCAAGGACCGCGTGGACGACGCGCTGAACGCCACCCGCGCAGCCGTGCAGGAAGGCGTGGTTGTCGGCGGTGGCGTGGCCCTGGTGCAGGGTGCCAAGGCGCTGGCCGGCCTGGAAGGCGCAAATGCCGACCAGAACCGCGGCGTGGACATCGTCCGCATCGCGCTGGAAAGCCCGCTGCGCCAGATCGCCGAGAATGCCGGCGTGGACGGCTCGGTCGTGGCCGGCAAGGTCCGTGAATCGGACGATGCCAAGTTCGGCTACAACGCACAGACCGGTGAATACGGCGACATGTTCAAGTTCGGCGTCATCGACCCGGCCAAGGTTGTCCGCACCGCGCTGGAAGACGCCTCGTCGGTGGCCGGCCTGCTGATCACCACCGAAGCGATGGTCGCCGACAAGCCCGCCAAGGAAGGCGCTGGCGCCGCAGGCGGCGGCATGCCCGACATGGGCGGCATGGGCGGCATGATGTAATCAGCCGTCTGTTGCGCGACAGACCAAAGGGGCCCCGGTTCGGGGCCCCTTTTTCGTGTTGCGCGTCAGAGATCGCGCCAGCGCGGCAATCCGGCGGCCCGGGCCTTGACGAAGTGAACCCCGGTGAACACCAGCCACAGCCCGGCCATGGCCCATGCGAACACCACTGGCCAGGCTTCGATCATGGCGGCCACCGGGCGTGGCATCACACACATGGCAAGGCAGACCACCGCCGTGCTCGCAAAGAGGGTCGTGAAATACACCACCGAAAACACGAACAGCGGGACGGGGTTCCAGAAGCAGAAGGGTTTTGCGATCAGCCCGGCCCGGGCAAGGCCGTGCAGCTTTTCGGAGAAACTCTGCTGCGAGAATGACAATGGCCCTGTTTCGCTCAAAGCTTGCGGGGCCTTGGCGCTGTGTCTGTTGCTTGGTCGCGCGGACACAGCGGCACAGCAAAGACGACCCGACGAGTCAGGTCCAGACCCCGGATCGGGTTACCGCACCTCCGGTGCGCTGGTCGTGAACCGGCCCGAGGGAATATGCTCGGCCGTCGAGACGTCCCATGTGTAGAGGTAAGTGATGGCCTCGCGATCCGAGCCGCCCTCCATCGTCACCGCCACCTTGCGGCGCAGGAATTCGTGCGGTTCGGCCCAGCGGTCAGAGCAGGCTTCGAAATCGTCGAACTCGGGCAGAACGGCGGCGGGATCGGTCAGGCGGTACAACTCGCCCCAGACCCTGTCTGCCGGGTTGCCCGAGGGCAGAGCGCCGGGATAGCTGTTCTGCCCCGGCGCATCGGGATCGTCGATCAGGTAGAGCCGTGCGCGGATCGACCCGCGGCCCGCAAACACGGCATGGCGGCGCAACAGCGTGCCCATCGGATGCTCGGCCACGGTCAGGAGCGTCCCGTAGACAAAGAGATGATCGGATGTTTGCATGATGTCCTCCGCATGCCCTTTCCCGGTCGCCCATGTCGCGCCGCGGGCTTCATAGGGCGGGGAGGGGGGCGACAGAAGACGGAACGGCTCGCCCGGCGTGCGGAAATGTGAAATCCTTTCCCGGCGTGCCCCGAGCGCCACGCCCCACCGGGAAAGGACCACGACATGAGCCGCCGCGATCCCCGCAAGGCGCTGGAACTGCGCCTGACAGAGCCGTTGCGCAAGGCGCTGGTGGCGCGCTCTACCGCGCATCTGCCGCTGGCCTATCTCGCGCGCCAGACGCTGCGGCAGGCCTTTGCCGAGGGTGTGCAGTGCGCCCGCCCCGTTGCCCCCGGTCCGGTGCGCCCGATCCTGCTGCAGCTGACTCCGGACGAACGGACGGAACTGGCCGCACGGGCCGAGGCCGCGGGGATGGGCCCCGAAGAGGCGGCGCTGTCGCTGCTTGCGGCGGTCCTGATTGATCCAGTTCAATCCGGCTGATCGCGTGCTCGGGTACCCTGTCCGCGAATCCGAGTCTCTGGAGGGGGCCATGACGCGACTTCTGACATTTCTTCTTCTGGTGCTGGCCGCGCCCCTTGCGGCGCAGGACGATGACGGCCGGTTCCTGTTCGGCGACGATGCCTTTGTCGCCGGACAATCCGCGATCCTGCGCGAAACAGGGCGCGACGATGCCTTTCTGGCCGGCGAGACGGTGCGGCTCGCCGCCCCGGTCAGCGGCACCGCGCATATGGTCGGGCGCTGGGTCGAGGTGACGGCGGATGTGGGTGATGCGCTGTATGCCGCCGGGCAGCGGGTCGAGGTGACGGCGCCGGTCACTGCGGATGCCGCCCTGGCCGGGCAAAAGGTGAGCCTGAGCGCCCCGGTGGGCGGCGACCTGCGCGCCTTCGGCTCCGAAGTCCGCCTGGACGCGCCGGTGGCGGGCAGCGCCATCGTGGCGGCAGAATTCGTCACGCTCGACGCCGCCATCGGTGGCGACATGGCGGTGACGGCGCGCGACCTGACCTTTGGCAGCGCTGCCCGCGTGGGCGGGACGCTGTATCTTTATGAGGACATGCCGGGCGAAACCCCGGTGCCCGAAACCGTCGCCCCGGCCGACCGCATCGAACGGCGCGCGGCAGAGCGCTGGGATGACGGGATCGACGGCTATGCGCCGGTCCGGCCGCGGCGCATGTTGCAGGGCTTTCTGGGCGGCGTGCTGGTGATCACGCTGATCGCCGCGGGGTTTGCCGTGATCGCGCCGCAGACACTGGCGGGCTTGCGCGCACAGGTTCTGGCAGCCCCGGGGCGGGCGCTGCTGACCGGTTTTGTTGCGGTCTCGGCGCTGGTGGGGGCCGGTGTCGTGCTGGCGCTGACGCTGATCGGCCTGCTGGTCACACCCGCCGCATGGCTGGTGGCGGGGCTGACGGGCCTTGCGGGCTATGTCGTGGGGGCCTACGCGCTGGGCGTGTGGATCATCGGCCGCTTTGGCGGCGCGCTGCCCGACGACACGCGGGACCGAGCGCTGGCCGCAGGCGTCGGCGCGCTGGCCGCCGGTCTGGCGGGTCTGGTGCCTTTCCTGGGCTGGCTGTTCGTTCTGGCGCTCAGCCTGACCGGGGCGGGCGCGGTGACCATCCGCCTGTTCCAGCCGCGCCTCTTTGCCGGTGCCGACAGCTGACCCCTTGCGTCCGCCCCCGCTGCGGCGTCAAAACCGGACCATGGCGGGGATCGGCACGGAATTTGAACAGGAATACTGGGCGCGCGGGCTGACCCGCGTGGCTGGGGTGGACGAGGTCGGGCGCGGCCCGCTGGCCGGGCCTGTGGTGGCGGCGGCGGTACTGCTCGACCCGCGGGACATCCCCGAAGGCCTGAACGATTCCAAGAAGCTGACCGCCAGGCACCGCGCCGCGCTTGGCCGGGAAATCCGCGCCCGCGCGCTTTGGGCCGTGGGCGAGGCGAGCGTGGACGAGATCGACCAGCTCAACATCCTTCAAGCCAGCCTGCTGGCGATGCGGCGCGCGGTGGCGGCGCTGCCCCAATGCCCCGAGCACCTGCTGATCGACGGCAACCAGCTGCCCGCGGATCTGCCCTGCGCGGCGACGGCGGTTGTGGGCGGAGACGGCCGTTCCGTGTCGATTGCCGCTGCGTCAATTGTGGCCAAAACGTGGCGCGATGATGTCATGAAGAAGATCGCGACACAGTTCCCCGGCTATGGCTGGGACACCAATGCGGGTTATCCCACGAGGTGTCACAAATCTGCCCTCCGAAATCTTGGGGTCACCCCACATCATAGACGTTCCTTCAAGCCGGTCCACGATATCTTGTGGCAAGATAAAAAGCTAAGCGACTGATTCAAAAAATAAATTGACCGCGAATCGCGTTTGAATCAGATTCGGTCCCAACAGCTGAGCGTGAAAACACGCCGGGGACAGAGGCAGAGAATGACGAAGATGACGAACCTGAAGGGCGCGCCTGCGCTCCCTCTCAACACGATTCTGCCCGGCGACTGCATCGAGGTGATGGCAGGGCTGCCGGAGGCATGTGTGGACCTGATCTTTGCCGATCCACCCTACAACCTTCAGCTGAAGGGCGATCTGCATCGCCCCGACAATTCCCGCGTCGATGCCGTGGACGACGCATGGGACCAGTTTTCCAGTTTCGCCGCCTATGACAGGTTTACCCAAGACTGGCTCAAGGCTGCGCGCCGATTGCTCAAGCCCGACGGGGCAATTTGGGTGATCGGCTCTTATCACAACATCTTTCGGGTGGGGGCCGCATTGCAGGACGCGGGCTTCTGGATCCTGAACGATGTGGTCTGGCGCAAGGCGAACCCGATGCCGAATTTCCGCGGCAAGCGGTTCACCAACGCGCACGAGACGATGATCTGGGCGTCGAAAAGCGAAGGCGCCAGGTACACCTTCAACTACGAGGCGCTGAAGGCGCTGAACGAGGGCATCCAGATGCGCTCCGACTGGGTGCTGCCGATCTGCAATGGCGGAGAGCGGCTGAAGGACGCCAACGGCGACAAGGCGCATCCCACCCAGAAACCCGAAGCCTTGCTGCACCGCGTTCTGGTGGGGGCCACGCGCCCCGGCGATGTGGTGCTGGATCCGTTCTTTGGCACCGGCACCACCGGTGCGGTGGCCCGGATGCTGGGGCGCGACTGGATCGGGATCGAACGCGAACCCGCCTATATCGAGGTTGCCCGCCGCCGCATCGCCGACATCCGCCCGTTTGACAAGGCGGCGCTTGAGGTCAGCACGTCGAAACGGGCCGAACCGCGCGTGCCCTTCGGCCAGCTGGTGGAACGCGGCATGCTGCGCCCGGGCGAGGTGCTGGTGTCGACGAATGGCAAGGCCGCCAAGGTCCGCGCCGACGGCACGCTGGCCGCCGACGGTGTCAGCGGCTCGATCCACCAGGTGGGGGCCGCGCTGGAAGGCGCGCCCAGCTGCAACGGCTGGACCTATTGGTGTTTCAGGCGCGACGGCCGGACCGTGCCCATCGACGTGCTGCGCCAGCAGATCAGGGCGGAGATGACCGACCGGCCGGGCTGAACCGACACGTATTCCACCGACAGAACCGCTTACCGCCGGTGCCACGACCCAAGCGTGCGCACCTACTGGCCCCGCCTTGACCGGCGGGGCCTTTTTTCGGGTCTTTCCTTCACCCGCGGCGCGGCCTACGGATAACGCATGGACATGCGCGCACTTCTCATGGGGCTGGCCTTTGCGGCCATGTGGTCATCGGCCTTCACCTCGGCCCGGATCATTGTGGCGGATGCGCCACCGCTGATGGCGCTGGCGCTGCGCTTTCTGATCTCGGGGCTTCTGGCCGTCGTGATTGCGCGGGCCATGGGGCAAAGCTGGCGTCTGACGCCGGCGCAATGGCGCGCAACGGTGGTGTTCGGCATCTGCCAGAACGCGCTGTACCTGGGCCTGAACTTCGTCGCGATGCAGACAGTCGAGGCCTCGCTGGCCGCGATCATCGCCTCGACCATGCCGCTGCTGGTCGCGCTGGCGGGCTGGGCCTTATTTGCCGAGCGGCTGAAGCCGCTGACGGTGCTGGGGCTGGTGGCGGGCTTTGGCGGCGTGGCGCTGATCATGGGCAGCCGTTTTGGCGGAGGCGTGGACCTGTTCGGCCTGGGTCTGTGCGTGATCGGCGTGGTGGCGCTGACGGTGGCCACACTGGCGATGCGCGGCGCAATGTCGGGCGGCAACTTCCTGATGATCGTGGGCCTGCAGATGCTGGTGGGTAGCGCGGTGCTCTGGCCGTTCGGGCTGCTGCTGGAAAGCGTGGAGGTCACGCTGTCGGCCAAGCTGTTGCTGGCCTTTGTCTACACCACGCTGGTGCCGGGCCTTGCGGCGACGCTGGTGTGGTTCCTGCTGGTCAACCGGATCGGCGCGGTGCGCGCCGCGACCTTCCACTTTCTCAACCCGTTCCTGGGCGTCGCCATTGCCGCGGCGCTGCTGGGCGAGGCGCTGCGCCCGCTGGACCTGCTGGGCGTCGCGGTGATCGCCGGCGGGATCCTCGCGGTGCAGCTGGCAAAGCTGCCAGTGGCCGAGCGGAACGCGGGGTAGAGGTCCCGGGTCAGGCCCGGGACTGCGGCGCGCGGGCGGTCAGCCGATCCGCCCGCCCGCATCGCCCACCTGGCCTCGATGCAACAGCAGGTGGTCCAAAAGCACGCAGGCCATCATCGCCTCACCCACCGGCACGGCACGGATGCCGACGCAGGGGTCGTGGCGGCCCTTGGTGACCACCTCGGTGGCCGCGCCGTCCAGGGTGATCGACCGGCGCGGCGTGAGGATCGACGAGGTCGGCTTGACCGCGAAACGCACCACAACCGGCTGCCCGGTGGAGATGCCGCCCAGCACACCCCCCGCATGGTTGGAACTGTAGTCCGGCCCGTCGGGGCCAAGCGTGATCTCGTCGGCATTCTCGGTGCCGGTCAGCGCGGCGGCCGCCATGCCCTCGCCGATCTCGACGCCTTTCACCGCGTTGATCGACATCATCGCCGCCGCCAGGTCGCTGTCGAGCTTGCCATAGACCGGCGCGCCGAGGCCCGCGGGCACCCCAGTGGCCACCACCTCGATCACCGCACCGACGCTGTTGCCGGATTTTCGCAGGCTGTCGAGGTAGTCGGCCCACAGCTCCACCACCGTCGGATCGGGGCACCAGAACGGGTTCTGATCGACCTGGTCCATGTCATAGCGGTCGGGATCGGCTTTCTTGGGGCCCATCTGCACCATGTAGCCGGTGATCGCGATCCCCGGGGCCAAGGCGTTCAGAGCCGCGCGCGCCACGCCCGCCGCCGCCACCCGCGCCGCGGTTTCCCGCGCCGAGGACCGGCCGCCGCCGCGATAGTCGCGGATGCCGTATTTCTGGTGATAGGTGATGTCGGCATGGCCGGGGCGGAAGGTGCGCGCGATCTCCGAATAATCCTTCGAGCGTTGATCGGTGTTCTCGATCATCAACTGGATCGGCGTGCCGGTGCTGCGCCCCTCGAACACGCCCGACAGGATGCGCACCGCGTCCGCCTCGCGGCGCTGCGTGGTGTACTTGTTCTGCCCCGGCTTGCGCTTGTCCAGCCAGACCTGCAAGGCCTCTTCGCTGACCGGCACGCCCGGCGGGCAGCCGTCCACGGTGGCCCCCAGGGCGGGCCCGTGGCTTTCGCCCCATGTGGTGACGCGGAAGAGATGGCCGAAAGTGTTGACGCTCATGGTATCCCCCTGATCTGGCTTGGGGATACGCGCGGCGTGGCGCGAAGCCAACCCTATTCGCGCATCACGTCCCGCCGGCGTTGCGCCTGCGCGCTGATGGCATCCCGAAGACGGTCCACCGCGATCAGAGCAACCGAGGTCAGCCAAAGTGGCATCTCAAGCGCCGTGAGATAGCCAAGCAGATAGTACACGACCCAGATCGCAACCAGTTCGACACATATGACAATTACCCGCGTTCTCCCAAGCGGGGCCTCCTTTCTCCTGATGTTGGTATAGGTTTTGTATAGCACGCCCGCTCGAAAAAAGCACGATATTTCTTGAACTTCCGCGGGACCGGCGCTAGTATCCCGAGTACCTCGGGGTGGCAGGGCATGACCTGTCTGAGATGTTCCGTAGCCGGACGAACCCGTCGAACCTGAACCGGTTAACACCGGCGGAGGGAAGGTTGCGGACCTGCGCACGCGCACTCCAATCTTGCCCTCTCGCCGCAAAATTGGAGGATGTCATGCAAAAGACCTTCACTCTTGCAGCGGGATTGTTTCTGGCCACCCAGGCCGTGGCCCAGACCCCTGTCCTGACTGTCTACGCGCCAGACTATTTCGTGTCCGAATGGGGCCCTGGCCCAAAAATCGAAGCGCTGTTCGAGGCCGACTGCGCCTGCGATCTGCAGTTCAAGCCCGGCGATCTGCTGCCCCGCGTCCTGCTTGAAGGCGCGCGGACCGAGGCCGATGTGGTCATCGGACTGAACACCGATGTGACCCGACGCGCGCGTGCTTCGGGGCTGTTCGCGCCGCATGATGTGGACCTCTCGGCGCTCACACTGCCGGTCGACTGGACGGACGAGGTGTTCGTACCGTTCAACTACAGCCACACCGCCTTTGTCTACAACACGGAACGGCTGCAGGAAGCCCCCGACAGCTTTGCGGCCCTGCTGGAGGCGCCCGACGATCTGCGGCTGATCATCCAGGACCCGCGCTCCTCGGTCTCGGGCCTGGCACTGGTGCTTTGGATGCAGGCGGTCTTTGGCGACGAGGCCGAGGCAGCCTGGGCACAGCTGGCCCCCAAGATCGTGACCGTGACGCGCGGCTGGTCGGAGGCCTACGGGCTTTTCACCGATGGCGAGGCCGACATGGTGCTCAGCTACACGACGTCGCCCGCCTATCACCTGATCGCCGAAGGAGACGACACCAAGAAGGCGGCGATCTTCCCCGAAGGCCACTACTTCATGGTCGAACTGGCCGCCAAGCTGGCGGGCACCGACCAGCCGGACCTGGCAGACGCATTCCTGAGTTTCATCCTGTCAGAACCGTTTCAGAGCATGATCGGAACGGGAAACTGGTCCATCCCCGCCGCCTTGCCGCAAAAGGACTGGCCCGAGGGTTTCCAGGCGCTCGACCTGCCCGAAACGGTTCTGTTCTATTCCGAAGCCGAGGCCGCGGCCTTGCGTGATCCGGCGATCGAGGCATGGCGGCGCGCGCTCTCGCGCTAGGCGCGGGCAGCGTGCTGGCCCTCGCGGTGCTGGCACCGCTGGGGGCCGTGATCTGGCGCGCCGAAGGGGTGGCGGCGCTGCGGGCCGCTGACCTCGCCGCGTTGCGCTTCACACTGTGGCAGGCGCTCCTGTCGGCGCTGGCCAGCTGTCTGCTGGCGGTGCCGGTGGCCCGCGCGCTGGCGCGGCGACGCTTTGCCGGGCGCGGTGCGCTGGTGGCCTTGATGGGCGCGCCGTTCATCCTGCCGGTGATCGTCGCCATCCTCGGGCTTCTGGCGGTGTTCGGCCAGAACGGCGTGTTGAGCCGCGTGTCGCTGGCTCTGGGAGGGCCGCGTCTGGACATCTACGGTCTGCACGGCGTGGTGCTGGCGCATGTGTTCTTCAACCTGCCGCTGGCGGTGCGCATGCTGCTGCAGGGCTGGCTTGCCGTTCCGGCCGAGCGCTACCGGTTGGCCGCCACCCTGCGCCTGAGCGCCCGGGCGCGGTTCCGGGTGCTGGACGCGCCGGTGATCCGCGCCGTCCTGCCGGGGGCCTTCGCGGTGATCTTCGTGATCTGCCTGTCCAGCTTCGCCGTCGCGCTGACCCTGGGCGGCGGGCCGAGGGCGACGACGGTGGAACTGGCGATCTACCAGGCGATGCGCTTCGATTTCGACCTGGGCCGCGCGGCGGCGCTGGGGCTGGTGCAACTGTCGCTGGCGCTGGGGGCCGGAGCGCTGGCGCTGTGGCTGTCGCGGGGCGCTGGCTTTGGCGCGGGGCTTGACCGCACAACGCCCCGCCACGAACCGCCTGCGCGGCTCGACACGCTCTGGATCGCGCTGGCCGCGCTGTTCCTGATGCTGCCATTGGGCATGGTGGTGGCGCGCGGCCTGCCCGGCCTGATGTCGATCGGGGCTGACACCTGGCGGGCGGCGGGGCATTCGCTGCTGGTGGCGCTGGGCTCCACGCTTCTGTGCCTGGCCTGGGCACTGCCGCTCTCCACCCCGCGTGGGGCCTGGGCGGGGCTGGCGGCGATCGCGCTGTCGCCTCTGGTGCTGGGAACGGGATTGTTCCTGATGCTGAGGCCCTTCGTGAACCCCTTTGCCTGGGCGCTGCCCGTCACCGGTTTTGTCAACGCGCTGATGGCGCTGCCCTTTGTCTTGCGCATCCTGACCCCCGAGGCGCAGACGATCCGGCAGGATTTCGGACGCCTCCGGGCCACCTATGGCCTGACCGGGCGGGCCTGGCTGCTGAATGTCTTCCTGCCGCGCCTGCGCCGGCCGTTGGGGTTTGCCGCCGGTCTGACCGCGGCGCTGGCGATGGGGGACCTGGGCGTGATCGCGCTGTTCGCCGATCCCGACCGCGCCACGTTGCCTTTGCAGGTCTACCGGTTGATGGGATCCTACCAGATGGAAGCGGCGGCAGGTGCCGCGCTGTTGCTGATGGCGCTGAGCCTTGGGCTCTTCTGGCTCTGCGACAGGGGAGGGCGCGTGGATGTTGGAGCTTGACCGGGTCCGGGTCACGCGCGACGGGTTTTCCCTGGGCGCAGACATGCAGCTGCGGCGCGGACAGCGCGTGGCGGTACTGGGCGCGTCGGGGGCGGGCAAGTCCACGCTTCTGGACGTGGTGGCGGGGTTTCAGCCGGTGGCCGCGGGCCGTGTTCTTTGGGACGAGGCCGACCTGACGCGGCACCCGCCGCAAGACCGGCCCGTGGCGATGCTGTTCCAGGACCAGAACCTGTTTCCCCATCTGAGCGTTGACCGGAACCTGGCCCTGGCGCTGCGGCCCGATGGCGGGCGGCTGAGCGCACCGCAGCAGCAGGCGCGCGCGCAGGCGCTGGCGCGGGTGGGGCTGGAGGGGCTGGGCGGGCGCAAGCCCGGCAGCCTTTCTGGCGGGCAGCAGGCGCGGGCGGCGCTGGCGCGGGTGCTGTTGCAGGCCCGTCCGGTGCTGGCGCTGGACGAACCCTTCGGCGCGCTGGGCCCTGCACTCAAGGCCGAGATGCTGGCGTTGGTGGCAGAGGTGGCGGCAGAGCTGGACGCGCTGGTGCTGCTGGTGACGCATGCGCCCGAGGACGCGCGGGCCTTTGCCACGGATGTGATGCTGGTGGCGGACGGGCAGACCCATCCGCCGCGCGCCACCCGGGCCTTCTTTGCCGATCCGCCCGCGGCGTTCCGGCGCTATGCGGGAGACGCCTGACAGCCCTGCACCGCCCTTCCGTCCCCGGCACGGGGAGGTCCCGGAGCAAGTCCGGGACGATGTGGGGAACGGGGGACGAACGGGCGCGCCAGAACGAAAAAGCCCCGCCGGTTGGCGGGGCTTTGACCGTGGTCTGTTGCGCGATCAGCTTTCCTTGGCACCGCGCTTGATCGGGGCCCAGATGCGCTTGTTGGTCAGGTACAGCAGCACCGACAACACCGTCAGGAACAGCACGCCGGCAAAGCCGGCCTGCTTGCGCGCCATCATCTTGGGCTCGGCCGTCCACATCAGGAAGGCCGACACGTCTTCGGCGATGTGGTGCAGGTCGTTGGAATGGCCGTCGGCATATTCCACGTCCTCGCCGTAAAGCGGCGGTGCCATCGAGATCCAGCCGCCCGGGAAGGCGGTGTTTTCATAGAGCACCGTGCCGGCTTCGAACTTTTCCTCGCCGGTATAGCCGGTCAGCAGCGACGCGATGTATTCCGCACCGCCCATGCCCTTGAACAACTGGTTCAGGCCCAGACCGTACGGCCCGTGGAACCCGGCGCGGGCCTTGGCCATCAGCGACAGGTCCGGCGCGCCGGCCGAGGTGACCGTCGGGAAATGGTCGGTGGGCTTGCGCGGACGGAAATCGCCTTCGCCATCCAGAAGCTCGGGGTCAAAGACCTCGTAGAACGCGGAGTAGGCGATCACCTCTTCCTCGGTGTAACCCAGCGCCTCGAGATCGCGCAGGGGTACGTATTTCAGACCGTGGCACGCAGAACAGACCTCGGTATAGACCTGCAGGCCGCGCTGCAGTTGCATCTGGTCATAGGTGCCGAACGGGCCTTCGAAGGAGAAGCTGAAGTTCTCCACATGAGCTTCGCCCCCGGCGGCAAAGGCGCCGCCGGTTCCCAGCATCAGGGCCGTCAGGGCCGAGAGGGTGCAATTTCTGAACATTCTCATCGGTCCTTTCGTCATTCGGCCGGGGTGGCGGCTGTGCTGCCGGCCTCGGACGACTTGCCGTAATGGGCGTTGAAGTCTTCTTCGATCGTCTCGGGCTGGGGCAGCGGTTTTTCAATCACGCCCAGAAGCGGCAGGATCACCAGGAAGTAGGCGAACCAATAGGCCGAAGCGATCAGCGAGAAGCTGGCATAGGGTTCCTCGGCCGGCATGGCCCCAAGCCACATCAGCGCGAAGAAGTCGATGACCAGAAGCCAGAACCACCACTTGAGCATCGGGCGATAGCGGCCCGAGCGCACCGAGGAGGTATCCAGCCAGGGGGCCAGCGCCAGCACCACGATCGCGCCGAACATCGCCAGCACGCCAAAGAACTTGGCGTCGATGATGCCGCCGGTCACAAGGCTTGCCAGTTGCACCAGCCAGACATCGGCGGTGAAGGCGCGCAGGATCGCGTAGAACGGCAGGAAGTACCATTCCGGCACGATATGCGCGGGCGTCACCAGCGGGTTCGCCTCGATATAGTTGTCCGGGTGGCCCAGGTAGTTCGGCATGTAGCCGACGATGGCGAAGAACACCGCCAGGATGACCGCCAGCGCGAACAGATCCTTGATGACGTAGTAGGGCCAGAACGGAACCGTGTCCTTTTCCGCCTCGGCCTTGGACCCGCGGCGCACCTCGACCCCGGTGGGGTTGTTGTTGCCGGTGGTGTGGAAGGCCCAGATGTGCACCGCCACAAGCCCTGCGATCACGAAGGGCAGCAGGTAGTGCAGCGAGAAGAAGCGGTTCAGCGTGGCATTGTCCACGGCCGGCCCGCCCAGCAGCCAGGTCTGGATCGGTTCGCCGATGAACGGGATCGCGCCGAACAGGCCGGTGATCACGGTGGCGCCCCAGAACGACATCTGACCCCAGGGCAGCACGTAGCCCATGAAGGCGGTGCCCATCATGCACAGGTAGATCAGCATGCCGATGATCCACGTGATCTCGCGCGGGGCCTTGTAGGAGCCGTAATAGAGGCCGCGGAAGATATGCGCGTAGACGGCGACAAAGAACAGCGAGGCACCGTTCATGTGCAGGTAGCGGATGAAGTGCCCGCCGTTCACGTTGCGCATGATGTGCTCGATCGAGGCAAAGGCCATGTCGACATGCGGCGTGTAATGCATCACCAGCACGATGCCGGTGATGATCTGCAGCGCCAGGCAGAAGGTCAGGACAATCCCCCAGATCCACATCCAGTTCAGGTTCTTGGGCGTGGGGATCATGATGGTGTCGTACAGCAGGCCGACGATCGGCAGCCGCGAATGCAGCCACTTTTCGGCGCCGGTCCTGGGCTCGTAATGGTCGTGCGGAATTCCAGCCATTTTACAGCTCCTCAGCCCAGCAGGATGGTTGCGTCATCGACCCATTGGGCCGGCGGGACGGGCAGGTTTTCGGGGGCGGGACCCTTGCGGATGCGGCCCGACAGATCGTAGTGCGATCCGTGGCAGGGGCAGAACCAGCCACCGAAGTCGCCGGCATTGCCCAGCGGCACGCAGCCCAGATGGGTGCAGACGCCCATCTGCACGATCCAGGCCTGCGGTGCCTCGCCTTCGGGCGAGGGCATGCAGCGGTTGGCATCGCTGGCCGGAGCGTTTTCGTCGGGCAGGTTCTCGTTGCGCGCCAGCGGGTCGATCACCGACTGGCCTTCGGCAAACGCGACATCCTGTTCCATGGCGTCCTGGATTTCGGCCCCGGTGCGGTGGCGGATGAAGACCGGCTTGCCCAGCCACTTCACCGTCAGCTGCGTGCCCGGTTCGACGCCCGACACGTCGACGCGGATCGTCGACAGCGCGCGCACGTCGGCGGACGGGTTCATCTGGTTGACCAGCGGCCAGACGGCGGCACCGGTCGCTACGGCACCGGCCCCGGCGGTCGCGTAATAGAGGAAATCCCTCCGGGTGCCTTCGTGATCGTCTGCGTGTGACACGAGGTGTACTCCCTTGTTTCGGGCCGAATGCGGCCAGCAATGTCAGAACCCCGGACATGCCGGGGCCTTTCCGCACGGGTATTTAGCGGGGCAGGTATGGGGCGTCCAGCGTGCAAAAAGGACGCAATGCCACAAGCGCGCATGTGTCGCGGTTGAAACTGCCCTGTCCGCCCCCCTATCTTGGGCATGAAACCGTGTTCGGAGCCGGACCATGCGCTTTGCGATTATCGCTGCCTGCCTGACCTGCGGCCTGGCCGTTCCCGCGGCGGCCGAGATGGAGCTTTCGGTCTATACCGGCTGGCAGACCCTGCCGCACAGCCGCATGTCCGGCGAGCTGCCCAATGGCGGCGGCAGCTATGACCAGCTGATGAGCTGGGAAGGCAAGTCCTTTGAAATGCCGCCCTATTACGGTGCGCGCGCCACCTGGTGGCGCGACAGCAACTGGGGGTTCGGGGTGGAATACACCCATACCAAGGCCTATGCCGGTGATGCCGAGAAGGCGGCGCTGGGCTTTTCGCGCCTGGAATTGTCGGACGGGCACAACGTGCTGACGGCCAATGTCGCGCGCCGCTGGCCCGAGCAATGGGGGTCGCTGACGCCTTACGCGCTGGGCGGCCTGGGCTTTGCCTTTCCGCATGTGGATGCCGAACATGCCAGCGGATCAGACACTTACGGATTTCAGATCACCGGGCCCGCGCTGCGGCTGGGGGCCGGGGCCAGCTACCCGATCAACGACCGGCTGTCGGTGTTCGGCGAGTACCAGTTCACCTATTCCGCCAACGAAGGCGAATTCGACGATGGCGGGACCTTCAAGACCGACATCAAGACAAACGCCCTGAATGTCGGTCTGTCGCTGAAATTCTGATCCACCGCGTCGGGCGGGGCCGGTTTCGCCCGGCTCAGCCCTGCGGTTCGGTCGCCTGCATCGCCGGGCGTTCGGCGAACTTGCCGTACCAGGCCGCCAGCGAATCGCGGCCCACGCGCCAGTCGCGCGGGGCGTGGCGGAAATCGAGATAGCCCAGCGCGCAGCCGATGGCGATCTGGCCCATGTCCAGACGGCCGTGCAGGTGGCTCATCCAGCGGGTTTCCAGCGCGTCCAGCGCGCGGGCAACCTTGGCCCACTGGCCCTCGACCCAGGGGGCGTGCTGGCGGTCTTCGGGGCGAAAGCGCATCTCGTAGATCATCAGCACCGCCGCTTCCATGATCCCGTCGCCCGTCGCCTCCAGCGTCAGCGTGTCCCAGGGCTGCGGCGTGGCATACAGCCCGGCCTCGGCGCGGGCGTCGAGAAAGCGGCAGATCACGCGGCTGTCATACAGCGCCGGGCCGTCGTTGCGGATCAGCGCGGGGATCTTGCCCACCGGGTTCGCGGCGACCAGCGCCGGATCGGGCGCCAGCGGCGAGGCGGTGACATCCACCATCTCGATCTCGTCGAACTGACCGGTTTCGTGCAGGGTGACCAACACCTTGCGCACAAAGGGCGACGGCCCGGCCTTGAGCAGTTTCATTATTGTTCCTCCCTGAACGTCTGCGGCAAACCTATCAGTCTGGCCGGTGCGGGGAAGGGCCGAAATCACCCCGCCTTGGGGTGCGTCGCCTCGTAGACCCGCATCAGGTGGACCTCGTCCACAGCCGTGTAGGCCTGGGTGGTCGAGAGCGAGGCATGGCCCAGCAATTCCTGGATCGCCCGCAGATCGCCGCCTGCGGCCAGAAGATGCGTGGCAAAGCTGTGGCGCAGCGCGTGCGGCGTGGCGCTGGCCGGCAGGCCAAGCTGCAGGCGCACCCGTTCTGTCACCTTGCGGATGTGGCGCGCGTTCAGCGCGCCGCCGCGCACCCCCAGGAACAGCGGCCCGTCGGGCGGCAGATCGAACGGGCACAGATCGACATAGCGCGCCACCGCGGCGCGTGCCGCTGGCAGAACGGGCACGATGCGTTCCTTGCCGCCCTTGCCGCGGATGCGCAGCGCCTCGCCCAGCGGCGAGTCGCCGCCGGTCAACCCCAGCGCCTCGAAACTGCGCAGCCCGCAGCCGTACAACAGCGTCAGCACCGCGGTGTCGCGCGCGCCGGTCCAGGGTGCGGCGGTCTGCAGTTCGGCCAGTTCCAGCACCTCGCGCGCGGCGTCCTCGGACAGCGGACGGGGAAGCTTTTTCTGGAATTTCGGTGCGCGGGCCGACAGCACGGCGGTGGGTTCATACCCGTCGCGCCGCGCCAGCCAGCGGTAGAAGCTCTTGACCGCCGAAAGCTTGCGCGCGATCGAGCGGGCCGACACCTCGCGCCGGCGCAGATCGGCCATCCAGGCGCGCATGTCGGTGGTGGTCACCCGCGCCAGAGGGGCCAGGCCCTGCAGATCGCCATGATAGAAGGTGAGAAAGCCGATGAAGTCGCGCACGTCGCTGCGATAGGCCTCGACGGTGTTGTCCGACACGCCCTGCAGGGCCCGGGCGGCCTTCAGCCAATCCTGCAGGGCATCCCGCGCCGCGGGCGAGATATGCAGGTCGCCCGTCATGCCAAAGCCGCGGGCCACAGCCCGGTCACGACAGCCAACGCCGCATGGCCCGTTCGAACACGCCCGCGAAGAAGGACAGCAAATCGGTGCCCTGCTGCGGGGTGAACATGTGCGGGTCTTCCGACCCCATCAGCAGCAGGCCGGGCAGGCGGCCCGGGCCGAAATCGAGCTTCAGACAGGCTTCTGACCGGATCCATTCGGCCTTTTCGCCGTAGATGCGGGCATTGCCCGTGCTCACCTGGCGCAGGGTCACGGGGCGCAGCGGCGCTTCGCGCCCGTCGGCCACGAACGTCTCGACAAAGCCGGGCTCGGCCACCGACAGGACCGTGCCCAGGCGCTTGACCGCCGGGTCGTTGTCGTTCTGCACCGATTCCAGCACCAGCTTGATCACGTCCACCCGCAGGATCTGCGCCACCTCGCCACCGAGATCGCGCAGGAACGGCTCGAACTCCACCGGGTCCAGCATCCGCAGGACGGCGCGGTGAATCTGGTTGGTACCGGCCAGGTTTTCATAGGCCGCGGCAATGACAGAGCGATGGGTGTCTTCCAGCCGGTCAAGCCGCGCTTCCAGCCGTTCCATCGCGATGCCGCGCAGGTCGATGATGTTGCCGCCCATCGCGCGTTCGTTCGCGGTGATGAGCGCGTGCATCAGGTCCTTGTCGTCCAGAATGATGTCGGGGCGCGAAATGATGGTTTCGCGGACAGAGTCCTCAATACGCTGCGTGCTGGTCATGTGGGTCCCGGGCTGCTCGGATACGGGCCATTGAACGGCCTCTCATACGTCTTCTCCTGTTTGGCCCCGCACCCCTTGGGCTGTCAAGACAATCTGCCCGCCCGGCCGCAGGTCGCGGTCGATTGGCGCGCCGGGGTGGCCATTGCGCCGCGCCAGGGGGGTCAGGCCGCGTGCTGCGCCGCGTCGCGGGCGATCATGCGGTAGCCCTGACCGCGCACGGTGTTGATGCGGATGTCGTCCGCACAACTCGACAGCGCCTGCCGCAACGCGGTGGCATAGACGTCGAGCACGCGCAGATCCGGTTCCCGTTCCAGCCCGTAAAGCTGGCTCATCAGCAGATCGCGCGACACCAGCCGCCCGGCGCGCAGGGCGAGGCATTCGAGCATGTCATAGACCTTGGGCGCCAGGGCCAGCGGCAGGCCGTGCAGCCGCGCACGCCGGGCGGCAAGGTCCAGTTGCAGGGCACCGGCCTGCCAGACCGGCCGGGACAGCCCGTGCACCCGCCGGGCGATCGCGGTCAGGTGCGCCGCGATCTCGGCCGGTTCGGCCTTGGGGCTCAGCACCGCCGCCGCGCCCAGCCGGAACCAGCGGGCAATCCCGTCCGGCCCGGCGTGATCCGTGACCACCGCCACCGCACCGGTGGCCGACAGGCGCAGCATCAGGTCCACCGGCGGCGAGTCGAGAAGGGTGACTTCGGCCTCCAGCAGGTCCTGCAGATGCGGCAGATCCTGCAGCCGGTCGGTGCCGGTTGTCCGAAGGCCCCCGGCCTCGAGATCGCGGGCCAGGGCCATCATCTCCCAGCTGGATTCGCAAATCAGGTACCGCATCGCATCGCTCTCCGACAGCGCGTCGCGGCGGGCTGGTCCGGCCCTCCGCACGCCCGACCGGGTCGGGCCCGTTCTGGTCCGACCTGATCCGATATCGGCTGCGTTCTGCGGCCCGGATCTGTTCTAGGAGCAAAATATGGAGATATTGGGACGTTTCTGACTTGCATCAAAGTCGTGCGCCATGGCGGGGCGCATCCTGCCCGGCAGGAGGAAAAACCCATGTATCACAACATCCTGGTGCCGATCGCCTTTGATGAAGGGGCCGAGGCCAAGACCCGCTCGGCCATCGCCATCGCGCAGCGGCTTGCAGCCGAAGGCGCGCGCATCACGCTGCTTCACGTGATGGAGCAGGTGCCCGGCTACGCCATCAACTACCTCCCCGCGGAATACCTCGCGCAATCCCGCGCGGCGATCCGGTCGGAACTGGAGGCGCTGGCCTCCGGGGTGCCGGGGGGCGCGGCTTCGGTCATCGACGGCCATGCCGGGCGCACGATTCTGGATCACGCGCACGAGCACAAGGTCGACCTGATCGTCATCGCCTCGCACCGGCCGGGGATGCAGGACCTGCTACTGGGATCCACCGCCAGCCAGGTGGTGCGCCACGCGGCCTGTGCCGTGCACGTTTTGCGTTGACAAACGCACATTGACAGCACGCGCCGCCATGGCAGCTATGGCCGTGGAGGTGTGCCATGTCCAATCCGGTCGACGATCTTTCCACCCGCGAGGGGCTGCCCGACGCGCTGCGGGCGCTGGTCGAGGCATTTCCCCGCGACAGCTGGGCCTCGCATCCGCATTTTGCCGGGCTGGTGGCGTTCTGGCTGGACCGTCACATGATGTTCCGCCGCCTGACCGAAACCCTGCGCAGCGATGCCGAGGCCGCGGTCGACGGCACGCTGGAGACCGGCAGCCACAAGGCGCGGCTTGCCCGGCTGGGCGGGATGCTGGTGAACCAGCTGCACGGCCATCACCAGATCGAGGACATGCATTACTTCCCGGTGCTGCAGGGGCTGGAGCCGCACGTGGCGCGTGGCTTTGACATTCTCGACCGCGATCACCACGCGCTGGACGCGCTGCTGGCGCGGTTCACGACGACGGCCAATGCCGTGCTTCAGGCCCGGGGCGAGGCCGGGGCGTTTCACCGTGAACTCCTGAGTTTCGAGGCGCAGTTGCTGCGCCATCTGGAGGACGAGGAAGACCTTGTCGTGCCGCTTATCCTGCGCCACGGGCCGGACGGTCTGCACTGAGCGGCCGCTGGCGCGGGCCCGCAGGCTCAGCCGCTGTATTCGTCGGAATGATAGTCGAGATGGATGTGGTTGCCGTCGGGGTCGCGGAAGTTGATCTGCACGACGGGAAGGGTGGGCACCGGGTCGATGGTGTAGGCAATGCCCCGCGCGTCCAGACGGGCGCGCATCTGTGCCATTCCGGTGGCGCGGAAGGCAAAATGCTCCAGCGTGTTGTCCAGCACGGCGTCGCGCTGGTCGGGAACGTCGACCAGGTGGATATGCGCCCGATCCCCCAGATAAAGCCACGCGCCGCCAAACGGGAAATCCGGGCGAGGCCCCGGCATCAGGCCAAGCACGTCGCCATACCAGGCCACCATCCTGTCCAGGTTGCGGGTGCGGATGTTGACATGGTCGAAACTGGTCAGGGGCATGGGACGCTCCGGCGTTTTGACGAATCGTATCGCGTGTGGCGCGATGGGGCAAGCATCTGCGGATTGTGCCACGGGTCGGCGGCGCGCTAGGCTCTGGCAACCCATGTGACGGAGGACGCGACATGAGATTTGATTTCCTGGCCATCCCGGCTTTTCTTGCGGCGCTGGCATCGCCTGTGGCGGCGGATCAGGTGAACATCACGCGCGACATGGCGTCGGTCACCGTGCCCACGGCGCGGGGCCCGGCCACGATTTCCCGCGAGCAGGACACGAACGCAGTGATCGAGGGCGCGTTTGCACGCATCGCGCGGCCCTGCCCGGATTTCTGCATCCAGCCCATGGTTCCGGCCGAAGGCGTCACCACGGTCGGCGAACTGGAGGTACTTGCGGCGTTGCAGGATCCCGGGACGCTGGTGGTGGACGGGCGCGTGCGCCCCGACTGGGAAACCGGCACGATCCCCGGCAGCATCAACATGCCCTATACCGAGATGGCCGACCGCCTGCACGAGCTGGGCTGCGAAGTGGATTTCGACGGCTATATCTGCGATCCGGAGGGGGTGCCGGCGCTGGTGATGTTCTGCAACGGCCCATGGTGCGGCCAGTCGCCCACCGCGATCCGGCGCATCATCGAGGCAGGCTATCCGGCGGACAAGATCAGCTATTACCGCTGGGGCATGCAGGGCTGGCGGATGCTGGGGTTGACGGTGGCAGGCGGGTCATGACGGGGGCTTGAAGACGGGTGGGTCCTATCACATATCAGTATCGGAATGTGATGAGAGGACCCTGCCATGGCGGGAAAGAAACTGAGTTGTCTCGACTGCGGTCAGCTGAACCGCGTGCCGTCGGACCGTCTGGGGGCCGGGCCCAAATGCGGCACCTGTGGCGCGCCCCTGATGCCGGGACGTGCCGTCGAGGTGGATGCCAGGACGCTGGCGCGCGCGGCGCGGGTGGACGAGGTGCCGCTGGTCGTTGACTTCTGGGCGCCCTGGTGCGGCCCGTGCCGGAGCATGGCCCCCGAATTCTCCAGAGCGGCAGAGTCGCTTGCCGGCGAGGCGCGGCTGGTGAAGCTGAACACCGAAGCCTTTCCCGCCGCGGGCGCGCAACATGGCATTCGCGGGATCCCCACGCTGGCGGCGTTTTCCGGCGGACGCGAGGTGAAACGCAGGTCTGGCGCAATGCCGGCAGGCCAGATCGTGGGATGGCTGCGCGGACAGTGAGCCGAGATGCCGCTTGCAAAACGCAGCGGAGTCTGGCAGTGGAGGCGGGCTAAGACTTGCTCCTCGATCCTTTCTGTTTTCCGTCACCGGCACGCAGTCACTCGATCCAGACGCGTTTTGCCGGGCCGCTGCACAGTGCGAGCGGTATTTGACACAAGGAAAAGACAGATGGCCAATGGCACTGTGAAATGGTTCAACTCCACCAAGGGCTTCGGCTTCATCCAGCCGGAACATGGCGGCAAGGACGTCTTCGTGCACATCTCGGCGGTCGAGCGCGCCGGCCTGACCGGCCTCGCCGACAACCAGAAAGTGACCTTCGACATCGAATCCGGTCGTGACGGCCGTGAAAGCGCGTCGAATCTGGCGCTGGCATAAGCCGGCACCGGTCGTGAAAGACAGGCGCGGCGCCCGAACGGGGGCCGCGTTTTTTTGTGCCGTATCGCCTGTTTCGGGCGGATGCGTCGCCCGGCGCGCGCCGCTCGGGGATGCAATCGCGGCGCGACATCCTATCTGGTTGGAATACAAACCGGAAAGGATAGACCGCGCCATGAAATGCCCCATCGACGGAAGCAACCTTGTGATCGCCGAACGTTCGGGGGTCGAGATCGACTATTGCCCGCAATGCCGTGGCGTGTGGCTCGATCGCGGCGAACTGGACAAGATCATCGACCGCAGCGCGGCGCAGTCGGAAAGCTTTGCTGCGCGCGACCGGCGGATGGATGACGAGGATTACGGCCATTCCGGAGGCCGGAAACGGCGCGGCGGCCTTCTGGCCGACCTGTTCGATTTCGACTGACGCGGCCCGCGCGGCCCGGCACCCGCATCATGCCGTAGGGTGCGCTACAGCGCACCCGTCCTGTCGTGATCAAAGACAAGGACCGACCGTCGGGTGCGGCCGGTCCGGGCCGGTGTTACTGCGCGCCCATGGCCGACATGTCGATGCCGTTCACCAGCACCCCGCCATCTGCGGTCAGTTCGATGTTCCAGACCAGCGCGCCGCCCTCCTGGGCCTGGGCCATGCCGCGCGCCATCATCATCGCGGGCACCGCGCCGGATGACACGTCGTCGGGCGCGGTGCCCAGTGCCGCCAGGATCGCGTCCATGCCGATCAGCCGGATCGTCGCCTCGCCCGTGGGATCCCCCACCGGACCGGCCAGAAGCGTGCCGCTCATGGACAGATCGTACTCTGCCGACACAGCGCCCGTCGCTTCGGTCGAGATCGACACGACCCCATCGGGCAGCAGGGCGGACAGCAGGCGCGCCTCGGTCTCCGCATCGGGGCCTTGCAGGAAATTGACCTCGGTCAGCAGGATGCCGGCCGGGCCGGCCAGATCGAACCCGTCGACGGTGAAATCCAGTTGTGCGCTGTCAGGCAGAAGCGGATGCGCCCAGGGCGGGATCATTTGTGTCGGCAGCGTCAGACCGTCCAGCGCGATGCGTTCATGCAGGCGGCCATCGGCGACCACGCCGTTCATCGCAACCTCGATCACGCCGCTTTCGGCAGCCATCCGGCCGAAGGGCGAGTCCACCACGAGGTTGGTAAAGGTCGCGTCGGACGACACGGCGGCGAAGACCGGCACCAGCGCCTGCAGCGCGGCCTTCAACTCGGACTCTTGCGCGGCGGTCAGGGGGCCCTGGGGCCGGGCGACGGCCCAGGCCAGCAGGTCCAGCATGGCTGCGGGCTGCAGCGCGGCCACCTCTGCCTGCATCTCGTAGCCGTCCAGCGTGATGTCGAACGTCATCGGAAAAGGCATGCCCTCCATCGCGACGGTTTCGGTGATGCCGGTGGCGCTGATGCGCGAGGTGCTGTCCACCCCGCCTTCGGCCGCGGCGGTCGAGCGTTCGCGATAAGTGATCTCTTCGATGTCATAGCTGATCTCGCTGACAGCGCCCGACGGCTCTACCGTGCGCTGCATCATGCTGAGATTGCCGATGACCGAATCGACGCTTTCGAACATCGACAGGGAGTCGTTCCAGACCGCGGACGAGGTGAACGTTTCGTAGCCGACGCGCATCGAGAACAGATCCGGCACGTCCACGTCAAAGGCGAAAGGCGTCAGCGGCTCGACATCCCAGCGCCCGCCGCCCAGTGGGGCGATCCTGAGTTGATAGGGCGCGACCGTGACAGTGGCCGAATCGTCGGGGATCATGGCCACCAGCGGTGCGGGGTCGAGGGTGACCACATAGCTTTCGCCATCCGGCGCAACCGAGGCGATGCCGGTCTCGGCGCCGACATAGCGTTCGAACACCGCCTGAAGGCGCGCGGCCTCTGCTTCGGTGGCCGGTTCGGCAAGGGCCGGCAGGGCGGTCAGGCCGAAAAGGGCCAGAATGACAGGACGCATGGGAATTCCTTTCGCTGAAAAAACGACAAGGGGGCGTGACCGCCCCCCTTCTTCTTGTTCTCAGTGGGTCCAGGCCGTGCGCCGGTCCACCGCAAAGTTTTCCGCGTATCCGCGCGGCCGGATGTTCGGCTTGCGCTTTTTCGGCTCGAACACCAGGGCGTCGATGCCGTGGTCGCGGGCATAGGCCAGCGCCGCCTCGCGGCTGTCAAAGCGCAGCCGGACCTGGCTCTGGGTGTCGTCCGACGACGTCCAGCCCATCAGCGGGTCCACCGCGCGGGGGCTTTGCGGGGCGAATTCCAGCACCCAGTGCCGGGTTTTGCCCTGACCCGAAGACATCGCTGTCCGGGCCGGCTGATAGATGCGTGCACGCATGTCACACCTCCTTTATTGCCTCGCGTTATCCGGGATTTCCGGCGCAAGGGCAAGTATCGGACACGCCGGATTTTACCCGGGCGCTGCGGCACGTTTGCGAAACGGGGTACAAGCAGGCATTGGCAGACACGTCACCACGGGGAGCGAGGGGTGGGTGTATGTGGCACCGGCCCGGCCAAAGGCGCTGCTTGCCGGTCAAAGCTACATTTCAAAATCGCCTTCAAGCAATGTCAATTTTTGATGACAGTTTTGTCGAGATGCCCGCTTCTTGGGCATCTGTGCCTTAAGTTCTTGATGCAAATGTGTTTTGGCAATTTGCCGCAGGCCATGGTGCGGCGTTTGCCGCCCCGATGCCCCGCCATGCTTGCAATGCCCGGTGCCGATGCCACATTGAAGGCCCCAAGGGAGTCGCCCATGCACAACAACTCGCCCGAACAGATGCCTGTCCTGCTGCACGCCCCGGCGCCGGAGGTGCGGGAACGCGAAAAGCTGGAAGGCGGCCGCCGCTTTGTCATGCAGACAGAGTTCGAGCCCGCCGGGGACCAGCCCGGTGCCATCGCCGAACTGGCCCAGGGGGTGCGCGACGGCGAACGCAACCAGGTGCTGCTGGGCGCGACCGGCACGGGCAAGACCTTTACAATGGCCAAGGTCATCGAAGAGACACAGCGCCCGGCGATCATCCTTGCGCCCAACAAGACGCTGGCGGCGCAACTTTATGGCGAGTTCAAGGGCTTCTTCCCCGACAACGCGGTGGAGTACTTCGTCAGCTATTACGACTATTACCAGCCCGAAGCCTATGTGCCGCGGTCGGACACCTATATCGAGAAAGAATCCCAGATCAACGAACAGATCGACCGGATGCGCCACTCGGCCACCCGCGCGCTGCTGGAGCGGGATGACGTGATCATCGTCGCCTCCGTTTCGTGCATCTACGGCATCGGGTCGGTGGAAACCTACGGGGCCATGACGCAGGACCTGCACAAGGGGCGCGAATATGACCAGCGCAAGGTGATGGCCGACCTTGTGGCACAGCAGTACCGCCGCAACGATCAGGCGTTCCAGCGCGGGTCCTTCCGCGTGCGCGGTGACAGCCTTGAGGTCTGGCCCGCCCACCTCGAAGACCGGGCGTGGAAGCTGTCCTTCTTCGGCGAAGAGCTGGAGGCGATCACCGAATTCGATCCGCTGACAGGCAAGAAGACCGACGATTTCGACCGCATCCGGATCTACGCCAACTCGCACTACGTCACGCCGCGTCCGACGATGCAGCAGGCGGTCATCCAGATCAAAAAGGAACTGCGCCAGCGGCTGGATCAACTGGTGAACGAGGGTAAGCTGCTGGAGGCGCAGCGGCTGGAGCAGCGCACCCATTTCGATATCGAGATGCTGGAAGCCACCGGCGTCTGCAACGGGATCGAGAACTACTCTCGCTACCTGACGGGCCGCGCGCCCGGAGAGCCGCCGCCCACCCTGTTCGAATTCATCCCCGACACCGCGATTGTCTTTGCCGATGAAAGCCATGTGAGCGTGCCGCAGATCGGCGGCATGTACAAAGGCGACTACCGGCGCAAGTTCACTCTGGCCGAACACGGCTTCCGCCTGCCCTCCTGCATGGACAACCGCCCCCTGAAGTTCGAGGAATGGGACGCGATGCGGCCCCAGTCGGTGTTCGTCTCCGCCACGCCGGCGGCGTGGGAGATGGAACAGGCCGGCGGCGTGTTCACCGAACAGGTCATCCGCCCCACCGGACTCTTGGACCCGGAGGTGGAGATCCGCCCGGTGGAGATGCAGGTGGATGATCTTCTGGACGAGGTGCGCAAGGTGACGGCGGCGGGCTACCGGACGCTGGCCACCACGCTGACCAAGCGCATGGCCGAGGATCTGACCGAATACATGCACGAACAGGGCATCAAGGTGCGCTACATGCATTCCGACATCGACACGATCGAGCGCATCGAGATCCTGCGCGACCTGCGGCTTGGGGCGTTTGACGTGCTGGTGGGCATCAACCTCTTGCGCGAGGGGCTCGACATTCCCGAATGCGGGCTGGTGGCCATTCTGGATGCGGACAAGGAAGGCTTCCTGCGCTCCGAAACCTCGCTGATCCAGACCATCGGCCGCGCCGCCCGCAACGCCGATGGCCGGGTGATCATGTATGCCGACCGGGTGACCGGCTCGATGGAGCGGGCGATGGCCGAAACCAACCGCCGCCGCGCCAAGCAGATCGCCTATAATCAGGCACACGGGATCACCCCCGCCACGGTCAAGAAGAATGTCGAGGATATCCTGGCCGGGCTTTACAAGGGTGACGTGGACATGAACCGCGTGACCGCCAGGATCGACGACAAGCACGCCGGCTCGAACCTGCAGGCCGTGCTGGAAGGGCTGCGCACGGACATGCGCAAGGCGGCCGAGAACCTGGAGTTCGAAGAGGCCGCACGCCTGCGCGACGAGATCAAGCGGCTGGAAGCGGTGGACCTGGCCGTGGCCGACGACCCGCTGGCGCGGCAGCAGGCGGTGGAGAAGGCGTCGGAAGAGGCGGTGAAGTCCAAGGGCCGCAGCACGGCCGGCAGGCCGGGGCAGCGCGGGGGGAACGTGAAGCGGCGGAAGCGGTGATGCCCTGTCCCCAGGCGCAACACGGGTGGGTTGGCGCGAACCCTGCGCACCGCGAGGCCGGTTGCGGTAGGGTGCGCTAAAGCGCACCTTCGCCGACCCCAACCGGTGTGCACCACGGGTGCGCTGTAGCGCACCCTACCGCAGGACCCGGGGGCGCGCGTCAGCCGAAGACGACCAGCATGCCAGAGGGGTGCCGCGCCATGCGCGGCTACCGGAATGGCCGAATTCGTCGTCGTCCATCCAGGGTCCCGCCCGGCGGTCGGTCCTTGCCGTGGCTCTTGCCCTTGGCCGCGAAAGCCTGCAAAACCCGGTCACGCGGTCCCTTAGCTCAACTGGATAGAGCAGCTGACTTCTAATCAGCAGGTTGAGGGTTCGAGTCCTTCAGGGATCGCCAACCGGCGGCAATCGGCTGCCGGGATGCCGTTGAGCACTCGCCTCGGGCGGGCGGTTTGGCTAGGCTCCTCTCCAGACGGTCAGGTGTTTGAGGAGAGCGGTATGCAGATGTCCCGACGCGGGTTCGCCGGCGGTCTGGCGATGGTTCTGGCGGGGTGTGGCGCGGGAACGGCGCCGTCGCGCCGCCCGGCGCAGGCGGCGTATCGCACGGTGCCCAATCCCGGATTTGACACTTATGTGGCGGGGCTGCGCCGCAAGGCGGCTGCGCAGGGGATATCCGCGGCCACGCTGGACGCGGCCTTTCGCGGCGTGGGCTTTCTGCCGGTGGTGATCGAGCGGGATCGCAACCAGTCGGAGTTCAAGCGGGCGCTGGTGGACTACCTCGCGCTTGTTGCGCCCGAGGAAAAGATCGCCCCGGGCCGCCGCGCCTATGCCGGTCAGCGCCGCGTCCTGGCCGAGATCGACTCGCGCTACGGTGTGCCGCCGGAGATCCTGGCGGCGATCTGGGGGGTGGAGAGCTATTTCGGCACCAGGCGCGGCGATTTCCCGGTTCTCTCGGCCACGGCGACGCTGGCCTATGAAGGCCGCCGGAGGGCGTTTTTCGAGGCGCAGGTGCTGGCCTGCCTGCGCCTGCTGCAGAACGGCGACGCCCGCCCGGCGCAACTGGTGGGCAGCTGGGCCGGGGCGATGGGCCATACCCAGTTCATCCCAACGACATTCGAGCAATATGCCGTCGATTTCCGCGGCGACGGGCGGCGCGAGATCTGGAGCGACGATCCGACGGATTCCTTTGCCTCCACCGCAAATTACCTGGCGCGGATGGGCTGGCGGCGCGGCCAGATCTGGGGGCTCGAAGTGCGCCTGCCGCAGACGGCCCCGCAATCGGGCACGCGCAGCGCGGCGGCCTGGCGGGCGGCGGGGCTGCGCGCCGCGGCGGGCGGGACGATCCCCGATCACGGGTCCGCGCGGTTGCTGACCCCGGCGGGTGCGGCGGGGCCGGCCTTTCTGGTCTATCGCAACTTCGACGTCATCCTGCGCTACAATGCGTCCGAGAATTACGGGCTGGGCGTCGGCTATCTGGCCGGCAGGCTGGCCGGGGGCGGGCCGCTTGTCACCGCGTTTCCGCCGGACCGGTACGGGCTGACGCTGGACGACCGCCGCGCGCTGCAGCGCGGGCTGACGAGGCGCGGCTTTGATGCCGGCACGCCCGACGGCGTGCTGGGCAACAAGACCGAAGCCGCGCTCCGCGCCTACCAGGCGGCCAACGGGCTACCCGTCACCGGACAGCCTTCGCGCGGGCTGCTGGACCGGCTGCGCTGAGCCCCACGCGCAGCGCGGCGATCAGAGCGCCGCTGCCAGCGCCCTGGCCTGATAGCCCTTGAGCGACATCCGGGCCGCTTCAAAGGCGTCGAGGCCGGTCTTGTCCGCCAGGTCCGGGAACAGGGCAAAGAGTTCCTGGCGCTGGTCGTCGTCAAGCCCCGCCAGCGTCATGTCGCCGGGCTGGAAGCTTTCGGTCCAGGCCCCGTCGGACAGGACCAGTTCGTGGCGGTCGAACATGAAGTGGACATAGGTCACACCCTGTTCCGCGCCTTCGCGGGTGATCCCCGGACGCCCGACCAGGTGCAGCGCGGCCACCAGAACCTCGTCCTCGCCAAAGAGCAGCTCGATCGCCGGACCCGACATCACCACGCGGTGTTGCGGTGAGACGACCATGTCCCGCTCCGGCAATCCGCGGCCCAGCGCTCCGCGGGCGATGCGCACCGCACGCAGCGCGGGGGTGGCGCGCAGCGCGGCGCTGTCCAGCGCCTGCTGCCCGGCCCAGCGCACGCGCTGATAGCCGTTGTCGCGGGTCAGAACCACGTCGCCCACGACAATGTCGGCGACATCCACCTCGCCTCGGGCGGTCTTGATCAGCGTGCCCGGGGTAAAACAGGCGACCCCGGTGTTTTCATTGGTGAAGAAGCTGCCATCCGGCGCGCCGCCGGTGAACGCGATGCCGCCCCCGGCAAAGCTGACATTGTCGGAATAGTCGACCGCCTTTCCCTGCAGCGTCGTGGCGTTGGACTGGTTCAGAAGGCCGTCATCGTCAAAGTCGGCCTGCAGCTCCCAGATATCGTCATAGAAGCTGGACAGATCGACAAAGTCGTTGTTCGTGCTGTCGCCGTCGGACAAGCTGCCCGAATTGCCCGCGTTGAAATCGGCGATCGTGTCGATGCCGTCGCCCGGGGCGTAGACAAAGACATCGTCACCGTCGCCGCCGGTCAGGCTGTCATTGCCGGAGCCGCCGTCCAGCGTGTCGCGGCCATCGCCGCCCAGCAGGGTATCGGTGCCGTCCCCGCCCAGCAAAAGGTCGTTGTCGATGCCGCCGTCGAGGCTGTCATTGCCGATGCCGCCGTCCAGACTGTCGTCATCGTCCTGGCCCAGGATCGTGTCGTCGCCGGCTCCGCCGGACAGGCTGTCGGCGTTGTTGGCCGGCGCAAGGTCGGTGCCGTCATTGGGCAGCTCGTACAGCTGCGTGATGGGGTAGTCCGGATTGGACGGGGACAGTTCGCCATAGATCAGGTCGTTGTCGTCGCCGCCATCAATGGTATCGGCGCCTTCATTGCCCTCCAGCGTGTCCGCCCCGGCATCGCCGGTGACGCTGTCATCGTCAAAGCCCGCATCGACCGAGTCCGCCCCGGTCCCGCCCGAGACCGTATCGTCGTCGTCGCCGGTCAGGATCGTGTCATTGCCCGCCCCGCCCAGGGCAAGGTCGCGGTCGTTGTTCGGGTCCGCGTCGGCGCTGTAGCTGATCCCGGGATTGCCGGGATCGACATAGGGGGTGTCGGGCCGCCCGGTGCCCGGCGAGGTCCGGGTATTGATCAGGTCGTCGCCCAGCCCGCCGTCGATGGTGTCGGAGCCTTCGAACCCGTACAGCGCGTCATCGCCGCCACCGCCAAGGACCGAGTCGTCGCCTTCATCGGCGCGCACCGTGTCGTTGCCGTCGCCGGCATCGAAGGTGTCATCGCCCGCGCCGCCGTGGATGGTGTCCGCCCCGTCGCCGGTCAGCACATGGTCGGACCCGTCCGAGCCGGTGACGGTGTCGTCGCCCGCGCCGGTCTGCACCACCTCGATCTCGGCAAAATCCAGCGTCGTGGCACCCAGCTGCATCGTCCCGCTTTCGGGATCGCCAGCCGTGCCGCCCGCGGTCAGATCGACAACGACGTCGCTGTTGTAGGTTCCCGACGACAGCGTGTCGCCGGTTGTCTCGGCCCCTTCGCCGCCGGTGACGTCGATGGGCGAGCCGTCCAGCACCAGCGCATCCACGGCGAACAGGTCGTCGCCATCGCCGCCTTGTGCGGTGTCGTTCTCGGTCAGGCGGATGGTGTCGTCGCCCGCGCCGCCATCGAGGCTGTCGGCCCCGGTCGAGGCAAAGAGACTGTCATCCCCCGCCTGGCCCAGCAGCGTATCGTCGCCAAGGCCGCCATAAAGCTGGTCATCGCCGTCGCCGCCATCGACCGAGTCATTGCCGTCATCCGCGGTGATCGTGTCGGCATCGGCCCCGCCGAACACGGTGTCGTCGCCATCGCCCGACTGGATGACATCCGTCCCGCCATAGCCATGGATCAGGTCGTCCTGGCTGCCATCCGGCGCGTCGCTGTCATCGACCCTGTCGCCATCGGGATCGCCGGTATAGGTGCCGGTGATCAGGTCGCCCGCGGCGGTGCCCTCCACGGTGTAATCCGTGGCCGGGATGCCGATGGAGGTCAGCTGCGCCGGGGTGGCCAGCTGGGCGGGTGTGACACCCAGCAGGGTGATCGTCTCGCCCAGCGGGAAGGTCAGGACGGCATTGCCCGAGCCGTCATCGCCGACGGTGACATCCTGGAACGTCACCGGGGTCACGCCGTCCGAGGTCAGGCGCGAGACATCCAGCTGGTCGTTGGTCGAGCCATCGCCGCTGTCGGCCATGTCGAAGCCGGACACCGTGTCGCTGCCCGAACCGTCGGCCAGGACGATGGTGTCGCGCCCGCCGCCCAGGGTGATGTTCTCGATTTCCGAGAACACGGCAATATCGGTGCCGTTGTCGACAAAACCGGTTTCCGGGTTGGCCAGGCTCAGATCAAGCGTCAGGTCCTGGGTGACGCCGGACAGGTCCAGCGTATCGCCGCCCGCCTCTGCAAGCTCTCCGCCCGCGATGGTGTCGTTGCCGAACCCGTCGGACAGGCGAATGCTGTCATCGCCATCGCCGCCAAAGATCTCGTCGTCACCCGTCCCGCCGTCCAGCGTGTCGTTGTCGGCCCAGCCGGTCAGCGTGTCGTTGCCCGCGCCGCCCAGCAGCGAGTCGTTGCCCGCCGCGCCCTGCAGCAGGTCGTCGCCGTCGCCGCCGGACAGCGTGTCGTCGCCGTCCGAGGCCCAGACCCGGTCATCGCCCGACGATCCGGCAAGGCTGTCATTGCCGGAGCCGAGGATCATGTCCTCGAATTCCGAGAAATCGGTGGTGGCCGTTCCGTCGGTCACCGTGCCGGTTTCCGGCGCGGTCAAAGTCACCGTCAGGTCGCTGGCCAGTCCCGACAGGTTGAGCAGGTCGCCAACCCCGGTCTCGCCGGTCTCGCCCCCGACCAGGGTGTCGTTGTCCAGCGTGAATTCGACCGCGATTTCGTCACTGCCATCGCCGCCCAGGACACTATCGTCGCCGTCATCGCCAAGGATCGTGTCGTTGCCGGCACCGCCCAGGATGGTGTCGTCGCCCAGGCCGCCATCAATGCTGTCATTGCCGCCATGGCCATAGATCGTGTCGTCGTCGCCGTCGATCCCGTCGACAAGGTCGCCCTGCGCGTCGGCGTAGCCAAGACCGATGACATCGTCCGCGGCGGTGCCGTCCACCGCCCCCGATTGCGGAATGCCGATGGAGGCCAGCTGTGCCGTGGTCGCCAGCTGCGCCGGGGCGACGCCCAGCAGCGTGATCGCCTCGCCATTGGGGAAGGTCAGGACAGCGTTGCCCGATCCGTCATCGCTGACGGTCACGTCCGCGGTGTTGACCGGGTAGCCGCCCGCGTCGGTCAGGCCCGAAACATCCAGCTGGTCGTTGGTCGAGCCATCGCCGGAATCCGTCATGTCGAAACCGTCGACGGTGTCCGATCCGGAGCCGTCCGCCAGCACCAGCGTGTCGCGGCCCGCGCTCAGGCGGAGGTTCTCGATCTCGACAAAGCCCAGCGTGTCGGCACCGCTGGTGACCGTGCCGGCTTCGGGGTCGGCGCTGGTCAGGTCGACGGTGTTGTCGGTGGTCACCGCGCTCAGGTCGAGCAGGTCGCCATTGGTTTCGCCGGTGCTCCAGCCGTGAATGGTGTCGTTGCCGAACCCGTTCTCGATGACAAAGGTGTCGTCGCCGCCGCCGCCGAACATGCTGTCCGCCCCGGTGCCGCCGATCAGGCTGTCATCGCCGTCACCCGCGCTGAGACTGTCATCGCCCGCGCCGCCGTCCAGCGTGTCATTGCCCAGATCGCTGCCGCCGAGCAGCGTGTCATTGCCGTCGCCGCCCTGGAGCGAGTCGTTGCCCTGCGCGCCGTCGATATAGTCGTCGCCAAGGCCGCCCAGCATGGTGTCGTCGCCAAGCCAACCTTCCATGCTGTCGTCGCCGGCACCCCCGTCCATCGAATCGTTGCCTTCGGCGCCAAAGACGCTGTCGGCCCCCGCGCCACCCAGAACGGTATCGTTGCCGGAATTGCCGGTCAGCCAGTCGTCGCCGTCGCCGCCATCGACGAGGTCGTTGTCGTTGCCCCCGACAAGCGAGTCGTTGCCGTCCTGGCCATAGAGCGTGTCATCGCCAAGCCCGCCCAAAAGCGTGTCGTCGCCCGTCCCGGCCGTCATGCCCGAGAATTCGATGTCCGAAATGCGGTTGTTGACGTTGCTGAGGCTTGGCGACATGCCTCCGACAAAGGCAAACGCCGATGTGTCCGCTGCCGCCCATTCGTCACCCGGGATCTGCGCCGTGAAGTCCGGCCCGTTGGGCGCGCCCGGGATCGTGAAGGTGATCAGCCCGGCGGCATCGATGCTCAGGGTCGCGTTTTCGGGGCTGGCCGCATCGGGGTCATAGCCCGTGTCCTGTCGGAACAGTTCGGTCCCGTTCCACCAGATGCTGACCTCGTCCGTTGTGGGATCGACCAGTACGCTGACACCGTCCGTCAGCCCGTCGGACGGGTTGGCGGCAAGGCTGGCGGGATCGCCAAAGCTGTACGAGACCGGCTGGGTTTCGGTTGTGCCGATATCGTAGGTGAAGGTGATGGTGACCGTGTCAATGTCGCCGATATCCGCACCGCCCGCATCGGGATCGGCCACGACATAAGAGGCCCCGTCGAACTGGAAGTTCGACGATCCGCCCGATGTCACGCCGCCCGAGGTGGACACCCCCGGATCGCTGGTCAGATCGTTGAAATCCGACGTGAACGAAGTGCCCGCCGCAAAACCCGCCGCGCCGCCGTAAAGGAGATCCGCACCCGCGCCGCCGTCGACGCTGTCATCGCCCTCGCCGGCCATGACCGTGTCATCGCCGTCCCCGGCCCGCACGCTGTCATCGTCCGACCGGTCCAGGGCGTCGTGGCTGTCGATCCTGTCGCCATGGATGTCGCCGACATAGGCTCCGTCGATCAGCTCGCCCGATGTGGTGCCGGTGACGATATAGTCCGGCTCGGGGATACCGATGGAGGCCAGCGCCGCGTAGCTGTCCAGCTCCGCCGGCGCAACGCCCAGCAGCGTCAGGCTTTCGCCGTTCGGGAAGGTCAGAACCGCGTTGCCCGATCCGTCATCGCCGACGGTGACATCATGCACGTTGACCGGGTTGCCGCCCGCGTCGGTCAGGCCCGTGACGTCCAGCTGGTCGTTGGTCGAGCCATCGCCGCTGTCGGTCAGGTCGAAGCCTTCAACGGTATCGGCACCCGAGCCGTCGGCCAGCACCAGGGTGTCGCGCCCGCTGCCCAGGCGCAGGTTTTCGATTTGCGTGAAGGTGGCGGTGTCGCCGCCGCTGGTGACCGTGCCAGCCTCGGGATCGGCGCTGGTCAAGTCGATGGTCGTGTCGGTGGTCAGACCGGACAGGTCGAGCGTGTCGCCAGCCGTTTCGCCCGCTTCGCCGCCGGTGATGACGTCGTTGCCGAACCCGTCGGACAGCTGGATGACGTCATCCCCGTCGCCGGTCGCGACGGTGTCATCGCCAGACCCGCCTGCGACGGTATCGTCCCCTGCCGCGGTCTGGAGGGTCATGCCGGTCGTTGTGGCCGTGGCGTCGACGCTGTCGGCCTGGCTGGTCAGCGTGAACTGCTCGATCTCGGAGAAGGTGGCCGAGCCGGTGCCGTTGGTGAAGGTGCCGGCCTCGTTGCCGGAAAAGGTGACATCCAGGCCCGTGGTCAGCATCGAGGCGTTGATGCTGTCCTGATCCGCGCCAGTGGTCACGGTTTCGCCGCCCACGATGGAGTCGGTGCCGAAATTGTCGGTCGTCAGGACAAACAGGTCGGCATCGGCCTGGCCCAGCAGCGTGTCGTCGCCCTGGCCGCCCAGCAGGGCGTCGTTGCCGTCGCCACCTTCGATGCTGTCGTTCCCGGCCCCACCCACCAGCGTATCGGCATCGTTGCCGCCGATCAGGGAGTCGTTGCCATCCCCGCCGGTGACGCTGTTCTGGCCATCCCCTGCGTCGATGGTATCGGCACCCGAGCCACCGTTGACGGTGTCGTTGCCATCCAGCGCGATGATCTCGATCCCCGCGCTGTCGGCCCCGGCGTTGACCAGGTCGGCGCTGTCGGACAGGATCAGCCGCTCGATTTCCGAGAAGGTGATCGTGTGCACGCCATCGGTGATCGTGCCCGCCCCGTCGCCGGTGAAGGTGACCGTGAGCGGCGAGGTCACGGCACTCAGGTCGATGGTGTCGTAGTCAGAGCCGGTGGTGACCGTTTCGCCGCCCGCGATGGTGTCGTCGCCAAAGCCGTCAAACAGCAGGAAGCTGTCCGCATCCGCGCCGCCGTCCAGGCTGTCGGCATCGGCCCCGCCCACCAGCGTATCGTCCCCCGCGCCGCCCGAAAGCGTGTCGGCCCCGCCCCAGCCCGCGATGTAGTCGCCGCCGGCCTCGCCCGCGACACTGTCGGCCCCTTCGCCCATGTCGAGCGAATCGTTGCCCGCCCCGGCCGCGACTGTGACCGGCGCATTGCTCGCGGTGGCGTCGACGGAATCGTCGCCAGCGGTCAGGACCAGTACTTCGATCTCTGTAAAGGTGGCGGTGTCGCTGCCATCGGTCAGCGTCCCGGCCTCGTCACCGGTAAAGGTGACGGTCACCGGGGCCGTGACGGCGCTTGCGTCGACGGTGTCGGCATCGCTGCCGGTGGTCGTGCCTTCGCCGCCATAGATGGCGTCGCTGCCGAAACCATCTGCAACGATGAACGTATCTGCATCGTCGCCACCCGACAGCTGGTCACTGCCGGCGCCGCCGGCCAGCGTGTCGGACCCGGCATCACCCTGGAACGTGTCGTCGCCCACGCCGCCCTGCAGGCTGTCATCGCCGCCAAAACCCGCGGCCCCCATGCCGGTGGTGTCCAGCGCGCCGTCGAAGGTGTCGTCCTGGTTGGTCATCAGGACAGCTTCGATCTGGGTAAAGGTCCCGTCGCCGTTGCCGCTGTCAAAGCTGTAGGTGCCGGCCTCGGTCCCGGTCATGGTGACCGTGGCCCCCTGCGCGCCGGTTTCGTTCAGGACCAGACGGTCGTTGTCCGTGCCGCCCTCGCCGCCGACGATGGTATCGGTGCCCTCGTTCTCGCGCACCTGGATGTCGTCAGAGCCGTCGCCGCCATCGACAAGGTCGTCGCCTGCCTCGCCCCAAAGCTCGTCATCGCCGGTGCCGCCCAGAACGGTGTCGTTGCCCGCGCCGGCATAGATCGAGTCCGCCCCGGCCTGCCCTTGCAGGCTGTCATCGCCGGATCCGCCCGACGCCCTGTCATCGCCGCCGCCCAGGTCGATGTCCAGGCCCGAGCCATCCGAACCGGCCGACACGGTGTCGTCCTGATCGGTCATCACAAGGGATTCGATCTCGGAGAAGGAAATCGTATCGGATCCGTCGGTGGCCGTGCCGGCTTCATTTCCCGAATACGAGACCAGGATTCCGGCATTCGTCACGGCACCGAAGTCGATGGTGTCGTTGTCCGTGCCCGATGTCACGCCTTCGCCGCCGACGATGGTGTCATTGCCAAAGCTGTTCTGGATGTTGATCAGGTCAGCGTCGTTTTCGCCAAAAATCTGGTCGGCCCCGCCCTGGCCCCAGATCGTGTCGGAGTCGTCCCCGCCAAAGATCGTGTCCAGGCCGCCGCCGCCGTCCAGAACGTCATCGCCGACATCGCCGATGATTTCGTCATCGCCAAAGCCGCCCATGATGGTGTCGGCTCCGCCGGTGGCAAAGCCATTGTCGCCATCCAGCGTGTCGTTGCCGCTGTTGCCGAACAGGAAGTCGGCACCATCGCCACCATACATGACGTTGTCGATGGACCCGCCGTACAAGTTGTCATCGCCGCCGAAGCCACTGATCACGATGGCGTCTGCGCCACCGCTCAGCGTGTCGTCGTAGAGGTTGGAACCGTCAAGCTGCTCGACGCCAATGACCGTATCGCCCTGTGCATGGCCACCAGATTCGGTCAGCGCATCGTCAAGGTTGACGTTCACGCCCGCGGTCGAGTTGTAATAGCTGGCGATGTCCCAGATGCCTGCCGTCCCGTCGATGGTGTCGGCCCCCGCGCCGCCTTCCATGATGGTAAAGCTGCTCGGATCGGTTGCATTGCCGACAAGGCTGTCGTCGCCATCGTTGCCGACAAGCTGGTTCTGCCCGTCGCCCCCGGTCAGCGTGTCACTGCCGCTGCCGCCGGTGAGCGTGTCATCGCCCCCATTGCCGTCGGCAACGATACCCGCGCTGTCGGCCGAGCCGTCCAGCCTGTCATTGCCCTCCGACAGGTCCCAGGCCTCGATTTCCGAGAAGGTCCCGCTATCGCCGTCATCATCGGCCCAAGCGCCCGCCTCGTTGCCGGTGTAGACGATACTGGCGGCATCGTTGGCGGCGACAAAGCTGATGGTGTCGGCATCCGTGCCGCCTTCGCCGCCGATGACGCTGTCGTTGGTGGCGATGCCGACTTCGAACAGGTCCGCGCCATCGCCACCCAACAGGGTGTTGTCGCCCAAACCGCCGTTGCTGACCAGCGTGTCGTCGCCAGCCCCGCCATCCAGCGTGTCGAAACCGCCGCCCGAGATCAGCGAGTCGTTGCCGGTGCCGCCCAGAAGCGAATCGTCGCCGGCAAGACCCTCGATCGTGTCATTGCCCGATCCGCCTTCGACGGTGTCGTCACCCGCCCCTGCATTGATGCTGTCATCCCCGCCAAAGCCGAGGATGCTGTCGTCATCGCCGGAGGTGCCGGGCAGGATCGCATCGCCGAAATCCTGCCGGTCGCCTTCGGGGTCGCCCACATAGGCACCGTCGATCGTGTCCGCCCCCGCGGTGCCTTCCACGACGCCGTCGGCTGGCGGGTTCAGCAGCGTTTCCAGCTGGATGATCCCGATATCGGTGGTGCCTGCGCCGTTGTCGACCGTGTAGGTGAAGGCGCTGGTGGTGATGTCGCCGTCCGAGGTGATCGTCAGCGTGTTGTCGGCGTTCAGCGTGACCTGTTCACCCGTGCCCAGGGTGATCGTCTGGCCCGCGCTCAGATTGGTGCCGTTGATCTGGGTGATCGTCAGCCCGTTGCCGACCGCATCGTCGTCATTGGCCAGCGGATCGAAAACGGCCGTGCTGTTCGGCGCGATCTGGAACGTGTCATCATTGGCGATGGCGACCGACTGGACGCTGTTGGCCATGATCAGGACGTTCGAATCGTAGACCGCGTCGCCGCCATCCGCGATGCCGATCTTGATCGAGTTCACCACGCCCGGGTTCACATCGGCCTTGAAGGTCAGGACGGTGGTCAGCCCGTCCATCTCGGTGTTGAAGGCGTCGGTGCCGGCGGGGTTGTCGAGGTAGAGGTTCGCGTTGTTGGTGTTCGTGATCTCGTCGATCGACACGTTGCCCGAGCCCAGCACGAAGTCGACCTTCACACCGTTCACGAACAGGCCGAGCGAATCGTTCACGCCGCCATTGACGAATTCCAGGTATTCTTCCGAGCTGAACACCAGCTGGATGGTCATGGTGTCGCCGACGGGGATGAAGTCGGCCTCCAGAATGGCCGCATCGAACGTGGCCTGCCCGGCGACCGAGTTCATGTCGGCATCGCCGTCCACGCCTCCGGCGACGTCCGTGCCGGTATCGGCGTTGACGTTGGACTGGCCCGAGGTGTTGGTGAAGTCCGCCACGTTGCCGGTGGACAGGATCACGCCGGTATCCGTGGGCGAAATGCCCTGCAGCGTGCCGATGCCGCCCTGGTAGATCCCGGCCTGCACCGCATCGCCGCTGTAGGACGCCGTTCCGTTGACCAGCGAGACACCGTCGCCGAAGATTTCGTTAAACATGTCCTCCGCGGTTGCGGAAGTATTGATTACAAGCTCGGAAGCGCTGGGCATTCTGCGTCCTTTACAGTCGGAAGGGCATGGTGCGGGGCACACATGGCAAGGACGTGCGTAAGCCTGTCTTCGGGCGTGAGTTTGGAGAGATCGCGGCTTTGTGTTGATCAGGTGTCGCTGCCGCAGCGGCAGGTGTGCCGTGGGCAGACAAAGTCGTCCAGCCTGGCCGGAAAAGGCTTCAACTCACTGACATTAAAAGGAAAAGCGGAAAACACACGCAAGCGATCCGTGTATCCGTACGGTGGGGGAACGCGCGTCAGGGTAAACCTGCGTTTGCTTCGTGCCCGGATTGTGGCGCGTCTCCGGCAAAGCTGTGCCACAAGGGGAAAATGCGGCGGATTTCCCGGGCATGTTCGGCCGGACATTGCGGCACGCGGGTCAGAGAAGCGCGCGCACGGGCTCCAGCAAGCCCTGCGTGCGCAGGGTGCGCACGGGGTAGTTTTCGTCGTTCACGAAGCGGTCCAGCGTAAAGCCCGGTTCGATCTTGGCCAGTTTGCGGGCGATTTCCTGCGCCTTGTCCATCTGTCCCTGCAGGGCGTATAGCGCAAGCAGATGCCGCAGGGCCGGGCGCGACAGCGGGGCCGAACGGGCGGCGGATTCGCCCGCGTCGATGGCTTCGTCCATCCGTTTGCAGGCGATTGCGATGATGCAGTGGCCGGTATCCCACCAATGCCGGAAGGGCGAGCTGTGCGCCAGGCGGCAGGCCCGGTGCGAGGCCGCAAACGCCTTGTCCAGATTGCCCGCAAGCAGTTCGGCATCGGCCAGCGATTTCCACGCATAGGCCGAGGCCGGGTTGCGTTCGACGGCGGTCTTGGCGGAATCCAGCGGGCCCGAGATCTCGCCAAAGGCCGTGCTGCGCACCTTGCTGACGATGGCGTGCACCAGTGGATTGTCCGCGGCAAGGTCCATGGCGCGGTATTGCAACTCGACCGCCTCTTCCAGAAGCTCTGCCTGGTTCGAGGCGCTGCTTTCCATCAGTTGCACCATGCGGATCATGCTGGACCATGCGAGGTAAATGCCGTTGGGATCGTGTTCGAACGCCTGGTTCATCAGTCCGCGCGCCTCGCGCAGGGCGTCCGCCTCGAAGCTGAACATCCGGTACAGCGCCAGCCGTGACAGCGCGGTGGCCCGCGCCTCGGGGCGGGCGTTTTCCAGCACCAGAGGCAGCTTGCCGATCACGTTGTCCGCGGCCTCGAAGATCGTCCGGCCCACAAGCTCGCTGGTGGTCAGCACCTCTTCCAGCCGCCCGACATTCAGCAGCTTGGAATAGAGGATGCGCGCGCTGGGCTGGTGCAGCACCTTGACGAACACGGCGAATTCCGCGCCGGTGGCCACAAGGTGGGTCTGCACCGTCAGGTCGCTTTGCGGGGCAAGGCTGTCGGGCTCGGTAGAGTTCAGCGATTGCCGCCAGGCGCGCACCTGTTCGGCGATGTTCTCGCCGATGTTGTTGGCCAGCATGTCGCCCAGCGTGCTGCTCAGATCCCCGGTGGGGTCTTCGGCGCGGCAATTGATCAGCAGCCCTTTCGCCTCGCCGGGAGTGGAGCTTTCCACCAGCTGGCGCAGTTGCGCCCGTTCGACGCGCAGCCATTCCTCGAATTCCGGATCGCGGACATCCATCCCCTGCAGCAACTCGCTGCGGCTGTCCTTCGGCACCACCTTGTCGTGCAGGTCGACAATGATCCGTGTGCTGTCCAGCGTGACCGAACTGCGGTCTGCGGTCAGGATGTCGGCATCCGCCCTGAGACCTGCGCGCACCTTGCTGAGCGCCTGGCGCAGGTTGGCGCTGGCCTGTTCGGCGCCGAAGGTGCTCCACAGCTTGTCTTCGAGCCAGCGCCGTGTCTGTGTCATGTGCGGGCTGAGCGCCAACAGCGCCAGCAGCGCCTGGTTCTTGGCCCCCTTGGGCGTCAGGTCCTGCCCGCCCTCGGTCTCGACCCGAAACTGCCCCAGAACGAAGATCCGGAGTCGATCTGCACGAATTGTCATCCCGAGTGAGCCCAATGCCTAGTGACGTATAGGTAACACTCACACCGCAACCCGGCAAGTTTCGTAAAATGCGCGTAAATTGTCGTGACGCGAACCGGTTCCGCTTTGACGGTGCAAGAGAGTTTCCGCAGTCTTCCGGGTATAAGCACAGGAGGTTTTAGATGGCGATTTCCGGCAATCAGGGGAACCAGGGCAACCAGGGTAATCAGGGGAACCAGGGCAATCAGGGGAACCAGGGGAACCAGGGCAATCAGGGGAACCAGGGCAATCAGGGGAACCAGGGGAACCAAGGGAACCAGGGCAATCAGGGGAACCAGGGGAACCAGGGTAACCAGGGCAATCAGGCCGGCGGCGACAGCCCGTTTTCCGCCAGCGCTCTGGGCAGCGCTCGGGACGGCACGGTCGGGTTCTGGGACGGCAAGGCCGATCGCAGCCCCAAAAGCACCGGCCGGTCGCGCTGGGCCGCGCTCAAGGTCATGGGCAGCTGGCAGCGTCAGGCCGTCGTCGATCAGGCGATCGAGGCCATGTATGACGTGTCCTTCGCAGCGGCCGAAGCGGCCAGCCCCAGCGGGTCGGTCCTGTTCAAGGGCACGCCGATCGTCACGCTGAACAAGCCCGACGATGCCTTTCTGGCCGAGCACCAGCTGCCTTACCTGCGCGCCGCCGCCGATCTGCGGGTGGACCGTCAAGCCGAGATCATCATGCAGACCGGCGACATCCAGAGCTTCTTTGCGCTGGTGGGCTATGTGGCGCCGGGGGCGACGCCCTGGACGATCGAGATCAACAACGCCGTGCACCGCCTGTGCAACCGGATCGAGATGCCGGTCAAGCACGCCTTTGACGTCGCCCGTCCCATCGCGATGTCCTACAAGGTGCAGCCGATGATCCAGACGCCGCCGCACGGGGCCTGGCCGTCGGGGCATGCCACCGAATCGTTTGCGGTGGCGACGTTGCTGACGCGGCTGTTCTACAACGCGCCGTTCGATCCGGCGGACGAGATTGCCCGCGGCAACGAACTCTACCGCCACGCCGCTCGCATCGCGATCAACCGCACCGTGGCCGGTGTGCACTTCCCCAGCGACAGCATGGCCGGGGCGGTGCTGGGCATCTCGCTGGCCGAAGCGCTGATCCGCTTGCTGGATGGCGAGACCCAGACGACGGCCCGCGTGTATCACGGCGACCGCTATAAAGGAGATTTCAACCTCGGCCTGCTTTCTTCCGAACTCAAGGGCGGCACGCATATCGAGTCGTCGCAGGTCACCTTCGCCAATACGGCCCGTCCCGACTGGTTGGCCACCATGTGGGATATCGCCAAGGACGAATGGTAAGGGGATAACGGTGCGGCCCGCACGGTCGTGCGGGCCATGTTGGCCAGTGAGCCGGGGCACCTTGTGCCCCGGTTTCACATTTCCGGGGGCCCGGCTCAGCGACGGGGCATCCGCCGGTCCGGCACATCGACCACGCAGGCCCCCAGCCGCGCGCGGTGGCCCGGCGGGACGCTGTGCAGGCTCAGCCCAGTGGCCGAGAAATCATCGCAAGGCGCGCCGGATGCCCCGGCCGTCAGGCCCGCCGCCGACAGCGCCAGCGCGCGGCTCATGAGGCCTGCCGCGGCGCTGGTGCCGCTGAGGATCGAGGTGCTGCCCGAAAACGTACCGGCCGCCAGCCGTCCGGGGTGGTGACGGCCGTCTTCGGCCAGCGTGGCGCCGGTGGGCCCGGGCACCGACCAGTCCGCCCCCTGCGCCGAATAGCTGGCCGGGCGAAAGGCAAAGCCATCCGTGCCGCTGTGACGCCGGGCGGCTGCCGCGGAAAACACCTGCCGGGCCGGGGCCGTGGTCAGCGCGCTGTGGCTGCCGGCATGGGTGATCGGGCAATCGGGGGCGAGTGCGGTGTATTGCAGCCTCTCGTCATCCCAGCCATAGGCGCCGGGATGGTCCAGATAGGCCTGCCGCGCCTGGGTCCGGAACCCGCCCGGCGAATCGTCCCGCTGCACCTGCAGCGTCACCGTCAGCGCCGCCGCGCCGTCATGACGCAGACCGACACGCCAGGCCCCTGAGTCTGCCACCGCCTCTGTGGCCTTCCGGGCTTCGGTCGGGGCCAGGGCAAAGACGTAATGGGCCGGGCAGGTGGTGCCGGTGCCGTAATCCCGTGCCGCAACATGATAGAGCCGCGCCACCGCGCGGCCATCGCTTTGCAGCGTGCGCATCTCGCCCGGGGCCAGCGGGGCAAAGCCCGACGCGGTGCCGTCGGGGGCGGTCAGCGCGATCTGCACGGCTGTGCTGTCGGCCCCGTGGGTGTGCAGTTCGAGATAGCTGGCGGTCTGGTCGCCGGGCTGGGCGCGCCAGGTGATCTCTCGCTCGGGCTCAGCACGGTTGGCTTCGGCCTCGAAGGCATAGCTGGCCACCAGATCGCTGTGATGATTGTTGCCAAAGCTCCAGACGATCCGCACCGGCTGACCGGTCACGCGTTCCCATTGCGCGGCCTCGCGGGCGATCTGGTATTCGCAGAACCGGCTGCCATCCTTCGGCCCGGCCAGGATGCCCAGCGAGATGTTCACGATCACCGGGGCGGTGCTGTCGATGCCGCGGGCCTGCAGCAGGATCCAGCGCACCGCCTGCACCATGTAGCTTTCGAACCTCGTGCCCGACGTGTCGCCCACCGCCTCGGGCGGCAGTTGCACCCCGAGCAGCGGCCAGTCCCGCGCCGGGTCCTGTGCATCGTCGGGTTCGGCACCGGCGGCCAGGTCCAGCACATGGGTTCCGTGGCTGGAGGCGTATTCCGTCGACCGGCGGCTGCCCGGACCATAAAGCCCTGCATTCAGCGCGGCATAGGCGGCGGCTTCGTCCGCGCGGCCGTCGGCGGGCAGCAGCGCGGCTATATCGACCCGGTCCAGCACGGTGCCGCAGACGCAGCGCGCGGCACCGCGGGCGCTTTGCTCCAGCGCCTGCAGCCAGACCGCGTGAAAGCGGCTGTGATGCACGCCGTTTTCGTCGATGCGCCGGAACCGGGCGTTCAGAAAACCGATCCCGTCATCAATCGCCGCCACGATGGGGCGGGTGCCGTCACCTGTCACGCCGGGCAGGGCCGTGGGGGCAGGGGCATCGGGCAGATCCCGGGTATCGAGAGACACCGGCATTCCGGTGTCGAGCACGTCGAACAGGTAGCCATGGCTGTCATCCGCGGTGCCCAGGCGGCGGTACAGGGCATATTCGTCGGCCATCCCGTCCAGAAAGGCCGGGTCGGCCACCCGCGCCTCCAGCAGGCCCAGTTCATGCGGGTCCATCAGCAGCGGGCTGCCCGGGTCCACCACAAGGCGGCGCAGCGTTGCGCGGCGCGTGGCGATGTCGGCAGGCGTGCCGCCGGGCTTGAGGCGGACAAAGACCGGCTCGTACCGCGCCCCGGCATCCGCGCGTTGCGGTGGCAGGGCGTCGCGGCGGCTCTGCAGCAGAAGCGACCAGTCGAGATAGGCATCCCGAAAGGCGCCTTGGATGGCATCGGTCCAGGTCTGGGGCATCGAACGCTCCTGAAATAATCGGTGTCTCTATGCCCTCAGCAAAGGCGCTGCAGGCTCATGCGTCAAGCCAGCCCCCTGGATTTGCGGAGAATTTACAGAGTGGCCGGGGGGAATTTTCGTGAACGCTGCGCAATTTTACAGGCGTTCACGATGGATTCACGATGGATTTGCGTAGCGATCACGATGGGCGCGCAAAGTGCGCTTAACCTTTCGTCAACTGCCAAGACCAGGGCGTTACGCCGCCCGCCAGGGGGACAGACCATGTCACAGCGCACACAGCGGACCCACCCAGCGTTCCGTGTCATCGAAGGCGGCCTGCGCGCGCCGCGCCCGCTGAGCCTGCCCGGTGCCGCGCCCATCGTCCTTGGCGCACCGGAACTTGCCGGTGACATGGCCGAGATGTTTGCCCTGGCGCTGATGCGCCACGTGCCGGTTCAGGCGCTGGGCGACCCGCACAGTGTCGTCGAGATCGACGGCACCACCCGCTTCACCCTGCACGAGCTGCTTTGCGAATTGCGCAACCTGTCCTGGTTCGACGCCAGTGCCGCGCCGCAGGCAGCCGTCGCGGTCTGCTCCCGGACCGGTCTGGGTGAGGCTGGCCATCGCCGCCAGCTGCGCTGGAACGGCGATGGCCAGTTGACCTTGCGCACCCTGTTTCGCGGGGGAGTAATGGCCGACCGCCCGCGCGACTGGCTGTCGCCGCTGCTGTCCCGCGATATTTGCAGTGCGCAGGGTGTGGAGGCCGGGGCGTTGCCCGGCGAGGACCAGCCGGTTTCGGACTGGATCCGCTGGTGTGCGGCCCATAACGGTTCCGGGCTGCGGCTGCCCGGCGATCCGCGCCCGACGGCCCCTGAAAGCCTGGCGGCGCTGGCGGCCCGCGTCGCCGCCACGCCCGCGTCGCGTCCCTTCTTCAACGCGGCACTGGCTGCGCTGGGGGCGGCGGTGCCGATGCAGCCGGGTCTTGCCCCCGGAGGTCCGGCAGGCGGGCGCTGGGGGGCCGGACGGGTGTTCCGTCTGCTGGCCGAGGCCGAAACCCACGCCCGGCGCGCTGCCCTTGCACGTCATGCGCAGATCGACCGCCCCAGCCGCCCGGCCGTGACGGCAGCGCGGATGGCGGTCTATCTGGGCCGCGAGGAACTGTCCCGCGGCGGGCCCGAGGATCCCGTCCGGCAGGCGGCGGACGAATTGGCGCAGGCCGCGCCGAACCTGCTGGCCTGGGTCTCACGGGCCAATACCGCCCTGCGCGGCGCGCCGCGTTGTGCGCCATCCCTGTTCCTGCCGCTGGTCGGACCCGAGGACGCGGTTCCGGACCCGTCGGACACCGCGACACATCTGGTGGTGGCCGGGGCGCTGGCCACGTTGCTCAAGGCGGTCTTTGCCACGCCGCAGCAGCGCCTGCAGTCGGTGGGCACGCCGCATCCGGGCCACGGGCTGGACCGGGAGTGCGACCTGCTGTGCAGCGACTACGCCCTCGCGCGTGTGGTCGCGGCCAGTGCCTATCCCTCAGAGAACCACGCCGATCTGCGCCTGGGTCAGGCGATCGCGCTGGAACTGCTGCGCGACGCGCTGGTCCGCGACGCCGTGCCGGCGCGGCTGAGCCTGCGGGATTTCGATGGCAGGGCACTGTCGGTCGTGGCGCAGCCGGGGGCGACCGGCCCGGTCAGGGTACAACTGGTTGCCGATGGCCGCGGGCTGCCCTGGCCGCAGTAGGGCGGGCGCGGTGCGGCGCATCTCAGGGCCGTGATGTAGACGTCCCGGCCACGCGCCGTTCCGGCATCCGGCCCGAGATTTCCAGGATCAGCTTCCGTTTGACCGCCGCGGCAAACGAGTCGCGACTTTCGGCGGTCACGACAAAGGCACCCGGCCCGCCGATGATCCGCTCTTCGTACAGCGCCTCCAGCCCGCCATGCGCGCGGCCCGGATCGTCGGGGCGCAGGATCGGCAACGCATTGATCGTCACGCCCGCGGCCAGCACCTGCTGGCGCGCGGCCTCGATGGGCGGGCCAGACCAGTTGTTGGCGCTGTCGCCGGAAAAGTCGATCACCCGCCGCCAGCCATCATGCGAATTGGTCTCCATCAGGCGCAGCGCTTCCAGCAGGGCCGCTCCGATGGCGTTGCGCCCATAGGCCTGGCGCGGCTTGGCCCGCAATTCATCGGCAAAGGCCGCCGCCGCGGCGGGCCCGTCGATCAGGCGCCAGTCCGCAACCACCGCCTGGTTGGCCGCCCATTCCACATAGGTCACCGCGATGCTGCCATAGGCGGTATTGGCAATCTCGGCCAGCACCTCGGGATCGGTCAGCGCCTGGGCGTAACCTTCCCTCTGAAAGGCGATCTCGCGCACGTCGATGCTGCCTGAGGCGTCCGCCAGCAGTACCAGTTCCAGATCGGTGTCCTGCGCCGCCGCCATCCCGGCCAGCAAGGCCAGTGCCAAAGCCAATCCACGCATGTCGCCCTCCTGTTTGCCCCTATCCTAGCGCCACGGCGCGCCGGTTCCAGCTTGACACGCGTCAAGGACGCCGTCGTTTCCCCGCGCCATGCTGGAGCGGGGGAATCGGAGGACGGACATGAAGACGATTATTGCGACGGCGCTGGGCCTTGGTATCCTGGCGGTGTCTGCCGCGGCGCAGGATGCCGATATCGGTCGGGCCCATTACTACACCCATTGCGCCACCTGCCACGGGCTGGAGGGGCGGGGCGACGGGCCCATGGCGGGGGTGCTGCTGATCCGGCCGTCGAACCTGACAGAGCTGAGCATCACCAATGGCGGCAGCTTTCCGCTGGAGCGTGTGGTCAAGCGCATCGACGGGCGCGACCCTCTGGTCAGCCATGGCTCGCCCATGCCGGTCTATGGCGACTATTTCGAAGGCGTGTTCGACGTGCCGATCAAGGCACCGTCCGGGCAGCCCATCCTGACCTCGCGTCCGGTGGTCGATCTGGTGGCCTACCTGCGCGAAATCCAGCGGATCGAAAACTAGTCCGCGCGGCAGATGCCCTGCACTTCCGCCCCGGCCCAGGGCAGGCGAATTCGGATGCCGTCCTGCGCAAGCGCCCGGTCGAACCCGTCGACCGGCAGCTCTTGACCGACCAGCGCGCGCAGCCGCGCGGTACGCGGCGCGCCGGGGTCAAGCAGGCGGCAGCAGACATATTCCTCGACGATGCTGCCTTGCTGTTCGTAACCGTAGTCGAGAAACCGCACCTGCGGGTTTTCCTCGAACAAATAGGGGTCGTCCTGCGTGACATGCTCGCGCAGGGCTTTCAGCGGGTGATAGCCGGTGCGGTCGCGGTTCTGCCATTGCCAGACATGGGTCGCCTCGTGTGCCAGCAGCATGGCCTGGTAGAGATCGATATAGAGCGGCCAGCCCGCCATCATGTCGTCCCGGTAGATGTCGCGCCGCAGCCAGACATTGTTGAAGATCACCGTGGCGGCCGGGGAGACCTCGACCGTCCGCGCCTCGGTCAGCGGTGGCCAGATCCGCTCCTGACAGGTGGTCCGGGGGCGGACGGGGATGGTGTAGACGTAGGAGCCGGCAAAATGCCCGTCGCGCAGCCGCATCCTGTGGGTGTCCAGCTGCGGGCCGTTGATCGTCTGCAGATAAGCGGTCTCGGACGGGGTCAGCGGACGCCCGCAGGCGGCAAGGATGAGGAGGGAGAGGACAAGGGCGAGGCGCATGGGAGGAGAGTTGCCTGCCGGGCTTGTTTTGGCAAGGTGGCCATGCGCGCCGGATCAGGAGGAAGACATGCCCGCTTGGTCAAGGACGGCGTCGTCATCGGCGAGCAGGCTCGACCCCAGCGCGCGCTCTGCGACCCAGGTGTGTCTGTGCCCGGGGAAAGGGGCCGCAAACCGTTCGATCAGACGGCTGTAGCTGAAGCCGAGCTCTGACGCCTTGCAGATGCGGTCGCCAACGGGCAACCGATGCAGGGCCAGCCCGCCCCCCGATGGGCGCAGTTCGAAGCCCTTGTTGTGCAGGCGCACCTTCAGGTCTTCCCAGCTTGTGGCATGGGCGAAATCGGGGGCGAGGCGCGCACGCAAGGGCGCGACGAGCTGCTCATCCGCCCTGTTGGGCGGCCTCGCGTTTTTTCGCCGCGAGATTTCCGACTTCATCAGGTCCCGCAGCAGAAAGCCCACGGTGACATCCCGTTCGCGGGCAATCTGCGCCGCCACGCGCAGCATGTCCTCGGGCATCAGGAAAGTGACTCGTTCCATGTTCATGCGCAAATACTCGCGCCGACATGGTTACGGATGCGTTAATCACACATCCAGTTCTTCGACAAACCGTGCATTCTCCTGGATGTACTGGAACCGCAATTCCGGCTTCTTGCCCATCAGCCGTTCCACCAGGTCGCCGGTCTCACCCGGTTCGTCCTCGTCGATGGTCACCCGGATCAGCGTCCGCGTCGCCGGGTCCATCGTCGTTTCCTTCAGGTCCTTCGCGTCCATCTCGCCCAGGCCCTTGAAGCGCTGGACGTCGATCTTGCCCTTGCCGCCAAGACCGCGCGCCAGCACGCGCTCCTTCGCCGCGTCATCCGCCACGTAGACCCGCTTGGCCCCTTGTGTGAGCCGGTACAACGGCGGGCAGGCGAGGTAGAGATGCCCGTGGTCGATCAGCGGCCGCATCTGGGTGTAAAAGAACGTCATCAGCAGCGCCGCGATATGCGCGCCGTCCACATCTGCGTCGGTCATGATGATGACCTTGTCATAGCGCAGATCGTCCACGTTGAACCTTGTGCCCAGCCCCACGCCCAACGCCTCGCAGAGATCGCGGATTTCCGTGTTCTGCCCGAGCTTTGACGAGGCCGCCCCCAGCACGTTCAGGATCTTGCCCCGCAGCGGCAGCAGCGCCTGGAACTCGCGGAACCGCGCCCCCTTGGCCGAACCGCCCGCCGAATCGCCTTCGACGAGGAAGATCTCTGTCCCGTCGCGCGTCTTGGCGGTGCAGTCGGTCAGCTTGCCCGGCAGGCGCAGTTTCTTCGTCGCGGACTTGCGCGCCGTCTCCTTCTCCTGCTTGCGCCGCAGGCGCTCTTCCGCGCGCAGGACGAGAAAGTCCAGGATCGCGCCGGCGGATTTCGTATCCGACGCCAGCCAGTTGTCGAAATGGTCCCGCACCGCGCCTTCGACCAGCCGCTGCGCCTCGACCGTGGCCAGCCGGTCCTTGGTCTGGCCCACGAATTCCGGCTCGCGGATGAAACACGACACCAGCGCGCAGCCGCCCGTGATCAGGTCGTCGCGGGTGATCTGCGCCGCCTTCTTGTTGCCGACCAGCTCGCCATAGGCGCGCAGCCCCTTCAGGATCGCCGCCCAGAAGCCCGCCTCATGCGTGCCGCCCTCGGGGGTGGGCACCGTGTTGCAATAGCTCTGCAGGAACCCGTCGCGGGCGGGCGTCCAGTTGATCGCCCATTCCACCTTGCCCGGCGTGCCGAATTTCTCGCGGAACTCCACCGTCCCGGCAAACGGCCGCTCGGCATAGGTGCTGGCCCCGCCCAGCGTTTCCGACAGGTAATCCGCCAGGCCGCCGGGGAAGTGGAACACCGCCTCGGTGGGTGTCTCGCCATCCTCGATCTCGGATTTCCAGCGGATTTCCACGCCCGAGAACAGGTACGCCTTGGACCGCACCATCTTCATCAGCCGCGCCGGCTTGAACCGGTGTGCGCCAAAGATCTCCTCGTCGGGGTGAAACGTCACCGTGGTGCCGCGGCGGTTCGGCGCGCTGCCCAGCTTTGCCACCGGGCCAAGCGGCACGCCGCGGGAAAACCGCTGCTCGAACAGCTCCTTGTTGCGCGCCACCTGCACCACCAGGCTGTCGCTCAGCGCGTTCACCACCGACGCGCCCACGCCATGCAGCCCGCCCGAGGTCTCGTAGGCATCGCCCGAGAACTTGCCGCCCGCATGCAGGGTGCACAGGATCACCTCCAGCGCGCTCTTGCCGGGGAATTTCGGGTGCGGGTCCACCGGGATGCCGCGGCCGTTGTCGCGGATTTCCAGCGCGTGATCGGCCAGCAGCGTCACGTCGATCCGGGTGGCATGGCCCGCCACCGCCTCGTCCATGGCGTTGTCGAGGATTTCCGCGCACATGTGGTGCAGCGCGCGTTCATCGGTGCCGCCGATATACATGCCCGGCCGCTTGCGCACCGGTTCCAGCCCTTCCAGCACCTCGATGGAAGACGCGTCATAAGACGGGGCGGCGGCGCTGTGAAGAAGGTCGTCGGCCATGGCTCTGCTCTCGTTGTTCTTGTTTCGGTCCCGATTATGGCAGAGGAACGCGGCGCGGTAAACGGGCGGCGCGGGCTCAGCCGATGGCGGGGCCCGGCGTGCAGGCGCGGAAGGCGCGGGTGGGGGCGGCGGCCCCGGTCAGGTCGATGGTCAAAGCGGCGTCTCCGGTCAGGGCGGTGGCGGTGGTGTTGAGCTCCAACCCGTTCAGGACATTGCCAAAGCCCCGATCCTCGACGCGCAGCGTGTCACCTTCGACCTGATGCCTGGAGGTAGAGATCGTAGGGCCAACCGGCGCAAACCGGATCGCAAACACATCCGCTAAGGGCCAGCCCCCGGGCCGCGTCAGCGTGATGTCATACACCGCCCCGTCATAGGTCAGCACGGTGCCGGATTTTGCGTCCGTGAGCGTGCAGACAGGGGTGGGAGAGAACTCCCATGCGTGCAGCGGAGTGGCGAGGAGGAGAAGGACGGGGATCAGGCGCATGGGGGGAAGGTAGGGTGTGGGGTGGGGTTGTCGAAAGGCATCTCAAGGAGCGGTGCGCTGAAGCGCACCCTACCGCAAAAATAAGGCGTAGGGTGCGCTTCAGCGCACCGACCCTTCAGGCAAATGCAAGCAATCAGTTTGCGGACTCCAAAACCCCCTCAAACTCCCGCCATTCCCCCTTGGACATGCCCGATGTCTCAAAGGTGACCTCTTCCCCCTTCAACATCCGCCGCACGCAATCAAGGGCTGTGGCGCTCAGGACCGCGCCGCCCATCCGGTAATCCTCGAACGCGCGGTAGGCGAAGGGGACCCAGTCGGCAACGAGGTGGCAGATTTCCTGAGCATAGACGCGGATTTCGTATTGGGCGTGGGCGTCCGCCCGCAGGCGCAGGAAGTGCAAAAGGTTATGCAGATCTACTTTCCAGTACCATTGCGTATAGATGTTCGCCGGAAGGTTCATCCGCGCCAGTTCCCGCGCCAGGCCCTGCTGGCCCTCGGTCGAGATCATCTCTTCGTAATGGTCATAGGCCCGCATCGCGTCCTCGGTGAGGTAACGCAGCACCCGGGCCGCCTCTTCCCCCGCCAAAGCCGCGCCGCGGCCCTGGTTGTTGACCTCGGACTGCGCCGCCAAAGCGTCCGGCGCGGGGATATAGAACTCGCGGTCGAGGATCGAGTAGCGGGCGGAGTATTCGTTGACATTGGCGGTGCGGTGCCGGATCCATTGCCGCGCCACGAAGACCGGCAGTTTGACGTGCAGCTTGACCTCGCACATCTCGAACGGCGTCGAATGCCAGTGCCGCATCAGGTAGCGGATCAGGCCTTCGTCGTTCTGCACCGACTTGGTGCCGCGGCCATAGCTGACGCGCGCCGCCTGGCAGATCGCCGCGTCGTCGCCCATGTAGTCGATCACACGGACAAAGCCATGATCCAGAACCGGATAGGCGGTGTAGAGGTGTTTTTCCATGCCCGCGCTCACGGCGCGGCGCGTCGGAGTGGCCTGGGCGCGCTGCGCGTCGATCTCGGCCTGCTGTTCGGGCGACAGGGGCATGGCGAATCCTTTCCCACAAGATGAGTCGGAGCTTACTATATCTGGGGGCTCGCCGCGAGAAAACGCCGACATGCAGTAGAGGCAAATGCGCCGCAGGGGGCCGGGAATGTGATTTCCGCCACGACAGCGCGGTTGACTTTTCCACAGCCTGGGCGACACTGCCGACAAAATGTGCGGGAAAACCCGTGCGACAAAAACATCGAGGCAGGCATCATGAGCATTCGCGCTACGCTCCGCGTCCTATTTCTGTTGGTGGCCGTGATCGGCCTTTCCGGCTGCGAAAGCGGCAATCCTCTCAAGGCGTCCGAAGACGGGACGGCCGAGGCGGCAGACGCCACCACGGACGAAAACACCAACACCGAAACCGGCATCGGCAGTTCCGGAGATCTGACCCCGGGCTCGCTGCCCGGCACGCAGAACCCGACCTCGAGCACCGCCATCGTGCGCTATGAAGAGGTCGATGGCGAAGGTGGCGGCTATGCCCGCAACATCACCTATGACAACTCGCAGGGGCAGGACCAGTTCAGCGTCGACAACCTCGCCTTTGACGGTGACAACAGCTATGTCCGCGGCGGCACGGCAAATGCCGTGAACTCGGTGGGCCAGCTGGGGCCGTTCCAGGTGTACGAGGCCGACGCGTTCACGGTGGACCCGGTGACGGGCAACCAGCTGGGCACGCTGACCTATCGCGCGCTCTACGGGCGTTCGGCCAGCGGCCAGACGGAATTCGCCATCGTGCGCACCGGGTCGTATGTCGATTACGGCTTTGGCGGGTTCGTGTACGAACGCAACGGCACCGATGCCAACGGCAATACCAACCAGCTGGTGCTGCCCGACGAGGGCGACGCGGAGTATCGCGGCGACTATGCCGGCATCCGGGTGTTCAACAACCGCACCGGGCTGGAATACGTCACGGGCGACGCGCAGATGTTCGTCGACTTCAAGGACTTCAACAACGATCGCCGCGGCGTCGCACTCTATGTCACCGGGCGGCGCCTGTACGACATCAACGGCAACGACATCACCCAGCCCTATCTGGACGCGCTGGCCGCGTCGCACCCGGATGCCGGCAGCGACACGGCGCCGACTCTGCTGATCGAGACGGACGCCCAGGGCAATGTGCTGCTGCCCGATCTGAACCCCGTCATTTCGCCGACCTCGTCGGACCAGAACGGCGAGATCGTGCAGGAGATGCGCTCATATGCCGATTTCTCCGACGGCTCGCTGATCGAGGAGGCCTCGGCCGGGCAATACTACGCCGTGATGTCGGGGCAGAATGCCGAGGAAATCGTCGGTGTGCTTGTGGTGTCCGGAGAGGACCCTCGGGTTGACGGTGCGGGCTTCCAGGAAACCGGCGGCTTCATCGTCGTGCGTCAATAGGCGGAGCGGCCGCGATGGCGCGCGTGGCGACCCGTGTCCGGGCCCGGCTGATCGCCGGGCTCTGCGCTGTCTGGCTGGCGGGCCTGGCCGGGCCAGCGGGGGCGAACACGATCACGCTCAGCCCGGAAGAGATGCGGGTGATCGCGTCGCATTCCGCCACGCGGGGGCTGTCGGGGCAGGCGCTCCAGATGGCCGACGCGCTGCTGATCCGCGACCCGGACGATCTGCAGGCGCACCTGATCCGCTCGCGCGCGGCGCGGGATCTGGGCGAGACGATCATCGCGCGCGAGGCCGCCAGCCGCGCCTGGGCGCTTTCGACGACACAAGACGAGAAACACGCCGCGGCGCTGGCCATGGCGCAGGCCCATGCCACGGCGGGACGGCGCACGATGGCGCAGCTCTGGCTGCGGCGGGCGGCGCATCACGCGCCGGACGAGGTGTCGCGGCGCATCGCCGAACGGGATTTCAACTATGTCCGGTCCCGCAACCCGTGGTCGACGCACCTGTCGTTTTCCGTGGCGCCCACGTCGAACGTCAACAATGGCAGCTCGCAAGAAACCATCACCATCGAGGAACTGGCCCCGGGTCCGCTGACCCTGACCGGCACCGCGCTGGCGCTGTCGGGGATCGAATACAGTGCCGGGATCAGCAGCCGCTACCGGCTGTCGCACAGCCCGCGGCATCAGACGGCGCTGAGCTTTGGCGCGTCGTACCGCACCTATACCCTGTCGGACGAGGCCAGGGATATCGCGCCGCAGGCCGAAGGGGCGGACTATGCCTCGGGGCGTGTCTATGCCGCGCTGAGCCACGACCAGCTGTACCGCGACGGCAAGCTGGGGTTGAGCTATGACCTCACCCTTGGCCGGACCAGCTATGGCGGCGCGCCGCTGGAAACCTATGCCCGGCTGGGCACCCGGCTGCGCTATGCGCTGGGTCCGCGTCTGGCGGTGCAGGGCGGGCTGTCACGGCAGGTGGCGCGGGGCGAAGGCGCGCGGCCCGACAACAGCATCTGGACCGTCTCGGCGGGGCTGTACGGGATGCTGGAGAACCGCAACCGGCTGGGCCTGTCTCTCAGCCATACCCGGGCCGAAGGGGCCGCGGATTACCTGACCTATGACAGCACGCGGCTTGACCTGCAGTACAGCCTGGCCAAGCCGGTCTGGGGCACGGGGCTGAGCTTTGGCCTGTCCTTCACCGACAAGCACAACCCGCAATCGGCCTATTCCGCCGATGGCCGCCACGAAGACTCCGCCGAGGCGCGGGTCACTGCGGTGTTTTCGCAGGTCGACTATTACGGCTTTGTCCCCGAGGCGACGCTGACCGCACGGCGCACCGAGTCGAACATCTCGCTCTACGACAGCAACGAACTGGGGCTGTCCTTCGGCATCCGCTCGGCCTTCTGACGCATTGCCCCTCGACACCTGCAGGCAGGCCGCTACGGTGCGGGGCGACGCAAACAGGAGGGCATGTCCATGGGCATCCGATATCTGCACACCATGGTCCGGGTGAAGGACCTTGAGGCTTCGATGAAGTTCTACGCGCTGCTGGGGCTGACCGAAAAGCGCCGCATCGACAATGAAGACGCGCGGTTCACGCTGATCTTCATGGCACCTCCGGGACAAGAGGAATGCCCGGTGGAACTGACCTACAACTGGGACGGTGACGAGGGCCTGCCGTCGGATTCGCGGCATTTCGGGCACCTCGCCTATTCGGTGCCGAACATCTACGAGATGTGCCAGCACCTGATGGACAACGGCGTGGTGATCAACCGTCCGCCGCGCGATGGCCGGATGGCCTTTGTCCGCTCGCCCGACAACGTGTCCATCGAATTGCTGCAGCAGGGCGAGGCGCTGGCGCCGGCAGAGCCCTGGGCGAGCATGGAGAACACCGGCCATTGGTAAGGGCGCTGGCGCTGGGTCTGATGCTGGGCCCGGCGCTTTGGGGCGGCGGGGCAGAGGCGGCCTGCCGCCAGGCGCTGGCGCTTGGTCTGGACGTGTCCGGCTCTGTCGATGCGGCGGAGTACCGGTTACAGACCGATGGTCTTGCGGCCGCGCTGACCCATCCCGAGGTGGTGGAAGCCGTGCTGGCGATTCCCGACGCGCCGGTGCGGCTGATGGTCTTCGAGTGGAGCGGGCCCGCGGCGCAGCGCGTCGTGGTGCCCTGGACCGATCTGTCCGGGCCGGGCGATCTGGCGGCAGTGGCGGCGCGGTTGCGCGGCACCGCGCGGGCCGACATGGACCCGTCCACCGCCATCGGATCGGCCAAGGCTTTTGGCACCGCGCAATTGGCGCTGCAGGGCGCGTGCTGGCGGCGGGTGCTCGACCTGTCGGGGGACGGGACGTCCAATACCGGGCCGCGGCCGCAGGATGTGACGGCGGCGGGCTTTACCGTGAACGGTCTGGTCATTGCAGAGCCGGAAACCGGGTCGCGCCAGGTGACGGGCCTTGCGGAACTCAGCGCCTATTACCGCGCCTGGGTGATCGAAGGGCCCGAGGCCTTTGTCGAGACGGCCAATGGATTTGCCGCCTTCGAAGCGGCAATGGTGCGCAAGCTGAAGCGTGAAATGCAGGTGATGGTGCTGGGCGCGCGTCAGTAGATATAGCGAATCTGGTCTGTCCAGTACCGTTCCACCCGGCGCAGCGAGGCGGTGATCTCTTCCAGCCGGTCGGCATTGAGCACATCGCGCGATTGCAGCCCGTCGGCATGGCGGGCAAACAGGTCGGCCACCACGTTGCGGATTTCGCGGCCCCGCTGGGTCAGCCTGACACGGACCGAACGGCGGTCGATCTCGCACCTTTGGTGGTGCATGTAGCCCATTTCCACCAGCTTCTTCAGGTTGTAGCTGACATTGGAGCCCTGGTAGTAGCCGCGGGTCTTTAGTTCCCCGGCGGTCACTTCGTTGTCGCCGATATTGAACAGCAACAGCGCCTGGACGGCGTTCACCTCGATCACGCCGACGCGCTCGAATTCGTCCTTGATCACATCCAGCAACAGCCGGTGGAGCCGTTCCACCAGTGAAAGCGCATCAAGATAGCCAGCCATGAAACCCTGATCCGGGCCGTTTGGCATGGGGGCGTGCATGCTCATGTTCTACTCCGCCTCACGTCATGTTGGGCGGAGATTTTCGGAAAAACGCAAATATAGCGTTAAGCCGCGCCGAAACGGCAAAAATGCGATCTATTTCGCCGTATCGGGCGCGGGGTCGATGGCGGCGATCTCGGCCACCATGGCGGCGTGGTGCGCCGGTGCCGGGGCCTGACCGCTGATCCACTGGTAGAGGTCCTGGTCGGCCTCTTCCAGCAGCGCCTCATAGGCCGTCAGCCCCGCCGGGTCGAGCGCGTCGAGACGCGCCGCGACATAGCGGGACAGCAGGATGTCCATCTCGCGCGTGCCGCGGCGCATGGACCGCATGGCCAGCCGCTTGAGACGGGTCTCGCGCGGCTCTGCCATCAGGCTTCTTCCTTCAGCAGCGCGCGCAGGCGCTTTTCCAGCCGGCCCAGCTTTTCCGCCTGCTGGCGCATCTGGCCGCGCATCGAGCGGATCTCCAGCAGGACCGCGTTCACATCGGGCGAGATCGCCTCTTCCTCCGGCGGGGAAATCCCGTCGCCTTCGCCGGTGATCAGCCAGACCATCGAGATGTTGAGGATCCCTGCGATCATGTTCAGCCGGTTGGCGCGGGGTTCGGCCAGGTCCTGTTCCCAGGATTGCAGCGACTTCAGCTTGATGCCCAGCCGCTTGGCCAGGTCTTCCTGGGTCATCCCCGCGGCCTCGCGCGCGGCGGCAAGACGGTCGCCGAATGTGGCCGCCTCGGGCCCGTACCAGTCGGTCGTCTCGGTCATGACACTCTCCCTTTGTGCATGTAAAGCGGCTTGATCGGGCCTTGGGCGCAAACTATGACAGGTGACGCCCTTTGACAAACAGGTGTCCCGATGGCCTTCCTTTCAGATGCGCTTGCGCGCGTGAAGCCTTCCCCCACCATTGCGGTGACCCAGCTGGCGCGCGATCTGGCGGCAGAGGGCCGCGACATCATCTCGCTGGGGGCCGGCGAGCCGGACTTTGACACACCCGACAACATCAAGGCCGCGGCAATCGCGGCGATTCATGCGGGAAAAACGAAATACACCGCTCCGGACGGAATCCCCGAGCTGAAGCAGGCGGTCTGCGCCAAGTTCGCGCGGGAAAACGGCCTGCATTACACGCCCGCGCAGGTGTCTGTCAGCACCGGCGGCAAGCAGGTGCTGTACAACGCGCTGCTGGCCACGCTCAACCCCGGCGACGAGGTGGTGATTCCCGCGCCCTACTGGGTCAGCTATCCCGACATGGTCCGCCTGGGGGGCGGCACGCCGGTCATCGTCGAGGGTGAGCGGCAAATGGGCTACAAGATCACGCCAGAGGCGCTGGAGGCGGCGATCACGCCGCGCACCAAGTGGCTGATCTTCAATTCGCCGTCCAATCCCACCGGGGCCGGCTACAGCCGCGACGAGCTGAAAGCGCTGACCGATGTGCTGATGCGGCATCCCCATGTCTGGGTGATGACCGACGACATGTACGAACACCTGGCCTATGACGGGTTCGAATTCACCACGCCGGCGCAGGTGGAGCCGGGACTGTATGACCGCACGCTGACCTGCAACGGCGTCTCCAAGGCCTATGCCATGACCGGTTGGCGCATCGGCTATGCCGCCGGGCCCGAACCGCTGATCGCCGCGATGCGCAAGCTGCAATCGCAATCCACCACCAACCCGTGCTCCATCAGCCAATGGGCCGCCGTGGAGGCGCTGAACGGGCCGCAGGATTTCCTGGCGACCCGGGCCGAGGCGTTCCGGCAGCGGCGCGATCTGGTGGTGGCGGGGCTGAATGCCTGCCCGGGCCTCACCTGCGCGGTGCCCGAAGGCGCCTTTTACGTCTACCCCTCGGTGGCCGACTGCATCGGTCGCACCAGTGCGGGCGGCACCCGGATCGACAATGACGAAGCTTTCTGCACCGCGCTGCTGGAGGAAGAGGGCGTGGCGGTGGTGTTCGGCGCGGCCTTTGGCCTCAGCCCGAATTTCCGGGTCAGCTATGCCGCCGCAGAAGACACGCTGCGCGAGGCCTGCACCCGCATCCGGCGGTTCTGCGAGGGACTGCACTAGATGGCAGGGGACCTACCGGATTACTATTTCCGCGTGCGCGACAACGGGGCGACGGTGTTTCGCGTGGACACCGAAAACCGTCAGCGCCGGATCGAGATGGACCAGATCGCGGTGGTCAACCTCAACAAGTCCGAGATCAAGCCGCATGGCGACCGTGATCTGAGCGACGCGGACATCGCCGAGATCCGCGGCTGGATGGCCAAGCGCAAGGCGCTGCTGGCGATGCGCGACATCGACGACATCCACCGCGCGGTGGACTACCTCAACACCACCACGCAATGGGTGCAGTCGCGGGCCAGTGACGAGCAACTCGAAGAGGTCACGGACGCCCTGCTTCTGGCGATGCATGATCTGCGCACGGTCCTGGTGCGCAAGAAGGCCGATCGCCTGACCAAGGGCTGAGGGGGAAAGTCGGCCCCGCTCTCCCCGTGACGCCCTGCCACAATTTCGCCATGGTCCGGGTCAGAAGCCGCGCATGCGGCAGACGTTTTCCGGTGATCTGGTATCTGGTGCCACGCCCCGTCCCGCCATTGCAGGACGGGGCGTCTGTCGTTTTGCGGGCGGCGCGTCGGCCGCCCGCCGATCAGCCGCGCGTCACCCCAGAATGCCCGGCCAGTTGGCGCGGCCCTTGGCGATGTTGCCGGGGATGTCCTGCAACCAAAGCTCGCGGGCGCGCAGATTGGCGTTCAGGAACAGCTGGCCTTCGTAGATCGTCCAGGCTTCGGGGATGGTGGGGGCCAGATAGCCCCGCGAGGCGGCAAAGGCGCAATAGCCGCCGAATTGCGGGGCAAAGCTTTCGGGACGATCGGCAAACGCCCGGGCGTTTTCAGCCGAGTCGAACCGCCAGGTGGCGCCTTTCCACATTGCCTCGTGCGGGGTGGCGCCGGGCACAGGGCCGTTCCCGGCGAAATAGGCCACCGGGTCAGAGCCGTCGATGGCGATGCCGGCCTCCTGGTAGATTTCCGGCTCGCGCGCCAGCGCGGAGCGGGAGGCCAGGATCACGGCGGGGGCGGCAAGGCCAAGGCGCAGCGCGGCGCGGCGGGTTAGTTGGGGCATGGGGCGGTCCTTTCGGGTTTGAAGCTGCCGGTGCGGCCAAGATGCGCGCCTCCGCCCCGCTGCAAAAGCGCCTGTCGCGGGGTCGTGATGGCGCGTGTGGCGCAAAACTTCTGGCGTTGCGTCATAAAACTGTTACACTGCTGTCATGATCCGGCTTCTCCCCATAACGATTGCCCTGGTTGCGTCCCCCCTGCAGGCCCAGAGCCCGATCGCCGAAGTGCTGTGCGCGCCCTCGTCCCAGCTTGAAGCCAAGCTCAAGGGCCAGTTCGGCACCACGCGACGGGCGACGGGCCTGCGAAATCCCGAAGAGGTGGTCGAGGTCTGGACCTCGCAGAATGGCGACTGGACGCTGGTCATCGCGTATGCCTCGGGGCGGTCCTGCATCGTGGCCATGGGTGAGCATTGGGCCGAAACGGCGCTACAGAACCCCGCCTGACCGGGGATTGTCTGCGCGTCCCATGGCAATCCGGCCAATTCCGGCACGAATGGTTTGACTTGTGCTCGCTTGCTGGTAGCCTGCGAAAAATGGTTAAAATTCAGCGTCAAGGATGGGGGACATCATGCGCGACATTCGCACTCTGGCCGTGGCAGCGGCTCTGGCCGTGACCGGCAGCGCCGCTTTTGCGTGGGGCGACATGTATATGGGGGACGGCACGAACAACCCCAATTCCAACATGCTGGTGCATGAATATCACGGCGCAAATGCCTGCCCGCCGGGACTGCAGCCGGTGATTGCCGGCGGGGTGATCTGCTGTGGCGTGCCGAATGCCGGGGCCTATATCGACCGCCCGGGCAAGGTGCGCCGGGTGCACAAGCCGGTGGTCCACGTCTCCAAACCCAAGCGCGGGCCGGTGGCCGTCGAAGGCGTCAAGGGCGTCGTCCTGCGCTGAGGCCCCGCGCCTCTTGGCATTCCCCGACAGGCCGCGTATGACCGCGGCCTGATTTTCTTTACAGCCAGGGGCCAGGACGCGATGCAGGGCAGCGCCAATCTCAACATCATGATGAAGGCCGCGCGCAAGGCCGGGCGCTCTCTGGTCAAGGACTTCCGCGAGGTCGAGAACCTGCAGGTGTCCATGAAGGGGGCGGGCGATTTCGTGTCCAAGGCGGACATGGAGGCCGAGCGCATCCTGCGCGAGGAACTGATGGGCGCGCGCCCGAATTATGGCTGGCTGGGCGAGGAAACCGGCGAGACGGACGGCGCGGACCCGACGCGTCGCTGGATCGTCGATCCGCTGGACGGCACCACGAACTTTCTGCACGGGCTGCCGCATTGGGCGGTGTCGATCGCGCTGGAGCACAAGGGCCAGATCGTGGCCGGCGTGATCTTTGACGCCGCCAAGGACGAGATGTTCTATGCCGAACGCGGGGCCGGGGCCTGGCTGAACGATTCCCGCCGCCTGCGAGTGTCCGGTCGCAAGCGGATGATCGAGGCGGTGTTCGCCACTGGCGTGCCCTTTGCCGCCAAGCGGACCCTGCCCGCCACGCTCAAGGATCTCGCCCGCCTGATGCCGGAATGCGCCGGCGTGCGCCGGTTCGGCTCGGCCGCGCTGGACCTCGCCTATGTCGCGGCGGGGCGCTATGACGGGTATTGGGAGCGCGAGCTGAACCTCTGGGACATCGCCGCCGGCGTGCTGATCGCCAAGGAGGCCGGTGCGCTGGTCGAGGGCGTGCGCGAAGATCAGGACCCGCTGGAAAGCGGCAGCCTGCTGTGTGCCAATGGCGAACTGTTCGCGCCGCTGGCAAGGACCCTGCGCGAGGTCTGACCTACCGGTCCGACGGGTGGTTGATCCCGTCGTTGAAACCGATCGGCTCCATGTCGGCGGGCAGCGCACCCTCGATGGCATAGAGGTTCACGCCGTATTCGTTCGGGTTCGACCGGCGGCGGTGATACATGTAGATGCCGCAGACCGAGCAGAAATGGTGCTGCGCGGTGTGTGTGCCCCAGGTATACAGCGTCAGCTTGTCCGCCCCGCGCACCACCTCGATCCCGCCCATCGGGGCCGACACCGCCGGTGCGCCGCGGCGGCGGCAGAACGAACAGTCGCAGCGCCGCGCGGTGTTGAAGCCGTCGCTCAGGGTCACACGCAGCTCGACCGCGCCGCAATGGCAGGTCGCCTTGACGGGGGCCGTCATCTGCGCGGAATCCTTGGGATGCGCGTCAGCTCATAGCGCGCCTCGGGATGTGGCGGGTGGCCGTGTGAGCGTTCCCAGAACCCCGGCCCTCCCAGTCGCAGCCAGAGCGGCAGGGTCAGCGCGATGCCCAGGACAAAACCGCCGGCATGCGCCCAATAGGCCACGCCGGCCTCGTCGGCGGCGCTGCCCAGCCCGCCAAAGACCTGCATCCCGAACCATAACAGCAGCACGACAAAGGCGGGGATGGGAATGATGCGGACGAAGATGATCAGGAAGATCAGGATGTCCACCCGCGCCCGCGGGAACAGCAGCAGATAGCCCCCCATCACCCCGGCAATTGCCCCCGACGCGCCCACCGTGGGCACCGGCGACCAGGGGGCGGCCAGGTAATGCGCCAGCCCCGCCCCGATCCCGCAGGCCAGGTAGAACAGCAAGAAGCCGGCATGGCCCATCTCGTCTTCCATGTTGTCGCCGAAGATGAAGAGGAACAGCATGTTGCCGCCCAGATGCGCCAGCCCGCCATGCAGGAACATCGAGGTGACAAAGCCGCCCAGGCCGATGCCGTCCGACACCAGCGCAGGGACCAGCGCCCAGTCGATGAAGAAGGCGTTGAGCGCGCGGGGATCGCCAAAAAGGTGCCAGTAGCCCAGGAACACCGCGACATTTGTCGCCAGAAGCGCCCAGGTGACATAGGGCGTGCGCCCCGACGGGTTGTGATCGCGGATCGGAAACATGATCCGGACGGTGGCATGCAGAGCGGGAAGGTCAAGCCCTTTCGGACAGGCCCGAGTCCTGATCCTGCCCCGCCAGCAGCGCCGCATTGCCGCCCGAGGCGGTGGTGTCGATGCAGACATGGCGTTCGGCGCGGGCGTGTCCGCGGTCCGGCAGGCCGGTGATCAGCGGCAGGATGGGGCCCGGCCGTTCCGCCAGGGCGCGGCGCAAGCGGCGGGCGGTGTCGGCATCCCCCCACCAGAGCACGCCGGACAGGCCGTCCAGACGGGTGAGCGTCCGAGGCGCCACCGCCTCGGGCGCGGCAAGCGCGGTGCCGCCCAGGGCGCGGATGGCCCGGGCCTGCGCTTCGGCCGCCTCTGCCCCGGGGCCCAGGCACAGCACCGGCGGGCGGGGCAGGGTGGTGTACTGGTTGGCCTCGCCAGTGGGGCCGGGCAGGTCCTGCCGGTCGGCCTGCGGGGTGTCTCGGGCCGCCCGGGCCAGGGCGGCGGCCAGGTCGGCCTCGGCGCGTGGCGGCGGCGCGTTGGCGGCATCTGCGGGCGGGACGGGGCGGTGACGGAACCGGTCGAGGTAAAGCGGACCGCCGGCCTTGGGTCCTGTGCCCGACAGCCCTTCGCCGCCAAAGGGTTGCGAGCCGACGATGGCGCCGATCTGGTTGCGGTTGACATAGATGTTGCCGGCTTGGACGCGGTCGGACACGTGCTGCACGCGGTCGTCGATCCGCGTCATCAGCCCGAAGGTCAGCCCATAGCCGGTGGCGTTCACCGCGTCGATCACCGCGTCGATCCGGTCTGCGGCAAAGGTGGCCACGTGCAGCACCGGGCCGAACACCTCGCGCTCCAGCGCCTCGATCCCGGTCACGCGGATCAGCGTGGGTGCAACGAAATGGCCGTGATCGGGAGTGGGATAGCTGCGCAGCACGCGGCCTTCGGCCTGGGCCTTGGCGATGTGATCCATGATCGCGGCGCGCGCCGGGGCGTCGATCACCGGCCCCAGATCGCAGGACAGCTGCCACGGGTCTCCCATTACCAGCGTGTCCATCGCGCCGCAGAGCATCTTGAGGAACGGCTCGGCGATGTCCTCCTGCACATAGAGACAGCGCAGCGCCGAACAGCGCTGGCCGGCAGACTGGAACGCGGATTCGACGATGGCCTGCACCGCCTGCTCGGGCAGGGCGGTGCTGTCGACGATCATCGCGTTCAGCCCGCCGGTTTCGGCAATGAAGGGCGTGCCGGGGTCGAGATGGTCGGCAATGGCGCGGTGGATGCTTTGCGCCGTGGCGGTGGAGCCGGTAAAGGCCACGCCCGAAACCGCGGGGTTGCGGGTCAGCGCTGCCCCTATGCTGCCATCGCCGGGCAGGCATTGCAGCGCCTCCCGGGGCACGCCCGCCTCGTGCAGCAGGGCGCAGGCGCGTTCGGCGATGAGCGGCGTCTGCTCGGCCGGCTTGGCCAGCACCGCGTTGCCTGTGGCGAGCGCGGCGGCGATCTGCCCGGTAAAGATCGCCAGCGGAAAGTTCCACGGGCTGATGCAGGCAAAGACCCCGCGCGGCGTGTCGCCTTCGGCGCGGGCCGCGTAGTAGCGCAGAAAGTCCACCGCCTCGCGCAGCTCGGCCAGCGCGTCCGGCAAGGTCTTGCCGGCCTCGCGGTGCAAGAGGGCGAACAGTTCGGGCATGTGCGCCTCGAAGAGATCGGCGGCGCGGCCCAGCACCGCGCCGCGGGTCTGCGCCGGTGCCGCCCAGGGCCGCGCGGCGGCCGCGGCCCGGTCGGCATCCGCGGCGTCGGCCCAGCTGACATGGCCCACCAGATCGGCCGGCAGGGCGGGGTTGCAGCGGGGCACGTCACCCTGCGCCGGCGCGTCGCCCGCGATCCGCGGCGCGGCCTGCCAGACGTGACTGCGATACGCGTCGCGGGCGCTGTCCAGCGCGGCCAGCGTCGGGCGGTGCCGCAGGTCGATCCCGCGGGAATTCACCCGCTCTGGGCGAAACAGGTCGGGCCCGGCGGGCAGGTTCGGCGCGATGGGCGCGTCGAACGGGTCGGTGGCCACCGCTTCGGGCGGGATGTCGCCATCGACGATGCGGTTGACAAAGGACGAATTCGCCCCGTTTTCCAGCAGTCGCCGCACCAGATAGGCCAGAAGGTCGCGATGCGCGCCCACCGGCGCGTAGATGCGGCAGCGCGTGCCTTCGCCCGTCTTGACCAGGTCGTGCAGCGCCTCGCCCATGCCATGCAGGCGCTGGAATTCGTACAGCGCCGGGTCGGCCCCCATCTGCAGGATCGCGGCCACGGTATGGGCGTTGTGGGTGGCAAATTGCGGATAGATCCGGTCGGTCATGCCCAGCAGCTTGCGGGCATTGGCGATGTACGAGATGTCGGTGGCCGCTTTCGAGGTGAACACCGGAAAACCGGGCAGGCCCATGACCTGGGCGCGCTTGATCTCGGTATCCCAGTAGGCGCCCTTGACCAGCCGCACCATCAGCCGACGGTCCAGCCGCACCGCAAGGTCGTGCAGCCAGTCCAGCACCGCGCCCGCCCGCTGGCCATAGGCCTGCACCACCACGCCGAACCCGTCCCAGCCGGCCAGCGAGGGTTCCGACAGCACCTCTTCGATGACGTCGAGCGACAGCGACAGCCGGTCGGCCTCTTCGGCGTCGATGTTCAGGCCGATCCCGCCGCTGCGTGCCAACTGGCACAGCGTGCGCAGACGCGGCACAAGGTCGAGTCCGCAGCGGTCGCGCTGCCATTCGTCATAGCGCGGATGCAGCGCCGAGAGCTTGACCGAAATGCCGGGATTGGTGCGGATGTCGTTGCCGGTGGCGGCGCGGGCAATCGCGGCGATGGCGCGGGAATAGGCCAGGTGATAGCGCCGCGCATCGGCTTCGGTCCGGGCGGCTTCGCCCAGCATGTCATAGCTGTAGGTATAGCCGCGCGCCTCCATCGCGCTGCCGCGCCGCATTGCGGCGTCGATGTCCTCGCCCAGCACGAATTGCGCGCCCATCTCGCGCATGGCGCGGCCCACGGCGGCGCGGATCACCGGCTCTCCCAGCCGCTTGATGGCGCTGCGCAGGTGGCCTGCGGGGCCGGGGCGGGCATCGTCCAGCACCTTGCCCGTCAGCATCAGCGCCCAGGTCGAGGCATTGACCAGCGGCGAGGTGGAATGCCCCATGTGCCGGCCCCAGTCGGATGCGGCGATCTTGTCCTCGATCAGCGCGTCGATGGTGTCGGCATCGGGCACCCGCAACAGCGCCTCGGCCAGACACATCAGCGCAACGCCCTCATCGGTGGACAGCCCGTATTCCGCCAGGAACACCTCCATCAGGCCGGGCCGCGCGGCCTTGCGGATGTCGCGCACCAGCGCTGTGGCCCGCCGGGCAATGGCCTGCCGGTCGCTGTCGTCCAGCGCGGCCTCGGCCCGCAGGCGGGCCAGGGTCGTCGTTTCACAGGCATAGGTCGCCGCGTCGACGGCCGCACGCAGGGTAGGCAAAGATGACATGTCTGTCCTCCGGGGTTTTGGGCAGGATAGCGGGAAAACGATGGGCATTCCGACTGATGATGTGGCATTATGAAGTCGGACAGACTTGGTTTTCGGGGACATGCCATGCAATTCGACCTTTCCGCGCTGGACCGTTTCGACCGGGCGATTCTTTCGGTTCTGGCCGAAGACGGGCGCGTGTCGATCACCGATCTGGCGCGGCGGATCGGGCTGTCGAAATCGCCCACCCAGGCGCGGCTGCGGCGGCTGGAAGAGGCCGGCGTGATCCGCGGCTACCGCGCCATCCTCGATCCGATCCGGCTGGGGCTGGACCACGTCGCCTTTGTCGAGGTCCGCCTGACCGACACGCGCGAGGCCGCGCTGGCCGCCTTCAACCGCGCCGTCGCCGCCATTCCCGAGATCGAGCAGGCGCATCTGATCGCGGGGAATTTCGACTATCTGCTCAAGGTGCGCACCACCGACATGCATGCCTATCGGCAGGTGCTGGCCGAAAAGGTGTCAACCCTGCCGGGCGTGTCCTCGACTTCGACCTATGTGGCGATGGAGGCGGTCAAGGAGGTCGGTCTCGGGGATGTGACTTGACCTTACGGGGCAGGCGGGCACGGTTGTGCCATGCGCCTTGTCCCATTCTCCGTTGTCGCCCCGCTTGCCTTTGCCGCCGCGCCGCTCTGGGCCGATGGCTGCCCCGAGGCCCCCGATCACGCCGCCGCGCAGGACGCGCTCTTTGCCGAGTTGCAGACGGCCGCGGGCGACATGGAGGCGCGGGTGCTGTCACAGCGGCTCTGGGGATTTTGGACCGACGCGCCGGACGGGGCCAGCCAGGAGATGCTGGACCGCGGAATGCGGGCGCGGTCGTCGTATGATTTCGTCACCGCGCTGGAGCGGTTCGACGCCCTGGTGGGCTATTGCCCGTTCTATGCCGAGGGCTACAACCAGCGCGCCTTTGTCCGCTTCCTGCAAGGTGCCTACGCGGCGGCGCTGCCCGATCTGGATCAGGCGCTGGAGTTGAACCCGCGCCATGTGGGGGCGCTGTCGGGCAAGGCGCTGACGCTGATGGCGCTGGGGCGCGAGGCCGAGGGCCAGACCGTCCTGCGCGCGGCTCTGGCGCTGAACCCGTGGCTGTCGGAACGCGGCCTGTTGAAGCCGCTGCCGGGGGATGACCTCTGACCGCGTCCGCGATTTTTCGGTGAAAAATCGCGCGGCGGGCATGGCAGCGCGCGCGAGGCGCAGTTAGACTCCGCGGCGCGGCCCGCGTGGTGGAATGGTAGACACAGGGGACTTAAAATCCCTAGGCAATGCGCCGTGCCGGTTCGAGTCCGGCCGCGGGTACCAGGCGCAGGAGCAGACGTTGCGCGGCGGGACTGCGGGAACTGTTCTGTCCGGCTTGGCCCGGCTTCGTCCGGCCAATTCGGCGCTTTCGACAATCCGGGAAGGTGCGGGATTTCCGGCAGATCCGTAGGCACGCGGATTGGCCTTCAGTTGACCTTTTGTGAAGATTCGGCTGGCATCGTGAATTTGTGTCAAAATGTCTTTCGGCCTTTGGCTTGAAATGCCGGATCGAAATTGCGGCCTGACGTTCAAGTCGGGCCCATTTGACGGTGATTTGCCTCAAACTCCGCGGAAAAAGCTGCAGGAGCTCCTGAATGCCGTTCATTTCCTCCAACCTCGTAACGGTCGGCACCGCCCTCACGCCCGGCCCTGGCGACAACCTTGTCATCGGCGCGGGTGTCTCCGTGACAAGCCTGACCAGTTCGGCCATCTTCGCGTCCGGGCATCTGACTCTCACGCTTCTGCCGGGCGCAGCGGTTGCCAGCCTCGGTCAGGACGTGACTGCTGTCGACATCAACACGTTGCAGGCGGACAGGGGCTCGCCCGGCCTTGCATGGCCGTTCCCGCCTCAGATCGTTGTCAGTGATGGCGCGGCGATCTACAGCGCCTGTGGCAGCGCGTTGCACCTGTGGAACGGCTTCGCTGCGCCCGCAGCGCTGACCAACGCGGGAACGATCATCGGTGCGCATGAGACGGTCCGCCTGGAAGGCTTCCACATCAACGCCGACAATTCCGGAAGGATCATCGGGGTGCTCGAGGTCGAGTTTGGCGCGCATATTGTCAATTTCGGCTTCATCGACGGTTTCGTGCGTCAAACCCGAGGTCACGCCGAAATCATCAACCGCGGCGTCATTACGGAAAGTGTGTGGATCGCCAGCGGCTCCGTCTTCGACGGGCGTTTCGGGGAGGTGCTGGGGGGGCACTACGGAAGTTCCGGCAGCGAGACCTTCCTGATTGACCAGGACGGCGCGGTGCTCAGTGCAGGAGACGGCGACGACATCGCCCATATCTGGGGCACCGACATGCAGATCGAGGGCGTGGAGCGCGTCATCATGCGCGGTACGCGGGCGATTGATCTCGAAGGCAGCGAAGGCGGCGACCACATCCGTGGCAACCGCGCCGACAACCTGCTGACCGGCGGCACGGCGGGGGATGACACGCTTTTCGGCATGGGGGGCAACGATACGCTCGAGGGTGGCACCGGCTTGGACCGGCTGGCCGGGGGGACGGCGATGACAGTCTGGCAGGCGGGGCCGGAGCCGCCACTCTGAGCGGCGGCGCAGGCGATGACACGCTTGTCCCGGGCAAAGGGGCAGACAAGATTTTGACCGGGTCGGGTGCCGACGTGATCGTCTTTGCCAGCCTCTCGGAACTCGATGGTGATCGCAACCGCGACTTCGAACAGGGCCACGACCAGGTCGACCTTTCCGGTCTTGCCGGGGCGCTGACATTTCTTGAAACCGGCGCGTTCACGGGAACCGCCGGCGAGATGCGCTTTCGGGAGACGGCGCATGGTCACTCCGTGCTGCAGATCGACGCGGACGGCGACGGCACCCATGACGCACAATTGGTGATGCTGGATGTCCTTGGCCTGACGGCGCAGGATTTCGTGCTGTAGACGCCGCGCGCCGCGCTACTTGCGGCGCAGGCGGATCACCACGTCCACCGCCGCGATCTCGGCCCCGTCGGGGGCGCCGGGCAGGCGGGTGATTTCCAGCTGGTCCGCCGGTGCATCGGTCAGCGTGCCGTCATCTTCCCAGTAGAAATGCGGATGGTCATGGGTGTTTGTGTCGAAATAGCTTTTCGACCCGTCCACCGTGACCTCCTGCATCAGCCCGGCATCGCAGAACGCCTTGAGCGTGTTGTAGACCGTGGCCAGCGAGACGCTTTCCCCCTGATCCTTGGCGGCGGCAAAGAGGCTTTCGGCGGTGACATGCCGGTTCTGGCCGTCGCCCACAAGAAGCGCCGCCAGCGCCACGCGCTGCCGTGTCGGGCGCAGTTCGCTTTGCGCCAGCCACTCCTTGCCGCGGTCGACTGCCGTGGGCCGCATCGCTTCCTCCTTGTCGTGCAGGCTACATATAAAGCGTTCGGGGGGCGGGTTTCAAATGGATTTGGCGTCGCACCCGCTGGGCGGGCCCGGGGCTGCGGCTTGCATGGCGCGCAAGCCGGGTGCTAGACGGGTCCGACAGGGACACCAGGAACGGGGACGCGCCGCCATGGCCGATTATCCGAGCAGCTTCGGCAAGGACGACCTTTTGAAATGCGCGCGTGGCGAGCTGTTCGGGGCGGGCAACGCCCAGTTGCCGGAACCGCCGATGCTGATGATGGACCGGATCACCGAGATTTCGGGCGATGGCGGGGCGCATGGCAAGGGCCATGTCCTGGCCGAGTTCGACATCCATCCCGACCTGTGGTTCTTTGACTGCCACTTTCCCGGCAACCCGATCATGCCGGGCTGCCTGGGGCTGGACGGCCTCTGGCAGCTGACCGGCTTCAACCTGGGCTGGCGCGGCTGGACGGGCCGTGGCTATGCGCTGGGTGTGGGCGAGGTGAAGCTGAAGGGCATGGTCCGCCCGGACCGCAAGATGCTGACCTACAAGGTGGATTTCACCAAGGCCGTGCAGACCCGCCGGCTGACCATGGGCGTGGCCGACGGCATCGTCGAGGCCGATGGCGAGGTGATTTACGAGGTCCGCGACATGAAGGTGGCGCTGAGCGAGAGCTGAGGGGCCGTGCGCTGAAGCGCAGCTCGCAGCGGGCGCGGACGGTCAGGCTGGCGGATGCATCGGCGGTGACGCGCGCCTGTCATGCGCCGCCCTCCCAAGGGCAATCTCGGCTCCACCGCCGCGGTTGGCCAGGGTCAGTTGCTCAGCAGTCCGAAGTCCTCGAAGGTCAGGTTTATGGGGTCTTGCAATTTGACGCTGATATCGGCGCGTCCGTCGCCGTCATAGTCGACTTGCACCCGCGTTTGGTCCGGAAAAATCTGGACGCGGATTTCACCTGGGGTGCCCGAGAACGGCGACGTTCCTATGAAGGCGTTCACTCCAGGCCCGAAATCCATGACATCCTCGCCCTGGTCAAAATCGCGGATCACGTCCGGCAAATTCGGGTCGGAGGCGTTGGGCGAGAACTGAAACACATCCGCCCCGGAGCCGCCAATCAGCGTATCCGTGCCTGGTCCGCCGATCAGCGTGTCCGCACCGCGCCCGCCCCGCAGAAAATCATTGCCGCTGCCCCCGTTCAGCAGGTCGTCTCCGCGACCGGTCGTGATGATGTCGTTTCCCGCGCCGCCGTGAATGCTGTCGTTTCCGTCGCCGGTGTTGGCCGTGTCGTCCCCTGTGCCAAGCGCGACCTGATCGGCAAAGGTGCCGTTCCCGGACACGACGTCGTTGCCGCCGCCCATCACGACACGACCAGCGATGACGCCTTCGTTTTCCAGCCGATCGTTGTCAAGGCCCGTGTCCACACGTCCGAGAATCGCGCCATCGGCCTGGACGATCACGGAATCCTCGCCTTTGCCCATGTTCACACGTCCATCCAGCACGCCGGCGGAAACACGCAGAGTGTCGCCGCCGCCCTGCCCAAAGACGTTCCCTTCCAGTCGCGCTTCGGGGGCGTCAAGGATCAGATCGTCGTGCCCCGCCCCCAGGCGCACGGTGCCGTTCAGGTCGCCTTGAACATCCACCCTGTCTAACCCTTTGCCGAGGTTCAGGTCGCTTTCCAGCAGCCCTCCGGTGCTTACCGTCACGCCGATGCTGCCCTGCGTGCCATCGACCGAGCTTCCGTTGAACGTGCCTTCCACCAACAGAAACGCGCGACCGACAAGCTCGACCGGTGCGCTCAGCACGCCGCCGGCAATCACCTCGACCGTGCTTTCAGCGTCAAACAGGCCTATGGCGCGGACCGTGCCATTCACGGTGGCACCGCCGAACAGCAGCCGTGTCCCGATCTCGCCGACGATCTCGTCGAAGGTGCCGCTGAAGAACGCGCCTCCGCCCTCGTTCAGCGTGATCCCGTCCACGAAAGCGGCCGCGCCGTCGAAATTCGCGAAGGCGCGAAACGACACCGGGCCCGTGGCGGTGACGCCATTGGTAAAGATCAGGGCCTGTCCTGCCGCTCCGAAGGTCCCGCCGGTTTGCAGTTCCAGCGGCGCACCCTGGATCAGGAGGGTCTGCAAGTCGCGGAGCGCCAGCCCCGACAGCGTGGTCGTCCCGCTGACAAACAGCCGCCCGAAGCCTTCGGGATCGTCGCCGACCACCGTGAGGGCGTCGCCATTCATGAAGGTCGTCGGCAGGGATGTGCCGGTGTCGGTGAACCCGGCCAGCCCGTCGCCAACGGTCACGGTCTGGTTGTTCGAGATGGGGGTGGTGTTTTCCACGGTCGGCATTGCAGGAATCCTATTTGAAGAAACGGGCAACACCACGGATCGAAGAATACAGCTGTGATGCAAGAAAAGGATGCCACATTACGGAGTCCGATCAAGCTGTTAGTTTCCGCATTGCGACGGGCGTCCGTGCCCCGCATGGCGCTGCCTGCGCGCGCCGGTCCCGGGGATGTGCGCGCCTCGCGACACCGCCGCCTTGCACCTCCCCCGTCCCATGCCCTACACCTTTCCCTGACACAGCGAAGGAGGCCAAATGCGCCGTGTGGTCGTGACAGGGCTGGGGATCGTCTCCAGCATCGGGAATTCCGCCGCCGAGGTGCTGGACAGCCTGAAGGCGGGCCGGTCCGGCATTTCCGCCAATGCCCAGATGGCCGAACACGGCTTTCGCAGCCAGATCGCGGGGGCCATCGACCTCGACGTGACCGCCCATGTGGACAAGCGCACCCTGCGCTTCATGGGGCCGGGCGCGGCCTATGCCCATATCGCCATGACCCAGGCCATCGCCGATGCAGGCCTGGAAGAGGCCGATATCGTCAACCCGCGCACCGGGCTGGTGGCGGGCAGCGGCGGGCCGTCCACCAGCGCAATGCTGGCGGCGCATCAGACCGTGCTGAAATCCGGCGCGACCAAGCGCGTGGGCCCGTTTGCGGTGCCGAAATGCATGTGCTCGACCATCAGCGCGAACCTTGCAACGGCGTTCCGGATCAAGGGCATCAACTACTCGATCACCTCCGCCTGCTCGACCTCGCTGCACTGCATTGGCAATGCCGCCGAGCAGATCATGCTGGGCAAGCAGGACGTGATGTTCGCCGGGGGCGGCGAGGAGCTGGACTGGACGCTCAGCTGCCTGTTCGACGCCATGGGGGCGATGTCGTCCAAGTTCAACGACACGCCCGAACGGGCCAGCCGCGCCTTCGACGCCGATCGCGACGGCTTTGTGATCTCGGGCGGCGGCGGGATCGTGGTGCTTGAAGACCTCGAGCACGCCCTGGCGCGCGGGGCCCGCATCTATGCCGAGGTCACGGGATATGGTGCCACGTCGGACGGGGCCGACATGGTGGCACCCTCGGGCGAGGGCGGCGAGCGGGCGATGCGGCTGGCGCTGTCGACGCTGCCCGAGGGGCGCAGCGTCAGCTACATCAACGCGCATGGCACCTCGACCCCGGTGGGCGATGTGGGCGAGATCGAGGCCGTGCGGCGCGTCTTTGGCCAGGGGACCACGCCGCCGGTCAGCTCGACCAAGTCGATGACCGGCCACAGCCAGGGCGCGACCGGCGCGCAGGAGGCGATCTATTGCCTGCTGATGCTGCAGCACGATTTCATCGCGCCCTCTATCAATGTCGAAACGCTGGACCCGGCGCTGAGCGCATCGGAAATCGCCACGCAGCGCGTGGATGCGGCAGGGCTGGACAGCGTGATGACGAACTCGTTCGGCTTTGGCGGGACAAACGGATCGATGATCCTGTCGGCCTGGCGGGACTGATGGACAAACCCCGGAACGGATACCAAGACAAATGACGATCAGACTGGACGGCAAGCGCGGGCTTGTGATGGGGGTGGCGAACGACCGGTCGATCGCCTGGGGCATTGCCAGGGCCTGTCACGCGGCGGGGGCGGAACTGGCCTTTACCCATCAGGGCGAGGCCTTTGGCAAACGGGTCGAGCCGCTGGCGGCCAGCGTCGGGTCCGATTTCCTGGTGGACGTGGATGTCACCGACGATGCCTCGCTCGACGCGGCCTTTGCGGCGCTGGCAGAGCGTTGGGACCGGCTGGATTTCCTGGTGCACGCCATTGCCTTTTCGGACAAGTCCGAACTGCAGGGCAGGATCCTCAACACCAGCCGGGCGAATTTCAAGAACTCGATGGACATCTCGGTCTACAGCTTCATCGACGTGGCGCGGCGTGCGCATCCGCTGATGAAAGACCATGGCGGCACCTTGCTGACGATGACCTATCTCGGCTCGCAGCGGGTGTTTCCGAACTACAACGTGATGGGCGTGGCCAAGGCGGCGCTGGAATCGGCGACGCGCTATCTGGCCAACGATCTGGGCCGCGACGGCATCCGCGTGAACGCGATCAGCCCCGGCATGATGAAGACGCTGGCCGGGGCCGCCATCGGGGGCGCGCGCAAAAGCTATCGCCACACCGACACAAACGCACCGCTGGGGGCCAATGCCACGCTGGAGGCGGTGGGTGGCACCGCGGTCTGGCTGTGTTCCGAGGCCGGGGCCTGCACCACGGGTGAGGTCATCCAGGTCGACAGCGGCTATCACGTGTTGGGCATGCCGCAATACGACAACCTGTAAGGAGAGCGCCATGCTGCGAGCGATTGGCTTTGTCACCGTCCTCATGGCCCTGGGGGCGTGTCTGCCCGGAGGCGGGGCGGTCTCGACCGGCCCGACGACGGCGGCGCGGGCCGACGATGGCGAGGCGGCCAAGCTGCGCCCGGGGATGAGCGAGAACGACGCCTTTGCCGTCTTCGGTCCCGAAAGCGGGTTCGAGCGCAACCCCGCGGATTTCGACGAAAGCTGCCTGAGCTATGCCTACGGTCCGGCAGAGACCCCCAGCTACGTCCATGCCCGCTTTCGCGCCGGGGCGCTGGTGCAGGCGACCGACGGGCACCCGGGGCTGTGCACCTATGCCGATCCGGTGGCGGCGGGCTGAACGGCACCGTATCCGTTGCGCGGGACGAATGGCCGGGTCAGAACCACTGCCCGGGTTCCATCAGGCCCAGATCCAGCAACTGGCGCGAGTGCCATTCGAACGGCACTGAATTGTGCCAGCGAAAGCTGCGGATGTCGAAGGTGGAGCCGGGATTGCGCTTCAGCGCCTTGGCGGTGCGGAACGAGGCGATCGCGGCCGTGATGTTGTTGTGCCACGGGCAGGCATAGGTGTTGTATTCCTCGTCGTCGAACGTGTGATCCTCACGCAGATGCAGGCCGCTGCGCGCCTTGAACAACGCGATGCGGTCGATCTTGCGGCGCTCTTCGGGCACGTGTTCCTCGTACCGCCAGCGCAGGCCGCCATAGAAGTTCAGCTGCCGTTCCTTGGGGTGGTTGTGGTTGGCCGGATCGGGCCGCGCCAGCGCGTAATAGCCCGACCGGTCCAGAAACGCGTCGTCCAGCGAAACCGCGTCTGAATGGCGGTCCAGATCGCCGGCGTACAGGTCGACCACATAGGTCAGCATCGCGTCGCGCCGTTCCTCGGTGTGAAAGGCCAGCAATTCGCCCACCGCGCGGGTTTCGCAGAACGGGTAGAACAGGAACTCTGCATTGTAGCAGTAATACATCCACAGCCCCGGTGCGGCCTCGATCACCGCGTTCATGGCGGTCTGCACGGCACCGTCCTCGCGCAGGTCGTAATCCACGCGGTGCACCTTTTCCGTCAGGTCCGGCGGCAGGTCCCAGCGCGCGGCGGCAAACAGCGTGACCGAGCGAAAGCCCAGATGCAGGTTGTGGCGCAGGGTCGTGTCAAGCTCGGCCTCGTCCTCGGCAAAGACAAAGGCCACCGGGCCTTTGGCCAGTGCCGCCTTGCCCGAGTTTATGTAGTCGCTCAGCCCGGAATACCGCATGCCGTTTCACTGCCCCGTTTTGGGTGCAGAATCGGTTAATTTCTTCCGCATTGCAAGGCGGGGCGGTTCTGCGCTATGTGCCCGCTCTGACCCCGTTGCGGAGGAAGTGATGTCTGCGCCCAAGAAGCTCTTCATCAAGACCTATGGCTGCCAGATGAACGTCTATGACAGCGAACGCATGGCCGAAGCGCTGGGCGGGCAGGGCTATGAGCAGACCGCGACGCCGGACGATGCCGACATGATCCTGCTCAACACCTGCCATATCCGGGAAAAGGCGGCGGAAAAGGTCTATTCGGAGCTGGGCCGCTACAAGGGGCTGAAGGCCGCGAAGCCCGATTTGAAGATCGGCGTGGCGGGCTGCGTGGCGCAGGCCGAGGGCGAAGAGATCATGCGCCGCCAGCCCATGGTCGACCTGGTCGTCGGCCCGCAAAGCTATCACCGCCTGCCCGCGCTTGAGGCGAAGGCGGGGCGCGGGGCCAAGGCGCTCGACACCGATTTCCCCGAAGAGGACAAGTTCGAGCATCTGGCGCAGCGCCCCAGGGCAAGGCGCGCGCCCTCTGCCTTTCTGACGGTGCAGGAAGGCTGCGACAAGTTCTGCGCCTTCTGCGTGGTGCCCTATACCCGCGGGGCCGAGGTGTCGCGCCCGGCCGAGCGCGTGCTGGCCGAGGCGCGCGATCTGGTGGAACGCGGGGTGCGCGAGATCACGCTGCTGGGCCAGAACGTCAACGCCTATCACGGGCACGAGGGCGGGCTGGCCGGGCTGATCCACGCGCTGGCCGGGATCGACGGGCTGGCGCGCATCCGCTTCACCACCTCGCACCCCAACGACATGGACGACGCGCTGATCGCCGCGCATCGCGATTGCGAAAAGCTGATGCCCTACCTGCACCTGCCGGTGCAGTCGGGGTCGGACCGGATCCTGAAGCGCATGAACCGCCAGCACACGCGCGACGACTACTTCCGCATCATCGACCGGCTGCGCGCAGCGCGACCCGATCTGCACCTGTCGGGCGACTTCATCGTGGGCTTTCCCGAAGAGAGCGACCAGGATTTCGAAGACACGATGGATCTGATCGAACGGGTCGGATACGGCTCGGCCTTTTCGTTCAAGTACTCCACCCGCCCCGGCACCCCGGCGGCGGAACGCGCGCAATTGCCCGAAGAGGTCAAGGACGCCCGCCTGCAGCGCCTGCAGGCGCTGCTGACCCGCCAGCAGCAGGCCCTGCAGGACGCCATGGTGGGCCGGACCGTCAAGGTGCTGTTCGAAAAGCCGGGGCGGCTGGAGGGCCAGATGGTGGGCAAGTCGGAATACCTCCACGCGGTGCATGTGCAGGCCGACGGCCTGACCCCGGGCGACCTGCGCGAGGTGCGGATCGTCGAAAGCGGGCCGAACTCCTTGAAAGGCGTTCTGCCCGCGTGACACAGCCCCGGACCCGATCCGGGGCCTCCTGCGCTGAACGGGAGGTCCCGGATCAGGTCCGGGACCGCGTGGCGCGGGTCGAGACGTCAGCGCGCCCTGGTCCGTCGGTGGTCAGCACCGGGCCGCAGCATGGGCCACAGGTTGGGCGGACACCTCGGTTCGCTGATCCTTGGCAATCGGTTGCCGCTGGGTGAACAATTGCAGGGCAAGAGGCAAAACCGTTTCCGAACAGATGGATAATGCCGTGGTCTGCGGGGTCGGGAATGGTTTCCGATTCCGGCACGGTACCGCCGCCTTTTCGCTTCACACCCGCGAATTGTTTGCTAATGTGTTGATTATAGTAAACTTGCGCGCGTCGCTGCCGATTCCGCCGCGCGCATGGGGGAAACACAAGATAAAAGGGACAGAGGCTGTGGCAACACGTATGACCAAAGCCATCGGCGCGCTGGCGCTGGCTGCCCTCACGGGCATCACCGGCATCGTGCCGGCAATGGCCGACGGGGCAGGGCAGAACACACCGTTCATGTCGACACAGAACACCCGCACCGTGGTGGGTGAACAGTACATTCCGGGCATCTGGGTCGATCCCGATGGCTGCGAACACTGGGTGATGGATGACGGCGTCGAAGGCTACATGACGCCGCATACGGACCGCAAGGGCATCCCGGTCTGCCGCCGGGTGAACACCTGCGGCGTGGTCAATACCGACCAGTTCTTTGCCACCGACAGCTACCGCATCTCGAAGCACGGACAGCAGCGCCTGGCCGAGTTCTTCCAGTCTGCCGGGGCGGTGTCCTACATCATCGCCGGTCATACCGACAGCCGCGCCTCCGACAGCTACAACATGAAGCTGTCCTACAACCGCGCCATGGCCGTGGCCCGCGTGGCCCAGACCGTGGGCGCCCGCATCGCCGATGTGCGCGGCTTTGGCGAACGCCAGCCGGTGGCCTCGAACGGCACCACCGAAGGCATGGCCAAGAATCGCCGCGTCGAAATCATCTGCCTGCGCTGAAGGAAGGGCTTAGAGACATGAACCTGATCAAACCCGCCCTGGCCATTGTGGCCGCAGCCCTGCTGGGCGCCTGCGGCGTCGACGTGCCCATCGGCCCGGACAAGAGCGAAGACCGCAACTTCTTTGACCGCGACGACCTGAGCCAGATGCGTGCGGGCATCTGGGTCGACCCGAACGGCTGCGACCACTGGATCATCGACGACGGTGTCGAAGGGTATCTTTCGGCGCGTCTGGACAAGTATGGCAAGCCGGTCTGCTCGGGCGTGGCGCCGCCGACCGTTGCCACCGGCGATTTCAAGCAGGGCTCGACCTCGATCATCGGGGATCCGCTCTGAGCGCGATGCACAGAAGTGTCGGGAACGGCCGCGCAGGGCATGCGCGGCCGTTTTCGTATCAGTTCGGTGACATTTCCCGTTGCCCGCTTGCGCCGGGGGCCACGGCTTGGCACGATATGTGGACACAGCCCAGCCGGAGAGCCGCGTGAGCACAGGCACCCTGACCGAAGCCGTCCTGGAATTCCCCGACAACCGTCTGCTGATCGACCTGTGTGGCGAGTATGATCGCAACCTGACCGATATCGAGGCCCGCACAGGTGTGCAGATCCTGCGCCGCGGCAACCTGCTGGCCATTCACGGTCTGCCGTACGCGCAGGCCGAGGCGCGGGCGGTGCTCGAAGCGCTGTACGAACGGCTCGAACAGGGCCGTGCGGTGGACCGGGGCGATATCGACCGCCAGTTCCGGCTGGCCGAGGAGGACGATGCCGAGGATCAGCTGGAGATGTTCGCCGGCGGCCCGGTCGAGATCAAGACCCGCAAGAAGCTGGTCGAGCCACGCACCGACGCGCAGAAGGCCTATGTGCAGGCGCTTTTTGGCAACGAACTGGCCTTTGGGATCGGGCCTGCGGGCACCGGCAAGACCTACCTGGCCGTGGCCGTGGGCGTGAACATGCTGATCAACGGGCAGGTCGACAGGATCATCCTGTCGCGCCCCGCCGTCGAGGCGGGCGAAAAGCTGGGCTACCTGCCGGGCGACATGAAGGACAAGGTCGATCCCTACATGCAGCCGCTTTACGACGCGCTGAACGATTTCCTGCCCGGCAAGCAGCTGGCCAAGATGATCGAGGAAAAGGTGATCGAGATCGCGCCGCTGGCCTTCATGCGCGGGCGCACGCTGGCCCATGCCTTCGTGGTGCTGGACGAGGCGCAGAACGCCACGACCATGCAGATGAAGATGTTCCTGACCCGCCTGGGCGAGGGCAGCCGCATGGTGATCACCGGCGACCGGACCCAGATCGACCTGCCGCGCGGCGTGCCGTCGGGGCTGGCCGATGCCGAACGGCTGCTGGACCGCATTCCCGGGATCGCCTTCAACTATTTCACCTCCAGGGACGTGGTCCGCCACCCGCTGGTGGCGAAGATCATCGAAGCCTACGAAAAGGATGCCCCCTGAGGCGGTCACGGTGCCTGCGTTGCCGTGAACGGCCGGGCGACGGGGGCGGTGCCTTGGGGCGACAAGTGCCATGCTGACCGAAACGATCATAGAACATGATCCATGGACCGCCACCGGGCTGGACGATCTTGCAGAGAAGGCGGCGCGCATGACGTTGCGCCATCTCGGGCTCGACCGGCACGGCTACGAGATCGCCGTGCTCGCCTGCGACGATGCCCGAATCGCGGCGCTCAACGCCGACTATCGCGGCAAGCCGCAGCCGACCAACGTGCTCAGCTGGCCGACGCAGGACCTGTCGGCCGAAGCGGACGGCGCACCGCCTGGAAAGCCCCCCGCAGCGGGTGACGCGGGGCACCACCTGGGCGACATCGCCCTCGCCTTCGAAACCTGTCGGCGGGAAGCCGCCGATCAGAGCAAGCCCTTCAGCGCGCATGTGACGCATCTGGTCGTTCATGCCGTGTTGCATCTGTTAGGATATGACCATGTCAGTGACGCGGATGCCACGCTGATGGAAGGGCTTGAGGTCGAGATACTTGGCAAACTCGGACTGCCTGACCCATATATGCAGAACCAAGGGCTTCACGGCTCGTGACCGGAACGGAAGAAATGGGCGACAGCGAAGACTCGTCTAACGCAGCGCAGGGCGCGCTGGAGATGAGCCAGAACAGTGAACGGGCCGGATTGCTCCGGCGCATTTTCGGATGGACAGGGGCAACGGCCCCGTCCGAGGACATGAACGTCACCGCGCCCGGCGGGGCAGTGCGCACGGGCCATGGCCTGATCAACCTGCGGCGCATGCGGGTCGAGGATGTGGCCACACCCAGGGCCGACATCATCGCCGTGCCGAACACCATCACCAAGGATGACCTTGTCACCGTGTTCCGGGACTCCGGGCTGACGCGGCTGCCGGTCTTTGACGGCACGCTGGACACGCCGGTGGGCATGGCGCATCTGAAGGACTTCGCGCTCAGCCACGGCTTCAACGGCACCGGCGGGCGGTTCAACCTCAAGCGCATGTTGCGGCCGCTGCTTTATGTGCCGCCGTCGATGCCCATCGGGGTGCTGCTGACCAAGATGCAGACCGAACGGCGGCACATGGCGCTGGTGATCGACGAATATGGCGGTGTGGACGGTCTGGTGACCATCGAGGACCTGATCGAACAGGTGATCGGCCAGATCGAGGACGAGCACGACACCGACGAAGATCTGATGTGGACGCGCGAGCGGCCGGGCTGCTACCTGGCCCAGGCCAAGGCCCCGCTGGACGAGTTCGAGGCCGAGCTTGGCGCGGCACTGTCGGCGCATGACGATGTCGACGCCGAAGAGATCGACACGCTGGGCGGCCTGGTCTTCATGCTGGCGGGCCGGGTGCCTGCCCGGGGCGAGGTGGTGCGCCACCCCGCGGGCATCGAATTCGAGGTGGTGGACGCCGATCCGCGGCGGATCAAGCGGCTGCGCGTGCGTCTGCCCGGGGCGGCACGTCCCACCGCTGCGGTGTCCCGCCACGCTGCGCCGCCGCCACAGCAGGCCGAACCCGCGCCACAACAATCCGAACCTGCGGCGGATCATGGCTGAGACCGGGGCACCGGATCTGGTGCCGCTGATCCGCATCGTCCGGCTGCCGCTGGCGCTGGCCGCGGGAGTCGTGATGGGGCTTGGCGCGGCCCCGTACGAGCTTTGGCCGCTGGCGCTCGCCGGGCTGGCTGGCGCGTTCTGGCTGTTCCTGTCGGCCCCGCGCGGCATCTATGCCGTGGGCACCGGCTGGGCGGTGGGCCTGGGCTATTTCGGGTTTTCGCTGGGCTGGATCGTGGAGCCGTTCTTTGTCGACGCGGCAACCACCGGCTGGATGGCCCCGTTTGCGCTGTTCGGCCTGGCGGGCGGGCTTGCCTTGTTCTGGGCGCTGGCTTTCGGCGCGGCGGGGCACGCAAGACGTCTGGCCCTGCCCGCGCTGGTGGTGGCGTGGAGTGCTGCGGAACTGGCCCGCGCCTATGTGCTGACCGGCTTTCCCTGGGCGCTGGTCGGGTATCTCTGGGCACCGGTGCCGCCGATCCAGTGGGTGGCGCTGGTCGGGCCGCACGGGCTGACGGCGCTGACGCTGGGTTTGGCGGCGCTGGCCGGTGCGGCGCTGCACACCCGGGCCTGGCGTCCGGCGCTGGCGGCGCTGCTTCTGTCGGGCGTGCTCTATGGCGGCGGTCTGGCCTTGACCCCGCCGCCGCAGCCGCTGGACGGCCGGCCCGTGGTGCGGCTGATCCAGCCCAACGCCGCGCAGCACGAAAAATGGGACCCGGCGCTGATCCCGATGTTCTTCCAGCGTCAGTTGTCCTTTACCGCCGCACCGCCGGCACCCGGGGGCGCGGCCCCGGTGCTTGTCGTCTGGCCCGAGATCTCGGTGCCCATGCTGCTGCGCAACGCCACGCAGGCGCTGGCCGCCATTCACGACGCTGCGCAGGGCGCGGTTGTCGTGCTGGGGGTTCAGCGGATGGAGGACGGGCGCTACTACAACTCTCTGGCGCTGCTTGAAGGCGATGGCGCCGTCCGGCAGGTCTATGACAAGCACCACCTGGTGCCGTTCGGCGAATACATGCCCGCCGCCGCCGTGTTCCGGCGCTGGAACATCGCCGGGCTCGCCGCCCGGGCCGAAGGCGGCTACAGCGCCGGACCGGGGCCCCGGCTGCTCGACCTCGGACCGTTGGGGCGTGCGCTGCCGCTGATCTGCTACGAAGCGGTGTTTCCGCAGGACGTGCATGCCGCCCCGGGCCGCCCCGACATGCTGTTGCAGATCACCAACGACGCGTGGTTCGGCCAATGGTCCGGCCCCTACCAGCACCTTGCGCAGGCGCGTATTCGGGCGATCGAGCAGGGCCTGCCGGTGCTGCGCGCGGCCAATACCGGGGTGTCGGCGGTGATCGACGGGGCCGGGCGGCTGATTGCGGCGCTGCCTCTGGGAGAGGCGGGCCATGTCGATGCGCCCCTGCCGCCGCCCTTGCGGGTGACACCTTACAGCCGCACCGGAGACCTGCCGATGCTGGCTCTGCTGATGGTTGCGGCGGCGCTGCTTGTCCTGCGGCAGCGACAGAATGGCAATTGACCTTCCCCACGGCCTTCCCTAGGGCGTAGCGATACTTTCACCTCCGCCACAACGGCTTCCTGGCGTGGCGGCGATTGCACAATGGAGCACTCATGTCCCGACAGAATTACGTCTTTACCTCGGAATCCGTGTCCGAAGGCCATCCCGACAAGGTCTGTGACCGCATTTCCGACGCGGTCCTCGATGCCTTCCTCGCCGAGGAACCGGAGGCGCGGGTCGCCTGCGAAACCTTTGCCACCTCCGGCATGGTTGTCATCGGCGGCGAGGTCGGGCTGTCCGACCAGGACAAGCTGAAGAACTACATGGGCCGGATCGGCCAGATCGCCCGCGATTGCATCAAGGATATCGGCTACGAGCAGGAGAAGTTCCACTGGAACACCTGCCACGTGCTGAACTTCCTGCACGAACAATCTGCCCATATCGCCCAGGGCGTCGACAAGGACGGCGCGGGCGACCAGGGCATCATGTTCGGCTATGCCACCAACGAGACGCCCGACCTGATGCCGGCCCCGATCCAGTACAGCCACGCCATGCTGCGCCGCCTCGCCGAGGCGCGCAAGTCGGGGGCCGAGCCCACGCTGAAGCCCGACGCCAAGTCGCAGCTGACCGTGCGCTACGAGGATGGCAAGCCGGTGGGTGTGACCTCCATCGTGCTGTCGACCCAGCATGAAAGCGAGGACCAGACCAGCGACGACATCCGCGCGATTGTCGAGCCCTATATCCGCGAAGTCCTGCCCGAAGGCTGGATCTCGGAAGAAACCGAATGGTGGGTCAACCCCACCGGCACCTTCGTGATCGGCGGACCGGACGGCGATGCGGGCCTGACCGGGCGCAAGATCATCGTGGACACCTATGGCGGGGCCGCACCGCATGGCGGCGGCGCGTTCTCGGGCAAGGATCCGACCAAGGTGGACCGCTCGGCCGCTTATGCCGCGCGCTACCTGGCCAAGAACGTGGTCGCCGCCGGTCTGGCGGAAAAGTGCACCATCCAGCTGTCCTACGCCATCGGCGTCGCCAAGCCGCTGTCGATCTATGCCGACACCTACGGCACGGGCGAGGTGGACGCCGCTGCGATCGAGGCGGCGATCCCCAAGGTGATGGACCTGACCCCGCGCGGCATCCGCACGCATCTGGACCTGAACAAGCCGATCTACCAGCGCACCGCGGCCTATGGCCATTTCGGGCGTGCGCCCGAGGCCGATGGCGGGTTCAGCTGGGAAAAGACCGATCTGGCCGAGTCGCTCAAGAAAGAGATCTGAGGCGTTTGACGCAGCGTCCCGGGCGCTACCTCCTGCCGCAAGGCGGACAGGAGGGCGGCGCATGTGGCGCATTGTACTGATCTGCGCCGCGCTCTGGTCGAGCGCGGCGTTTGCAAATGACTGGGACGCGCTGGACCAGCGGGGGGCCTTTGCGCTGATGCGCCACGCGCTCGCCCCGGGCACCGGGGATCCAGCGCGGTTCGACGTGAGCGATTGCACAACCCAGCGCAACCTCGATGACCGGGGCCGCTCGCAGGCCACCGCCATCGGCGCGGCCTTTCGGGACCGCGGACACCGCTTCGACGTGGTGCTGACCTCGGAATGGTGCCGCTGCCACGATACGGCAGAGTTGCTGGCGCTTGGCCCGGTCGAGCCAGCGCCGGCCTTCAATTCCTTCTTTCAGGACGTCTCGCAGCGCGCGGCACGGACGCAGGCCGCGCTGGCCTTGTTGGACGGGTTGCAGGGTCGCCCGTTCGTCGTGACCCACCAGGTCAATATCAGCGCGCTGACCGGGCGCGGCACGCGCTCGGGCGAGGTGCTGGTGGTGCGGCGCTCCGGCGACAGGCTGCAGGTGCTGGGCAGCATCCTGATCGCCCCCTGAGGGCAGACGGATTGCCTCGGGCGGTGTGCTCGGCTACACGCCCGGGCCATGACGATGTCGAACAAGCACCCCGATGCGCCATGGCGGAATTTCTATGGCCGCGTGCGCGGCAAGACCCTGCGGCCCAACCAGGTCACCTATCTGGAAGAGGACCTGGCGCAGCTGTCGCCCGGGCCGGTGGACTGGGACGAAAACCCCGACCGCGTGCCGCTGGATCTGGACGCGCTGTTTGGCGGGCGGCCGGTCTGGCTGGAGATCGGCTTTGGCGGCGGGGAGCATCTGGTGCATCAGGCCGCGACGTATCCCGAGGTGGGGATCATCGGATGCGAGCCGTTCATGAACGCCGTGGCGATGCTTCTGGGCAAGGTGCGCGAGGCAGAGGTGACCAATCTGCGGGTCTATCCCGGGGATGTCCGCAACCTCTTTGACGTGCTGCCCCCGGGATCGGTCGAGAAGGTGTTCCTGCTCTACCCCGATCCCTGGCCCAAGAAACGCCACCACCGCCGCCGGTTCGTCACGCAGGAACATCTGCGGCCGCTGCATGCGGTCATGGCTCCGGGGGCAGAGTTGCGCGTGGCCACGGACATTCCCGACTATGTCCGCCAGACCCTGATCGAGGTGCCGCGTGCCGGTTTCGACTGGCAGGCCGAGCGGCCCCGCGACTGGCGCGAGGCCTGGCCGGACTGGCTGTCGACCCGCTACGAGCAGAAAGCCCTGCGGGACGGCCGGGTGCCGCATTACCTGACCTTTCGCCGGACGTCCGAACGATAAAGACTTTTCATCCGAAAAGTCTTTGCTCCGGGTCCCGGGGGCGGGAAGATTTTTCGGATGAAAAATCTTCCCGCCTTGGCCCGCAGCCGCGCGCCTGCAGGTGATGGACGCCCCCCGGCGGCCTTGCTAAGAGGCACCAACCCCTTGCAGGAGACCGCGCATGTCCGCCCATGGCACCCCGATCCCGATGACCGCTCGCCGTTCCGGCCCCCTGACGGGTGAGGCCCATGTGCCCGGGGACAAGTCGATTTCGCACCGCTCCATCATCCTTGGCGCGATGACGGTGGGCGAGACCACGGTGACCGGACTGCTTGAAGGCGAGGACGTGCTGGACACGGTCAAGGCCATGCAGGCCTTCGGCGCGCAGATCGACAAGCGCGGCGACACCTGGCACGTGCATGGCGTCGGTGTGGGCGGCTTTGCCGAACCCGATCAGGTGATCGATTGCGGCAATTCCGGCACCGGGGTGCGTCTGATCATGGGGGCCATGGCCACCTCGCCCATCGCGGCGACCTTCACCGGGGATGCGTCGCTCAACAAGCGGCCGATGGCGCGGATCACCGATCCTCTGGCGCTGTTCGGCGCGCGCGCCTATGGGCGCTCGGGCGGCCGGTTGCCGCTGACCATTCTCGGGGCGCAGGATCCCGTGCCGGTCAACTACACCACGCCCATGGCCTCGGCGCAGGTGAAATCGGCGGTTCTTCTGGCGGGGCTGAACGCGCCGGGGGAAACCGTGGTGATCCAGAAGGAAATGACCCGCGACCATACCGAGCGGATGCTGGCCGGTTTCGGCGCGACGCTCCGCTCCGAGATGAGCAATGAAGGCCATGTGGTCACCCTGCAGGGCCAGCCCGAGTTCAAGCCGCAGCACATCCGCGTGCCGCGCGATCCGTCCTCGGCGGCCTTCCCGGTCTGTGCCGCCCTGATCACCGAAGGCTCGGACGTACTGGTGCCCAATATCGGTCTCAACCCGACACGGGCGGGGCTGTTCTTTACCCTGCGGGACATGGGCGCCAACCTGGCGTTCGAGAACGAACGCGAAGAGGGCGGCGAACCTGTCGCCGATCTGCGCGCACGGTTCTCGCCGGACATGCGGGGCATCGAGGTGCCTGCCGAGCGCGCCGCCAGCATGATCGACGAATACCCGGTGCTGTCGGTCGTGGCGGCCTTTGCGACGGGCAAGACGCACATGCCCGGCGTGCACGAACTTCGCGTGAAGGAAAGCGACCGGATCGACGCCATGGCGCGCGGGCTGCGCGCCTGTGGTGTGACCGTCGAAGAGGGCGAGGACTGGTGGAGCGTCGAGGGCCGCGGGCCGGGCGGCGTGGCCGGCGGCGCCACGGTCGAGACCTTCCTCGACCATCGCATCGCCATGTCCTTCCTGGTGCTCGGGCTGGCCACAAACGCGGCGGTCACCGTTGCGGATGGCGGGCCGATCGCCACCTCGTTCCCGGTCTTCGAGGGGCTGATGGCAGGGCTTGGCGCGGACATCACCCGCGTGTCGGGCTGAGGCCGCGGCGGGCATGGCCTTTACCATCGCCATCGACGGGCCGGCTGCCAGCGGCAAGGGCACCATCGCCCGGGCGCTGGCCGCGCGCTACGGGTTTGCGCATCTCGACACCGGATTGCTCTACCGCGCTGTCGGGCGGCGGATGCTGGACGGAACCGATCCGCAGCAGGCGGCCGAAACGCTCGATCTTGCGGACCTGGACGAAGACTCGCTGCGCACCGCCGAGGTGGCGCAGGCGGCCTCCAAGGTGGCGGCCATCCCCGAGGTGCGCCAGGCGCTGCTGGATTTCCAGCGCGCCTTTGCCCGCCGGGCGGGGGGCGCGGTGCTGGACGGGCGCGATATCGGCACGGTGATCTGCCCGGAGGCCGAGGTGAAGCTGTTCGTGATTGCATCACCCGAAGTGCGGGCGCGTCGGCGGTTCGAGGAACTTGCCGAAAATGGGTTCGAGACGAGCTATGACGCCGTGCTGGCCGATGTCGAGGCGCGCGATGCGCGCGACATGGGCCGCGCCGATGCGCCTTTGAAGCAGGCCGAAGACGCGGTGCGGATCGACACGTCCGAGATGTCCGTCGCGGCGGCAGTGGCCCGGGCTGGCGAGATTGTCGACGCGCGGCGTTGATCCCTGACCTGTTTCCGGCCAGTCTGCCGCCAAAATCACGGAGACGGACATGAAACAGGTTCTACTGGGCGGGCAGGAGGTCTCTTGCCTCGGGATCGGCGCCATGAGCTTTGCCGATTTCTACGGCCCGACCACCGAAGAAAACTCCTGGGCGGTGCTGGATGCGGCGGTCGAGATGGGGATCACCCATATTGATACGTCGAACGTCTACGGCATGGGGCGGTCGGAACGTGCCATCGGGGCCTGGCTCAAGGCCAATCCGGGGCATCGCGACCATTTCCACATCGCCACCAAGGGCGGGATCAACCGCAATGGCGAGACCGGCAAGACGCCCTTCGACAACTCGCCGGAGCATCTGGAGGCCTGTCTTGACGCGTCGCTGGAGCGGATGGGGATCGACTGCGTCGATCTCTATTACGTGCACCGGCGCGACCGGGAGGTGCCCATCGAAGAGGTCACCGGCACGCTGGCGCGGCTGGTGGAAAAGGGCAAGATCAGGACCATCGGCTATTCCGAGATCGCGCCGTCCTCGCTGCGCCGCGCGCAGGCGGTGCACCCGGTGGCGGCGGTGCAGTCGGAATATTCGCTGGCGACACGCTACCCCGATCTGGGGCTGATCCAGACCTGCGCCGAACTGGGGACGGTTCTGGTGGCCTTTTCGCCAGTGTCGCGGTCGCTGCTGACCGACCGGCCGATCCCGGCAGAGGTGCTGCCGATGCTGAATTTCATGAAGGTGGCACCGCGGTTCCAGTCGCCCAATTACGAGGCGAACATCGCGCTGACCGAGGAATTCCGCAAACTGGCGGCCGAGATGGAGATCCCCGCGGCCGGCCTGGCCATCGCCTGGTGCCTTGCCCGCGGCAAACACGTGCTGCCGATCCCCGGCACGCGCTCGGTGGCGCATCTGCGGGAACTGGTCCGGGGGACAGAGATCACCCTGACCTCCGACGATCTGGCGCGCATCGACGCGGTGTTGCCGGTGGGCTGGGCCCATGGCGACCGCTATTCGGACGCGCAATGGACCGGACCGGAGCGCTATTGCTGAGGGCTGCGGCGGGGGTGAACCCCGCCCTGCAGCCTTGCGCGTCCGCAGTCTGCGTCAGCCAAAGAAGGACGGGTCGAGACAGGTGTTGCTGTCGTCGATCCGGTATTCGTCGGCCAGCCGGTTCCCGGCATCGGGATCGTAGGTGGCGGTTTCGCCGAAATACACGGTGTCGGACCCGCGGCCATACTGCATGTGATCATGACCCTTGCCGCCATAGAGCGTGTCGGACGGTGCAAAGGTATCCTGCCCGCTGTCCTGCGGGTCGACGAAATTGTTGGTCTGGTTGAAGTCGAAGTGATCGGTTGCGGTCAGCATTGGTCAGGTCCTTGAAATCGAATGGTCTCGCTGCGACTGTGATAGCGGACGCCCCCGGTGCGGGGCAGTCCGGCATTCCTGACCTCGTTCGCTTGGCCGCGCCTGTGGTCTTTGACGGTTCCAACGCAACGCTCTCTTATCAAAAGGACTTTGCCCATGCTCACCCCTGCCGATCCTGCCGCCCGTGTGTTCCGCGATCCGGTGTGCGATTCCACCCGATGGAACGCGTTCCGCGCGCGCGCCGGGGATATCGTCGTGACGACCCCGGCCAAATCCGGCACCACCTGGACGCAGGGCATTCTGGCCATGCTGATCGCCGGGGATCCGCAGGTCGATGCCGAACTGTCGATGAAAGCGCCCTGGATCGACATCAAGATCCGCCCGCTCGAAGAGGTGATGGCGCGGCTCGACGCGCAAGAGCACCGGCGGCAGGTGAAATCCCACTCGCCGCTCGATTGCATTCCCTGGTGGGCCGAACTGCATTACATCACCGTCTATCGCAACCCGATCGACATGCACTTCTCGTCCCGCAAGCACATGCAGAACATGTCGGTGGATGTGGGGCTGACCCCTCTGGCCGACGATCCACGCGAAAGCTTTCACGCCTTTCTGGAGAATGCCGACGACCATCTGGGCCTGCCGGTGCTTCTGGATCACTACCGCGCCACGCTGGCGCGGGACGGACGGGAGAACCTTTTGCGGCTGCACTATGCCGACATGACCCGCGATCTGGCCGGGGCGGTGGCGCGCATCGCGGCGCATACCGGTCTGACGCAGCCGCCGGAGGTCATGGCCGCCATCGTGGAGGCCGCCCGGTTCGACAGCATGAAAGCCAATGCCGCGCGTTTCACACCCTCGGCGGGGCAGGGGTTCTGGCGCAGTGACGCGGGTTTCTTTGACAGCGCCCGGTCGAACAAGTGGCACGGCGTGCTGACCGAAGACGATCTGGCGGCCTATGGCGCGAAGGTCGACGCGGTGTTGGACACCGCAGAGCGGCACTGGCTGGAATGGGGCAGCGGGGCTTGATTAACGGCAGACGCTTGCGTATACGCGCGTGTGTCGACAAGGCGTAAACGCCGCAGACGAAGGGATCGAGCAGGGTCGGGTTCTCCGGCCCTCTTTGTTTTGCGGCAGCCCGACGGACCAATCCAAGACCGGCGGAGACAACCGCTCGGCCAGAAAACCAGACGAAGGAACATAGACGCCACATGGCAAATACAACCATGGAGGAGTTCGAGGCCCTCCTGAACGAAAGCCTCGAAATGGACACGCCCGACGAGGGCAGTGTCGTCAAGGGCAAGGTCATCGCCATCGAGGCGGGCCAGGCCATCATCGATGTCGGCTACAAGATGGAAGGCCGCGTCGAGCTCAAGGAATTCGCAGAACCCGGCGAAGCCCCAAAGATCGCGGTGGGTGACGAGGTCGAGGTTTATCTGCGCGCGGCCGAGAACGCCCGCGGCGAAGCCGTCATTTCCCGCGAAATGGCCCGCCGCGAAGAAGCGTGGGACCGTCTGGAAAAGGCCTATGCCGACGATGCCCGCGTCGAAGGCGCGATCTTTGGCCGGGTCAAGGGTGGCTTTACCGTCGATCTGGGCGGTGCCGTGGCCTTCCTGCCCGGCTCTCAGGTCGATGTGCGCCCGGTGCGCGACGCCGGCCCGCTCATGGGTCTCAAGCAGCCGTTCCAGATCCTCAAGATGGACCGCCGCCGCGGCAATATCGTGGTCTCGCGCCGCGCCATCCTGGAAGAAAGCCGCGCCGAGCAGCGCGCCGAGGTCATCGGCAACCTGACCGAAGGCATGGCGGTGGACGGTGTCGTCAAGAACATCACCGAATACGGGGCCTTTGTGGACCTGGGCGGTGTCGACGGCCTGCTGCACGTCACCGACATGGCATGGCGCCGCGTCAACCACCCGTCGGAAATCCTGTCGATCGGCGAGACCGTCAAGGTCCAGGTCATCAAGATCAACAAGGAAACCCACCGCATCAGCCTGGGCATGAAGCAGCTGATGGAAGATCCCTGGGATCTGGTCGGTGCCAAGTTCCCGCTGGGCTCGGTCCATCAGGGCCGCGTGACCAACATCACCGATTACGGTGCCTTCGTGGAGCTGGAGCCGGGGGTCGAGGGCCTTGTGCACGTCTCGGAAATGTCCTGGACCAAGAAGAACGTGCATCCCGGCAAGATCGTGTCGACCTCGCAGGAAGTCGACGTCATGGTGCTGGAGATCGACGGTGCCAAGCGCCGCGTGTCGCTGGGTCTCAAGCAGACCATGCGCAACCCGTGGGAGGTTTTCTCGGAAACCCATCCCGAGGGCACGCAGGTCGAGGGCGAGGTCAAGAACATCACCGAATTCGGCCTGTTCATCGGTCTCGAAGGCGAGATCGACGGCATGGTGCACCTTTCGGACCTCAGCTGGGACGAACGGGGTGAGGACGCGATCCAGAACTACCGCAAGGGCGACGTCGTGCAGGCGGTCGTCTCCGAGGTGGACATCGAGAAGGAGCGCATCTCGCTCTCCATCAAGGCGCTGGGCGGCGACAAGTTCGCCGAGGCCACGGGCAGCGTGAAGCGCGGCTCGGTCATCACCGTCGAGGTGACGGCGATCGAGGATGGCGGCATCGAGGTGGAATACGAAGGCATGAAGTCCTTCATCCGCCGCTCCGACCTGTCGCGCGACCGTGCTGAACAGCGCCCCGAGCGCTTCTCGGTCGGTGACAAGGTGGACGTGCGTGTCACCAATATCGACAGCAAGACCCGCCGTCTGGGCCTGTCGATCAAGGCGCGCGAGATCGCCGAAGAGAAAGAGGCCGTGGAACAGTTCGGGTCGTCCGATTCGGGTGCCTCGCTGGGCGACATCCTGGGCGCGGCGCTCAAGCGCGACGACTGACGCCATCGCCAGACGAACACGGAAAGGCCCCGCCATGTGCGGGGCCTTTCTGCGTGTTGTGCCCCGGGGGATTCACCCGCTGACGGCCGTTCCGGGGGTGGTGCCGGCGCTTTGGGCCCGCGGCCATCCATGCCCCGCACGACCAGCGCCAATCTGACGCGAATCGGCCCTTGCCCCCCGCGTTGCCTGCCGGTTTCGTGGCGCGCAGGCGACAGCCGGTGCTGCATCGCGCGGCGAATCTGTCGCAAAGCGCTGCAAAAGCTGGATTTTCCGAACTGTTCAAGGTTTCCGTTTGGATTTCTCCCGCGTATAGTTCCTGTCAGCGCCGCGCAGCGAAAGACGCGTGCCAGGGGGATGTGGGACGATGATCAGGTCGGAACTGATTCAGAAGATTGCGGATGAGAACCCGCATCTTTATCAAAGGGACGTGGAGAGGATCGTGAACACGATCTTTGACGAGATTACGGATGCCATGGCCCGGGGCGACCGGGTCGAGCTCAGGGGCTTCGGCGCGTTTTCGGTCAAGAAGCGCGATGCGCGTGTCGGCCGCAATCCCCGCACCGGGGAGTCGGTGGATGTGGAGGAAAAGCACGTGCCTTTCTTCAAGACCGGGAAGCTTCTGCGCGATCGCATGAACGGGAAATGAGCAGATGCTGCGTTACATCAAGTGGGCGATCCTGATTGTCATCGCCGTCGTCCTTGCCTCCATGGCGCTTGCCAACCGCGAGATGGTGACCCTGAACCTCCTGCCGGCGGAAATGGTGGAGTTCTTCGGCTTCCTCCAGCCGTTCGCATTCTCGGTGCAGCTGCCGCTGTTCCTGGTGGTGGCGCTGGGCGTGGTGCTGGGTCTGGTGATCGGCTACATCATCGAATACCTGCGCGAATACCATCACCGCGCCGAAGCCGCGCGCAAGAAGGCCGAGGTCAAGCGGCTGGAGCGTGAGCTCAAGCGCACGCAGGCCGAACGCGACAAGGACAAGGACGAGGTTCTGGCCCTGCTCGATCAGGCCAGCTGAGCCTTGGAGCTTTCCGAACCACCGGGAAGGGGTGCGGCGTGAAACGTCCCGATGTGGCGGTCAAGATTTGCGGGCTGACCCGACCCGGGGACGTGACTGCCGCGGCCGAGGCCGGAGCGGTCTATGCCGGGTTCGTGTTCTTTCCCCGCAGCCCGCGCAATGTCGATATTGCCACGGCGCGCAGCCTCGCGCTGCAGGCCCCGCCCGGTCTGGCAAAGGTGGGGCTGCTGGTGGATGCGGACGACGCACAGATCGCGGCGATCCTCGACGAGGTGCCGCTGGACATGCTGCAGTTGCACGGTCGCGAGGACCCGGCCCGCGTGGTGCAGGTCAAGGCGCGGTTCGGGCTGCCGGTGATGAAGGCGGTGGGCATCGCCGGGGCCGAGGACCTGCCGCGCCTCGACGAATACGCCGCCGTGGCCGACCAGCTTCTGGTGGAAACCAAGGCACCAAAGGAGGCGGACCGCCCCGGCGGCAATGGCCGACCGTTCGACTGGGGCCTGATCGCAGGGCGGCGCTGGCGTTGTCCCTGGATGCTGGCCGGCGGGTTGACGGCCGAAAACGTGGGTGAGGCGGTGACAACGACACGCGCGCGCCAGGTGGATGTGTCCTCGGGCGTCGAATCGTCGCCCGGGCACAAGGATGCGGCACTGTTCGGGCCCTTTGTCCTTGCGGCGCAGGCAGATCCGGTGCCGCAGCTCTGATCTCAGAGCCAGGCGTCGCGGTCGGTGCCGACAGCCTCGGCCACGCTGGCAAAGCCGTCGCGGGCCAGCATGTCGTCCAGTCCGGTGGCGATTTCCTTAACCAGTCCGAACCCGCCATAGATCAGCGCGGTGTACAACTGCACCGCCGAGGCCCCGGCGCGGATCTTGGCATAGGCCTGTGCAGCCGAACCGATGCCCCCCACGCCGACCAGCGGCACCCGGCCTTCGGTCAGCGCCGACACGTGCGCCAGAACCCGGGTGGCGCGGTCGAACAGCGGCGCACCGGAAAGCCCGCCGGCCTGCGCCGCATGGCGCGAGCGCAGCCCGTCGCGCGACAGCGTCGTGTTGGTGGCGATGATCCCCGCCACGCCGGCGGCCTGCGCCACCTCGGCCACGTCGCGCAGCGCGTCGGCATCGAGATCGGGCGCGATCTTGAGGAACACGGGCAGCGGCCGCGCCAGCCCTGCCCGCGCCGCCATCACACCCGCCAGCAGCGCCGCCAGCGCATCCTTGCCCTGCAGGTCGCGCAGCTTTTCGGTGTTGGGCGAACTGACATTGACGGTGGCGAAATCCAGATGCGCGCCGCACTGCGTCAGCACGGCGGCAAAATCCGCGGCGCGATCGGCGCTGTCCTTGTTGGTGCCAAGGTTCAGCCCCAGGATCATGTCGCGGGGCCGGGTGCGCAGACGGGTGTCGATGGCCTCCATCCCGTCATTGTTGAAGCCGAACCGGTTGATGGCCGCGCGGTCCTCGGACAGGCGGAACAGACGCGGTTTCGGATTGCCCGGCTGCGGGCGCGGCGTGGCCGCCCCCACCTCGACAAAGCCGAACCCGATCCGCGACAGGCCATGCAGCGCGGTGGCGTTCTTGTCGAACCCGGCGGCCAGCCCGACCGGATTGGCCAGCGCCATCCCGGCCAGCGTGGTGCGCAGGCGGTCCGATGTCACCAGCCCCGGCATGGGCACCATCCCGGCGCGCAGGGCTGCCAGCGCCAGCCCATGCGCGGTTTCCGGCTCGAACCGGTGCAAGAGGCCAAGGCCCGCCCGTTCCATCAAGGTCATCCCGTGCTCCCGCCCGTTCTGCCGCGTCTGGCCCGCGCTCATGCAAACCCGTCGGGAAACCGGTGCGCCCCGTCTTCCAGCGGCAGCGGCTGGCACCATGCGACATGCGCCAGCGTCATCGGTCCGTAATGGTGCGGGAACAGCGCCCCGCCCCGCGACGGCTCCCATTTCAGGGCCTCGCCCATGCGGTCGGTTTCAAAGGCGGCCAGGAACAGGCCGTCTTCGCCGGCAAAGTGCTTTGCCGCGGTTTCCCGCGCCTGTTCGGCGGTGGAGAAATGCACATAGCCATCGGCCACGTCGATCGGCGCGCCGGCGGTTTCGCCCGCGTCGCGCAGGGCCTGCCATTCGGGGCCGCGAAGGATTTTGTAGATCAGCATGGCACGGGAATGCCGTGCGACATGGCCGCGGTCAAGCTGTCACAAAACTGTCATGTCAACCTGTCACTGACGGGGCGGGCGCTGTGTCTGACCGCACCGACACGTGCCCAACGAATGCAACCCGACAGTGGAGGACATCACATGTCGCTTCGTCTTCTTTCCGGCGCTGCCGCGCTGGCGCTTGCCGCCGGTGTCGCGCAGGCCGATTACACGCTGACCATCCTGCACACCAACGACTTTCACGCGCGTTTCGAGCCGATCAGCCGGTTCGACAGCGGTTGTTCCGCCGAGGACGACGCCGAGGGCAAGTGCTTTGGCGGCTCGGCGCGCCTGATGACGGCAATCAACGAGGCCAAGGCGCGGTCGAACAACTGGGTCCTGCTGGATGGCGGCGACCAGTTCCAGGGCACGCTGTTTTACACTTACTACAAGGGCAAGCTTGCCGCCGAAATGATGAACATGATGGGCTACACGGCGATGACCGTGGGCAATCACGAATTCGACGACGGCCCCGAGGTTCTGCGCGGCTTCATCGACGCCACCGAATTCCCGATCGTGATGTCGAACGCCGATGTCTCGGGCGAGCCGCTCCTGGCGGACGCGCTGCCGAAATCGGTGGTGATCGAGCGCGGCGGCGAACGGATCGGCATCATCGGCCTGACCCCGCAGGACACCGACGAGCTGGCCTCGCCCGGCCCGAACGTGATCTTCACCGATCCCGCGGACGCCGTGCAGGGCGAAGTGGACCGCCTGACAGAAGAGGGCGTGAACAAGATCATCGTCCTGTCGCATTCGGGCTACATGGTCGATCAGCGCGTGGCTGAGAACACCACCGGCGTCGACGTGATCGTGGGCGGCCACTCCAACACCTACCTTGCCAACAACGACGAAAACGCCGACGGCCCGTACCCCACCGTGGTGAACGGCGTGCAGATCGTGCAGGCCTATGCCTACGGCAAGTACCTGGGTGAACTGAACGTCACCTTCGACGACGCGGGCAATGTGACCGAAGCAACCGGCAACCCGGTGCTGGTCGACGCCGCGATCCTGGCGGACGAGGCCGTCGCCGCGCGCGTCGCCGAGGCCGCTGCTCCGCTTGAGGAGATCCGCAACCGCGTCGTCGCGGTCACCTATGTGGAAATCGGCGGTGACCGTGCGGTCTGCCGCGCCATGGAATGCTCCATGGGCAACCTGATCGCCGATGCCATGCTGGCGCGCGTCAAGGACCAGGGCATCCAGGTCGCGATCCAGAACGGCGGCGGTATCCGCGCCTCGATCGACGCGGGCGACGTGACCATGGGCGAAGTGCTGACCGTGCTGCCGTTCCAGAACACCTTGTCCACCTTCCAGGTGACCGGCGCGACCATCGTCGAAGCCTTGGAAAACGGCGTCAGCCAGGTGGAAGAGGGCGCAGGCCGTTTCCCGCAGGTGTCGGGCATGACCTTCACCGTGGACCTGACGCAGGCACCGGGCAGCCGGATTTCCGATGTCATGATCGGCGGCGCGGCGGTTGACCCCGAAGCGGTCTATGGCGTGGTGTCCAACAACTACGTGCGCAATGGCGGCGACGGCTACGCGATGTTCCGCGACGCGATGAACGCCTACGATTTCGGCCCCGACCTGGCGGATGTCACCGCCGAATACCTGGCCGAAAACGCGCCGTACCAGCCCTACACCGATGGCCGGATCACCGTGAAGCAGTAAGCCCTACGGGCTCGACTGGTGGCCTCTCCCCTCACAAGGGGGAGAGGTCTTTTCTTTTCTGTTTCCGGATATGCGCCTCTTCGCATATGACCGGACAGGACATCCATGCCGGTAACAGGAGCTTCCATGACCAGACCGACCCTTGCGATCCTTGCCGCCGCCGCCCTGATGGGGCTGGCGCCCTTGGCCGAGGTTTCGGCGCAGATGTCCGGCCATGGCGGCGGGCATGGCATGCATCATCACGGGGCCGATGGCACCGGCCATGACGAGGTCACCATGCCCGGCCTGCGGGGCGAAAACGCAACGCCGCAGGAAAGCGCCGATCTCGAAGTGCTGTTCCGCAATTTCCGGTCGATTCACCGCAGCGTGGAAAACCTGCCCAACGGCATCCGCACCGTCACCGGCTCGGACGATCCGGTGGTGATGGACGCGCTGGTCAACCATGTTGTCGGCATGATCGACCGGGTGGGGCAAAAGGACGATCCCCGGATCTTCATCCAGTCGCCCACGCTGGACATCTTCTTTGAACGCGGCGACCGGATCCTGACCGAGATCGACATCACCGATGAAGGTATCGTGGTGCTGCAGACTTCGGAAGACCCGGACCTTGTGGCTGCCATGCATGTCCACGCGGCCGAGGTCACCGATATGGCCGATCGCGGCATGCAGGCGGTCCACGAGATGATGATGCGGCCGCGCGGCGGCTGACGACACCTCCGTCGCGACGCGTCGGAATTGTCCTGCCGGTAGGTTCGCAAAAAGACGGGGATGATGCCCTTGGCATCATCCCCTTCACACTGTCGGCCAAGCGGCACTGGCACACAACTCGGGAACACATCCGGTTTCGAATTCGTACAGGCTGGGGGGGCCTTCTGAACTCCGCCTTGCCGACACCCGGTATGTATCTCAGGAAACATCTTTCAGCGATGCAGCATGCGTATGATCGACCTGTCCGCATGGATAGGGTTGCGGTCCGGCTCCCCGTGGCGCGAGGGCGGACCTGTCGGCGGCTCGCAGGGATTTGCCTTGGCCGCGCGCCCGTGGCATGGAAACACCTATGGACCACCCGCTGATCGACCTCATCAACGCCAGGATCGCGGCCGCCGAAAAGGCGGGCGCGTTTGACGATCTGCCGGGCGCGGGCCAGCCCCTGCCGCCCTGCGACGACCCGGAAAACGCTGTCTTCACCCGGATCATGAAGGAAAACGGCGCGGTGCCCGAGGCCGTGTCGCTGTCGAAGGAACTGGCGCGCCTGCGGGCCGACCTGCTGGAGGCGTCGGACCGGACCGAGCGCAAGCGCCTGATCACCGACATCGCGCTATACGAGATGCGGCTGGAGCGGGCGCGGCGCGGCTGATCTTCCCTCACCGGGCCAAAGCTGGCACAAGACGGCATGGTCAGCGTCACCGAACAATACGAAGCCTACCCCTATCCCGATCGCGATCCCGCGGACGAGGCGAAACGGCTGATCACCGGCTCGCCCTCGCATCCGTGGGAAATCGACCATGTCCTGTTCCAGGGCCGCCGCGACTGGTCGCAGCCGTTCCGTGCGCTGGTGGCAGGCGGCGGGACGGGCGACGGGCTGATCCAGCTGGCGCAGATGCTGACGACGGCGGGCGTGCCCTACGACATCACCTATGTCGATCTTTCCCGGGCGGCGCGCGACATTGCCGAGGCGCGGGCGTCCGCGCGCGCGCTGAGGGGCATCACCTTTGTCACCGGCTCGTTGCTGGAGGCGCCCGATCTGGGCGCGTTCGACTATGTCGATTGCTGCGGCGTGCTGCACCACCTGCCCGACCCGGCGGCGGGCTTTCGGGCCCTGCGCGCCGCGCTGGCGCCGGGCGGCGGCATGGGCTTCATGGTCTACGCGCCGCTGGGCCGGTCGGGGGTCTATCCGCTGCAAGCCGCCTTCGGCGCGCTGTTCGACGGGCTCCCCCCCGAGGCGCGGCTGGAGAAGGCGCGCGCGCTTCTGGCCAGCCTGCCCGACGGCCATCCGTTCCGCCGCAATCCCAACCTGACGGATCACGAGGTCTCGGATGCCGGGTTCTACGACCTTCTCCTGCACGGGCAGGACCGCCCGTACAGCGTGTCGGAACTGCTGGACGTGTTGAACCAGACCGGCTGGCGGCTGCAGGCCTTTGCCATGCCCGCGCTCTATGATCTCGCGCGGCTGACCCCGCGGCCCGACGCCATGGACGACGCCACCGCCATGGCGGTGGCCGAACAGCTGCGCGGCACCATCAAGATGCACATCGCCTATGCCGTGCCCGCTGATGACACCCGCCAGGTGGCGCGCGGCAGCACGCGCAGCCTTGTCCCGCAGTTGCGCGGCGTGCAGGCCGCGTCGCTGGCGAAGGCGGTGCAGGGCAAGCCGCTGCCGCTGACGTTCAAGGAGGGCAAGGCCGTGCTGCACCTCCCGCGCGAGGCCGCGCCGCTTCTGGCGCAGATCGACGGGCGGCGCAGCCTGTCGCAGATCGCCGAGGCCGCGCGCATCGATCCGCTGCGGTTCGGTGCGCTCTGGGCCAGGGTCGAACGCGAGCTGTGCGACTGGGGCCTGATGCTCTATTCGTCGCTGAGGCTGCGCTGATGTGCGGTCGGTTCGCCATCACCCTGCCGCCCGACGCCATGGCGCAGCTCTTTGACGCGGTGCCGGCCAACGATCTGCCGGACGTGCCGAATTACAACGTCTGCCCCACGAACGCCGTGCATGTCGTGCACAGCCTTGAGGGCCAGCGCCGTCTGGGGGCTATGCGCTGGGGCTTTCTGCCGCATTGGTACAAGGCCCCGAATGGCGGGCCGCTGCTGATCAACGCGCGGGCGGAAACCATTGCCGAGAAACCCGCCTTCAAGGCCGCCTGCCGCGACCGCCGCTGCCTGATCCCCGTCACCGGCTTCTACGAATGGACGAAGGACGACGAAGGTACGCGCTACCCCTGGTACATCCATCCAAGCGGCGACGGCCCGCTGGTCTTTGCCGGCGTCTGGCAGGATTGGGAGCGTGACGGGCAGGCCTTTCGCACCTGCGCCATCGTGACCTGCGCGGCGAATGACAGGATGGCGCAGATCCATCACCGCATGCCGGTGGTGCTGGCCCCGCAGGACTGGCCGCTCTGGCTGGGCGAGGCCGGGCATGGCGCGGCGACGCTGATGAAAGCGGCACCAGAGGACGCGCTGGCATGGCACCGGGTGGACCGGGCGGTGAACTCCAACCGCGCGTCGGGGCCAAAGCTGATCGAACCGATCGAAGCCTAGGGCGCGGCGATCAGCGCCTCGGTCAGGGCGCGGCGATCAGCGCCGCGACAACCATGTCCGCCGCCGATTGGCTCAGCGCCAGCGGCGTGTCGTGGATGATCGCAAGCCGGGTCAGGGCCTGCAGGTCCACGTCGCCCGCATGCCGGTCCGACGGATCGGCAAAGAAGATCACCGCATCCAGATCACCCGTCGCGATGCGCGCGCCGATCTGCTGGTCGCCGCCCAGGGCCCCGCGCTGAAGGCGCTGGATCTGCAGGCCGGGGGCTGCCGCGCGCAGCATCGCGCCGGTGCCGCCGGTACAGATCAGCCGGTGCCCCGCCAACGCCCGTTCGTGCCGCAGCACCCAGGCGCGCAGATGCGCCTTGCGGTTGTCATGGGCCACCAGCGCCAGCTTGCGCGGGGCCGAGGCGCGCAGCCGCGCCCGCGCCGTCAGGTCGAGGATGCTGCGCACCTGCGCGGCAAAGCCCTGCCTGTCGGCGGGAAACACCCCGTCAAACGCCGCCGTGCCCACGGTAAACCCCGCCGCGCCCGCCTGCGCCACCGCATCGACCCGCGCCGCGCTGTCGATGCTGCCGGCGACGATCACCGGCTTGGCGACGGCCGCGCAGACCTGCGCCATCAGCGCCGGGACGTCGCCATCGAAGCGGTAGGCCAGAAGGTCCAGCCCGTGCACATGCTCCAGATCCGCGAGCCGCGCGGCCGAGGCCACGATCTCGGACGCGGGCCCTTCCAGCACGCTGGGATGCCCGGTGATACGGCCGGGGAAGGGGTAGTAGCGCAGGGGATGGTCCCGCGTGACATCTGTCACCAGGTCGGCCCGCGTGCCGCCCAGCAGGCAATCCACGTCCAGATCGACCGCGGCACGGGCCGAGGCCAGCTCGCTCTCGGCATCGAGGCTCACGACCTCCAGGTAGGACCGGCCTCCCGCCGCGCGGATGGCGCGGGCCAGGTCGCGCAACTCGTCGAACGGCAGGCCGATATCCTTGAACCCGATATGGCGCACGCCACCCTCCAGCGCCTCGTCCAGCCGCGTGCGGGCGTCGGGAATGGTGCGGTCCTGCGAGGTCAGCATCAGGATGAAGTCAAAGGCCATGCAGCGTCTCCGGAACAAGTGGCGGGGCCGCGGCCCAGACCGGCGCGGCGGGGATGATGGCCAGATGCGGCTGGCCCAGGCTGGCCGAGATCAGCGCCTGAAGGTGGCCCAGGGCCGCCGACGGGGCCAGCCCGGCGGCGATCAGCGCGGAAAACACGTCGCCCACACCATGCGGCACGCCGTCATGCCGCGGCACCCGGAAAAGCTGGCACAAGAACGTGTCCAGAAGCCCGGTTTCCCCCGGTGCCAGCGGCGGCGAGGTCAGCAGGACCCGCGCCGCAAGCCGGGCCGCCGCCTGATGGGCCGAGACCGGATCGAGGCAGGGCTGCCCGGTCAGCCAGCCCAGTTCAAAGGTATTCGGGGTCAGGATGTCGGCCCGTGGCACAAGCCTGTCGCGCAGCGCTTGGGCGGCCTCTTCGGGCACGTAGAGCCCTTTGGGCAGGTCGCCCAGCACCGGATCGACCACCACACGCAGGCCGGGCCGCGCCGCCCGCGCCCGGTCGATCAGGTCGGCGGCCAGCGCCACATGCGCCGGGTCGGGCAGATAGCCGGTCAGCACGGCATCGTGGTCGCCCAGCCAGCCGTTCTTGTCCAGCGCGCGCAGCATGGAGTCGAGCTGCGCCACCGGCACCGGCGCGCCGGCCACATGCGGCCAGCCGGGATGGTTCGACAGGACCACCGTGGGCAGCGCCGTCACCTCGACCCCCAGCCGCTGCAGCACGGGCAGCGCGGCAGACAGGCCGACATGGCCGTGGGCGACAAGGCTCGACAGGATCAGGATGCGGGGCATGGGCGGCTTTGCTTGGGGCTTGGTCCGAACCCTAGGCCCCCCGCGCCGCGCGTCCAAGCGGAATTCCTTACCCAACCGATCCTTCGCCGCTGCCGACAAAGGGTCATGGCGCGCGAAACGGCGGGCAGGACATGCACCGGGGCTGTTGCCCTGCAACAGGAGGGATTTCGATGACCCATGACATGACGATCGAACTGGACACCCGTTTGCGCTACGACGCGCTGGTATCGGGCTATGCGGTGGCCGGGGACAGCCCGTGCGGGGATTGCGGCAATTGCGAGCGGTGTGAACAGGCCCACGAGGGGCATGACCACGGCCTGTCGCCGGACAGGCTGGATCCGGCGCTGTCTGGGGCCTTGCCACTGAGCGCCGCACAGGACCTGACCGGGGTGGCGACTCTGGGCACGCTGCCGGGAACCCCAGTGCTGGACACAGGCCCGGGCTTTGCGGCCAGCTTCGGTTTTGCGGTTGACGTGGTCGATCAGGTCGGCGGCGTGGCGCAGAATGTGCTGGACCTGTTCCAGTCCATTACCGAGACGGCCATGGACACCTGGGCGCAGGTCCTTGGCGGGGCAGAAGGCAGCAGCATCGAGGTCGAGGTGCGCGTGGGCGGCACCGATGCGGTGGCCTCGGCCGGTGCGGCCAGCCTGCTGATCGACGACATCTTCGACATCAACGGCTCGGGCATCGCGGATGAGGGCGACGTCCTCTTGGCCATCACCGGCACCCTGCGCGAGTTGCAGACCGGGGTGGACCCGAACGGGGCCGCCCCCGACATCATCGTCAACGTGAACGAGGATCTGGTGGAAAGCGGGGCCTTCTTTCTTGATCCCGAACTGGACGATACCGTGCCCGCCGGGGCCACGGATTTCTTTTCGGTGATGCTGCACGAACTGGGGCACGGTCTGGGCTTTGCCGGCTTTGCCGATGTGCCCGGAGAGATCCGCGAGGTGGTGCAGGATCTGGGCAACGGCCCGGAAACCTTTGGCGTCGTCACCGCCTGGGACCTGCTGATCGAGTTCGATGCGGACGGCACGCCGGTCTTTACCGGCGAGAACGCCGTGGCACTTTACGGCGAACCGGTGCCGGTGGAGTTCAACAGCGGCCCGGGTTCGGACAATGCCCATGTGCTGGGCACCACCCGGGCCGACGGTTCGGTGACCGATCTGGCGCTGGCGCTGATGAACCCGTTCACCCTGCCGGGAGACAGGGTCAGCATCGGCGATCTGGAACTGGCGATCCTGGCCGATATCGGCCACACCGTCGAACGCCTGACCGGCGGGCTGGTCAACACGCTGGACGCGCTGCCCGACACCGCGTTGCCGCAAGCCCGCGTCGAGGATGGCATCACCCTGTCCGGCGGGGCGGCCTTCGTCACCGTGTCCCTGAGTGGCGAAACCCCGTTCCGGACCCTGCCTTCCTCGGTCGCGGTCACGCTGGAGGGGGACAGTGGCGTGCAATCCACCAGCCGCATCAGCTTTGCACCGGGCGAGGCGCAGGAGGCGGTGCACAAGATCGACCTGGCCACGCTGTTCGCACTCGACACCGACACCGACACCGGACGCGGCGCGCGGCTGACCGACACGCTGTCGGTGACGCTGTTCAGCCCCGCGCAGGCGGTGCTGGCGAACGGGGCCACGTCGCAGGTCTTTTCCCTCGACCTCAACGCGCTGGTGGGGGCGGCGGGCAATGACCGGCTGGATGGCATCGCGGCGGCGGAAACCCTGCTGGGCGAGGCCGGGGACGACACCATCGGCGGCGCGGGCGGCGACGATCTGGTGGATGCAGGCGACGGGGACGACCTCGTGCTGTGGCGCAGCGGCGACGGCTCGGACAGCCTGTCCGGCGGCGACGGTCTGGACGTGCTGCAGATCGACCTCGATGCCGCCGATGACGTGCTGCGCCTTGCGACGGTTGCGGACACGACCGTGGTCAGCGGCACCGCCCCGGTGCCGTTTCAGCTGGACCTCGACGGGATCGAGCGCATCGACCTGACGGGTGCCGAAGGCGACGACAGCATCGACGGGCTTGCGGCGAAACTGGCGCTGGGGCTGGATGGCGGCGCGGGCGCAGACACCCTGATCGGCGGGGGCCGTGGCGACCGGATGACCGGAGGGGCGGGCGACGATTCGCTGGACGGGTTTGCCGGGGACGACACGCTGGAGGGCGGCGACGGGCACGATCTTCTGGCCGGGGCGGGCGGGGCCGACTTGCTGCAGGCGGGTGCCGGAGACGACATCGTCAACGCCGGCGCCGGGCAGGACATCGTCCAGGGCGGCACCGGGAACGACACCCTGACCGGCGGCGGCCAAGGCGACGACCTTGCCGCAGGTGCGGGCAACGATCTGGTGCGGGGCGGCAACGGGCGCGACACGCTCCGCGGGCAGGACGGCGATGACCGGCTGCTGGGCAATGCCGCCGCAGACCTCATCCTTGGCGGGGACGGGCAGGACGATCTGCGCGGCGGTGCCGGGCTCGACACGCTGTCGGGTGACGCGGGCAACGATGTCCTGCGGGGCGAGGGCCAGTCGGATGTCTTTGTCTTTGCCGACGGTTTCGGCCAGGACACCATCGTCGATTTCGATGCCCTCGACGCGGGCGAGGTGATCGACCTGTCGGCCCTCACCGCGATCACGGATTTCGCCGATCTTGCCGCGGATCACCTCAGCGCGGCCGGCCGCCATGTCCGGATCGACGATCTGTCCGGCAACAGCGTGGTGCTGCGCGACGTGGCGCTGGCCGATCTGGACGCGACGGATTTCCTGTTCTGACAGGCCAAAGCCGCCAGGCTGCGCCGTGGCAGGACGATTTGCCGCGGCGCGGCACGCCCGGCTGTCATCCGGGTGCAATATACCGATGCAACACCCACGACCGGAACGCGCTGAAAACCTGGATCGAACTCGGGAGGGCTGTGAAGTGTTTTCACTTCAAGGTCAGAAAGCGCTTGTCGTGGGTATCGCCAACGACAACTCGATTGCCTGGGGCTGCGCCCGGGCGTTCCGCCAGCAGGGGGCCGATCTGGCCGTCACCTGGCTGAACGAAAAGGCCGAACCCCATGTCCGCCCGCTGGCCGAGTCGCTGGGGGCCGCGATCATGATGCCGCTGGATGTCGCCCGGCCCGATCAGGTGGATGCGCTGTTCGACGCGATCGAAACGCGCTGGGGACGGCTGGACACATTGCTGCACTCCATTGCCTTTGCCCCGCGCGCGGATCTGCACGGGCGTGTGGTGGATTGTTCCGCCGAAGGCTTTGCGCTGGCGATGGACGTGTCCGTGCATTCCTTCCTGCGGATGATCCGCAAGGCCGAGCCGCTGATGCCGCAGGGCGGGACCTGCATGACGGTGTCCTTCTTCGGCTCGTCCCGCGTGGTGCGGCACTACAACATGATGGGGCCGGTCAAGGCGGCGCTGGAAAGCACGGTGCGCTATGCCGCGGCCGAGCTTGGCGAAAAGGGCATCAGCGTGCACGCGCTGTCGCCCGGACCGCTGCAGACCCGCGCTGCCAGCGGCATCGACCATTTCGACGAGATGCTGGCCGCCGCCGCCGACCGCGCGCCGACCCACCAGCTGGCCACCATCGACGATGTCGGGGCCATGGCGGCCTTTCTTGCCTCGCGCGAGGCGTTCAACCTGACCGGCGGTGTGCATGACATCGACGGCGGGTTCTCGATCACAGCCTGATCCCAGCCGGAGATGTCCGAGATGGCAACCGTTTACGACCTGTTCGATCCGAAACAGCAGCCGCGCCTGCCGCGGGCGGGCTCTGACGCGCTGGCCGCGCTGACCCGGGGCCTGCATGACTCGCAGGCCGAGATGGAGGCCGGTGCCCAGACCGGCACCATCCTGGGCCACGCCGCCGAACGTCATGGCCGCCGCATCGCCGAAACCCACAGCCAGCGCACCCGCGAGCTGCTGGCGCGTTCCGAGGCGCTGGTCACAGCGCTGGCCGGGGCGCAGGGCAACGGCACGCTGGCCGCGCTTTGGCAGGCCTATCTGCGCGATGCCGGCGAACGGGCGGTGCTGACGCTGGACACGCTGCGCAAGCGCGGCGACATCTTTCTGGAGCACGAGGCGGCGGGCTGCCCGCCGGTGCTGATCTATGATTACGAACTGGTGATGGACGGCAAGGATCTGCCGTTTCCGTCGAACTACATGCTGCTGCGCATCCTGCCGCCCGAAGGGATCAGCACCGGCAACGATCGCCGCCCCTACATCATCATCGACCCGCGCGCGGGCCACGGTCCGGGCATCGGCGGCTTCAAGACCGACAGCCAGGTCGGCGTGGCGCTGCGCGACGGCCATCCGGTCTATTTCGTCGCCTTCCGCCGGATGCCGGAACCGGGCCAGCAGCTGTCCTGGGTCACGCGGTCCGAAGCCGCCTTTGTGCGCGAGGTGATGCGCCGCCATCCCGACGCGGCCAAGCCGGTGGTGATCGGCAATTGCCAGGGCGGCTGGGCCACGCTGCTGCTGGCGGCGGCCAATCCCGATCTGACCGGCCCCGTGGTGATCAACGGCGCGCCGGTGGCCCCGTGGTCGGGCAAGGTGGGCGAGAACCCGATGCGCTACAATGCCGGCGTTCTGGGAGGCACCTGGATTCCCATGATGCTGTCGGATCTGGGCGGCGGCGTGTTCGACGGCGCGCATCTGGTGCAGAATTTCGAGCTTCTGAACCCGTCGCGCACGCTGTTCCGCAAGTACACCGACCTGTTCCGCGACATCGACAAGGGCGACGCCGCCTTTCTGGAGTTCGAGACCTGGTGGGGCGGGTTCTTCCTGCTGAACGAGCAGGAAATCCGCTGGATCGTCGAGCAGCTCTTTGTCGGCAACCGGTTGGTCAAGAACGAGGCGATGCTCGATCCGGGCCGTCCGGTGGACATCAAGAGCATCCGCGCGCCCATCGTCGTCTTCGCCAGCCATGGCGACAACATCACCCCGCCGCAGCAGGCGCTGAACTGGATCCCCGAAACCTATTCCGACGTGAACGAAATCCGCATCCGCGGCCAGCGCATCGTCTACATGGTGCACGAACAGGTGGGGCATCTGGGCATCTTCGTGTCCTCCAAGATCGCCAACAAGGAACATACCGAGGTCGCCTCGACGCTCAAGACGATCGAGGCGCTGGCCCCGGGTCTGTACGAGATGACCATCGAGGACGTGACCGAGGAAAACGGTTGCACGACCTTCACGGTGGGTTTTGCCGAACGCACGCTGGCGGATATCCGCGCGCTGGATGACGGCCCCGCCGACGAACGGCCCTTTGCCGCCGTGGCCCGCGCCGCCGAGGTGCAGGCGCAGATCTATGACACGGCGGTGCGCCCGGCGGTCAGGGCCATGGTCACGCCCACCAGCGCCGAGATGAGCCGCGCCCTGCATCCGCAGCGGCTGAGCCGCGCGCTGATGTCGTCGCGCAATCCGCTGATGATGCCGGTGGCCTCGGCCGCCGAAACCCTGCGCGACCGCCGTGCCGCGGCGACGCCCGACAACCCGTTCCTTGCGGCCGAGGCGCTCTGGGTGCAGATGGTGGAACAGGGCATCGATTTCTGGCGCGACTGGCGCGACATGAGCTTCGAGCTGATGTTCCACGGCCTCTGGGGCACGCCCTGGGCGCGCGCCTTTGGCCGCACGCATGAGGCACGGCGCACGCTGAAGGACCTGGACGAGCTGCGCGGCCTGCCCGAAGTGGCCAATGCGCTGATGGCGATCGAGCAGGGCGGCTTTGCCGAGGCGGTGATCCGCATGCTGGTGCTTCTGGCCGAAAACCGCGGACAGGTGCGCCGCGACCGGCTGGAGCGGTCAAGCTGGGTGCTGACCTGGGACGAACCGTTCCGGTCGCTGGGGGCCGAGCGGCGCGCGATGATCATCCACCAGCAGACCCTGATCGCCAGCTACGAGCCCGAGCGCGCCATCGAGACGCTGCCCATGTTGCTGCAGGATGCCGAAACCCGCGCCCTTGCGCTCGACGTGGTCCGCTATATCCCCGGCCCCGTCGACGAGATGTCACCGCGGACCCTGTCGCTGCTGCAGCGTTTTGCCGAGGTTCTGGGCTTGCCGCCGGTGACGGAAGATGTGACCGAGGACCCGCTGGCCCCCACTCCGGAGAGCTGAGATGAACCTGCATCTGCGCAACCGCACCTTCGACGAACTGCAGCCCGGCGACAGCGCCGAGCTGAAGCGACTGATCACGCCGGACGATCTGTATGTCTTTGCCGCCGCATCGGGCAATTACAACCCGATGCACCTGCAGGACAGCGATCTGGATCACGATGGCCGTCCCGAACGCGTGGCCCCGGGGATGTTCGTGGCCTCGATCATCTCGGCGGTGCTGGGCACCCAGCTGCCGGGGCCGGGCACGCTCTACCGCCGCCAGTCGCTGGAGTTCCACACCCGCGCCCATGCCGGCGAGGAACTGTGCTGCCGGGTGGAGGTGCTGGAAAAGCTGGCCGATGGCGGGCTGCGCCTGGCGACCTCGGTGCGCCGGATCGACGACGGGGTGCTGATCCTGTCGGGCGAGGCCGAGGTGCTGGCCCCCACGGAACGCTATGATCGCGACGGGGTGGAGGTGCCGGGGCTGATCGTCCAGCGCCATCGCCATTTCGAGGCGATCCTCGACCGGGCCCGCCCGCTTGATCCGCTGCCCACCGCGGTGGTGGTGCCGGACGAAGAGAAATCGCTGCGCGGTGCGCTGCTGGCAATGCAGGAAAGCATCATCACCCCGATCCTGATCGGGCCCGACGCGGCGATCCGCGCCACGGCCGAGGCCAGCGGCGCCGATCTGTCCGGGGTCGAGATCGTGCATGCCGACACCGACAGGGCCGCGGCGCGTCTGGCCGTGGCGATGGTGCACGAAGGCCGCGCCGCGGCGGTGATGAAGGGCCACCTGCACACCGACGATTTGCTCAAGCCCATGCTGGACAAGGCCGACGGGCTGCGCATGGGACGGCGGTTCACCCATGTCTTTGTCATGGACGTGCCCGGCCAGCCCGAGCCGATCTTTGTCACCGATGCCGCCATCAACATCGCGCCGGACCTGCAGACCAAGGTGGATATCTGCCAGAACGCCATCGACCTGGCGCGCGCGCTGGGGATCGAGCCGCGGGTCGGCGTGCTTTCGGCGGTCGAGACGGTGAACCCGGCGATCCCGTCCTCGATCGACGCGGCGCTGCTGTCCAAGATGGCCGATCGCGGCCAGATCACCGGCGGTCAGGTCGAAGGCCCGCTGGCGATGGACAATGCCGTCGACATGGGCGCGGCGCGGACCAAGGGGCTCAAGGGCGGTGTCGCGGGGCATGCCAACATCCTGGTGGTGCCCAACCTGGACGCGGGCAACATGGTGGCCAAGCAATTGGCCTATATCAGCCATGCCGAAGGGGCGGGTCTTGTGCTGGGGGCGCGGGTGCCGGTGATCCTGAACTCGCGCTCCGACAGTGCCATGTCGCGGCTGGCCTCCTGCGCGGTGGCGGCGCTGCACCATTACGCGGGCAAGACGGCATGACCCGCGCGGTTCTGACGCTGAATGCCGGGTCGTCCTCGCTCAAGGTGGGGCTGTTTCCGGCGACCGGCGACGCGGCGCTGGCCACCGGTCTGGCCGACCGCATCGGGCCCGAGGGCGTGCTGAAACTGAAGGATGCCGGGGGCACCCCGATCGCGGCCGCGCCGGGCGATATCTCGACCCATGCCGGGGCGGTGCGGGCGGCAATCGACAGCTTTGCCGCGCTGTATCCCGATCTGCAGATCCTGGCGGTGGGGCATCGCGTGGTACATGGCGGCGACCGGTTCGAAGCCCCGGTGCGGATCACCGAAGACATCCTGCAGCAGCTTGACCGGCTGTCACCCTTTGCGCCGCTGCATCAGCCGCACAATCTGGCCGGCATCCGCGGCGCGATGGCCAGTTTTGCCGGCGTGCCGCAGGTGGCCTGCTTTGACACCGCCTTTCACCGCCGTCACCCCTGGGTGAACGATGCCTTTGCCCTGCCACGCGAGATGTATGACGAAGGCGTGCGGCGCTATGGCTTTCACGGCCTGAGCTATGAATACGTCACCTCCCGCCTCGCCGAGATCGCGCCGCATCTGGCGGCCGGTCGGGTGGTGGTGGCACATCTGGGCAACGGCGCGTCGATGTGCGCCATCCAGAATGGCCGCTCCATCGCGTCGACCATGGGGTTCTCGGCGCTGGACGGGCTGCCCATGGGCACACGCTGCGGCCAGGTCGATCCGGGCGTGCTTCTGTACCTGATGGACCAGAAGGGGCTGGGCGCGGCGGAAATCTCGGACATGCTCTACAAGCGATCGGGCCTTCTGGGGCTGTCGGGGATCTCCAACGACATGCGCACGCTGGAAGCGTCCGACCGGCCCGAGGCGGCGCAGGCGATCGACTATTTCGTGTTCCGCTGCCAGCGCGAGGTCGGTGCCATGGCCGCTGCGCTGGGCGGCATCGACGCGCTGGTCTTCTGCGGTGGCATTGGCGAGAACTCGCGCCTGGTCCGCGCCCGCATCTGCGAGCGCCTGGGCTGGATGGGGATCGAGATCGACCACACGCGGAATGCCGCCAATGCGGCGGTGGTGTCGTCAGAGGTGGCGCGTACCACCGTGATGGTGGTGCCCACGAACGAGGAACTGGTGATCGCCCGCGCCGCCCGTGCGGCGGCGGGCCTGACGGAGGATGCGGCATGAAAGGTGCGCTGACCCCCACCGAGGCGGCCGCCCGGGTGCCGGACGGGGCCTCGCTGCTCATCGGCGGCTTCATGGCCGTGGGCACGCCGGAACGGATGATCGACGCGCTGGTGGCGCAGAGGCGCACCGGCCTGACGGTGATCGCCAACGACACCGCGCGCCCGGGCCAGGGCATCGGCAAGCTGATTTCGGCCGGGGCGGTGTCGCGGGTCATCACCTCGCATATCGGGCTGAACCCCGAGACCCAGAAAGGCATGATCGACGGGCGCATCGACGTCGACCTGGTGCCGCAGGGCACGCTGGTGGAACGCATCCGCGCCGGTGGCATGGGGCTGGGCGGCGTGCTGACGCCCACCGGGCTGGGCACCGAGGTCGAGGACGGCAAGCAGGTGGTCGAGGTCGACGGGCGGCGCTTTCTGGTGGAAACCCCGATCCGGGCGGATTTTGCCCTGCTGGCGGCCTGGCAGGCCGATTATGTCGGCAATCTGTGCTACATGCTGACGGCGCACAACTTCAACCCGATCATGGCGCTGGCCGCCGACACGGTGATCGCCGAACCCGAAAGCATCGTACCCGTCGGGGCGATCCCGCCCGACGCGGTCAAGACGCCGGGCGTTCTGGTCGATCACCTGCTGGTGCGGGCAAGCTGAGGGAGGGGCGTCCATGGAAGCCAAGGAACTGATTGCGCGCCGCGTCGCCCGCGAAATCGCGCCGGGCATGCTGGTGAATCTGGGGATCGGTCTGCCGTCGATGGTGGCCAGTTTTGTCCCTGCCGACATGGGGGTCTTCTTTCAGGCCGAAAACGGGGTGATCGGGCTGGGGGCCCGGCCGCCCGAAGGCATGGAAGACCCGCATCTGACCGATGCCGGCGGCGGGTTCGTCTCGGCCGTGCCGGGCGCGGCCTCCATCGACAGCGCCATGAGCTTTGGCCTGATCCGCGGCGGGCATCTGGACATGACCGTGCTGGGCGGTCTGCAGGTGGACGAGGCGGGGCATCTGGCCAACTGGAAGGTGCCGGGCAAGATGGTGCCGGGCATGGGCGGGGCGATGGACCTTGTCACCGGCGCGGCGCGCGTGGTGGTGGCGATGCAGCACCAGGCCCGCGGGGCCTCCAAGATCGTGCCGCGCTGCACCCTGCCGCTGACCGCGTTGCGCCGGGTCGATCTGGTGGTGACCGATCTGGCGGTGATCCGGCCCACCGCGGCGGGGCTGGTGCTGCAGGAACGCGCGCCCGGCGTGCCGGTCGAGACGGTTCTGGCCGCCACCGAGGCGGCGCTGACCGTCCCCGACACGGTGCCCGAGATGGCGCTGGCCTGACGGGCCTTGCGCGGCAGCATCCGCTTGCACTCGGGCGCGGGCTGGGGAACAGTCCGGCGATGATGTGAACCGGACAGGGCGTGCCGGGCGCACCGCCTGCAAACACGCCGCCCGAAGGAGGAAACATGCACAGTTTCCGCGCCGCCGACGGGGCCGAACTGGCCTATCGCGACGAAGGAGAGGGCCTGCCGCTGCTGGCGCTGGCGGGGCTGACGCGGGACGGGCACGACTTCGACTATCTCTCGCACCACCTGCCGCCGGATGTGCGGCTGATCCGGCTGGACAGCCGCGGCCGTGGCCGGTCGGACTGGACCGGGGCCGAAACCTATACGGTGCCGCAGGAAACCCAGGACGCGCTGGCGCTGCTCGATCACCTTGGCATCGCCGCGGCGGCGGTGATCGGGTCTTCGCGCGGCGGGCTTCTGGGCCTGACCATCGCCGCCACCTGCCGCGACCGGCTGCTGGGGCTGTGCCTGAACGATGTCGGCCCCGTGCTGGAGCGCGACGGCCTGGCGCGCATCGGGGCCTATATCGGTGTGACGCCCACCGTCGAGTCGCTGGAAGACATCGCCGACCGGCTGCCCGCGGCCATGCCCGGCTTTGCCAACGTGCCCGCCTTTCGCTGGGTCGAAGAGACCGCGCGGCATTACTGGCTGCGCGACGGACGCATCGTGCTGCCCTATGATCCGGCCCTGCGCGAAGGCTTTGACGCCGTGATGGCGGCGGGCCCGCTGCCCGAGCTTTGGCCGCTTTTCGACGCCTGCGAGGGACTGCCGCTGGCGCTGCTGCGCGGGGCGGGGTCGGACGTGCTGAGTGCCGCCACGGCGCGCGAGATGTGCGCGCGGCGGCCCGACATGTTCTTTGCCGAGGTGGCCGACCGCGGGCATATACCATTCCTGGACGAGCCCGAATCCGTGGCTTGCATCACCGGTTGGCTGCATGCTGTGATGGCGGCGCACAAAGGGCACGGCGCGGGCTGACCGTGGCACCGCCCGTCAGGAGGGCCCATGCGCAACGTCACCGAAGACAATCTCACCGATGCCTTTGCCGCCTATCTGGGCGACGAGACCGATCCGCGCCTGCGCGAGATCGTCCTGTCGCTGGCCCGGCACCTGCACGGGTTCGCCCGCGAGGTCCGGCTGACCCATGAGGAATGGAACACCGCCATCGCCTTTCTTGAGCGGATGACCGAGTTCACCACCCATGAACGTCACGAATTCATCCTGCTGTCGGACATCATGGGTCTGTCCTCGCTGGTGGACATGATTCATTCGGCCCGGGGCGGCACCTCGTCCTCGGTGCTGGGGCCGTTTCACATCGAGGGCGCGCCGGACATCCCCTTTGGCCATGACATGAAGCGGGACTATCCCGGCACCGTTCTGCTGGTCACCGGGGTGATCCGCGACGGCCAGGGCACGCCCATCCAGGGTGCCACCCTGGACATCTGGCAGACGGCGCCCAACGGGCTCTATTCCAGCCAGGACCCGGAGCAGGACACCTATTCCTTTCACGGGCTGATGACCACGGGGGCGGACGGGCGCTATGGCTTCACCACGGTGAAGCCGGTCAGCTACGAGGTGCCCACCGACGGGCCGGTGGGCGATCTGCTGCGGGCCACGGGGCGGCACGCCTGGCGTCCGTCGCATCTGCATTTCATCGCCAGGGCCCCGGGCTTCCGCACGCTGGTAAGCGAGGTCTTTGCCGCCGACGATCCCTATCTGGACGAGGATGCGGTGTTCGGTGTGCGCGGCGATCTGATCATGGCCTATGCGCCGCAGCCGGCGGGCAGCTTTCCCGCCGAAGGTTACGCGCTGTCGGGCAAGGTGGACGAAGACTGGGAAATGGTCGAATTCGACCTGGTCCTGACGCCCGCCTGATCCGGAGCTGATCCGGGCCCTGCCACGCGTCGGCCTCAGCACAGCCCCACCGCCGCCAGATAGGCGCGCAGCCGCGCCAGAAAGACGGTGATTTCCGGGCGGTCGCGCGTCTCGAACCGCGACCACAGGCCGATATTGCGCGAGGGCAGCGCCCGGTCGAGATCAAGCGCCGCCACATCGTAGCGCCCGGCCAGCGTCTGCAGCTGGCGCCTTGGCAGGACGCAGCAGCTTTGCGTGCGTTCCAGCAGCCGCAGGATCATCGCGACATCCCCGGTCACCTCGATCCGCGAGACACCGCCGGGCAGGCCCAGCAGGTCCAGCGTTTCCTGCGTGCGGTCCAGCAGGCCGCTGGTCTCGCCGATGGCGATCCAGTCATGCCCGGCCAGCGCCTTTGCCGGCACGCGGCGGGCGCGTGCCAGCGGGTCCTGCCCGCCAACGCAAACCGCCAGGTCGTCGCGAAACAGCAGATCGCGGTGAAAGCCGTCTTCGGCGCGGTTCAGCTCGAACGGGATGATGGCGACGTCCAACCGGTCCTGGTGCAGCCGCTCAACCAGCCGCGCCGCCACGTCGCAGCGCAGGTTCAGCGAAAAGCTGGGCGGGTCCGTGGCCAGGTCGGCAAAGAAATCGCCGATCACCGTGGCCGCCAGCATCGGTCCGACACCCACCCGCAACTCCCCCGCCAGCCCCTGTCGCCAGGCCCGCACCGCCGCCCCGGCGGCTTCGGCGCGGCGCATGATCTCGCGCCCCTCCTCGGCCAGTTGCCGTCCGATGGCGGTGGGCCGCACGCCATAGCGTTCGCGCCGCAGCACCGCGCCGCCGACGCGGTCCTCGATCATCTTCACCGTGCGCGACAGGGTCGGCTGGGTGACGTTCAGCTTGCGCGCGGCGGTGGTGATCGAGCCAAGCTCGACGATCACGGCCAGGTGGATCAGGTGTCGCGGGTCCATGAGGTATAGAATTCCTCTATGTCTGCTGCGTCAATCCGAACTTTACCGATGGCTCGCCCCATGCTGTCATCCCCGCAGGGAGGCATGTATGGCAACGCAACGCGACACCTTGCGGGTGACCCTGCTGGGCACCGGCATCCCGAACCCGCATATCAACGCCTTTGGCACCGCCACGATGATCGAGGCCGGGGACGAGCGGGTGATGATCGATTGTGGCCGCGGGGCGGTGGTGCGCATGGCGCAGGCCGGCTTTCCCATCGGCTTTACCGACACGCTCATCCTGTCGCATTTCCATTCGGACCATTACAGCGGGCTGTTCGACCTGCTGATGACAGGCACGATCCAGCAGCCCTTTGCCCATCGCGGCGGTCCGCTGCAGCTATACGGCCCGCCGGGGGTTGAGAAGATCGCCGAAGGCGCCTGGCTGGCCACCGAACCCGACCGGGCCATCCGCGTCGCCGACAGCGAGATCGACCCGGAGCACATGCGCATCGTCCCGCATGTCTACGGCGAAGGCGTGGTGTTCGACCGCGGCGGGCTGAGGATCATCGCGATCGAGGTGGATCATGGCGCATTCATCCGCCCGGCCTATGCCTTCCGGATCGAATATGCCGGGCATGTCTTCGTCCACAGCCACGACACCCGGTTCAACGAAAACCTGATCGCCCAGGCGCAGGGGGCGGACGTGCTGGTGCACGAGGTGGCGGCGGCCCGGCCCGAGACGCTGGCGCGCTATCCCCGCGTCAAGGTGGCCATCGACCATCACGCCACGCCCACCGATGTGGGCCGGGTCTTTGCCCGGGTGCAGCCGCGGCTGGCGATGCTGACACACCTGGTGCTTCTGCCGCCCGACCCGATGCCCATCGGCGCGGTGATGGCCGAGATCGCCGAACAGTATGACGGCACGGTGATCGTGGCCGAAGACCTCATGACGATCGAGATCGGGCGCAACATCTCGGTCATTCCCCACCATTACGGCGCGCGGCCCTGAGCCGCGCGGGACAGCACGATGCAGGAGACGACGATGGCTGACACCCTGGAGCAGAAGATCACGGCGGCGGGCGGCGCGCTGAACATGTTGCGCAGTTCGGACCTGGGGCATGTGATCTTTCCCGGCATCCCGCCGGAATTCACCAACTGGCGCGACGAACAGAACGCCTGGCATCATGCGGTGGTGCTGTTCGAGCAGTCCTATCACATGACCGAACTGCATCTGCGAGGGGCGGACGTGCTGAAATTCGTCAGCGGCTTTGCGTCCAACGACCTGTCCAACCTGCACCCGTTGCGGGCCAAGCAACTGGTGATGTGTGCGCCCGACGGCAACCTGATCTCGGATTGCATCCTGTTCTGCGAGGCCGAAGATTTCCTCCGCGTCGTGGGCCCGCCCACCGCCAGCAGCTGGCTTCAGTTCAATGCCGAGCGGACCGATCTGGCGGTCGAGGCGGTGCGCGACGAGAACATGATTGTCCCGCGCGACAGGCGCGACGTGTTCCGCTTTCAGCTGCAGGGTCCAAACGCGCTGCCGCTGCTGCAAGAGGCGGTGGACGGCGATCTGCCCGAGATCAAGTTCTTTCGCATCGGCGAACTGCGCATCGCCGGGCACGAGGTGCGCGCGCTGCGCCATGGCATGGCAGGCCGCCCGGGGTTCGAGCTGTACGGCCCGTGGGAGGTCCAGGCCGAGGTGCGCGCCCGGATCGAGGCGCTTGGCGCGCAGTACGGGCTGCGCAAGGCCGGGGCGATGACCTATCCCACCGCCGCGCAGGAATCGGGCTGGATGCCGCGCCCGCTGCCCGCGCTCTATGGCGGCGGGGCCGAGATGCAGGCGTTCCGCGACTGGCTGCCCGCGCGGTCCTTCGAGGGCATGGCCTCGCTGGGCGGCAGTTTCGTGTCGGACGATCTGACAGAGTATTTCGTCGAACCCTACGAGCTGGGCTATGGCCCCATGGTGCGTTTCGATCACGATTATGTCGGGCGCGAGGCGCTGATGGCCCGGAACGGCCAGGCGCGCCGCACCAAGGTCACGCTGGAATGGAACAATGACGACGTGTTCGACGTGATGCGCCGGTCGGTCGGAACCGCACGCCCGCGCACCAAATTCATCTCGCTGCCGATCCCGATGTATGCCACCTTCGAATATGACCGGGTGGAGCTGGACGGCACCTGCATCGGGATCTCGCAATGGTCGTCCTATTCGTCGAATGCCGGTTCGGTGCTGTCGACCGCCCTGATCGAGACAGAGCATGTCGAGATGGGCCGCGAGGTGACGCTTGTCTGGGGCGAACCCGGCTCGCGCCGCGCCACCGTGGAAGACCATGAAGTGACCGGCATCCGCGCGCGGATCGCGCCGGTGCCGTATTTCGAAAAGTCCATCAAGAAGGACTGACCCAACAAGACCGATCCAGGGAGGACAACATGAACAGACGACTAGCAGCGCTGGCCCTTGCGGCCGGCATGGCGCTGCAGGCCTTCGGGGCTGCGGCGCAGGTGAACCTGACGGCGGAAACCGGCGTGCCGGGCACAGTCAGCTATCTGGCCCCGGCTGCGCTGGTGGAGTTCGCAGCGTCGGGCGGCGTGGCCAATATCCAGCTGAAGGAAGGCCAGACGCTGACCAACTCGGTGCAGAACGTGGCCGAGGGCAAGTCCGACCTGTCCAGCGCACCGTTCATCATCCCGTTCCTGATGTCCCGCGGTGTCGGCCCCTATACCAATATCGGTGCCGAAAAGGGGGGCGAACTGGCGGCCAACCTGCGGGTGCTGTATCCCTACACCTTCGGCGTGTTCTTCCTGTACGCCTACGATGCCAAGGGCATCGCCGGCTGGGAGGACCTGAAGGGCCGCAAGGTCTATAACGGGCCGCCTCAGGGCGCGGCCACGGGCAACTCGCGTACGCTGATCCAGCTGATCACCGGCATGAAGCCCGATGCCGATTACGAATCGGTCACCGCGAACTGGGGGCAGGCGGTAAGCGTGATCACCGATGGTACCGCCGATGCCGCGCTGATCCCCGAACTGTTCCCGTCGGGTCGGCCGACCCAGATGTCGGCCGCCGGGGCAATGACCGCCTATTCGATACCCAAGGCCGCCTTCGACAGCGAACCGATGCAGAACTACCTCAACGCGCCGGGCAACGCGCCCTGGGAAATGACGGTGGCCGAGGCGCAGAACCTGGGCGAGACCTGGACCGTCGTTTCCGAAGACGACACCTTCCGCGGCATGGCGGTGGTGGGCGGCGACATCGTCACCGCCTCGATGGAGGACGATCTGGCCTATGCGCTGGTCAAGCTGCACATCGACAACCTCGAAGCGATCAAGGCCAAGGCCCCGTTTGCGCGGTATGCGGGCTTTGGCGTGCTGGACGCCGCGGCCACCGGCATGTGCGGGCCGAACCCGCTGAAATACCATCCCGGCGCGGTGCGCGCCTGGGAAGAGGCGGGCTATGTCGTGCCCGACTGCGCCAAGCCCTGATTGCCTGACATCCCTGGCCGGGCCGCCCCACCGGCGGCCCGGCGTGCCTGCCGGCCCGCCGGGGCTGGCGCAACGGGCGGCCCGCCATGACCGACATCGACACCACCCCGTCCGAGCCGCAAGGCACGCTGTCCCGCCAACTGGTCTTCTGGTTGGCGCTTGGCTTTGTTGTGGTCGGCCTGCTCAACGCCACGCCGGCGATCCCGGGCTGGGACACGGTCTGGAGCGGGCTGACCGGCGTGCCCGGCCTGTCGCTGCGGCGCTTTGCGCCGGAATGGTTCTACCCGCTGGCGCTGGTCTGGATGATGACCATCGTCGCGCTGCGCCATTCCGTCTGGCGCGGCTGGCAGGCGGCAGGGCCCGTGCGGCGCGGGCTGGGCCTTGCCCTCGACATCGTTCTGGTGCTGGCCGCGCTGGCCACCGCCCTGACCTACATGACCGAGCTGGAAGCGGTCTGCCTGATCGACCGTCTGACCGGCGACCGGGCGCGGCTGGTGGCCGAGGCGCTGCAGGCCGAGATCGCCTTTGCCGAATCGCTGGGCCTGCCGCCGCCGGACCAGGTGGAAAACCCGCGCTGCCTGAACACCACCGGCGGCTGGCTGCCGCTGATCGTGTTTGCCTGCGTCTGCGTCTTTCTGGCCTACAACATCCATGTCTGGGGGCTGCCGCTGGTGCTGGTGTCGATCCTGATCGCGGCCTACACCTTTGGCACGGTGATGAACTGGTACCTGTTCGGCGCCGACGGCCAGAACAAGTACATGGTGACCATCCTCAGCAGCGTCGAGCCGCGCAGCCTGGCCGATGGCCGCGTGCATGTGCAGGACGCGCTGGTGAACAATTCGGCGGGCCTGCTTGGGCGGTTCATCAGCGTCCTGATGATCCTGGTCTTTCCCTACATCGTGCTGGGCGCGCTGTTCGGGCGCTGCGCCGGGGGCCGGTCGCTGATCAAGCTGGCCTTTCTGCTGACCCGCAACCTGCGTGGCGGCCCGGCCCATGCGGCGATCGTGTCGTCGGCGATGTTCGGCACCGTCACCGGCGGGCCGGTGATCAACGTGCTGTCCACCGGGGTGCTGACCATCCCGATGATGCTGCGCCGCGGGTTCTCGAAGGTGTTCGCCGGCGGGCTCGAGGCCGCGGCCTCGTCGGGCGGGTCGATCATGCCGCCGATCATGGGCGTGGCGGCCTTCGTGATGGCGGCGCTGACCGCCGTGCCCTATCGCGAGATCATCGTCGCCGCCGCGCTGCCCGCGCTGCTCTATTTCGTGTGCCTGTTCCTGTCGGTCGTCTTCCAGGCGCGCAAGCAGAACATCCCGGCGGTGGGCGAGGTGACCGCGGACATGCGCCTGTCCCGCGCCGACCGCTTTCACCTGATCCAGATCCTTGCGCCGCTGGTGCTGATCCTGATCCTGCTTCTGACACCCAAGGACGCCATCGGCTGCGATCCGCTGTCGCGCCTTCTGGGGGCCACGGTCTCGCAGGCCGGAGACATCTGCCGCGTCGAAAGCCTGCCCTGGGTGATGCGCCTGATCCAGAACGCCGCCGGAGACGCCAGCGCCGCGGGCTGGTACGCGACGCTGCTGCTTCTGGGGCTGATGTTTCTCGACCCCGACTTCCGCGCCCGGCCCCGCAAGGTCTTCAAGGCGCTGTCCGATGCCGGGGTGACGATTGCCACCCTGTACCTGATGTTCCTTGCGGTGACGGTGATCGACGTCTGCCTGAACTTCACCGGGCTGGCGAAATTCGTGGCGGTGGACGTGCTGTCCTTTCTGCAATCCGTCGATCTGGGGGGAACGGGGTTCCTGCTGCTGGCGCTGCTGCTGACCATGGGGCTGGCGATCCTGCTGGGCATGGGGATGCCTGCCGTGCCCGCCTATATCAACGTGGCGCTGCTGATGGGGCCGCTGCTGGCGGGGCTTGGCATTTCGGTCTTCACGGCGCACATGTTCGTCTTCTACTTCGCCGTGGCCAGCGCGATCACGCCGCCGGTGGCGGTGGCGGCCTTTGCCGCCGCCTCGATCACCCGGGCCGAGCCCATGGCCACGGGCCTTTCGGCGGTCAAGTCAGGGGTGGTGATGTTCGTCATCCCGTTCGCCTTTGCGATCTATCCCGAGCTTCTGGTGATCGACAAGGCGGTGCTGGACCCGTCGGCCGGGGCCACGCTGACCTATCTGCCGGGCTATGACGGGCAGGTGCACTGGGGCGCGCTGGGGCTTCTGCTGCTGCGTCTGCTGCTGGGACTGTATCTGGTGGCCAGTGCACTGGCGGCGTTCGACCGACGGCCCCTGGCCGGCTGGGAGATCGCGGCGCGGCTGGCTCTGGCGGTGCTGGTGATGTTCAAGCCACCGGGCATCTGGGCGGTTGCCGCGCTTTGTGCGCTTGCGCTTCTGGGGCTGCACGCCCTGCGCTCTGCCGAACCGAAGGAGGCTGCGGAATGAACGTGCTGTGGATCATGGCCGACCAGCTGCGGCGGGACTATCTGGGCTGCTTTGGTGCCAGCCATATCGAGACGCCCAATCTCGACTGGCTGGCGTCGCGCGGCATGCGCTTTGACCGGGCCTATGTGCAGTGCCCGCTTTGCGGGCCCAGCCGGATGAGCTTTTACACCGGGCGCTACGTGCGCAGCCATGGCTCCACCCTGAACGGTGCGCCGCTGAGGGTGGGCGAGATCACGCTGGGCGACCATCTGCGCGAGGTCGGGGTGACCTCGACCCTGGTGGGCAAGACCCACATGGTGCCCGACAGGGCCGGCATGCAGCGGCTGGGCATCGATCCCCAGGGGCCCATCGGCGCGCTGGTCAGCGAATGCGGGTTCGAGGTGTTCGTGCGCGACGATGGCGAGAACCCCACCCCCAATCCCGGCCGGCGCAGCGACGACTACGATGCCTATCTGCGCAGCCACGGCATGGACGGCGACAATCCGTGGGAGGAATGGGCCAACACCGCCATCGCGCCGGACGGCTCCCTGCGGTCGGGCTGGGCGCTGGAGAACGCGGCCTTTCCGGCGCGCGTGCCCCGCGCGCATTCCGAAACCGCGTGGCTGACCACCCGCGGCATGGAGTTCATGGCCGCCCAGGGCGACGCGCCGTGGCTGTGCCATCTGAGCTATATCAAGCCGCACTGGCCCTATCTGGCCCCGTCCCCCTACAACGCGATGTACGGCCCCGGGGACCTGCCGCCGGTGAACCGCAGCGTGGCCGAACGGGAAAATGCGCACCCGCTGCTGGCGCTCTGGCGCGAGATGCGGGTCAGCCGCAACTTTTCCCGCGACGACATCCGCGATCTGGTGGGACCCGTCTACATGGGGCTGATCAAGGAACTCGACGACCAGATGGGCCGCCTGTTCGCCTTCCTGCGCGACAGCGGACGGATGGAGGACACGATGATCGTCTTCTGTTCCGACCATGGCGACCAGATGGGCGATCACTGGATGGGCGAAAAGGAGATGTTCTACGACGCCTCTGCCCGCATCCCGCTGATCGTCTACGATCCCCGCCCCGAGGCCGACGCCACCCGTGGCACCACGTCGGATCTGCTGGTCGAGGGGATCGACCTGGCCCCCACCTTTCTGGATGTCTTTGGCGCGGCGTCCCGGCCGCATGTGCTGGAGGGCCGGTCGCTGCAGCCGATCCTGCACGGGCAGAACGTGGACTGGCGCGGCTTTTGCGTTTCGGAACTGGACTTTGCCACCCGCCCGCCGCGCCGCGCCGCCGGGATCGACCAGGCCGAGGCGCGCATGACGATGGTGTTCGACGGGCGCTGGAAATACATCCACGTGGAAACCATGCGCCCGCTGCTCTTTGATCTGCAGACCGATCCGGACGAGTTGCACGATCTGGGCGACGACCCGCGATTCGAGGCCGAGCGCGCGCGGCTGAGCGCCCTGCACCACGCCTGGGCCCGCAGGCATCACAACCGCATCACCCGCGACGCGGCAACGGTCGAGCAGATCACCGACCGCGGCGCGCCGCCGGGCATCCTGATCGGCTATGTCACGCGAGAAGAGGTCGAGGCCGATGGCCAGCACTTCCCCGGGCATGTGACGCGGTAGCGCCCGGATGCGGGCGGCTCGGTCGCGGTGCGCTCAGATCTCGATCCAGACGCGCCCGTTCTCGACCCGCGCGGGATAGGTTGCCAGCGCCGTGCAGGCCGGCGCGCGCAGCGCCTGGCCGGTGCGATAGTCGAAGGTGGCGTTGTGACGGGGGCATTCGATCTCGTGATCCTGCACCAGCCCGTCGGCCAGATGCACCTGTTCATGCGTGCACAGCCCGTCGGTGCAGTAAAACGCGTCGTCCGGGCTTCGGTAGATGGCATAGGTCCGCCCGCCGTGATCGAAGCGGATCAGGTCTTCGGGCTCGATCTCGTCGGCGGCACAGGCGTCGATCCAGGGCATGGCTGTCTCCGTCTCATTCCGCCGGAACGCCCGGCGCATGCCGGTGCAGCTCGGCGCGGTAGGGCCGCGCGGTGGGCGGCAGGGCGCGGGTCAGGAAATGCTCTTCGTTGCGCAGCTGTCGCCAGAGAATCGGCAGGACCTCGCGATAGGCCGCCAGGATCGACGGGCTCGGCGCGGGCAGGTCCGCCCTGATCCGGTCGTGCAGCCGCGGCAGCGCGTGAAACGGCACCATGGGGAACATGTGATGTTCGATGTGATAGTTCATGTTCCAGTAGATGAAGCGGCTGACCGGGTTCATGTAGACGGTGCGGGTGTTCAGCCGGTGGTCGGTCACGTTGTCGGCCAGCCCGGCATGTTGCAGCAGCCCCGTCATCACGTGATGCCACGCCCCGTAGAGCCGCGGCAGGCCGATCACCATCAGCGGCAGGAGCGAGGAGGTGGCCAGCGCCAGGGCAATGGTGGCGGCATAGATCGCCACCCAGATCCGCGCCACCCGGATCAGCCGCGGCGCCTCGTGTTCGGGGACGTAGTCGGCCTCGTCCGGGTCCAGCCGCCCGGCGGCATTGCGCAGCATCTTGGTCCAGCCCTGCCAGGCGTCGAGCAGGCCAAGGAAATTCAGCGCGATACGCCCCAGCGCCGGCGGGCGCATCGCCTGGATTTCGGGATCGCGGCCGACGATGATCGTGTCGGTGTGGTGGCGGGCATGGCTCCAGCGCCATTGCACCGGGTTGCGCACCATGCAGAAGCTGGCGATCTGGTACAGCCAGTCGTTCATCCAGCGGGTGCGAAAGGCGGTGCCGTGCCCGCATTCGTGCCAGCGCGAATCCATGGCCGACCCGTAGAGCACACCATAGGCCAGCCAGAACGGGGCCGATCCCCAGGACGGCCAGAGCGCGATGCCCAGCCCGGCAAACAGCGCCATGCATCCGAACAGGAGACCGGTGTCTCGAATCGCCGGTTGATCGGCGCGTGCCATCAGCGCCTTCATTTCCTTGCGGGGAATGTCGGTGTGGTACCATTCAGCGGCTGCCAGCCCGGTTTCCACCGCGCGGCGCGCATCCGCCCCCGACATCGCATAGTCGCGTTGTGCCATCTCGGCTCCTCCCGTTGCCGGGGCACAGGATAGGACGGGCAGGGGCCACCGCTCCAGAGGGGACGGCGAAAAAATGTGCGTGGCGGGCGGGCGAGGTGGGGGCCGCGAACAGCGACCTTGATTGCCTCAAGGCTCGGCGTCATGATGAAAATATGGGCAGCTTGAAAACTCTTCTTCTGGCGTGCCTGGTGCTGGTCGGCGTGCCGGCGCGGGCCGAACCGCTGGAGGCGGTCTTTGCCGCCTGCACGGGCCGGTTTTCCGCCGAACTGGAGCATGCCTGGCTGGTGGGCCATGCCGATCCGGACGGGCTGGAACATCGTCGCGACCAGTTCGAGGCGCTGACCGCCGCCGCCGCGTCCGCGCAGGACCGGGTGATCCTGATGGACCGCCGCATCCGCGCCAAGGCCGCGCACAAGCGCATGCTGCATCTTGCCGCCTTTGCCCGCGATCCGGCGCAGGCCGCCGCGGCAACGCGGCGCGCGCGCCTCGATATCGGCACCTGCATGCGCTTTCTGCTGGAGAGTTGATCGCTGCGCGGCTTGTCATTCGATCAAGAATTGGGCGCACCTGCCCGCGATTGCCCAAAAAAGCACAGTTTCTGCCGGATCGCGGGGCAAAACCCGCCCGTGATCTCGCTGCAGGGCAGAAAACCGTGGAGCCATGTCGGCGCGGGCGCTTTGGCCCGGCGGGAACGTGCGATGGTGCTGGCCTTGGAACTCCGAACACCACCGCACGCCGCAAACAGACTGGTTGCGTGGGGCGCGTATGAAGCACGATTGCTTGAACGACAAGTCACCCCCGCGCATCGCGCATAGGGGATAGACCATGACCAAGAAACTGATGTGCACGACCGCCGTGATGCTGGCCACCGCGCTGCCGGCGCTGGCACAGGATTGCCCGATCAAGGTGGGGGTCCTGCATTCGCTGTCCGGCACCATGGCGATTTCGGAAACGACGCTGAAGGACACGATGGAAATGCTGGTCGAGCAGCAGAACGCTGCCGGCGGCGTGCTGGGATGCGAACTGGAGGCCGTTGTCGTCGATCCTGCATCGGACTGGCCGCTGTTCGCCGAAAAGGCCCGCGAACTGCTGACAGTGCACGAGGTCGACGTGATCTTTGGCAACTGGACATCGGTCAGCCGCAAATCCGTGCTGCCGGTGATCGAGGAACTGAACGGCCTGCTGTTCTACCCGGTGCAGTACGAGGGCGAGGAAAGCTCGAAAAACGTGTTCTACACCGGCGCGGCCCCGAACCAGCAGGCGATCCCGGCCACCGACTATTTCCTCGAGGAACTGGGCGTCGAGAAGTTTGCGCTGCTGGGCACCGACTATGTCTATCCCCGCACCACGAACAACATCCTTGAAAGCTATCTGAAGTCCAAGGGCATTCCGGAAGAGGACATCTTTGTCAACTACACCCCGTTCGGCCATTCCGACTGGTCCAAGATCGTTGCCGATGTCGTGGCTCTGGGCGCGGACGGCAAGCAGGTCGGCGTGATCTCGACGATCAACGGCGACGCCAATGTCGGCTTCTACAAGGAACTGGCCGCAGCGGGCGTTTCGGCCGACGACATCCCCGTGGTGGCGTTCTCGGTGGGGGAAGAGGAGCTTTCGGGCCTCGACACCTCGAACCTGGTGGGCCATCTCGCGGCGTGGAACTATTTCCAGTCCGCCGATACCGAGGCCAACGAGGCCTGGGTTGCCGCATGGAAGGCCCGCATGGGGGAAGACCGCGTGACCAACGACCCGATGGAGGCCCATTACATCGGCTTCAACATGTGGGTGAACGCGGCCACCGCCGCCGGGACCACCGATGTGGATGCCGTGCGCACCGCGATGTACGGGCAGGAATTCCCGAACCTGACCGGCGGCACCGCCGTGATGCTGCCCAACCATCACCTGGCCAAGCCGGTTCTGATCGGCGAGATCCAGGCCGACGGCCAGTTCGACATCATCAGCCAGACCGAAGAAGTGCCGGGCGATGCCTGGACCGACTTCCTGCCCGAATCGGCTGTGCTGATCTCGGACTGGAAGGACCTCGGCTGCGGCATGTACAACACCGAGACCTCGACCTGCGTGCAGATCAAGTCGAACTACTGATCCGCTCAGGACCGGAGAGGGGGCCTTGCCCCCTCTCTGCGCTGTGCCCCCAGGATGGATGAACGATGCGCCACTTGCTTGCGGCCCTGCTGATCTGCCTTGCCGCGCTGCCGGCCACCGCGCAGGACTCCGGGTCTCCGATCCAGACCCTGCTGCAGGAGCAGGCCGACCTGATCGTCGAATCGTCGCGCCGCACGATCGAACCCGCCATCACCGCCATCGCCCGGAGCGGGCTGCCCGACGCGCAGGTGATGCTGGAGAAATGGCAGGCCAAGCAGGTCTATCGGCATGTGGAAACCGGACTGTTCCTCTGGGCCGAAGAGATCGACCGCGACACGCTGCGCGCCTTTGACCTTGCCGGCAACACGCCGCTTGGCGAGGTGGCCGACGACGATTATGACCAGCTCAAACCCAATTCCGGTGTGCGCAAGATGATCGGCGCGGCGCTGGTGGTGTTTCAGCTGAACGCGCCGGACCCGGTCACCCGGGCGACGGCTCTGGAAGCCATCGAACGCGACGCCGATGCCTCGCACCTTGCCGCGCTGCGCGACACGATCGAGCTGGAAACCGACCCGGCGCTGCGCGCCCGCAAGGACCGGCTGGAACGCTTGTTGACGATCCGCTTTGCCACCGACGACGCCGAGCGTATCGCCGCCATCGAAAGCTTTTCCGGTGATCTGGGCGTTGACGTGCGCGCCGCGCTGAACCCGCTTGTGGCAACCGAACGCGGTGTGGCCGCCAGCGCCCCGGACACGCCCGACATCGCCCGGCTGCTGGAGCCGGACACCGAAGCGCTGCCGCGCGAAGCCGCGTATGACCTGCTGGTCGAGGCCGGTCTGGCCGCACCGCGCCTCAGCCGTGCCGACAAGGCCTCGGCGCTGATCGCCCATATCGAGAACGGGCAGGTGGCCGGGATCCGCGTCGCCACGCTCGACACCGAAGAGGCGCGCGATCTGGCCTATGCCGAACTGGCCCGCAGCGGCGTCGTGGAGCCGGTCGCCACCGAGGCCGAACTGGCCGCGCGGCTGGCGGCGCACGTGTTCTATGAACGCTATGTCGGCGCGCCCCCGGCCGTGGCCATCGCCGCCGCGACGGTTCTGGAGGGGATCGAACTGCGTGTGGGCGTGCATCAGGCCGCAGACCTTGCGCTGGACGCGGTGTCGCTGGCCTCGATCTACTTTCTGGCGGCCATCGGGCTGGCCATCACCTTCGGTGTCATGGGCGTCATCAACATGGCGCATGGCGAGTTCATCATGATGGGCGCCTATACCGGATTTGTCGTCCAGCAGGTGGTGCCGGATCATACCCTGTCGATCCTGCTGTCGATCCCGCTGGCCTTTGCGGTGACCTTTGCCGCCGGTGTGGCCATGGAACGGCTGGTGATCCGCTGGCTGTATCGCCGTCCGCTTGAAACCCTGCTGGCCACGTTCGGCATTTCCATCGCCCTGCAGCAGATCGCCAAGAACATCTTTGGCACCCAGGCCCGGCCGCTGACCGCGCCGGGCTGGCTGGACGGATCGCTGGTATTTTCCGACATCGTCTCGATCAGCTACATCCGCATCGCGATCTTCGTGCTGGCGCTGCTGTTCCTCGCCCTGTTCCTGATCGTGATGAACCGGACGCGGCTGGGGCTCGAAGTGCGCGCGGTCACGCAGAACCCGCGGATGGCGGCCTCGATGGGGATCAACCCAGACCGTATCAACATGCTGACTTTCGGTTTCGGCTCCGGCATCGCAGGCATCGCGGGGGTGGCCATCGGGCTTTATGCCAAGGTCACCTCGGAAATGGGCGCGGATTACATCGTGCAAAGCTTCATGACGGTGGTTGTGGGCGGGGTCGGCAATATCTGGGGCACGTTGCTGGGGGCCTCGCTGGTGGGCAGCCTGCAAAAGGGGATCGAGTGGCTGAACCCCTCGAACACGCTGGCGGCGCAGACCTACATGATCCTGTTCATCATCCTGTTCATCCAGTTCCGGCCCAAGGGCATCATCGCCCTCAATGGTCGCGCGGCGGAGGCCTGAGAGAATGGTGAAGATCGAGGTGCTGACGGCACCAACCGCCCCGTTCGCGGCGCTGGTGGAAACCCATGCCGATTTCTGCGACCGCACCGCGCCGCCGGAAAGCTGCCACCGCCTGCCCGTCTCGGCGCTGTTTGTCCCCGGGATCACGGTGTGGACCGCCGAACTGGACGGCCGTCTGGCTGGGATGGGCGCGCTGAAGCAGCTGTCGGAGACGGAAGGAGAGATCAAGTCCATGCATACCGCCGCCTTTGCCCGTGGCAGGGGGGTGGCACGGGCGCTGCTCGACACCCTTCTGCAGGAGGCCAGCGCACGCGGCTATGCCGGGCTCTGGCTCGAGACCGGGACGCATGACGATTTCGCCCCGGCGCGCGCGCTTTATGCCGCGTACGGCTTTACCGAAACCGGACCCTTCGGCAATTACGTGTTCGATCCGCACAGCGTCTTCATGACCCGGGCCCTGGACACAGCCGCCGCGCGGGAGAGCACGACATGAGCCGCAGTTTCATCGCCCGCAACCCCAGCGTGCTGTGGTTCCTGCTGGCCCTTGCGGTGTTCACGCTGGGCGTGACGGTGCTGGCCGAGGCAACGGGGCTGGGCCTTGTGTCGACCTCGTTCGTCAAGACGCTGGGCAAGACCCTGTGCCTGTGCCTCGTGGCCATCGCGATGGACCTGGTCTGGGGCTATTGCGGGATCCTCAGCCTGGGGCACATGGCCTTCTTTGCCATCGGCGGCTACGCCATCGGCATGTGGCTGATGTACGCGCGCACGCGGCTGATCGTCACCGAAAGCCTTGCCGCCGCGCCCCTGCCGCCGACGCCGGACGAGATCACCGACGGCATCGCCGCGCAGATTTTCGGCGTTGTGGGCGCGTCGGAATTCCCGCCGATCTGGGCCTTTGCCCATTCGCTGCCGCTGCAACTGGCCGCCGTGGTTCTGGTGCCGGGCCTGCTGGCGCTGGTGTTCAGCTGGTTCGCCTTCCGCAGCCGGGTCACCGGGGTCTACCTGTCGATCCTGACCCAGGCAATGACGCTGGCGCTGTCGCTGTACCTGTTCCAGAACGACAGCGGCTTGCGCGGCAATAACGGCCTCTCGGGCCTGCAGAACCTGCCGGGGCTGGAGGCGGTGGGCCAGCCGGTGCTGTCCATGGCGTTCTTCTGGGCCTCGGCGCTCGCGCTGGCGGCGGGCTACGTGCTGGCCAGCTGGGTGGTGTCGGGCAAGTTCGGGTCGGTCCTGCGCGGCATCCGCGACGACGAGGCAAGGGTGCGGTTCCTCGGCTACCCGGTAGAGACCTACAAGCTGTTCATCTTCACGCTGTCGGCGGTGATCGCCGGGATTGCCGGGGCGCTGTACTATCCGCAGGCCGGCATCATCAACCCGGCGGAACTGGCGCCCATCGCGTCGATCTATCTTGCGGTCTGGGTCGCCATTGGAGGGCGCGGGCGGCTCTACGGGGCGGTGATCGGCGCGGCTTTCGTGTCGCTTCTGTCCACCTGGTTCACCGGCGGGCAGGCCCCCGACCTGGTGCTGGGGCCGGTGCGCATCCAGTGGGTGGACTGGTGGACCGTTCTGCTGGGCCTGTCCTTTGTCGCCGTCACGCTGTTTGCCCCCAAGGGAATCGGCGGGCTGTTCGATCTGGTGCGCCTGCGTCGCGCGCCGGACCGCCATGGGGCCGATCTGGGCCCCGATACAGGGGCGCTGCGCGAAAGGGAGGCCGAAACATGAGCGCGCTGCTCGAAGTCTCTGGCGTCTCGGTCTCGTTCGACGGGTTCAAGGCGCTCAACAACCTGTCCTTTTCCATCAACGAACGCGAGTTGCGCGCGGTGATCGGGCCCAACGGGGCCGGCAAGACCACCTTCATGGATGTTGTCACCGGCAAGACCCGCCCGGACCAGGGCAGGGTGTCCTGGGGCGAGCCGCCGGTGTCGCTCTTGGGCCGGTCGGAAAGCGCGATTGCCGTGGCGGGCATCGGGCGCAAGTTCCAGCGCCCCACCGTGTTCGAGGACCAGTCGGTGGCCGACAACCTGATGATGGCGCTGAAAAAGCCGCGCGGTCCGCTTTCGGTGCTGCTGTTCCGCCCGGCGTCGGAGGATCTGGACCGCGTGGCCGAACTGGCCGACACCATCGGCCTGTCGACGCAATTGTCGCGCAAGGCGGGCGAGCTGTCCCACGGCCAGAAGCAATGGCTCGAGATCGGCATGCTGCTGGCGCAGGAACCGCGGCTTCTGCTGGTGGACGAACCGGCCGCGGGGATGACGACGGCCGAACGCGAAAAGACCACCGACCTGCTGCGCGCGGCGGCGCAGAGCCGCGCCGTGGTGGTGGTGGAGCATGACATGGATTTTGTCCGCCGGCTGGACTGCCGGGTGACGGTGCTGCACGAAGGGTCGGTGCTGGCCGAAGGCTCCATCGACCATGTCACCCGCAACGAAAGCGTGATCGAGGTGTATCTTGGCCGATGAGCTTCTGAGCGTCGACGGGCTTACGCTGCATTACGGCAGCAGCCGCATCCTGAACGGCATCGACCTGACCGCCCGCCGGGGCGAGGTCACCTGCATCATGGGCACCAACGGGGTTGGCAAGACGTCGCTGCTCAAGGCGCTGTCGGGCACACATCCGCGCTCGGGCGGAGGCTATCGCCTGGCAGGGCAGGAGGTGGGGCGCCTTGGGGCGCATGACCTGGCGCGGCGCGGCGTGGGCTATGTGCCCCAGGGCCGCGACATCTTTCCGTTCCTGACCGTGGCCGAGAACCTGGAAACCGGCTTCGCCTGCCTGCCCCGGGGCGAGCGCCGCGTGCCGGAGGAGATCTTCGACCTGTTCCCGGTATTGCGCGATTTCCTGCCGCGGCGCGGCGGCGACCTGTCCGGCGGGCAGCAGCAGCAACTGGCCATTGCCCGGGCGCTGGTGACGCGGCCCAAGGTGCTTTTGCTGGACGAGCCGACCGAAGGGATCCAGCCCAGCGTGATCAAGCAGATCGGCAACGCCATCGGCGTGCTGCGCGCCCGCGGCGACATGGCGATCGTGCTGGTCGAGCAGTATCTCAGCTTTGCCTACGACCTGGGGGACCGGTTCTATGTGCTGGAACGCGGCTCGGTCATCCTGAGCGGTGACAAGGGCGAGGTCGACATGGACCGCCTGGCGCGCACGGCGACGATCTGAGGCCGCTCAGCCCGCGACCCGCGCCCCGAAGATGGCCGAGCCGACGCGCACATGGGTGGCCCCGAAGGCCACGGCCTGTTCGAAATCGCCGCTCATGCCCATGGACAGCCCGTCGAGCCCGTTGCGCGCCGCGATCCGGGCCAGCAGGGCAAAATGCAGCGCCGGGGCCTCGTCCACGGGCGGGATGCACATCAGCCCCTTCAACGGCAGGTCCAGCGCGCGGCATTCGGCGACCAGCGCGTCAGCGTCCTGCGGCAGAACCCCGGCCTTCTGCGGCTCTTCCCCGGTATTGACTTGCAAAAACAGGTCGGGGCAAAAGCCGGTTTCCTGGGCCAGCCGCGCCAGCGTCTGCACCAGCTTGGGGCGGTCCACCGAATGGATCGCGTCGAACAGATCGAAGGCCTGGCGCGCCTTGTTGCTTTGCAGCGGCCCGATCAGGTGCACAGAGACATCCGGAAACGCCGCCTTGAACGCCGGCCATTTGCCCGCGGCCTCCTGCACGCGGTTCTCGCCGAACAGGCGGTGGCCTTCTTCCAGCACAGCCTGCACCCGCTCTTGCGGCTGTACCTTGGACACGGCGATCAGCTGCACCTCATCGGGCCTGCGGCCCGCCTCGGCACAGGCCTTGTCCAGCCGCGCGCGAATGTCGCTCAGTCCCATGGTGCGTCTCCCCAGGCGTCGAAGAACGGTTGCATCTGTGTGGCATAACGTTCCCACGCGGCGCGGCGGCGTGCGTGGATCGGCTCGCGCACCTGCGCGACGCTGAGCGTCTTCACCGTCGTGCGGCGTTCGTGAAAGCTCAGGCAGGCGTCTTCCCAGTCCAGCCCCGCCGCCGCCACCAGCGCGCGGGCCTGCGGTTCGGGATCGCTGACCAGATCCTCGTAATGCACCTCGTGCAGCACGCCCGGCAGACGGTCCTGCCAGAGCGCGATGCTGTGGCGGAACTGCCGGATCGCTTCGGCGATATCTGCAAAATCGCAGGCATAGCGATGGGTGCCCAACCGGAACGGGTTGCGGTAGATCGACAGCGCGATATCGCGCGGATCGCGGTGCACCACGACAAAACGCGCGCCGGGCAGGGCGCGGTGCAGCAGGCCGAACACCAGGTTGGTCTGGATCGACTTGTCGGTGAACACGCCGCGCTCTTGCGCCAGGTCGCGGCGGACCATGCGCAGATAACCGTCGGCAAAATCCCGCAGCGCCGCGGGCGTCAGCTGGTCCAGCGGCGTCATGTGTTCGGCCGCGCCCAGCCTGGCATAGGCCTGACGCAACACATGCCCCAGCTCGCCCCCCGCGGTGACGGCGCTGTGTGCGCCCAGGATCTGCTCCACCAGCGTGGTGCCGGAGCGGGGCAGGCCGGTCACGAAGACCGGCCGCAGCCGGGGCGGATCGCCCAGCGGTGTCAGATCGCTGTCCTGCGCGGCCATCAGGCCGGCAAGTTCGCGGCGGCGGATTTCGGGATCGTAGGGCGCGAGATCGCGCTGCACCCCGTTGGCGGCATCGAGATAAACAAAGGTGCGGTCGTGTTGCCCGGTGTCGTCCATCGCCTTGGCCAGGGCAAAGCCCAGATGCATCCGCGCCTCGCCGGTCACGCGGGCGTCGCGCCAAAGCGTTTCCATCTGCGCCAGGAGAGGATCGTCCGGCGTCAGTTTCTTGGTGCCCAGGAACATGCGGTACAGTTCGGTTTCGTGCGGGGCGGCGGCGATCAGCTTGCGGAACTGCGTCTCGGATTCGCCGAAGCGGCCCAGAAGCTGCAGGTAATGCGCTTTTTCGGCCCTTGGCGCGATGGCCTTGCGGTCAAGCCCGATGAGGTGGTCATAAGCGGCCAGCGCCTCGCGCGGCTCGTTCAGCGCGCGCAACCGGGCAGCCGCGGCGGACCAGAGCGGCGCGGCCCCGGGCGCGGCCTTCAGCGCCTTGCGCAGGTGTTTCAGGCAGGTGTCGCGGTCGCCGCTGTCATAGGCGATCTGCGACAGCAGGTGGTGGACATCGGGATGGCGCGGAGCGGCCAGCGCCAGCTTTTGTGCTGTCTGCCGCGCCTCGGCCAGGCGGCCCTTGCGGTAAAGCGCCTGCGCGTCGCGGTAAAGCGCGGTCATCTGGGCGGGGGACATCTGCAGCATCGGCCGTTCTCCTGCCTCGGGTGCTAGCGCGCGGCCCGCCAAAAGAAAAGAGCGGGCGCAAGGCCCGCTCTTCCCTATGCCGTGAGGCAGGTGTCCTTAGAAGGACATCGCCAGACCCAGCGAGAACGAGTCGCCGTCGGTGGTGGTTGCACCGCGCTTGTTCTCTTCGTGGCCGTAGCCGAACTGCACAACCAGGCCGCCGCCCAGATCGTAGTTCACGGCCAGACCGTAACCGGTGTCTTCTGCAGTCGACACGCCGCCGACGTTCTCGACCTTACCGTAGTTCACGCCAACGGTCAGAGCGTTCATCGAGTAGCCGAAGCCCAGGCCCAGGTGGGTCTGGTTCTTGGCGGCACCCGGCATGTCCTGCTCGGAGTAGTTCACGCGTGCTTCGATGCCGCTGTCCAGCTTGGTGTCGAGGCTGATACCCCAGATCGAGGTGGTGCCGACGTCGAAGCCCTTGGTGTTGTTCGAGCCGGTCTTGATGTCGACCTGCTGGTAGCCGATGCCGACACCGATGTTCGCGCCTGCCAGCTCAACGCCATAGCGTGCGCCCAGACCCCAGACCGGACCGTCGACGCCGTCGTCGTCGATTTCGTTCGACAGGTAGCCGGTGAAGCTGTCGAAGTTGTACGAGAAGGTCGCGATCTGGCCTTCGTGGGTGCCGTCGAGGCCCGAGTTGCCGCTGAAGCCATCGTGCCAGGTTTCGGAGTCGTCGATCGACCCGCCGATGTTGACTTCCTTCATGGCGGCGTCGAAGCCGCCGTCGACATCACCCATGTCCAGACGTGCACCGCCGAAAGCGATGAAGTAGGACACGCCGAAATCGTCCTGGGTGCCGAAGGCGCTTGCTTCGTCCAGGTCGACCGATGCGCCGAACTTCAGGCCGTTGTCGGCTTCGCCGCTCATGTTGAAGTCGACGTCGGTGTCGGTGTGGAACTGGGTGACATCGCCATAGCGCTTACCGCCGATGACGCCGATTTCGGCCCAACCGGAGATGTTCACTTCTGCGGCGGCGACGCCTGCGGTTGCAACCAGCGCGGTGGTGGCAAACAGAATCTTTTTCATTGTTTCCCTCATGTGTTCAAAGGCACGTACCAAGCCGGTTGCCCGGCCTTGATGCGGTTTCTATGCGCCTCCTGAACCGGCCAATGCAAGCCGTCCGCAAATCGCCGGTGCAACAAGAGGTGCAGTGATGCGATATTGCCACAAGGCGAAAGCCGGGCGGAATTCCGCCGTGAATGCGGCGAAACCCATCTGTTTCCCGGGGCTTGGCACCAGCTGGCAACAACGGCTTGTCGCGCGCGCGCGCCGCCTGTATGCAAGGCTGACAACACGGCGTCCGAAAGAGGGGAACGGTATGGATTGGGCACGCTGCGCGATGGGACTGGGCCTTGCCGCAACGCTCGTTCTGACCTCGGGCTGCGGCAATCGCGCCAACCGCGAAGGGTCGGGCCTGGTGTCCGGCTCGCAGGCCGCCTCGGACATCCGCACCGCCGACGAAGAGCAGGGGCGCGGCACGATCTGGGACCTGTTCCGCAGCCGCGGCGATCAGGGCCAGGTGGGCGCGGTGAACAAATATATCTGGTTCGCCGCCCTCGAGACGCTGGATTTCCTGCCGGTGCAAAGCTCTGACCCGTTCACCGGGGTGATCACCACCGGCTATGGCACGCCCCCCGGCGGCGGACGGGCCTATCGCGCGACGATCTATGTCAGCGATCCGGCGCTGGACGCCCGGTCGCTCAACGTGGCGCTGATGACGCGCTCGGGGCCCGCCAGCGCCTCCACCGTGCGCGCGGTCGAGGATGCGATCCTGACCCGCGCCCGCCAGCTGCGCCAGCAGGACAGCCGCCTGTAGTCCATTCCGGGCCGGGCCGGCAGACGGCGCTGTTTCGGCCCTGAAGGCCGAAAGGCGCCCCGCCCGCCGTCCCGCAGCGCTCAGTCCAGCACCGGACGCGCGTCCAGCGCGCCCAGCCGGGCCACCCAGTCGAGGTGCTGCGGCAGGCAGATCGACTGCAGGTCATAGTTCTCGCGCACGAACTGGCGCGCGGTCTCGCCCATGCGCGTGCGGGCATCGGCGTCGTCCAGCAGATCGCACAGCCGGTCGGTCAGCGCGTCCTTGTCGAAGAAATCCACCAGCCAGCCGTTTTCGCCTTCGGTCACCACCTCGCGCACCGGCGCGGTGTCGCTGGCCAGGATCGCACAGCCCGCCGACATCGATTCCAGCAGCGACCAGGACAGCACGAACGGATAGGTCAGATAGACATGCGCGCGGCTGATCTGGATCATCGACAGGTAGCGGTCATAGGGCACCCGGCCCAGGAAGTGCACGCGGTTCCAGTGCGGGGTGGGAATGCGTCCACGGACCTCGTCGATATAGATCTGTTTCCAGGTCTGGCCCTTGGGCGGCTTTGCGCCATAGCTGACCTCGTCCCCGCCGATGATCACCACATGGGCAGTCTTGCGCCGTTTGAGGATCTCGGGCAGCGCGCGCATGAAGATGTGGTAGCCGCGATACGGCTCCAGGTTGCGGTTGATGAAGGTGATCACCTCGTCCTCGCGCGTCAGCGTCAGGTCGTCGCTGATCTTCAGGGCTGCATCCGACCGGGGCACCACCAGATCGGTGTCCACCCCGTCATGCGCCACGGTGATCCGGTCCTGCCACTTGTCGGGGAAGGTCGAGGCCTGGAACCGTGTGGGCGAGATGCCGGCATCCATGATTTCCTCGTGCAGGCGGTTGTTGAGGTTCTTCATCCGGATCCGCAGCTTGTCGGCCTCGGGGTTCTTCGAGGGAAACTCCGGATCGAAATTCAGGAACGGCTTTTCCGTCAGGTGGTACAGTTCGCAGTAAAGCCCCATGCGCGCCGCGGGCCAGATGTCCTTGAGAAACATCGACTCGCCCCAGCCGTGATGGGCACAGATCACGTCCGGCTCGAACCCTTGCGCCTTCAGCGCCACCGCGCCGCGGTAACACGAGGTGGCGCGCAGGATCTTGGTTTCGAAATCGCCCAGCCAGGGATGGATGTTGGGCGTGCTCGATCCCTTGATCTCGTAGGGGATGATCTTCACCCCCTGCCAGTCGGCGGGTTTCTTGACCTTGCAGGTCAGCGCCACGACCTGGTGGCCCTGTTTGACCAGCGCGGGCGCAAGATGCTTGTACTGTCCGGGGAAATTCTGATGGATCAAAAGGATTTTCATGGTGCTCGGCCCTGTCGTGGTTTTGTTGTTTTTTGCCATGCCGTGCAAAAATGGCAATCCCAAGGCCGGATTGTTGACGATTCGGGGCGCTGGCGGTGGCCGAAATGCCGCCGAAGGCTGGACGGGGCGGGCGTTGCCGCCTATCACCCGCCGCGAACCGCTCCGGAGACCGACATGACGCGCTACGCCCCCGCCGAGATCGAACCGAAATGGCAAGCCGCCTGGGACGCGGCCGGAACCTTCGTGGCCACGCGTGCCGGGGATCGTCCGAAATACTACGTGCTCGAGATGTTTCCCTACCCGTCGGGCCGGATCCATATCGGGCATGTGCGCAACTACACGATGGGCGACGTGATCGCGCGCTACAAGCTTGCGACGGGGCACAACGTGCTGCACCCGATGGGGTTCGATGCCTTCGGGATGCCGGCGGAAAACGCGGCGATGGCCTCGGGCGGCCATCCCAAGGACTGGACCTACGGCAATATCGACACGATGGTGGCGCAGATGAAGCCCTTGGGCTTTGGCCTCGACTGGTCGCGCATGTTCGCCACCTGCGACCCGGAGTATTACGGCCAGCAACAGGCGCTGTTTCTGGACTTCCTCGAACACGGCTTTGTCTACCGCAAGAACGCCGTGGTGAACTGGGATCCGGTCGACATGACCGTTCTTGCCAACGAACAGGTGATCGACGGCAAGGGCTGGCGGTCGGGCGCAGAGGTGGAGCGCCGCGAACTCACGCAGTGGTTCTTCAAGATCTCCGACATGGCCGGTGAACTTCTGGACGCCATCGACGGGCTGGACGAGTGGCCCGCCAAGGTCAAGCTGATGCAGCAGAACTGGATCGGCCGGTCGCGCGGGCTGCAATTTGCCTGGCAGCTCACCGAACCCACCCACGGGTTTGATGCGCTGGAGGTCTACACCACCCGGCCCGACACGCTGAAAGGCGCGTCTTTCCTTGGGGTGTCGCCGGATCACCCGCTGGTCAAGGCGCTGGAGGCCGACAACCCCGACCTTGCCGCCGCCGTGGCCGAGATGCGCAAGGGCGGCACCACCGAAGAGGCGCTGGAAAAGGCCGAGAAGCTGGGGTTCGACACCGGGCTCAAGGTGCGCCATCCGCTTGATCCTGATTGGGAAATCCCGGTCTGGGTGGCGAATTTCATCCTGATGGACTATGGCACCGGCGCAATTTTTGCCTGCCCGGCGCACGACCAGCGCGATTTCGATTTCTGCCGCAAATACGGCCTGCCGATCATCCCGACGTTCGAACCTCCCGAGGCGAGCACGCAAGGGCTCGACGAGGCGTTTGTGCCGCCGAAAACCGAAAAGATGCGCTGGATCGACCATTTCGCCGGGCTCGACATCGCCACCGGCGAAGAGGCCGTCGACGCGACCATCGACTGGATGGAGGCGCGGGGTCTGGGCCAGGGCGTCACCAAGTATCGCCTGCGGGACTGGGGCCTCTCGCGTCAGCGCTACTGGGGCTGCCCGATCCCGGTGGTGCATTGCGACAACTGCGGCGTGGTGCCCGAGCGCAAGGAAAACCTGCCGATCGCGCTGCCCGACGATGTCTCTTTCGACGTGCCCGGCAACCCGCTCGACCGCCACCCCACCTGGCGCGACTGTGCCTGTCCGTCCTGCGGTGCGCCCGCCAGGCGCGAAACCGACACGATGGACACCTTCGTGGACAGCTCGTGGTATTTCGCCCGCTTCACCGCGCCCCATGCCGAGACGCCCACCAACATGGAGGACGCGGCCTACTGGATGAATGTCGACCAGTATATCGGCGGCATCGAACACGCGATCCTGCACCTGCTGTACTCGCGCTTCTTCGCCCGCGCGATGATCGCCTGCGGCCATCTGCCGGACAGCGCGGCCGAGCCGTTCAACGCGCTTTTTACCCAAGGCATGGTCACCCACGCGATCTTCCAGACGGCGGACGAAAACGGCCGCCCCGTCTATCACTACCCCGAGGATGTGGAACTGCGCGACGGCAAGGGCTTCCTCAAGGACGGCACCGAGGTGCAGATCGTGCCCTCGGCCAAGATGTCCAAGTCGAAAAACAATGTGGTCGACCCCCAGACCATCATCGCGCAGTTCGGGGCCGATACCGCGCGCTGGTTTGTCCTGAGTGACAGCCCGCCCGAGCGCGACGTGGAATGGACCGCCGCCGGGGCCGAGGCGGCGAACCGGCATCTGGGCCGGGTCTATCGCCTCGCTGCCGAGATCGCCACCAGCGACGCGCCCGCCACCGGCGAGGATGCGGCGCTGCTGAAGGAGACACACAAGGCGATTCACGACGTGACGATGGGCGTCGAAAGCTTTGGCTTCAACGCCGCCATCGCGCGGATGTACGCCTTTACCAACACGCTGTCGAAATCGCGCGCGGGGGCGGACACGAAACGCTTTGCCGCCCGGACCCTCGCGCAGCTGATGTCGCCCATGACGCCGCATCTTTCGGAAGAGCTGTGGCAGATGCTGGGCGGCGCGGGTCTGATCGCCAACGCGCCCTGGCCGCAGGCTGACGAGGCGCTGCTGGTCGAGGACACGGTCACCCTGCCGATCCAGATCAACGGCAAGCGCCGGGGCGAAATCGAGGTCGCCAAGGACCTGCCCAAGGAAGAGGTTGAAAAGATCGCGCTGGCGCACGAAGCTGTGGTGCGGGCCCTTGACGGGGGCCAGCCCAAGAAGCTGATCGTGGTGCCGGGGCGGATCGTGAATGTGGTTGTCTGACAGACGCAAATTCCTGCTGGGCGCGCTGGCGCTGGGGGCTGCGGGCTGCGGCTTTCGCCCCGCCTTCGGGCCGGGCGGCCGGGCGCGGCTGGTCAACCGCATCCGTCTTCAGGTGCCGCAGACGCCCGAGGCCTTTGCCTTCAACCGCCGGTTCGAGGAACGGCTGGGCCGCGCCGGCCCGTCGGCCCCGTTCACGATGGACATCCGGCTGGACCTGAAGGAGCAGGGCGTCGGCTCGACCTCGGCGGGCAGCACGACCCGGTTCCGCATCATCGGCACCGCAAGCTATGTCCTGAAGGATGCCGCCAGCGGTTTGCAGCTGCAAAGCGGGACCACCAATGCCTTTACCGGCTATTCCACCACCGGATCGACCGTCGCCACGCTGGCCGCCGAACGCGACGCGAAGGAGCGGCTGATGGTGATCCTGGCCGATCAGGTGATCGACCTGCTGCTGATTTCGGCGGTCGACCTGCCGGAATGACGCCGGCATGAAACTGACAGGGCGCGACGCGCAGGCCTATTTCCGCAAGCCGGACCCGGACGCCGCGGGGCTGCTGCTGTATGGCGAGGACGCCATGCGCGTGGCGATGAAGCGGCAGGAGGTGCTGGCCACGCTGCTGGGCCCCGAGGCCGAGGCCGAGATGCGCCTGACCCGGCTGGCCGCCGCCGATCTGCGGCGCGATCCGGCGGCGCTGCTGGATGCGGTCAAGGCGCAGGGCTTCTTTCCCGGGCCGCGGGCGGTGCTGGTGGACGACGCCGCCGACGGCGTGACCCAGGCGGTGCGCGCCGCGCTGGACGACTGGAGGCGCGGCGACGCGCAGATCGTCGTCACCGCCGGTGCGCTGCAGGCCCGCTCGACGCTGCGCAAGCTGTTCGAGGGGGCGAAGACGGCCTATGCCGCGCCCCTGTACAACGATCCTCCGGGCCGGGCCGAGATCGAGGCGGAACTGGCCCGCGCCGGTCTTGCCCCGCCCGACCGCGACGCCATGGGCGCGCTGGAAGCGCTGGCGCGCAGCCTGACGCCCGGCGATTTCCGCATGACGCTGGAAAAGGTTGCGCTCTACAAGCTTGGGGACACCGCGCCGCTAAGCGCGGCGGAGGTCGACCTGATGGCCCCGGCCTCGGTCGAGGCCGAGACAGATGACCTTTACAACGTGCTGGCCGAGGGCCGGACCGGCGACCTGGCCCCGGTGATGCAGCGGCTGACGGCGCAGGGCGTGACGCCGGTCACGCTGGTCATCGGGGCCGGACGGCATTTCCGGACCCTTTATGCGCTGGTCAGCGCACCGGGGGGGGCGGCGCAGGGCATCTCGCGGCTGCGGCCGCCGGTCTTTGGCCCGCGCCGCGAAGCGCTGCTGCGGCAGGCGCGCGGCTGGACCTCGGACAAGCTGGAAGAGGCCCTGACGCTGCTGATGGATGCCGACCTGCGCCTGCGCTCTGCCGGGCAGCGCGCGCCGGCCATGGCGCTGATCGAACGCGCCTTTGTCCGGCTGGCGATGCTGCAGCGGCGTCGCTAGACGATGGATCACGGACGGTGCGCCGGGGCTTGCGCCGGCCCGCCGCAGCGGCGACAGTCGCGGCAGGATGTCAGGGAGATCAGGATGGGATACACGGTTTACGGCTCGGTGCGCAGCCGGACCTTCAGGGTGTTGTGGATGCTGGAGGAACTGGGGCAGCCCTACACGCATGTCGCCGCGGGCCCGCAATCCGAGCAGGTGCGGGCCGTCAGCCCGCTGGGCAAGATCCCGGTGCTGGTGGACGGCGATACCGTCATCCCCGACAGCACGGCGATCCTGACCTACCTTGCCGACAAGCACGGTGCCCTGACCGCCCCGGCGGGCAGCGTGGCCCGGGCGCGCCAGGATGCCTGGACCTTCCGCATCCTGGACGAGATCGAGGGGCTGTTGTGGTGCGCGGCCCGGCACAGTTTCATCCTGCCCGAGGCCGAGCGCGTGCCGGAGGTGAAAGAGACCTGCAAGGCGGAGTATCTGCGCAACATCACCCGTCTGTTCGACGAGGTCGACGGGCCCTGCCTGACCGGCGATGCCCCGACGGTGCCGGACATCCTTCTGACCCATTGCGGCGGCTGGGCGCAGAGCGCGAAATTCCCCGCACCGCCCGAGCGGTTTGCGGCCTACCTCGAGCAGATGCGTGCGCGTCCGTCATTCCAGAAGGCCAGCGCGCTGGGCTAGGGGCCAGACCGCGGGAAGGTGCGCAATTGCGCACCCTACCCGACAACGCGTCCGTCAGGCCTTGTCGGTGACGTTCTCCTTGAACGCCTTGGCAAAAGCCGCCTGCTTGCCAGCATCCGCGTCGGTCTGGAAATCCGCTTTCCACTGGTCGTAGGGCATGCCGTAGAACACCTCGCGCGCCGCGTCCTTGGTCATCTCGATCCCGCGCTCTGCCGCGGCCTCCTGGTACCAGCGGCTGAGGCAGTTGCGGCAGAAACCCGCGAGGTTCATCATGTCGATGTTCTGCACATCGGAGCGGTCCTGCATCAGGTGCTGGCGCAACCGGCGAAAGGCGGCGGCTTCGATTTCGGTCCGGGTCAGATCGTCCATTCTGTGTCCTCCTGGTCTTGCGTGTCGTGTCAGTCGCGCACCTGTGCCAGCGCCTGGTCGAGCGCCGGGGCCAGTCTTGCCCCCCACCCGGCCTGCGCAAGCGGCGTTTCGATCAGATCGTTGCGCAATTCGATCAGCGTGTTCAGCCGCCCGTGGTTCAGTGCGTGCGTGTGGATCGCATCGCCCGGCAGATGGCCGTGATAGGGCACGTTGCGCCCCACCACCAGATCGGGCTGGGCGGTCAGAATGTCAATGAGCGGGTCCGACAGGCGCGCGTCCCAGGCATGCAGCACGCCCACATGCCAGGGCCGCCGGGGCCGGCCCTGCAATTGCGGTGTGAAGGAGTGCACCGCGACGATGGCGATGTCGTCGCGCCGCGCCGCCAGTCGCCCCAGCGCGGCGTGATAGGGGCGGTAATAGGCGTCGAGCCTGCGGACGCGCTCGGCCTCGGTGGCATTGCGGTTGGCCGGGATCACCGAACCGTCGTAAAGCCGCATCAGCAGCGTCGGGTCATCCTCGCCGCGGTTCGGGTCGATCACCAGGCGCGAGAACCCGGCCGAGATCACCGGCGCGCCCAGCGCATCACCCAGGGCCAGCGCGACCCCTGCCGCACCTACGTCATATGCGATGTGGCGCGCCATGTCGGCCTCTGGCAGGCCCAGCGTGCCGCCCATTTCAGGCGGCACGACGTTCGAGGCGTGGTCGCAGGTGATCAGCCAGCGGCTGTCGCGGTCTTCGCCATGGATCGAAAACGGAGAAAATGTCATGCTGCCGTCATCTCTTGCCCGCAACACGGACGCAAGCCCCCCGGGAAAGGGAATTGTCTGGGAACGGGGGCTGTGTTAGCGATAACATGAACTGGGGCAGGGAGCTTACGCATGAAACGGGAACGCAACGTCAAGATCGTGGCCACCTTGGGCCCGGCCTCGTCGAGCTACGAGATGATCCGCGCGCTGTTCGAGGCCGGGGCCGATGTGTTCCGCCTGAACATGAGCCATGGCAGCCATGACGAGATCGCCGCGCGGCACGCCATCATCCGCCAGATCGAAAAGGATCTCGACCGCCCCATCGCCATCCTGGCGGACCTTCAGGGGCCCAAGCTGCGCGTGGGCACCTTTGCCAACGGGTCCGAAGAGCTGGAGATCGGTGCGCGCTTCCGGCTCGACCTCGACGATACGCCCGGCGATGCGCACCGCGTGCAGCTGCCGCATCCCGAGATCTTTGCTGCGCTGGAGCCGGGGGCGCGGCTTCTGGTCAATGACGGCAAGATCCGTCTCGCCGTCGACGCCTGCGGCGACGATCACGCCGATTGCACCGTGGTGGCCGGCGGCACCATTTCGAACCGCAAGGGTGTGAACGTGCCCGATGTCGTGCTGCCGCTGGCGGCGCTGTCGGACAAGGACCGGGCCGATCTGGAATTTGTCTGCGCGCTGGGTGTGGACTGGCTGGCGCTGTCCTTTGTCCAGCGTGCCGCCGATGTCGAGGAAGCGCGGGCCCTGTGCCAGGGCCGTGCGGCGATCCTGTCCAAGATCGAGAAACCCGCGGCGGTCAAGGCCTTTGACGAAATCCTTGCCGCGTCGGACGGCATCATGGTGGCGCGCGGCGATCTGGGGGTGGAGCTTCCGGTGCAGAACGTTCCGCCGATCCAGAAACGCCTCGTGCGTGCCTGTCGCGCCGCGGCCAAGCCGGTGATCGTGGCGACGCAGATGCTCGAATCGATGATCGAAAGCCCGATGCCCACCCGGGCCGAGGTGTCGGACGTGTCGAACGCGATCTACGAAGGGGCCGACGCCATCATGCTGTCGGCCGAATCGGCGGCGGGAGACTATCCCGTCGAGGCAGTCCAGACCATGGACAACGTCGCCCGCGAGGTCGAAAGCGACCCCACCTATACCGAGATCATCGAGGCCTCGCGCAAGGCCAAGCGGCACACCGTCGCGGATGGCATCGTCGCCGCCGCCCGCGAGATCGCGGAAACCACCGATATCAAGGTGATCTGCTGCTACACCTCGTCTGGCACCACCGCTGCGCTGGTGGCGCGCGAACGGCCGCGGGTGCCGATCATCGCGATGACCAGCCAGCGCGGCACCGCGCGGCGCCTGGCGCTGACCTGGGGCACGAATTGCGTGATGACCGGCGAACTGGAGCGCTTCAAGCAGGCGGTTGTGAACGCCGCGCGGGCCGCCCGCGCGCAGGGCTATGCCGACGAATCCGATCTGATCGTCGTCACTGCGGGGGTGCCGTTCAACCAGTCCGGCACCACTAACATCCTGCGCGTGGCACCGTGTGACGAACGTTTGATCTTCCGCACCGACCCAGAGTAACCTGCCTTGCACATCGTGTGAGTTCGGAGGGTACGACATGGATGCGGATACGGCGCTTGTCATCGGCCTGGCCCTGGCGGTCCTGTCGATCCCGGCCATCGTCGCGGCCCTGTCCGACGGACGCACCCCGCGGGTGGCCACGGTTGCGATCATGATTGCCGGCGGGTTGATGGTCTATGCCATCAACAGCAAGGAAGGCGGCTACCGGATTCGCGACCTGCCCAAGGTGGTCTATGGTGTGATCGGCGATCTGTAGCGGCGGGCGGGGCCGGTCCGGCTGCGTCAAGTCTCTTGCCAAACCCGCGCCGTGGTCCTATACGGCGCGCTCGACCCGCTGGGCTGGCCAAAGCGGCATGCCTCGCCCTGCGCAGAAGAAGGAGATGAAAATGCCCAAGATGAAGACGAAATCGAGCGCCAAGAAGCGCTTCAAGATTTCTGCCACCGGCAAGGTGATCACCGCCCAGGCGGGCAAGCGCCACGGCATGATCAAGCGGACCAAGAAATTCATCCGCAACGCACGCGGCACGACCACGATGTCCGAGCCCGATGCCCGCATCATCAAGTCGATGATGCCCTACGACCGCTGAGAAGGAGGATCAAGGATGTCCCGAGTCAAAGGCGGTACCGTCACCCACGCACGCCACAAGAAGATCATCAAGGCCGCCAAGGGCTATTATGGCCGCCGCAAGTCGACCTTCAAGGTCGCCGCACAGGCCGTCGACAAGGCGAACCAGTACGCCACGCGCGACCGTCACAACCGCAAGCGCAACTTCCGCGCCCTGTGGATCCAGCGCATCAACGCCGCCGTGCGCGCGCATGACGAATCGCTGACCTATTCGCGCTTCATCAACGGTCTGGCCAAGGCCGGGATCGAGGTGGACCGCAAGGTTCTGGCCGATCTTGCTGTGCACGAGCCCGAAGCGTTCGGCGCAATCGTCGACCAGGCCAAGGGCGCTCTGACCGCCTGAGCCGGTCTTGCACACGGAAGCAGAAGGCCCGGGCATGGCTGCCCGGGCCTTTTTTTGTTGGCGCGTCCGGCCTGCACGGAGTCGCGCTATCGCGGTGCCTCTGTCGCGGGCCCGCGGTGCCTGGGCAGGCCGTTCAGCAGCCAGGACAGCGGTGTATACCGAATGAACACCCAGTAGAGCGCGAGGCTGATCGCGAACCCGGCAAGCGCGGTGGCGGCGATCACCGCGCCCTGTGGCCAGCCCGCCCCGATCAGCAGGGCGGAAACGACCAGTTCCGGGTAAAGGTGCAGAAGGTAGACGGGATAGGCCACCGACACCAGAAAGCGCACGCTGCGCGACGGCCGCCGCAACGCCCATTCCGACAGCCCCATCAGCCCGAACACATGCCCCAGCGTCCCCAGCGCCGCCGCGCCGCTGCCCAGCAGCCAGAGGGCTGGGGGCCACACCCAATCGGGCAGGTCCTGTCCTTCAAGCGCGGCGGCCACCGTCATGATGGCCGCATACATTGCCAGCCCCGCGCCAAGCCAGGCCAGAAACACGCGCGGCCGCGCCAGGTGCGGAATCAGGTGGCGCTGCACCCAGAGCGCCTGACCGACCAGGAAGTACAGGCCAAAGGACAGCAGCGCGCGCCACTCCGGATCGGTCAGGGACTCGGGGATGTGATGGGCGATCAGGTTGGGGCGCAAGGCCAGGGTCGGCAGCGCCATCGCGGCCACCAGCCAGACCAGCCGCCGCGGCGATGCAAACAGCCAAAGCGCAGGCTGGAACACCTGCCCAAGGCCCAGCCGCGCCCCTGCCCAGGCCATCAGGCAGCACGCCCAGAGCACCCAGAGGAACCACAGATGGTCGAGCCTGCCAAAGGGCTGTGCCGTCAGAAGGTTGAAAAGGCTCATGAAGACAAGGAGTGCACACAGGATGCGCAACGCGCGATCCGCCAGAAACGCCCCCGCGCCTTTCCTTGTGATCACCATCTGCGCAAAGAACCCGGCCAGCACGAAAAAGAGCGGCATGCGCCACAGGTGGATCCAGAGCGACAGAAACGTCGTGCCGGGGGCGGCCTCGGGCGCGGGGCCGGCGCCGGGCAGCACCTTGGGCATCAGCGACGGCTCGTTGAACAGCAGCGCCGCATGCAGCACGAGCCCCAGAAGCATCGCGCCCGCGCGCAAGAGGTCCAGCCCGTGATATCGCACCATGCCGCCCTCCGGTCCGCGTGCCACAGAGGTGGTCGCCGCGCACCCCGATTGCAAGCTGCGCGTGCGGGCCAGTCAGGCCCGCGGGTAGTGTGTGAACCGCCCTGCGATGATGTCCGGCAGGCAGCCGCGCCGGATCGCTTCGTTCATCGGGTTTTCATGGGTCAGGCCAGGCAGTTCGTGCAGCGTCACGTTGGGCAGCCCGTCCAGCAGCCGGGCATGGGCGGCATGGGGCGGAAACGATCCGAAATGCAGTTCCGTGGGCATCCGGAAGCCGTCCCGTTCCATCCACACCCGGGCCTGCAGGTCTTCTGCGGGCAGATCGCGGTTCAGCTGCGCGATCAGATGTGGCGCGCGGACGTCACGATAGCGTTGCTGGAAATCCAGCGTGACATCCGTCGTGGCCCCGAAGCCGACGAAACGGTCCGCCCCCAGCGCGCAGGCCGCGCGCAGCGCGGCCACACCGCTGCCCGAGGTGCCCCAGACGGTCAGGCGCGAAAGCGGCGCATGGGCGGCGAGGGTGTCGCGCAGGGCGTCGACCATCCCGGCAAAGCCGCCGCGCAGGCCGGGAAGCCCGTGCAGGAACATCCGGCCGGACAGATCACGCAGATACACCGCGTCGATACCCTGCATCGCAAAGAAGGCATCCAGCGTCGCCCCGGCGTTGTCGCCGCGCAGCCCGGCAAAGGCCAGCACCACATCGCCGGAGCCGGAGTCCGGGCTGGCCTGGATCGCGGCGTAGGGGTCGCTGCGCAACAGCGGGCGCTGCAGCGGCGTCGCCGCCAGCGCGGCCGCCAGCTGGTCGCGCACGGCCTGAGCCTTGGATTCGTCCATGCTTGGCAGTTCGGCGTCAAACGCGGCGTCGAGATAGGCCGCGTCCGACGAGATGCCGGCAACGCGCGCCACGCGCTGGCGCTGCGACACCCAGGTTCCGTCGGGATCGCGGGCGAACACCATTCCCTTTGCCGCGTGCGCCACCTCGGGCGCGTCGGGCCATCGCGCGCAAAGCTCGGCAAACAGGGCCGAGGCGGCCTCCATCGTCGTCGGGGCCCGCCGGAACACCTGCTTCAACGCCACGACCCAGGCCGGGCGCGCGGCGTCCGACCGCAGCCAGTCCCGCAGCGCTTCGATCAGGGCATCGGTGTCATGCGCCTCCATCAGGGCAAGGGTCCGGCATTCGATGGTGGCGCGGGACTCCGGATGCTGTGCCAGCAGGTCGTCGGCTAGCGCGATCACCCGCGCCGGACGCCCGCTGTCCAGCAGCGCGCGCATCAGCGGCACCAGATCGCGGGGCCGGTTGGCCTCCCTGTCCTGTGCCAGCCAGGCCTCGCCGGTGGCGACGATGGCGGCGGTGTCGTCCGCGCGCTGCGCCAGCCGGTAGTGTGCCAGCGCCGCGGCAGCAGGGCGCAGCCCCGCGGTTTCCGCCCGCTGCAGCCAGTCCCGGCCCAGGCTGACCGGATCGACCCGCGCAATGGCCCGCAGCAGCAGCTTTTCCGCCCCCAGGGTCGGCGTGGTCTCCAGCAGATCCAGCAGGATCGGCCCGGCCTCGTACACGTCACCGGAATCGAGAAGCGCGCGGGCGCGGGGCAGGGGCCGGGATGCGGTCATGATCGGGTCTTCGGGTCCTTGTTGGCTGGGCTGGGCGCAGGCGCCCGGGTGCCCTAGATTTTCTATCAGAACGAGTTTTCGACAACATGTTTCGTGATATGAGTGTGACCTGGATCACACTCCTTCAGTCACGGGCGATCCGGCTTGCGCTATCCCGCGGCTCTGGGTACTCAGACCGCGCTTGATCCCGGAGGCCCCCATGGACGACCTGCGCGCCAAATACATCGACCTGATCGCCGCCGCCGACAGCGAGGCCGCGCTGGAAGAGCTGCGCGTCGCGGCTGTCGGCAAGAAGGGCGAGATCAGCCTGAAGATGCGCGAACTGGGCAAGATGAGCGCCGAGGAACGCCAGGTCGCCGGGCCCGCGCTGAACGCGCTCAAGGACGAGATCAACAGCGCGCTGGCTGCCAAGAAGGCCGCGCTTGCCGATGCCGCGCTCGAAGAACGGCTGAAAGGCGAATGGCTGGACGTGACCCTGCCGGGCCGCCCGCGCCGCATGGGCACCATTCATCCGATCAGCCAGGTGATGGACGAGGTTACCGCGATCTTTGCCGATATGGGGTTCTCGGTGGCCGAGGGGCCGCAGATCGACAGCGACTGGTACAATTTCGACGCGCTGAACATCCCCGGCCACCACCCCGCGCGGGCCGAGATGGACACGTTCTACATGCACCGCGCCGAGGGCGACAACCGCCCGCCCCATGTGCTGCGCACCCACACCTCGCCGGTGCAGATCCGGCATATGGAAGCCCACGGCGCGCCCTGTCGCATCATCGCACCGGGCCGGGTGTACCGGGCGGATTACGACCAGACCCACACGCCGATGTTCCACCAGGTCGAAGGCCTGGCGATCGACCGCGACATCTCGATGGCAAACCTGAAATGGGTGCTGGAGGAGTTCGTGAAGGCCTATTTCGAGGTCGACAATGTGGAACTGCGCTTCCGCGCCTCGCATTTCCCTTTTACCGAACCGTCCGCCGAGGTCGACATCCAGTGTTCCTGGGACGGCGGCGTGCTCAAGGTCGGGGAGGGCTCTGACTGGCTGGAGATCCTCGGCTCCGGCATGGTGCACCCGCAGGTGCTGCAGAATTCCGGTGTCGATCCTGACGAATGGCAGGGCTTTGCCTTCGGCATGGGCATCGACCGGATCGCCATGCTGAAATACGGCATCCCCGACCTGCGCGCCTTCTTCGAGTCGGACCTGCGCTGGCTGCGCCATTACGGCTTTGCCGCGCTGGACATGCCGACGCTGCAGGGGGGGTTGTCGCGCTAGGCGTCGCCCTGCGCCGTAGGGTGCGCTACAGCGCACCGCCCGACCGCAGAAATTAACCCGATCCTAACCGGACTCGCAGTTCCCTGCGGCATGTCCCGCTACACGCGCCCCACCACTACCGGGGCTACGGTCTTCTTCACCGTGGCGCTGGCTGACCGCCGGTCCACCTGCCTGGTCGCACAAATCGACCGGTTGCGCACCGCCGTGCGCGACACTCTGGCGGCGCGGCCCGTGCGGATCGAGGCCATGGTTGTCCTGCCTGACCACCTGCACGCCATCTGGACGCTGCCGGCCGGGGACAAGGCCTATGGACGCCGGTGGGGCGAGATCAAGGCGCGCTTCGTCAAGGGGTTGCCGCCGGTGCCCCTGCGCCAAAGCCACGTGGCGCGGCGCGAAAGGGGCATCTGGCAGCGCCGCTTCTGGGAGCATCACGTGCGGGATGAGGCGTCTCTGCGAGCCTTGCGAACCTATTGCTGGATGAACCCGGTGAAACACGGGCTTGTGTCCGATCCGCAGGACTGGCCCTATTCGTCCCTGCATCGCGACAAACGTTTTCCGGGGGATCCTCAGGAATGGTGCGCTGTAGCGCACCCTACCGCCTTGTCCCTTCCGGAAGGCGCGGTTTGGGAACCGGGCGGCCCCGTCGCTCGTCCCGACCTCGGACCCGCGCCGTAGGGTGCGCTACAGCGCACCGTCCCGAAGAAACCGTCCCGAAGAAACCGCCCCGAAGAACCTGCTATCCCCCGCAGGCCCTCCATGCCATGCTCCGCTAAACCCCAGACCGGAGCCTGCCATGATCCGCCTCACCCTCGCCGCTCTTCTTCTCGCCAGCCCCGCCCTTGCCGACGAAATGTGGGACAGCGACATGGGGCGCATCGTCTACGAAGCCGAGGAGGGCGGCGCGGCGCTCTTTTCCTTCGTCAATGTCGATGGCTACGCGGCCACGCTGGTGATCCCCGGGCTTGCCGGCAACTACAGCAATCGCAGCGTGCACGAGGCCTACTGGATCGGCAGCGGCGCCGGCATGTGCGATGCCTTCCTCGCGCATTACACCACCGACCCCAGCGCGGATTGGGGCCGGGCGCTGATCAGCTTCGACCGCCCGGAGTTTCCGACGCCCTTCACGCTCACCCTTGGCACCTGCTTTGGTCCGCTCAGCTATGCCATCCGGGCCGAGGTCCATATGCAATAGGCGGTCGCTTTTTGCTGCCACAGGTCGCGCCCCGCGATGCGTGGCGGCCGGACAGGGCCTACCGGACGGGCAGGACACCGCCCGGAGGCGCATATGACCACGATCCTTGTCGTTGACGGCAACCCGGCCGATCTGGTGGCCGCAGGCTATACCGACTATGTCGCGCTTTTCCTGCAGGTGCTGCACGCGCTGGATCCGTCGCTGCATTTCCGCCGCGCCCATCCCTACAGCGCCCCTGTGCCGGAGGCGCTTCTGGACGAGGTGGATGCCGCCGTGTTCACCGGATCGGCCACGGACTGGGCTACCGACGCGCCCGAGGCCGCGCCGCAGCGGGCGGCGATGGAACAGGTCTTTGCCCGCGCCCTGCCGGTCTGGGGGTCGTGCAACGGACTGCAACTGGCGGCGTGCCTGCTGGGCGGTGCCGTGGGCGAGTCACCCAACGGGATGGAACTGGGGCTGGCGCGCGACATCACCCTGACCGAGGCGGGGCGCGTGCATCCCATGATGACCGGGCGCAAGGACGGGTTTGCCGTGCCCTGCATCCACCGCGACGAAGTGCAGCGCCTGCCCCAAGGCGCGCAGCTTCTGGCCTCCAACGCGCATTCCCATGTGCAAGCCATGGCCTATGCGCAGGGTGGCGTGGATTTCTGGGGCACGCAATACCACCCCGAACTGCCCCCCGTCACGCTGGCGGGCAGCGTCTCGCGCATGGGCGGCGATCCGGTGCTGGCCGACCACCTGTTGCGGGCCGAAACGGACGCGGCAGCGGCCCGGGCCCTGGGCGCCGACATGGCGGCGCTGCGGCTGTCGGGCCGCTCGGTGGAACTGGTCAACTGGCTGGGCCATGTGCGTGCCGTGACGCAGGAAAAATCCCGCCCCGCCGCCTGACCACCGCCTGCCCCGCGGCCCCTTTTCCTTGCAGGACCGATCCGCTAAGCACGGCGCGACAAGAGGCGGCGCACGCGGGGCACAAGGCACATGAAATTCACCCTTTCCTGGCTGAAAGAGCATCTCGACACGCAGGCTTCGGTGGCAGAGATCGCCGAGGCGCTGACCGATCTCGGGCTCGAGGTCGAAGCGGTGGTCGATCCGGCGGCGCGCCTGTCGGCCTTTACCCTGGCCCGCGTGCAACAGGCCGAACAGCACCCCGATGCCGACCGGCTGCGGGTCTGCCAGGTGGAGACCGACGAAGGCGTCAGGCAGATCGTCTGCGGCGCGCCCAATGCCCGCGCGGGCATCACGGTGGTGCTGGCCAAGCCGGGCGATTACGTGCCGGGCATCGACGTGACGCTGAGCGTGGGCAATATCCGCGGCGTGGACAGTCACGGCATGATGGCCTCGGAACGCGAGCTTGAACTGTCCGACGAACATGACGGCATCATCGAACTGCCCTCGGGCGAGGTGGGCCAGCGCTTTGTCGACTGGCTGGCCGAGAACGACCCCGCGAAGGTCGACCCGGTGATCGAGATTGCCATCACGCCCAACCGGCAGGACGCGCTGGGCGTGCACGGCATCGCCCGCGACCTGGCGGCGCGCGGTCTTGGCACGCTCAAGCCCCTGCGCCAGGCGCATGTCGAAGGCCAGTTCCCGTGCCCCGTCTCGATCACCATCGACGCCGACACGCGGGGCGAAGGCGGCTGCCATGTCTTTGCCGGGCGGCTCATCCGTGGCGTCAGGAACGGACCCAGCCCGAAATGGCTGCAGGACCGGCTGACGGCGATCGGGTTGCGCCCGATCTTGGCGCTGGTGGACGTGACCAACTTCTTCACCTTCGACCGCAACCGCCCGCTGCACGTCTTCGACGCCGACAAGGTTTCGGGCAACCTGCGCGTGCACCGCGCCGCGGACGGTCAGACGCTGGTGGGGCTGGATGAAAAGACCTACACCTTCTCGGACGGGCAGGTGGTGATTTCCGACGACACCGGCATCGAATCCATCGCCGGGATCATGGGCGGGCTGGCCACCGGCTGCACCGAGGAAACGGTGAACGTGTTCCTCGAAGCGGCGGTCTGGGATCATATCCAGATCGCCCATACCGGGCGCGCGCTCAAGATCAACTCGGACGCGCGCTACCGCAACGAACGCGGCATCGACCCGGCCTACAACATGCAGGCGATGGAAGACGCGGCGCAGATGATCCTGGACCTCTGTGGGGGCGAGGCGTCTTCGGTGGTCATGGCCGGGCAGGTGCCGGACACCACCCGCGCCTACACGCTGGATCCCAAACGCGTCGTCAGTCTTGTGGGCATGGAGATTGCCGAAAGCGAGCAGCGCCAGACGCTGACCGCGCTGGGGTTCCGGATGGAAGGCAACCTGGCCTATGCCCCCTCGTGGCGGCCGGACATCCGCGGCGATGCCGACCTGGTGGAAGAGGTGGCGCGCATCGCCTCGCTGACCAGGCTGCAGGGTCGCCCGCTGCCGCGCGCCACCTCCGGCGTGCCCAAGCCGATCCTGTCGCCGCTGCAAAAGCGCGAACAGATCGCGCGCCGCACGGTGGCGGCGCTGGGCTACAACGAATGTGTGACCTACACGTTCATCGAGCAGGCCCATGCCGCGCTGTTCGGCGGTGGCGGAGATGCCACGATGCTTGCCAACCCGATCTCGGCGGATATGAGCCACATGCGCCCCGCGCTGCTGCCCGGTCTGCTGAAGGCGGCGGCGGACAACCAGGCGCGCGGCTTCATGGATCTGGCGCTTTTCGAGGTGGGCCATGCCTTCCACGGTGGTGAACCCGAAGAGCAGCACCTGTCGGCTTGCGGCCTGCTGGTGGGCCGCACCGGACCCAAGGACGTCCATGGCGCGTCGCGCCCCGTCGACCTTTATGATGCCAAGGCCGATGCCGAGATGGTGCTGGCCGCACTGGGCGCGCCGGCCAGAATGCAGATCCTGCGCGGGGCCGAAGCCTGGTGGCACCCGGGCCGCCACGGCAAGCTGTGTCTTGGCCCGAAAAAGGTGCTGGGCGTGTTTGGCGAGCTGCACCCCAGGGTGCTGGCCGCGATGGATGTGAAAGGGCCTGCGGTGGCCTTCACGCTCTGGCCCGCCGAGATCCCGTTGCCGCGCAAGACCGGCGCAACCCGCCCGGCGCTGACGCGCAACAACCTGCAGGCGGTGGAACGGGATTTCGCCTTTGTGGTCGACGCCGAGGTCGAGGCGCTGACGCTGGTCAACGCCGCCGCCGGGGCCGACAAGGCGCTGATCGAGGATGTGCGCGTCTTCGACGAATTCATCGGCGGTGCGCTGGGCGAAGGCAAGAAATCGCTGGCCATCACGGTGCGCCTGCAGCCGGTCGACACCACGCTGAAGGAAAAGGACATCGAGGCCGTGGCCGACAGGATCGTCGACAAGGTCAGCAAGGCCACGGGCGGCGTGCTGCGGGGGTAGAGCGGGTTCGCCTGGACCAGAGACAAGGACTCATCCGACAGGCCGTAGCCGCTTTGGATTTCACGATGCGGCCGGTCTGTCGGATGACTTCAAGCGAGCGGCTGGCTGCCTCGCGCCCCGCCCGACAACGGCGGGGGGCGGTGTTGCTGGCCTGGTCAGTTCCCCTGACCCTTGCCCATTCCCTGACCCATGCCGCGGCCCCGGCCGAAATCGGCGGTGGTCACCACGCCGTCGCCATTGCTGTCCATCGAGACGATCCACGCCTCGGCCTGCGTCAGGAACTCGTCGCGGCTGACCTTGCCGTCGCCGTCGATGTCGTTGCGCTCCAGCAGCATGCCGTCGGCGGCGCGCTTCATGGCACCGCGTCCATGGTCGCCCTGGCCTTCCATGTCATTGGCGCGCGCCTCGTCGAACAGGACGTATTCCTCGGCGTCCAGAAATCCGTCTTCATTGGCGTCAAAGGTCACGAAGACATCGCCGCGACGTTCTGCCGCCTCGGCCAGGGTGACCTGTCCGTCTTCGTTCAGATCCCAGTTTTCCACGAAATGCGCGCCGGGCTGACCCTGCTGGGCGAAACCGGGCAGGGCGGCCAGCGACAGGGCGGCGGCGAGGGCGAAAGGACGAAACATCTGCATCTCCATATATCATGACGTTGATATGTGTATCACGCAGAGGCCCGCCGGTTTCGTCGCGACATGCCGCCGCAGGGGTCACGCCGACAATTCGTCGAAGACCGCCAGAGCCTTGCCCGCATACATCAGCCCCGGACCTCCGGCCATCTGGATGCAGGTGCCCAGCACGTCCGCCACCTCTTCGCGCGTCGCGCCCAGCTTGATCAGCGCTTCGGTGTGGAACAGGATGCAGGGCTCGCAGCGGATCGCCACGGCGATGCCGAGGGCCACAAATTCCTTCTCCTTGTAGCCAAGCGCCGAGTCGGCCTTGACCGTCTTGCCCAGCGCACCAAACGCCGCCGCCGTCTGCGGGATGGCGGCGTTGAGCGATTTCAGCTGCGCACGGGTGTCGGTGAGGGTGTCTTTGTAGCTCATGGTCGGGCCTCGTTTGTAAGGGACGAGACGGTCAGAGCATGGGCCGCACGGTGCGGCCTTGATCGGGATCAAGCGGCTCAGCTGTCCTTGCCGGGCTGGCGTTCGAGGCTGATATTGCCCGCGCCAAAGCCGACATTGACCTTGCCAAAGGGCACCGTGTCCGAGGCAAGGGCCAGCGCCAGCTTGGTCAGCCCGTCCACATCGCCCTTGGCCACCAGCCCGTCGGCATAAAGCTCCAACGCGTCGGCGCGGGCGTGGTGAAAGCTGCTGAGCCGCATGTTGTAGCGATAGAGGGCTGCCAGCGTGGCCAGCAGGAAGAGCAGCACAATGCCCGGCGGCACCTGCTGCGCGATGGTCTGCCACCAGTTCTGCGTCTGCCCGGCCTGCTGCGCTTTCCAGCCGTCGAGGCAGGCCAGCGTGACGGCATCGGGGTCGGCGGCGGTGAACCCGTCCCGCGCGATGTCGTCGGCGGCGTCCTGCACGCCCCGGCAATCCGCCATGAAGTCGCGAAACGTCAGCCGCTCCTGCTGCAAGACCCACCGCGCGAGGTTGTCGCGTTGGTCTTCGGTGCGGGCCTTCTGATCGGCAATGACTTCGAGCTGCCCGGAGATCGTGACCAGCTTTTGGCGGATGGGAGCGGTGAGCGGGTCGAGGTGGTCGAACTCCTTGCGGTCAATGTAGGTGATCAGGTCCGTCGGGCTTTGCGCGGTCTCGGGCGGCGGACGGTCGCCGTAGCGGAGCAGAGTGTTGTTGGAGCCGCCGATCAGCACCGTGCCGTCGGGCAGGGTAACAGTGGTGTAGTACCTCTCATCCCCTACTCCGGAGGGGACGGGGATGGGCTGCGGCGGGTCGTCGCTGTCGGGGGTGTAGCGGAGCAGGGTGTTCCGGGGAGCCGCCGATCAGCACCGTGCCGTCGGGCAGGGTGAGGGTGGTGTAGTACGTCTCAATTCCCCTGCCAGACGGTACCGGCACGCGCCATGTCACCCCCGTCAGCGCGTCCACCAGGTCCGCGCGGGCGGTGGCGATTTCCAAAGCGAGGCGGGCCTCTGTGGCTTCGATGGAGGCCAGGGTCTCTGTCAGGGTCAGGCGGCGGCCATCGACATAAGACTGATAGAAGGGCAGGCCGAGGTAGAAGATCAGGCCGGCAAAGATCACCACCACCAGCCAGCGGAAGTTCCACAGGGCCGAGCGGCGGGCGCGGTCGCCCCGGGCGCGCAGTTGGCGGATGACGCCGCCGATGCGGCCTTCGGGGACGTTCCATTCGGCGTTGCGGGCGGCGCGCAAGAGGTCGCGGGTCTGGTCCAGCCCCGCCCTGTCCGCAAATGTCCCGCCGCCCAGCACCTTGAAAACGCCCTCTGCAATACCCGGATTAGGGAACATCGCACAGGACTTGTCAACTTTGGCGGGGGTGCGGCTGGGTGAACCCCGCCCTACACAAGCCCAGCCCAACAAACGTTGCGCAATCACCTGCGCTTGAATCTCCGCGTGCCGCCGCCCAAAACGCTCCACCGGAGCGTTTCGCATGGTGTTCACGCCAACAGACGTCGGGCGATGACCTGCGCCTGGATTTCGGCGGCGGAGGCAAACCGTCCCCCGGACGGTTTGCGAAATCGTTTAGCCGAGGAGCCTTCGTGCAATCACCTGCGCTTGAATCTCCGCCGCCCCCTCAAAGATGTTGAGAATACGGGCGTCGCAGAGGATGCGGCTGATGCCGTATTCCAGCGCAAAGCCGTTGCCGCCATGGATCTGCAGCGCGTTGTCCGCCGCCGCCCAGGCCACGCGGGCACCCAAGAGCTTGGCCATCCCGGCCTCAAGGTCGCAGCGGCGGCCTTCGTCCTTCTCGCGGGCCGAGAAATAGGTCAGCTGTCGCGCGATCATGATCTCGACCGCCATCATCGCCAGTTTGCCCGACACGCGCGGGAAGGCGATCAGCGATTTGCCGAACTGCTTGCGGTCCTCGGCGTATTTCATGCCCACGTCCAGAGCGGACTGGGCCACGCCGATGGCGCGGGCGGCGGTCTGGATGCGGGCGCTTTCAAACGTCTCCATCAGCTGCTTGAAGCCCTTGCCCTGCTCCATGCCCAGAAGGTTCTCGCCCTTGACCTTGAAGTCGTCGAAATTGACCGTGTATTCCTTCATCCCGCGATAGCCCAGCACCTCGATCTCGCCACCCGACAGGCCGGGATCGACAAACGGCGTCGCATCGGTGCCGGGGGTCTTTTCGGCCAGGAACATCGACAGGCCGCGGTAATCGCTGGTGTCGGGCACGGTACGGGCCAGCACCGTCATCACATGGGTGCGCGCGGCATGGGTGATCCAGGTCTTGTTGCCGTTCAGGATCCAGTCGCCGTTCTCGTCCTGAACACCCCGTGTGCGCAGCGACCCGAGGTCGGAGCCGGTGTTCGGCTCGGTAAAGACCGCCGTGGGCAGGATCTCGCCCGAGGCCAGACGCGGCAGCCAGTGTTCCTTCTGCGCGGGCGTGCCGCCCGCAATCACCAGTTCCGCCGCGATTTCCGACCGAGTGCCCAGCGAACCCACGCCGATATAGCCGCGCGACAGCTCTTCGGACACCACACACATCGACGCCTTGGACAGGCCCAGCCCGCCGAATTCCTCGGGGATGGTCAGGCCGAAGACGCCCATCTCGGACAGTTCCTCGATGATCTCCATCGGGATCAGCGCGTCCTTGAGATGCCATTCATGCGCATAAGGTTCGACCTTGTCGACGGCATAGCGGCGGAACTGCTCGCGGATCATCTCCAGCTCTTCGTCAAGCCCGGTGCGGCCCACGGTGATCTCGGCGCTGCGCTCCTGCATCAGCTCCACCAGACGGCTGCGCGCGGCCTGGGTGTTGGCCGACTGCGTCAGGGTCATGACCTCGGGCACCATCAGCGCGCGCATCTCGTCCTGGCCGACGCCCAGATCCTGCAGGCGCACGATCTCGCCCTGGTTCATCTGGAGGCCGCCATAGACCTGCCAGAGATATTCACCGAACGCGATCTGCAGCAGAAGCTGTTCGACCTCGCCAAAATTGCCCTCGGCGTCCAGTTTTTCGGCCCAGCCCTGCATCTGGCGCAGGCTTTCGAGATAGGTGGCGAACCAGGCCAGACCGTGGGCGGCGGTCTGGTGCGCCTCGATCGCGGCGCCCGAGACGCGGCCGTCCACGCTGACCATGTCGCGCACGCGGGCGCGGGCGGTTTCGAACACGTCGGCCACCGGGCCGACGGCTGCGCCGGTCAGTTTCAGCAGATCGGGCAGGATCACGCTGCCAAGGCTCAGGTCTTGTCCGTCATGGGCCATGAATCACATCCTTTTTCTCGCTTGCGCCCGGGGATAGTCATTTCGCAGTCGCAGCGCAACAAAAATACCCCGCGACGATGCGTTTGGTTCAATTGTTGCGCATCCCACCTTGTACCGCTGCGCTGCGGCACCAGCCCGCCGCCGACGCGTGCCCTGTCATGTGCCGTGCCGACCCGGATCGTCAAGGGCGCGGTCCGGGTAAACCGGGCCGGGACCCGGACCTTGGCACCGGTGGCGCTCTGCCGGGGCCGCTCCCTGTGCGCGGTGCGCCGCGTCGCTGCAGCAAGCCGTCAGGATTTGATGTATCTTTGACATAGGAATGCCGCGAATTCTCCTCAATTGTGATATACCATCTGCGAAGGTATGGCCGCTGCCACACATTCCGGCCCTGCCTGCACCAGACCTGATCGGGTCGACGGGAGGGATCGAATGACGTCGGAACGCCTTCGGGTGATGGTTGTCGGGCTGGGCTATTTCAGCTGGTACCATCTTGATGCCTGGAGCGAACAGCCGCATGCCCGGCTTGTCGCGGCCTGCGATCTCGATCCACAGCGCCTGTCCCGGGCTGTTGCGGCCTATGCCGTGGTGGGCGGCGCGGATGCCGCGGCGCTGGCGGGATCGCAAGATCCCCACATCGTCGACATCGTCGCCCCGCCCGAGGCGCACGCCGCGCTGGTGGCGGATGTGCTGGCACCCGGGCGCTGGATCATCTGCCAGAAACCCTTTTGCCGTTCGGTGGCAGAGGCGGAAAGGGTGATCGCCGCCGCCGAGGCGGCCGGCGCGCAGATCGTCATACACGAGAATTTCCGCTTTCAGCCCTGGTATCGCGCGGTGCGCAGCTTTCTCGATGCAGGCCGGATGGGGGCTGTCTATCAGGCCAGCTTCAGCCTGCGCCCCGGCGACGGGCGCGGCGCGGACGCCTATCGCGACCGCCAGCCCGCCTTCCGGACGATGCCGCGGTTCCTGCTGCGCGAAACCGGCACACATTTCGTGGACCTGTTTCGCTGGCTGCTGGGCGAGGTGGACAGTGTCTATGCCGATCTGCACCGGCTCAACCCGCATATCGCCGGAGAAGATGCCGGGCTCTTGCTGATGCAGCACGCCGGCGGCGCGCGTTCGGTCTTTGACGGCAACCGGCTGGCCGACAGCGGGGCCGACGTCCCGCGCCTGACCATGGGGGTCTTCCGGCTGGAAGGGGAGGCGGGATGCCTCCGGCTCGATCCCGATGGCGGGCTGTTCTTCCGCGCGTTCGGGGCGCAGACGGAAACCGTGCTGCCGCTGCCCTATCCGGCGGCGCGCGACGGCTTTGGCGGCGGCTGTGTCCATGCGCTGATCAGCCATCTCGTTTCGGCCCGGCTGGGCGGGACCGAGCCGGAAAATACCGCCCGCGCCTACCTGCCGGTGCTGCGAATCATCGACGCGGCCTATCGTTCGGCAGAGGAAGGTCGGCAGATTTCGCTGCGCTGACAAGATGGACGCGGGCCGCAACCTGGCCTAGCGTGAATGGCGCAGCCGGTCAGACGGGGGCGCGATGCATCAAACGGACACCGCCAGACATGTCGAGGCGCTGGTCGAGGCCGAGATCGCGGCGCTGGACACCGCCCAGCACGGCAATGCCCTGCTCCTGGCCGAATTCCGGCAGCTTCAGGTGCGGCCCCGGGCGGTGACGGTGCAGTTTTCCGGCGGGCTCAGCCAGACCTGCTGGATGACCACCCGCTCCAACGGGGCGTATTGCGTGGTCTACATGCCCAAGGCCGGCTACTTCGCGCTGTGCGTCGATTCCGATTTCGGCCCGCTGGATATCGGTGTGCACGGGCCGGCGCTGATGTGCTTTGCCTCGGTCTGATGGCGGCAAACGTAAAAAGCCGCCCGGACGGGGCGGCGAAAGACTGGCTGTCATGAGGGGAATGGTGGAGCCTAGGGGGATCGAACCCCTGACCTCTACAATGCCATTGTAGCGCTCTCCCAGCTGAGCTAAGGCCCCCTCCGGCGGCACAGCCGTGCCGTGCGCGGGTGATTACGCAAAGCCGCGGGCGGGATCAAGCGGAAAAACCCCGCGCCGCGGCAAATTCCTCAGGTCTCGTCCTCGTCGCTGGACATGTCGGTGATGTCGTCCAGCGAGACGTTGTCGTCCTCTTCGTCTTCCAGAACGGTATCGTCGTCGATGTCCACCTCGACATCGTCATCGTCCAGCAGTTCGACGTCTTCGACCTCGTCCTCGGCGTTCTTCTTGTTGGCCTTGTCGGCGGCATCCGCGGCGATCATGCTGCGCTTGCCGGTTTCGAGGTTCACCACCTCGCCGGTATAGGGGCTGACGATCGGGGTGCGATTGAGGTCGTAAAAGCGCTTGCCGGTGGTGGGGCAGACACGTTTCGTGCCCCATTCTTCCTTGGGCATGGGGGTTCCCTTCAACTCGTGGTCATGTCGACAATCCGCGCCCTGTGCCATAACAGACCCCTTGTGTCAAAGGCTTTGGCGCGGGCAGCGCGGATGTGGGGCATATGGGGCAGATCGTACTGGACGGCAACCCTCCGATCGAGGTGGTGCTGCGGCGCTCGGCGCGGGCGCGGCGGATTTCGCTGCGCCTGTCGCAGCTGGACGGGCGGGTCACGCTGACCCTGCCGCGCCATGTGGCCGAGGCCGAGGGGCTGGCCTTTGTGCGGTCCAAGGAACGCTGGCTGCGCGGCCATCTCGACCGCCGCGAAGGCGATGTGCAGGTGGGCTACGGCGCGGCGCTGCCGGTGGAAGGCGCGATGCGCCTTGTGGTGCCGGGGACGGCGCGCAGCGTGGCCGACAGCGGCACCGAACTGGCGGTGCGCGGGCCCGACGCGCAGGTGCCCGCGCGGCTGCAGGGCTGGCTCAAGGCCAGGGCCCGGACCCGGCTGGCCGCGGCCTCGGACCATTACGCCGCGCGGCTGGGGCGGCCCTATGGCGGGCTTACGCTGCGCGACACGCGCTCGCGCTGGGGATCCTGTACGGCCGCCGGCGGGCTGATGTTTTCCTGGCGGCTGATCCTCGCGCCGCCCGAGGTGCTGGACTATGTCGCGGCGCACGAGGTGGCGCATCTGGCCGAGATGAACCATTCGCCCGCGTTCTGGGCCGTGGTCACGCGGCTCTACGGCGACTGGCAACCGCAACGCGCCTGGTTGCGCCGCGAAGGCGCCTCGCTGCACCGCTACCGGTTCTGAACCTGCGAGGTGCCTGCCGCGGCGGATTGATTTCGCCGCGCGTTGTGATCACACTTGCGCCATGCAAACCGCCACCCGTCCTGCCGAAACCACGCCCTCTGCCCATGACTGCGTCTATCGCGGGCTGCGGACGCGGATCATGCATGGCCAGATCGCGCCCGGTGCGGCGTTGACGCTGCGCGGCATCGGTCGCGAATTCGACGTCTCGATGACCCCGGCGCGCGAGGCGGTGCATCGGCTGGTGGCCGAAGGCGCGCTGTCGATGTCCTCGTCAGGCCGGGTGTCGACGCCGGAGCTGTCACACGAGCGGATCGAGGAACTGGCCGCCCTGCGCGCGCTGATCGAGGTGGAGCTGGCCTCGCGCGCGCTGCCGCGGGCGCATATGGCGCTGATCGAACGGCTGCAGACCATCAACCAGGCCATCGCCGACGTGGTGTCGAACCGCGACGCGGTGGGCTATATCCGCACCAATCTGGAGTTTCACCGCACGCTCTACCTGCGCGCCCAGGCTCCGGCGATGCTGGCCATGGCGGAAACCGTCTGGCTGCAGCTGGGGCCGACGATGCGGGCGCTGTACGGACGGCTGCGCCGCTCGGACGCGCCGCAATACCACCGGCTGATCATCGCCGCGCTCAAGGCCGGGGACGAGCCCGGCCTGCGCCTTGCCGTGCGCTCGGACGTGACGCAGGGCCTCAGGATGCTGGCGGGCTGATGGCGCTGGCGACGGTCTTCATGCTGCTGGGCGGGCTGTTCCTGTGCGGGCTTGCCGCCGATGTGCTGGGCCGGCGCAGCCGGGTGCCGCGGGTGACGCTGCTGCTGCTCATCGGGCTGGCGGCGGGGCCGTCCGGGCTGGCGCTGATCCCGGAAAGCGCGGCAGAGTGGTACGCGCCGCTGTCGGTGCTGGCGCTGACCATGGTGGCGTTCCTGCTGGGCGCGGCGCTGCGGCGCGACAAGCTGGCGGCGCGCGGCCGGGCGATCCTCAGCGTCTCGGGGGCGATTGTCCTGGTGACGGTGGCGGTGGTGGCAACCGGGCTGCGCGCCACGGGGCTGCCGCTGGATCTGTGCCTGCTGCTGGGGGCCATCGCCACCGCCACCGCCCCCGCCGCCACCCAGGAAACCCTGCGCGATGCCGGGGCCGAGGGTCCGTTTGCCGACACGATCCGCGGCGTGGTCGCCGTGGACGACGCCTGGGGCATGATGGTCTTTGCCGTCATGCTGGTGGTGGCCGAGGCGCTGGCCACCGGAACCCCCGGCGCGCATCACCTGTGGGAGGCGCTGCGCGAGACCGGCGGCGCGCTGGTGCTGGGCGCGGCGCTGGGCCTGCCCGCGGCTTACCTGTCGGGGCGGATCAAGCCGGGCGAGCCGACCCAGCTGGAGGCGCTGGGCTTCGTCTTTCTGGCCGCCGGTCTGGCGCTGTGGCTCGAAGTGTCGTTCCTGCTGACCGGAATGACCGCCGGGGCCATCGTGGCCAATCTGGCGCGGCATCACGAACGCCCCTTTGACGAGATCGAACATGCCGAACGGCCGTTCCTGATCCTGTTCTTCCTGCTGGCCGGGGCGGCGATGGAGGTGGAGGCGCTGGCGGCGCTGGGCGGCATCGGCCTGGCCTATGTGGCGCTGCGGGTGATTGCCCGGCTGGCGGGCGGGGCGCTGGGCGGCTGGCTGGGCGGCTTGCCGCCGCGGGAACGGCGCTGGATCGGGCCCGCGCTTCTGGCGCAGGCCGGGGTTGCCGTGGGGATGGCGCTGATCGCCGCCGAAGCGCTGCCCGCCCATGCCGAAACGCTGCTGACGCTGACCATCGGCACCACGGTGGTGTTCGAACTGATCGGCCCGTTTGCGCTGGTCTGGGCGGTGCGCCGGGTGGCGCGGCCGTCGCAGGATGGGTGACATCACCCATCCTACCGGCCGTCGCACGATCAGGCGATGGCGGCGCTCAGCGCCGAATCCATCAGCGCCTTGATCGAGGCCTGCGAGGTCTGGGCGACGATGCGGCCCAGCTCGCGGTCGCCTTTCAGCGCAACCAGCGTCGAGCGGCGCGGGATGTTGAGCGACCGCACCAGGTCGGAACGGCCATATTCGTCCCAGTCGACGTCGATGAAGGTGATGTTCGCCTCGTAGGCCGGGTTCTCGGCCTTGAGCGCGTTGATCACGCGTTCCTGCGCGGCGCAGGTCGAACACCAGCTGGCCTTGAAGTCCAGGAACACGGTGTCGCCCGCGTTCAGGTGCCGGGTCACCAGGCCCGGCGTGTAGGCCATCGACGCCGAGGCGGCAAAGGGCAGGGCGGCGGCGGTGGCGGTCAGGGCAAGGAAGTCACGACGGTTCATGTTGGCTCCTGTCAGAGGGGTCAGAGAGGTCTAGAGGGAAACGGAAAGGTCGATCAGCCAGGCGGGCAGCATCCGGATCAGCCAGCCTTCGATGGCGTGGTGCCAGTTCAGCAGCAGGCCCGCGCCCACAAGGAGGAAGGTTGCACCCAGCACCGGTCGCGCCCGCGTGGCCAGCGCGCGCAGCTGTGCGTTGTATCTCCCGATGGCCCCGCGCGTGCCATAGGCCAGCCCCAGGATCAGGGTCGAGACCCCGAGCGCGAAGAAGATCATGATGCCGGTTGCCTTCACCAGGTTCTCGCCGGTGGAGGCCAGCCCGATGGCGCTGCCCAGCGTGGGCCCGATACAGGGGCTCCAGACCGCCCCCAGAAGCAGCCCGCCCAGGAACTGGCCCTTCAGCGCACCGCGGTCCAGCGTGTCGATCTGCGCATCTGCCCGCGCCGAAAGGCCGGCGGTCGCCGTGGCCATCAGCGCATTCGCCTGCGGCAGAAGCAGCGCGAGGCCAAACAGCACCATCAGTGCCGCCCCGGCCTGCCCGATCACGTATTGGTCGATCCCCAGCGCCTGTCCGAACGCCGTCACCCCCACGCCGAGGAGCACGAAAGACAGGCTCAGCCCGCCAGCCATCGCCACCGGCCCCAGACGGCTGGCCTGCAGCGCGGTTGCGATCACGATCGGCAACACCGGCACCACGCAGGGGTTGATCAGGGTCAGCAGACCCGCGCCATATGCAAACAGAAATTCCATGCCCCCGATATGGCCGAGGGCGCGCGGCCTGTCATCAAAACAAGCTCTGACGCGGTTTCACACCGGCGTGTGGGTTTGTTGCAGCCGTGCAGCCGGAGCGTGATCGCCGCGGCTCAGGCCGCCAGCCCCTTGGAGCCGATCTTGAGGAACTTCTTGCGGCGCGCCTCGACCAGCGATGCGCCGTCCTTGCCCGACAGTTCCTTGAGCATCACCGCAATCGCCGCCCCGACCGAGGCAATGGTGCCCTGCGGGTCGCGATGCGCGCCGCCCAGCGGTTCGGCGATGATCCGGTCGCAAACGCCCAGCCCGTAAAGATCCTGCGCCGTCAGCCGCAACGCCTCGGCCGCCTCGCGCATCTTCTCGGAATCCTTCCACAGGATCGAGGCGCAGCCCTCGGGCGAGATTACCGAATAGACCGAATGCTCCAGCATCGCGACGCGGTTGGCGGTGGCAAAGGCCACCGCCCCGCCCGATCCGCCTTCGCCGATCACCACGCTGACCAGCGGCACGCCGATCTGCAGGCATTTCTCGGTTGAACGCGCGATGGCCTCGGACTGGCCGCGTTCTTCGGCGCCCTTGCCGGGATAGGCGCCGGGCGTGTCGATCAGCGTCACCACGGGAAGGCGGAACCGGTCGGCCATCTCCATCAGGCGCACCGCCTTGCGGTAACCTTCGGGCCGGGCCATGCCGAAATTGCGGTGGATGCGGGATTGCGTGTCATGGCCCTTTTCATGCCCGATCACCACCACAGGCATGTCGTCGAACCGCGCCAACCCGCCCATCACCGCGTGATCGTCGGCAAAGCCGCGATCCCCGGCCAGCGCGGTGAACTCGGTGAAAAGCGCCTCGACATAGTCGCGGCAATGCGGCCGGTCGGGGTGGCGGGCGACCTGGCACTTCCGCCAGGGCGACAGCTTGGTGTACAGATCCTGCAGCAGTTCGCGGGCCTTGCGGTCCAGCGCCGCGGCCTCGTCCTCGATATCCATCTCCTCGTTCTCGCGCGCCATGGCGCGCAGCTCTTCGGCCTTGCCTTCGATCTCGGCAAGCGGCTTTTCGAAGTCGAGGTAATGCGTCATGCGTCTCTCCCGGACGGTTTCAGGCTATATGGCGCGCCGCGTGTCGGGATGCAATCGGGATGCAATAAAGCAAGATTTGTCGCCCGCGCCGGGGTTAACTGACGGCAGGGAGACAGACCATGCCAGCCAGCTACCAGGACCGCCTGCGCCGCGTGCAGAACCACATCTTCGACCATCCCGACGGCGATCTGTCGCTGGATGCGTTGGCCGAGGTGGCGGCAATGTCGCGGTTTCACTGGCACCGGGTGTTTCACGCCATGACGGGCGAGACCTGCGCCCAGGCGGTGCGCCGCATCCGCGCCCATCGCGCGGCCTGCTGGCTGGTCCAGACCGACTGGCCGCTGGAGCGGATCGCGGCGCGGTCGGGCTATGACAACGTGCAAAGCTTCACCCGGCTGTTCCGCGCGCAATTCGGCGTCACGCCGCTGGCCTTCCGCAAGGATGGCTGCCCCGGATCCCCCATGCTCAACCTCAAGGAAGGAAACGTGATGACAAACCCCGTCGAGATCAGGGACATGCCGCCGGTGCGGCTGGCCGCCCTGGCGCATCAGGGCGCCTATTACGAGATCGGGCGCGCCTATGGCGCATTGTCGGCCATCATGACGGCGCAGGGCCTCTGGCCGCAGGTGCGCGGGACCTTTGCGCTCTACTACGATTCGCCCGCCGACGTCGCCGAGGCCGATCTGCGCAGCCATGCCGGCTTTGCCCTGGCCGAAGGCGTGCCCGTGCCCGAAGGCAGCGAAGAGGTGCACCTGCCCGGCGGCCGCCACGCGGTGATGACCTACAAGGGCCCCTATGCCGGGCTGGCCGCGGCCTGGGACGCGCTTTATGCCACCTGGCTGCCCGGGTCGGGCGAGGAACCGGCCGACGCCCCGCCGTTCGAGAAATACCTCAACGATCCGTCCAGCACTCCGCCGCAGGACCTGCTGACCGAGATCTGCGTACCGCTGAAACCCGCGGGCTAGGGTGTCGCCAGCAGCACCGGCACCATCGACAGCACAAGGAGCACGGCCATCGTCCGGTTGAAGAAGCGCAGCCGCGAGGGCCGGGCCAGCAGCCGGCGCACACCCGTGCCCAGCGCTGTCCAGGTCAGCGCCGAAACCGTGCCGATGCTGGCAAAGGCGCCGGCCACCCACAGGATCGCGCCCAGATCGCGCGACCCTGCGTAAAGCGTGATCGCCCCCAGGGCCATGGACCAGGCCTTGGGGTTGACCCACTGAAAGCCCGCCGCCTGGACAAAGCTCAGCGGCCGGGCGTCCGCGCGCGCCTCGGCGGGCGGGGCGGCATGGGCGATCTTCCACGCAAGCCAGAGCAGGTAGATCACCGAGACCGCGCGCAGGATGATCAGGCTGGGCGGCCACAGATCGAACAGCCGCATCACCCCCAGCCCCACCGGCAGGATCATCAGCGGAAAGCCGAAGGCGACGCCGCACAGATGCGGCAGGCTGCGGCGCAGGCCGAAATTCGCGCCCGATGCCATCAGCATCAGGTTGTTCGGCCCGGGTGTGAACAGCGTGCTGGCACAGAACAGGGCAAGGGCGGCAAGGATCTCGGGCGTCATGGCGCAAGACTTGCGCAGGTCGCGCGCCATTTTGTTGCATCTTTTGCCGTCATTGCGCTATTTCTGCAATTCATGACCGATCTGGACGAGATTGACCGCAAGATATTGCGCGAGCTGGTGCGCGACGGCCGGCTCAGCAATCTCGCGCTGTCCGACCGGGTGGGCCTGTCGCCCTCGGCCTGCCTGCGCCGGACCGCATCGCTGGAAAAGGCCGGGGTGATCGCGGGCTACCGCGCCGTGCTCAGCCCGGAAAAGACCGGCATCGGCTTTGCCGCCTATGTCACCGTCGGGCTCAACCAGCACACCAAGCGCGCGCAAGAGGCCTTTGAACGCGCCATGCGCGCGGCCCCCCAGGTCAGGGAATGCCACAACATCACCGGCGCGGTGGAATACCTCCTGCGTGTCGAGGCGGCAGACCTTGCCGCCTACAAGCATTTCCACACCGAGGTGCTGGGCGCGCTGCCGCAGGTGAACACACTGACGACCTATGTCGTGATGGGCTCGCCCAAGGACGAACGGGCCTGAGTCGCAGCGCTTGGGCCTTTCCCATGCAGGTTCAAACGCGGTATGGCTGGGGTGCCATGGTTCGTCAGCTTCTGCCCATCACCGCGCTTCTTGTCGGCTCTGCCCTGCTGCTTCTGGCCGGAGGCATGCACGGGCTGTTGCTGCCCGTGCGCGGCTCGGCCGAGGGCTTTTCCTCGGGGGCGCTGGGGCTTCTGGGCACGGGATGGGCCGTGGGCTATGTGATGGGCTGCCTCTTTGCGCCGCGTTTCGTGGGCTCGGTGGGCCATATCCGCACCTTCGGCGTGATGTGCGCCTTTGCCGCCATCGCGATGCTGCTGCAGGCGCTGGTGGTGACGCCCTGGGCCTGGATCCCGGTGCGCGCGGTGTCGGGTTTCTGCTTTGCCGGCGCGGCGATGATCGTGGAAAGCTGGCTGAGCGAGCGCGCGACCCCGAAGACCCGCGGCACGATCTTCGGCATCTACACCATGGTCAACCTGGGCGCGGTCACTGCCGGGCAGATGCTGATCGCGCTGGGGGAACCGGCGGATTTCACGCTGTTTGCCATCGGTGCCATCGTCTACTGCCTTGCGCTTGTGCCCACGGCGCTGTCGACCTCGGCCAGCCCCGCGCCGCTGACCTCGGTCACGCTGGACCTGCCCGCGCTCTGGCGCAATTCGCCGGTGGCGGTGGCGGCGGTGGCGCTGGTGGGCGTGTCCAACGCGTCTTTCGGCACGCTGGGCGCGGTTTATGCCGACCGGGTCGGGCTGGACCTGACCACCATCGCGCTGTTCGCCAGCCTTCCGGTGCTGGCCGGTGCCCTCAGCCAGGTGCCCATCGGGCTGCTGAGCGACCGGATGGACCGGCGCCTGGTGCTGGTGGGGGTCGCGGCGCTGGCGCTGGCGGCGGATGCGGCCTTTCTGGTGCTGCAGCCCCGGGACGGCGCGATGAACCTGCTGCTGTCGGCGGTGTTCGGGGCGGCGATCTTTGCGATGTATCCCATCATAGTGGCACATGCCAACGACCACGCCCCGCCGGGCACCGCGATCCAGGTGTCGGGCGGGCTGTTGATGATGTTCGGGCTGGGCTCCATCGCCGGGCCGCTTCTGGCCGGGGGGGCCATGGCGCTGACGGGCCCGCGCGGGCTGTTCCTGACCACGGTGGTGGCGCATGGCGTGCTGATCGTGTTCACGCTCTGGCGGATCCTGCAGCGCTCGGCCGTGCCCGAGGCGGACAAGACGACCTTCCAGGTCAGCGTCCCGGCCCGCGCGGCCACGCCCGAGACGGCGGCCCTGGCCTCGGGCGAGGACGAGGCCGACGACCTGCCGCCCGCCCCCGAAGACCCCGGTGACACACCGCGGGACTGACCCAGATCAAGGACGAACTGAACCGCTCGGTATAGTCTTCCCTCAGTGACATTCAGATCTGGGGGAAGACGATGGAAGACGTGGAACGCTTGCTCAAGAACTCCGTGGCGGAACTGGAAAAACTGCTGAACGCCCGCAACGTGCTGGGCGACCCGATCGAGCGCGAGGGCGCGACGGTGATCCCCATCGTCAGCTACGGCTTCGGGTTCGGCGCAGGTGGCGGCACCGGCGGGCCCGGTGGCAAAGGCACCGGGCAGGGCGCGGGCACCGGGGCGGGCGGCGGTATCCGCCCGCTGGGCGCAATCATCATCGACCAGCACGGCGCGCGGGTCGAGGCGGTCAAGGGCGCGGCCAGCACCCTGGCCGAGGCGCTGAGCGACACCGCCGCCAGGGCCATCGCCGCGCGCGGCAAGGACACGGACGGCGCGGCGGACTAGCGCCATGCTGTGGCTCTGGCTGCCGCTGGCCCTGTTGGGCAGTGTCCTGCTGGTGGCTGCCGTCCCGGTGCGCCTTGCCTTCGAGGCCGAGGCGCACGGGACCGGCACCCCGCCGCGCCGCCGCGTGACGCTGGCGCTGTTCGACGGGCGCGTGCCCGCGATCACCCTGGCGGACAGCGGCACCGGCACGCCCCGGCGCAAACCCCGCCCCACCCGTCCGGGCAAGCGCCGCACGGCGCGCAAGGGCGCTGGCGGGGCGTTTCCCGTCGCGGCGGTCCTGCGCCTGCTGCGCGACCTTCTGGCCTGCGTTCAGATCGAACGCCTGCGTGTCAGCGGCGTGTTCGGCCTGGCCGACCCGGTGGAGACAGGCCTGCTGTATGGCCGGATCTGCCCGCTGAAATACGGGCTGCCCGGGGCGGCCACGGTGCTGGACGTCACGCCGGATTTCTCTGGCCCGCGCCTTGACGGGCGGGCCGAGGGCGTGCTGCGCCTGCGCCCGCTGGCGCTGGTGCCGCCGGGGTTGCGCTTTGGCTGGCAGATGCTGAGGGCACGGGCATGAACGTAAAAATGGAGGGGCCGCGCCGCGTGGCCGGCATCTGGGTGGCCGCGCTGGTCGACAGCCAGGTGACCGCCGAAGCGCTTGGCCCGGCCGTCGCGGCCGTCGGGCACAAGGCTCCCGTCGCGGTCCTCATCCATGACGGCACCACTTTGGATGCCTTTGCGGCGGACGGATCGCGCATCCGCCCTCGCGCTCTGGAGAAGCTTTGCCCCGGCGCGGCAGAGCGGGTCTCTGCCGCCGCCGGGGCCGGCCCCGTCACTCCGCCGCGATCATCTCGGCCTGGCGCACGATGACCTCGGCCTGCTTGATCGAGGCGATGTCCACCAGCCGGCCCTTGTAGACCGTGGCGCCTTCGCCCTTGGCCTTGGCCTCTTCCATGGCGGCGAGGATCTCGCGCGCCTCGGTCACGGCGGCCACCGAAGGGGTGAACACCTCGTTGGCCAGCGCCACCTGCCTGGGGTGGATCGCCCATTTGCCGACCATGCCCAGCGTGGCGGACCGCAGCGCCTGCGCGCGGAACCCGTCCTCGTCGGAAAAATCGCCGAACGGGCCATCCACCGGCAGCACGCCATGGGTGCGGCAGGCGGCGACGATGGCGGCCTGCGCCCAGTGCCAGGGATCGGACCAGTGCTTCTGGCCTGCGTGGAGCATGTAGTAGTTTTCCTGCGTGCCGCCGATTCCGGTGGTGGCCATGCCCATGGAGGCGGCGAAATCCGCGGCCCCGAGGCTCATCGCCTTCAGCCGGGGCGAGCCCTGGGCGATCTCTTCGACATGGGTGATGCCGGCAGCCGATTCGATGATCACCTCGAAATCGAGCGGCCGGGCGCGGCCCCGCGCACGCTCGCACGCGGTGACCAGCGCGTCGACCGCGTAGAGATCGGCGGCGCAGCCCACCTTGGGGATCATGATCCGGTCCAGACGGTCGGCCCCCTTTTCCACCAGGTCGATCACGTCGCGGTGCCAATAGGGGGTGTCGAGCCCGTTGATGCGCACCGACAGGGTCTTGGCCCCCCAGTCGATATCGCCGATGGCCGCGATCACGTTGGCCCGGGCGCTGTCCTTGTCGGAGGGGGCGACGCTGTCCTCGAGATCGAGATTGATCACGTCGGCGGCGCTGGCGGCCATCTTTTCAAAGATCGCCGGGCGCGACCCCGGGCCGAACAGCTGGCAGCGGTTGGGCGTGGACGGGGCGGGGGGCTGGATGCGGAAGCTCATCTGTGTCTCCTCCGGGTAAGGAAATTTCGTATGCCTTGGCATACGGGATATAAAATGTCGAAATGCTGCGCAAGCAAATTGATGTTGCAACGCAGCAAAGCGGGCGGCGCGGCGCACGATTTTTCGCCGAAAAATCGTTTGGGCGGGCAAATCGTGCCCGGTGGGGGCAAAATCCGGTGAAGTTGCACGAATTTCCCGGCAGGATCGCATCAGACTGAGCGCAAGAGGACAGGAGGCGACCATGATCGAAACCCCATATCTGTTGTTCCTGGGCGACGCGCCGGATGCGCTGGCCGCCAAGGTGGCGCAGGGTATCCGTGACTGGCGGCCGGACAATTGCATGGGCCAGTACCGGATGGAGGGCTGCCGCGCCGATCTGGGGTTGCCGGAGATGGGCCTTGCCGAGGCGCGCGCCGCCGGGGCGAAAACACTGGTGATCGGCGTGGCCAACCGGGGCGGCGTGATCTCGAAGGCTTGGAAGAAGGTGCTGGTGACGGCGCTGGAAGAGGGGTTCGATCTGGCGTCGGGCCTGCACAACCTCTTGCGCAACGAGCCGGACCTTGTGGCCGTGGCCCGTGCGACAGGGCGCAGCCTGCATGACGTGCGGGTGCCGGAGGTGGACTATCCCATCGCCAATGGCGTGCGGCGCAGCGGCAAGCGGCTTCTGGCGGTGGGCACGGATTGCTCGGTGGGCAAGATGTACACGACGCTGGCCATGGAGGCCGAGATGCGCGCCCGCGGCATGAAGAGCAGCTTCCGCGCCACCGGCCAGACCGGCATCCTGATCACCGGCGACGGCGTGCCGCTGGACGCGGTGATCGCGGATTTCATGGCCGGGGCCATCGAATGGCTGACGCCGGACAACGATCCCGACCACTGGGACGTGATCGAGGGTCAGGGCAGCCTGTTCCATGCCAGCTATTCCGGCGTGAGCCTGGCGCTGATCCATGGCGGCCAGCCCGACGCGCTGGTGCTCTGCCACGAGCCGACACGGCATCACATGCGGGGCTTGCCGGGCTTCGACCTGCCCTCGCTGCAGGCGGTGCGGGACCTGTCGCTGCAGATGGCGCATGTGGTCAACCCGGACTGCCGCGCGGTGGGCGTGTCGATCAACACGCAGCACATGGGGGCAGAGGAGGCGGCGGCCTATTGCGCCGAGGTCGAGGTGCGCATGGGCCTGCCCACGGTGGATCCGTTCCGCCATGGCGCGGCGCGCCTGGTGGACGCGCTCTGACGCCGGACGGCGCTGTTTCGGCCCTTCGGGCCGAAAGGCGCCCCGCCCGCCGTCCCGCAGGGCGCGCCGTGCCTTGCGTGGTGCGGGCGGAGAGGCTGGCGGGTATTTGGACCAAGAAGAAGGTGCAGGGGGTGCGCATGATCGAGGTGACACGGGACGTGTTCCGGCTGGCCGAGGCGTTCACGATCTCGCGCGGGTCGCGCACCGAGGCGCAGGTGCTGACGGTGCGGGTGGAGCGCGACGGCGTGACGGGCTGGGGCGAATGCGTGCCCTATGCGCGGTATGGCGAGACGCCGGAGAGCGTGACGGCGCAGATCGAAGGCCTGCCTGCGGGGATCACGCGGGCGGGGTTGCAGGCGGCGCTGCCCGCGGGCGCGGCGCGCAATGCGGTGGATTGTGCGCTGTGGGACCGGGCGGCGAAGGTTGCCGGTGTCCGGGTCTGGGAGCTTGCCGGGCTGCCGGCGCCGGGGCCGGAGATCACCGCCTTTACCCTGTCGCTCGATGCGCCGGAGCGGATGGAGGCGGCGGCGCGGCGGCAGGCGCATCGTCCGCTTCTGAAGATCAAGCTCGGCACGCCCGACGACATGCCCCGGCTGGAAGCGGTGCGGCGCGGCGCGCCCGGGGCGCGGATCATCGTGGATGCCAATGAAGGCTGGTCGGCGGAGGTCTATGCCGATCTGGCACCGCATCTGCTGCGCCTGGGCGTGGCACTGGTGGAGCAGCCGCTGCCGTCGGAAGCCGACGACGCGCTTCTGGGGCTGGCCCGTCCGGTCCCGGTCTGTGCCGACGAGAGTTGCCATGACCGGGCCTCGCTGCCGGGGCTTGCGGGCAAGTATGACATGGTCAACATCAAGCTGGACAAGACCGGCGGGCTGACCGAGGCGCTGGCGCTGCGGGACGCGGCGCGGGGCGCGGGGTTTGGCGTGATGGTGGGGTGCATGGTGGGATCGTCGCTGGCCATGGCCCCGGCGGTGCTGGTGGCGCAGGGGGCCGAGGTGACCGACCTGGACGGACCGCTGCTGCTGGCGGAAGACCGTGACCGGCCCTTGCGGTATGACGACGCGGGCGTGCATCCGCCGGAGGCGGCCCTATGGGGCTGAACGCGGGCTGGAAGGTGCTGGAGACGCGCCTTCTGTCGGACAACTGGGCGATCCTGAAAGCCACGCGGCTGCGCCTGACGCTGGCGGACGGGCAGGTGTCGGAGCAATGGCGCGAGACCTATGACCGGGGCGACGGGGCGGTGATCCTGCCCTGTGACCCCGACCGGCGGCATGTGCTGCTGGGACGTCAGTTCCGCTGGCCCGCGGCGTCGCGCGGCGATGCCGATCCCTTCCTGATCCAGGCGGAGGGCGGGGCTGCTGGACGATGCCGCGCCCGAGGCACGCATCCGCGCGGAGGCTCAGGAGGAACTGGGCCTGTCGCTGACGGACCCGGACTTTCTGTTCGCGCTTTGCATGTCGCCCGGATTGGTCACCGAGAAGCTGCACTTCTTTGCCGCGCGCTATGGTGCCGAGGCGGCGCAGGCGCGGTTCGGCGGTCTGGCCGAGGAAGGTGAAGAGATCGAGATCCTCGATCTGCCCCTGGACAGGGCGCTGGCGATGATCGCCGACGGGCGGATCCGCGATGCCAAAACCGTCATCCTCCTGCAATATGCCGCGCTGCACCTCAAGCCGGCGGGGTGAGCGGTGGCCGGGCTTGACCCGGCCCGCGGAATGCCGGAACAGATGGGGCCAGCGACCAAGGAGGCCCCCATGCGCACCGTCTATCTGAACGGCGACTACCTGCCCGAGACCGAAGCCAAGGTCTCGATCTTCGACCGGGCCTTCCTGATGGCCGACGGGGTCTACGAGGTGACCAGCGTGCTGGGCGGCAAGCTGATCGACTTTGACGGGCACGCGGTGCGGCTGGAGCGGTCCCTGACCGAGCTCGACATGCGCAGCCCCGTCACCAAGGACCAGTTGCTGGAGATCCACCGCGAACTGGTGCGGGTGAACGGGATCGAGGACGGGCTGGTCTATCTGCAGATCACCCGCGGCGCGCCGGACGATCGCGATTTCATCTTCCCCGATCCCGAAACCACGCCGCCGACCATCGTGCTGTTTACCCAGAACAAGCCCGGCCTGGCCGACAGCCCGCTGGCGCGCAAAGGGATCAAGGTGATCTCGGTCGACGACCTGCGCTGGCACCGGCGCGACATCAAGACGGTGCAGCTGCTTTATCCCTCCATGGGCAAGATGATGGCGAAAAAGGCCGGGGCCGACGATGCCTGGATGGTGATGGACGGCTATGTGACCGAGGGCACCTCGAACAACGCCTATTTCATCAAGGGCAACAGGATCGTGACCCGCGCGCGGTCGCATGACATCCTGCACGGGATCACCCGCGCCGCCGTGCTGCGCTATGCCGAAGAGGCCCAGATGGAGGTCGAAGAGCGCAACTTCACCATCGCCGAGGCGCAGGAGGCGGATGAGGCGTTCATCACCTCGGCTTCGGCCTTCGTGATGCCGGTGGTTGAGATCGACGGCGTCGCGCTGGGGGATGGCACGCCGGGGCCGCGCGCGCTGCGGCTGCGCGAGATCTATCTCGACGAAAGCCGCAAGGCGGCCATCTGAGGCGCGACATGCGCGATTTTTTCGCCATCCTTGCCATCCTGGCCGCGGTTGTGGGGCTGGGCGTGTTCCGCGTGCCGGATGAAAACGCGCTGGTGGCGGCGGGCATCCAGGCCGCGGCCGAAGGTGCGGTCTACCAGGCGCGTCATCCCGTCGCGGTCTCGGTCAAGGGCCGGGTGGTGACGGCGCGGGGCCGGGTGGAAACCGAAGCCGAGCGCGCGGCGCTCCTGTCACGGCTGGCCGCATTGGACGGGGTGGAGGAGGTTGTGGACGCGCTGGTGCTGATGCCCGACGTGTCGCCCTTTGTGCTGGAGATCACCAGCGACGACGCGGTCCGCTTTGCCGGTCACCTGCCGACAGAGGCCATGGCGGCGCGGCTGCGGGCGCTGTTCGGGGCCGATCCGGGCCTGCCGCTTGCCACGGGCACGCCGGACCGGGCCTGGGACGGGGTGGCAGAGCGCGTGGCGGAACAACTGGCCCTGCTGCTGCAGGGTGAGATGCGCATCGAGGACCGGCAGGTTCTGTTGCGGGGGCAGGCGCATTTGCCGCGCACCGTGCAGCAGATCGAGGCCGCTCTGACCGGCCTGCCCGAAGACTACACGGTCACGCTGGAGGTGACCGCGCTGGATGACGGCCTGCCCTACAGCCTGCTGGTCGAGCGCGATCCGCTGATGGGCCAGCGACTGTCGGGCAAGCTGCCGCCGGACTTCGATCTGGCCGCTTTCGACGTGCTGGGTGTTGCGCAGGAACGAGACCTGACGCAGGCGCCGCTTCCGCTGGACGCGCCGGGCTTTGCCGGGGCCGTGACGGCCACCCTGCCGCTGATGGCCACGATCGAGGCGGGGACGCTGGCGGTGTCGCCGGACATGCTGACGCTGTCGGGCGGGCCCGTGTCGCCCGATATCATGGCAGAGGCGCAGGCCTTGCGCGACCTCCTGCCGGACGAGATGACCCTGCGCCTGGCGCTGATCCCCGCCGATGACGGGCCGGACCTGTCTTTCACGGCCAGGTGGGACGGCGCGGCGCTGGTGCTGTCGGGCCGCGTGCCGCGGGATTTTCCGCTGGACGACGTGGAGGCCCGGTTTGGCCAGCCACCGGACGCCGTCAGGCTGGTGCGCGGGCCCTACCCGGATCTCGACGACTGGGACGAGGGCATCTGGCCGGGGCTGCGCGCCCTCAAGGGCCTGCAAAGCGGCGTGCTGGAATGGGACGGCGCGCAGCTGAAACTGGTGGGCCGCGCGGTGGATCCGGTGGCGCGGCGCATGGCGGTGCGGCGCGCGGGCCCGGGGGCCGAGCTCAAGATCGACCTCGCCGACGACGGCGCGCCGGCGCATTTCACCCTGCGCTACGATCCGGCCAAGGGGGGCTCGGTTCTGGGCAAGTTGCCCGCGGGGCTGTCGATGCCGGCGCTGGCCGAGGCCCTGCACCTGGACGCGCTGCGCGGCCGTCCGCCGGTGTCGCCCGAGGGGAATGGCGCACCGGTCCTGCGCGCGCTCCACGCGCTGGAGCCGTTCCTGCGGGATATGGACTCGCTGGTGCTGGACCATCGCAACGGCGGCACACGGCTGGAGATCGCGCTGACGCAGGGCAGCGATGTGGACGCCATTGCCGACCGGCTGGCCCCGCAGATGGGCGAGGTCACGCTGGCGCTGCGCGCCGCGGCCCCCGCGCTGGAGGGCACCCGCCGGTTCCACGCCATCCTGCGCGTCCCGCAGGTGTTTCGCGACGGCTTCTGGTTTCCCGAAACCGCCATCGTGCCGGAGCCGCAGCCCTGCGCCGAAGCGATGGCCATGGCCCGGCCAGTGCCCTTTGCCCCCGGGCAGTTCACACCCGACCTGACCGCCGCCTGGCCGCTGGCGGCGCTGGCCGGCGTGGCCCGTACCTGCCAGCGCCTGCCGGCACGGGTGCTGACCATCGACGTCGAGGTCGGCGCGTCCCCGCTGCCTGCGCTGAACCGCCAGCTTGCGCGCCGCCGGGCCGAAGCCCTGCGCGACGCGTTCGTCCTGCGCGGGGTCGACCCCGACCGGCTGCGCATCGACAGCCGTCCGGTGGCCGGGGCGGACCGGGTGTCCTACCGCTGGGACTGACAGGGCCCTTGACCCGACGGCCTGCCCGAAGGCGCGCCGCAGTCCCGGCCTTGTGCCGGGACCTCCCGGGATCGGCAGCCGAGGCGGCGGCGGCGTGCGCCTTGCCCGGTCCGGCACCCTGTCCCGACCCGTCGCGCCGCCCAACGGGAGAGGTCCCGGCGCAAGGCCGGGACTGCGGCGCGCGGGGCGGAGGGATCAGCGCGACAGACCCGCGGCAAAGCCCGCCGCATGCCGCCCGGCCCAGAGCCCGGTGGCCAGGCAGGCGGTGATCAGGTAGCCGCCCGTGGGGGCCTCCCAGTCGATCATCTCGCCCGCGCAGAACACGCCGGGCAGGGCGGTCAGCATCAGGCCCTTGTCCAGAGCCTCCCACGCCACGCCGCCCGCGGTCGAGATGGCCTCGTCCAGCGGGCGCGGGCCGTCATGCGGGACAGGCAGGGCCTTGACCCTTGCCGCCAATGCCTTCGGGTCCTGCGGCAGGGGGCGGGCGCATTCCATCAGCAGCGCCTGCGCCTGCGGCGCCAGACGCAGCGCCTTGCGCAAGACGTTCGACAAGCTCGCCTTGCCGCGGGGCCGCGACAGCCGCTCTGCCACGGTTTCAAGCGACAGGTCCGGCGTCAGGTCCACCTGCAGCGCCGCGCCCGCGCGCAGCGCCGGCGTCAGCGCATAAATCCCGCCGCCCTCCAGCCCGAGGGCCGAGATCACCGCCTCCCCGCGCGAGGTCAGATCGCCCGCGCGAAAGGCCACGTTCTTGAGCGGCTGGCCGAAATGCGGCTGCATATGCGCCGACCAGCGCACCACCAGCCCGGCATTCGAGGGCTGAAAGGGCCGCGTTTCCACGCCCAGGGCCGACAGCAACGGTGCCCAGGCCCCGTCCGATCCCAGCCGCGCCCAGCTGGCCCCGCCCAGGGCCAGAACGGTGACATCGGGGCGCAGCTCTTGCGGACCGTCCGGCGTGTCAAAGCGCACCACGCCGTCGGCACTCCCCGTCCAGCGCCATCGCACCCGCCGCTGCAGTCCCATGCCCTCCAGCCGTGCCAGCCAGGCGCGCAAGAGCGGCGAGGCCTTCATGGCCTTGGGAAAAAGCCGCCCCGTCGAGCCGACAAACACCTCTTGCCCCAGGCCCTCGGCCCAGGCGCGCACCGCGTCCGGGGGCAGGGCGTCGATCATCGGCGCAAGGCGCGGGCAGGCATAGGCAGCATGGACCTGCGCCAGGGGCTCCACCTTGGTCAGGTTCAGCCCCGACTTGCCTGCCATCAGGAACTTGCGCCCCACCGACGGCTTGGCCTCGGCCAGGGTGACCGATGCGCCTGCCGTCAGCAATGCCTCGGCCGCCATCAGCCCGGCAGGGCCGCCGCCGATCACCAGCGCGCGGGTCATGCCAAGTCTTCGGGACGCAGGATCAGCATGCGGGGCGGGAACGGCACCTCGATCCCGTTTTCCTTCAGCGCCTTCCAGATCAGGAAACGCACGTCCGAGGTGAACTTGTTCTTGCCGTCGTCGATCCCGTTCACCCAGAACTCCACCGCGAAATCGAACCCCGTTTCGGCGAAATCCCGGAATTCGCAATCGGGCGGCATGGGTTTGTCCAGCACCGCCGGGTGGCTTGCCACCGCCGCCTCGACGATGCCGGGCAGCTTGTCCAGATCGGTGTCAAAGCGCACGCGGAAGCCCACCTCGTAACGGTTTGCGCTGCCCTGGTCAGAGTAGTTGACCACCCGCGTGGTGATGAAATCCTCGTTCGGAACAACGATCCACCTGCCGTCGAAGGTTTCGAGGATCATCGCGCGGGCGGTGGTCTTGACGATCGTGCCTTCCTCGCCATTGTCGAGCGCCACGTAGTCGCCCACCGTCGCCTGCCCTTCCAGCAGCAGGATGATGCCCGAGATGTAGTTCGACGCGATCTTCTGCAGGCCCAGACCCAGGCCGACACCGATGGCCCCGCCCAGCACGGCCAACGAGGTCAGCGGGATGCCCATGATGTTCATCAAGAGCAGGAAGGCCACGCCGAAGATGGCGAACTCCGCACCTTTCTGCGCCAGCTCGCGGGTGGCGGGGCGCATCTCTTCCTGGCGCTGGATGTAGCTGCCGGTCTGGTCGTTCGACCAGCGCCCCAGCCAGAACAGGATGGAGCCTGAGATCACGCCGCGGATGATCGCCATCACCGAGAAGGTGATGTTGCCCAGGCTCACCGTCATCTCGTTCAGCCGCGCGATGCTGTCGTCGAGGATCCCCAGCGCGTAAAGCGCCATGATGGGCAGCAGGATGTACTTGCCCAAGAGCTTGAGGAACGGCTCGGTGATGATCTCCTGCACCAGAATGCGGGCCGCGATGAGCAGGAAGACACGCTTGCCGAACGCGATCACCGCGCCCGAGCCGAACAGCGCGCGGGTCAGCCCTTCGCCGATCCCGGTGAAGATCCAGGCCAGCAGCGGCAAGAGCAGCGGCACGAAGACCAGCACGAAGCGGCGCAGCGTGGCGAGGATCGAGGCGCGGCCCTCTTCGGGGGTCAGCCAGCGCTCCAGATGCGGGCGCATCTTCTTGGTCAGGTACCACGCCGCAAGAAAGGACAGCGCCAGCAGCCCGAATTGCGACCAGGCGGCGGCCGACAGCAGCCAGCCCTTGGCGATGTCCCAGCCCTGCACGGCGTAGCCGATGCTGCGCTGGATGATCTCGGGCTGGTTGGCGAGGTCCCCGAACATGGGCGGATCCTTGACGTCTGTCCTGTTGGCGCTCTCCTCTTGCCCCGGGACCGGCGGGACGGCAAGGGGGGACCATGACCGATCCGATCTGTCCGCTTTGCGACCGGCCCATTCCGGCGCATGTGCGGCAAAGCCTGCATCACCTGATCCCGAAGCTGAAGGGCGGCAAGGGCGGGCCGGTGGTGCTGTTGCACCAGGTCTGTCACAGCGCCATCCACGCGCGGTTCACCGAAGGGCAACTGGCGCGAGAGCTGAACACGGTAGAGGCCCTGCGCGCGCATCCCGAAATGGCGAAGTTCCTGGCCTGGGTCGCCAAACGCCCGCCGGAGTTTCACAGCCGCACCCCCGGCGCGCGCCGCAAACGCTAGGCGCGCCGCCGTCCCGGGCCTGCCCCGGGACCTCCACGTCCGGGCAAGGGGAGGTCCCGGATCAGGTCCGGGACTGCGTCGCAAAGTGCGGCATATGCCGGAACAATTGCCGAACGTCTCTTTATCTCTGCCCCGCGCGGCGCTATCATCCGGCCATGAGCAGTTTCGATGACATGGATGCCTTCGAAGGCGCGTCGCTGTCGTCGCGCGCCATGGCCGCGCGGCCCGCGCCGTATCTCGACGGTCTGAACGCGGCGCAGCGCGAGGCGGTGGAGGTGATGGATGGCCCCGTGCTGATGCTGGCAGGGGCCGGCACCGGCAAGACGCGCGCGCTGACGGCGCGGGTGGTGCATCTGCTGAACACCGGGCGCGCGCGTCCGAACGAAGTGCTGGCGGTGACCTTCACCAACAAGGCCGCGCGCGAGATGAAATCGCGCATCTCGGGCATGCTGGGCCAGACGGTCGAGGGCATGCCCTGGCTGGGCACCTTCCATTCGATCTGCGTCAAGCTCCTGCGCCGCCATGCCGAACTGGTGGGGCTGAAGTCCAACTTCACCATCCTCGACACCGACGACCAGCTGCGCCTGCTCAAACAGCTGATCGCTGCGGCCGGGATCGACGACAAGCGCTGGCCCGCGCGTCTGTTGTCGTCGATCATCGACGGCTGGAAGAACCGCGCGATCACGCCCGACAAGATCCCTGCCGCCGATGCCGGGGCCTACAACCACCGCGGGGCAGAGCTTTATGCCCAGTACCAGGTCCGCTTGCGCGTGCTGAACGCCGTCGATTTCGGCGACCTGCTGTTGCACATGGTCACGATCTTCCAGACCCACGAGGACGTGCTGGCGCAGTATCAGCGCTGGTTCCGCTACATCCTCGTGGACGAATACCAGGACACCAACGTGGCCCAGTACATGTGGCTGCGGCTTCTGGCGCAGGCGCATCGCAACATCTGCTGCGTGGGCGACGATGACCAGTCGATCTATGGCTGGCGCGGGGCCGAGGTGGGCAATATCCTGCGGTTCGAAAAGGATTTCCCCGGCGCGCATGTGGTGCGGCTGGAACAGAACTACCGCTCCACCCCGCATATCCTCAAGGCCGCGTCGGGCGTGATCCGGGGCAATGCCTCGCGCCTGGGCAAGGAATTGTGGACCGAGGCCGAGGAGGGCGAAAAGGTCCGCCTGATCGGCCATTGGGACGGCGAGGAAGAGGCGCGCTGGATCGGCGAAGAGATCGAGGCGATGCAGGGCGGCACCCGCGGGATGCGACCGTTTTCGCTGGATGACATGGCGATCCTCGTGCGCGCCTCGCACCAGATGCGCGCGTTCGAGGACAGGTTCCTGACCATCGGTCTGCCCTATCGTGTGATCGGCGGGCCCCGGTTCTACGAACGGATGGAGATCCGCGACGCCATGGCCTATTTCCGGCTGGTCGTTTCGCCCGCGGATGATCTGGCTTTTGAGCGGGTGGTGAACACGCCCAAGCGCGGCCTTGGCGACAAGGCGCAGCAGACGATCCAGCGGATCGCGCGAGAAAACGGCGTGTCGCTTGTGGACGGCGCGGCCCTGGCGGTGGAACAGGGTGCGATCAAGGGCAAGGGCGCGAAGGAACTGGCCCGCCTGATCACCGATCTGGCGCGCTGGGGTCGGATGGTGCAGCCCGTGGCCCCGTTGGACACTGACGCCGTGGTGGATGACGAGGCGCGCCCCCTGCAGGCCGCGCCCGAGATCAGCCATGTGGAACTGGCGCAGATCGTGCTGGACGAATCCGGCTATACCGAGATGTGGCAGAACGACAAGACGCCCGAAGCGCCGGGCCGTCTGGAGAACCTCAAGGAACTGGTCAAGGCGCTGGAAGGCTTCGAGAACCTGCAAGGGTTCCTGGAGCATGTCAGCCTCGTGATGGACAACGAGTCCGACGCGGCCGGGGCCAAGGTCTCGATCATGACGCTGCACGCGGCCAAGGGGCTGGAATTCCCGGTGGTGTTCCTGCCCGGCTGGGAGGACGGGCTGTTCCCGTCCCAGCGCTCGATGGATGAAAGCGGTGTGAAGGGCCTCGAAGAGGAGCGGCGGCTCGCCTATGTCGGCATCACCCGCGCCGAAGAGGTCTGCACCATTTCGTTTGCGGGCAACCGGCGGGTGTTCGGGCAGTGGCAGTCGCAGATGCCCTCGCGCTTTGTCGATGAACTGCCCGACGAACACGTGGACGTTCTGACGCCACCCGGGCTTTACGGTGGCGGATACGGCGCGGCGGGCATGGCCGCCGCGGCCTCGCCCGCGATCATGACGGCGGCGCAGAGCGACCTGCAGGAAAAGGCGAGCCGCGCGGATGTCTACAATTCGCCGGGCTGGAAACGCATGCAGGCCCGCGCCGGGGAACGCGGCATGGGTCAGCCGCGCGAAAGCCGGACGCAAGTGATCGATCTCGATGCGGTCAGCGCCTTCACCGTGGGCGAGCGCGTGTTCCACCAGAAATTCGGCTATGGCGCGATCCAGGGGATCGAGGGTGACAAGCTGGACGTGGCCTTCGAGAAGGCGGGGGCCAAGAAGGTCGTCGCCCGCTTCGTCGTCGCCGCAGACGACGTACCGTTTTAGGCAGCAATCCCGCAGGGGATTGCTGCCGGTGGCAAGGCGGTCCTTGCGCAGCAAGGATCCGCAGCCACTCCGTCGACGTGCCGGGGGCCCCTCCTGTTTCCACCGAAATTCACAAGCGCGTCACCCGCCGTCCGGGCTGCACGAAGGCCAAGGGGCGCGCCGATTTCTTTCAAAGAAATCGGCCCGGAAGCTTTCAAAGCTTCCGGCCCCCGGCCTCAGCGATGCGCGACGTGTCACCCCGGTCTCCCGGCCCGCGCGCCTTCAAGGCGCACCACGCTCAGCTACGCGGCATCGTCAGCGTCACCGACCGTCCGCCCTTGGCGTAGCTCAGATCGCTGTCCCCGATGGCCCGCACGCGGCCGCCATCGATGCGGTCGCCCACCTTGACCTTCTTGTAGTCGCCATTGGCCATACGCACCAGGGCACGCCGGTTCTGCGGCGTGCCGTAGACGCCGATCAGGCTGATCCGGTTCAGGTTGATGGCATTGCGCACCGTGGCCTGCTTGGCCACCGAGGTGCCGGTCGGACCCGAAGGCCGCACGGTGCGCTGGGCCACCGCTGCCGTGCGGGTGGGCGCATCCTCTCCGCCTGCGTCTTCCTCTTCCCGTGCCTCTTGCCGCTCCTGCAGCCGCTCGGTCCGGCGCACGATGCTGGCCATGTCGCGCGGGCGGTTGACCGGCACAAGCGACCGGCGCACCGCTTGTGCGGTCGCGGGTTCGTCCGGCTCTTCCTCGCGGGCGTCGTCCTGCGCGGTGCGGGGGCGCAGCACCGGCCGCAGCCCGGAGAGTTCCTCGCGCGAGAAACCGCCCAGGTCGGCGCGTTCCTTCTGTTCCACCAGATCGTCCGGCCGGGCTGCCGGGCGCAGGGCGGCCAGCGCGGCATCCGGCACCGCGGGCGTGTCCAGGTCTGGCGCGGCGCCACGCAGCGGCGGGACCGCCGGAGGCCGACCGGTATAGATCCGCAGCCCGTCGGGGTTCAGCGCGCCTTCGGGCGTGGCGCGCACCAGATCGCGCGCGTCAAAGTCAAACCGCAGCCCCGCCGGCGGTGGCAGGCCCGGCTCTTCCATCGCCGCGTCCGGTGCAACGCTGTTCAACGCGGGCAGGGCCACCGCATCCAGCGGCTCTACCGCCGGGTCGATGGAGGCGACATAGACATCCTCCACCCCCTGCACCGGCGGCAGATGCGGCGCGTCCGGTGCGCGCAGCCAGTAGCCGGTGGCGGCATAGGTGGCGATGGCCTCTTCGGGGCTCAGCGCGCGTGGCGCGATGGGGGCGCTGAGCACCGGGCGCGCGTCGGAGGCATCGGGTGTGGTGTCGAGCGCGGCCAGCACCACATCTTCGCCGCTGCCGGCACCTTCGGTGCTGCGCTGCACCAGCGGCGGGACCGGGGCCAGCGCCACCGCCTGCGGCGTGGGTGCTACGGCGGCGCGCACCGCAAGATCGGGCTCGGCGGGGGCGGCGACAACCTCGGGCAGGGCGGCGATGGCGCGGTTTTCGGGCTCGGACCTGAAGAACCGCGCCAGGCCGTCATCCAGAAAGACCGAGGCCCAGGCCGCCACGCCGGCCAGGAACAGCAAGAGCACCGCCGTCAGCGCCAGACCCAGCATGCGCGGGCGCGCGCCGCTGCGTTCGCGTTCGCGCGCGCCGAAAATGGTCATCCGCTCGCGTTCGTCCTGCGGGGACAGCACCGCCGCGCCACCGGCACCGGCCAGCGCCGGTTCGGGCCGGGCGGTGCCGCGCAGCGCCGTAAGGCCCGCCAGCGGGTTGAACGCTTCGCGCCCGGTGTCGGCGTCGTTCGAGGTGTCGGCCGTCCGCGCCGCAATGGCGGCCAGGCGCGGTGCGGCTTTCGCCGGGGCCGGGTCGCGTTTCAGCGGCGGCACGGCGGGCGGCTTGCCGCGAGGCTTGGTGGCGCGTCCCAGCGGCGGCGCGCCCGGCTTTTCGCCCGCAGGGCTTGTTTCGGCACTGTCGGCGACACCTTCGGCCTCGGCCGGTTTGCGGCGGCTGAAGAAGCTGCGCGCCGCCTGCGCGGCGGCGGCCCCCAGCCCGGCGCTTTCTGTGTCGGTGCCGTCGGCATCCAGCCGGTCGGAGGTGATGCCGGCGGATTTCAGGGCACCGCTGTCGCCGGGCACCGGGGTAAAGCGGGGCTTGCCCGGCACGGCTGTGGGAGCGGTCAACAGGACCGAGGGTGCCTTGGGGATGCCTGCGTCGCCGTCGCGCCGGGCACGGATGGTGGAAAAGGACGGCGTGGGCGCGGTGTCGACGGTCGCGTCCGCGTCACCGCTCTGGTCCGGGGCCTTGTCCGCAATCTCATCGGGCTCCTCGTCCGGGTCGATGGCCGCAAGAGCAAGCGCGGTCAGACGTGCCCGTGTGGCGGGGCCCGGTTCCTCGGCGGCGGTCCCGGCCACTTCGGGCGGAGCCGGGGGGATCTTCGCCTCGGCCGCGGGGACGTCCCGCGCGTCCTGCTCTGCGTCGGCAGCGATGACGGGATCGCCGGCGTCAGGCTCTGCCGCGACATCCGCGGCTGGTTCGGGGGCTGCCAGCGGTTGCCGTGCGGCGGCGTCCGCGGGCACGATGCGCAGCGCTTCGGCGGGGCGTGACGGGGCCGCCCCCTTCCAGGACGCCGCCGCGCCAAAGAACACCGCGCCGTCAAACGCGCCATCGGGCGGGTTGGCAAGGAAGCTGACCGGGGCAAAGCCGTGCTGGGTGGCAAAGGCCTCGGCCTCTTGCAGGGTCTCGCGCGCCACCGCGGCGATCTTCAGCCGTCCGCCGGCCAGCGAATGATCGTGGCCCAGGTCGCTGACGGCATAGGGCGTCGCGCCATCCAGCGCAGCGAGGATCGCGGTTTCCCGCATCGCCGCATCGCCGCCCAGATCGGGCAGGTCGATATAGCGGATCTGTTCGTTCGGGATGACCAGCGCAACGTCGGCCCCGTCGGGATCCAGCGCCTGGGCCTCGGCCCTGAGACGATGCATTTCGGCGTCAAGATCGGCGCTGTCCAGCGCAGCGTCGGCGATCCGGGCCCAGCCGTCATCCATCCGGCGCAACAGGGCGATGCCTTCGAAAGAGAGGGAAAGCGCAAAATTCGGTACCATGTGGCGGTCTCTACCAGTCCTGCCTTGGTTCGGGGAGTCTGTTTCGAGCGTTGGCAGATGATATAGCAACCTTCCGCCGAAGGAAAGAATCCGCGGCACAGCCCCTTGCCCGGCCCCGGCCCGGACGCAACAAGTGTGGGGCAAAAACCACGTAGCCTCATCATGCGCCTGCTCGCGATCTTGCTTAGCGTCCTGTTTACCACACCGGTCCTTTCGGAAACCTTACCGACGCTCACGGTCACCGGCGAAGGTCGCGTGGCCGCTGCTCCGGACATGGCCACGATCACGCTGGGGGTGGAGTCCTTTGCGGACGTGCCGGTAGAGGCGGTCGATGCCAGCTCGGCAGCGATGGCTGCGATCCTGGACCGGCTGCGCGCGCTGGGCCTTGACGCGCGCGACATCCAGACCTCGGGCCTGTCGCTGCAGGAAAACTGGGAAAACAGCCCGGGCAAACGCAAGGTCACCGGCTACCGCGCGCGCAACGCGCTGACGGTGCGGGTGCGCAATCTCGACCGGCTGGGCGAGGTGCTGCAGGCGGTGCTGGAGGACGGCGCAAACGAATTCTCGGGCCTGAGCTTCGGCCTGCAGGAGCCCGGTCCGCTGCTCGACCGCGCGCGCGAGGCCGCGGTGCAGGACGCCCGCGACAAGGCTGCGCTCTATGCCGCGGCGGCGGGCGTTGCGCTGGGCCGCGTGTTGTCGATCTCGGAGGCGGGGGGCGGCGGCGGCCCCATGCCCACGGCGATGTTCCGCACCGAAGCGGCCGCCCCGGTGCCCGTCGCCGCGGGCGAGACCGAACTGCGCGCCGATGTCACGATGGTCTTCGAGATCGCCGCGCCCTGAACGCCCCGAGAGGAAAGCAGGGCGGGCCGGGGCCCACCCCGTCCGGTCAGCCCCCGGCCTTCTTCAGCGCCTGATCCAGATCCGCGATCAGGTCGTCGGCATCCTCGATCCCGATGGAAATCCGCACCACGTTCGGCGCGGCCCCGGCGGCGGTCTGCTGTTCCGGCGTCAACTGGCGGTGCGTGGTCGAAGCCGAATGGATCACCAGGCTGCGCGTGTCACCCAGGTTCGCGACGTGGCTGAAGATTTCCAGCGCGTCGACGAACCGGATGCACGCCTCGTACCCGCCCTTCAGCGCCACGGTGAACAGCGCCCCCGCGCCCTTGGGGCACACGGTGGCCAAGCGGCCGTTGTAAGGCGAGGAGGGCAGGCCGGCATAGGTCACCGCCTCGACCGCGTCATGGCCTTCGAGCCAGGTGGCGATCTTCTCGGCGTTCTCGACATGGCGCTGCATGCGCAGCGACAGCGTCTCGATCCCCATCAGCGTGTAATGCGCGGCCTGCGGGTTCAGCGTCATGCCCAGATCGCGCAGGCCCACGGCGATGCCATGGAAGGTGAAGGCCAGCGGGCCGAACGTCTCGTGGAATTTCAGCCCGTGATAGGCGGGCTCCGGCGCGCTGAGCGACGGGAACTTGTCCGAGGCCGACCAGTCGAACGTGCCGCTGTCCACGACCACGCCGCCGGTCACGGTGCCGTTGCCGGTCAGGTACTTGGTCAGCGAATGCACCACCAGCGTCGCGCCATGCTCGATCGGGCGGCACAGATACGGCGTGGCCGAGGTGTTGTCGACGATCAGAGGCAGGCCCGCCGCGTCGGCGATTCCGGCGATGGCCGGAAGGTCGGTGATGTAGCCGCCCGGATTGGCGATGGATTCGCAGAACACCGCGCGGGTGTCGTCGTCGATGGCCGCCTTGACGGCGTCGAGATCGTCGAAATCCACAAAGGTCGCGTTCCAGCCGAACCGCTTGATGGTCTGGCTGAACTGCGTGACGGTGCCGCCGTAAAGCCGCGTCGACACCACCACGTTGCGCCCCGGTCCCATCAGCGGGAACAGCGCCATGATCTGCGCCGCATGTCCCGAGGAACAGCAGACCGCGCCCACGCCGCCTTCCAGCACCGCCATCCGCTCCTGCAGCACCGCCACGGTGGGGTTGGTGAGGCGCGAATAGATGTAACCCACCTCCTGCAGGTTGAAGAGCGCCGCGGCGTGTTCGGCATCGCGGAACACGTAGGCGGTGGTCTGGTAGATCGGCGTCTGGCGCGCGCCGGTGGCCGGATCCGGGCGGGCGCCGGCATGGATCTGCAGCGTGTCGAACCCGTAGGTGGGACCGTCGGTCATGGCTGTCTCCCTTGTTGCTGTGGCAGTGATAGGCCAAGCCCCGCAGGCCCACAACGCCTCCGGGCGCACAAGGACCGCTTTCCCGGATTTGCCCCGGCGGGCGGAACGGATGTCCCGGCGGGGATCGGCAGGATTTTACCAACATACTTTCAAAGTATGTTGAGCGCAGGGCGAATCCGGCGTATCCTGGCCCCGCAGCAGTCAAGGAGGCCAGACAATGGCAGACACGCAAACCGCCGCAAAGGCGACCCCGAAATCCAAGAAGAAATCCAGCGGCGGCGAAGGCATCGTTGCCTTCAGCCTCGAACCGCAGGTGCGCGCCCGCATGGTGCAGCTGGCCAAGGCCGAAGGCCACGAACTGGGACACTACCTGCAGAAGCTGGTGGAAAACCACCTGCTGGAAAAGGCCGCGGACGGCGATGAACTGGCCGAGCGCATCAAGTCCAAGCGCGCGGTGATCGACCATGTCGTCACCCTGGCGCAGAAGCTGGACGCCGATGGCAAGTTCGACGAAGCCTTCGTGCTGACCGTCATGCAGACCGCGGCCAAGGACAAGGGTTTCATGACCCTCTACAATACCGCCATCGCCGAAGGCTCCAAGCATTCCGGCCGCCGCCAGCGCCTGCTCAACCAGCAGCTGGGCCGCCTGATCCGCAAGGCCGTGGGTGCCGTGGGCAAGCGCAACGACGACAAGAAGGTCATGCGCGGCCAGGCCACGGGCGAGATCATCTCGTCCTACACGCTCCTGGCCAAGGACGCCTGAGCCGGGACATCCGCACCGGGGCGGCCCCGCCGCCCCGGTCCTCTCAGCCCGCGACCATCACCTCGACACTCAGAACGGTGGGCAGGTGGCGGGCGATCTCGGTCCAGCTGTCGCCCTCGTCGAGACTGGCAAAGACCGATCCCGAATTTGTCCCGAAATACACCCCCGGCGTCTCGGCCCGGTCCACCGCCATCGCCTGGCGCAGCACGGTGAAATAGCACGCCGTCTGCGGCAGCCCGCTGCGGCAGGCCTCCCAGCTGTCGCCGCCATCGCGCGACCGCCACACCGCCGCCGCCGCCCCGGGCGGGAACCGGCCGTCCATGTCGCCGTTCAGGGGCAGCGTCCAGAGCGTGTCGGGCTTGTCCGGATGCACCGCGATGGGAAAGCCGAAGGTCGACGGCAGGCCCGCGGTGATGTCGTCCCAGCTGCGCCCGCCATTGCGCGACCGGAACACGCCGTGATGGTTCTGCTGGTACAGCAGATCGCCCCCGGCATCGGCACGCACCATGTTGTGCACGCACAGCCCGGTCTCGCCGCCGCCGGGCGCGGCGGGGTGGTGCGCGTGCTGGCAGGCCCCGGCATTGGAGAGCCGGTTGCGCCGCTCGAACGTCGCGCCGCCATCCTCGGTGGCAAAGACCCCCGCCGCCGAGATCCCCAGCCACAGCCGCTCCGGGTCCGGTGCGGGCACGATGCTGTGCAGCGTCAGCCCCACCGCGCCCGGGGTCCAGCCTTCGCGCCCGGGATAGGCGTTCAGCCCCGTCACCGGCGCCCAGCTTGCCCCGTCATCCCGGCTGGCATACAGCATCGCGGGTTTGCCGCCGGCATACAGCGTGCCATCCGCCGCCCGGCCCAGCGACCACAGCGCCTCCACCTCGCCGGTGAACGGCGCCGGCGGCTGCGGGGCCTTGCCAAAGAACGCCGCCGTGTCCGGGTCGTTGCGGATCCACTCCGCCATCTGCCCGTCGGCCAGCAGCGCACTGTCCCAGGTCGCGCCATTGTCCAGCGACCGCCAGACCCCCGCACCAAAGAACGCCCCGCCGCCCGCCGCCCAGAGCGCGCCGCGCGTCCCGTCGCCGATGGCGTGGTTGATGGCCCAGCCGTCACACAGCGGCCCCTCGACCCGCCAGTCGCGCCGCGCGCCATCCGATCGCAGCAGGAACAACCCCTTGGACGTCCCCGCCAGCACGGTCACAGCCTGATCCAACACGCCTTCCCCCCGCCTGGTACAGCAGCACCCTACCACATCAGACAGCGACTCGGGTCCCCAAACAGCCCCCCCGCGCTCTTTCATCTTTCTCCAAATACCTCCGGGGGAGTCGTCACGCATGTGACGACGGGGGCAGCGCCCCCGGACCCGCTCACCGCATCCAGAACCCTTCGCGTTTGAGCGTGTTGCGGATGGCCTGCTCGCGCCGGGGCAGGTCGTCGCGGTCGAACAGCGCCCGCACCTTGTGCCCGCGCTTCTGGTAGATCATCCGCTTGAACGGGTCATATTGCTTGAGCACCTTCTTGACGCGGTTGGGCTCGGCCAGCCGCTCCAGACAGGCCACGACCGCATCCGCCTCGCGCGCATAAAGCAGCGGCAGCGTGCGGTAGTGGCAGCTGACCGATCCGTCCAAGAGCCCCCCGGGCAGGGTGTCGCGGCCACCGCCCAGCGCGTGGATCACCAGCGGCAAGGCCACCTGGTCCAGCCAGGGATCAAGGCTCTGGCAGACCAGTTCCGGCGGCGGCGTGTCGCGGATCGCCAGCGCGTAGTGCAGAAACCGGCTCCCGAATTCCTTCGGACAGCGGTAAAAGAAGAAGCCCGCGTTGAAATACAGATAGCGCTGCCAGTACTCGTCGGGCTGGGACAGATCGAGCGAGCTGTCGAAATCCAGCCCGAACATGTCATAGAGCGATTTCCAGGTTGCCGCATAGCCCGGCCCGTACAGTTCCAGCTGCGGCCAGGTGCCTTCGCGCCGCATCGACGCGGTGGGCCGGTCGAAATCGAACGGCACAAGGGCCGGATCGTCCAGGATCAGCGTGTCGGTGTCGAAAAAGACAAACGGCTCGCCCTCGGGCAGGGCGGCCAGCGCCTCGATCTTGTTGCCATAGGGATAGGCATGGCCGAAATGCCGGCTTTCGAACGGCAGCAGCGTCGCGCCGAAACCTTCCAGCAGCGCAACCAGATCGGGATCGCGCACCGAGGGATCGTTCGGCCAGAGCGGCCCGGGCCGCGGATGGGCCACGAACAGCCGGAACCGCCCGGCCGTGTGCGCCTCGGCCAGCGAGGCGGCGAACAGCACCGCCTCGTATTGCAGCCGGCCCGCCTGGCCGATGATGAGGATATTGACAGTTTGTCCTGCCTGCGCGGTCCGTGCCATTGTGGGGCTGCCCGTTATCGGTCTTTTGCGCGAGTATAGGCGGGTTTGCGCCGCCTCGAAAGCGGCGATCTCGCGCAGGGGGAAAGGGAAGATGTTCGAAATCGTGCTGATCGTGATTGCCGCGGCGCTGGGCGGGGCGCAGGACACCGAAAGCGCCGCCCCCGCCGCGTCGCCCATGGCCCCGCAGGAGGCGGCGGTGGTGCCCGGACTTGCGGCCGAGCCGCAGGTGCCCTCGGGCCGGTTCACCACCGCGGTCGAGGTGCGCCCGATCCTGCAGGCGACCCGCGCCAACTGGGTCGCGGTGCGCGATTTCAACGGGCAGGACCTGCTGTATGTCACGCATCTGTGGTCGTGGCGCTGCGGGCTGGCGCAGATCCGCATCGCGGTCAATGACGGCCCGCCGGAGCCCTGGCCGCTGCCCGACTGCCATCTCGACACCAACGCCCCCAACGCCATACGCGACGGCGACGGGCTGCCCTATCGCGGCTTTGCGCGGGGCTCGGTGGCCAGCGTGACGGTCGAGATCACCTATGACGACCTGTCGGTGGAAAGCGCCCGCTTCGACCGGGCGCAGATCCTGATGCCCTGACGCGCCGCGCTTACAGCGTGATCGGCTGCATCACCTGCGGCTCGATCACCTGCACGCCGGGCAACCCGGCCGCCAGCACCTCGGCCGATTGCTCCAGCGCCGGGAAGGTGCGGTAGTGGCAGGGGATCACGGTCCTGAAATCGAAATACCGCCTTGCCGCATAGGCCGCCTGCGCCATGTTCATTGTGTAGTGCCCGCCTGCCGACAGGATGCCGATATCGGGTTTGAAGAAATCCCCGATCCAGTCCATGTCGGCCATGATCCCGGTATCGCCCGACAGATACAGGCAATGTCCGCCGCCCTGCAGGACATAGCCGATTTCCATGCCCGCATAGGTCTGCACACCGTCCACCGCCATGGACGAGGAATGCGAGGCCGGCACCATGCTGACCGCCACGTCTCCGAACCGGATCGTGCCGCCCTTGTTGAAGGCGTTGCCCTCCACCGCGCCCCGCGCCACCAGCATCTGCGCCAGTTCGTACATGGCTGACACCGGCGCGCCCGTCTTCTGCGACACCGCCGCGATATCGGCGGTGTGGTCGAAATGGCCATGGGTGACAAGGATCTGCGTCGCGCCCTGGGTGGCGGCGTCGTGCTGATCCTCGGCCAGCATCGGATTGCCGTTCAGCCACGGGTCGACAAGGATCACCTGATCCTCGATTTCCAGCCGGAAAGAGCCATGGCCAAGCCAGATGATGTTCATGATGTCCTCCTGTTGCAGATGACCGCACCGGCCCGGGGTCGTTTCGGGGGTGCGCTTGGCGCAACTGTTCCATTACTCTGCCCTTGAAACAAGGAGCGCCCGCATGCATGCCTACCCGATCCGCGTCTACTACGAAGACACCGACATGGCGGGGATCGTGTATCACGCCAACTACCTGAAATATATCGAGCGCGCGCGGTCGGACTGGGTCCGCCAGCAGGGGCTCGACCAGAACGCCATGCGGGACGAGGGCATCGTCTTTGTCGTCCGCCGGATCGAGGCGGACTATCTCGCCGCCGCCCGCTTTGACGACATGCTGGAGGTGCGCACGGTGGTCCGCTCCATGACCGGCGTGCGCCTGGTGATGGGCCAGGAGGTGCTGCGCCGGGGCGAGGTGATCTTCCGCGCCGAGGTCACGGCGGTCTGCACCACCCTCGCCGGCCAGCCCACCCGCCTGCCCGAAGCGTTGCGGCACAAGGTGCACTAGCGCGCGATGGCCCCGAAGAAGGTCCGCAGATCCTGGGCGACGATTTCGGGCTGCTCCCATTCCATGAAATGCCCGCCCTTGTCCGTTTCGGTCCAGTGCGCCACCGGGCCCTGCCGCTCGATCCAGCTGCGCGGGGTGGGAAAGAAATCGTTGGCCGGCATCAGGTAGCCCACCGGCACCTGCGGCACGCCCCAGCCGCCCTGCGCCCGCGCGGCCTCGTAATAAAGCCGCATCGAGGAATGGATCGTGCCCGTGGCCCAGTAGATCGTCAGGTTGGTCAGCAGCGCATCGCGCGAGATCGCGGCATAGAGATCGCCGTCGTGATCCACCCATCTGTGGAACTTCTCCAGCATCCACGAGGCCAGCCCGGCCGGTGAATCGTTCAGCGCAAAGGCTAACGTCTGCGGCTTGGACGCATGAAGAAAGGCATAGGCCATTTCCGTGAACTGCCAGTCCTGCGCGGCCTGGACAAAGGCCTGTTCCTCGGCGCTCAGATCCTCGGGCAGCGGGTGTTGCAGATAGGGGTTGGTGCCGCCGGTATGCGAGCCGATGACCGCCTCGGGATAGGCCAGCGCCATCGCCGCCGCCACGCCCGCGCCCAGATCGCTGGAGCGCAGGCCATAGCGGTCATAGCCCAGCGCCTCGGTCATCAGCCGGTGCATCAGCGGGGCCATCGCCGCCGGGCTCATGCCGGGTGCTGTGGGGATGTCGGAAAAGCCATAGCCGGGCAGCGAGGGCACGACGACGTGAAACGCCGGGCCGTCGGCGGGCTCTGTCAGCAGCGGAAGGATGTCGAGCATCTGCACAAAAGAGGACGGCCAGCCATGCAGCAGCATCAGCGGCATCGCGTCCGCACGTGGCGACGGCGCATGCACGAAATGGATCTGCATCCCGTCGATATCGGCCTTGAAATGGTCGAACCCGTTCAGCCGCGCCTCTTGCGCGCGCCAGTCGAACCCGTCCTTCCAGTAGCCGATCAGGTCGGCCAGCGCATCGGCATCGGTGCCGTACTCCCAGCCGGCACCGGGGAGCGCGTCGGGCAGTCGCGTCGCGGCGAGCCGCGCGCTCAGGTCGTCCAGGATTGCATCGGGCAGGGCGATTTCAAACGGTGTCACGGGCACGGTCTCCTCGGCGGGGATGGACTGGGGCAGCAGGGCAAGCGCCGCGGCGGCGAAAAGGGCGGGGACGCGCATGGGGGATCCTTTTGCGGCTGTTCGATGGCCCGCACTCTGTGCTATGCCTGCCAAAAGTAAAGTACCGACAATTTTGTCAGCAAGGAGCATCATGACCGCCCCCACCTGCCCGATGGAGGCCGCCAGCCGCGTGTTCGGCGGCAAATGGAAGCCCGGCATCCTGTTCCGGTTGGCAGACCGCAGCTTTCGCTATGGCGAACTGAAGCGCGACATGCCGTGGATCTCGGAACGCGTGCTGATCCGCCAGCTCAAGGAACTGGTGGCCGACGGCATTGTCGCCCGGCACGACCACCGCGAAGTGCCACCGCGGGTGGACTACGCGCTGACCCCGCTGGGCCAGACCCTGACGCCGCTCTTGCGCGACATGGCCAGCTGGGGCGCGGCCTATCTCGACCAGCGCGGCGACCGGGCCCCCTGATCGAACCGCCAAGACGACATCGGCGACGGCTTGCCTGTCTTCGTGCGGTTGTGTTGGCCTTTGCCGCGCAAATCAGGTAGACAAACACGCAGAAACGCCCGCAGGGACGGGCGAAAACAACAAAGAGCAGGCGGATGGAAGCAGAGACACTTGCGCTCGCACAGGAGGTCGATTTCTCCATGTGGGGGCTTTTTGCGCGGGCCACGCTGACCGTAAAGATCGTGATGCTGATGCTGATCGTGGCCTCGGTCTGGGCCTGGGGGATCATCTTTGACAAGGCCGTCAGCTACCGTGCCGCCCGGCGCGAGGCGGCCCGGTTCGACCGCGCCTTCTGGTCCGGAGAGCCGCTGGACGAACTCTATGACCAGCTGGGGCCCGAACCCAAGGGCCGGGCCGAACGGATCTTTGCCGCCGGGATGACGGAATGGCGGCGCAGCCATCGCGACGATGGCGGGCTCATCCCCGGCGCGCAGTCGCGCATCGACAGGTCGATGGACGTCGCCATCCAGAAAGAGGCCGAGGGCCTACAGCGCGGCCTGCCGGTGCTGGCCACCGTCGGCTCCACCGCGCCGTTCATCGGGCTCTTCGGCACGGTGTTCGGGATCATGCACTCCTTTATCGAGATCGCCGAGCAGCAGAACACCTCGCTGGTGGTCGTGGCCCCGGGCATCGCCGAGGCGCTGCTGGCCACCGGTCTGGGCCTTCTGGCGGCGATCCCGGCGGTGATCTTCTACAACAAGTTCTCGTCGGACAGCGACCGCATCATCGCGGGCTATGACAGTTTCGCCGACGAGTTCTCGACCATCCTTTCGCGCCAGCTGGACGGCTGAGCGATGGGGGCCGGTGTGATGAAACCGGGCGGGGGCGGCGGACGCCGCCGCGGCGCGCGCCGCCGCACCCAGCCCATGGCCGAAATCAACGTCACGCCCTTTGTGGACGTGATGCTGGTGCTGCTGATCATCTTCATGGTGGCCGCGCCGCTGCTGACGGTGGGCGTGCCGGTGGAGCTGCCCAAGACCGCCGCGCAGGCGCTGCCGCAGGAAACCGAAGAGCCGCTGACGGTGACCATCTCTGCCGACGGCACGGTGGCGATCCAGAACACCGACGTGCCGCGGGACGAACTGGTGGCGCGTCTGCGCGCCATCGCCGCCGAACGCGCCGATGACCGGGTCTATCTGCGCGCCGACGGTTCGGTGCCTTACGAGGTCGTGGCCCAGGTGATGGGGGCGCTGAACGCGGGCGGGTTCGGCTCCATCGGCCTCGTGACGGATGTGGGCGGCCCCGCGCTCGACGCGTCCGGCGGCTGAGGCGCATGTCCCGGGGGACAACCATATCGGCGGGGCTGCACGGCCTCGTGATCCTGTGGGCGCTGTTCGGCGGGATCTTCCGCGCGGACCCGCCCGAGATGCAGGTCGCCGATGTCACCGTGCTGTCGGAAGAGGAATTCGAGGCGCTGCGCCGTCCCGCGCCTGCCCCCGAACCTGCCCCCGAACCTGCCCCGGAGCCGGCCCCCGCTCCGGAACCGGAGCCCGCGCCGGACCCTGCGCCCGTACCGGCGCCCGTCCCCGAGCCGGAACCCGCCCCCGAGCCCGTCCCCGCGCCCGAGCCGACCCCGCCGGAGCCCGCCCCGGTTCCCGAACCGGCCCCTGCACCAGAGCCCGCGCCCGAACCGGACGTGGTCCCCGCGCCGCCCCCCGCGCCCGAATTCAGCGACGCGCCGCCGCCGCCCGAACCGGTGGTGATCCCCAACGCGCCCACCGCCTCGTTGCGGCCCAAGCCGCGGCCCGCGCCGCGCGTTGCGCCCGAACCGGTGGCTCCGCCGCCGCCCGACGCCAGCGAAGCGCCCGACCTGCAGCAGGCCGCCGATGCCGAGGCCGACAGCCCCGACCGCGCCGAAGAGGCACAAGAGGCCACTGCGCCCGAGGAAACCGCCACCGAGATCGTCACCGAGGCCGAAGAGCCTGCCGCCTCGGCCCCCGGACGGTCGCTGCGCCCGCAGGCGCGCCCGGCGCAGCGCAGCGCCGCCGCCGATCCGCCGCCGCAACCGCAGGAGGTGGCCGACGACACCGCTCCGGCGGGGGCGGACGACGCGCTGGCCGCCGCCCTGGCCGAGGCGCTGGGCGGAAGCACAGGCGGCAGCGCCCCGTCGCGGCCGGCCCCCGCGGGCCAGCTGACCCGCGGTGAACAGGAGGCGCTGCGTCTCGCCGTGCAGACCTGCTGGCAGGTCGACGTGGGCAGCCAGGCCTCGAACGTGACGGTGGTGCTGGGCTTTGCCATGGAGCGCGACGGCCGCGTCGTGGCCAGCTCGCTGCGGCTGGTCGAGGCTTCGGGCGGCAGCGGCGCGGCGGTGCAGACCGCCTTTCAGGCCGCCCGCCGCGCGGTGCTGCGCTGCGGGCAGGAGGGATATGACCTGCCCGAAGAGAAATACGACCTCTGGCGCGAGATCGAGATGGTCTTCAACCCCGAACAGATGCGCCTGCGCTGAGCACCGGGGCAGAGGCGGGGGCAGGGGCCGGATCGGCCAGGTCGGGCACCGGTGGCATGGCCACGGGCTGCAGCCGTTTCTCGCCCAGGCGCGGATGCAGGCGCCCGGCGATGCCCCAGGCCGTCAGGCAGAGCAGCCCGGTCACCGTGAAGATGCCCGCGATGGGCAGCACCAGCAGCACCGCCCAGGCAAGGCCGGGGGTCAGGATGCCCGACACGTCGCGGAACGAGGAATAGATCGCCGACATCTCGGTGCGCTCCGACGGCTTGACCGCCATCAGGAAAGGCAGGCCGCCGCAGATGTCCAGCAGGATCAGAAAGAAGCTGCCGGCAAACAGGCACAGGATCGCCACCGGCGGAACCGCGCCGCCCAGCCCCGCGGCAAGGAACAGCCCGGCGGTGACAAGGAACCCGCGGCGCACCGCGGTGCGCACCGATCGCGCCTGCATCCAGCGCAGCATCAGCGGCGACAGGAACAGGCCCGCATTGGTCACCGACAGAAGGATGCCGCCCAGCTGGGTGCCAAGCCCGTTTTCCACCGCGTAGATCGGCAGGTAGACGACATAGGCCCACCACCCGCAGGACCGGATCACGGCGAACAGCCAGCCCGCCACAAGCCGCGGCTGCCGGAAGAACCGGCCCAGAAAGGCCAACGGGTTGGGCGAGGGCCGCCGCGCCCGCGTGATCAGCTTGCCATTGCCCAGCCGCATGTAGAGAAACGCGCCCAGCATCGCGGTGGCGGCGACGGCCGATACCAGGAAGGGCGCGGGTTTCCACCAGCCCCACAGCAGCACGCCCAGCACTGGCCCCACCGCCCAGCCCAGCGCCGAATAGAACATGCGCAGGGTCTCGCATTTGCCAAGCTCGACGCGCTGGATGTAGTCCAGCACATAGGCGTTGAAGCAGACAAAGCAGATCACCGCCCCCAGCGCGTTCAGCATCAGGCCCAGAACGATGGCCTGGGCGGTGCCCGCCATCGCCAGGACCGAGCCCAGCACGAAACACAGCCCGCCCAGGCAATACATCACCCGCCGCGGCACGAAGCGGTTCAGGAACGGCACCAGAAGGCCCACGCCCAGCGACAGGATGCCGATGGCGAAATAGACCGCGCTGATCGCGGCGGCGTCCTGGAACGCCTCGTACATCGCCACCGGAAAGACCGAGATCAGCATGCCGCGGGTGATCGCCTCGAACCCGTTCAGGGTGGCGAAGCCGCGGACAGAGGGGGCGGGCGCGTGGCGCAGCCATTCGGGAATGCGGCGTTCGAACATGCGGAGACCGGTCCTGTGCAGGTGCCTCCAGAGTGCGGACCTGCACAGGCGTTTCTGTACCGAACGCGACGCAATGGCCGGTCTGCGACCTTGCCGTGGCCGTCAGCCGCCCCGGCGGCGCGCCATCCCGCGCGTCAGGCCGGTGTGACGACCGGTGTGACGACCGGCGGGCCGACCTCGTCGGGGATCGGGCAGACATAGGGCGTGTCGTCCAGATGCGCGCGATGCGCCGCCTGCGCGGTTGCGATCAGGTCGGGGTTCTGGATCAGCCGGCAGGCGGTGGCCGCCATGGCCTTGGCGGCGTAGATCATGCCCTTGTGCGCCGCGGGGGCCTTGCCCTGCGCCACGGTCTGCCAGGTGTGGAACGGCGTGCCGATGGCGCAGGTGGCCACACGGGCCTGCACCGTGGGCACCGCCCAGCTGACATCGCCCACATCGGTCGAGCCTTCGCCGCCTTCGCGCTTGCGGTCCAGCGGGGCCACGAAATCGCACAGCGCCAGCCCCTTGTCGGGCTTTGTCCCGATGCGCTTGAAGGTGGCGGCGATGTCGGCATCGGTCAGCGTCTTCTGGATCTCGCGGGCAAAGGCGCGGTCTGCCTCGTCGAACGCCACCGGGCCCAGCCGGTCCAGTTCGGCCTGCATCGCCTCTTCCAGCGGGCGGTTGCCGAGGAGGTTGGACACGCCCGAGAACACGCGGCTTTCCACCCGGGTCTCGGTCATCAGCGCGGCGCCATCGGCGATCTTGCGCACCCGCGCCACCAGGTCGCGCAGTTCGGGCAGGGTGCTGGCGCGGATCAGCTGGCGCACCGTCGCCTTGGCCTGCACCACGTTCGGGGCCACGCCACCGGCGTCGAGATAGGCGTAATGCACCCGTGCGGCATCGGGCATGTGCTCGCGCAGGTAGTTGACGCCGATATTCATCAGTTCCACCGCGTCCAGCGCCGAACGTCCCAGTTCCGGCGCACCCGCGGCATGCGCCGCCTTGCCGTGAAAGGTGAAGTCGATGCGCGTATTGGCCAGCGACACCGCCTCGTTCACCGCCGTAAAGGTCGCCGGGTGCCACGAGATGGCCGCGTCGACATCGTCGAACAGACCGGCGCGCACCATGTAGGTCTTGGCCGCGCCGCCCTCTTCGGCGGGGCAGCCGTAATAGCGCACCCGCGCCCGGATGCCGTTTTCGGCCAGCCAGTCCTTGACCGCCGTGGCGGCAAGCAGTGCGGCGGCCCCCAGCAGGTTGTGGCCGCAGCCATGGCCGTTGCCGCCGTCTTCCAGCGGCTGATGGCTGGCCACGCCCGGGGCCTGACTGAGATAGGGCAGGGCGTCGAACTCGCCCAGGATGGCGATCACCGGGCCGTCCTCACCCGCCTCGCCGATGACGGCGGTGGGAATGCCGGCCGCGTTCGCGGTGATGCGAAAGCCCTGTTCCTCGAGCATCCGGCGATGCTCGGCCACCGAGCGGAATTCGGTGTAAAGCGTTTCGGGCATGTCAAAGACGGTGTCGGACAGGGTGATGAAGCTGTCCCTGTGGCGGTCGACATGGTCCCAGACGGGATCGGTGTTCTGCATGTGTCTCTCCCTGGTCATTCTGCGGCGGCGGCTCCGGCATAGGCGGGGTCTGCGGCGGCGGTGACGCGGCCGTCGCGCAGCCGGCCGGCGGCCTGGACCACGCCCAGATGATCGACCGGGCCGCGCCCGGTAAAGGCGGTGATGGCCCCGGCGGCGGCCAGCCGGGTTTCCAGCTCCTGCGGTGCATCCACGTGCAGACGCGCGGTGGCTCCCACCCAGTTGCTGCGCGGGGCGGCCATCGCCTCGGGCAGGGTCCTGCCGTCCAGCAGGTGGCGGATCACGGCGGCGATGGCGCCGGGGATGCGCTCGCTGCCCGCGCCGCCCAGGGCATAGGCGGCGTCGCCCATGTCCAGCAGGCAGGGGCATTGCTCGGTCACGTCGCGGGCGCCGGGCGCCGGATCCTGCGCCATGCGGTAGGAATGCGCCAGCAGCAGGCCGGTTTCGGCATCCGCCACCCGCGCGCCGAAATGCGGACCGATGGACTGGGTCAGCGCCACGCGCATGCCCTCGGCATCGACCACCGACAGGTGCGTGGTGTCGCGGTCGTCGTCATCCTCGGGCAGGCGTGCCTTGCGCAGGGCGTCGGCCAGATAGGCCTCGGACGCCCAGTCCTCGGCCAGCGGATCGCCCAGCCGGTCGTGCAGGACCCGCCAGGGCAGCGGATCGGTCTTGGGCTTGAGCGACCGCAACTCCTCGGGGCGTTCCTCGAAGGCGCAGAGGATGGCCAGCAGGTGCGCGATCTCGGCGGCGCAGTCGGTTTCGGCCCGGGCCGAGGCGACCAGCGCGACGATGCGCAGCAACGTGTGCCCCCAGCCCTGCCGCCCGATGCTGGTCAACCGCCAGCCGGGGCCGTCGAAGGCCACGGTTTCCCCGACACGCGGTGTTGCACCGGCCAGCGCCCCTGCGCTCCAGTACGCCCCGCGCGCGGCCAGCCGCTCACACAGCGGCGTTGCATAGTCGGGATCGGCAAAGGGATCGCGCCCGGTGGCGATCAGCCGGTCGAAAAAGCCCGCAAGGGCCGGATTGGCAAAGGTTTCGCCCGCCCCGGGTGCTGTGCCAAGCGGCAAGAGCAGGCGGCGGGCGTAGTCGTCCATGATCTCGGGCGCGCGCCAGGCCCAGATCCGCGCCAGTTCCGGCGGCACGGCAAAGCCGTCCCGCGCGAGGTCGCGGGCGGGGGTCGCGATGGTGGCCAGCGGCAGCCGCCCGGCCTCTTCATGCAGGTGCAGCACCGCGCGCAGGATGCCCGGCAGCGGCAGCGCCTGCGCGTCCGGCAGCTTGCCCAGCCCGGCGGGCAGGTCGTCCGGGGCGGCGGTTGCCCCGTCGATGGCCTGCGCCGCGTCGCCTGCACGGGCCCACAGGATGTGTCCGCGCCCGGCCGGAGAGGCATTGGGCGGATCAACGACCATCATCGCCAGCGCCGCCGCCGCGGCGGCATCCGCCGCGGTGCCGCCCGCGCGCAGGATCTCCATCCCGACGCGCGTCGCGTGGGGTGATCCTGTGGCCACCGCGCCGCAACGCCCCGGCCCGTCGGCGGCGCGCTCGGCCATCAGATGCGCCGCAACCCCGCCGGGATCGCCCGACGCCAGCCAGGCTGCCCGCCCGCCCGCCGCCTGCGCCGCCGCATCCGACAGAAGATCGTCCAGCTTCATGCCGCCGCGTCCTGGTGTTCCAGCAGGCAGGCGGTCCGGCGGCCGTCCCGTCCGGGTTGCAGCGCGGGCACCTCGCGCTTGCAGGCTTCGGTCGCCAGCGGACAGCGCGGGTGAAAGGTGCAACCCGGGGGCGGGTTCAGCGGCGAGGGAATTTCGCCCCTGATCGGGGCAAAGGTCTGGCGCCGCCGGTCCAGCCGCGGCGCTTCGGCCAGAAGCGCCCGGGTGTAGGGGTGGCGCGGGTTCTCGAACACCTCGTCGGCGGTGCCGATCTCGACCAGCCTGCCCAGATACATGATCGCCACCCGGTCGGCGATGTGCTCGACCGCGCCCAGATCGTGACTGATGAAGAGATAGGCAAAGCCGAATTCGTTGCGCAGATCCTCGAAGAGGTTCAGCACCTGCGCCTGGATCGACACGTCCAGCGCCGAAATCGCCTCGTCGCAGACAATCAGCCTGGGCCGCAGTGCCAACGCCCGGGCGATGCCGACCCGCTGACGCTGCCCGCCCGAGAACTGGTGTGGATAGCGCGTCAGCACATCGGCGTTCAGCCCCACCCGGGTCAGCAGGTCCGCCACGTAGTCGCGCCGTTCGCGCCGCCGGATCAGCCCGTGGATCACCGCCGCCTCGCCCACGATCTGTTCCACCCGCATGCGCGGATTGAGCGAGGCGAACGGGTCCTGAAAGATCATCTGGACCTCAAGCGCCCATTGTCGCCGCTGTTCCGGCGTCATCTCGGTCAGCGGCGTGCCTTTCCAGGCCAGCGTGCCGCCGCTGGGGCGCTCCACACCCACCACCATGCGGCCCAGCGTGGACTTGCCGCAGCCGGATTCGCCCACAAGGCCCACAACCTCGCCCTCGGCCACGTCAAAGCTGACGCCGTCCACCGCGCGGACGCGGGTTTCGCGATACCCCGCCCCGGCCAGGTTGGCGATCCGCTCGGCCATGTCCGGTGCCGAGACATAGGTTTGCGAGATATCCCGAAGCGACAGAAGCTGTGTCACGGCGTGGTCTCCAGCGGGTGAAAGCAGCGCAGCGCGCGGCCATGGCCCCGCGCCTGCTCGTCCGGCCGGGCGGCGCGGCAGGTGTTGCTGGCATGCGGGCAGCGCGGGGCAAAGGCGCAGCCTGGCGGCAGGTTGACCAGGCTGGGCGTCATGCCGCGGATCGGCACCAGCCGCGTGCCGCGCGGCACCGCGGACGGGATCGACGCGATCAGACCCTGGGTATAGGGATGCGCCGGGCGGTCCAGCAGGTCGTCCACCGGCCCGGTCTCGACGATGCGGCCGGCATACATCACCGCCACCCGGTCGGCGAGCCCGGCGACCACGGTCAGGTCATGGGTGATCCAGATCAGCGCTGTGTTGCGCTGGGCCAGCAGGCGCTGCATCTCGGACAGGATCTGCGACTGGATGGTGACGTCAAGCGCGGTGGTGGGTTCGTCGGCGATGATCAGGTCCGGTTCCAGCATCAGGGCGATGGCGATGACCACGCGCTGGCGCATGCCGCCGGACATCTCGTGCGGGTAGGTGCGCAGGCGCTCCACCGGCGAGGGAATGCCCACCAGCGCCAGCGCCTCGGCGGCCATCTCGCGCGCGCGGGCCCTGGACACGTCGCGATGGGCGCGGATCGTCTCGATCATCTGGGTGTCGATGCGCAGGACCGGGTTGAGCGTCATCATCGGGTCCTGGAAGATCATCGCGATCCGGTCGCCGCGCAGCCTGTGCATCTCGGCCTCGGGCAGCGTGCGCAGGTCGCGCCCGTTCAGCAGAACCTCGCCCGCCGCGATCTTCCCCGGAGGGTCGATCAGCCCCAGCACCGAAAAGCCGGTGATCGTCTTGCCCGAGCCGCTTTCGCCCACCACGCCCAGCACCTCGCCGGGCCCGACGTCGAACGACACGCCGTCCACCGCCGTCACCGTGCCGGCGCGGGTGTCGAAGGTCGTGGTCAGGCCACGCACGGAAAGGACAGGCGTGCTCATCGCTGCAGCCTCGGGTTCAGGATGTCGCGCACATGGTCGCCCACCACGTTGATGCAGACCAGCGTGACCAGAAGTGCGACGCCGGGGTAGAAGCTGATCCAGTAGCGCCCCGACAGCAGATAGTCGAACCCGTTGGCAATCAGCAGCCCCAGCGACGGTTCGGTGATGGGCACGCCCACGCCCAGAAAGCTGAGCGAGGCTTCGATGGCGATGGCATTGGCCACCTGCACGGTGGCGATCACAAGGACCGGGGGCATCACGTTTGGCAGGACATGGCCGAACAGGATGCGCCGTTCCGGCAACGCGGCGGCGCGGGCGGCCATGACGTAATCCTTCTTGATCTCCACCAGCGCAGCGGCGCGCACGGTGCGGGCGAAATAGGCCCATTGCACCAGGATCAGCGCAATGATCACCTTGTCGACGCCCTTGCCCAGCGCGGCCAGCAGCAACAGCGCCACCAGCAGCGCCGGAAAGCTCAGCTGGATGTCGACGGTGCGCATGATGACCGTCTCGATCCAGCCGCCGCGCCAGGCCGCCAGAAGCCCCAGCGTCATGCCCACAAGCACCGCCGAACTGACCGCGACAAAGCTGACGAACAGCGAAATCCGCAGCCCGTAGATCATCGCCGACAGCATGTCGCGGCCCTGTTCGTCGCTGCCCAGCCAGAAGGTGAAGCCGGTGAACCCCTCCTGCCCGGGCTCCAGCGAGCCGTCGAGAATGTCGATCTCGGCCAGGTTGTAGGGGTTCTGCGGGGCCACGGCCCCGGCAAAGACCGCCATCAGGATGATGGCCAGGAGCCCCAGCGCGGCGGCCACCGCCAGCGGGCTTTTCACGAAATCGCCGGCAAAGCGGCGCAGGGGGGCGTCAGCGGCCAGCATCATGCCTTGGCTCCCCGGATCCGCACCCGCGGGTCCAGAATCGAATAGGCGATGTCCACCACAAGGTTGATCATCACGAACAGGAACACCGTCAACATCAGGTAGGCCACCACCACGGGACGGTCCAGCAGGCCGATGGAATCGATCAGCAGCTTGCCGATCCCGGGCCAGGCGAACACGGTTTCGGTGACCACGGCAAAGGCGATCACGTTGCCGGTCTCCAGCCCGAGCACGGTGACGACGGGGATCAGGATGTTCTTGAGAATGTGCACCCCCACCACGCGCGTGGGCGACAGCCCGCGGGCGCGGGCGTATTTCACGTAATCCTGCAGCGCGACCTCGGAGGTGCCGGCGCGGGTCAGGCGGATCACCAGCGACATCTTGAAGATGGCGACATTGACGGCGGGCAGGATCAGGTGGCTGAGCCCGTCCCAGGTCAGGAAGCTGACCGGGATGCCCAGCACGTCCACCGTGTCGCCGCGTCCGCCGGCCGGCAGCCAGCCCAGGAACACGGCAAACAGCATGATCAGCATCAGGCCCTGCCAGAAATTCGGGGTGGAAAAGCCGATGACCGACCCGGCCATGATCAGCTTGCTGGATGGCGCGTCGGGGCGCAGCCCGGCAATCATGCCCAGCGGGATGCCCAGGACGATGGCGATCAGGATGCCCAGAAAGGCCAGTTCCAGCGTGGCGGGCAGCCGCGACAGGATCAGTTCCAGCGCCGGTCGGTTGTGCACGAAGGAGGTGCCCAGATCGCCCTGGACCAGACCGCCCAGGAAATAGCCGAACTGCACATGCACCGGTTTGTCGAGCCCCAGGCGGCGGATCGTCGCTTCCTGTTCGGCCAGGTCGGCCTCGGGGTTGATCAGCAGGTCCACCGGGTTGCCCACGGCGTAAAGGCCAAAGAACACGATGGTCGCCATCACCGCCATGACAAGCAGGGCCTGGCTGAGACGCCGGATCAGGTAGGCAAGCATGTCTTGGCCCCGTTTGTGGGGCGGGCACCGGTCCGGTGCCCGCCCGTTGTCGTCATTCTGCCGGACGCACCGAGGTCAGAACCGTGTGCTGGTCGGCGCGGGGGTCCATGGTCAGACCGGCCCGCAGGGCCCAGGGGGTCACTTCGAAGTGCAGCGGCAGGATCGCCACATCGTCGACGACGATCCGGCTGGCCTTGCGCAGCAGCGCGTCATGCGCCTCGGGCTCGACCGTGGCCAGCGCCTCTTCGATCACGGCATCCAGCTCGGGGTTGGAATAGCGCCCGCGGTTGGTGCCGCCCAGACCCTTGTCCTTGTTCTGCGAGGCCACCAGAGCGCGCAGCGGCGAGGCCATGCCGGCCCCCGATGCCCCCCAGCCCGCCAGGTAGAGCGAGAACTCGTAGTTGTTGCGGCGCGAGAAGAACACGCTGGCCGTCATCGCGTCGACCTCGGTTTCGATCCCGGCGCGGGTCAGCATCTGCGCCACGGCCTGGGCGATCTTGGAGTCGTTGATGTAGCGGTCGTTGGGCGTGCCCAGCACCAGCTTGAAGCCGTCGGGATACCCCGCCTCGGCCAGCAGACGCTTGGCCTCGTCCAGATCGGGCTCTTCCAGCGCGATCTCGGGGTCGGTGCCGCGCATGAAATCGGGCACCAGCTGACGCGCCGGCACGGCCAGGCCGCCCATGATGCGGTCGACGATCAGCGGCCGGTTGATGGCCAGCGAAATCGCCTTGCGCACGCGCACGTCCATCATCGGGTTCTTGCCGTCGGTACCTTCGATGCCCGGGCTCGGGTCGCCCTGGTGGTCGAAATGCAGATAGATCACCCGGCTCGACGCGCCCTGGACGACATTGACCTCGGGATCGTTGCGCAGGCGTTCGAGATCCTGCACCGGCGGCTTTTCGATCACGTCCACATCGCCGGCCAGAAGTGCTGCGACCCGCGCGCCGTCATTGGTGACGGGACGGATGGTGATCTGTTCCCAATGCGGTGCCGCGCCCCAGTAATCGTCGTTGCGCGCCATGACGATGCTTTCACCCGGCGTGAACGACACGAACTTGTAGGGCCCGGTGCCGACGGTCGCGGTGCCGTCGTTATAGGCGTTCGAATCGAGGTAGCTGTCGATGCCGGGGCAGCCCTCGGGCGTGTAGGTCACATCGCCGTCATGCCCGTTGGCCGAGGCCGAGATCACGCCGAAGCTGGCGAAGTCGGTCAGCAGCAGCGGATAGGGCGCGGCGGTGGTGACCTGGATGGTCTGCGCGTCGGGCGCGGTGATCGAGGTGGCGGACTTGATGAAGCCGGCCATCGACGAGGGGCTGTTGGGCACGTTCGGAATGCGGCAGGCGGTGTAGAGGAAATCCCGCGCGGCAAAATCGCCGCCATCGTGGAACTTCACGCCCTGGCGCAGGTTGAACGTCCAGGTCAGGCCGTCCTCGGACGTGGTCCAGCTTTCGGCCAGCATCGGCACGATGCCCAGGTTCTCGTCCTCGCCCACCAGCGCCTCGAACATGTGCTTGCGCGTGGCGTTGTTGGGGCCAAGGTTGTGATACAGCGGATCGACGGAGCTGGGTTCCGAGGCGAACGCCGCGGTCAGCGACTGGGCAAACGCTGGTTGAGTGGCCGTGCCAAGCAACAGGGCAGCGGCGGCGAGTGTCGTTTTTTTCATGTCAGACCTCCCAAGGTGTGGCGGAAGGCTATTGCCGTTTGCCCCCGGCGCAATCTTATGAAGTCTCGGATTGGGGGTATTCCGGTTCGGAATGCCTTGGGCGTGCCCGGTGCCGTCCGCGCGGGTCAGGTCAGGTGGTCCAAGGTCAGTCCCAGGGTGTCGAAGGTCTGGCGCACCTCGGCCACCAGGCAGGTCACGAACAGGTCCAGCTCGGCGCTGCGCTCGGCCCCGGACTGTTCGATCAGGGCCACGGTGTGGTGGATGCGCGGCTCGAACGGGCGGATCACCAGATCGGGCGTGGTGGAATAGCCTGCCATCATCGCGTTGACCACCGCCACGCCCAGGCCTTCGGCGGCGCAGCGGCAGGCGGTGGCCACGTTCGACGTCTCGACCCGGATATCCGGTTTCCGCCCGTCCCTGAGGAACGCGTCCTCGATCAGCTGCCGCGTCGGCTGGCGGCGCAGCAGAAAGATCATCCGCTCGCCCACCAGATCGGCGGGCCGGATCACCGGGCGCGCGGCAAGCGGGTGGTCCTTGCGCAGCACGGCGCAACTGGCGGTACGGAACAGCGGCGTCACCCGCAGCCGCGGATGCGAGACCGGCAGGGCCACGATGGCGAATTCCGCCTCGCTGCGCACCATGGCATCCACCGTCGCCTCGGTCGTGCGGACGTCAAAGCCGAAGCGGATGTCGGGCCGCAACTGCGCAAACGCCCGCAGGACCGACGGCACCAGGCCATAGGACAGGCTGGGCACGGTGACAAAGGTCAGCTCGCGCCGGTCGCGTTCGGTCCGGCCCGAAAGCGCCTGCATCGCCGCCACCGATTCCAGGATGCCGCGGGCCTGCGGCAGCACGCGGCTGGCATGGCGGGTCGGGGTCAGCCGCCCGTTGGCGCGCACGAAGAGATCGGCCCCCAGACCGGTTTCGAGCCGGGCGAGGATGCGGCTGACCGCCGATTGCGTCAGGCCAAGTTCCCGCGCGGCGGCCGACACGGACCCGGCGCGCATGATCGCCTCGAACACTTCGAGCTGTCTCAGATCCAATGCGTTCCCCGATCCCGTCCCTGGCGTCCGCCGCCCCTGTGCCTTCAGTATCGGCCCGCCGTTTCGGCTTGGCAATCCGCGCGGTGCCGCGCCGGCTGAGCGGTGCCTTGCCCGTTTCCCCGCCAACACCTGTTTCGCAAAGCCGTCGCGTCTTGTATGCTAGGGTCAGGCGGGCAACAGACCCGCAGCGTGGCAGCGACGGGTTCCCGAAGGAGGGGCAAGGCATGAGGCGGCATCGACAGCGGTTCGGGGCATCTCCCGATCATACGAAAATTGCGCGGGCCGACAGGCACATCGGGCTGGCTGCCACGGGGCTGGCGCTGATGATCCTGCTGCTGGGCAGCGTTCTGGTGATGACCACCCGCGTGGCCGCGCAGGGCCCGCTGAGGATCGAGATCACCGAGGGCGTGGTGGAACCGCTGCCCTTTGCGCTGCCGCTTTTCGTGGCCGAAAATGCCGAGGCGCAGGCGCTGGCCGCCGAGGTCACGCAGGTGATCTCGGACGATCTGACGGGCACCGGGCTGTTCCGCGAAATCTCGCGCGATGCCCATATCAGCCGGGTGACAAGCTTTGGCGCGCCGGTGCAGTTCGCCGACTGGAAGGCGATCAACGCGCAGGCGCTGATCACCGGATCGGTCAGCGCTTCGGGCGGGCGCGTGGTGGTCAAGTTCAGGGTCTGGGATGTGTTTGCCCAGGCCGAACTGGGGCAGGGGATGCAGTTCGCCTCGGACGTCTCGGGCGTGCGGCGGCTGGGCCACAAGGTGGCCGACCAGGTCTACTCCCGCCTGACCGGCGAACAGCCCTATTTCGACAGCCGCGTGGTCTATGTGTCCGAAACCGGGCCCAAGGCGGATCGCAAGAAGCGGCTGGCGATCATGGATTACGACGGGGCCAACGTGCAGTACCTCACCGGCAGCAGTGCCATCGTGCTGGCCCCGCGCTTTTCGCCCGATGGCAGCCAGGTGCTGTATACCAGCTATGAAACCGGGTTCCCGCGCATCCATGTGGTCAGCGTGGGCGATGTGCGCTCGCGCATTCTGGAGGCGGACGAGGGCGTGATGAGCTTTGCGCCGCGCTTTTCGCCCGACGGGCGCACGGTGGTCTATTCGGTCACCCAGGGGTCCAACACCGATCTCTGGGCGATGGACATCGCCAGCGGTGCCACAAGGCGGCTGACCTCGGCCCCGTCGATCGAGACCGCCCCCAGCTACAGCCCCGATGGCAGCCGCATCGTGTTCGAAAGCGACCGGTCGGGCACGCAGCAGCTGTATGTCATGCCCGCCATGGGGGGCGAGGCGCAGCGGATCAGCTTTGGCGACGGCCGTTACGGCACGCCGGTCTGGTCGCCGCGCGGCGACCGCATCGCCTTTACCAAGCAGTCCGGCGGGCGGTTTCATATCGGCGTGATGCGCACCGATGGCAGCGAAGAGCGGCTGCTGACCGCGTCCTTTCTGGATGAAGGCCCGACCTGGTCGCCCAATGGCCGCGTCATCATGTTCGCCCGGGAAACCCAGGGCGCGCAGGGGGCCTCGGCGCTGTATTCGGTGGACATCTCGGGGCGCAACCTGCGCCGGGTGCGCACGCCCGCGGGCGGCTCGGACCCAAGCTGGGGCCCGCTGCAATAACGCTGCCGCACGCGCCTTCGGCCACCGCCGGGCAAGGCTCCGGGATGGCGAGGGTCGTGTTTGCATGGGCTGAAAAACGGCGGCCGCCGAAACCGGATCGTTGCCCCGGGTGTGCCAGACCCGGAACCCTGTGGGGCGTCGCCCCGTCTGCCGCGCGATCGACGGGCCCCCAAGGGCCGTGATCCTGTCTTTGGTGGTACCGGGGGCGGTTTTGCGCGCAAAAGGTAAAGCCGTTCTTGCCGCAGCGCGCGTTGCCCTTGCTCAGCGGCCAAGCACGCTGGCGATGGCCGCGGCATCCTTGGCAAACGTCGGTATGATGGCGTCGTGCCAGATTTGCCCGGCGGTCTTGTTGCCGGCGACGGGCAGTTGCTTCTGCAAAAGCTTCTGAACAAGCAGAGCGACCGCCGGTTGCCCAGCGGGGTCCGCGCCGTACCCGGCAAACCAGACCCGGGTGAGAACATCGACCGGCTTTTCAATCACGGCCTCGGGGTCCAGATGCGCCTGCACCGCTGCGTTCCCGGCCAGGCCAATGAGGTGCTGCAGGTCCTGCGGTCTTTCCAGGGCAGGTGCAGCTGATCGGGCAAGTGGCGCATAGGCCAGTTCCGGAATGTTCTGCGGGACGTTCCCGGGCGGGGCCAGACTGTCCGCCGCGGCCGTTGCAAGGGAACACTGGACCGAGCCCAGCGGCAGGTCGCGCACCCATTCGGTCTTGAACACGTCCGCGTGTGTTGCCAGCAGCGGTCCAAGCAGGGACGCCATGTCCTGGTCGAGCCAGAGTACGCCGTTTGGGCCGTCAACGTTGCGGAACAAACGGTGCAACGGGCTTTCGCTGCTGGCAGCGGTCTTCAGATCCTCCAGCAACCTTCGCAGGTAGGTGTTCAACTGCGGGACCAGCGCGCGAAAACCCTCAGAACCGACACCGCCGTCGATCTTTTCGAGCAGTCGGGCCAGATGCTCTTTTGTCGGACTCTTGATGAAGTTGGACAACTGGATCCGTGCGCCCGATGGAATCGTGGCAAAGCTTTCTTCAACATCTTCTGGCGGAATGTTCTTGCGCGCCCCAACCCCGGCTCTGGCGATGGCGCTCCACGCTTTGTCCGGGGCGGCGATCAAGCGCGCGTTGGACAGGAAATCCAGGCTTGTGCCGGGCAGGCTGGCCAGCGGAAAGGGCCACGCCGCGTCAACCCAGAGGCGCCAACCGGCTTCGGGATCGGTGTCGAGGTCCGGCTCCGCAAGGGCGCGCAGCAGTGCGGCGTCTGAGTACGCCCCGGGATGCGGCCCCGGCCCGAACCGCTCGCGCGCCAGCCAGTATGCCGGATCGGTTTCGGACCACGTTGTTGCCGGGTTGGGGGTTGTGATCTGTTCCGGAAGCTCTTCGATCGTGGCCAGTTCCGGTGCCGTCAGCAGCCGCAGGGCCTGTCCGTTGTCCAGGGCGTCGATGTCCTGTGGCGTCGAGTACCGGCCGGACAGAAGGGCTCGGCGCCAGAACACCAGCCGCATCCAGGCAGACTCGGGCCCGCGGGCAAGGGCCGGACCGGTCTGCGAGGGTCCGGTGCCGGGGCGACCGGCCAGGGCGAACGTTGCTTCGGCCAGGGTGTAGAGATCGGAGAACGGGTTGTCCTGACCGATCTGGATGGCAAGCCAGTCGCCACTGCACCAGACAAAGAACCGCCTGTCCAGCGGTTGGGTCTGAGACAGCGCCTGCCGGCTGGCGTGATGGCGCAGCCAGCTGGCGGTGTCGATCAGATGCACCACTGCGCTGGCAGGATTGTGGTTGTACATGCCCACAACGTCAAAGGTATCGGGGGACAAGGCCTGGGTATTGAAGGCGATCTCATCGGGAGCACGGTCGCGCGCCAACGCGCTGCGCAGGATACGTGTGGCCAGCGGCAGCACGAACCGCTCGAACTGAAGTGCCTGATCGTCATCGCCCGGGGCGGGCCACTGGAAATCGGCCAGAAGCCGGGTGCGCATGAAAAGCGGCAGGGCCTTGGCGATCTGCGCCTCGACTCCGGGAAACCCGCCGGCAATCAAGGGGTCGTAGAGTTCGTCATAGGCCTCTGCCTCGATCCTCTTCAGCCGGTGTTTCAGCATGTGCCACAGGGTGTTGTCGTCGACCGCGTCGGGCCTGGCGTCATCTGAGTCCAGATCGGCTGCGAGATACCGGGCCACCCAATCGTCGACGATGTCGCAGACGGGGCCGAGATGCGAGAACAGCGACGAGGCCCAGACCACCTCGCTGGTGCGCTGCGAAAAGATCGAGTGCCTTGCGATCTGTTGCATGTTCGGGTGCCCTGCCAACCAGCGGCGCAGGTGAAAATGCATCAGCACCACCCCAAGGCACGCGCTTGCATAGGTTTCTGCCCGGGAGTCCAGCCGTGCGGGTTTCACCTTTTGCCCATTCTCCAGAAAGTGAACCTGCATCAGGCCTTCGGCAGACGTGTCGCGCGGGTTGTTGTTGTCGCGCTCGGGCCATTGCCTGCGCAGCGCGTCGTGCCGCCGGGGCTCGATGGCAAGCAATGGATCGGGGCTGTCCGGGTCGGCCGCGTGCTCCGGTACAGCCGGGCCCAGTGCGAGCGTTCTTGCGTCGGCATCGACCGCGCGGGTCTGGCTGAGTATGGTCTTGGTTGTTGGCGGGGCTTCGGGGGCGCCGATTTCGAAGTCCTCAACACCCAGATTGCAGACCCGCGCGGTGGGGGCTGTATCGGCAAAGATGCGGCGGACATGAGTGGGGTTCGCAGGCGGGTGGGCGTGCAGTTCCAGAACAACCGGCGCAACCGGGGCGTTGTCGACTTTCGCGTGGATTTCCAGGCGCAAGATGTCGTTTTCTGGTGCCGGTGCAAAAATCACCTCGGCGATATGAGCAGTATCTCCGTTTTTCTGACGGTTGAGTGACCCAAGATAGGTTCCGTCCTCCATCCGGATTTCGGCGAATTCCTCGTATTCGTCAAAGGGCTCTTCCGGCGCGTTCGGCGTGAGAAAGGAGATTTGCCAGATCGGTTGATTGCGATCGAGGGGTGCTCTTGTTCTGCTCAGTGCGGCGGGGCTGTTCTCGGGATCGGAAAACCGCAGGATGACCAGCCGTTCCAGCTCGTCGAACAGTGTCTGGCGTGAATCATCCTGCAAGTCCCCGTTCATCCCCGACGAAAATCCAGCCCCAAGCAATCATTGAACATATCTGTTTTGACTATTGCATGAGGCGAGTGAAGCGGACTCGGGTGGCGCATTGCGCCATTCCGGGGCGTGTCATGCATTCGTGCAACAGTCAGCGGGCTGCGTGACAGGGATCAGGCCTGATGGGCAGGGCGTTCGTCGTCATCGGCGAGCGGATTTGCAGGCCTGGCCGGCGGAGGCGCGGTCCCGCTGGCATCACCCGCCGTGTTGCCACCCTGCTGTTCTGACGGTGTCGCACCGTCGGCGGTCTGTGCCAGCCGGGCGCGGCGGGATTCGAAATCGACCACCGCGCGCACGCTGTCCACGGCCTTGCTGCGCGGCGGCGGCAGCCGGAGCGCGGCCCGCGCCGCCGGGATGGCATCGCGATCCGCCGCAGGTGCGCTGGTTGTGGGGTCTTCTGCCAGCACGTCGCGGGCGATGCGGTCGGTTTCGGTCCAGCTGGGATAGGCAAGATCGAACATGATATCCACCACCGACTGGCTGATCGCCTCGCGCTCTTCCAGCACGGTCTGCCCGTCGGGCATGCGATAGTCGAAAGGCATCCATCGCTGATAGCGCACGGGGACCGCGGCCATGATCGCCTTGACCAGGGCCTCGTCCTCGGGGCGCACCGCCGCACGGTTCAGGGCAAAGCGGAACAGCATGTTGTAGGCCACGTTCGGATCGGTCTGCTGGGCGGCATGGATGCGTCGCGGTTCGAGATAGGACAGGAAGCGCTGCAACGGGACCACGGCCGTGCCGTCGCGCGAAAACGGTGCGGCGCGTTTTGACAGCTTGTCGCGCACGGTATCCAGATTGGGCCGGATCGGGTTGTGGCTTTGCGTGGCGGTCGCGCCAAGCGCGGCCAGAAAGCCCACGACAAGGATCAGCACATCGACAAACACCGCCCCGGCCGCAGCCCCCACGGCAAACGGAGAGCCGCGGCGCAGGTCTTCGATCGACCGGCGCATGTCGGTGTTCTGCCCCAGATAGATCGACACCAGTTCGGTCAGCTGGCCCTGGAGTTTCTCGATCTCGGGCTGTCCGCGGTTGGCGATCCCGAGACAGGTGCGGGTGTTGTCCACCAGCGTGTCCAGCGCGGCCTGGACATCGGCTTCGGCGGTGCGGGACGGCAGGCCGCCAACCGAGGTGCAGACCAGCGCCCCGTCCTGCGGATTGCCGTCGTCGCCCAACCCCTGGAAGCGCTGCTGCGCCGCGCGCAGCGCGTCGCCCTGCTGGGCCATGTCCACCATCGCGACTGGGCGGCAGACCAGATCGCGGATGTCTGCAGCGGTGCTTTCGGCCTCCAGCAGCGACTGGCGCACGTTGGTGCACTCGGACACCCATTCCGCCAGCGAGGCATTGCCGGGATTGCCCTTGAAACGGATGAACGCCTCCTCCAGCGATTCGAGCGAGATTCGCCCGGCCTGTTCCGGCGTGGGCAGCGCGGCGATGGCGTTCTGGATTTCCTCGATTCGATCGTCAAAACGCTCATTGATCCGATCCAGTGCCTGCTGGCGCGCGGCAACTACGGCCTCAACGCTCAGTGGCTGGGCGGCAGCGACGCGGGCCTCGGCACGGTCAAACGCTCTTTCGGCGATTTCCACCTCGGCGGCGGCATTGGGAATGTCGACGTTTTCAAGCCTGGTGGCGCGTGCGTTCGCGGCAACGGCAGCGTTGGTAAACCGCGTAAAGGCAGACCGCTCCCCGGCAATCCCGCTTGTTCCCTCGCAGCCGGGCGACTGGTTGTCGCCGATGCGTTCGCACTCTGCGAGCGTTTCATTGGTTGCAGCCTCGGCCCTGGCGTCGTCCCGCGCCTCTTCAAGCGCTGCCAGCGCATCCTGCGCGGTCTTCAGGTTGGTTTCCGCTTCGGTCCGCGCGCGAATTGCCTCGTTGGCCGAATCGTCTCCGGTGTCCAACGCTGCAATCGCTTCTTGCTTTTCTGCCAGCCGCGTCTGCAATTCCGCACGCAGCGTGTCGCGGCGTTGGCCCAGCCGGGCCACGAAAGCCTCGGCGTCTTCGGCCAGCTTCTGGTTGATCTCGTCCTTGCGGCGCTGCAGGTCGTCCAGCAGCGTCTCGACTCCGGAGAGCACCGATTGCGCGTCGGGGCTTTCCTGCAACGCCACGATCTGGTTGCGCAGGGACGTTTCGGCATCGCGCAGCATGGACGAGGTCGTTTCCTCGACGATGGCGATACGGCGCCGCTCGACATCGCTGTCGTCCTGCACCAGCCGGTAGTAGCTGTCGAAGGAGAAGAGCGACGATACCGCCAGTGTGCCGACATAGGCGAACGCCAGCAGCACCCCCACGCCGGCCGCCCAGCTGAGCGACAACAGTCCCGAGGCGATGGCAACCGCCAGAACCACCAGCCCATAAGCGGCCACAACACCGACCCGGTCCAAACCGGTGACGGTTTCAGGCGCGCTGAGCACTTCGAGAAGTGCCATGAACGGGACGCCCAGAAGCACCATCGCCAGGGGGGCCAGCAGCAGCACGGGAACCGCCCGCAGGATGTTGCGCAGCAAAGCCTGACGCATCTCGCCTACCGGGGGTGTCGCGGCCTCGAACTGCTCGTCGACGCTGGGGCGCATCTGCACCAGTTGTTCGCCCAGCCGCAGCGCGATGAAGAGCATGATGATCTGGATGCCAAAGGTGGTCAGCAGGCTGATGAACCAGCCCACCAGCCCGGTGCCGTCCGCTCCGGTCTGGCTGCCGCGCTGCGAGGCGAACTCGGCCATGCCGAACATCGTGGTGGCAAAGCTGACGCCCGACAGAGCCACCGCCCCGGCCAGCATCATGACCGCGCCGCTGTCGGTCCGGCCCAGCCGGTCCATATGGTCGACGATCATGCGGTGGCCCAGCCGCATCGAGCCCCAGATGATCATCACCAGGCTGATAGCACGCATCCAGTAATCAAGCGGCGTGTTGAACACCGATGGCAGCGCCAGGCTGACCATTGCAAACAGGCCAAGGCCCAGGAACAGGCCCAGGCAGACACGGTCGATGAAATGCGGGGGCCAGGTTCTGAAACGCTCCGAAGCCGCCATGGCACTACCCTCCGTTTGCTGTTGTGGTGCGGGGCCGGCAATCCTGACGGGTCCGCAGAATGATCTCGCGTCAAAGGTGAATTTGTGTCAACACTTCGTGTTATATGTCACATTTGCGTGCGTGTTTTTCAAGGTCGGGACAATGACAGTCTATCGATTACCTGCAAAAGAGCAAAACTTGACAGGGACCTTCCCGCCAGAGAAACCGCAGCAGTCCAAGGACGACTTCAACTGTGTCGAGTTGCAGGGCGCGGGACGATCGCTGACCTTTGGTGACAAGACCAAGTTCCGGAAGCTGCTTTGTGCCGACGGCGAAAAATACGGGCGGCTCGAATTTCGCAACAACACGTTTGAAGCGGGTGTCTCGTTCAAAGCCCTGCGTACCGACGAGATCGTGTTCAGGAAATGTGCGTTTCATAGTACTGCCGATCTGAGCGCTGTCCATGCCCGGCGGGTGGTTTTCGAAGACTGCATCTTTTGCCCGACGGAACCGAGCCGCAAAAGCACCGGTTTGAACCTCGAAGGCGCAACGATCGACACGTTGGACATCAGCATCGCGGGCGCAGTATCCTCGTTCGCTGGCATGACGCCGCTTGCTGTACTGGGTCTGGATCTCGGAACGGTGCATGTCTCGCGGCGGTTGTCGATCAGGATGGTTGAGAGGAAACAGGGCGAATTCGCGGTTCTGGAAAGGCGCGACGGAAACGACGAACCGCTTTCAATGCCGTATCTGCATTGTGATCTCGGTGATGCCTTTGTCGAGGGAACGGCGGAAATCCACCTGTTCCGTTTCGAGGCCGAGGACCTGTCTGTTTCGGCGGACCAAGACACGAGGCAGCAAAACCTTGCCTCGTTCCCGCCGATTGGCCTTGGGTCCGGGCACCGTATCAACCTGGAAAGAGCGGTATTCCGTCAGGCACTGGGCCTTTCCGGCGGTCCGCCACACCCGGAAAGGGTCTGCGAGGTGCTTGTTTCGGGCCGCGGTTTGCGGGTCGAGCATCGCCTGACGCTTGACGGGCTTACGCCCAGTATCCTCACCAAAACTGGCGAAGACGAGGTGGGGCGGTTGTCGCTTCTGGACCTGGCCCATGCCGATCTCGGGCATCTGCGTCTTGAGGCCATGACCGCCGACGCCATCGGTCTTCCGCCGTCCCGGCTTGCACTGGATCCGCCGGTTGCCGCCGCAACGCCGCGGGGGTTGCACCAGGCGCTGCTGGCCCGGGCCAGCGTCGATCCGTGGATCGGCGACGACGGCAAGTCCAGGAACAACGTTGCGCAGCGGGCGGCCATCCTCAGACCGCTGGCCGCGCTGGCTCCGGAGTCCGAACGTCGGTCGCTGACACGTCTGGCCCAGGCGTTGATGGCCCAGGGCGACATGCGCGCCGCCGATAGTATGGTCATTGCCGAAAAGGAACTGGCCCTGGCCGAGGACTATCGAGAAATGTTCTCCGGCTGGGTGCGGCGTATTCCGTGGCTGGGACGCTTTCCCGTAACTTCTTTCTTCCTATGCTTCGGCGCATTTCTTGGTTGCGTTATTTACTTGTTCATCCATTGCGCTGCTGCCGCGGATCCCATAGCAGGTTGGTGGACATCCTCGCGTATTGCCGCTTTGGTGTTCGGGTTCGGGTTCGCGATGATGCTCGGTACTAGGTTGCTCAAGAAGCCGACCTCTTATCCGGCAATGTTCTTCGACTGGCTGGTGCTGATCACCATTCGCGGCGGGGTCAAGCCGCTGAAAGTGGTGGGGCAGATCGTCATGCTATGGCTGTTCGGTGTAATGGGTGCCGATCTTTTGGCCAATCGCGGAGCCATGAGCCCGGAGCGCGCGGCCTTTGTCGCGTCGAAACGCGACTGGATCCATATGGAACTGCGCTATCGCGGACTGCATTTGCAACAGGACGACGCGAACGATGCCGAAAACGATGCCGAAAATGAAATGAAGGCGGGCACGCGCGGCACGGTCGGTCCGCTGGCCGGGCCGCTGGATTTTGTCGCGCTGAAAAAGAGCCTGAGCGCTGTTGACGAATACGGGAACGGGGCCAACAAGAACCATGATTTCCATGATCGGCTCCACCTGTCGGACCATTTCCACGCCTGCCGTCACAACTGGGCGCGGCCAGAGGCCATCACGCCGGAGAAATGGGTGGCCACGTTGCGCGCGCGCTACGCCAAACGGTATTGCGACGGCTCTGGCTCGAACCGCTGGTCCGCGGCCTGTCGTGACCGGGACAAACGGGTGGACGAGCACGACGTCTGGCGGCACGTCGTATCGAGTTTCCGCCCCGAGTTGCGCGGCGAGACCTGCGCGATCTTCCTGCCGGCGGAATACTCCACCTTCAGTCCGTGGCTGTATTCGGCGGATGTGGTCATTCCGCTTCTGGACCTGCGGCAGGAAAAGGACTGGTCGATCCGCGTGACATTGCCGGACCTGACAACGGGGCGGTATGACGACAGGGATATCAGCGAGGCGCAGGGCACAAAGCAGAGTGACCTTCCGGACCGTGAGGACGACGCGGACGACGCTACGGGCGAGGCAACAGACGGTTCCGGGCGCGCAGCGGGCACCGGTGGACCGGGCGGTGACAGCGACACGTCCAGCGACCGGGCGCGCTCGGCCTTCAACGAACCGATACTGGCCGTGGCCATGGCACTGGAGGCCCTGATGGTGCTGACCGGCTGGATGCTTGCCCTTGTGCTGGCCGGTGCCATCACGGGTCTGTCCGATCCGCGGCGGCGGCCCTACTGAGTCAGACCTACCAGACCGGCCCCCAGAACCGGCGCAGCGTCAGGCCATGGATCGGCTGGGCCACGCGGGCCTGCAACGCTTCGGGCTTTGTGGTCATCGCCACGGCCACGGTAAGCGCAACCGCGGGCAGGCCAAAGGCCAGATGGTGCGAGGCCCCGAACGAGGCAAAGGTCATCGGTTGCCCCACAACCGGCAGAAGCCCGAAGATATTGCTCCATGAAAGCACGAACTGGCATGACAGGATCACTGCGAGGTTGCCGACGGCAACGGCACCAAAGGTGCCGACCCCCTGAAAGCTGGGCAGATCGCCGGTCTGCAGCAGGCCGTTCACGCCGATGGCGATCATGGCGGTGACCATGATCGCCTGCGCCACGATCAGGATCAGCCCGGCATCCATGCCAAGACTGCCAATCAGGAAGGTCGTTGCAAAATCGTCCTGGATCGCAGGCACGCGGATCACCGCGCCCGGGACCGCCCCGTCAAAGGGAAAGATGGTGTCGTGCCGCGGACAAACGGCCCGCGGGTCGGCAAAGACCGACACCGCCCGCTCTGCCTGCTGAACCACCGGGCGCAGGACGTCGGCCAGGGCCGGGGGCACATACCCCGACACTTGGTCCACAAGACCGCAGCCGGTTGCCGCCAGAACCTCGCGCGATTTGCGCACCTGAAGCGAATGGTCGGGATGTTCCACCACCAGTGCGCCGTTTGCGCCATCGGGTGCCTTGAACAGGTTGGCGTCCTGAAAGGCCAGCACGCGTTCCTGCGGCACCGACGGCATGTCGATCACCCCCAGATCGGCCTGCAGGGTCTCCAGCTTGTCGGTTTCGTTGACAAAGTCCGCCACCCGGGCGGCCCCCGGCTGAACGACGAGCATCCAGACACCGACCAGCAGCACGAGCGCACCCGCGGCCTTTGTCAGGTCGGCCAGCGTGGGCAGGGTGTTGCGCTCCATGTTGCGGGCCCCGAGGTACCATTCCGACCGGATCATGCCGATGGAGGGAATGCGCTGGCGCACGTCTCCGGGGGCGCCGCGCATGGTCACAAGGATCAGCAGCAGGATGCAGGCCGCAGCCAGCGACATGGCGCTTGCCCCCCCTGCCACCAGTGCCAGCAGAACGATCGCGGCCAGCAGCAGGCGCAGCGGACGCGGCAGCCAGGCAAAGAAGAAATAGACCCCCATCGCGGCCAGCGAAACCGAGGTCATCGCGAGGATGATGGCGATGGGCGACAGGTCGAAATTGATGAAGCTGCCGGCGGCAAAGAACAGCGCCACCATCAGATAGACCAGGATCAGCAGGATCAACGAGGCGCCGCGTTCGAACGACAGAAGCCATTCGCGCCGCTCGAGGCTGCCCGCCAGGATCAGGGCCAGCAGCACGGCCAGCCAGGTCTTGGCCAGTTCGCTGGGCTGCACGCCGCCGATCCCGGCCTCGGGCGTGACGAAGACCAGCGCCCCCATGGCCAGAGACAGCACCACCAGCACAACAGACGGGATCGTGATGCGCCGGTGCAGCAACGTGCCAAGGCCGTGCCGCTTGCGAAACACCGTGAGCCCGATCAGTCCGAGCACCAGCACGGCAACCGCAATCGGGGCGGGCTGGAGGCTGTCGCGGGCGGGCAGCAACGCGGACAGGTCGGTCACCGCCAGCGCCCACCACGACAGGATCCCGACCAGCAGACCGATGACAACGCCAACCGCCGCCAGCAGCCAGCGCAACTCCACCCGCAGGCTGCGGTAGCTCCAGCGAAAGAACGCCTTGAGCGCTTCGATCAATGCCCGAGGGTCGGACCAGACCAATACGGCTGAAACCGTGCCGATCGCCCCCAAGGCCAGCAGGTGCCTGTCATAAAGCTGCTCGTGCACGGCAAAGCGGTGACCGAGGGCCAGATAGGCCAGCGATACCGCCCCAAGCGCCGAGACCACGGTCGCAGCGCCCCAGAACACCACCAGCATCGCGTTTCCGGCGGTCGAGACCCGCAACAGCCGCATCATGCCCAACAGCACCAGCATGAACAGGGCGATCACCGCGACATGGGCGTGGAACAGATCGGTGTTTCTGTCTTGCACTCCGGGGGTCGAGATACCCAGCCAGTCCGTGAAGGACAGCGCCACAAGGAGCGCCACGCCCAGCGGTGTGAACAGCAGTTGGTCGGTACCGATCCGGCTCTTGACGAAGTCCAGATTGTCGCCCAGCCCACGCGACAGCGGGTTGCCGCGCGTTGCCAGCGCCAGCGCGGCACGGGCGGGCTGGACGAACAGGGCAAGTGCGGCAACCAGGAACAGCAGTTCCGGCCGGTTGGTGATGAACCCGTTCTGCGTGGTCGCCGGAGTGGCCGCGATGGTGCCCAGCCAGACCGCCAGCAGGACCGCCGCCCCGGCCAGGGGACGCGAGCCGATGGGGACGCGGAAAGCGGCAAAGATGGCGGCAAACGTGACCAGCGCCACCAGCGAGGGTTGGATGAACAGTCCGGTCAGCGCCGCCAGGGCCCCGGGCGGAGCGGCATCGGCGGGAAGGCCGCGCTTGAACTTGGGGGTATACCTGGCACCGGGGACGTCGGGCACATCGCGCAGCGGCAGCCAGTGTCCTCGTTCGACAGGGCGGAACAGAACCTCTCTGCCTTCGATGTCCACGGCATAGGTCGTGCGCCCCGCGATGATCTCTTGCAGGTCGCCCAGCCGGTCGGACCCCTGCAGCGGCCACCGCTGGCGGCCCACCTGGTAACAGGTCCCGTCTTTCGGGCAGAGCACCGCCACCATGCCACGCTTCAGACGCAACAGGTAGCCGTTCGCGCCGCGTGCGATGGTGGCGCTGTCTTCCGGGATGTCGGGCTGTGGCAGCAGGATCGCGGGGGCCGCGCGCTGCAGCGCCCAGGCCTCGATCAGGCGCTTCTGCCGCCCGATCCAGCCGGGATAGGACAGCAGGTCCGGATCATGCGCCACCCGCCCGCCGATAGAGACCGAGCGTGACGGCCATGTGCGCAGGCCCGGCTGGCGGGTGCCGTAACTGCGCGGCAGGGTCAGTACCGGGGCCTCCGTCCCCTCACGCGTCAGGCTCAGCTGCGCGCCGTCGATCGCGATGCCGTAGCTCGCGGCGCCAAGCTGCAGGACGTCGCCATCGCCCAGCAAGGCTGTCATGTTGGGCAGCGAGGCCTCTTCATACCTCAACTGCAAAAGCCGCTGCCCGGCCACATTGGCGATGGACGGGCCTTCCGGGCCGCCGTAGAGGGCGATGTGACGGATTTCCGCGCTGTCGAGGCCTTCGGTCTGGCCCAGTTCGATGCGGCCGAAGATCACCGCGTCGTCCTCGCTGCCGCTGTCGGGAATGGGAACGGCCAGTCTTTCCAGCGTCCGGACCGCGGGCAGGGTGGCCATCTTGTCGGCGTAAAGCGTATACCACAGCCATCCCAGCGCCAGCACGATGGCGATCAGGACGACGCTGACGATCTTGCCCAGGAACCGGACTGCGCCGTCGTTCATTGCAGCGCCCCGACGGCGTCGAGTTCGCCCAGGATCGCACCGGTCAGGGCCGGACAGACCAAACCACCTGTGGTGTGGCTGACCGCACATGCAAAGGCAAAGCGCGGGTGGGCCGCGTCGTCACTGACCCAGCCCACAAACCAGTGCGTGTAGAATGTCGTGCCGGACTGGCGGTCGTCCTGTGTTGCGGTGCCCGTCTTGCCAGAGACGCGCGGCAGGATCGAGGCGGCGTTCGGCGATATTGCGTTGAAGCTGGCATATCCGGTGCCGCCCGGTGACACCACCGCCCGCATGCCCAGCCGAAGCTCGTCCAGCATTGCCCCGGCCACCGTCGTGTCGGGCACAAGCGGGGGGCCGGGCCGCGCCTCGGCCCCTTCGGCGCGGGCGATGTGCGGCGTCACAACGGCGTTCAGCGCCACGGCCCCGGCTGCCGTGGCCATCGCAAGGGGGGCCATCTGTGCCCCCTGACCATAGGCGTCGATCGCAACGGTCTGGGCGTGAAACGCGTTGCGGGCTTGCGGCGCCGGCCGCTTGCCCAGGTCAGGCGCGCTGACCAGGGACGGGCGTTCGGCCCTTGGCGCAAAACTTGCCTCCGTCGCGACGTCCGGTGGGAGAAGCACCAGCGGTGCCGGGCGAACCAGCCCCAGCGCATCCAGCGTTTGTGCCAGCGCGGTGAAGGGGCGCGGATCGGCCTCGGCGTCGATCAGCGCGGCAATGGCCTGCGGGTTCTCGTAGACGGCCATGCGCCCGAAAAAGATGTTGGACGATCGCGCCATTGCCTCGCACACACCGTAGTTGCGCCCGGCAAAGGCCAACTCCGCTGCCACACCGCGCGACCGGCAGGCTTGCCGCACGCCGTCATTGTATTGCAAGGGAACCTCGCCACGGTCGGCAAAGGTGAAATCTGGTGCATTGTAGCCCGGCTGTGGCGACAGGGTTGTCTGCGCCTGGTCCACGCGAAACCCCATACGGGACGGGTAGCTGCCCGGATCGGCCCCCAGAACGGCCTGGCGAATGGCATCGTGGCGGTCTTCGGGCACGCCTGCGTTCATCCCCAATGCCGAGCGGATCTGCGACAGCGCCGAGATGATCTTCATCGACGAGCCGGGCTGGGTGCGGCCGTCCAGTCCGCGCCAGAAGGTGGGCGTGGCCGGGCTGGCGCTTTCCGTGCCGGTTGCCAGGGCTTGCAGATCCCAGATCGGCAGGTTGGGATCGAACAACGGATAGCGCACCGCCGCGCGCACCGCGCCCGGTTGATCGCGCAAGTCGATCAGCACAAATCCCGCGCGTCGCTCGGCATCCCGGGCACCGGGCAGGCGCGCCACATGCTGCTGCAATGCCTCGGCGCGGATCGCGGTGCCGGACGGGACCGCGCGATCCTGCAGGAATCCGCGCAGCACGGTCAGGGCGGTACGCTGGATCGTGGCATCGAAGGTCAGTTCGATCTCGCCCGCTGTCACGCCTTCGGGCAAGCGGCCCAGAAAGTTCAGCAGACTGCCGTTTTCCAGCCCGGGCACGCCCAGCGCCGGCTGCAGGTGCAGGGCCCTGGCAAGCTCGGTCAGTTCCAGCGCGCCGGACGGTGTCGTGCGCAGAAAGGCGTTGTCGACAAACACCGGCAGGTCGTCGTCCTCCGGTCCTTCGGGATCGGCGATGGACACATCTGTGGCGGTCTGCGAAAGGATCTGTTCCTTTTCGCGCGCATCGGCCACCAGGTCCCGGGCGACCCGACGGCTGCCCTCGCTGTCGCGCAGATGGGGCCAGCACGCCGCCCGGTTGCAACGCAGTTCGAAACGGTCATCCAGCGTGCGCTCCAGCAGGCCGGATTCCGGTGCCAGCGCCAGATCGTCCAGCAGTCTCGGCAGTTCCCCCCGGGCGATCGCGCGGGACAGGCCCGCGGGCAGGGCGGGCAGTTCCACCGGACCCGCCTCGATCCAGCTGCCGGGCTGCCATGCGGAGGCCGGAAAGGCGAACTGGTGGGCGACAGCCGCGGTGTCGTCCTGTTTCAGATCGGCACAGGGCGCAATGCGCAGCGTCTGTATCTCGACGCCGTCGGGCAGGCAGAAGGCCGTGTGCCGCACCGACGGCTGCAGTTCCGGTGCAAGTTCAGGCGCGGCCCCGACCAGATCGACCACCACCTGCCCCGTCGCCCCGGCGCGCGCGCGCACCGGGCGCAGGCGAAAGCGGCGCCCGTCGGCGTTCAGCCCGGGCAGCACTGTCCAGGTGCCGGAATAGGGTGGCAGCGGTCGGACCAAGCCGCGGAACATGCCGGGTTCTGGAAACGCGGTATCGGTGCCAAGACCGGGCGCGCCGCCGGTTTCGGCCAGCCCGGCCAGCGCGATGGTCCAGGGCCGCCCGCTGCAGGCCGCATCGTCGACCGTCGCACACCGAGACGTCAGCCCGGCATCGCGCACGCCCAGCAGGCCGCGATTGGACTGGTGCCGCGCGATTTCCTTGCCGATTTCCGGTCCCGCCCCGCGGGTGCGCGCCAGCAGTTTTCTGGTTTCCGCGGCTCCAAACGTGTCGCCGAAACCTGCCGGCAGGTCCTCCAGCGGTTCGGCCTGGCCGGCGTCGATCTCTCGCGGTGTCAGCAGGACGATGCGGTTGTCCGCGGTGTCGAAGCGGATATAGCCATGCCGCACCGCGCTGCGGAACAGCTTGGCGGTCATTCGGTTCTGCGCCTTGACGGTGGCCCGGTCGATCCAGGCGTGGTTCGAGGCCACGACCCTTGGCTCGAATGTCATGACCCGTATGCCGATGGCCGCCGCCAGCGCCAGCATCGCCAACGAGACCAGCAGCGACTTGAACCCGGTCACGGCCGCGGTCCCGCATCGCCGGGCCGCCGGACGTTGGCCGCAGGGCATTCATAGCGCACAAGAAGCGGACCCAGCCAGAAATGCCGCCCCGGATCGAGCCGCATCTTGAGCCGTTCGTCGCCCACGCCGGCACGCCAGTCCACGTGCAGATGTGCCCAGGGCTTTCCCCGCGACCCATCCTGACGGTACATGGTGAAACGCTGGTCGAAATCCAGCCATGCCGCAAAACGGCGCTTTCGCTCCACCACCTTTTTCCAGAATTCCGCAAACCCCATGAGCTCCTGGCGGTCCAGGCCCTTGGCAACAACCACATGCGCGGCGCTGTCGAGCCAGTCGAGGCAGACCTGCTGTGCAGCCGGCAGGTCGGTGTCGCGCAGATAGACGGCGGGGGCGCTGTCATTGCGTCCGGCATCGGGATCCGTCAGCGGCAGGGGCAGGCCGATATAGCCCAGCGGCGTCGCGTGTTCCTGCGGACGCAGCAGCAGGAACATGTCGGTCTGGATCTTGTGCGCCAGCCCGGTGACCTGGCGCCGGGCGTCCTCTGTCATGTTCTCGCCGAAATGGCTGCGTGGACTGAGATAGGTGAGACGGTGTTCGTTGCCGACATCGTTTTCGCCTGCGCCAAGCAGCGTCGGTGCCATCCCGGCGGGATTGGCGGCCTCGGCCCAGGCCACATGATCGCGTGCGCCGAAATACTGCCGCGGCAGCACCATGATCGACATCGCATGTGCCTCGAGCCCGTGCGACAGCAGCGTGCCGGTGCTGGCCAGGTTGACGACGCATTCCTGGACCTCGGGCATCCGTGCCGGGCTGGGCAGCATCAGCCCCATCACGACCAGATGCCCGCCGCCAAGGTTGTCCGAACTGGCGCGCAGGCGCGACGGGGCGTTGTTGGGCACGATCGTCATGGTCGCCTTGGCTAGCATCGCGATCCTTTCCGGAGCGAGAAGCCCCTGAGAGACGTCGCAACTGGCCCGCCCTGTGGCGGGATCAAGCCGGGGATGGACCTCGTCGCGCCAGCCGTGAACCGGTTCCGGCTGTCCGTTGACCATATGTTCCGTCTCGATCAGCGAAACCGGCTTGGCGGCGCGCTGCTGCTGGTCCGGCGCCAGCAGGACCTTGCGTGCTTCCGGGCAGAGACTGGTGAAGTACACACCGAACGTGCCGCGGCTGTGCGGGTCCATCGAGGGCAGGATCATGCAGATGGCATCGCTGCGGAACAGGTCGTTGGGCGGGGTCTCGTCCAGCGTTTTCCAGCGGCCATCTGGGCCCACCTCGAGCATCTGGACCGGTTTGATCTGCATGGGCAGCAGGCGTTCCGGGCCAAAGACCACGCGATCCTGTCCGGGATAGAAGGCGGCGGGGATGTCGCCGGAGCGGTCGGGCAGCACAACGGCGCATTCCGCGCGCAGCTTGCGACCGTCTGCCGACGTCCAGTCGACATCGACCGACAGATGGCCCCGCGGTGCTACCCTGTCGAACGGCGCAAACAGCGCCGCCCCGAGGAACACGCCGGGTGTATAGGCTTCACCGACATGGGACCGGGCGATGCGCGGCCGGAATTTCAGCCCGATATCGTCCGAGGTCTTGGCAATGATGCGGTTGATCCGTTCGATCATGTGTGGCTGGCCGCCGGTGCTTTGCATCCGCACCACAAAATGCGTCATCGGGGCGAAAATGCGCGAATCCGGTTCGACAAACGGGGCTTCGATCACTTGCGCAACGGATTCGAGACAGTTCTGCACCGTTTTTGTGGCCGTTTCCGATCCTTCGGAAATACGTTCGGGCAGAAAGACCAGAAGGCGTTCGCGATACCAGGCGGTTCCAAGCTCTACATATGTCTGACGTGCGCCGACCCGTTTGCTTTCGTCTTTCAGCATCGGCATGAGGCAGGACCCGAAACAATGGCGGTTGGCAACATAACCCTTTTATCCGCCAAGGTTGCGGACAATCTCTACTCCCAATAGAACGGGCGATCGCCACCGGGATCAAGGGTTTTTTCTTCGTCATAAGGGGCCAATGCCGCCAGCAGGGCCGTGGCGGTGCGGATCGGCTGCCACCGTGCGAACTGGGTATCCAGATCGACGAGAGCTTGATCGTCGGCGGCATGGATGCGCCTGGCCAGAGGATCGAAAAGGGTAGAGATCGTCGGCCCCAGATCGGCCTGCGGATGGCCTCGGATCACCGCAGTGCCACGCGGCAGGCGAATCGAGGCCAGACTGCGGCGATGGGTGTCGATCCCGTTGCGGTCGAACGGGGCCAGGCGCAGGTCGATCCCGCCCGAGCGCGCCCGGGTGGCCAACGACGTGAAGCCCGGGGCATTCACAACGGCCGAGAGGTGTTCCTGCAGATATTTCGGCTCGTAGGCGAAACCCGTCGGGTCCTGCCAGCTGTCTAGATGTGTGCGGGGGCCGTCCTGGCGGTCGGCACGGTGCAGGTTGGCGATGTCCTGCCAACTGGAGGGAGGGCCGACCAGGGCTGCAGGCAGCGCGGCCTCTCCGGTTGCAAGAACATAAGGCAGATAGGCGCTCCGCTCGCCGGCGTTGGACAACAGGGCGGTCAGGGCCCCGTCGAGGGCATCGACGATCTGTGCCTGCCCCGCGGTTCCGGCCAGTTCCGGACAGAGGTCAAAAAAATGGATGACGGCGAGCCGGCTGCTTTCGTTCTGGTCGAGTTTTTCAAGAACGGACGCCAGACTTTGGAGTCGCTCTTCTTCAGACCTGATTTGCTGCCAGTCGCACAGATGGAAGCACACCCTGATGGTGATCTGCGTTTCGGGCCGACGCTCGGGTTCGGCGGTCCAGTCTTCCGCGTCCCCTGTGCCGTCTGACACGTCGTCGGCCCTTCCGGGGTCCGGCCAGGGTTCCCGGAACCATTTCACAATCTCGACAACCGGTGCCATCGTTTGCCGGATTGCTACTGGTCCAGGAACGTCAGCTGCGGCCTTTTCGGTCGGCGACACGTCCGGAGTGGGGGCGAGGCCGCGCAGGGATGGGCGGAGATACTGCAGCAGGTGTCGATTGCGCAGGGTCAGAGTGGCTTCAAGCGTATCATGAAGCGCCTCCAGTTCGGTTCGGCCTTGCATGACGGGGAGGGGATCCGGCGACAGCCAAGGCAAGTCGGCATGGGCAGCATCTTCCATGAACGGGCCCAGATTCAGCGGTTCATCGCTGGGGGATGGCCCGTCGTGGTCGCTGCGGGTGATTTCTGAAGTAAGGTCGGTTGTGTAGTCTTCGGCGTCTTGCGCCGGCACCTCTTGCGGGTCTGTCTCGAACAGGTAGGCGATCCGCTCATGCCGGGTGAGCAAGCCTTTCTTCCAGTGGATATTGAAAGCTGCGTCCGCACGGAAGGCTTTTGCGCTCTGGCAATCGCGGGCGTCGAGTGCCTGCATCCCGAACTCGATCCCGATCAGCCCGCGCAAGGCGACAGGTCTGCCGTGGGCAAGCAGCAGGATGTGAAGGTCGGCTTCGGGAAAGGACGTGTCAGATGTCATGACGCCGTTGTGCCCGCCCCGCTGTCGGTGTGCAGCCCGCCAAAGCGTACAAGCGAAAAGGTCAACGTGCCAAACTCTGTCGCGCCGTCATGCTGCGCGGCGTGAAAATACTCTGTCTGCACCGCACCGCTGAGGAAAGTTTGCGCCGGACCGCGCGAAAACACCAGCTCCCGCGTGCCCGGGTTCAGACGGGCCGGACGCGCCAGCACGTCCCCCAGAAAGAACGGCCGTGCCACTTCGGGATCATTGCCATGATGCTGCCGGACGTATTCGGCCACCGGCAGGCTGCACCGCGCCACGCAGATGGCAGTGGCAGGTGCCACCACGCCGATTGGCTGTCCGTCAGTCGCCCCCTGAAGATCGTGCACGGCGACGATGCGGGTCTTGTCTCCCGTCAGGTCAAGATGGAACAGACAGGCCTGAATCCCCGTTTCGCGGATCAGTGTGCCCAGTTCGGCGGCAACCAGAATTGCCCCGCTGGCCACAGCTTCCTTGTTCTTGGCGGTATCGTGTTCGAAAGGGACCGAGAACTCCTGGTTGCGCCGCCGTGCCTCGTCCTGAACGGCGTCGCTGATCGGTTTGAACAGCGCCGCGCGCCCCGCCAGGCACCAGCGCTGGATTTCGTCAGGCTGCGCTGTGTTCGGAGGCTCCGGGATGCCCTGCAGGAACACCTTGAGCCGCGTCAGATAGCTTTGCAACGATGGCTGATTTTCCAGGTCCCTCCAGCTGATCTCTGCCACGTGCCAGCCATTCTGTTGCCGGACGAGCCGAGACGCCTCGCACAGCGCCGGAGGGATCCAGTCGTCGTCGGGGTTGGGGGATAGCCCGTTCTGCTGCACGCGCGCCAGCTCGAACCGGAAGGTCGGATTGCCGTCGGACCAGTCGTTTGCCGCCTCGATCTTGGCGTCTTCGATCCGCTGCAGCGCGCGGCGCTTGACATCGGCACGGTGCCGACCCTGGCCCGGTTGCCGCAATGCCCGGGCGATGGCGTGTGAAGACAGATCGCACCTGTCGGCCAGTTGCGCCTGCCCGGGCGCAGGGAGGGTTTTTCCCAGCACCTCTCCGATCGCCCCCCCGATGGCCGCATCCAGAACACGCCCGCCCAGTTCGGCGGCCGAGGCATGGATCAAGAGAGTCTTGGTCAGGTCGCCATCGAGGAATCGGCGGCGGATCGCGACATCCAGCGTGGTGGCACCGAAATCCAGCATGGTCATGCAGTCGCTCCCCGCCTCTTTGCCCTCTTTGGCGTCAAGATAGCGCGCCAGGGCGACGGGTTCCGGGATGGTGCAGACCTGCGACAGCCGGTTGTACTTACCTTGTTCTCCGAAGGCAAGCTTGCCGTGAACCTCGGCAAGCCGATGCAGCATTTCAACATAGCGTTCGGGATCGACATAGGCGGGATGGGTGACGATGAACTGCGCCGGGGGACGCTGTACAGGGCTAGGCGGGCGTATTGCCTTCTTTATGACATCCTTTTCAAAACTCATCATGGCTTCGATGAACCGGACCCGGCAGACCTCGGCAAAGACGTCGAGCACCGGTGCGGCCAGGTCGGGCCAGTCGATGGAGGCCGCACCCTGGAACAGCGCGCTTTTGAACCCGTCGACGCGCCGATCATCGAGCCCCGGTCCAAGACGGGCCAGCCAATCCTCATCACCGCCGCAAACCACCGTCAGATCAGCCAGGGGGGAGTGGCCGCTCGGGAAACGGTTTCTGATCGCCTCGTTCGCGAATGGACACCCGAGCGCGTTCAGGCTGTGAGTGCTGCCGTGCTGATCGCGACGGTCGTATAGCAGGGCCGGCGCCTCGGTCGGGGCTGTGTAAGACGCGGTGCATCGATTGGCGATGTTCAGAATCAGAGGCGTAACCACTTCTGACTCCTCCGGACAAAGACAGGCCATCTGGTGCGAACCCGACCCAAGGTCGAGGGAAAACCGGTGCCGGAAGGAGATGTTCCATCGGATATCGACCGTAACCCGGATGTTCATGTCTTTGTGGTCATACGTGGTGGAATAGCTGAAACTGGTCCCGTCGGCGGGCTGTGCCGGTTCGACTTTCCCTCCGGTCAATGCCGAGGACGCGCCAACTTCAACGACTTCGAGTTTGATTTTCTCGGCCATGTTTTCGATGGCTGGATGATTCGGGCCCTTTAGCCCGTCGACGAACACCGTGATTTGCTCATCCGGAGCGCCGGTTATCTGCACCCATATGGAAGAGTCATTTGCCGCGGCCTCGACCATGGCGTAGAAAGACGTGTCCGTAGTCTTGGGCAAGACCGTCTGCACACGAGCGTCAAAGCATTCATTTTTATCAATAATTCTGCGGCCTATCGGGGCGTCGCCCGGTGTGAAGGGGCCGGAAAAATCGATCAGGAGCGGCAGCAATGCGTGTCCCTTGCTATGGTCTTTGGGATGCAGCAGGGACTTGAGCAGCTTTCGGTCAGCGTCCGTGTCCTGGTCCGGGTCCGGCAGGGCAAGCTCCAGCTCCAGGGTACCGTCGCCCGTCCGGGAGAATTCGTGGCCCGCCCGGGAGAATTCGTGCCGTCGGGACGGTTTGATCGTGCTTTTTGAGCCGTTGAAACCCTCCAGATAGTACCGGGCCTGTTCATCGAACCGGTCATGTTCGGGCGGGGAAAGGACAAGACGTGCCTTTTGCAGGACCGTGCCAGTGCCGATCAACTCAACCTTCAGCCGGGCGGACCCGGATCCTTCCGGGGCCCCCTGAATCTCTGGGTGCAGCCCCGGATTGCGCGGTGCATATCCACCCCCGCCCGGTCTTGACGGGTCGCAAGGCCCCACAAACAATTTCTTCAGAGCATGACTGGATAGCGAGTCGAACTCTGCCCAATACAGCCAGAATGGGAACTCCCTTCCACCAGTTCCGCCGGTGGGAGAAATGCGGCCGATTACGGAGCGCGGGATGAGACCGTTTCTGACCTCATCGACAACTGTGACCGGGATACGCGGGAAGCTGACCGTGACTTCGGCAGCCTTGGCCACGATCTTTGCATCTCTTTGCGCCAAGTCCCGGTTGGTTCCATCCAGGAAGCCGAGTGAGAAGAATACGACACCCGTCGACGATACCGGGAAATACTTCTTCCGTGTTTCCTCGTCTTCGAACACGAAGGTCAGGCTGCGGTCAGGCTCTTTCAGGTTTTTGTTACTTATACGTTTACCCATGACACCCCCTGCCGCAATGGTTGATTGAGTCATGTGATGTGCTGCAACATCTTTGTCGCTTTAACGCAATCTTGATTATGTTCGTGCTCTGTTCCGATCCAATTGCTCTGTTCGCCTATACGGATGCTTCCTTTTATCCGAAGCGGCGGCGGTGGCATTTGCGAAACGGGACATTGCAATCGGGGCGTCTGTGGAAAAGCCTGTGGACAACATGCGGGGCAAAAAGCTACCTTGCCCTCAACAAGATAAAAACGGCAAGAAAAACGAGCAGGCAATGCAGACAAGCGGGACGGGGCGCAAGGCGGCCCTGCCGTCCCCGCCGGATGGCGGCGGCGCGGCAATGGACACGGGCAGCGACTCGGCGTGCGATATCGCGCTGTTCACCCGGCTTACCGGGGATCCGGTCAGGGGGGCGGTGGACCGGCCCAGCGGGTTTGCCGTCCGGCCCGGTCCGCGCATGGCTGGCCCCGCGGCGAAATGGGCGCATCCCGGCGATCACGCCATCCGCACTGCAGCGCGGGGAGTGTTATGCCCCCAGGCCCTGAAAGAAGGCGGCGGCGTGGTCATCCGCCATTCCGGGCGCGACACGGTTGTCACGCTCCTTCGTCAGGTCCTGACCGGTGTCGACAGGCCGCGTCATCCCGGCATGGACGTGGCCTCGCGCACCGATTTCGCCGAGCAGGTGACGTTGCGACTGGATCGTGAATTCTGGGCTGCTCATGCTCCTGCGCTGGTGCCGCAAATCCTGCACTGGGCGCGCCATGCCGCCAACTGGCACGCGCCGGACCAGCCGCTTAGGCCGCCCCGGCTGAAAGCCGCACCACGCGGCCGGGTTGCGCCCGGATCCCGTCGTCAGGCCGCGATGGGCCGTGCGGACTACCGTGTACTGCAGCCCGACGACAGCTTTGCATCTGCTGCCATACGCCATCTCGAAAACCTGGCGGAGGAACGCCGCTACAGTGACACCCTGGCATGGGGCTACCGGCAACGGATCACCGAGGCCGACATGCAGTTCTTTGGAGCAGGACAGCTTTGCCTGACCCGCGCAGCGGTGGCCGCAGGGCTGTCCCGCGCCGAGGCCGAGGCGTTGCCTGCCCAGGCAGACCGGCTGGACCGGCGTCAGTCGCTTGCCCCGTCCGCCGGGCTGCCCGATCTTCTTGCAGCCATAGGTGCCGAGGTTCCTGCCTTGTCGACCGCTGCTGCCGCCTTGCGGGACGATCCCGACGGCGCGCGGCTGAGACAGGCTGCACGTGTGATGACCAGCGCCGCGGTCCTGACGCATGCTCTGGTGCTGGACCTTGCCTGCCGGGCGGCGCTACGGCGACGGGCCTTGCTTGCGCAAGCGGTGATTCCCTATCGCGCGCTTTTTGCCGCATTGCTGGACCGGGACCTGTTTCTTGATCCGGATCTGTGTGCGGCGCTGTCCTGGCTGGAGTTCGGACCTGCGGTGCTGGGCACATGGCAGAAAGATCGTGGCGCGATGGCCGGCGGCAATCTGGTTCTGGCGACGATGACTGCGTTTTCGGTGGCCGACCCGCGCAGCTTTGACCGGCTGGCACTGCGTATGCAGACCCCGCCGCGTCAAGGGTATGATGACTGGGCGCAAGCAGTGGTATCGAATCAGGCTCGGCTGACCTATCGACTGGTGCAAATGACCCTTGCCGAACGTCGCAAGGCAATGCCGCGCCTTGGCGCGACAGACCCGATGGAGGTGCTACGCAGCCGGCGCCTGGGGTGACCAAGGTCCGACGCTTGGCGCGTGCGGCTGCGTGATTGTTCTGTTGCTTTGTGCTCTAGGCGCTGGATGGCACCAAGCGCCGTTGCGGCACAAGACCCGCGCAAAGCGGGAATGCCTGGCGGGAAATGTGTAGGAAAAGGTCCCGCTCCGCCCAATCTCTGCGAGGCGCTTCGACCGGCTTGTGCAGCGTCGGCGCGAGATGACCGCGGGAAAATCCGTGGTGCCTGCTTTCGACCGCTTTTCCGGCGGCGAAAAACCGGCTCCGGACCGGTTCCGCGCAGACCCTTCGGACCGCCGGGACAGGATCGGCGGGATCGTGCCTGTCCGGGCCGTGCGGGGCCCGTGCCGTCGCGGCCGGGGATCGGCGGCCGCCGCGGCTTATTCCAACCCCGTGCGGCCTGTGCTAGCCTCCGGCGAAACAACAGAGCAGGACAGACCATGACCCATCAGACCAGAGCCGCGCTGCTGATCGCGGCCCTTGCCGCCGCAGGCTGCACCAATGGCAACCGTTTCGACAATGACGCCTCTGCCGGCGCGGGGCTGAACGCGGGCAGCGGTGTCGACAGCGGCATCATCCCGGGCAGCGCCAACGATCCCGCCTCGCAGGCCTATTTCCAGCAGACCGTGGGCGACCGGGTGTTCTTTCAGGTCGACCAGTCGACGCTGACGCCCGAGGCACGCGCCACGCTGGACGGGCAGGCGGCCTGGCTGCAGACCAATTCCGACTATCTTGCCGTGATCGAGGGCCATGCCGACGAACAGGGCACGCGGGAATACAACATCGCGCTGGGCGCCCGCCGCGCCAATGCGGTGCGCGACTACCTGATCTCGCGGGGCATCGACGCGGGCCGGCTGCGCTTTGTCAGCTATGGCAAGGAGCGCCCGGTTGAGGTGTGCTCGGAAGAGTCCTGTTATGCCAAGAACCGCCGTTCGGTCACCGTGCTGGCCGCGGGCCTGACGGGCTGACCCGGTGCGCCGGGTGGTCCTGATCCCGGGTCTGATCCTGGGTTTGATCCTGGGCCTGCCGGCCGCGCCGGCCGGCGCGCAGCAGGCCGAGACCCTGGCCGATATCCGCCAGGACCTGACGGTGCTGACGGTGGAGTTGCAGCGCCTGCGGCAGGAGCTGAACACCACCGGCAGCAGCGGCGTGGCGGTGGCGGGCAGCCAGCTCGACCGGATCACCGCCATCGAGGCCGAGTTGCAGCGCGTCACCGCCAAGACCGAACAGCTGGAATTCCGGCTGGACCGCATCGTGCAGGATGGCGCCAACCGCATCGGCGACCTGCAGTTCCGCCTGTGCGAGCTGGAGCCGGGCTGCGACATCGCCACGATCGGCAAGAGCGATCCTCTGGGTGGCGAGGCGGTGGCGGCCGCCCCGGCACCGGAGCCGCAGCCGGGGACAGACGCGCTGTCGTTCGACGGCGAGCTGGCGGTGAGCGAAGAGGCGGATTTCCGCGCCGCGCAGGACGCGCTGGCGGCGGGCGATTTTGCCGGTGCGGCGCAGCTCTTCGCGCTGTTCCGCGAGACCTATCCGCAAGGGCCGCTGGACCCGGCGGCGTTGATCGGCGAGGGCCGCGCGCTGGAGGGCCTGGGCGACCTGCGCGAGGCCGCACGGCGCTTTCTGGCGGCCTATTCCGGCTATCCCGACGCCCGCGTGGCCCCCGAGGCGTTGTGGCGGCTGGGCGAAGGGCTGGCGGCGCTTGGCTCGGTGCCCGAGGCCTGCGTGACCCTGGGCGAGGTGGCGCGGCGCTATCCGGGATCGGATTTCGTGGGCCCTGCGTCTGACAGCCGGGCGGCGCTGGGCTGCGAGTGACGGAGTTCGGGGGCTCTGCCCCCGTCGCGCGATGCGCGACTCCCCCGGAGGTATTTGGGGAAAGATGAAAGAGCCTTCTGTCTCGCTGGACCAGCGCTTTGCCGACGCCATGGGGCAGTTGCTGGGCCCGGATTTTCCGGCGGAGATCGGCCTTGCGGTGTCAGGCGGCGGCGATTCCATGGCGATGCTGTATCTGGCACATAACTGGAGCCATGTCTGGGGGGTGCGCCTTCATGTCGTGACGGTGGATCACGGGCTGCGGGCGGAGGCCGCGGACGAGGCGGCGATGGTTGCGGGGGAATGTCGTGTGTTGGGCTGGCCGCATGCGACGCTGCGCTGGCACTGGGACGGGCAGGGCAATCTCATGGAGGCGGCGCGCAAGGGGCGGCTTGCCGTGATCTCCGGCTGGTGCACGGAGCGTGGCCTGCGCCATGTTGCGATGGCTCATACCCGCAACGATTTGGCCGAAACCTTTCTGATGCGGCTCAAACGCGGTTCAGGTCTTGAAGGACTGGCCGCAATGGCGCCAAAGCGATCGATCTCGTGCGAAAATCGCCCGGAGTTGACGGTTCTGCGCCCCTGTCTGGGGATGCGGCGAGAAGAGTTGCGCCACTATCTGACGGTCCTCAAGGGCCGCTGGGTGGAGGATCCGACGAATGAGAACCCGGCCTTCGAGCGGGCGCGAATGCGCGGAGCCCTGTCCCTGTTGGCCGAAGAGGGCATCGATGTGGACATCCTCGCCGCCACCGCAGAACGCTTGCGCGACGAACGGCTGGCCGTGAATGCTCGAGCAGACGGGATCTGTGCAACGATTGTCCGCCAACGCCACGGGGCGCTGTTCGTCGAGACGGACAGTTTTGCCGAGATGGAATTGGCCACGCAGCGGCGTGTCCTGATCGCCGCGCTGAGACACATTTCCGGCGCGGGGCATCCTCCACGCGCCGAGGCGGTCGAGCGACTGCGGAACCGGGTGGTTTCCGGCGGTGGCGGCACATTGTCCGGCTGCGAAGTCGCGCAATCGCGCGACAGGTTCGTCGTGTTCCGGGAATTCAACGCCGTGGCACAGACAGAAACGCGTGTGGGTGAAGGACGCCCCTGGGACAAGCGGTGGAACGTCATTGCGCCGAGATACCAGGGGCTGCCCATTCGTGCCCTTGGAGACGATGGCTGGCAGCAAATCGCCGCGCGACGTCCCGACAGTCTGACCCATGCGATCGCGCGCAGTTTGCCGGCGGTTTGGCGTGGCGACACGGTTCTGACCTGTCCGGGTGTCGATCTGGACGGCTATGGATCCGGTTCGGACGTCCAATGGCGCGAGATGCCTTTTTTTCCATTTCACCTGTCGCATTGAACCCCGGTTGCCGATGTCTATGTTACAACCCAACGCGCTGTGCTATGAGCCCGCAAAGCTTACAAAGGAGTTCCCCCTTGGGTAACGCACGCAATATCGCCTTCTGGGTCGTCCTGTTTCTTCTGATCCTGGCGCTTTTCAACCTGTTCTCTGGCGGCGGCACCACGCGGCAGAGCCGCGAGATCAGCTATTCGGACTTTGTCCGTTCGGTCGAGGATCAGCAGGTGTCGTCGGTCACGCTGGATGGCGAACAGGTGCGGTTCCGCACCGATGACGGGCAGGATTTCATCGCGATCAAGCCCGAAGACGCGGAAATCACCCAGCTTCTGATCGACAACAACGTGCCGCTGAAGGCCGAGGCACAGCAGCAATCGGGCTTTCAGTCCTTCATACTGAGCCTGCTGCCCTTCCTGCTGCTGATCGGGGTGTGGATCTATTTCATGAACCGCATGCAGGGCGGCGGCAAGGGCGGGGCGATGGGCTTTGGCAAGTCCAAGGCGAAGCTTTTGACCGAAAAGCATGGCCGGGTGACATTCGACGACGTGGCGGGCATCGACGAGGCCAAGGAAGAGCTGGAAGAAATCGTGGAATTCCTGCGCAACCCGCAGAAATTCTCGCGCCTTGGCGGCAAGATCCCCAAGGGGGCGCTGCTTGTGGGCCCTCCGGGCACCGGCAAGACGCTGCTGGCGCGGGCCATTGCGGGCGAGGCGGGCGTGCCGTTTTTCACCATCTCCGGCTCGGACTTCGTCGAGATGTTCGTGGGTGTGGGCGCCAGCCGCGTGCGCGACATGTTCGAGCAGGCCAAGAAGAACGCGCCCTGCATCGTCTTCATCGACGAGATCGACGCCGTGGGCCGGGCGCGTGGCCAGGGCTATGGCGGTGGCAATGACGAGCGCGAACAGACGCTGAACCAGCTTCTGGTCGAGATGGACGGGTTCGAGGCGAACGAAGGCGTGATCATCATCGCCGCCACCAACCGCCGCGACGTGCTGGACCCTGCGCTGTTGCGCCCGGGCCGCTTTGACCGTCAGGTCACGGTGCCCAATCCCGACATCAAGGGCCGCGAGAAGATCCTGGGCGTGCATGCCCGCAAGACGCCGCTGGGTCCGGACGTGGACCTGCGCATCATCGCGCGCGGCACACCCGGCTTTTCCGGTGCGGACCTTGCCAACCTCGTGAACGAGGCCGCGCTGATGGCGGCGCGCGTCGGACGCCGTTTCGTCACGATGGAGGATTTCGAGAACGCCAAGGACAAGGTCATGATGGGCGCTGAACGCCGCTCCATGGTCCTGACCGACGAGCAGAAGGAAAAGACCGCCTATCACGAGGCCGGGCATGCCATCGTCGGCCTGACGCTGCCACAATGCGATCCGGTCTACAAGGCGACGATCATCCCGCGCGGCGGTGCTCTGGGCATGGTGGTCAGCCTGCCCGAGATCGACCGTCTGAACTGGCACAAGTCGGAATGCGAGGAAAAGCTTGCCATGACCATGGCCGGCAAGGCGGCCGAGATCATCAAGTATGGCGAGGAAAATGTCTCGAACGGCCCCGCAGGCGACATCCAGCAGGCCAGCGCGCTGGCGCGGGCCATGGTGCTGCGCTGGGGCATGTCGGACAAGGTCGGCAATATCGACTATGCCGAGGCGCATGAGGGTTATCAGGGCAACACGGCGGGTCTGTCGGTCTCGGCGCATACCAAGGAACTGATCGAGGACGAGGTGCGGCGCTTTATCCAGGACGCCTATGAACGCGCCTACCAGATCCTGACCGAGCGCAAGGACGACTGGGAGCGCCTGGCGCAAGGGCTGCTGGAATACGAGACCCTGACCGGGGAAGAGATCGGCCGGGTGATCAAGGGCGAGCCGCCGCAATCGGACGACAAGGATGGCGGGGCCAGCGCGGCCGAAGATAAGAAGCCGAGCCTGACCGCCATCCCCAAGACCAAGCCCAAGGCCAAGCCTTCGGGCGATCTGGAGCCGGAACCGTCGACCTGACGGATCGGGCAGGACTGACGCAGCGCCGGGCCGGTTGGTCCGGCGTTTCGCTTTGGCGGGTGCGCTGTTCCCCCTCTCCCTGACCCTCTCCCCCAAGGGGAGAGGGGAGATGTTGCGCGATGGGGCAACGGAACGTTTCGTTCCGGGGCTCTGGCCAAAAGCGGCCTGGTCCTTGCCGCGTCTTTCGCCGCACCGTCCGTCTTCAAACGCACCCCGCCGTTTCCGATATGCGCCGCGTGCCGCGACCCTGCGCCGCAAGTCCGCGCTGATATGTCGGATTCGCGGTCACCTGCCGTTGTGGACGGCGGTATGCGTCCCGCAGCCGCATTCCACAACCAACAGGGACCGTGACCGATGGCCTTCAAGTCCGATATCGAAATTGCCCGCGAAGCGAAGAAGCAGCCGATCCAGCAGATCGGCGACCGCCTGGGCATCCCGTCCGAACATCTGCTGCCCTACGGGCATGACAAGGCCAAGATCAGCCAAGACTTCATCAACTCGGTGCAGGATCGTCCCAACGGCAAGCTGATCCTCGTCACCGCCATCAACCCGACACCTGCGGGTGAAGGCAAGACCACCACCACGGTCGGCCTGGGCGACGGTCTGAACAAGATCGGCAAGAACGCGATGATCTGTATCCGCGAAGCCTCGCTCGGGCCGAATTTCGGCATGAAGGGCGGCGCGGCCGGGGGCGGCCACGCGCAGGTTGTCCCAATGGAAGAGATGAATCTGCATTTCACCGGCGATTTCCACGCCATCACCAGCGCGCATTCGCTGCTGTCGGCGATGATCGACAACCACATCTATTGGGGCAACGAGGCCGAGATCGACGTGCGCCGTGTCTCGTGGCGCCGTGTGGTCGACATGAACGACCGCTCGCTGCGCCAGATCACCTCGTCGCTGGGCGGCGTGGCCAACGGCTTCCCCCGGCAGGACGGGTTCGACATCACCGTGGCCTCCGAGGTCATGGCGATCCTGTGCCTTGCCAAGGATCTCAAGGACCTCGAACAGCGCCTGGGCGACATGATCGTCGCCTATCGCCGGGACAAATCGCCGGTCTTCTGCCGCGACATCAAGGCCGAAGGCGCGATGACCGTGCTGCTGAAGGACGCGATGCAGCCGAACCTCGTCCAGACGCTGGAAAACAACCCGGCCTTTGTGCATGGCGGCCCGTTTGCCAATATCGCGCATGGCTGCAATTCGGTCATCGCCACCACCACAGCGCTGAAACTGGCGGATTACGTGGTGACCGAGGCGGGCTTTGGTGCCGATCTGGGGGCCGAGAAGTTCATGGACATCAAATGCCGCAAGGCGGGCCTGCGCCCCGACGCGGTGGTGATCGTCGCCACGGTGCGCGCCATGAAGATGAATGGCGGCGTGGCCAAGGCCGACCTGGGCACCGAGAACGTGGAGGCCGTCAAGGCCGGCTGCGCCAACCTGGGCCGCCATATCGAGAACATGAAAAAGTTCGGCGTGCCTGCGGTGGTGGGCATCAACCACTTCGTCACCGATACCGATGCCGAGGTGCAGGCGGTCATGGAGTATTGCGCCTCGCTTGGTGTCGACGCGATCCTGAACAAGCATTGGGCCGAAGGCGGCGCGGGCATCACCGAGACCGCGCAGAAGGTCGTGGAACTGTGCGAGGCCGGCAGCGCCGACTACCGTCCGCTTTATGGTGACGACCTGAGCCTTGCCGAGAAGATCGAAACCGTCTGCCGCGAGATCTATCGCGCCGACAACGTGGTGATGGACGGCAAGATCCGCGCACAGCTCAAGGAATGGGAAGACCAGGGCTATGGCAAGCTGCCGGTCTGCATGGCCAAGACGCAGTATTCCTTCTCGACCGATCCCGATCAGCGCGGCGCGCCCACGGGCTTTGACATCCCGGTGCGCGAAGTGCGCCTGTCGGCCGGCGCGGGTTTTGTCGTGGTGGTCTGCGGCGAGATCATGACCATGCCGGGCCTGCCCCGCGTGCCGGCGGCCGAGAGCATCCGCCTGAACGAAGACGGGCTGATCGAAGGCCTGTTCTGAGGCTTCGGTCGTGAAACAGGGCGCCGCGTCTCTGCTCCGGCAGGAACGCGGCGCCCGCTCGCCAGACAAGACCGCGCCCGCCGAAGGGGACACGCGCCGTGCCCTCTGCAACGAAAGGACAAGACATGACCGCCCAACTTATTGACGGAAAGGCCTTTTCTGCCCGCATCCGCGCGCAGGTGGCCGAGCATGTGACCCGGCTCAAGGCCGATCACGACCTCACCCCCGGCCTTGCCGTGGTGCTGGTGGGTGAGGACCCCGCGTCTCAGGTCTATGTCCGCTCCAAGGGCAAGCAGACGGTGGAGGCGGGGATGGCCTCCTTCGAGCACAAGCTGGAGGCCGACACGTCGGAGGCCGACCTGCTGGCGCTGATCGACCGTCTGAACGCCGATCCGGAGGTGCATGGCATCCTCGTGCAGCTGCCGCTTCCCAAGCACCTGAACGAAGACCTCGTGATCAACAGCATCGACCCGGCCAAGGACGTCGACGGGTTTCACATCTCGAATGTGGGCCTGCTGGGCACCGGGCAGAAAAGCATGGTCCCCTGCACCCCGCTCGGCTGCCTGATGATGCTGCGCGATTTTCATGGCAGCCTGTCCGGGCTCGACGCCGTGGTCATCGGGCGGTCGAACATTGTGGGCAAGCCCATGGCGCAGCTGTTGCTGGGCGACAGCTGCACCGTGACCATCGCGCATTCGCGCACCAGGGACCTGCCCGAAGTGGTGCGCCGGGCCGATATCGTCGTGGCCGCCGTGGGCCGCCCGGAAATGGTGCCGGGCGACTGGATCAAGCCGGGTGCGACGGTGATCGACGTGGGCATCAACCGCATCGACGCGCCGGAAAAGGGCGTGAAAGAGGATGGCAGCGTCAAGACGCGGCTGGTGGGCGATTGTCACTTTGACAGCTGCGCCGCCGTTGCGGGCGCCATCACGCCCGTGCCCGGCGGTGTCGGCCCCATGACCATCGCCTGCCTGCTGGCCAATACCGTGACGGCTTGCTGCCGTGCCCATGGGCTGGCAGAGCCCGAGGGTCTGACGGCCTGAGCACCGCGCGGGGCTTCAGTCCTGCAACCCGTCGATGCGGGCATAGCTCATCTCCATGCCATCGGCCATGCCGGAGGCCAGCGCGGCGGCCCGCGCCTCGGGCGTGGCATAGAAGATCTGGATCACCATCAGCGTGCCGTCACCATCGGCTTCGAAGCTGGTGACGTTGCGGGTGCCGACCATGTCGGCGCCCTCCCAGATCTCGGTGTGGACGATGCGGTGCGGGCGGAGGATGTCCAGCACCGTGCCGCCAAAGCCGAAGGCCTCGTCGCCCTGCGCCCAGCCAAAGCGCAGCTTGCCGCCGGGCGTGGCGTCGAATTCGCAGACCGGCATGGTCCAGCCGTCGGGCCCGGTCATCCAGCGGGAGATCAGGGCCGGCCGGGTATGGGCGTCGAACACCCGTTCGGGGCTGGCGGCAAAGCGCCGGATGCCCACCAGCGCCGTGCGGCCCTCTTCGGTGATCTTCAGGGTCATGTCGTGTCCTCCTCCTGCTGCAGCATGTTGTCGAGCCGCGTGTAGTTGCGCTCCATCGCCGCGCGCAGCTGCTCCAGCCAGCCCGTCACCTCGGCCAGCCGGTCCGGGGACAGGCGGCAGGGGCGGCGCGTGCCGATGCGCCGCCGCTCGATCAGCCCGGCGCGCTCCAGCACCTTGAGGTGATGCGACACCGTGGGCTGGGTCAGCCCCAGCGGGTCCACCAGCGCCGTGGCGTCCGCCTCGCCCCGGGTGAGGGCGTCGAGGATGGCGAGGCGCGCAGGGTCCGACAGCGCGGCGAAGGTTGTGGCGATTTCCTTGTTCATCGGGAGTCATCTATATAGATGAATCCCGATGTTGTCCATGCCTTGCCCGCGGCTCAGCCCGTGGCGGCCACCGGGACCATTGTGCCGCGCAGCGTGGCGATGCAGGTCTCTTCCCCGTCCCGTTCGGCGTAGACCTCGGCCCCCACGACGATCAGGCGGCGGCCCGGCTTGACCACATGGCCCCGCGCGATCAGCCGCGTGCCCAGCCCCGGCGCCAGGTAGTGGATGGACAGTTCCGAGGTCACGACCTCCTGCTCGGGCGTCAGCAGGCTGAGCGCCGAATAGCCCGCCGCGCTGTCACCCAGGGCAAAGGTCAGCCCGCCATGGGCCAGCCCCTGCTGCTGCAGCACCGCGTCGCTAAGCGGGGCGGCGATGCTGACGGTGCCCGGGGCGATGTCGATGACACGCGCCTGCAGCGTGGTCATCATCGCCTGACGGGCAAAGCTGGTGCGAATGCGGGTTTCAAGGTCCATGGCGGCATAGGGACATGCCGCACGGTCTGTGGCAAGGCGTGGCGTTCAGCCCGCGTCGCGGCGCGGCATCGGGATGGCCACCGGGCGCGGCCCGGTCAGGATCGCCAGGGCGTCCGGCCCCATCAACCCCGACAACGTGGCCGAACGGGTGCACAGCCCGCCGGCATAGGCACCATAGGCGGGCAGCAGCAGCTTGTCGGCGTCGCGCAGGAAACACGGGCGCGACAGGCTGCGCCCGCGCAGCGCCAGCCGCGCCTTGGGGTGGTAATGGCCCGACACCTCGGCCCGCGGGCCGCTGGCGACATGGCGAAAGCAGAGCGGGCCCAGCGTCAGCGCCCGCAGATGGCTGCCGCCGAGTGCCACCGGGCCGGGATCGTGATTGCCTTCGATCCAGGTCCAGCGCCGCCCCGCCATCAGGCGGACCAGCCAGGTCTGGTCCGCGTCAGGCAGGCAGGTGTCCAGCCCCGGCGCGTCAAAAGTGTCGCCCAGGCAGACGACATGGCCCGCGCCGGTGCGGTCGAGGTCCTGTTCCAGCCGCAACAGCGTCTCGCGCGTCTCGTAGGGGGGCAGCTGGGCCCCGCCCACCGCCGACAGCCGGGCAGATTTGCCCAGATGCAGGTCCGAAACCACCAGCAGGCCCCGATCCGGCCAATGCAGCGCGCCCGAGGGCAGGGCAGCCAGTGCGGCACCGTGAAAGTCGAAAGCATGAACGTTCATGCTGTGTTCTTGCCACCGCGGCGCAGCGCCGGCAAGGGGCGGCGTGGGGCCGGGCCCTAGATCAGGTCGCGCCAGCTGGTCAGGCCGTGGCGGGCCAGGCGGCGCATGCGGTCGCGGTGCAGCCGCCGGTCAAGCCGCCGGGCGATGCGGGTCAGCCAGGGGTCGCGGTCAAGGCTGCGGCAGGCGCGGTCACGCAGGTCGAGATCGGCCTGATCGGTCAGGGCGGGCAGACCGAAACGGGCGGCGTCGCGACGGGTGTCCGGGACGGTGCGGGGCATGGCGGGCCTTTCTGGCTGTGCGTTCTGCATTTGTCTCAGCCTGGCCCGGCAGCCCTTCGATCCGGTTAATCCCGCGCAAGGGCGCGCGGACGCTGTGTTTCCGATGCAGGGACGCTCCGGCTCAGCCCGCGCCCGGCGGCGCTGCGGCGACGGCGGCCAGACCCGAGGCTTCCAGCAGCCGCGTCACCTCGTCGTCCAGCAGGCGCTCGTCGGCCAGCCCGTTCACCGGCACCCGTCCCGGTTCCAGGAACAGCGGCGCCGAAAGCGGGGTGATGCGGGACAGCCGGACATGGTCGATCCGGTTGCCGACGCGGGTGCACATCTCGCGGATGCGGGCAAAATCCACCAGTCCGCGCATCGCCTCTTCGCGGGTGATCTGCAGCATCAGGTGGCCGGGATCGTACTTGACCAGCGTGTCATACAGGATGTCCGACGACATCGTCGCCTGCCGCCCGGACTTGCGCTGCCCGCCGACCTGGCGCTCGATCAGCCCGGCAATTGTGGCCGAGGCGCGAAAGGTCCGCTTCATCACCGCGTTGCCGGCCAGCCAGGTGTCGAGCCCCGCCTCCAGCGCGTCGAGATCGAAGAGCGGGGCGGGATCTGTGACCGCCTCGAGCCCCCAGATCAGCGTGGCATAATCAGTCGAGACAAAGCCCATGGGGGCCAGCCCCATCTCTTCCATCCGCTTGGTCAGCAAAAGGCCCAGCGTCTGCTGCGCGTTGCGTCCGGCAAAGCCGTAGACCACCATCTGCTGGCGGCCATCGTGGGGAAAGGTCTCGACCAGCAGCCGGTCGGCCTGCGGCAGGCGCGACACCTTGCGTTGCAGGTGCAGCCAGTCGGCGGTGTGCCGCGGCAGGCCGGGCCAGTCCCCGGCGCGGAACATCCGCAGGATGCGGTGCGACAGCTGGGTCGAAGTGGCGAATTTCGTGCCCATGAAGGTGGCGATCTTCGGCTTGCGCCCGGGATCGCGGCTGACCTCCACCACCAGATCGCGCAGCCCTTCGTAGCGCACGATCTGGCCGCCGATCAGGAAGGTGTCGCCCTTGCTGAGCGAGGCGGCAAAGCTTTCCTCCACCTCGCCCAGTGCCGCGCCGCCGCGGCCGCGCCAGCGCACCCGCAGCGTGTCGGTGTCCTGGATGGTGCCCAGGTTCTGCCGGATGCGGCTGGCCGAGCGCGGATCGCGCAGCTGCCAGAGGCCATCGGCGCGCTGCTGCAGCCGCTGCCACTGGTCATAGGCGCGCAGCGCATAACCGCCGGTGGCACAGAACTCCAGACAGGCGTCGAACTCGGTGCGGGTCAGATCGGCATAGGGGCCGGCCGTCGTCATCTCGTCATACAGCGCGTCGGCCCGGAACGGGCCCGCGGCGGCGGCGATCAGGATGTGCTGGCACAGCACGTCGCGCGGCCCGCGGCCGCGTGGATCGCCATCCAGATCGCGCGCCTTCACCGCCTCCAGCGCGGCGATGCACTCCACCACCTCGAACCGGTTGGCGGGCACGAGCAGCGCCTTTGACGGCGCGTTGTAGCGGTGGTTGGCGCGCCCGATGCGCTGCACCAGCCGCTTGACGTTCTTGGGCGCGCCCACCTGGATGACCAGATCCACGTCGCCCCAGTCGATGCCCAGATCCAGCGAGCCGGTGCAGACGATGGCGCGCAACTCGCCCGCCACCATCGCCGCCTCGACCCGTTCCCGCTGGACCCGGTCGAGCGAGCCGTGGTGGATGCCGATGGGCAGCCCGTCCTCGTTGGCCAGCCAAAGGTTGCGAAAGAAGATCTCGGCCTGGGCGCGGGTGTTGTGGAAGATCAGCGTGGTGCGGTGCTGCCGCACCTGCTCCAGCACCGCCGGGATGGCATAGGCCGCGCCGCCGCCGGACCAGGGCGGCGGAGTGTCGGTGACCAGCATCGAGATGTCGGGATCGGGGCCGGGATCGGCTTCGAGGATGGCGCAGGGATCGGGATGCCGCGCCAGCAGGCGGGCGATGGCGCCGGGATCCTCGACCGTCGCCGACAGCCCGACCCGGCGCAATCCCGGGGCCAGCCGTTCCAGCCGTGCCAGTGCCAGCATCAGCTGGTCGCCGCGCTTTGACTCCGCCAGGGCGTGCACCTCGTCCACGATCACCCGGCGCAGCCCGGCAAAGGTGCGCGCGGCGTCTTCGTAGGAGGTCAGCAGCGCCAGCGATTCCGGCGTGGTGAGCAGGATATGCGGCGGGTCGGCGCGCTGGCGCTTCTTGCGCGAACCGGGGGTGTCGCCGGTGCGGTCCTCGACCCGGATGGCCAGACCGGCCTCGCCGATGGGGGTTTCCAGATTGCGCCGGATGTCGGCGGCCAGCGCCTTGAGCGGGCTGACATAGATCGTGTGCAGGCCGGGCGGCGGGGCCGTGCCCAGATCGCACAGCGTGGGCAGAAAGCCCGCCAGCGTCTTGCCGCCCCCGGTGGGCGCAATCAGCAGCAAGGCCGGGGCCCCGGCGCGCGCCAGCATCTCGCGCTGGTGCGGATGCAGGGACCAGCCGCGGCGGTCGAACCAGCCTTGCAGGGAGGGGGGCAAATCGCTCATGCCGAGGAAATAGCGCACCCGGAACAAAGTGAAAACAGATGCCGCAGCAAAGCGCGCCGAAAGCCTCCGGCCCGGCTGCGGTTGACGCCTGTCTCTCTCGTGGATAGCGTCGCGGCATTCAGGTTCATCTATTGCGAAAGTGGGGTCACGATGCCGGGTATTCCAGCCAACACCAGGTCTTCGGTCCTTTTGTCCTATGGCGGCGCGCCGCAAAGCTTTGCCGGACACCTTGAAAGCTTTGGCGACCGGGATTGGGTTCAGCTGTCGATCGACGGGTCGAACGGCCTGCCGCTTTCGGTGATCATCGAGAACACCGCGCCGGTCCGGCTGGAAGTCGTGCTGCGCGACGACAGCGGCGCCCTGATTGCCGAGGACCTGGACCCGTTTCTGGAAAACACCGCGCTGGAAGACGGGGTGACCGATTCGGTGTTCCTGTCGCTTCCGGTGCAGGAATTCACCGACGCGTTCACCTTTTCCCGGCAGAGGGCGACACGTTCTGGCTGGATATCGGGGCGACCGCACCCGACGGCCTTGGCGACTATACCCTGACGCTCATGCCCGAATTGCCTGCCGATGCGCTGTCCGGCGGTGCCGGGCATGACAGCCTGCTGGGCGAACGCGGCGATGATGCGCTGTTCGGCGATGCCGGCCATGACACCCTGGGCGGCGGCGCGGGCGCGGACGACCTGGGCGGGGGTCTGGGCGATGACAGCCTGGTCGGAGGGGCCGGGGCGGACCGGTTCCTGTTCGAGGTGGTCTATACCACCTAAGATCCGTTCACCGGCATTGGCAGCGGCCAGCAGGATGCGGGCGCCGACATCGTGGCCGACTTCCAGAGCGGGATCGACACCGTCTTTCTGGATCGGGCGTATTTCGGCCTGCCCGGGGCGACGTTCAACGATCTGGAGACGTTCCGCAGGTTCGACGCGGATGGCAATCTGGTGCTGGATTTCGACCTGCTGGACATCACCTTCGAAGGCATCACCACGCTGAACGACCTGCGCGGCGGCGTGGTGATCGGCCAGGGCGATGCCGTGATCGGCTGAGGCCGCGGCACCACGGGCGGTCAGACCACCTCGATCACACCCTTGTCGATGGCCAGCACATAGCCGCGGCGGGCGATGTTCTTGACCAGAAGTTCGCTGACCATCTGGTTGCCCAGCCCGTCGCGCAGCCGCTTGATGCGGGTGGCCCCCGCCGCCTCGTCGCAATCCGACTCGAGCCGGCCCGAGATCACCGCCTCGATCTGCGCGCCGGTCAGGATGTCGTCATCCATCCGCGCCTCGGCCAGCACGGCCAGCGTTTCGATCATCGCCTCGGTCAGCTTGAAACCCATGGTGTTCAGGTAGACCGTGTTCTCTTCGCGCGAGATGATGAGCGAACTGACCTCGATGCCCGAGCGTTCGATCTGTGCCATGCGCCGGTTCAGCCCGATCAGCATCACCAGAAACACCAGCGCCGCCACCAGCATCGCGGCGGCAAAGACCAGCAGCACGAGGATCACCATGCGATAGCCCGTCAGCGTGTCGGCAAAGGCGGTGCCGGACTGCGCGAGGATTTCCAGCAGCTTGATCTCGGCCTGGCTGGTCAGGGTGTCGTTCTCGACGAATATCCGCTCGACCCGCGCATTGAAGGCATTGGCGTCGGGCAGGGTCAGCATCAGCACCGCGGTGCCCGCGGCCAGGATCGCCACGATGGCGGCAATGCCGAACCCGACGATGCGCGCGCCCGACCGGCGGCTTTCAGAAACGGAGATAGTAGGCACCGGCATTGGCCCTCTGCTCGGCACCGGGGGGATCGGTGCTCAGCGCGACGATGTTCAGAAGCGTCCAGCCCGCCGCCTGCAGGCGGCTTTCGGCGTTGCGAGTGGCGGCGGCGGGGCCGGGGCAGGCGGCGCTGCCCAGGGCCAGGATGCCGTAATGCAGGCGCAGCGGGCTGTCCTGCTTGGCCTTGTAATGCACATAGCATTCGGCCTGCGCGGCAGCCGGCATCGCCAGCAATAGGGAAAGGATCAGGACCATGCGTGTCATGCCGCAACAGTGCGGGCTGGACGGCGGAAATTCAATAACCGTCCGGGCTTGGCCCGGGCGTTATCCGATAGCGGCGCGGCGAAATTGCCTGACCGGCGGGGGCGGGGCCAGGCTTGGGTCATGGGCGTCCCTGCCGGGCGTCTGCCGCGCAACACACCGCACCAACCGCAAAGGAGTTCCCCCATGTCGCGCAAGTTCATCACCGGCGTTCTGGCCGTGGCCCTGACCCTCACCACCCTGACCGCAGCCCCGGCCCGTGCGGGCGATGCCGACGACGTCGCCCGCTTTGTCGGTGCCGCCACGACGCTGTTCATCCTGGGCAAGATCATCGAAAGCCGCCGCGACGATGACGGCAATCGCGGGCACCGCCCGCGTGCCGGCCATCACGGCAAGCCGCCGCTGCCGTCGGGCTGCATCTGGCGGGTGGGCCACGATCGTCACCGGGCCGTGATGGGGCAATACTGCCTGCACCAGCATTACCGCGCGTCGTCCCGGCTGCCGGGCGCGTGCAAGGTCCGTGTCTGGTATCGCGGCGAAAACCGCAACGCCTTCGGTCTGCGTTGCCTGCAGAACCATGGCTACCGGGTCGCCGGGCGGCACTGAGGGGTTCGAGCAGTCCTCCGGACCAACCGGAGGCACCCGGCGCGGCCGGTCCTTCCGCGCCGGACAGAGGGGCCCTTCGGGGCCCCTCTGGACTGGTTCAGGGCAGGGTCACGGTGACCGGGGTTTCCAGCCAGTGTTCTTCGAGATTGGGCGTGTCGCCGATCCGGTCCACCACGGCAAACCGGCCCGGCGCGTGCAGCGGCGTCAGCACGCCATGCCAGGTGCCGCGATGAAAGTTGATGCCCTGTCCCGGCGCCGCCAGAAAGGCCCGGATCGCCCCGGGCACCTCGCCGGGCGCGGCCACGATCACCAGCCAGGCGTTCTGATGCAGGGGCAGAAAGGCCTGGCTGCCTTCGGGATGACGCTCCACCATCTCCAGCCGGTAGGGCAGCGCGCGGGGGCGGGCGTCGAACAGGCTGATCCCGGCCCGGCCGCCGGGGCCGAAATCCAGCTGCGCCCGGTCGTGAAAGCGCCCGCACAGGCCCTGGTTGATGATCCTGTCCGGCGCGCCGGAGCAGTCCAGCACGTCGCCGTAAGGTGCAAAGCCCTCGGCACTCAGCGTCTCGGCGACGATCATGGCAGTTCCAGCGCCGGGTGGCGGTTGACGTCCTTGTACAGCAGATAGCGGAACGGCTCGGTCCCGGTGGCGATGCAGGCCTGCGGGCAGAACGCGCGCAGCCACATGAAGTCGCCCGGGCCGACCTCGACCCAATCGGTGTTCAGCAGGTAGCGCGCGGTGCCCTGCAGTACGTAGAGCCCGTGCTCCATCACATGGGTTTCGGCAAAGGGGATGCGGCCACCGGGGCGGAAGTTCACCACGTTGACGTGAAAATCGTGACGCAGGTCGAACGGGTCGAAAAAGCGCTGCGTGGCCCAGACCCCGTCGCAATCCGGCATGGAATGCGCAGGCACATCGGTTTCGTGCACCACGAAGGCCTCGAGCGGGTTGAGGCTGTGGATCGGGTTGTAGCGTTTGCGGATCCAGTGAAAGCCCGCCGGCGCGTCCGAGGTGTTCCAGATCTCCCAATGTGTTCCGGCCGGGATATAGATGAAATGCCCCGGGCGCACGTCTTCGCGGGCACCGCCGATCGAGATGCGCAGCGTGCCGAAGGCGACAAAGATCGCCGCCTGCGCCGTGATGTCGGGCTCGGGCTCGGCGCTGCCTCCGGCCGGGGCCAGTTCGACGGCGTATTGCGCAAAGGTTTCGGCAAACCCGGAAAGCGGGCGCGCCAGTATCCATGCCTTTGCCCCGGTCCAGCCGGGAAAGAAGCTGGTCACGATCTCGCGCATCGTGCAGGCGGGCAGCACGGCATAGGCCTGGGTGAACACCGCCGTGCCCTCGGGCGAGACGGTCTGGTCCGGCAGGCCGCCGGGGGGGAAGGCGTAGCTGGCCAGTGTCGTGTCCTTCACAGCATGTCCCCGAGCCGCAGCCGGGCAATGCGCTCTACCTGGGCGCAGGCCTCGGCGAATTCGGTTTCGGTATCGTTGGCGATGCGCCGCTCGAACGCGGCAAGGATGCCGGGCTTGTCATGATCGCGCACGGCGATGATGAAGGGAAACCCGTGCCGCTCTGTATAGCGCGCGTTCAGGTCGGTAAAGCGGGCACGTTCGGCATCGGTCAGCGCATCGAGCCCGGCCGAGGCCTGTTCGGTGGTCGAGTCGGCGGTCAGACGTCGGGCCGCCGCCAGCTTGCCCGCAAGGTCGGGATGGGCGCGCAGCACGCCCAGCCGTTCGTCGCGGGTGGCACTGCGGAACATCCGCGCCAGGGCGTTGTGCAGCCCGGCCGGGCGGTCATGCGCCGGGCCCAGTTCCAGGGCCCAGGCCCGTTCGGCGATCCAGGGGGAATGCTCGAAGATGCCGCCAAACCGCGCGACAAAGCTGTCGCGGTCCATCCGCGACGGCCTGTCCTGCGCGGCCGGGGGATGTGTGGCGGCCCAGTGCGTGGCAATGTCGATGCGGCGGGCGCACCAGACATCGCCGTGCAGGGCGACATGGTGCAGGAAGCGTCTGAGCCCCGCGATCTTGCCCGGCCGCCCGATCAGGCGGCAATGCAGGCCCACGCTCATCATCGCCGGACGGCCTTCCTGCCCTTCGGCATACAGCGTGTCGAAAGTGTCGATCAGGTAGTCGCCGAAATCGCCGCCCGTCACCCAGCCGGGTGCGCCGGCAAAGCGCATGTCGTTGGCTTCGAGCGTATAGGGGATGATCAGTTGGTCGCGGCCGCCGATGCGCCGCCAATAGGGCAGATCGTCGTCGTAAGTGTCCGAGATATAGGCCATCACCCCGGTTTCGGCCACCAGCCGCACGGTGTTCATCGAACAGCGCCCGGTATACCAGCCCTGCGGCGGCGTGCCGGTGACCTCGGTGTGCAGGCGGATCGCCTCGGCGATCTGCGCGCGCTCCTCGTCCTCGGGCATGTCGCGGTGTTCGACCCATTTCAGCCCGTGGCTGGCGATTTCCCAGCCCGCTTCCTGCATCGCCTCGACCTGTTCGGGCGAGCGCGCCAGCGCGGTGGCCACGCCGTAGATCGTCAGCGGGATGCCCGCCTGGGTGAACAGCCGGTGCAGCCGCCAGAACCCGGCGCGCGCGCCGTATTCATAGATCGATTCCATGTTCCAGTGCCGCAGCCCGTCCCAGGGCTGCGCGCCGGGGATGTCGGACAGGAACCCTTCCGATCCCGTGTCGCCATGCAGCAGGCAGTTTTCGCCGCCCTCTTCGTAGTTCAGCACGAATTGCACGGCGATCCTTGCGCCGCCGGGCCAGCGCGGGTCGGGGCGGTTCGGGCCGTAGCCGATCATGTCGCGGTCGTAGCGGTTCATCTTGACCTGCCTTGCGCTTTGTTCCTGACTGCCAGACAAGGCGGAAGCGGCGGGATTTGCAAGAGGAGGGCGCGATGGCCGAAGGGTTTCTGACAACGCATGTGCTGGACACCGCACGGGGCATTCCGGCCGCAGGGGTCCGCATCGCGCTGTACCGGGTGTCGGGCAATTCCCACCGCAAGATCGCCGAGACGGTGACCAATGCCGATGGCCGCACCGATGCGCCGATCCTGCCGAAGGACAAGTTCTACACCGGCACCTACGAACTGGTGTTCCACGCCGGCGACTATCTGCGCGAGGCGGGAATTGCAGGGGCCGAGCCGCTGTTTGTGGATCAGGTGCCGATCCGCTTCGGCATGGCCGAAGACGCGCATTACCACGTGCCGCTGCTGTTGTCGCCTTACGGGTATTCGACCTATCGCGGCTCCTGACGGCGGATGCGCCAGAGCAGCGTCGCGGTGGCAAGGACAAGGCAGGCCGACAGCACGGCCTTGGACACCGTCTCCATCGTGCCCTGGATCAGCACTGCATGGAGCACGGTGCCCGCGACGATGACAACAGCCAGCGTCAGATGCGCGGCGCGCCATGTGCGCCAGCGCAGCCGGGCGCGCCGCCGCAGCCCGGCCAGCAGCGCGGTGGCCAGCAGGGCCAGCATCGCCAGCATGCCCCAGACCGAAAACGGCGTGGGCGAGCGGAACAGCAGCACGTCGATCACGTCCGGCGGGCTGGTGATCCACAGGCCCGCCACATGCAGGATCACCGCCAGCACCACGCCGGTCCCCGCCATGCGGTGCAGCCGCCGGGCGCTGCGGCGGTCGGGCAGGGGCACCAGGCCCGTGGCCAGCAGCGGCTGCATCAGCAACAGCGCCATGCCCAGGATGCCCGCGAACCCGGCGGCGATATAGACCGGATCGCGCCATTGCAGCAGCGGGCTTGCCGCGGCAAGACCCAGGGGCACGGTCAGAACCGCGCCCAACGCCATCCAGATCAACGCGGATCGCATGGTGCAGATGCGCGGGTCAGGCGGGTTCGAGCACGAAATGCGCTTCGAGAGAACTGGCGCGCACCTTGCGCATCACCGGACGCAGGAAGACCGTCTTGAAGTCGCCGCTGTCATAGGCCAGGTGCCCGTGCGGCTGGCCAAAGGCCGGGACGATCTGCGGCATGTCCATGCGGAACACGCCGTTTTCGTCGGTCAGGGTGGCCCCGTGGCTGTGCCAGTCCCGTTCGTGCCCTTCGGTGGTGTGCGCCCAGATCTGGATCCGTTGCCCGGCCAGCGGCGCGCCATCGCCCGCCCGGCGCACGGTGCCCGTCATCAGGAAACCGCCGCCGCCGATCCGCGCAACGATGGGCGCGCCAGGGCGGTAGTTGTTGGCCCCGCCGCGCATGGACCGTGTGGGGGCCAGCGACTGCGCCCGCGCGGGCACCACAAGGGCGGTGGCCCCGGCCGCGGCTGCGGCGGTCAGAAGGCTGCGGCGGTTGAAGACGGGTCTGAAGGGCATCTTGGCTTCTCCGGGATCGCTGTGGCCAGGGCGGTGCCGTGATCCTATCACCTGCGGCGGCAGCCGGGCCAGCGCGGTGCGCGCCCGGGCGGCACCTGGCGGGGCGCGTGGCGCACAAAACTCCGTGAACGGCCATCTGCGGCCCCGCCTCTGCCGGGCACCATGGCCATGGACAGGCCCCGCGCCAGCGCCTATCTACCCCTCCCATGGCAAGGAAACCCAAATCCGCAGACCCTAACTACAAGGTGATCGCCGAGAACCGGCGGGCGCGGTTCGACTATGCCATCGAGGACGATCTGGAATGCGGGGTCATCCTGACCGGGTCCGAGGTCAAGTCGCTGCGCGAGAACACTTCGAACATCGCCGAAAGCTATGCGGCGGTGGAGGATGGCGAACTGTGGCTGGTCAATTCCTACATCGCCCCCTACGAACGCGCGATGTTCCCGCATGAAGAACGGCGGCGGCGCAAGCTGCTGGTGTCGAAACGCGAACTGGCGCGGCTGTGGAACGTCACCCAGCGGCAGGGCATGACGCTGGTGCCGCTGGTGATGTATTTCAATCACAAGGGCATCGCCAAGCTGAAGATCGGCATCGCCAAGGGCAAGAAGACCGTCGACAAGCGCGAGACCGAGGCCAAGCGCGACTGGAACCGCCAGAAGCAGCGTCTGCTGAAGCAGGGCAGCTGATCAGGCGGCGCGATGCGCCTGTTGCGCATGGGCCTCCAGCCAGAGCGTGTCGAGCCGGCGCAATTCGCCCGCATCGAACCTGTCCTGTTCTTCCCAGTACCGCCCGCTGGCCGAGACATAGCCAAGCTCTGCCTCGCGCCGGTCCGCCTGCGTTGGGCCCGGGGCGCGGGGCGGGCGCGCCGCCAGGCCGGGCAGCGCCGCAACTGTCGCGCGGTCGAACACCAGCCGGCTTTCGCCACGGGACAGGTTCACGCAATGGCAGCCGCGGCGGGCGGCCATCACCTGCAGCCGGGCGGACTTGGCTTCGAGGTTCTGCAGCGTGATGTCGTCGCGCAGCGGATCGGCGGTGCCGGTGCCGTAGAAATGCGTGGGCCCTGTCCGGGGATAGACCATGTCGCAGCCGACAAAGGCCATCACGGCCGGGCGCAGCGCATGCAGCACCCAGTACCCGGCGGTAAAGGCCATGGTGCCCCCGGCATAGACAAAGCCGCCCAGCGCGTTCTGCGCCGGCACGAAATCGCGCGCGGTGACCAGCACCTGGTCCGGGCCGGTCCGGTCCGGGCGACGGTCGGGCGGGAAATCCTCGGGAAAGATCAGGTGGCTCCAGTCCGGCCGGATCCGCCAGGCGTTGTTGATCGCAACCACCGCTGAAAACGGGCTGCGTGCAAAGCCTGCGGCCTCGGTTGCCGCAGGCCCGCTCCCCATGATCAGGACGACCCCTGCCATCTGCTGCATTGCCGCCCCTTCCCGCTGCGTCTGCCACAGGGTTTAGGCCGTCCCGCGCAGAATCAAGCCCGTCCGGGGCAGGAGCGGGCAAAAGGGGAGGATTGACCGCGGGTTCCCGTGAAACCCGGACGGGAATGCCGGTATGCCGCGCCTGTCTGCCCGGATTGCGGGCGGTTTGTGGAGGGAACGTCATGGAACTTGTCATCGGACTTCTGTCGGGGGCCGTGGGCGGCAATGTCGCCGGGGCACTGCTGAAGAACATCAACCAGGGCACGCTGATCAACTCGCTGGCGGGCATCGTGGGCGGCGGCCTGGGCGGCCAGGTGCTGTCGATGCTGGGCGCAGGCGGCGTCGCCGCCGAGGCCGCGGCGGGCGGCATGGACCTGACCGCCATTCTCAGCCAGGTTGCTGGCGGCGGTGTCGGGGGCGGCGTGGTTCTGGCCGTGGTCGGCCTGATCCGCAACGCCATCGGCAAGTAACGCACGCCGCGACACCGGCAGCCCCGCCCGCCGGGCGGGGCCGTCCTCTCCGGTCACCCTTGTCAGTCCGGCCCGCGGCGACTACAGACGAGGATATTTCGTCTGACAGCGGGAGGGCCAATGGCCGAGGACGATCCCAAGACGCTGGTCTCGACCGCCTGGCTGGCGCAGCATCTCAAAGACCCCGACCTGCGCATCCTCGATGCCAGCTGGTACCTGCCGGACATGGGCCGCGACGGGCGCGCGGAATACGATGCGAACCACATCCCCGGCGCGCGCTATTTCGACATCGACGACGTGTCGGATGCCCGGTCCGACCTGCCGCACATGGCCCCGCCGGTGGAAAAGTTCATGTCGCGCCTGCGCGCCATGGGGGTGGGTGACGGGCACCAGGTGGTGGTCTATGACGGCGCGGGGCTGTTTTCCGCCGCCCGCGTCTGGTGGCTGTTCCGCCTGATGGGACAGGACGACATCGCCGTGCTGGACGGCGGCCTGCCGAAATGGATGGCCGAGGGGCGCGAGACCGAAGACCTGCCGCCCATCGTGCGCGACCGCCACATGACCGTGCGCCGCCAGGCCCATCTGGTGCGAGACGTCACGCAGGTCTCGGCGGCGTCCAAGCTGCGCGATCACGAGATCCTCGACGCCCGCTCGCCCGCGCGGTTCCGCGGCGAGGCGCCGGAGCCGCGCGAGGGCCTGCGCTCGGGCCATATCCCCGGCTCGCGCAATGTCTACTACCGCGACCTGATGAATGCCGACGGCACCATGAAGGACCCCGACGGCCTGCGCGCCGTGTTCGACGCTGCAGGCGTGGACCTTGCGAAACCGGCGATCACCACCTGCGGCTCGGGTGTGACGGCGGCCATCATCAGCCTTGCCCTGGAACGCTTGGGCAAGCGCGACCATTCCCTTTATGACGGGTCGTGGAGCGAGTGGGGGCAATTCCCCACGCTGCCCGTCGCCACCGGAGACGCCTGATGTTCGAACGCCTGACCGCCCAACCGCAAGACAAGATCCTGATGCTGATGCAGGCCTTCCGCGAAGACCCGCGCGCGGACAAGATCGACCTGGGCGTCGGCGTCTACAAGGATGCCGAGGGCCGCACGCCCATCATGCGCGCCATCAAGGCCGCCGAAAGGCAGTTGTGGGAGGTCGAAGAGACCAAGTCTTACACCGGCCTTGCCGGCGATCCGGGCTATTCGGACGCGATGGTCGCGCTGGTGCTGGGCGATGCCGTGGCGCGTGACGCCGTGGCGGCGGCGGCCACGCCCGGCGGCACCGGGGCGGTGCATCAGGGGTTCGACCTGATCCGCATGGCCAACCCGGACGCGCGGGTGTTCGTCAGCGATCCGACCTGGCCCAACCATGTCTCGATGCTGAAGCACATGAACATGCCGATGGTGCCCTACCGCTATTTCGACGATGAAAGCCGCGGGGTCGATTTCGACGGCATGATGGCCGACCTGGCCGAGGCTCGCGCCGGCGACGTGGTGCTGGTGCACGGCTGCTGCCACAACCCCACCGGCGCGAACCTGACGCTGCCGCAATGGCGCGAGCTTGTGGCGCTCCTGCAAAAGACCGGTGCAACCCCGATGGTGGACATCGCCTATCAGGGCTTTGGCGACGGGCTGGAGGAAGACGCGGCAGCTGTGCGCCTGATCGCCTCCGAACTGCCCGAGACGCTGATCGCGGCGTCGTGCTCCAAGAATTTCGGCATCTACCGCGAACGCGCCGGGCTGATCATGGCGGTCAGCCACAATGCCGAGGCGCGCGCGCTGCACCAGGGCACGCTGAACCACATCAACCGCCAGACCTATTCCTTCCCGCCCGATCACGGCGCACGGCTGGTAACGATGGTGCTGAACGACGACACGTTGCGCGCCGACTGGGCAGCGGAACTGGAAGAGGTGCGGCTGTCCATGCTGGGCCTGCGCGAACAGCTGGCGGGTGAGCTGCGCAGGCTGTCGGGCTCGGACCGCTTCGGCTTTCTCGCGCAGCACCGCGGCATGTTCTCGCGCCTGGGCGCCACGCCGGAACAGGTAGAGACGCTGCGCCGCGATTTCGGCGTCTACATGGTGGGCGATTCGCGCATGAACATCGCCGGCCTGAATGCCGGGACCGTACCGCGCCTGGCCGAGGCCATCGTCAAGGCGGGGATCTGAGGGGGCAGCGATCCAAAGGTCTCGCGTCCCGCGAGGCAGGTGCGATCCGCCCCCACCCTGACCCTCCCCCGAAGCCGGGGGAGGGAAGCCCTTGGCGGGCCAACCCCGTCAGTGGAACGGTGTGCCGGTTGCGGGGGGCGAAAAGCTCCTGGCTCACCAGAACGAAAGCCTTCGTTCCGTTCCCGCCCGTCCCCTGAGCCTTGCCTGACAGGTGTGCCTCTTCGCGCCAAGAGAAATAGCCGTCTCCCCACGATGTGGGGCCCCTCGGCGATTTCTCTTGTCCCGAAGCGGCACACCTGTCCTGCAGGTCTCAGGCGACAGGCGGCTCCGGAACGAAGACACTCGGCATCAGTCGGGGTTGCCGCGTGTCATCGGGATCGGCAGCGTCTCGTTGCGGGGATGGCGGTGCCCGGCGCTGGCCAGTTGGCGCAACTCCTGTCTTCTTCTTGGTAAAAATACCCCTGCATCCGTGCCATCAGGCGCTGCGGGTCGGGGTTCGATCCGATTTTTCGCAGGAAAATCGGGGTCCGGTGTCAGAAGCGGGCGCAACAGGGTCACGGGGTGGGCGCGCAGGCTGAGGCGCATGGCGACAAAATCTTCCACCACCTGCTCTCCCAACGTCATGGCGGGCAGCTCTGCTGCCGCCTCGGCAATCGCTTCGCCCTCCATGTCGAGCGCGAAAAGCGGCAGGTCGGGGCCGTTCGAAAGCGCCTTGGCCTCCCACAGCGCGGTGCGGCGGTCGAGGTCGAGCGTGGCAAAGACATCCGCCTCGGCCAGCCGGGCAAGCACCTCTCGGCCCAGCCCCGCGCGGCGCCAGACATCGCGCACGGAGCGGTAGCCATTGCCGCGCGCGCCCGCGATCCAGGCGGCGTCTTCCTCCTTCAGCCCCTTGATCTGGCGAAAGCCCAGCCGCAGGGCCAGCCCGCCTTGCCCGTCGGGCTCCATCGTGTTGTCCCAGAAGCTGGCATTGATGCAGACCGGCAGCACCCTGACCCCGTGCTCGCGCGCGTCGCGCACGATCTGGGCGGGTGCGTAGAAGCCCATGGGCTGCGCGTTCAGCAGCGCGCAGGCAAAGATGCCCGGGTGGTGATGTTTCAGCCAGGCCGAGGCATAGACCAGCAGCGCGAAACTGGCCGCGTGGCTTTCGGGAAAGCCGTAGGATCCAAAGCCCTCGATCTGCGAAAAACAGCGCTCGGCAAAATTCGCGTCATAGCCGTTCTGCGCCATGCCCTTGAGGAAGCGGCCGCGAAACTCGCTGACATTGCCGTGTTTCTTGAAGGTGGCGAGGCTGCGGCGCAGCCGGTCGGCCTCGGTCGGGGTGAAGCCCGCGCCGGTGATGGCGATCTGCATGGCCTGTTCCTGGAACAGCGGCACGCCCAGCGTCTTGCCCAGCACGCGGCCGAGGTCGTCGGAGGGGAAGCTGACCTCTTCCTCGCCATTGCGGCGGCGGATGTAGGGATGCACCATGTCCCCCTGGATCGGCCCGGGGCGGACGATTGCCACCTCGATCACCAGATCGTAGAAACAGCGCGGGCGCATGCGGGGCAGAAAGTTCATCTGGGCCCGGCTTTCCACCTGGAAGACCCCCACACTGTCGGCCCGGCACAGCATGTCATAGACGCGCGGGTCTTCGGGCGGCAGGGTGGCCAGGCTGTGGGTCAAACCGTGATGGCGCTGGATCAGGTCGAACGCCTTGCGGATGCAGGTCAGCATGCCCAGCGCCAGCACATCCACCTTGAGGATGCCAAGCGCGTCGATATCGTCCTTGTCCCAGGGGATCACCGTGCGGCCTTCCATGGTGGCGTTCTCGATCGGGACCAGTTCATCCAGCCGCCCTTCGGTCATCACGAACCCGCCCACATGCTGGGAAAGGTGGCGGGGGAAGCCGATGATCTCGTAGATCAGGTCCATCGTCAGCATCAGGCGGCGGTCATCGGGGTCCAGCCCGATCTCGGCCATGCGCTCGCGCTCCAGCCCCCTGGTGGAGAAGAACCCCCAAAGCTGCGAGCTGAGCGCACCGATCGTGTCGCGGGAGAGGCCCATGGCCGCGCCCACCTCGCGGATGGCGCGTTTGCCGCGGTAATGGATCACGGTGGCGCAAAGGCCTGCGCGGTGGCGGCCGTAGCGGTCGTAGATGTGCTGGATCACCTCCTCGCGGCGTTCGTGTTCGAAATCGACGTCGATATCGGGCGGTTCGTCGCGTGCTTCTGACACGAAGCGTTCGAACACCATGGTGCCGATCTCGGGCGAGACGGAGGTGACGCCGAGGCAGTAGCAGGTGACGCTGTTGGCCGCAGAGCCGCGGCCCTGGCAGAGGATGCCGCGGGAGCGGGCGAAATGGACGATGTCGCGGACGGTGAGGAAATAGGGTTCGTAGTTCAGCTTGGCGATCAGCCGGAGTTCATGATCGAGCATTGCGCGCACCTTGTCGGGCGCGCCTTGCGGGTAGCGCCAGTCCAGGCCTTCCTGCGCGAGGCGGGTGAGGCGGGCCTGCGCGGTTTCGCCCTCGGCGATCTCGGAGGGGTATTCGTAGCGCAGCGAGGCGATGTCGAAGGTGCAGCGCTGTGCCAGGTCGGCGGCGCGGGTGACGGCCTCGGCATGGGGGCCCATGAGGCGGCGCATTTCGGTTTCGGAGCGCAGGCGGCGTTCGCCATTGGCCAGCGCCCTGGCACCCAGTTGATCGACCCGGCAGCCGGTGCGGATCGCCGTCAGCACGTCGGCGAGGCGGCGGCGGCGGCCGTGATGCATCATCGGTTCCGCCGTGGCGATCGTGGGCAGGTTCAGGTCGCGGGCGAGCCGGGCCTGCGCGTCGAGGCGCGCGTGGTCCTGTCCGTCATATCCTGGAGCGAGCGCGAGATGCATCTGCCGGGAGAGGCGGCGCGACAGCCCGCGCGCCTGTGTCAGCCAGGGGCCCGCGCCGGTCTGCGACGTGGGGGCCTGTGGTGGCGGGTGGAGGATCAGCTCCAGCCCGGTCATGTCGTCCGGCAGGTCGTCGAGGCCCAGGTCGCACTGGCCCTTGGGCGCGCGCAGGCGGCCTTTGGAGATCAGGCGGCAGAGCGTGGCCCAGCCTTGCCGGGAAGCGGCCAGCGCGGTGATCTGGACGCCTTCGCGGAACACCAGCCGGGCGGCGGGGATCAGGCGGGGGATGTTGCGGATCGGGGCGGAGGGGGGATCCTTGTCGTCTGCGCCGGTCTCGTCATCCTCCCCGGATCTCTGGCCCGCTCTGGACGTCTTCCCCCCTCTCCAATCCTCCCCCTGAAAGGGGGCCTGTTGCGCGGGCATGGCCGGCAGCTTGCCCGGGGCCGGGGGGCCGATGGGGCCGTCGCGGGATTCGATCTCGTCCCGCTCGGCGATCTGGTGGCGGATTTCCCTGGCCTGGCTGTGGGCGCGCACGATGCCGGCGACGGAGTTTTCATCCGCGATGGCGATGGCCGTGAGGCCCGCGAGGGCGGCACGCTCCATGTATTCCTCGGGGTGGGAGGCCCCGGTGAGGAAGGTGAAGTTGGAGGTGATGCAGAGCTCGGCGAACATGCCGGGAGTATAGTTCTTGTTTTGTTCTTTTTCGAGTCCCGTTGCAGTTGGGGGCTTTGCCCCCGTCGTCACCTGCGTGACGACTCCCCCAGGGGTATTTTCGCCAAGAAGAAGACCGCAGGTCAGGCGCGGCGGTGGGGGGCGGCCAGAGCGGCCCAGGCGAGGATCAGGCCCGAGATCGTGGCGATCATGCCGGCGGCGGAGACCGAGGCGGAGAAGCCGGCCCAGATCGGGCCGTAGCCGGCGATCACGTAGCCCGCGATGGCCGAGAGCGCGGCGAAGAGGAGCGACCAGGCGATCTGGCGTTCCAGCCGGTTGGTCATCAGCCGGGCCCCGGCGGGCGGGCAGATGAACATGGCGATCACGATGATCGAGCCAACCGCGTCGAAGGCGGCGACGGCGGCCAGCGCGGCCAGCGTGACGATGCCGAGGCCGATGGCGGCGGTGGGCAGGCCCAGGCTCTGGGCGAAGCCTTCGTCGAAGGTGGCGAGTTTCAGCGGCCGCCAGAAGGCGGCGATGGCGATGGCCACGACGGCGAAGACCGCCGCGATGCGGATGAGTTCCGGCGGCAGGGCGGCGAGCGCCGCGGGGTCGGTCAGCGAGGCCCAGCCGGTGGCGTCGAGCCAGATCAGGCTTTCGAGATTGCCGTAAAGCGCGTGTTCGACGTCGAGATGCACCGAGGAGGTGTCGGAACGCTCCAAGAGCAGCACGCCGGCGGCAAAGAGCGTGGTGAAGGTCACGCCCATGGCGGCACCCGCCTCGATCCGGCCGAGGCGGCGGATCGCCTCGATCATCGCGACCGCCAGCAGGGCGGCGCACGCGGCACCCGCCAGCATGGGCAGCGTGGCAATGGTGCCGGTGACGAGGAAGGCCACGACGATGCCGGGCAGAACCACGTGGCTGATCGCGTCGCCGATCAGCGCCTGGCGGCGCAGCAGCAGGAAGTTGCCGGGCAGGGCGCAGGCCATGGCGGCCAGCGTGCCGATGAGCAGGGGTGGCAGGGAGAGCGCGACGAATTCGGAGCCCATCAGCGCACCTCCTGCAGGCTCATGCGGGCGTCGAGATCGGCCAGCTGATCGGGGGTGAGGATCGTGTCGATCCGGGTCAGGCCGTCATCGCGGGCCGCGAGGCTGGCCAGCCCTTCGGCCCGGCGCAGCGCCTGCCAGCGGCTTTCGTCGAGCAGCACGCGGGCGGCTTCGGCGCGGCCCTTGTCGGTGGGCACGCCATCGGCGCGCATCAGGCCGGCACCGCGCAGCATGCGGCGGGTCAGGGCCTCGTAGACCGGCTGGCCATGGGCCAGCGCCAGCAGGCCCTGGCGCAGATGGACGCGGTGTTGCAGGCGGCGGTGGCGCAGGGCGGCGGCCAGCACGCCGCGGCCCGGGGCGGCGAGCAGCGACAGGGCGAAGAGGCCGAAGGCGATCAGCACGATGATCGGGCCGGTGGGCAGGTCGGGTGCGGTGGCCGACAGCGCGGCCCCCAGGTAGCCCGAAAGGCCTCCGGCCAGACCCGACAGCAGGACCACGCGGGGGGCGTGGTTGCTCCAGAACCGGGCGGCGACGGCGGGGATGATGAGCAAAGCGACGATCAGGATCAGGCCGACGATCTTGAGGCCCACGACCGTGACGGCCATCACCAGCGTCATCAGCACCAGGTCGAGCCGGGCGGTGTCGATGCCTTGCACCCGGGCATAGCCTTCGTCGAAGGCGGTCATCAGGAAGGGGCGGCGCAGGGCAAGTGCGGCCAGAAGCACCAGCGCGCCGCCGACGGCGATGACCAGCGCGTCGGCGCGCAGCATGCCGGCGGTGGCCCCCAGCAGGAAGCTTTCCAGACCCGCCTGGCGGCCCGCGGAGAGCGACTGGATCACCGTCAGGAGCACGATGCCGAAGCCGAAGAACACCGACAGGACGGCACCGATGGCGGCGTCTTCGGACAGCCGGGTGGCGCGGGTCAGCTTGCCGACGCACCAGAGCCCCGCCCAGGCCGAAAGCGCCGAGCCCGCCATCAGGAGCGGCAGCGCGCGTCCGTCGCCGCCAAGCGCCACGGCGACGAGAAACGCCAGTGCCAGCCCCGGCAGGGTCGCGTGGCTGATCGCGTCGGAGACCAGCGCGCGTTTGCGCAGGTAGAGGAACGCGCCCACCGTGCCGGCGGCGACGCCCAGTGCTGTCGCGCCCAGCGTGACAAGCACGGCGTTGTAGCCCAGTTGCAGGGTCAGCGCATCCAGCAGCATTCAGGCGGTGCCGACCAGCGCGCCTTCGTTCAGACGCCCGCCATAGGCGGCCTGCAGCGTGTCCTGGGTGAAGGCCGCGGCCACCGTGCCTTCGGCGACCGGGCGGCGGTTCAGCAGGAAGACGCGGTCGAAATAGGTCTCGACCGTGGACAGGTCGTGATGCACGGCCACCACGGTGCGGCCCGCGTCGCGCAGGTCCTTGAGGACGGCGATGATCGCCGCCTCGGTCGCGGCGTCGACGCCGGCAAAGGGTTCGTCCAGCAGGTAGAGATCGGCCTCTTGTGCCAGTGCGCGGGCGAGGAAGACCCGCTGTTGCTGGCCGCCGGACAGCTGGCCGATCTGGCGTTCGGCGAAATCGCGCATGCCGACGCGGTCGAGACAGTCCATCGCCCGCGCGATGTGGCGGGCGCGCAGGCGGCGGAAAATACCCAGCTCGCGGTAGAGGCCCATGATGACCACGTCCAGCACCTGGGTGGGGAAATCCCAGTCCACGCTGGCGCGTTGGGGGACGTAGGCGATGCGCGCGCGGGCCGTCTGGAGCGGCTGGCCCCAGAAGGTGACCTGCCCGGCGAGGCTGGGCACGATCCCCAGCGCGGCCTTCAGCAGCGTCGACTTGCCCGCCCCGTTCGGTCCGATGATGGCGGTCATGGCACCGGGCGCGACGGTCATGTCGGTGGAAAACACCGCCGCCTCGCCGCCATAGGACACCGTGAGGCCGCGCAGCGCCAGCGGGCTGCGGCCGAGGTCTTCGGCAATGCGCGCGCCGTCGCGGGTGGCCAGTTCAAGACTCATTGCTCAGCCTCCTGCCGAGAGTCTGCCATCCATGCCGCGCGGTGCGACCGGTGCGCCAAGCGCTGCGGCAATGGTTGTGGCGTTGTGGTCGATCATGCCCACATAGGTGCCTTCGTAGGTGCCGGGCTGGCCCATGGCGTCCGAGAACAGCTCGCCGCCGATCCGGACGTTGTGGCCCAGAGCCGCGGCACCTTCGACGAGGGCGCGGATGTTGCGATCGGAGACCGAGCTTTCGACAAAGACCGCGCCGATCCTGCGGGTCACGATCAGGTCGACAAGGGCGCGGATGCGTTGCAGGCCGGCTTCGGATTCGGTGGAGATGCCCTGGATGCCCAGCACCTCGAACCCGTAGGCGCGGCCGAAATAGCCAAAGGCGTCATGCGCGGTGATCAGGACGCGGGCGTCTTCCGGCACCCGGGCCAGCGTGTCGCGTGCATAGGTGCCGACGCGGCGGGTTTCGGCGAGGTGTGCGTCGGTATTGGTGCCAAGCGCATCGGCCAGGTCGGGCCTGAGCTCGATCATGGCGTCGCGGGTGGCGATGACGACGTGCTCCCACAGCTCGGGTACCATCCAGACATGCGGATCGGAACGCCCGGCATAGTCGGCATGGCTGATGCGCTGGTCTTCAGGCACGGCCTCGGCCACGGCACGGGTCGGCACGCGGCGCGCGAGGTTGGTCAGAAAGTCCTCGAGCTGCGCTTCGAGATAGAGGCCGTTCCACAGCACAAGGTCGGCGCGGGTCATCGCGACGATGTCGGAGCGGGTCTGGCGGTAGCTGTGCGGATCGACGCCGGGGCCCATCAGCGCGGTCACCTGCGCGTGCTCGCCTCCGACGGCGCGGGCGGCATCGGCGATCATGCCGGTTGTGGCAACGACGGTGAGCGGCGTGTCGGCCAGCGCCGCGCGCGGCGCAAGCGGCAGCGCGGCGAGGGTGGTCAGAACATGACGGCGAGTCGGGTGCATCTGCATGTCTCCTTCGCACAGGAATATGCGAGCGGTTCGCAAGAAGTCAATGCAGTTGCGACTTAGTTGCAGGAAAACCTCTGGCTTGCCGCGTGGCGGCCCGCGCGTTAGGCGAGGGGCATGGACGATTTTGCGACGGTGACATTGGCGGGCAGCGGTCTGACGCGCCGCCCCTGGGTGCGCGAGGCCAAGCGCGAGGCGGATTACCTGCAGCGCTTCGATGCCGCGACGCTCTGGCTTGATGCGGTCTGGACGGGGCGCGAGGTGCGGCTGATCTGCCCGCGGCTGAACAACCTGCGGCGCGCGGTGACAGGCGCGGGATTTGCGCTGGACGGCCGTCCGGTCAGGGCGCGGTTCAGGCATTACGACCGGCATTGCATCGTGTCCCTCGCCGCGCCCGCGCCTGGCGCGCGCGTCTCGGTGCGGATCGGCGACTGGCAGGCCGAGGGGCCGGTGAGCCTGCCCGACCCGCGGTTCGACGGAAAGAACGTGCTGCTGACGCTGTCGAAGAACAACGATCCCGGCTGGATCGAGGACTGGGCGCGCTTTCACGTTCACCACCACGGGGCCGAGGCAGCGGTGTTTGTCGACAACGGCTCGGACTATGGGCCGGAGGTGGCCGAGGCCGCGCTGCGGCGCGGGGGCGTGGAGCCGCTGGTGCTGGTGACGCGGCGGCCGTTCGGGCCGCGTGGCAAGAAGCCGTTTGCCAATGCCGAACTGTTCCTGCAGTTCGCCGTGCTGAACGCGGTGCGCTGGCGGTATCTGCAGGGCGCGCGGGCGGTGCTGAACTGCGATGTGGACGAATTGGTGATGTCGCCCGGCGGGTCGGTCTTTGACCGCGCTGTGCACAGCCGGTTTGGCTATGTCGCCTTTCCCGGGCGCTGGGTCTATCCCGCGCCGGAGGTCCAGGGACAGACCTGCCACGGCGCGCATGACCATGTCGACGTGCCGCCCAAACGTTGCCCGGACAAGTGGTGCATGGTCCCGTCCGGGCCCTTGCGCGGCTATGAATGGCGCCAGCACATGCTGGAACGATTGCCCCTGCCCAAGGCGTTCCGGCAGCGCGGCGTGTGGTTCTATCATTGCCGCGCGGTGACCGATGGGTGGAAATCGCCGACCCGTGCGCGTGGAGCGGCGGGCACGGTGCCGGATCCGGACCTGCGGGCCGCGCTGGAGGCCGCCGGATTGCCCATGCGTTCAGCTTGAATTCGCCGCCCCGGCGGGGCAGGCTTTGCCCTGCGGGGAGGATCAGCGACATGACGACCGACACAGCGACCGAAGGCACCGTGCAGCATCTGCCGCAGACGGTGGAGCCGCGCAATCCGGGCATGGCGCTGGACATGGACTGGGTGATGCGCGCCCGCGCCAACCGCTCGGCCATCGAGCGGCGAGCGGCGACGCTGCCCGGCAGGCGGTCGGTCAAGAAGGCGCATCAGGCGGCGTGGCTGGCCCGGGCCATCTCGTGCATCGACCTGACCACGCTGGCGGGCGACGACACCGCGGGCCGCGTGGCGCGGCTGTGTGCCAAGGCGCGCCAGCCGGTGCGGGCCGATCTGCTGGAGGCGCTGGGGCTGGACGGGCTGAGCGTGGGCGCGGTCTGTGTCTATCACGACATGATCGGGCCGGCCGTGGCGGCGCTGAACGGCTCGGGCATCCCGGTGGCGGCGGTCTCCACCGGGTTTCCGGCGGGGCTGTCGCCGTTTCATCTGCGGGTGGCCGAGATCGAGGAGAGCGTCAAGGCAGGGGCTGCCGAGATCGACATCGTCATCTCTCGCAGGTTGGTGCTGACCGGCGACTGGCAGGCGCTCTATGACGAGATGCGCGCCTTCCGCGCCGCCTGCGGCGAGGCGCATGTCAAGGCGATCCTCGCCACGGGCGAACTGGGCACGCTGCAGAACGTCGCCCGCGCCTCGCTGGTCTGCATGATGGCGGGGGCGGATTTCATCAAGACCTCGACCGGCAAGGAAAGCGTGAACGCCACGCTGCCGGTGTCGCTGGTGATGCTGCGCGCGATCCGGGACTATCACGAGCGGACAGGGTTTCGCGTCGGCTACAAGCCGGCGGGCGGGATTTCCAGGGCCAAGGACTCGCTGGTCTATCTGGCGCTGATGAAGGAGGAACTGGGCGACCGCTGGTTGCGCCCTGACCTGTTCCGCTTTGGCGCGTCCTCGCTTTTGGGCGATATCGAGCGGCAGCTGGAACATCACGTGACCGGGGCCTATTCCGCGTCCTGGCGGCACGCGATGGGCTGAGCCATGCAGATGGGTCCGGAATACAGCCTGCTGGCGGTGTTTTTCATGCTGGTGATCGGTGCGAGCCACTGGCGGCGCACGCGCTTGCGCAAAGCCGTGCGTAATCTGCCGACCCGCGCGCGCAGGTTGTTGGGGCCGGAGCCGGAGTTCCTGCCGCCGCCCGAGCCGACCGATGACTTGCGCCCCTACGCCGCCCTGCATCTGCGCACACGGCGCGTCATGCATGGTGTCTGGGCGCTGGGCTTTGTCTGGCTCGCCTATGTCCTGTTCCTGCTGCTGAAAGGCGCTTCGTGATGACTGTCAAAGAGATCTTCGAGACCATGGAGTACGGCCCCGCACCCGAGGCGGCGGGCGATGCGCTGGCCTGGATCGTCGATCAGGGCGCGCGCTTTGGCTGTTTCATCGACGGGGCGTTTACGGCCCCCGGAGAGACCTTCGAGACTAAGAACCCCGCCAATGGCAACGTGCTGGCCGAGATCAGCCAGGCGACGCAAGCCGACGTGGACGCCGCCGTGGCCGCCGCGCGCAAGGCGCAAGCATCGTGGGAGAAGCTGGGCGGCGCGGGCCGCGCGCGGCATCTTTATGCGCTGGCGCGGCTGATCCAGAAACATGCGCGCCTGTTTGCCGTGCTCGAGACGCTCGACAACGGCAAGCCGATCCGGGAAAGCCGCGACATCGACGTGCCGCTGGCCGCGCGGCATTTCTATTATCATGCCGGGATGGCGCAGCTGATGGCCTCGGAACTGCCCGATCGGGTGGCCATGGGCGTCTGCGGGCAGATCATCCCGTGGAACTTCCCCCTGCTGATGCTGTCGTGGAAGATCGCGCCGGCACTAGCCATGGGCAACACGGTGGTTCTGAAACCGGCGGAATGGACCTCTCTGACCGCACTGCTCTTTGGCGATATCTGCCGCCAGGCGGGCCTGCCCAAGGGTGTCGTCAACATCGTCACCGGCGACGGGGCCGTGGGCGAACGGATCGTGGCGGCCGAGGTGGACAAGATTGCCTTCACCGGCTCCACCGAAGTGGGCCGCCGCATCCGCGAGGCGACCGCGGGGCGCGGGATCGGCCTGACGCTGGAGCTGGGCGGCAAGAGCCCTTACGTGGTCTTCGAGGATGCCGATCTCGACAGCGCCATCGAAGGGCTGGTGGACGCGATCTGGTTCAATCAGGGCCAGGTCTGCTGCGCAGGCTCCCGCCTGATCGTGCAGGAAGGCATTGCCGACGCCTTCCACACGCGGCTCAAGGCGCGGATGGACAAGCTGCGCGTGGGCGATCCGCTGGACAAATGCATCGACGTCGGCGCGGTTGTGGACCCGGTCCAGCAGGCGCGCATCGCCGCGCTGGTGGACGGCAATACCGAAGGCCAGACCTATCGCGCGGCCTGTGCGATGCCCGAAGGCTGTTACTATCCGCCGACGCTGATCGCCGGTCTCTCGCCCGCCTCGCACCTGATGCAGGAAGAGATCTTTGGCCCGGTGCTGGTCTCCACCACCTTCCGCACGCCGTCCGAGGCGGTGGCGCTGGCGAACAACACCCGCTACGGGCTGGCGGCGAGTGTCTGGAGCGAGAACATCAATGTCGCGCTCGACATCGCGCCCAAGCTGGCGGCGGGCGTGGTCTGGGTGAACGGCACCAACATGTTCGACGCCGCCGCCGGGTTCGGCGGGGTGCGCGAATCGGGCTTTGGCCGGGAAGGCGGCTGGGAAGGGCTGATGGCCTACACGCGGCCCGCGGCCAAGGCGAAGGCGTTGAAGCGCATTTCGCCGGCCACCGGCTCCGACGCGGAACCGCAGCCGGTGGACCGGACGGCAAAGCTTTATGTCGGGGGCAAGCAGGCGCGGCCCGATGGCGGCTATGCGCGCAACGTCCATGACAAGAAGGGCAAGCTGATCGGCCAGGCCCCGATCGCCAACCGCAAGGACGTGCGCAACGCGGTGGAGGCCGCGCGCGCTGCGGCGGGCTGGTCGGCGGCCACGGCGCATAATCGCGCGCAGGTGATCTATTACATCGGTGAAAACCTTGCCGCCCGCGCAGACGAATTCGCCACGCGCATCGACCGGATGACCGGCGCGCGCGGCGGCAAGGCCGAGGTGGAGGCGGCGGTGGACCGCCTCTTCACCTATGCCGCCTGGGCGGACAAGTTCGACGGGCAGGTGCGGTCGGTGCCGATGCGTGGCGTGGCGCTGGCCATGCGTGAGCCCTGCGGCGTGATTGGCGCCTTCTGCCCGGACGAGGCACCCCTGCTGGGCCTCGTGTCGCTGATGGCACCGGCCATCGCCATGGGCAACCGCGTGGTGCTGGTGGCGTCGGAACCGTTCCCGCTGGCCGCCACGGATTTCTACCAGGTGCTGGAGACGTCGGACGTGCCCGGCGGCGTCGTCAACATCCTGACCGGCCCGCATGCCGAGCTGGCCCCCGTCCTGGCATCGCACATGGATGTGGAGGCGGTCTGGTCCTTCTCCGGCGCGGACCTGTCGGGCACAATCGAACGCGGCGCGGCGGGGAACCTGAAACGGACCTGGGTGAACAACGGACTTGCCACCGACTGGGACCGCGCGGACGCCCGCGCCTTTCTGGACGCCGCGACCGAGGTCAAGACGGTCTGGGTGCCTTACGGCGCGTGAGAGGCCCTTTCAGCGGCGGTGCACCGCTTGTGAAAGCCTCAAGGTGCGCAGAAGCGGCCTGGCGATCCCCGACACCTTCGCCAGGGCCGACCCTTCCCCGCGGAAGGGCTGCGCGCGCCTTTATCTGGTGGACATAGCACCAGGTACACCAGATATTGTGCACCTGACCCCGTTTCAGGCCGTATCCCGCCGGCTGACATTGAGATTTCACAATTCCGGTGCTATCCTTCCCTCAGGCCCGGCGCCGGGGCCCAAGGCGGCGCGCGCAAAGAAGGAGGACGATGTCCTGTCTGCGATGGCACATGCGGCGACCGCCGCTGAGCAGGGGATGCCCATGACCGGGCTGACCCAACCGGAACCGCAGGGCGATGCGCTGCTCGCCGCGATTCTCGAAACCCTTTCCGACATGAAGGCCGAAGACGTCGTGCAGATCGACCTGCGCGGCAAGACCTCTGTCTGCGATTTCATGGTGATCTGCTCGGGACGGTCGTCCCGCCAGGTGGCGGCGATCTCGCAGAAGCTGGCCGAAGAGCTGAAGCAGACGCACGGTGTCTCGTCCCGCATGGAAGGGAAAGAGACCGGCGACTGGGTGCTGATCGACACGGGTGACGTTGTGGTGCATGTCTTCCGCCCCGAGGTGCGCGAGTTCTACCAGCTGGAAAAGATGTGGGTACCGATTGGCAGCGGGGCCGAGGCTGCCGCGCGCTGAATGCGGCTGCATCTGTGTGCCGTGGGGCGGCTCCGGCCGGGGCCGGAACTGTCGCTGGTTCAGGACTACCTGACGCGTTTTGACCGCACGGGCCGCGCGCTTGGGCTTGGCCCGGCACAGGTACACGAGGTTGACGACCGCAAGGGCGGCGGCATGGCGGCCGAGGCGGCGCTGTTGCGCCGCGCGGTGCCGGAGGGCGCGGCGCTTTGGGTGCTGGACGAACGCGGGCGGCAGATGACCTCACCCGAATTCGCGCAGGCCCTGGCGCGGCAGCGCGATGACGGGCGGGGCGATCTGGCGCTGGTGATCGGCGGTGCGGACGGGATCGACCCGGGGCTGCGGGGCGAGGCGGATCAGGCGTTGTCTTTTGGCGCGATGGTCTGGCCGCACATGCTGGTGCGGGTCATGCTGGCGGAACAGTTGTACCGCGCGGCGACGATCCTTGCGGGCGGGCCCTATCATCGGGCGTGAGACGATTTTTAGCTAAAAATCGTCCGCGCGGCGGGTCAGGTGTAGGCAATCCACAAGAGTACCACGCCCAGGATCACGCGGTAGATCACGTAAGGCGTAAAGCTGACCGCGTTCAGAAAGCGCATCATCACCCAGAGCGAGGCCAGTGCCGACAGGAAGGCCAGCACCGCCGCGATGCCCGCATCGCGGGCCGCCGCGCCGTCCATGTCGCCGACAACACCCGCCCCGGTCACCAGCCCGGCGGCCAGGATCGTCGGAATCGACATCAGCATCGCGATCCGCGCCGCGTCGTGCCGTTCATAGCCCAGCTGCCGCGCCGCGGTGATGGTGATGCCCGAGCGCGACGTGCCCGGGATCAGCGCCAGCGCCTGCCACAGGCCCATGATCCAGGCATGTTTCAGGCTCCAGTCCTCGGCACGGCGCGTTTCGCCCCCGGTCCGGTCGGCCCAGTAGAGCACCACACCGAAGACCAGCATCGTCCAGCCGATCACCGCGGTAGAGCGCATCGCCTCGTCCCAGCCGGTGATCTTCAGCGCCAGCCCGGCGACGATCACCGGGACGGTGGCGATGGCCAGGTTCAGCGCCAGCCGCGCCGGAGCACTGCTGGTGCGCCCGGTCAACAGCTCCAGCGTCCCGGCCAGCGCCACTTTGACATCGCGCCAGAAATACATCACCACCGCGCCCAGCGTGCCCACGTGAACGGCCACGTCGATCACCTGTCCCTGGTCCTCGTAGCCGGTCAGATTCGGCAGCAGGATCAGGTGCCCCGAGGACGAGATCGGCAGGAATTCGGTGATGCCCTGGATCAGGGCAAGGATCAGAAGATGGGTCAGGGTCATGGCGCGGGCTTCCGGTTGCGGCAGGGCCCGGTATAAACGCTGTTGTTTCAATGGGAAGCGAATTAAAATGCACGTTTCGGACCTAAAATTGCTGTGACGCAGCATGGTTGCGGGCGATTTTGCGCGGAGAATCTTGATTTAGGTCAGCAAGTGTGCCTTTTATTCCATCCGCGCCTCCGGTACTCAGGCGCCGACACGTCAGACGGAGCCCCATTGCCCATGGCCAGACAGCCGATGCTGAAATTCGTGAACCTCGACCGCGAAATGCCCGAAAAGCGCGAGGCGGACCTGCGCAACAAGGATTTCGACGAGATTTACGCCGAGTATGCCGACCAGAAGGCCAAGGAGCAGTCGAGCCGCTGCAGCCAGTGCGGCGTGCCCTATTGCCAGAGCCACTGCCCGCTGCACAACAACATCCCCGACTGGCTGCGCCTGACCGCCGAGGGCCGCCTGCAGGAGGCCTATGAGGTCAGCCAGGCCACCAACACCTTCCCCGAGATCTGCGGCCGGATCTGCCCGCAGGACCGTCTGTGCGAAGGCAATTGCGTGATCGAACAGTCGGGCCACGGCACCGTGACCATCGGCGCGGTGGAAAAGTACATCACCGACACGGCGTGGGACAAGGGCTGGGTGCAGCCCATCGCCCCCGCGCAGGAGCGGCGCGAAAGCGTGGGCATCATCGGCGCGGGCCCCGGCGGGCTGGCGGCGGCGGACGTGCTGCGCCGCGCGGGTGTGCAGGTGACGGTCTATGACCGCCACGACCGCGCGGGCGGGCTGCTGACCTACGGCATCCCCGGCTTCAAGCTGGAAAAGGACGTGGTGACGCGCCGCAACGACCAGCTGGCACAGGGCGGCGTGCATTTCCGTCTGAACTGCAATGTGGGCCGGGATCTGGGCTTTGACGACATCCGCGCCCAGCACGACGCGGTGATCATCGCCACCGGCGTCTACAAGAGCCGCGACCTGGGGGGGCCGGGTGCAGGGGCCACGGGCATCGCGCGGGCCATCGACTATCTCACCGCATCCAACCGCGCCGCCAATTTCGGCGACAGCGTGCCGGAATTCGAAAGCGGAGAACTGAACGCTCAGGGCAAGCGGGTTGTCGTCATCGGCGGCGGCGATACCGCGATGGACTGCGTGCGCACCGCGATCCGGCAGGGGGCCACCAGCGTCAAATGCCTCTACCGTCGCGACCGTGCCAACATGCCCGGCAGCCAGCGCGAGGTGCAGAATGCCGAGGAAGAAGGCGTGACGTTCGAATGGCTGACCGCGCCCAAGGGGTTTCGCGGCGACCCGGTCGAGGCGGTGGTGGTTCAGCGCATGCGCCTGGGCCAGCCCGACGCCACCGGCCGCCAGAGCCCCGAGGTGATCGACGGCTCGGACTATGACGAACCGGCCGATCTGGTTATCAAGGCGCTGGGGTTCGAACCCGAGGACCTGCCGACGCTCTGGGGCCAGCCGGGGCTGGAGGTCACGCGCTGGGGCACCGTCAAGGCCGAGTTTACCACCGGGCGCACCGCGCTGCCGGGGGTCTACGCGGTGGGCGACATCGTGCGCGGTGCCTCGCTGGTGGTCTGGGCGATCCGCGACGGGCGCGACTGCGCCGAGGCGGTGCTGGGCGATTTCGCGGCCCGCGGGGCCGTGGCGGCGGAATGATCGGACAAGCTGCCTGCCATCGGCGGGCGCGGGGCGGCGGCCTGTCGGTCGCCTTCGGATGAGGCAACGGGTCTGACCTTTCAGGCCCTGACCATGGGGAGCATGCGGGATGGCTGACCTGCGCGACATGACACGCTGCGCGCCGTGGCGCGCCGCGCTGGCGGTGCTGCTGGTGCAGGCAGGGGCCGCTGCCGCCCAGGGTTTTCACGCGCCCGAGGGCTGCACGCCCTACCTGACCGTGCAGCACCTGTCCTGCCGGGTGTCCAACCACTGGACCTGCGCGGATGCGCCCGGGCATCGCTGGCGGGTGGACATCGGGCCGAACGGTCCGACCTTCGTGTCGCGCATCGATGCCGAGGCGCAATGGGTGGAAAGTTATGACCCGCTCCGCCCCGACGAGATCACGCGGACCGTGCGCCCCGCGCCCGACGCGGCCTCGTTCACCACGCTGGTGGAGACCGGCTTTGACGATTTCGAGTTCACGCAGGAATATGCCGGCGGGGCCCGCGTGACGATTCGCGGCAGCGATACCATTCTCGACCGCGATGTGGAGATCGACGGTGTGCCCCTGATGCTGACCGAATTCAGCATGACCCGCGCCGACGAAACCGGCCGGGTGTTCGAGCGCGCCTCGGGCCGGGAATACATCTCGGTCGAATACCGCCGCTTCTTTGCCGGGCGGGGCAGCTGGACCGACGACGAGGGTGAAACCCCCTATGACCGCCGGCCGGTGGAGTTTGTCTTACCCGGCGAGCCGGGCTTCTTCTCGAACCGGCCGAAATACGAATGCCAGCTTCTGGCGCAGATGACCGCGCCCGCGCCGCTGGCACCTGCGGAGGGCCGCCCATGAGCGCGCGCAGCGGCGGCTGCATGTGCGGCGCGGTGCGGTTCGTCGCGCAGGACGTGCCGGACAAGGCAGGCGTGTGCCATTGCGAGATGTGCCGCCGCTGGACCGGCTCGGCGCTGCTGGGGGTGACGGTGCCCACGGAAAACGTGGCATGGGAGGACGAGACGCATCTGAAGCGCATCCAGTCCAGCGACTGGGCCGAACGCGGGTTTTGCGATGTCTGCGGGTCGAGCATGTTCTTTCGCGTCACCCGTCCGGGCGAATGGTTTGGCGATATCGAACTGCCGCTGGGCGTGTTCGACGACCCGGACGGGTTCACGCTGACCAACGAGATCTATATCGACCACAAGCCCGACAGCTGGACCTATGCCGGGATGGAGGGCCGCCGGCTTTTCACCCGCCAGGACTGCGTCGACAGGTTCTCGGTCCTCGACGGCGGCGGGCCGGAGGATTGACCATGCGGCTGAGCGTGGCGGAAATCGACGGGATCAAGGCGGCGTTGGCCGATCACTTCGGCGCGCCCTGCCCGGTGCGGCTGTTCGGCTCGCGCGTCGACGACACGCGCCGCGGCGGCGACATCGACATCGCCGTGGACGTGCCGGCGGGCCGGGCGGGCTTCATGGAGGAGGTGCGCCTGGGCATCGCGATCGCGGAGCGCATCGGCGAGCGGAAGGTGGACATCCTGCTGTTGGAAAACGGCATCGCCGCGACCCCCGATCGAAGAGATCGCGCTGCGCGACGGGGTGCTGCTGTGAGCGAGGTCCACCGATATCCGACGGTACTGAGGCGCCTCGCGCATTGCGATCCCAGAGCCAAAACGCAGGCCGCGCATCTTTCCGCACGCTGCACCACGAATTCACGACCATCGCCGCTTATGCAAGGCGCATAGAAGGGGAACAGACATGACCAAGTATGACGAAACCTGGGCCCGGGAGCAGGAAACCAAGCGCAAGTGGCTGGCAGAGCACGGTCTTTACCGCGAAGAGGACGAACATTCGTCCTGCGGCGTGGGCCTTGTGGTGTCCATCGACGGCACGCCCAGCCGCCAGGTGGTGGAAAACGGCATCCAGGCGCTCAAGGCGGTCTGGCACCGCGGCGCGGTGGATGCCGATGGCAAGACGGGGGACGGCGCGGGCATCCATGTGCAGATCCCGCCGGCCTTCTTTTACGACCAGATCGCGCGCACCGGGCACAGCCCCCGCAAGGACCAGCTGATGGCGGTAGGCCAGGTGTTCCTGCCGCGCACGGATTTTGGCGCACAGGAAACCTGCCGGACCATCGTGGAAACCGAAGTGCTGCGCATGGGCCATTACATCTATGGCTGGCGGCACGTGCCGGTGAATGTCGACTGCCTGGGCGAAAAGGCCAACGCCACCCGGCCCGAGATCGAGCAGATCCTGATCTCGAACGCCAAGGGCGTGGACGAAGAGACCTTTGAACGCGAGCTTTACGTGATCCGCCGGCGCATCGAGAAAGCCGCGGCCGCGGCGGGGATCGGCGGGCTCTATGTCGCCAGCCTCAGCTGCCGGTCGATCATCTACAAGGGCATGATGCTGGCCGAGCAGGTGTCGGAATTCTATCCCGACCTGCAGGACGAACGCTTTGTCAGCGCGTTTGCGATCTATCACCAGCGCTATTCCACCAACACCTTCCCGCAATGGTGGCTGGCCCAGCCGTTCCGGATGCTCGCCCATAACGGCGAGATCAACACGCTCAAGGGCAACGTCAACTGGATGAAGAGCCACGAGATCCGCATGGCGCATTCGGCCTTTGGCGAGATGGCCGAGGACATCAAGCCCATCGTGCCCAACGGCTCGTCGGATTCCGCGGCGCTGGATGCGGTGTTCGAGGTGCTGGTGCGGGCGGGCCGCAACGCGCCCATGGCCAAGACCATGCTGGTGCCGGAAAGCTGGTCCAAGCAGGCGGTGGAACTGCCGCAGGCCTGGCGCGACATGTACTCCTACTGCAACTCGGTGATGGAGCCCTGGGACGGCCCCGCCGCGCTGGCGATGACCGACGGGCGCTGGGTCTGTGGCGGGCTGGACCGCAACGGGCTGCGCCCCATGCGCTATGTCGTCACCGGCGACGGGCTGCTGATTGCCGGGTCGGAAACCGGCATGGTGCCCACGGACGAGGCGACGGTGCGCGAAAAGGGCGCGCTGGGGCCGGGGCAGATGATCGCCGTGGATATGGCGGCGGGTAGGCTCTACCACGATGTGGAAATCAAGGACACGCTGGCCGCCGCGCAGCCGTTCGGCGACTGGGTGGGCAAGATCACCGAACTGGACGCGCCGCTGGATGCGGTGACCGAGACGGCGCTGTTCACCGGGGCCGAACTGCGCCGCCGCCAGATCGCCGCGGGCTACAGCATCGAAGAGCTTGAGCAGATCCTTGCCCCCATGGCCGAGGACGGCAAGGAGGTGGTGGCCTCGATGGGCGACGACACGCCGTCGGCGGTACTGTCCAAGCGCTATCGCCCGCTCAGCCATTTCTTCCGTCAGAACTTCAGCCAGGTGACCAACCCGCCCATCGACAGCCTGCGGGAATACCGGGTGATGAGCCTCAAGACCCGCTTTGGCAACCTCAAGAACGTGCTGGACGAAAGCAGCGCGCAGACCGAGATCCTGGTGCTGGATACGCCCTTTGTGGGCAATGCGCAGTTCGAACTGCTCAAGACGCAGTTCAACGCGCCCTGCGTGACCATCGACTGCACCTTTGCCCCCGGCAAGGGCGCGCTGCGTGCCGGGCTGGAACGCATCCGGGCCGAGGCCGAAGACGCCGTGCGCTCGGGCACCGGGCATATCGTGCTGACGGACGAGCATGTGTCCGAAGACAAGGTGGCGATGCCGATGATCCTCGCCACCAGCGCGGTGCACAGCCACCTGACGCGGCAGGGTCTGCGCACCTTCTGTTCGCTCAACGTGCGGTCGGCCGAATGCATCGACCCGCATTACTTTGCCGTCTTGATCGGGGCTGGCGCGACGGTGGTGAACGCCTATCTGGCCGAGGACAGCCTCGCCGACCGGATCGAGCGCGGGCTTCTGGACATGACCCTGACCGAGGCGATGCAGAAATACCGCGAGGCCATCGACCAGGGCCTGCTCAAGATCATGTCCAAGATGGGCATTTCGGTGATTTCCTCGTATCGCGGCGGCCTGAACTTCGAGGCGGTGGGGCTGAGCCGCGCCATGTGCGCCGAGTATTTCCCCGGCCTGATCAGCCGCATCAGCGGCATCGGCGTCAGCGGCATCCAGCAGAAGGCCGAAGAGGTGCACGCGCTGGCCTACAAGATGGGCCGCGACGTGCTGCCCATCGGCGGGTTCTACAAGGCGCGCAAGTCGGGCGAGACCCATGCCTGGGGCGCGCAGACGATGCACCTGATGCAGGCGGCCTGCGACCGGGCGTCTTATGCGCTGTGGCAGCAATACTCGCGGGCGATGCAGGCCAACCCGCCGATCCATCTGCGCGACCTGCTGGCGATCAAGCCGCTGGGCAAGGCGCTGCCGCTGGAAGAGGTGGAAAGCATCACCTCGATCCGCAAGCGTTTTGTCACGCCGGGGATGAGCCTTGGCGCGCTCAGCCCCGAGGCGCACAAGGTGCTGAACGTGGCGATGAACCGCATCGGCGCGAAATCCGACAGCGGTGAAGGCGGCGAGGATCCGGCGCATTTTGTGCCCGAGCCCAACGGCGACAACCCCTCGGCCAAGATCAAGCAGGTGGCCTCGGGGCGCTTTGGCGTGACCGCCGAGTATCTGAACCATTGCGAAGAGCTTGAGATCAAGGTCGCGCAGGGCGCCAAGCCCGGCGAGGGCGGACAGCTGCCGGGCATGAAGGTCACCGACCTGATCGCGCGGCTGCGGCATTCGACCAAGGGGGTGACGCTGATCTCGCCGCCGCCGCATCACGACATCTACTCGATCGAGGATCTGGCGCAGCTGATCTATGACCTCAAGCAGATCAACCCGCGCTGCAAGGTGACGGTGAAACTGGTGGCGTCCTCGGGCGTGGGCACGATTGCCGCGGGTGTGGCCAAGGCCAAGGCGGACGTGATCCTGATTTCGGGCCATAATGGCGGCACCGGGGCCTCGCCGGCCACCTCGATCAAATATGCCGGTCTGCCCTGGGAAATGGGCCTCTCCGAGGCGCATCAGGTGCTGGCGATGAACAACCTGCGCGACCGGGTGACGCTGCGCACCGATGGCGGGCTGCGCACCGGGCGCGACATCGTCATGGCCGCGATGATGGGGGCCGAGGAATACGGCATCGGCACCGCGGCGCTGATCGCCATGGGCTGCATCATGGTGCGCCAGTGCCAGTCCAACACCTGCCCCGTGGGGGTGTGCACGCAGGACGAAAGCCTGCGCGCCAAGTTCACCGGCAATGCCGACAAGGTGGTGAACCTGATCACCTTCTACGCGCAGGAAGTGCGCGAGATCCTGGCCGAGATCGGCGCGCGCAGCCTGGACGAGGTGATCGGGCGCGCCGACCTGCTGAGCCAGGTCAGCCGCGGCTCGGAGCATCTGGACGATCTGGACCTCAACCCGCTGCTGATCCGGGTCGATGGCTCGGACGCGATTGTCTATGACCGCGACCGCCCGCGCAACGCGGTGCCGGACACGCTGGATGCCGAGATCGTGCGCGATGCAGCAAGGTTCCTGCAGGATGGCGAGAAGATGCAGCTGTCCTACGCGGTGATGAACACGCACCGCACCGTGGGCACGCGCACCTCCAGCCACATCGTGCAGAAGTTCGGCATGCGCAACGCGTTGCAGCCGAACCACCTGCACGTGAAGCTGACCGGCAGCGCCGGGCAGTCGCTGGGGGCCTTTGCCGCCCCGGGGCTGAAGCTGGAAGTGTCGGGCGACGCCAACGACTATGTCGGCAAGGGCCTGTCGGGCGGCACCATCGTGGTGCGTCCGCCCATGTCGAGCCCTTTGGCGGCGGCCGAGAACACGATCATCGGCAACACCGTGCTGTATGGGGCCACCGACGGCTATCTCTTTGCCGCCGGCCGCGCGGGCGAGCGCTTTGCCGTGCGCAATTCGGGCGCACGGGTGGTGGTCGAGGGCTGCGGCTCGAACGGGTGCGAATACATGACCGGCGGCATCGCGGTGATCCTGGGCCCCATCGGCGCGAATTTCGGGGCGGGCATGACCGGCGGCATGGCCTATCTCTATGACCCGGAGGGCAAGGCGCGCGACCTGATGAACCTGGAAAGCCTGGTGACCTGCCCGGTCACCGTGGCGGCCTGGGAGGCCGAACTGAAGGACCTGGTGGAGCGGCACGTGGCCGAGACCGGCTCGCGCCGCGGGCAGGATATCCTGCAGCACTGGGAAGAAGAAAAGGGGCGCTTTGTCCAGGTCTGCCCGAAGGAGATGCTGAACAAGATCGCCCATCCGCTGGGCATCGAGACGCAACAGGCCGTCCCGGCAGAGTGATCCGCGCGGATGGCGGAACGGCGCTGTTTCGGCCCGAGGGCCGAAAGGCGCCCCGCCCGCCATCCCGCAGCGCCCCTGCCCGCACGGGGTTCAACTTCGGGACGACCGGCCACAACCTGACGTTACCAAGCGTCAGAAATCATGATTTCGCCATGATCTTTCCGGAAAGCGAACCAATTTCGGGGCGAATATGGGATTGTCCGTAGAGAGTAACCGTAGCGTCCGAGGATCGGGCACAGGGTCCAAGGGCAGATGATCGCGTCTGTGGAGCGGCGGGTTCGGGGGAGATGGATCACCCGACCCGCCGCGAAGCTTTGCAGCCCTGGCACGCGCGGTGTAGGCAGGCCCCATGGCGGCACGACAAGGCAAATCCACAAGACGCAAGACCCCGGCCCGGCGGGGCAAGGACGGGGCGCGCCGATTCCGGCCGCTGGCCTGGTTGCGGCGCTGGCTGCTGCGGGCCGGTCTGGCCGTTGTGGTGCTGGTGCTGGGGGCGGTGGCGCTCTACAGCGTGGTGAACCCGCCGCTGACCCACACGATCTGGTCCGAAGGCCGCCGGCTGGGCGGGGTGGACCGGGCCTGGGTCGATCTTGACGAGGTGGCACCGGTGATGGCGCGCTCGGCCGTGGCGGCCGAAGACGCCAATTTCTGCGAGCATTGGGGATTCGACATGGCGGCGATCCGCGCCGCCATTGCCGATGGCGCGCGCCGCGGCGGGTCGACCATCAGCCAGCAGGTGGTCAAGAACGTCTATCTCTGGCAGGGCCGGAGCTATGTCCGCAAGGCGCTGGAGGCGGTCCTGACCCCGCTTGTCGAGGCGTTCTGGTCCAAGCGCCGCATTCTCGAAGTCTATCTGAACGTGGCCGAATTCGACGCGGGCGTGTTCGGCATCGAGGCGGCGGCGCGGCATTATTTCGGCGTCGGGCCCGAGGCGCTGAGCCCGCGGCAGGCCGCGCTTCTGGCGGCGGTGCTGCCCAGCCCCAGAACGCGGGACGCGGCGCGCCCCACCGCCTATCTGGACCGCCGCGCCCGTGCCATTGCCGACGGCGCGGCGACGATCGCCGCGGACGGGCGGGCGGCCTGTTTTCAGACGCCGGAGTGATCCCGCACAAGGCTGGCAGCGTCGGGCCGGGTCAGGGTTGCGCCATGCGCGCCGCTGCCCCGGGGCTGCAGCGCTATGGTCTGGCCACGCTGTGCGGCGTGGATCGCCCGGGCCAGTCGGAGGCCCTGCGCAGCGCGGCGCAGGCCGCCACCGGACGGCCGCCCGCCGCGCTGCTGACGCTGTTCGTGGCCGATCTTCTGGCACCGGACGCGGCGGGGATGGCGGCCTCCAATCACCGTGTGACGGCAGACGACATGGCGGCCTTTGCGCCGGGGATCGCGGCCTTTGTCGAGACGCTACAAGGTGGTGGCGATTGACGGGATGTTAAACCCCCGTGCCCTAATCTGCCCGAAAGGCAACATGGGGCGAGTCTGGCACCGTCATGACGATCGAGATTACCGAGCAGCAGTTGCAGGCGCTGGAAGCGGTTGCACAAGACCGGGTTTCCGCAGTTCCGCAGGGGCAGGACAGGTTTTCCGCCGCCTTGCGTCAGATTTGCGAGCGCCGCACGTCAGAGGCGCTGGGCCGGCTCGACCGGGTTGTGGGCTACACCATCTATTCCAACGAATTGTCCACCGCCTGCGCGTCGATCTACGTGTCCAGCGACACCATGCGCCGCGCGGCCGAAAGCGTTGCCGCCACCTCGGAACAATTGTCGGCCTCGGTCACGTCGATCAACGACGAGGTCAGCGCCAGCCGCGACCATGCCCGCGACATGCACGCCGCCGTGACCGCCTCGCATGACGAAATGGCCGACGCGACAGAGGCCACGCGCCAGACCGCCCAGGCGCTGAACGCTGCCACCGAACGCACGGTTTCGCTGACCGAGGCGGCGGAACGCATCGCCCAGGTGATCGGCGTGATCGACTCCATCGCCCTGCAGACCAAGCTTCTGGCGCTGAACGCCTCGGTCGAGGCGGCACGCGCCGGGGCGGTGGGCCGCGGCTTTGCCGTGGTTGCGCAGGAAGTGCGGGCGCTGTCGGACCAGACGTCGCGCGCGACCTCGGACATCCGTGACATCGTCAAGACGCTGCAGGGCGAGGTGCGCGCCATCGCCCGGGCCGTGGGCGGCGCCGAAGAGGCGGCGCGCGACGGCAATGCCAAGCTGGGTCGCCTGCAGGAGGTGATGGCCGGGCTCGTCAACGGGATCGGCAGCGTCGACGAAGGCCTGTCGAGCATCGCGCAGGGTGCCTCGGAGCAGGCGCAGGCGGCGGGCGCCCTGGCAGGGGCTGCAGCGGAAACCAATCGCCTTGCGGACGAGAATATCACCCGGGTCGGTGCCGCCGAAGAGGCGCTGGGCGCGCTGATCTCGCGCGCGGGCGAGGAACTGGCCGAAGTCGCCCGGATCGACGCCCCGAACAAGGTTGCCCGGCTGGCCAAGGCGGATCATGTCATCTGGAAAAAGCGCCTGGCCGACATGTTCACCGGGCGGCTTGACCTCAAGGCGGACGAACTGGCGGACCACCGCTGCTGCCGCCTGGGCAAGTGGTATTACGGGCCGGAGGCCCGGCATCTGCGCGACCTGCCGGTGTTCCGGGCGCTGGAGGGGCCGCACGCCAGGGTCCACGCCGCGGGCATCGCGGCGGTCAAGGCCTTCAATGCCGGACAGCGACAAGAGGCGCTGGAGCGGATCAACGAGGTCGAAACCGCATCGGTCGAGGTGTTGCGCCTGCTGGATGCCCTGGTGGAAGAAGGGGACAAGCGCAGCAGCGGCGGGTCCCCGGCGCAGGCCGCCGCCTAGCCCGGTCGCCGGGCCGTGTTCTGGCGGGGTGCGCGTGCCGTCCGTCCTGCCGCCGTGGCACATGTGGCAGGCGGCACCTTCCGGGATCGCCGCCCCCCTGCGGCGCGCCACGCGATCCACCTCTGCCCGGCCGGGCCAGGGGCGGTGCGCACAGATCTACCGGTCCGCCACACCGTGCGGCAGATCCCGGCCCGGCGTGCCGGTTGAAACCGGACACGTTTCACGGCAGATAAGGGCGATAGCTCCGCTTTTTCAGGACATCCCCCCGATATGGCCCTTCTCTACCACGTTCCCCTGTCGCCCTTTTGCCGGAAGGTGCGGCTCAGCCTTGCCGAGAAAAAGATCGAATGCGAGTTGAAGGAGGAACGGTATTGGGAAAAAGACGCGGATTTCCTGCGCCGCAACCCTGCGGCCAAGGTGCCGGTGCTGAAGATCGACGGCCGGACCATGTCGGAATCCGCGGCGATCTGCGAATATGTCGAAGAGAAATATCCCGAACCGCCGCTGATGCCGCGTTCGGCCGAAGGGCGCTACGAGGTGCGCCGCCTCGTGGGCTGGTTCGACGACAAGTTCCACAACGAGGTGACGTCGAAACTGCTCTACGAGCGGGTCAACAAGAAGGTGATGAAGCTGGGCTTTCCCGACAGCGGCAACGTCAAGTCCGGCGCCCGGGCGATCAAGTACCACCTCGATTACATGGCCTGGCTGCTGGATCACCGCCGCTGGCTGGCGGGGGACGTGATGACCCTGGCCGATTTCGCCGCCGCGGCGCATCTGTCGGCGCTGGACTATATCTCGGACGTGGACTGGAACCGCTCGGACGTGGTCAAGGACTGGTACGCCAAGATCAAGTCGCGCCCCGCCTTCCGGTCGATCCTCGCCGACCAGGTGCCGGGCTTTCCGCCGCCGCCGCACTATGCCGATCTCGATTTCTGAGACGCCGGGGGGGCCGGCCTGCGGCCGGACGCTCGTTCCGGCCCATGGCCGGAACATCGCCCCACCCGCCGTCCCCCGGGCAGGGCCGTGACCGCCGCGCTGAAAGCGGCACTGCTGGACCGCGCGCAGGCCGAAGGCTTTGCGGCGGCCCGGATCTGCCGCCCCGATGCGGTGCCAGAGGTCAGGGCGCGGCTGCAGGCCTTTCTGGACAAGGGATATCACGGTCAGATGGCCTGGATGGCCGACCGGGTGGACTGGCGCGCCGATCCCGCGGCCCTGTGGCCCGCGGCGCAAAGCGTGGTGATGCTGGCGGAAAACTACGGACCGCGCCACGATCCGCTTGCGGTTCTGCGCCAGCGCGACCGCGGTGCCATCAGCGTCTACGCGCAGAACCGCGATTATCACGACGTCGTCAAGAAGCGACTCAAGCGAGTGGGGCGCTGGCTGGTCGAGACGGTCACGCAAGAGACCGGCGAGACGCCCGCCATCAAGGTCTTTGTCGACACCGCCCCGGTGCCCGAAAAGGCGCTGGCCCAGGCTGCCGGGCTGGGCTGGCAGGGCAAGCACACCAATCTGGTCAGCCGCGACCTCGGGTCGTGGTTCTTTCTGGGCGCGATCTTCACCACTCTGGCTCTGCCCGTGGACGTGCAAGAAACCGATCACTGCGGCTCTTGCCGGGCCTGCCTGACCGTCTGCCCGACCGACGCCTTTCCCGCGCCCTACCAGCTCGACGCGCGGCGCTGCATCTCCTACCTGACGATCGAGCACAAGGGGCCGGTGGACCCCGCGCTGCGACCGGGGATCGGCAACCGCATCTATGGCTGTGACGATTGCCTTGCCGTCTGCCCGTGGAACAAGTTCGCGCAAGAGGCGGCCGAGGTGAAATACTACGCCCGGCCCGACCTTCTGGCCCCGAAGCTGGCCGACCTCGCCCGGCTGGACGACGCGGCGTTCCGCGCGCTGTTCTCGGGCTCGCCCATCAAGCGCATCGGGCGGGATCGGTTTGTCCGCAACGTGCTCTACGCCATCGGAAATTCCGGCGACCGGCGCCTGCAAGCCGTGGCGCAGGACCTGTGCGAGGACAAGGACAGCGCCGTGGCCGACGCCGCGCGCTGGGCCGTGCAGCGCCTCTCATACACGTAGGCACCCGCCGCGCCGTCGCCAAGCCCCTGTCACGGGCCGGTCAGCGCGTTGAAACAAGGCTTTGCATTTGGTCCCTGCGTCCCATCTACTGTCAGGCAACAACCGGACCGGAGGACGCAATGGCAAGATACGAACGGCGCGCCGAGGTGATCGACAGCCTCACACCCGAACAATACCACGTCACGCAGGAAAGCGGGACAGAGCGGCCCGGCACCGGCGCATATCTCGACAACAAGGAACCGGGCATCTACGTGGACGTGGTGTCGGGCGAGCCGCTGTTTGCCTCGTCGGACAAGTACGAATCGGGCTGCGGCTGGCCCAGTTTCACCAAGCCGATCGAGCCTGCGCATATCAACGAGCTGCGCGACCTGAGCTACGGCATGATCCGCACCGAGGTGCGCTCCACCCATGGCGACAGCCATCTGGGCCATGTCTTTCCGGACGGGCCGCAGGACCGGGGCGGGCTGCGCTATTGCATCAACTCTGCCGCGCTGCGGTTCATCCATCGCGACGACATGGAGGCCGAGGGCTATGGCGACTACATCAACCAAGTGGAGGACGTGACATGACCGATCGCGCTGTTCTGGCCGGAGGCTGTTTCTGGGGCATGCAGGACCTGATCCGCAAGCTGCCGGGGGTGGAAAAGACCCGCGTCGGCTATACCGGCGGCGATGTGCCCAACGCCACCTATCGCAACCACGGCACCCATGCCGAGGGGATCGAGATCCTGTTCGATCCCGAGCGGATCAGCTATCGCCAGCTTCTGGAGTTCTTCTTCCAGATCCACGATCCGACCACGCTGAACCGGCAGGGCAACGATGTCGGGATGAGCTACCGTTCGGCGATCTACTATGTCGACGCGGCACAGCGCGACGTGGCACTGGACACGATCGCCGATGTGGAGGCCAGCGGCCTCTGGCCCGGCAAGGTGGTGACCGAGGTGGAGCCGGCGGGTGACTTCTGGGAAGCCGAGCCCGAGCACCAGGATTACCTGGAACGTTTCCCCAACGGCTATACCTGCCATTTCCCGCGCCCTGACTGGGTGCTGCCCAAGCGCGAAGCGGCGGAGTGAACCCGCGCGGTCCATGCAGATTTGCATGGACCGCGTGCCGAATTGGGAGATGGGCGCGTCCATGCGGCGGGTATAGGGTCCGCGCAACTTGACAAGGAGCACGCCCATGACCAGCCACGCCGTCTTCTGGGACCGGATCGCCGAAAAATATGCCCGACAGAAGATCGGCAACCAGGAGGCCTACGAGGCCTCCCTGGCCCGGGTGGTGCACTGGATGCGGCCGGACATGTCGGTGCTGGAAATCGGCTGCGGCACCGGGACGACGGCGCTGCGCCTGGCCGGGCATGCGGGCCGGATCCTTGGCACCGATATCTCGCGCGAGATGGTGCGCATCGCGCGCGACAAGGCCGGATCGGCGGGGGCCACACATGTGGACTTTGCCGTCAGCCGCGCCGACACGGCGGGCGCAGGGGCCATGTTCGACATGGTCACCGGCTTCAACATCCTGCATCTGGTGGATGACCTGCCGGGCGTTCTGGCGCATGTGCACGGTGTCTTGCCCGAGGGCGGGCTGTTCGTGACCAAGACCCCCTGTCTTGCGGGCAAGCCGTGGTTCCGCCCCCTGATCTGGGTCCTGCAGGCACTTGGCAAGGCCCCGAAACCGGTGCATTTCCTGTCTCCCGCCGGGCTGGAAGCGGCGATCGTCGAGGCCGGGTTCGAGATCGTGGAGCGCGGCGACTACCCGCCGAAACTGCCCAGCCGCTTTCTGGTCGCGCGCAAGGCGTGACGGCGCACGGCGCTCCCGCAGGCCCTGAAGGGCCGCGGATCGCCCCGCCCGCCGTCCCGCCGGGGCGCTTTGCTCAGTATTGCGGGAGCTTTTCGCCGCGGGCGGCGTGGTCGGCGATGCGGGCCGCACGCCTTGCCTGTGTTTCGGCCCGTCTGGCGCTGCGCAGAAAACGCAACACGTTGCGTCGATAGGACGGGGCGGCCGCGGCAAACCAGTCCGCCGCGCCGGGGCGCGCGTCCAGGGCAGTTTGCAGCACCGGAGGCACGTCGAGCGCGTCCACATCCTGCCAGGCGGTCCAGCGACCGGATGCGATTGCAGCATCAATGGCGGCCTGTCCCGCGGGTCTCATGCGGCCTTCCTCGATCAGCCGGGCTGCCCGGAGGCGATAGGTTTGCGCCCAGACCTGCTGCTTGCGGGGTGAGACCAGTTGCATCGTGCGCGCCGGATCGGCATGGGTTTTCCGCCGCCCGTCGGTCCAGCCGAACGCGATCAGGGCGTCCAGCACCTCGTCGCGCGACACGTACCCGTCACCGGCCGTCTTTTTCCGGGTGACCAGCCACACGCTGCCCGAGGCCGCGTGATATGTGTCCAGCCAGTCCCAGAGCGCCGCGGCTGAGGTGATTTCGATTTCGGGCAGGTCTGTCATGGTCATGGCGCAGAGATAGACCCGTTCGATCTGACGTCACGTTGACGTTGGCAAGGCGGGCGTCATGGTGTGTCCTGCCAGCCGAACAGGGAGGCCCGCCATGACAGATTACCCGCACCTGCTGCAACCGCTCGACCTTGGATTCACCACTCTGAAGAACCGGGTGCTGATGGGCTCGATGCACACCAACCTCGAAGAAACCGGGGACTGGAACCGGGTGGCGGAGTTCTATGCCACCCGCGCCCGCGGCGACGTGGCGCTGATGGTGACGGGCGGCATGGCACCCAACCGCGAAGGCGGGGTGTTTCCGGGTGCGGCGGGCCTGTTCACGGACCAGGACATCGCCAATCACCGGATCGTGACGGACCGGGTGCATGACGCGGGCGGCAAGATCGCGATGCAGATCCTGCATGCGGGGCGCTATGCCTACGGGCCGGAATGCGTGGCCCCGTCAGCGATCAAGTCGCCGATCTCGCCCTTTCCGCCAAAGGAACTGGACGAGGCAGGCATCCAGAAGCAGATCGAAGATTTCGCCACGGCCGCCATGCGGGCGCGCGAGGCGGGCTATGACGGGGTCGAGGTGATGGGCTCGGAAGGGTATTTCCTGAACCAGTTCCTGGTGACCCATACCAACAAGCGCGAGGATCGCTGGGGCGGGGCGTATGAGAACCGGATGCGGCTGCCGATCGAGGTGGTGCGCCGGGTGCGCGCGGCGGTGGGACCGGATTTCATCCTGATCTACCGGCTGTCGATGATCGACCTGGTGCCCAACGGCTCTACCCACGAGGAGGTGGTGACGCTGGCGGAAGAGATCGAGCGCGCGGGGGCCACGATCCTGAACACCGGCATCGGCTGGCACGAGGCGCGCATCCCGACGATTGCCACCTCTGTGCCGCGCGCGGCCTTTGCCTGGGTGACGAAAAAGCTGATGGGCAAGGTGGGCATCCCGCTGATCACCTCGAACCGGATCAACACGCCCGAAGTCGCCGAGGAGGTGCTGGCCACGGGCTGTGCCGACATGGTCAGCATGGCGCGCCCGTTCCTTGCGGATCCGGATTTCGTGGCCAAGGCCGCGGCGGGGCGGGCGCGCAGCATCGCGCCCTGCATCGCCTGCAACCAGGCCTGCCTGGACCATACCTTTGGCGGCAAGATATCGTCCTGCCTGGTGAACCCGCGCGCCTGTTTCGAGACCGAGATCGTGCTGGAGCCTGTGACAGAGGCCAGCCGCATCGCCGTGGTGGGCGCGGGTCCGGCGGGGCTGGCCACCGCCATCGCGGCGGCCGAGCGCGGGCATGACGTGACGCTGTTCGAGAAGGCAGACGAGATCGGCGGGCAACTCAACATGGCCCGGCAGATCCCCGGCAAGGAGGAGTTTCACGGCTTTGTCGACTGGTTCGCCACGCGGTTGGACGAGACCGGCGTGACGCTGGAACTGGGCCGTGCCGTCAAGCCCGGGGACCTGCAGGGCTTTGACGCGGTGGTGATCGCCACCGGCGTGGTGCCGCGCGATCCGGGCATCGCGGGGCAGGACCACCCGTCCGTTCTGGGCTATGTCGACGTGTTGCGCCACAAGGCGAAGGTGGGCCGGCGCGTGGCGGTGATCGGCGCGGGCGGGATCGGGTTTGACGTGGCCGAGTACCTGGTCACCGATGAAAGCCCCACCCTGAGCCTGCCGGACTGGATGCGCGAATGGGGGGTGACCGACCCCGAGACCCGCTCGGGCCTGGCCCCGGGGGGGCCGCAGCCCGATGCGCCGCTGCGCGAGGTGGTGCTTTTGCAGCGCAAGGCGGAGAAGCCGGGCAAGCGGCTGGGCAAGACCACGGGCTGGATCCACCGCATGAGCCTGCAGATGAAGAACGTGCAGATGAAGGCAGGCGTGAACTACGAGCGCATCGACGACGAGGGGCTGCACATTTCCTTTGGCGCGGCGCGCGAGCGGCCCGAGGTGATCGCCTGCGACAGCATCGTCCTGTGTGCCGGGCAGGAAAGCGACCGGTCGCTTGCGGAGGCGCTGGAGGCCGACGGTGTGCCCTGCCACGTCATCGGCGGGGCGGATGTGGCGGCGGAACTGGACGCCAAGCGCGCCATCGACCAGGGCGTGCGGCTGGCCGCGCGGCTTTGACCCTGCGGCAGGAGGGCGGCGGCGTCTGAAGAGGGGTATTTTTACCAAGAAGAAGACCAGGGGCTATCTGCGGCCCTGCACGGGGTCTGCACGGGATGCGGGGCGGGGCTGCACGGGGCCGGGTGGAGGATGCGGCCTGACTGACCCAAGGAGGCCCATCGATGTTCCGTTCCCCTGCCATGCGCTTTGTCGTGATCATCCTGCTGACCTGGCTGATGCTGTGGCCGCTTTCCATGGCCTCGGAGGTCGTGGAGGCGCGCAAGGCCTATTCCCGCGAGACGGTGGAGACCGTCGGGCAGGAATGGGGCGGGGCGCAGATCGTTTCGGGCCCGCAACTGGTGATCCCGGTGGAGAAGACCGAGATCGTCACCGTGACGCGGCGCAGGATCGACCCGGACAGCGGGCTGGTCGTGATCGATGAAAAGACCGGGGTGGAGCGCCACGAAGAGGTGCAGGAGGCGCGGGTCAGCCGCGCGGCTCCGGTCTTTCTCTATCCCGAGCGGTTCGACGTGACGGTCCGGACCCGCACGCAGTTCCGAAGCCGCGGGATATTCAACGTGCCGGTCTACCGCGCCGACCTGACGGCCAGTTTCGCGTTCCGCCTGGAACTGGCCGGGGAGGTGCTGGGCAGCGGCGAGCGGCTGCTGTGGGAGGAGGCCGCGCTGCAGATCCGGGTGTCGGGCAACCGGGCGCTGCGCGGGGCGGCGGAGCTGGTGGAGGGCGATTCGGCGCTGTTGCTGGAGCCGATGGACGGGGTGGCGGGCTTTGCGGCGGCCACCGGCGATCCGCGCGGGCGCGGCACCTATGCGTTGCGGCTGGGGCTGAACGGGGCGGAACGGCTGTTCCTGACCCCGGTGGGGCGCGAGACACAGGTGAACATGCAAAGCGACTGGCCCGATCCGTCCTTCGAGGGGGCATTCCTGCCGGACGAGGCCGAGATCGGCCCGGACGGGTTTCGCGCGACCTGGCGTATTCCGCACCTGGCGCGCAGCCTGGCGCAGGTGAGCCGCGAGGACAGTTCGAGCCGTGTCCGGAGCGCTTTTGCCTTTGGCCTGCGCTATCTGGAGGTCAACGATTTCTATCAGAAGGCCTGGCGCGCCGCGCGTTATGGCGGGCTGTTTGTCGCGCTGTGTTTCCTGACCGTGTTTCTGATCGAGCGTGGCACGGGGCGCCCGGTGCATGCGGTGCAATATGTGCTGATGGGGCTGGCGCAGGCCGTGTTCGTGCTGCTGATGGTGTCTTATGCCGAACATGTCGGCTTTGGCCCGGCCTATGCGCTGGCGGCGGCGGCCACGGTGGGGCTGCTGACGCTGTACGGGCTGACCGGGCTGAAGCTGGGCGCGCGGGCCGGGCTGCTTGGCTCCGTGTTGTCGCTGGTCTACGGCGTGCTCTACCTGATCCTGCAATCCGCAGATCATGCGCTGCTCGCCGGGGCCACGCTGGCCTTTCTGGCGCTGGCGCTGACGATGATCGTCACCCGCAACGAGACCTGGGCCGGGCCGGGTGCCGACGGGCCGGGGCCGCTGCAGCGGGCCGCGTCGGCCCTGCGGCGCAGGCCGCCTGCCGGGGGTGTGGCAGAGTGAGAGGCCAGGGGGCGGAGGCGGGGGCCTCCGCCCGACCGCGTCATTCGACGGTGATGGTGATCACCTCGGAGACAACGGGCGGCGTGTGCGGCACGTGGAAGTGATCGCCCAGCACCAGCTGCAGCGTGTGGGTGCCGGGGGCCAGGTCCAGCACCGTTTCGGTCTGGCCGCCGCCGAAATGGCGGTGGTTGTCGTCGGCGGGCAGCCCGTCGGCCAGATAGGTGGCGTCGTCTGGGCCGTCGCCAAAGGCCGGGCGGTCGACCAGGATGTGATGGTGGCCGGTGTTTTCCTTTTCCACGCCGGCGGGCGCGACACCCATGCCGCCAAGGCCGAAGATCACCTTGACCGGGCCCGACACGGTGGCCCCGTCTTCGAGATTGGCGATGTAGACTGTGGCACCTTCGGGCGCGGGTGTGCCCTGGGCCAAGGCGGGGCCGGCGAGCGCCAGCGCGGCGATCAGGGCAATGCGAGTCATCATGATTGTGTCCTCCCGGGAAATTGCGGTCTTGCGCCGCCCGCAAAGTCTAGACCATGGCGTGGCGTTGAACAGCCCCCTGTTTCCACGCCACACACAGCGCGTCTTATTACCGTCGTATTGTCCCCGTGCCGCCCAAGTTGCGCCTGTTTTGGGCGGCATACCGTTCGGGAACGGAACGTAGCGGGAGACGGGAATGGATCGTCTGACAGAAATGGAGGCCTTTGCCACCGTCGTGGATCAGGGGGGATTCACCGACGCGGCCAAGAAGATGGGCATCTCCAAATCCGCCGTGTCGAAACATGTCTCGTCTCTGGAAGCGCGTCTTGGCGCGCGGCTCTTGAACCGGACCACGCGCCGCGTGTCGCCGACCGAGATCGGCCTGGCCTATTACGACCGCGCGCGCCGCGTGCTGAACGACGCGGGCGAGGCGGATGCGCTGGTGACCTCGATGCAATCGGCGCCTTCGGGACTGCTGCGGATCAGCGTGGCCACGGATTTCGGGGTCAATCACCTCAGCCCGGTGCTGGGCGATTTCCTGGCGGAATTCCCGGACATCACGGTCAACATGGTGCTGAACAACCGCTATGTGGAACTGATTTCCGAAGGCTTCGACATGGCGGTGCGGATCGGCGAGCTGGAAGACAGCACGCTGCGCGCCCGCAAGCTGACCGAGACCACCAAGCGGATGATCGCGGCACCGGCCTATTTCGACAAGTTCGGCCGCCCGGCGCGGATCGACGATCTGAACGAACACAAGCTGCTGCATTATTCGAACCAGGCCTCGGGCAATGTGTGGAAGCTGACCGCGCCGTCGGGCGAAAAGCGCCAGGTGCGCACGGCCGGGTGGCTCAGCGTGAATGACGGCCAGTCGCTCTTGAACGCCTGCGTGGCCGGTCTGGGCATCGCCTATCTGCCCTCCTACCTCTATCACGAGGCGATGGAGGCCGGGCTGGTCGAGGATGCAATCCCCGATCTGCCCGTCGAGACGCAGGGCATCTATGCCGTCTACCCGCCGGGCCGCTTTACCCAGCCCAAGGTGCGCGCCTTCATCGATTTTCTGGTCCATGTGTTTGCGGAAAAGGGTCCGCAGGCCTGGTGACACGCGACTTCCCCCAGCCTTGACCCAAGGCCACCTCAGGCCCCGGCAGCCCTGCCGGGGTCTTTTTCCGTGGGATCCGGCTGCCAGGCGCTGGGGGCGCAGCCCCGGATGCGCCGGAACTCGCGGTTGAAATTCGACCGGGTGTTGAAACCGGAGGCCAGCCAGGCTTCGGTCACCGGGCGGCCCCGGGCGATCACGGCGCAGGCATGGGCGATGCGGCGGGCATTGATGAAGCGCGAGACGTTCTCGCCCGTGCAGCGATTGACCGCCGCCGACAGCACCTTGCGCGGCACCTGCAGGCGGCGGGCCAGACGCTCCAGCGTCAGGTCGGGATCGAGGTAGAGCCGGTCGTCTTCCATCAAGGCCTCCAGCCGGGCGACCAGGGCGCGGTCTTCCTCGGCGGGCGGGGGCTGGACGGGCCCGGCTGTGGCCGGGTCGGGAGTGGCCGCGTCCGGTTCCGGCGGGGCCAGGCCGGGTGACAGGGCCACCCAGCCGATGCCCAACAGCGTCAGGGAGGTGACAAAGCTCACGATCAGCGCAGGCAAATGCGGCTGCCCGCCCAGGATCGCGGCCAGGATCAGCAGGTCGGCCAGGGCCGACAGCAGCATGGCCGCGCCAATCGCCTGCCAGACGCGCAGGGACGTGTCGCCGCTGTCCAGCCGGGCGCGCGCAAGGGCGTCCGCGCCGTCCCACGCCACACGCAGGATCGCTGTGCCGTAGCCGATGTAGAAAAGCGGAATCGCCGCGTCCAACCCCGCGGGCAACAGCACCGTCAGCACGACCACGCCCGCAGGCCCCGCCGCATGGCGCGCATCGCGCCATGTCAGGGACCGCCGGGAACCTTGTGTCAGCGCCAGCCAGGCCAGCGGCGGGATCAGCGACGCGCCAAGCGCCTGCGCGAACCGCAGGCTCGCGACGCCGTAATGCTGCACCAGGGCAATCAGCAAGGCCTGCACCGCGCAGGCCCCGATCAGCGCGGCCAGGCCCCAGGCGCGCGCCGTCCGCATCGCGACATGCACCGCCAGCACCAGCAGGAGCGCCGAGGCAAAGACGGGCACGGGAAAGGTGGGCATCATGGGGGCTTTGTCCAAGAACCGGTTTCAGGACGTCCGAAAACCGGACATGGGACGCGGGGCGGCGTGGTCTTTGCCATGTCTGATGTCATCGAAACGCTTCACGGAGTAAACCCCATGATCACACGCACATCTCTTTCCGCCCTGGCCACCCTGGCCGTTCTGGCCACGGGCGCGCTGGCGGACACCGCCGCCGCGGTCGCCGAGTTTCAGGTGACAGTGCCGCATCACGACCGCGCCATGCAGGCGGCGATCTGGTATCCGGCGGCACCAGCCCCCGGCGCGCCCTTTGCCGAGAATCCGGTGTTTCTTGGCACCGAAGTGCAGCGCGATGCGGAGCCTGCGCCCGGGGCCTACCCGGTGGTGCTGCTCAGCCATGGGCTGGGCGGGAACTACAACACGCTGCAATGGCTGGCCGCGGGTCTTGCGGAACGCGGGGCGCTTGTGGTGACCGTCAACCATCCCAACAGCTCCACCCGGGATTTCGATTTCGTTCGCGGCCTGGAGCACGGCACGCGGGCGCAGGACATGTCCCACATGCTGGACTGGCTGGCCACGTCCGATTTCGCACCGATGGCCACGGGGCCGGTGATGGCGGCCGGGTTCTCCTTTGGCGGCTGGACGGCGCTGTCGCTGGGCGGGGTGCGCGGCAATCTCGCGGGCTACGCCGCAAGCTGCAAGGCGGCGCAGGGCCGCAGTTCCCATTGCGCCGACATCGACCGGGCGGGGGTGGACCTGACGGCGCTGGACGCCCGGCTCTGGGACGCGGACTATGCCGACGACCGGGTGGACATGGTCCTTGCCATCGACCCGGGCCTGCATTGGGGGCTTGCGCCCGGGGATGTCGCCGGTCTGGACGTTCCGGTGCAGATCGTCGGGCTTGGGCAGGGTGAGGACCGTCTTTATGCCACCGATGTGGAGGCCAGCGGCCTTTCCGACCTGCTGCCGGAGGCAAGGGTGACATGGATCGCGCCCGCCGCACATTTCTCGGTCTTGCCGGTCTGCCAGCCGATGGGGGCGGCGATCCTGGAAGAGGAAAACGACGATGCCGTCTGCACCGATCCTGCCGGCACCGACCGCGCCGCGGTGCACGCGCGGATCCTCGACATCATGGCCGCCGCGCTCGGGCTCTGAGCCGACACGGGTCCCGGACCCGATCCGGGACCTCCTGCACGGCGACGGCAAGAGGTCCCGGAGCATGTCCGGGACAAGGTCGGGCATGGCAGGAGAGGCCGGCGCAGGTCTATTCCGTCGACAGCAGCACCGCCTCGACCCGGCGGTTGGTCTCGCGCCCCTCGGGTGTCAGGTTCGACGCGATGGGGGCCAGGTAGCCCGCGCCCTGCGCGTCGATCTGGCGGGCGGGAATGTCGTGACGGTCGCGCAGGTAATCCACCGCCGCCTGCGCCCGGCGCAGGCTGACCGCCTGGTTGGCCTCCAGCGATCCGGTGGCATCGGTATGGCCCACGAACAGCACGCGGCGGTCGGGGAAGTCGCGCAGATAGCCCGCCAGCGCGTCCAGCGAGGCCACAGCGCCCGAGCCAAGCGTGGAGGCGCCGGTGCCAAAGACCAGATCGGGCAGCACCACATGGCCATCGGCCTCCAGCCTGTGGGCAATGTCGCCCACCGGGGCGCCCCGGGGCAGGGCGGCATCGGTGCGGATGTCGCCGTCGCCCCCTCCGGCCCGCACGATCTGCACGAACCCGGCGGTGCGGTCGCGGCTGGCCAGCACCGACACCGCCGCGCCGCTGTCGTCCTGCATGGCGAGAAAGTGGAAATCGCTCAGATCCACATACATCTGCGGCGCGGGCAGGACCGTGGTGGCAAAGCGGAAGTCAAAGCCGCCGCAGGCCGCGGCCAGACAGTCCAGGAGCACGCGGAACCCCGCCTCCTGCAATTGCGCGCGCAGCGGCAGCAGCACTTGTTGCGGCGTCAGCCCGACGCTGTCGATGCGGAAGGCCTGGATCGTCACCCCGCCCTCGACGCGGCGGGTGGGCAGCCCGGTCTCGGGATGCCAGGGACCCACCGGCAGATCATAGGCCCCGCTGTCGCGGGAAAAGCCGAAGGTCTCTTCGGCCCCCGCGGGCAGCGACAGGTCCTGCGCGGCCACGCCCCCGGCCAGCAGCGCCGCCACAAGGACCGGTTCAGCGCGCCTGCGCGTGGTAATCATCGTTCGGGCGCATGTCGGTGGCGCTGGCGACCCGGTTGGTCATGTTGAAAAAGCCCGCGACATTGGCGATGTCCCAGATGTCGCGCTCCGAAAACCCGGCATCGCGCAGCGCCTCGCGGTCGTATTCGGCGATCTCGGACGACGCCCGGGTGATCTTTTCGGCAAAACCCAGCATCGCGCGCTGGCGCGTGTTCAGATCGGCCACCCGCCAGTTCATCACCAGCATCTCGCCCAGTTTCGGATCGCCCGACAGCGCCCGGACCGCCGCGCCATGCGCCGTCAGGCAGTAGAAGCAGCGGTTGACCGAGGACACCACCACCGCGATCATCTCGCGCTCGAGCTTGGTCAGCCCGCTGTCGGCCAGCATCAGGTTGTTGTACATCGCCGTGAAGGCGTTCAGCTTTTCGATGTCGAAGGCATAGGCGCGCAGCACGTTGGGGATCATGCCCAGCTTGTCCTGGCAGATGTCGAAATACCGCTGCGTGTCTTCCGGCAGCGGGTCGACCATGGGCAGGTCGAGAGCGGTGGGCAGGTCCTTGGTCACGTGTCGTCCTCTTCGAACTCGTTGAGCCTGCGATAGTGGTACTGGGCCACCACCTGCATGTTCAAGGCGGCGTATAGTCCGTTTGCCGCCGCGTTGTCAGCGGTGCAGGCCACCGCCATCCAGCGCGCGCCCTGGCGCTGCGCCCACAGGCCCGCGGCCCGCATCAGCCATCCGCCCAGGCCGCGGCCCCGGTGCTCGGGACGGATTTCCAGCGCGTGGACCATGGCGATGCCGTCATGCATGGCGCAGAACCCGGCCCCGGCGGGCTGGTCTGTCAGCCGGCCGAACAACCCTGTGCGCGGCCCCGCGGCGCGGTCCATCACCCGCAGCCGCGCCGGGCCGATCCCGCCTTCGGCCCAGATCTCGGCCATGATGGCCAACGGCTCCCAGATGGTGAAGGCGGTCACCGGGGGCAGGCGGCGGTCGGTCAGGGTTTCGATCGGGCAGACCCAGAGATGCACGCGGTCGATGGCGGCATAGCCCATGGCCTCCAGCGTGCGGTCTAGCTCGGCATCGCCGGGGCGGATCATGAACAGCGGCACCTGGCTCATCAGCCGCATCGCCTTTTCCGCCGCCGCCACGTCATCCACCCGCCACGGCCCGCGCGCCGTGGTGGCCGAGACGCGCTTGCCGCCGCCGCGCCCCTCGCGCAGCGTCCACGGTCCGGCTTCGACGATTGCCGCGGCGGGCCAGGTGCCGTCGATGGCGGCAAACAGGCGGGGCAGGTCGGGCAGCACCGGGCTCAGTCCGGAAACAGGCGCGACAGCTGGAGCATCGCCGCATCCAGCTGCGCGGAATCTGTGCCGCGGATCACCACATTGGCACCGTACACGCCGTCGCGCTGGAACGGGTACGAACCGATCTGCAGATCGGGCCAGGCCCGCGCCAGATCGCCCAGCGGCCCGGCGATGTCGCCCTCTCCGCGCATGATCCGCAGCGACTGGGACAAGAGCGGCGTGCCCCCGGTAAGGGTCGGCACCACGCTGGCGACCATGGCCTGGAACACCGCGGGCACCCCCGCCATCACATGCACGTTGCCGATGGAAAAGCCCGGCGCAACCGAAACCGGATTGTCGATCAGCGTGGCCCCGTCAGGAATGCGCGCCATGCGCAGCCGCGCGGCGTTCACCTCCATCCCCTGACGCCCGTAATGGGCGCTCAGCAGGGCGCGCGCATCGTCGCGCACGTCGATGCCCACGCCAAAGGCCTCGGCCACGCAATCGGCGGTGATGTCGTCATGGGTGGGCCCGATCCCGCCCGAGGTCACCACCACGTCATGCCCGGCCCGCAGCGCGTTCAGCGCCGCCACGATGGCCGGACGGTCATCGGCGACAACGCGCACCTCGCGCAGGTCGATGCCCGCCTTGGTGAATTCCTGCGCCAGGTGGTGCATGTTGGCATCGCGGGTGCGTCCCGACAGGATTTCATCCCCGATGACAAGCATGGCGGCGGTTGGATTGGGCATGGCACGTGTTCCGATCTGTCTTTCGGCACGGTCTAGCCCATCTTGCCGGCCTTTCCAACGCTGCCCGCGTCGCTCAGTGTCGGCCAGAGCGCATCCAGCACGGCCAGCGCCCGCGCCTCCGTGGCGCGATGCGGGGCCAGTGCGATCATCGCCGGCACGCGGAACTGCACGGTGGCATCCTCGACCAGCGCCAGCGCCGCATCGCGCCCGTCCTCCGGTACGATCCCGGCCAGGACGCCCCGCAACCGCTCTGACAGCCGGTCGCTGTGCATCTGCACGATGTCGCGATGCTCCGACGCCAGCGCAAGATAGGCGCGGAACAGCACCGGGTCGGCATCGTGCCGGGCGCGTTTGCTGCGCAACGTCGCCAGAATGCAGGCGTTCAGCGCGGCCCGCGGGGACGTGGCCGCGGCGATGGCGTCGTCCACGTCGCGTTCCACCGCGTCGAACCACCGTTCGGCCAGAGCGCGCACCAGGTCGGACTTGGTGCGGAAATAGCGATGCGCGTTGGATTGCGACATGGCCATGGCAGCGGCGATGTCCGACAGGATCAGACGCTGGCCGCCCGAGGCGGCCAGCTGTTTTTCTGCAAGCTCCAGCATCCTTGTGCGGATCTTGTCGGTATCCGGGGCTGGTCTGGCCAAGTCCGCCTCTGTCACATCCAGCGGCGGGTGCGGGCCGCGTAATCCTCGTAGGTGGCACCGAACACGCGGCGCAGGTTCTCTTCTTCCGCAGGGACATACCACCAATTGCAGGCGGCGAAAAAGAGCGCAGGGACAGTGAACGCACACCACGTGTTCACGAACAGCGCGGCCCCCAGCAGGATCAGCACGAACCCCAGATACATCGGATTGCGGCTGTAGCGAAAGACACCCTCGGTGTTCAGGTTCCGCGGCTCGGCAAAGGTCAGGATCTCGCTGTCGCTTTGCCGGAACTGGACGCGCGCCCAGATCAGCAGCGCCAGACCGGCCAGCAGCGGCACGTCCCAGGGGGGCGGGCGCATCTCGAAAGGTCGGTCCGTCGGCGGATGCCAGTGCCACAGCGCGGCCAGCGGAACCAGCAGCAGCAGGAACAGAAAGGGCGGCAGAAGTCGGGTCATCGACATGGGTGTTTTCCTGATTAATGATACTGTTTGCCAAATATCATGATTCGATCCCGCAGACAAACCCTTTGGATTGCAGCGGGTCCAGACTGGCTCTAGTCTCGCGCCATGCAGTTTTCCGCGCCGTTGATCCCCGCCACGCTTGTCCGCCGCTACAAGCGGTTCCTCGCCGATTGCGTGCTCGAAGACGGGCGCGAGGTGGTGGCCCATGTGGCCAATCCCGGGTCCATGCTGGGCCTGGCCGAACCCGGCCTGCGCATCTGGCTGGAGCCGAATGACGATCCGCGACGCAAGCTCGGCCACACCTGGCGGCTGGTGGAACACCCCGATGGCAGCCTGACCGGCGTCGACACCGGCGCACCCAACCGGCTGGTGCGCGCGGCGCTCGCGGCCGGAGCGGTGCCCGGGCTCGACGGCTTCCAGACGGTGCGTCCCGAAGTGCCCTGCGGCACGCGCAGCCGGATCGATTTCCTGCTCACCAGCCCGGTGCGCGCCGATACCTATGTCGAGGTCAAATCGGTGACGCTGTCGCGCCAGCCGGGCCTGGCAGAGTTCCCCGACAGCGTCACGGCCCGTGGCGCGCGCCATCTCGACGACCTGGCCGACATCGTCCGCTCCGGCGGGCGCGCGGTGATGCTCTACGTGGTGCAGCGCAGCGGTGTGCAGATGGTCACCCTGGCCCGGGATCTCGATCCGCGCTACGCCGAACGCTTTGCCGCCGCGGCGCGCGCGGAGGTAGAGGTGCTGTGCCTGGGAACCGATCTCAGCCCGTCCGGGATCGCGCTGGCAGGCCCGTTGCCCTTCGTCGCCCCGCGGACAAAAGGGTGACGTAACGTCTCAATGACGGGATTGTCCGTCTCGCCCCCCCGGCGGACCTCTGGCCAAGGCGGCCCCGACACGCTAGTTTTTGCACAATATCGAAAGGAGATCCGCGCCTTGCGCTTCGACACCGGCAGCCGCGTCACCCGTGACGGCATACGCATCTACTCCAGGGACGACTTCGCCGGCATGCACCGTGCGGGCCGGCTGGCCGCGCAGATCCTCGACGAGGTCGCGGCCCATGTCGGTGTTGGCCAGACCACCGGCGCGCTGGACGCGTTCATCCGCAAACGCGTGGAAGAGGAAGGCGCGGTCTCGGCCACCATCGGTTACAAGGGCTACCAGCACGCCAGCTGCATCTCGCTCAACCACGTGGTCTGCCACGGCATCCCGGGCGCCAAGGTGCCCAAGGGCAAGAACGACCGCGGCGCGCGCCGTCATGACGAGTTGATCGAGGGCGACATCCTGAATATCGACGTCACCGTGGTGGTGGACGGCTGGTATGGCGACACCAGCCGCATGTACACGGTCGGCCCGGTCAAGCCGTTTGCCGACCGGCTGATCCAGGTCACCCATGACGCGCTGATGAAGGGGATCGAGGCGGTCAGACCCGGCAACACCTTCGGCGATATCGGCCACGCCATCCAGAGTTTTGTCGAGGCGCAGCGCATGTCCGTGGTGCGCGATTTCTGCGGCCACGGGCTGGGCCGCGTCTTCCACGCGCCGCCCAACGTGCTGCATTACGGCCGGCCCGGCACCGGCGCTGTCCTCGAAGAGGGCATGTTCTTCACCATCGAACCCATGGTCAATCTGGGCCGCCCGGAAACCCGGGTGCTGTCCGATGAATGGACGGCGATCACCCGGGACAAATCGCTCTCGGCCCAGTTCGAACACTCGGTGGGCGTGACGGCAGACGGGGTCGAGATCTTCACGCTCTCCCCGGCGGGCCGCTTTCACCCCACCACCGCCTGACAGAACGGCCCCCCTTTCAGGCCCCCCCTGTCTTCTTCTTGGTAAAAATACCCCGATACACCGCCGGCCGGACGCGCGACAGGGGGCCTGCCGCGCATCGCTTCGTTACGGGCCAGTCAGAAACGGGCAAGTAAGATACGGGCCAGTCAGATACGGGCCTCCCAGATCACCACTGCCACAGGGCCGGCACGAACCGGTAGGCGTCACCCGCACGGGCCACATGGCCCACGCCGGGGAAGGGGAAGTGATAGCCCAGCACCGCCATCCGGTCCGTGGCCGCCATGTCCAGCAGCCGCTTGCGCGTGGCGACGGTCTGTGCGCCGTCGGCGTCAAAATTGTTGTACCACTCGGGATGCGCAAAATTGGTCCAGGCATGGCTCATCGAATCCCCCAGCGCGATCAGCTGCCGGCCGTTCGATTCCACCACCACGGCCATGTGCCCCGGCGTATGGCCCGGCGTGTCGATCACCCGGACACCGGGCACCACCTCGGTCTCATGCGACAGCCGCTGCCACTCGGCCCCGTCCACGTTGAGCGAGTTCACCGCGCCCAGCACGAATTGCTGCGCATCCGCGGGCACCTGGTTCACCAGGTCGTCGGTCAGCCAGTAATCCATCTCGGCCCCGCCGATGAAATATTCCGCATCCGGCAGGATCGCCTCGTCGAAATCGTCGCGCACACCCCAGACATGGTCCGGATGCGCATGGGTGATCACGACATGGGTGATCTCGCCCGCGTCGATGCCGGCCGCGTCGAGATTGTCGAAAAGCCGCCCGGCGGTGGGCAGGAACCGGTTGCCCGAACCCACGTCGACCAGCACCTTGGCTTCACCGGTCTCGATCACCAGGTGGTTGGTGTGGGAATAGTTCTCGTCCGGCGACAGGAACTGCGCTTCCAGAAAGGCGCGCACCTCCTCGGGGTCGGCATTCACACCCAACCCATTGGTGGGCAGCACCAGGTGCCCGTCCGAGACCACGGTCAGCCTGGTATCGCCCAGGGTAAAGCTGAACCAGGCCGGGTTGGCCGCAGCCGGTGCGCCCAGATCGGCCATGGCGCGGGCCGGCAGGGAAAGCGCGGGCATGGCAGCCGCCATGCTCAGGATATCGCGGCGGGTGGGGCGAAAAAGGGTCATGGATACCTCCCATTCATGAACTTGCATGGAAGATACGCATCATGCGGGGGAATGCCACCCCCTGGCGTCAGTCCGTGTCGTCCCATCTCTGCCACAGGGCCAGCAGCAGGGTTGTGCCCATGGCAGGCGTGGCGCAATCGGTCAGGAACAGCGGATCGCGCGGCTTGCGCGGCGGGGCCGGGTGCGTGTCCTCGGCAGGCGCGGCCTCGGCCCAGACGGGGGAGTATGTGGCGCTGGTCATGGCATGGAGCCTAGCAAATCCGGGCCCGACGTCAAATCCCCGCGCGGCGCCGCGTTCTTTCAAAGAACGCGGACCGAATTCTTGCCAAGAATTCGGCCCCGCCTCGCTCAGAGCGCGCGCAACAGCGTCACATGCGTGTCGCCATAGCGCCGGGTCTCTTCCGGCGCGAATCCCTCCGGGGCCGCCTGCGGGCCGGCCTCTTCCCAAACCACCAGCGCACCGGGCGCGATCCAGCCCCCCGCGCGGGCCGAGGCCAGCGCCGTCTCTCCCAACCCCTTGCCGTAAGGCGGGTCGAGAAAGACCAGCGAGGCCGCCGCTTCGGCCACCGGCAGCCGCGTGGCGTCCCGCGCGATCAGCCGGCTGCGCGCGGCGAGGTCCAGTGCCGCCATGTTCTCGCGAACAAGACGCCCCGCCACCCGCCCGTCATCGACAAACACCGCGCGCGCCGCCCCGCGCGACAGCGCCTCGAACCCCAGCGCCCCGGTTCCGGCGAACAGGTCCAGCACCAAAGCCCCGGCAAACGGATCGCCAAACCGCCCGCCCGCCAGCATGTTGAACAGGCTTTCGCGCACGCGATCGGTGGTGGGGCGCAGATGGGCCCCGGGATCGCCCTTGCCGACCGAGGCCAGCCGCCGCCCCCGATGCGTGCCCGCAATGATCCTCACGCCTTCAGCAGCGCCTTGAGATCGGTTCCGGGGTCCGCCACCGCCTCCGCCGCGGGCGACTTGCCCGCCTCGATCAACCGCTTGGCCACCATGTAGGACCGGCTGTCATTCATCGCGTCCAGCGCCAGCAGCCTGTCACCGGCGTAGTACCAATGCGACAGCGCCTCGCCATCGCGGCGCACCACGATCCGGTCATAGCCCGTGGACAGTCCCGCGATCTGCAGCTTGACGTCATACTGGTCCGACCAGAACCACGGCCTGGCCACGTAATCGCGCCCCGCGCCCAGAATGTTGTCGGCCACCAGTTCACCCATGTCGATGGCGTTGCCCACCGATTCGAGCCGCATCAGGCCGTGGGCCCCCGGAAAGGCCGCGCAATCGCCTGCCGCCCAGATCGACGGATCGGAAGTGCGGCCCTGCGCGTCCACCCTGATGCCGTTCTCGACCTCCAGCCCCGCAGTCTCGGCCAGTTCGGTGGCGGGCGTGATGCCGATGCCGACAATGACGAAATCCACCTCCAGCACCGTGCCGTCCGCCAGTTCCGAGCCGGTCACGTGATCCTCGCCGATCAGGCGCGCAAGGCCGGTGCCCTCGCGCAGGTCGACACCATGCGCCTTGTGCAGGTCGCGGAACCAGGCAGAGGTCTCGGGCGCGGCCACCCGTTGCAGGATGCGCTCCGCCGCCTCGACCAGCGTGACCTGCAGGCCCAGCTTGGCGGCCACCGCTGCCGCCTCCAGCCCGATATAGCCGCCGCCGACGATCAGCACGCGCTTGCCCGGTGCAAACAGCGGGGCCATCTCGTCCACGTCCTTCAGCGTACGCACGCAGTAGACGCCGTCCAGCTCGCCGCCGATCGCGCCGGGCAGGCGGCGCGGCACCGACCCGGTGCACAACGCCAGATGATCGTAAGGCAGCGCCTGCCCGCCGGCGACCACCCGCTTGTCGCCCCGGTCGATGGCGATGGCGGTTTCCGACAGGTGCAGGGTGATGCCGTTCTCGGCGTAGAAACTTTCGGGCCGCAGGTAGAGCCGTTCGACCGCCATCTCGCCCAGCAGATAGGCCTTGGACAGGGGCGGGCGCTGGTAGGGCGGGACCGGCTCTTCGCCGATCAGCGTGATCCCGCCGTCAAACCCTTTCGAGCGCAGCCGCGCCACCAGAGACGCCGCCGCCTGGCCCGCGCCGATCACCACCACATCCGTCATCGTCCGAAATCCCCATTTCCCTTGCCGTGCCGCAGCCTATAGTCCGCAGCAGGGAAAACGCAAATCAAGGAGCGACAGGACCATGACCATTTCCACAGGCGACACGCTGCCCGAAGCCACTTTTGTCCGCATGGGAGCCGAGGGCCCCGAACAGGTGACCACGTCGGATCTCACCAAGGGCCGCAAGGTGGTGATCTTTGCCCTGCCGGGCGCGTTCACCGGCACCTGCACCAATGCCCACGTGCCCAGCTTCATCAAGACCAAGGACGATTTCGCCGCCAAGGGTGTCGACGAAATCCTGTGCATCTCGGTCAACGACGTCTTCGTGATGGACGCCTGGGCCCGCTCGACCGGGGCCAAGGACGCGGGCATCGCCATGCTGGGCGACCCGGCGGCAGAATTCACCAAGGCGATGGGCCGCGCCTTCAGCGCCCCGCCGGTGGGCCTGATCGACCGCTCGCAGCGCTACGCGATGCTGGTCGAGGACGGCGTGGTCAAGCACTTTGCGCTGGATGACCAGCCCGGCACCTGCGAGGCGTCCTGCGGCGAGGCGATGCTGGCGGCGATCTGAAGCAGAAGCTTTCCCCCCTCCCCAGCCCTCCCCCTCTCAGGGGGAGGGGGCCCGTTGCAAGGGGCGGAGAGCCGACCTTTGCCACCCCAGCGCACGCTGTCCCCTCCCCCTGACAGGGGGAGGGTCAGGGAGGGGGTCGGTTGTAGAATTGGGAAAGGGCGGCAGTCAGCGCGGGGACAACCTGCGGGTCAGAGCGCGTCCATCTTGCGCGCCAGCTTCGCGTCCAGCGCCGACAGCCCGCCCACGTCATGGGTGGTCAGCTCCACTGTCACCGTCTTGTAGACGTTGGACCATTCCGGATGGTGGTTCCATTTCTCGGCCCAAAGCGCCGCGCGGGTCATCCAGGCAAAGGCTTCGGTGAAATCGCCGAAGACAAAGGTCTTGCGGATCGCATCGCGGCCCTCGACCATCTCCCAGCCATTGTCCAGCAGCGGCTGCAGCAGGGTTTCGCGGGCGGTGTCTGACAGTTTCTCGGTCATTCCTGTTCCTCTCGTCGGTCCTTGCGGAACGGGCCATAGGCGGTGAGGATCTCGATATCCTCGTCCACCGCGGCGCGCTCCGCCTCCAGATACCGGCCCACCGCGTCGCGAAAGCCCGTGTCGGCCAGCCAGTGCAGCGAATGGGTCGGCGCGGGCAAATAGCCGCGCGCCAGCTTGTGTTCGCCCTGCGCCCCGGCCTCGACCCGTTTCAGGCCTTGGCGGATGGCAAAGTCGATGGCCTGATAATAACACGCCTCGAAATGCAGGCAGGGGTGATCCTCGACGCAGCCCCAGTAGCGCCCGAACAGCACCTCGCGTCCGATGAAGTTCAGCGCGCCCGCCACATACTCCCCCTCGCGCGAGGCCATCACAAGCGCGATGTCGTCGCGCAGGCGCTCCTGCGCGATGTCGAAGAACGCCCGCGTCAGGTAGGGCGATCCCCATTTGCGCGCGCCGGTGTCCTGGTAAAAGCGCCAGAACGCGTCCCAGTGCTCGGGCCGGATCCGGTCGCCGGTCAGCATCTCGATCTGCCCGCCAAAGCCCTGCGCGCGCTCGCGTTCCTTGCGGATGTTCTTGCGCTTGCGCGAACTGAGCGAGGCAAGGAAAGCGTCGAAATCGGCGTAACCTTCGTTCACCCAGTGGAATTGCTGCGTTGTGCGCCGCAAGAGCCCCATCTCTTCGCCTGCCAGCGCCTCGGCCTCGGTGCAAAAGGTGATGTGCACCGAGGACAGGTCGTTGTTGGCGGTGAACTGCACCGCGCCCTGGATCAGCGCCGAGACGCCCAGCGTCTCGAACCCGGGACGGGTCAGAAAGCGCCGCCCCGTGGCAGGGGTGAAGGGCACGGCGATCTGCAGCTTGGGGTAATACTGCCCGCCCGCGCGTTCCAGCGCATGGGCCCAGTTGTGGTCAAAGATGTATTCGCCCTGGCTGTGCGACTTGGCATAAAGCGGCGCTGTGGCGATGACCTGGCCGTCAAGCTCGGCATAGACATAGCGCGGATCCCAGCCGGTATGGCGCCCGACAGAGCCGCTGTCCTCCAGCGCCTTGAGGAAACGGTAGGTCGTGAACGGATCCATCGGCCGGCCGCCATCGGCGGTTTCCGGGCAGGCACAGGCATCCCAGTTGTCCGCGCCGATCTCGTCCAGCGACGTGACAATGTTGACCGCGATGGTGGGCGCAGGGCTCTGGTCGGTCATCGGTCTTCCCTCGGCTCGTCCCTCAATGTGGCGTGCCGGATGGGGCGATCAAGCGGGATAATGCTCGAAGGTGATATTGTCGGCGATGCGCCGCGCCTGTGCCTCGTCGTCGGGCGACCGGATCGTCCAGCACAGGATCGGCGTGCCCTGGGCCTTCAGCTCGGCCACGCGCGGATTGCCAAGGTCGCTCCAGTGGTGGCTGATGAAGCTCGCGCCGACGCTCTCGAAATCGGGAATCGTGCGCAGGGCGGCGCGGCGGGCGTCGGGCAGGGTAGGCCAATGCGCGGCCTCGTAGGCGCAGGTGGTCAGCCCGCGCGGCACATCCGGGGCCAGCTTGGCCATCCGCGCCATGGCATGCGGGTTGAAGGACATCACGGCGACGGGGCCCGCATACCCGGCAAGGTCGCGCGCCGTGGCCTCTTCGAGCGGGCCAAGCGCGTCGCCCATTGCGCCGTCCTGGTCTTTCAGCTCGACCAGCAGGGGCACTTGCCCCGCCACGAGGTCCAGCACCTCGGCAAAGGTCGGGATCGTTTCGTCGCTGCCCGACAGGCCGATCTGCTGCAAATGCGCGGCCCCCCGCATCCGCACCGTGCCGCTGGCACCCGTGAGGCGGTCCAGCTCGTAATCGTGGAACACCATGGCCACGCCATCGGCCGACAGCTGCAGGTCGATCTCGATCCCGTAGCCCGTCGCGATGGCCGCGCGGATCGCCGCGCGGCTGTTTTCCGGCGCGCCCGGCCCGTGATAGGCCCGGTGCGCGATGGGGGTGTCGCGAAACGCCTGCGGCAGCATCACACCAGCTCGAAGATGCCTTCGATCTCGACCGCGACGCCCAGCGGCAGCGCGCCCGCCGAAACGGCCGACCGCGCATGCCGTCCGGCCTCGCCCAGGATCTCGACCAGCGTGTCCGAGCAACCGTTGATGACCTTGGGCTGGTCTGTGTAATCGGGGGTGGAATTGACGAAGCCGGTCAGCTTCACGACCCGCTTGAGCCGGCTCAGATCACCGTCACAGGCGGCGCGCACCTGCGCCAGCAGGCTCAGCGCACAGCACCTGGCGGCAGCGGCCCCGTCCTCGGTGGTCAGGTCGGCCCCGACCTTGCCGGTTATGAGCTGGCCATCCTTCATGCTGATCTGGCCGGACACGTAAAGCAGCCCGCCCGCCAGCACGTAAGGCACGTAATTGGCGGCGGGAGCAGGCGCGTCGGGCAGCGACAGGCCAAGCTCGCTCAGACGGGTTTCGATCGCGTTGGTCATGGCATCCTCCGTGGCTTTGCCGCGACGCTAGACCGGGTCCGGGGCAAAGGAAACTCCCCTGATCTTCTTCTTGGTAAAAATACCCCGAATCGACGCCGGGCAAAGGCGCACCGGTGACAGCTGACGCAACGGGCCCCCTCTCCCCCGCGGGGGAGAGGGATGGGGTGAGGGGGCCTGCGCGCCGGGCCGGTCGGAGCTCGTGCTGCGCACCTCGCCCCGCCCACCCCGGCCATCCCTCTCGGGTCCCGGCATGGAAAGGTGTGGGCAGTCACGTCTGCTGTGCAGACATGACCCTGCCCACTGCGCGCGCAAGACGGGGCTTGCGCGCGCGGCACCTCGCCCCGCCCACCCCGGCCATCCCTCTCGGGTCCCGGCATGGAAAGGTGTGGGCTGTCACGTCTGCTGTGCAGACATGACCCTGCCCACTGCGCGCGCAAACATCGGTTTGCGCGACCTAGCTTTCCCGGAACGCGCGGTTGAAGTAGTCGGTGAAGGGTTTCACCAGATAGGCCAGCGGGGTGCGGTCCTCGGTGCGGATATAGGCCTCCACCGGCATGCCCGGGATCAGGGTGGCGCCTTCGGGAAGGCGGTCGATCTCGCCCTCATGCAGCCGGATCTCTGCGCGGTAGTAGCGCACGCGCGAGGATTGGTCCTCGAACGCGTCTGCCGAGATCTGCACCACATTGCCGAACAGCTCCGGCGTCTTGTTCTGGTCCAGCGCGGAAAAGCGCAGCGTCACCTCCTGATCGACAAAAAGCTGGTCGATATGGATCGGCTCCACCTGTGCGGCAATCACCAGCGGGCGGTCCTGCGGCACGATGAACAGCACCGGATCGGCCGGGCGGATCACCGAGCGCGGCGCAAACACCGTCAACCCGTAGATCACCCCCGAGACCGGCGCGGTGATCTCCATCCGGCTCAGCCGCTCGCGGATCGCGCGGCGCTGCTCGGCCAGTTCGCGCTCGCGGAACTGCAGGTCGCGCAGGGTGGTGATGGCCTCTTCGCGCCGCCGCGTCTGCAGCCCGAGGATCTGGATGTCGATCTCGGTCATGCGGCCCGCGGCCTGCGCCTTGGAGGCCGTCAGCTCGCCCACCTGGCCGGCCAGACGCGCCTGTTCGCGGCGCAGCGACAGCACCCGGCTGGCCTGGGCCAGACCGCGGTCCAGCAGGGTCTGCTGGTCGGTCAGCTCCTCCTCGATCAGTGCCAGCATTTCGCCCATGGCGGCCTGCTGGGCCTCGATGCCGTTGACCTGCTCGGCGATCTGGTCGCGCCGCTTGCCCAGCTGCTCGATCTCGCGGCCGATGGTTTCGCTGCGGGCCTCGAACAGGTTCAGCTGGCCTTCGACCAGATCGGCCACCTCGGGATCGGTCTGGGCGCGGGCCAGCACCTCTTCGCCGAATGTGATCTGGCTCAGCCCGTCGCGTTCCGCCTGCAGCCGCGCCCGGCGCGCCATCAGTTCGAACAGCTGCCCCTCGACGATGGTGAGTTCCGACTGCAGCAGCGTCGGGTCCAGCCGGATCAGCACGTCGCCTTCGGTCACGGTGTCGCCCTCGTCGGTCAGGATCTCCGAGACCACGCCGCCATCGGGGTGCTGCACCACCTGGCGGTTCTGGTCCACCTCGATCTGGCCGCCGGCGATGATCGCGCCGGATATCTTGGTGGTCGAGGCCCAGCCGCCAAAGCCGCCCACCAGGATCAGCAGCGCAACGATGCCCAGCGTCATCGGCACGCGCAGCGGGAACTTCACCGGTTCCGGCCCGGCGGGCTGCGGCGCGGCCTGTGCCGCCTTCTGCGCCTTTGCGGGCAGCCTGGCGCCCTGTTTCACCGGATCGGTGGTCTCGCGCAGTTTCAGTTCGGTCATCGCACACCTCCGGGGCCGGCATTCTTGGCGATCTGCTGGTGGTTCTTGACCATCGAGCGCAGCACCTCTTCCTTCGGGCCGAACGCGGCGCGGCTGCCGTTTTCCAGCACCAGCAACATGTCGCATTCCTGGATGGCGGCAGGGCGGTGGGCCATGATGATCACCGACTTGCCCTCTTCCTTGAAGCTGCGGATGGCCTTGTTGACCGCCTCGGACCCCTCGTTGTCGAGATTGGAGTTCGGCTCGTCCAATACAAGGATCACCGGATCGCCATACATCGCGCGCGCCAGCCCGATGCGCTGCATCTGGCCGCCCGACAGCCGCCCGCCGGCGGCGGTGACGCGGGTGTCGTAGCCGCCGGGCAGCTTCAGGATCATTTCGTGCGCATCGGCCTTTTTCGCCGCCTCGACAATCTTTTCGGGATCGGGATTGGGCGACAGCCGGGCGATGTTCTCGGCAATCGTGCCGTCAAACAGCGTCACGCGCTGCGGCAGGTAGCCGATATGCTGGCCCAGCACATCCGGCCCGTACTGGTCGAGCGACGCGCCATCCAGCCGGATCTTGCCGCCCGCGGGCCGCCAGGTGCCGGTGATGCCGCGCGCCAGCGTCGACTTGCCCGACCCCGAAGGCCCGATCACGCCCAGCGCCTGACCGGGGTCGAGATTGAAGCTGACGATGCGCAACGAGGCCTGCTGTTCGCCCGGGGGCACCATGGTCAGCTGCTGCACGTCCAGCTTGGCCCGCGGCTTGGGCAGCGGGGTGCGCGGCTGTTCCGGCGGCACCTCGGTCAGCAGCTGTTCGAGGTTCTTCCAGCCGGTGCGCGCGCGTTCCACCAGCGGCCACTGGCCGATGGCCAGTTCGATGGGGGCCAGCGCCCGGCCCATCAGGATCGAACCCGCGATCATCGCGCCCGGAGTCATCAGCCCCTGCAGCACCAGATAGGCCCCCAGGCCCAGCATCGCCGACTGCAGCAGCAGGCGGAACGTCTTGGTCATCGTGGTGAACGTGCCGGTAAGGTCGGTGGTCGAGATCTGCCCCTTCAGCGCCTCGCCCCGCGCGCCCATCCAGCGCAGGAAGGCGTCGCGGCGCATGCCCATGGCCTGCACCATCTCGGCCTCGGCGCGGATCTGCTCGGACGTGCGTTCGGCGGCCATCACCGCCATGTTGGATTTCAGCGACGGGTTCTTGGTCACCATCTGGTTGATCGCGGTGATCGCGATCAGAACGCTGCCGCCGGCCAGCGCCAGGTAGCCCAGCCAGGGGTGAAAGATCATGATCGCCAGGATGAAGAACGGCGTCATGGGAATGTCGAAGATCGCCATCAGGACCGGCGAGGACATCAGCCGCTGCACCGATTCCAGATCGCGCAGGCCGGTCTGGGCCAGCTCGTCCGGCTGCACGGTAGAGCGCCGCATCACCGCGTCGAACACCCGCAGGTCCAGTTCCGACTGGAACCGCGCCGCCACCCGGCCCATCACCCGGCCGCGCACGTAATCGAGAATGCCCATCATGCCGTACAGGAACACCACCAGCACCGACAGCGCGATCAGCGTCGCTTCGGAGCGCGAGCCCAGCACCCGGTCATAGACCTGCATCATGTAAAGCGGGCCGGTCAGCATCAGCACGTTCACGAAAACGCTGAAGATGCCGACAAACCAGTAATAGGGGCGGCTTTTCCTCCGGGCGGCGATCAGTTCCTCGCGCCCGGTGTTTCTCTGTTTCGCTGCCATGAGGTCGTTTTCGCCCTTCGTCCTTGTTCTGCGCGCGTGGTCTGCCCGTCCAGCGGTTCCGATCCTGTCGCGAATGTGCCACAAGAGGACTGAAACCGGCGTCTTCCATTGGGGGTCGCCGCAAATGAAATTAACTAGCCTTTTATGGGACCATCGCGGTTTTCCCAAGGGGTTTGAAGTGGGGTATTCCTTATGCGTGTCGCCCGTGCCGCTCTGGTGATGGCGCTGCTGCTGGCAGCCGGGGCGTGTTCCGTGCCCGGCCCCAGCGCGGCCCCTGACGCCGTCCACGATCCGTACGAGGCGCAGAATCGCCGCGTGCACGCCTTCAACCGCAAGGTGGACGAACGCCTGCTGCGCAGCTCCGGCGCGGGCTATGCCCAAACCGTGCCACAGGGCGTGCAGGACAACATCTCGAACCTTGCCGACACGGTCTCGCTGCCGCGCACCGTGGTCAATCAGGTGCTGCAGGGCCGGCTGGGCGACGCCACGCGCAACACGCTGCGCTTTGCGGTCAATGCCACGCTGGGCTTTGGCGGGCTGGCGGATGTGGCCAGCGATCTGGGCATGCCCCCGGACGAAAGCGATTTCGGCGAGACGCTGCATGTCTGGGGCGTGCCCGAAGGGGCCTACCTGGCATTGCCCTTTCTCGGCCCATCTACCGAACGGGATGCGGCGGGAGACGTGGTGGACCTTGCGCTCAACCCGCTCAGCTATGTGCTGCCGACACGGGCGCGGCGCGTGGCCACCGGGGCGCGCATCCTCGACAAGGTCGGCGAGCGCGGGCGCTTTGGCGGCACGGTGGATTCGGTGCTGTATGACAGCGCCGATCCCTATGCCCAGCTGCGCCTGATCTACCTGCAGAACCGCCGCTTCGAACTGGGGGGTGCAGCCGCTGCCGAAGATGCCTATATCGACCCCGAAGCGCTGGACACGGAGGGTTTCTGATGACGCGTGTTTCCTGTAGCCGCCGGACGCTGGTTCTGGGCGGTGCGGCCCTGGCCCTGGGCGGCCTGTCCTGGCAAGGCCCGGCGCTGGCCGCCAACGCAAGCGAGGCCGAACGGCTGGTCGACCGGCTGGTGGCCGACATCAACGCGGTGATCGCTTCGGGCAAGTCCGAAGCGGCGATGATTCGCGACTTCGAACGCCTGTTCCAGCGCTATGCCGATCTGCCGACCATCGCCGCCTATGCGCTGGGCGTGGACGGGCGCCGCGCCAGCGGAGCGCAGAAAAAGGCGTTCACCGCCGCGTTCACCGGCTATATTGCGCGCAAATACGGCAAGCGGTTCCGGGAGTTCATCGGCGGACGGCTCGAGGTGAACGGCACCAAACAGGTGCGCAACGCCTTCGAGGTCTCGACCACCGCCCATCTGCGCGGCGAAGCCCCGTTCGAGGTGACCTTCCATGTCGGCCAGAAATCGGGCCTGTTCTTCAACATGTTCATCGAAGGCGTGAACATGCTGCTCACCGAACGGACCGAGATCGGGGCGATGCTGGACCGCCGCCGCGGCGACATCGACGCGATGATCGCCGATCTCACGCGCGCGGGCTGATCGCGCCGTCTGGCGGCACATCCGCCTCTGCAGTGTGACGCCGTCCCGGGCCTGACCCGGGACCTCCTGCCGGGTGCCCGAGCCAAGAGGTCCCGGGGCGGGCCCGGGACGCGGGTGTCCGTGCGGCCTCAGTTGCCGCCCAGGATGTCACGCAGCACCTGCTGGAGCACCGATTCCGCCGCACCCTCGACCGCGTCCCGGACCGGATCGCGGGACGGTCGCTGCGGGGCCGGGGCAGGCACCGGTGCCGGTGCCGCCTGTGGCGCGCGCATCGGCAGCCCCTTTGCGGGCCGGCCGTCTTCCACCCGGATCATGACCTCGTGCCAGATCTCGGCCGGCAGCCCGCCTCCGGTGACGCCTTTCAGCGGCGTGTTGTCGTCATAGCCCATCCACACGCCGGCCACGTAATCGGCGGTAAAGCCGATGAACCAGGCGTCCCGCGCCTCCTGGCTGGTGCCGGTCTTGCCCGCCGCCTCGCGCCCCGGCAGCGCCGCCCGGCGGCCCGAGCCTTCGGTCACCACCTTGTGCATCATCCAGATCAGCTCTTGCGCCGCCGCCTCGCGGATCACCCGTTCGCCGATGCCGCCGCCCGATCCCATCAGCGGCGCCGAATCGCCGGCCAGCCGCAATTCGCGCAGCCCGTAGGGCGTGACCGAAGAGCCGCCGTTCAGGATGCCGGCATAGGCCCCGGTCATCTCCAGCAGCGTCGCCTCGGAGGTGCCAAGCGCCATCGCAGGCGTGTCGTGCAGGTCGCGGTAGATGCCGAAATCGCGCGCCACCTGCATCACCAGATCGCGCCCCACCTCTTCGGACACTTTCACCGCGGGGATGTTCAGCGACTGCTTCAGCGCCTCGGTCAGGGTGACCATGCCCTTGTAATTGCGGGTATAATTCTCAGGGCACCACTGGCCCGAGCCGGGGATGTTCATGCAGAACGGCTCGTCCAGAACGGTATCGAGCGCGGAATGCCCCAGTTCCAGCGCCGTGGCATAGACAAACGGCTTGAACGCCGATCCGGTCTGCCGCACGGCCTGCACCGCGCGGTTGAACAGGCCCGAGACATTGGTCCGCCGGCCCCCCACCATGCCGCGCACCGCGCCATCGGCGGACATCACGATCACCGCCACCTCGGCCTTGGACCCGGAGCTGACCTTTTCGGCAAAGACCTTTTCCACCGCCCGTTCCGTGGCCTGCTGGATGCGCCGGTCCAGCGTGGTCTGGATGATGACATCCTCGGTGGTGTCGCGGGTAAAGAACTCCGGCCCCGACTGCATCACCCAATCGGCGAAATAGCCGCCGCGCTGCGCCTCGGCGGCCTCGGACAGGGTGGCCGGGTTGGCCTGGTGAAAGGCGGTTTCCGCGTCCGACAGCAGCCCCTGTTCGTTCATCAGCCGCAAGACCGTGGCGGCGCGGGCCTGGCTGCGGGCCAGATCCGAGGTCGGGGCCAGCCGCGTCGGTGCCGTCAGCAGCCCCGCGATCATCGCCGATTCGCCCGCGTCCAGCTCGAACGCATGTTTGCCGAAATAGACCTGCGCCGCGGCCTCGGCCCCGTAGGCGCCCGCGCCCATATAGGCGCGGTTGAGGTAGATCGACAGGATCTCTTCCTTGGTGTATTCCGCCTCCATCGCCATGGCATAGATCGCCTCGCGCGCCTTGCGCGTCAGCGAACTGCGGCGGCAATCCGAGATATAGTCGGCTTCGCTGTCCCATTGCGTCGGGTCATAGGCCACACCCAGACACAACAGCTTGGCCGTCTGCTGGGTGATGGTGGACCCGCCATGCCCGGACAGCGGCCCGCGGCCTTCGCGCAGGTTGATCCGCACGGCGCTGGCGATGCCGCGGGGGGACAGGCCGAAATGGCGGTAGAACCGCTTGTCCTCGGTGGCGATCACCGCGTTCCGGAGATGCGGGCTGACGCCCTGCGCGGTGACCACGCCGCCGAACTGGTCGCCGCGCCGGGCAAACACCTCGCCGTCGCGGTCCAGCAGCGTCACCGACCCGCGCGCCCGCCCGTCCACAAGGGCGGTCAGGTCGGGCAGGGTGGACTGGACGTACAGCACCGCCGAACCGACAATCAGCAGCGTCACGATGGTTGCGGTCAGCGTCAGCCGCCAGAACAGCCGCAGCACCCAGCCCACCAGCGCGGCCAGCCAGCCCAGCGGCCCGCGCCGTCGCGCGCGGGTGGCCTTGGCCTTGCGCTTGCGCGGCGCGGCCTTTCTGGTTGACCCGCTGCTCCCGCCCGTTCCGGCATAGCGCCGGTCGGCGACAAGGCGTTTCGACGTGCGACCCGTTTTGCTCATGACTGCTGCCCGCCACTTTCTTGTTTGCGCGCACTCTAGCCTGATCTGCCGGGAATGTTGACACGCCATCACGCGGAGTTCCGCTCATAATTTTGCCCGTTTCGTGTGCATCTGGGGAGATAAGCCTTAATTTTGAGCAGTTTTGCGCGATGCCGGTGCGGAAATGCCGCCAGAACCTTCCCCCGCCCCCCTCTTCCGCGGCTTGCTGCAGTTGCGAAATGCAGGATGCCTCCTGCCAGAACCGAAGGGGATCCAGGTGAAACTGATCATAGCGACGATCAAGCCGTTCAAGCTCGAGGAGGTGCGCGAGGCGCTTACCGCGATCGGCGTGCGCGGCATGATGGTAACGGAAATCAAGGGCTTCGGCTCGCAATCGGGCCATACCGAGATCTATCGCGGCGCGGAATACGCGGTGAATTTCGTGCCCAAGATCAAGCTGGAAATCGTGGTCGCCGCCGGCATGGCCGACCAGGTGGTCGAAACCATCGTGAACACCGCCCAGACCGGCAAGATCGGTGACGGCAAGATCTTCGTGCTCGACGTGTTGCAGGCGGTGCGGGTGCGCACCGGCGAAACCGACGCAGACGCGCTCTGACGCCCTCCAGACATCAAGGGAAACGGATATGAAACTTCTCAAGACACTTGCCCCGGCGGCCCTGCTTCTGGCGGCACCGGCGATGGGCCTTGCGCAAGAGGCCGAGCCGGCCGCCGCGGCGGCACCGGACATCAACCCCTATATCTTCACCACGCTGCTGTTCCTGGTGGGCGGCTTTCTGGTGTTCTGGATGGCCGCGGGCTTTGCCATGCTCGAAGCCGGCCTCGTGCGCTCCAAGAACGTCACGATGCAGCTGACCAAGAACATCTCGCTGTTTTCCATCGCGGCGATCATGTACTGGCTCGTGGGCTTCAACCTGATGTATCCCGGCGACGGCTGGATCATCCAGGGCTATCTGGGCATCCTGATCTCGCCCACCTCGCTGGAACCTGTCGGGCTGGCCGCCGATGCCGCGGCGCTGGACTATGCCTCCGTGGGCTCCGACTTCTTCTTCCAGCTGATGTTCTGCGCCACCACGGCGTCCATCGTGTCGGGCACCCTGGCCGAGCGGATCAAGCTCTGGCCGTTCCTGATCTTCGTCGTCGTGCTGACCGGCTTCATCTACCCGATCGAGGCCTCCTGGCAGTGGGGCGGCGGCTGGCTGTCCGAAGCGGGCTTCTCCGATTTCGCGGGCTCCACGCTGGTGCACGCGGCGGGCGGCTGGGCGGCGCTGGCGGGCGCGCTGATCCTCGGGCCGCGTATCGGCAAGTACAAGGACGGCCGCACCGTGCCGATGCCGGGCTCGAACCTCGCCCTGGCGACGCTGGGCACGTTCATCCTGTGGCTGGGCTGGTTCGGCTTCAACGGCGGCTCGCAGCTGGCCATGGGCACGGTGGGTGACGTGACCGATGTCAGCCGCATCTTCGCCAACACCAACATGGCCGCCGCCGCCGGTGCCGTGGCCGCGCTGATCCTGACCTCGGTGATGTATGGCAAGGCCGACCTGACCATGGTGCTGAACGGCGCGCTGGCAGGCCTGGTGTCGATCACCGCGGAACCGCTGGCACCGTCGCTGTTCATGGCGCTGGTCACCGGGGCGATCGGCGGGGGCATCGTGGTCGTCACCGTGCCGATGCTGGACAAGCTCAAGATCGACGACGTCGTGGGCGCCATCCCGGTGCACCTGATCGCAGGCATCTGGGGCACGCTGGCGGTGGCCTTCTACACCGGCAACTGGGGTGCGCAGATCCTGGGCATCGTGGCCATCGGCATCTTCACCTTCGTGGTCTCGGCGGTGGTGTGGTTCATCCTCAAGGCGACCATGGGCATCCGCGTCGGCGAAGAAGAGGAAATCAACGGGCTCGACATGGCCGAACTGGGCATGGAGGCCTACCCGGAATTCTCCAAGGGCTGATCCTCCTCCCTGTCGGTCCTTGTATCCCCGGCCCGGGCGCCCCACGCGCCCGGGCCTTTTCCTGTCCATCCCGGAGGGGAAGCGCGGAAAAATCCTCGACGAGGATTTTTCCGCCGCCGAAGAGTTTTCGTCCGAAAACTCTTCGGGCTCAGCGCGACCCGGCGCGCTCCAGCCGTTGACGGGCCACCTGCTCGTGCGCCGCCGCGGTCCGGTCGGCCTGCAACGCCTCTTCGACATAGCTCAGATGCCGTTCCACCGCGGCCCGCGCCGCCGCGCCGTCCCGCAGCTGCAGCGCGGCGTTGATGGCTCCGTGCTGGTCCAGCAGCGCATCGCGGGTGGTGCGCTGACGGAACATGATCTGACGGTTGTAGAACACGCCTTCGCGCAGCAGCTGGTACATCGACCGCATCATGTGCAGCATGATGACATTGTGGCTGGCCTCGATGATGGCGAGGTGAAACTCGGCATCCAGCGCCGCCTCGTCCGCCGGGTTGCGCTTGGCATGGGCGGCCTGCATGCGCCGGAACAGCGTGTCGATCAGTTCGAGATCCGATGCCGTGCCGTGCCGTGCCGCCCGCTCTGCCGCCAGCCCCTCCATGTCGCGGCGAAACGACAGGTAGTCGAACACCGCCTCGTCATGTTTGGCAAAAAGCTGGATCAGCGCGCCGGAAAAGGCCGATCCCAGCACCTCGGTCACGAAGATGCCCGCCCCCGCCCGGCTGTCCAGCAGCCCGCGCGCCTGCAGATCGGCGATCGCCTCGCGCAGCGACGGGCGCGAGACCCCCATCCGGTCCGCCAGATCGCGCTCGGACGGCAGCCGTTCTCCGGGCCGCAGGATGCCGCGCAGGATCAGCCGCTCGATCTGGGTGATCACGGCGGCAGACAGCTTTTCGGACTGGACTTTCTGAAACGGCATGGCAGGCGCGCCCGGGCAGTGGTCAGACTTTCTTACCAAAGCGCGCGCGCCAAAGGAAGCTACCAGCGCGTCAGCGCCGCCTCGTCGGCCGCCCTGGCCGCCACCCAGCTGTCGCCGTCCGCGGCGTGTTCCTTCTTCCAGAACGGGGCGCGGGACTTCAGGTAGTCCATCAGGAACGCCGCCGAGTCGAAAGCGGCCTCGCGATGGGCCGCGGCGGTGGCCACCATCATGATGCGTTCGCCCGGACGCATCGGGCCGTAGCGGTGGATCACCAGCACGTCGCCCAGATCCCAGCGGCGCACCGCCTCGGCCGCGATCTGTTCCAGCGCCTTTTCCGTCATGCCGGGATAATGCTCGATCTCCATGCGCTCCAGTGCGGCGTCGCCGCGCACGACGCCGGTAAAGGTCACCACCGCACCCAGATCGTCGCGGCCCTCGGCAAAAGCCGCGGCCTCGGCGCCGAAATCGAACGGGTCTGCCTGCACCACGATCCGCATCTGCCTCAGCCTCCCGTCATCGGCGGAAAGAACGCCACCTCGCGCACGCCAGCCAGCGGCGCGTCGAAATCCGCCAGTTCCTGGTCCACCGCCACGCGCAGCGCTGCCAGATCGGCGAAGGCCGCGGCATAGCGCTCTTCGCGGGCGCTGAGTTCGGCCACCAGATCGGCCACGGTGGCGGCGCTGGTGTCCACCCGCTCGCGCGGCAGGCCGATGCGCTCGCGCACCCAGGCGAAATAGAGCACGTCCATCCCGGTCATTCCTCCTTCAGATGCGGCCAGGCCTTTTGCAGGTAATCCCAGCCGGTGATCAGCGTCAGCGCCGCGGCGATCCAGATCAGCGCCAGCCCGGCCTGGCCCGCCGCGATCATCCCGGCATGTTTCCAGCGCAGGCCCTGCAGGTCGTCGACCCGGCGCGCCAGGATGTCGTCGAACAGCGCCCGGTCCATGCCCCACGCTCCCATGCCGACATAATGCTCGAACAGCCCGTGCGCAAACAGCACCGCGATGGCGGTCATCTGCGCGCTGGTCTTCCACTTGGCCAGCCGCGTCACCCGCAGCATGCCGGCGGTGTCGCCCAGGAATTCGCGCAGGCCCGAGACAAAGACCTCGCGCAGCAGGATCAGCGCGGCGGGCAAGAGCAGCCAGGGCGACAGCGACGAGACCGCCATCAGCGTCAGCAGCGCCAGCGCCACCATGGCCTTGTCGGCGATGGGGTCGAGCATCGTGCCCAGCCGCGACTGTGCCTGCCAGGCCCGCGCCAGCCGCCCGTCCAGCCAGTCGGTGGCCGCGGCGGCCAGGAACAGCGCCAGCGCCGTCCAGTCCGCCGCCGGGCGCGGCAGCAGCAGGAAGGCCAGCGCAAGGCCCGGCGCGGCGAGCAGTCGCGCGATGGTCAGCAGGTTGGGCAGGGTCCACATCATCGGCCCCGTCCTAGCGCGCTTTGTCCCGGCGGGGAAGGGACCTGCGGCGTTCACGCCCCTGTGCGCCAGGGGTGCCTTGGCACGGCGCGGGATCCGGGCTACGAGTATGGCAGGCGCGGAGGGCCGTGAGGAGACAGGATGCGCATGATTGTTCTGGGCATGGCGCTTCTGGCCGGAGCCTGCGCCGCGGACGAGACACTGACCGCCTATGGCGCGGCCGACCGGGTCTGGGTTCTGGAAAGCCTGGATGGCGAGGCGTTCGGGGCGCGGGCCGAGATCCGCTTTGGCCCCGATGGCGCGGTCACCGGGCAGGCCCCCTGCAACCGGTTCTTTGCGACCCAGAGCGCGCCCTATCCCTGGTTCGAACTGGGCCCGATCGGCGCGACGCGCATGGCCTGCCCGGACCTGGCGCAGGAAACCGCGTTTCTGTCGGCGCTGGCAACCATGCGGCTGGCCGAGATCGCCGGCAGCACGCTGATCCTGTCCACCGAGGCGGGCCGGGAGATGGTGTTCAGGGCCGCGCCTCACGACGGCTGAGCCGGTCGACAAAACCCGCCCGGGCGGCGGGCAGCGGACGGTCCGGGGATTGCGCGGCCAGGTGGTGCTGCAGGAAATGCCCGGTGGTGGCCAGGGCCGTGACGATCTCGGCATCCGACGCCGCGCCGCGGCCCAGCAGCACCGGCGGCAGCGGCAGGAGCCGCGGCGCCCAGTCGCCCGCGCCCTGGCTGGACACCGCGCGGCCGGATTTCGGCGAGACATAGGCAAGGTCGCGGGTGGCACCGGTCACCGCGCAGGCGGACAGGTCGAGCCCGAAGCCCAGATCGTCCAGCAGCGCCAGTTCCCAGCGCAGATAGGCCAGCGGCCAGAGATCGGTTTCCGGCAGCAGGTCGAGCAGCCGTTCGGTGCGGGCGTACAGCGCCGGCAGCGGTTCGCGTTCGGGCAGGCAGTAGCCGATCATGGCCACCACGGCGCTGAGCCCGGCCAGCGCCGTGCGGTCGCCCATGGCGGCGGCGGCGCGCGAGCGCTGCGGCTCCATGGCGAAGCTGCCGATATGGTCCTCGAGCCGGGCGCGCCAGGTCAGGTCGAGCTGCGCCCCGGGTTGCAGATGCGGGGCCAGCCTGCGCGAGGTGCCGCCGCGCAGCACGCCGGCGTGACGCCCGTGCTGCGGCGTGAACACGTCGAGGATCAACGCGGTCTCGCCGTGTTTGCGGGTGGAAAGCAGAATCCCGGTATCGCGCCAGTCCATGCCGCGCAGGCTGCGCGGAACCGGGCTGGATGGCAAGGGGGGACGGCGGGACGGCGCTCCCGCAGGCCCTGACGGGCCGCGGATCGCCCCGCCCGCCGTCCCGCAGATGCGCTCAGTCCCTGAGCCCGTCCTGATCCAGGAGGTGGCGGCCCGCGCGGTCTTCGACCTCGATCACCCAGAGATCGGGATCGAAGCCCTTCTGGCGGTTGATGGCGGCATCGACCTCGGCCTCGGGGCCTTCGGCCAGGACCTGCCAGCGCCGCGCGCCGGTGGTCAGGTCGAAGCCGCGGGTGAAGGCCCGCGCGGTGCCGTCGAGCGGGGATTGCTTGACGATCACCGCACCGGCATCGTCATCGCCATGGGCGGTGACGAAGGCCGGGATGTCGTGCAGGCGCAGCCGCGCGCGATAGGCATCGACCCAGAAGCGGGTGGTCAGGCGGGGCATGATGTGGCGGGCTTGCGCGCGATGCGGTTGCCGCGGCGCGGCCGGCGGCGGGTGTGGGGGGTATTTCTGCCAAGAAGAAGCATGCAATGCGCTTTATCCGTCGCCGTCGCGGAAGTTGAGGCCCATCTCGCTGTAGCGTTCCGCCTCGTCGAGCCATTTCGGCCGCACCTTGACCTGGACAAAGAGATGGATGCGGCGGCCGAGGAACTCTTCCAGTTCTTCGCGGGCGGCCTTGGAGATTGCCTTGACCGTCTCGCCCCGGTTGCCCAGCACGATGCCCTTGTGCCCGTCGCGCGCGACATAGACCACCTGGTCGATCCTGGCGGAGCCGTCGTCGCGTTCCTCCCAGCGTTCGGTTTCCACGGTCAGCTGGTAGGGCAGTTCCTGGTGCAGGCGCAGGGTCAGCTTTTCGCGCGTCATCTCGGCGGCGAGCATCCGGAGCGGCAGATCGGCGATCTGGTCTTCGGGGTAGAGCCAGGGGCCTTCGGGCAGTTCGCCCGCCAGCCAGGCCTTGAGATCGTCGCAGCCAAAGCCCTTTTCGGCCGAGATCAGGAAGGTGCGTTCGAAGCCGTGGCGGTCGTTCATCTTCTGCGTGAGGTCCAGCAGCACCGGCGCCTCGACGCGGTCGATCTTGTTGATCGCCAGCACGATGCGGTGGCTGTCGGGCAGGTCGGTGAGCCCGTCGAGGATCCGCTCCACCCCGTCGGTCATGCCGCGATGCGCCTCGATCAGCAGCACGGTGATGTCGGCATCGGCGGCCCCGCCCCAGGCGGCGGCGACCATGGCGCGATCCAGCCTGCGGCGCGGGCGGAACAGGCCCGGCGTGTCGACAAAGATCAGCTGGCTGTCGCCCTGCAGCGCCACGCCGCGGATGCGGGCGCGCGTCGTCTGCACCTTGTGTGTGACGATGGAGACCTTGGCGCCGACCATGCGGTTCAGCAGCGTGGACTTGCCCGCGTTGGGCTCTCCGATCAGGGCGATGAAACCGGCGCGTGTGCTCATGGATGCCTCGTGTTCAGGGGCGGCGGTGTAGCGCGGATCGCGCGCGCGCACCAGCCCCGGCGTCGCGGATCAGCGCGTAGATCCCGGCGGAGACGATCAGCGCGGCCCCGGTCAGCGTCAGCGCATCGGGGCGTTCGCCGAAGAGCGTGCAGGCGAGGATCAGCGCGACGATGAGGCGGAAATAGCGGAACGGTGCGACAACGCCGATTTCGCCGGTGCGCATGGCAAAGGTCATGGCGGTGTAGCCCAGCACGCCGCACAGGGCTGTGCCGGTGAGCAGCAGCGCGGCGGTGCGGTCGGGGAGCGCGGGCGGGCCGGGTTCGAAGGCCAGGATCACGAGGCCTGCCGCGGTGACCACGGCAAAGCCCAGAACGCCCAGTTGCGCGGTGTGCACGCTGGCGGGGGCGGCGCGGGTGGCCAGGTCGCGGCCCGCAAAGCCGATCATGCCCAGAAGCGCAAGGAACGCGTTGGCCTCCAGCCCCGCGGGCGACGGCCGCACGATCAGCAGCACGCCGGCAAAACCCACCGCCATGGCCGCCCAGCGGCGCGGGCCGATGCGTTCGCCCAGCACCAGCGCGGCCCCCAGCATGACCACCAGCGGCGCGGCCTGCAGGATGGCCGAGGTGGTCGACAGCGGCGTGTAGGCCAGGCTGAGCGCAAAGAAGAGCCGCCCGGTGATCTCGAACCCGGTGCGGATCAAGAGGCCGGGTTTCAGATAGGCCGTCGTCCAGACCGGCACGCCCCGGACGCGGGCGTAGAGCGCGTAGAGCGCCATGGCCAGCAGGCCGAACTGCACGGTGCCCATGCCGGCGGTGACGCCGCCGGTGGCGGTGGCCGCCTTGAAGAACGCGTCTTCGAGGCCGAAGCCCAGCATGGCGAGGATCATGAAGAGGGCGCCGCGGAGGTTTTCGGTCATATGCCGAGGCCGTGCTGCCTGAGGGCGCCATGAAACGGGTAGGCCTGTGGAAATCGGCTTTGCGGATCGTGGTTTGGCAGCGGCGAGCGCACCGCCGCCACGCCGTCGTCGACGGACCGGCGCGGGGGCGTCATGCCTCCGGCAACCGGGCGAGCAACGCCTTCGCCGCTTCCTGTTCAGCCATGCGCTTGTTGCCCGCCGTGGCGGTGGCGGTCTGGCCGGTGGAGAGGCGGGCCTCGATGGTGAAGACCGGCGCGTGGTCGGGGCCGGAGCGGGCGGTCTGGACATAGGCGGGGGGGGGCAGGCCGCGGGCCTGGGCCCATTCCTGAAGCGCGGTCTTGGCGTCCTTGGCGTCTTCCTCGACCGCCGCGATCCGATCCCCCCAAAGCCGCAGGACAAAGCCGCGCGCCGCCTCGAACCCTGCGTCAAGGTAGACGGCGGCGATCACCGCCTCCATCGCGTCGCCCAGGAGCGCCTGCTTGCGCCGTCCGCCCGACATCTGTTCCGACCGGCCCAGTTTCAGCGCGTCGCCCAGCCCCACCTCGCGCGCGACATCGGCGCAGGTTTCCTTGCGCACCAGTGCGTTGTAGCGTGGGGCCAGCTGGCCTTCGGTGGCGGCGCGGTCTTCGTCCAGCAGCGCCTCGGCCATCACGAGGCCCAGCACGCGGTCGCCCAGGAATTCCAGCCGCTGGTTGTCGGCCCGCCCCGGTCCGGACATGGAGGCATGCGTCACCGCGCGGCGCAAAAGGTCGGGCCGGGCAAAGTCGTGCCCCAGCCGGTCCTGCAGGGCGGAAAGCTCGGCTGACAGCTTCATTCGACCTTCTTGAAGAAACGATCCCCGCGCCAGGTCCAGAAGAACAGCATCGACCGGCCCGCGGACGAGAACATCACCCGGTCCGCCCGGCCCACGAGGTTTTCATACGGGACAAAGCCCACACCGCCGGCGATGTTGGGCACGCGGCTGTCGGAGGAGTTGTCGCGGTTGTCCCCCATGAAGAAGTAATGCCCCTCGGGCACGGTGTAGACCGGCGTGTTGTCCGAGCCCTGGCTGGCGATGTTCAGCACCGAATGGGTGGTGCCGCCGGGCAGGGTTTCGACGAACTTCTCCTTGACGCATTGCCCGCCATCGCCCACCGGGCCGTTCTGGCAGCGCGGGCGCAGGCGCTGCGGGCCCTGCGGCGCGGCGGTTTCCACGAAGCTGCCGTCGGCGGCCATCTCTACCGGCGCGTCGTTGATGTGCAGCACGCCGTTGCGCACCTGGATGCGCTCTCCCGGCAGGCCGACCAGCCGCTTGATGAAGTCGCGGCCCGTCACCGGGTGGCGGAACACCACCACGTCGCCGCGCTGCGGCGTGCCGCCCAGATAGCGGCGGTTGTCGCCATCGAGAAAGCCGCAGATGTCGGCGGCGTCGATGTCCAGCCCGACCTGCGGCAGGTAGATGGTGGGGCAGGAGGCGTAGGAATAGCCATAGGCCATCTTGTTGACGAACAGGAAATCGCCGATCAGCAGCGTGTCCTTCATCGACCCGGAGGGAATCCAGAACGGCTGAAAGAACAGGGTGCGGAACACGCCTGCGATCAGCAGGGCATAGACCACCGTCTTGATGGTTTCGACAACCGAATTGCCCGCACTTTCTTCCCTGGCCATGAAGGACCCCCTGCCTGAATGTCCCGGGCTTCATGAGCGGGGCGGCAGGGCGTGTCAAGCGGCTGGCCCGCCGTTGCCCGGATCGTGTCGGCTTGCTAGGCTTGCGCACACCTGCCCCGTCACAGCCAGGAGACCGCGATGCTGCGCCGCCTGATCCAAGCCGCGGTTTGCGCGCTGGGCCTTGCCGGCCCCGCGCAGGCCTTCGAGGAATGCCGCTTTGCCTTCGAGATCGACACCCAGGGCACGGCGTTCCAGGCGCTGGTGGACGGCGCGGCGGCGCGGGGCGGCTTCTGGCGGCCGATCCGCGAGGCCCCCGACGACGTGCAGGCCATCGCGCGCTTTGTCGGGCGTCTCGACATCTGCCTGCGCACCCCCGACGGCTTGCCGGGCACCGTGACCGTGGGCGGGCAGGGCGTCACGCTGGCCAGCCCGCATGTCACCAGCTGCACCGCCGCGCTGTTGCCGGGCAACCGGCTCCTGACCAATCACCATTGCTTTTACGACCCGCAACTGCGCGCCGCGGGCTTCACGCTGGTCGATCAGGCGCGGATCCATTTCGGCTATGTCGAAAAGGATTTCACCGGGGACGTGACCACTTTCCTTGTTGCCAACCGGGAACTGGCGGTGGACGAGGCCACCGATGCGCTGGTGCTGCAGGTGCTGGGCGGAGATGCCAATGCGGCGCTGGGCGGACATCTGCCGATGCGGATGGAAACGCGGGCCACGCCGCGCCGCGCTCTGACCATGATCCACCATCCCAGGGGCGATCCGCAGCAGTTTTCCGCCGGCACCTGCCAGGTGCATCCGCGCCAGGCGGACCTGCCCGACACGGCGTCGCAGCTGCGCCATGCCTGCGAAACCGCGGGGGGCTCTTCGGGCGCGCTGCTTCTGGATGCAAGGTCGCTGTCGGTGGTGGGGCTGCACAATCAGGGCGGGCTGGACCGCCGCGCGGGCTTCAACAGCGGGCACAAGATCGCCGCCGTCGAGGCGGCGCTGGGGCTGGGTTTTGCCGTGCCCGAACCGCCCGCGCCACCCGCGCCGCCGGAACCGGACCGCGCGGCCCGGGCGCAGGCCGCCCTGGCCGAGGCCCTGCTGATCGAGGACGACGCCGCGCAGCGCGCCGCGCTCGACCGGATCGGCCGCGATTTCCCCGGCACCCGCGCGGCGCAAAGCGCGGCGCGCGCTGCCGCCCGGCTGACGCCGCGCGCCCCCGGTCCCGAGACCCTGGCCAGTGACATGCTGGTCCGGGCGCTGGCGATCCCGGACGACGCGGTGCGCCGCGTGGCGCTGGATGCGCTGATCCGCACCCATCCCGGCACCGCTGCCGCCGCCAGCGCGCGTGGCGCGCTCGACCTGATGGCACGCCCGTCGGCCACACCCGTGCCGCAACCCGCGCCGGCCGAGCCCGCCGAGCCCGACCAACAGGTGCTGACCCTGGGCATGGTGCTGGGCAATCTCACCACCGCCCGGCGCGCGGACTACGGTCTGGAAAGCTGGCTGCAGGGCGCCGTGGTGCTGAGCGTCGATCCCGGCTCTGCCGCCGAGGCTGCCGGGATCGTGCCGGGCACGGTGATCTCGGGCGCGGGATATGCCAGCCGCATCACCTCGCCGCATTCTGTGTCGGGCAGTGTCGACCAGGTGCGCGCGCAGGGCCGGCAATCCATCGTGCTGACGCTGCAGGAAGGCCGCCGGAAGACCGCGATCAGCCTGCCGGTCGGGGCGGACCCCATCGCGGTCGCGCGTCCCGGCAGCGACCGGCTGAGTGTCCGGCAGGACGGCGCCGGCGATTTCCGGACGCTGGCCGAGGCCGTGGCCGCGGCACCGGTGGGCGCGGTGATCGAGATCGGCCCGGGCCGGTATGAGACGACGCTGGACATCGGCAAGCCGCTGTCGCTGATCGGCAAGGGGCCGCCCGGGACGGTGCGTCTGGTGTCGGACAGCGGCCGCGTGCTGACCTGGCAGGCCGATTCCGGCACGGTGGAAAATCTTGATCTGCAGACCACCCGGGCCAACACGCCCACGGTCGAGATCAAGCGGGGCAGCGTGCTGTTCCGCGGCAACGTGATCGGCGGTGCCGGCACGGCGGTCGTGTCCTCGGGTTATGCGCCGCGCCAGTTGGTGTTCGAGAAGAACACAATCACCGGCTCTGGCGGCAACGGTCTGCTGCTGATGGGACGCACCCTGCAGGCAGAGCTTGTCGGCAATGTCATCACCGGCCACCAGGTGCATGGCGTGAACCTGTACGACCGGTCGCGCGCAACGATCCGGGGCAACACCATCACCGGCAATCGCGGCGCGGGGATCAACCTGGGCAAGGGCGGTACCGCCAACGTCACCGGCAACGATCTGCGCGGCAACCGCAAGGGTGCGTTCGACCTGAGCAGCGCCCCCGGCAGCCTGGTGGAGCGCGACAACCGCAAGTGACGCCCCGGCCTGTTCCGGCCCCGGTGCGGCGCCCGGCCGGCGTCACATCGCGACGGGCCGCGCCTCGATCACCACGAAGGCTTGCGCCCAGGGGTGATCGTCGGTCAGGGTGACGTGGATGATCGCCTCGTGCCCCGGCGGGGTCATGGCGTCCAGCCGCTCACGCGCCCAGCCGGTGACCTGCATGACGGGCTGACCGGTGTGCAGGTTCGACACCGCCATGTCGCGCCACGAGATGCCCATGCGCAGCCCGGTGCCCAGCGCCTTGGAACAGGCCTCTTTCGCGGCCCAGCGCTTGGCATAGGTGCCGGCCTCGTCCTTGCGGCGTTCGGCCTTCTGCTGTTCGACCTCGGTAAAGACGCGGTTGCGAAAGCGGTCGCCGAAGCGGTCCAGCGTGCCCTGGATACGCTCGATATTGGCCAGGTCGGTGCCGATGCCCAGGATCATGAAACCTCCTTTCAGGCGGCGAAAAGCGGGAAGGTCACGCCCAGCGCCCAGGCCAGCACCAGCCCCAGTGCGAGGCCGGGCGTGGCGGGGCCGGTGCGGCGTGCAAAGGCGCGGCCCATGGTGCCGAAGGTGAGAAAGAACAGCACGACCACCGGGGCGATCATCAGCAGAAAGAACAACCCTTCGAAATCCAGCGCCACGGCAATGCCCAGCGAGGCCAGGAGCGCGGCGCGGGCCGCCAGACGCTGCCAGAGCGGCGCGCCGTGGCAGGCCCAGGCATCGGCCAGCATGAAGGGCAGGGTCCCCAGCGCCAGCGCGGCGATGATCGGCAGGCGCGGTGCGTTGGGCAGGAAATGCGCACCGTAGCGGTCGAGCGCAAGGCCGAACACCAACAATGCCCAGATGCCCAGGAGCAGCGTGCCCGCGGCATGTGGCCAGGCGGGCCGCGGTTTGATCCAGGCCAGAACCGCCAGCTGCACGCCGCCGTACAGCGCCAGGTGCAGGGCAAGGTAATCGGCCACCAGCACCGGCAAGAGCTGCGTGTCCACCGGCGCGGCGATCAGCGGCGCGGCCAGCATCGGGGTCAGGGTCAGCATGGCGAAGGACCGTGCGGGGATGCGCGCCGGTTGCTCCGGCTGATCGGGCAGCAGCCGCGCCAGCAGGCCGGCCAGCGCGGTGATCGCCGCCAGCAGCGCCAGCAGCGCCCAGCCGGTCGGCGGGATCGCCGCACCGGTGTCGCGGCCATAGGCGCGGTTCAGCCAGTCGAGCGCTGCCTGCCGCGCGCTGCGCGCGTGCAGGATCGAGACATGCTCGGCATGGGGGGCCAGCAGGGCCTGGCGGGAGACCTCTCCGGCGGTGACGGTCTGGCCGTCCGCGGCGTCGGGATCGACCATGCGCGCGGCGTCCAGCGCGAACGCGGCCAGCCCCGGCTCCCACGCGCCGGTGACCAGCAGAAGGGTCTGCGGGTGCTGCGCGTCGATGGCGCGCGAAAAGGCCGAGACCAGCACCAGCGGGCCGGCATTCGGCGCCTCGGCGGCGACGCGCACCAGAACGTCGGTGGCCATGGAATGGCCCAGCAGCGCGACGGGCTGCGGCCCGGGCTCCGCCGCCTCCATCACCGCGCGGGTCTGTGCGACAAGGCGACGGGTGGTGCCGTCGACGGAGGAGACATCGCCCGACATCGGCATGGGATGGGCCCCGTGGCCTTCGAAATCGAAGGTATACACCCTGTATCCCGCCTGCGCCAGCGGCAGCGCATAGCCCTGCATCATCTCCTGCGAGCCGGCAAAGCCATGCGCGATCACCACCGCGGGACCGTCGCCGCTGCCGCGGTATTCCGTCACCGGGGTCGGCCCGACGCGCAGCGTGGTGAGGGTGACACCGGCGCGCGCGCCTTCCAGCACCCAAAGCGCCCAGGCCGCCACGACCAGCGCCAGGACGGTCTGCAGCCACAGACGGGGCGTCACGGTGCGTGCGGCGCGGCGACCGCGCCGGCTGCCACTGTCCGCCTGTGGGCCTGCCTTACGGTCGGGCGGGGCCGGGCCGGGGCCGGGGTCGGCCAGTCACGCTCTGCCACGCCCCGGGCAGGGGCGGGCAGGGGCAAGCGCGCGCAAGGCCGGCGCATGCCTCAGTCCTTCCCGCCGGACCGGGCCTGGCGGCGCAGTTCGGCATTCATGCCCAGCGTCAGGAACAGCCGGTTGGTCAGGAAGACGATCAGCATCACCAGCGCGAACAGGCCGAGCAGGACCCCGCGCGGCACGCCGGACAGCACGTCCACCACGCCGGGCACCGAAAGCTGGACGATCAGCAGCACCGCGCTGAACAGGAAGGCGATGGCGGTCATCGCCAGCGCGGCGCGCCAGGCCCCCGCGCTGTCGGCGCGGGCGCGGTGGGTGCGGGCGTATTGCACGCCCTCCATCTGCGCGGCCGACATGGCGGGGACGATCGTGGCCAGCCCGGGCGGCAGGTCAAACGCGAACAGGCTGCTCAGCACGACGGACAAGGCGATGATGGCGATGGTGGCGGTCAGGTACACGCCGCTGTAACGGGTGAGGTTGACGGACATGAAAAAGTGCCTCGCAAACGAAAATGGCCTGGGGTCCGGAATTGGCCCCGCCCCGCAGGGGCGAGGGGCAGGGTCAGTATAGCGCTCAGGCGCGGGCCGCGTCCATCAGGCGGCGCATTTCGGCGATGGCGGGGCCAAGCCCGCGAAAGATCGCCTCGCCCACCAGGAAATGGCCGATGTTGAGTTCCACCACCTCGGGACAGGCGGCGACGGGCTGGACGGTGTCGTAGGTCAGCCCGTGCCCGGCATGCACCTCGAGCCCGAGGGAATGCGCAAAGGCCGACATCGCGCGCAGCTTCTCCAGCTCCTCGTCGCGCTCTGCCAAGCGCGCCTCGGCATGGGCGTCGCAATAGGCACCGGTGTGCAGCTCGATCACCTGTGCGCCGATGCGGTGCGCGGCCTCGATCTGGCGCGGATCGGCGGCGATGAAGATCGACACCCGGCAGCCGACCTCGCGCAGGGGGGCGATGAAATGCGCCAGGCGGTTTTCCTCGCGCGCCACCTCCAGCCCGCCTTCGGTGGTCTTTTCCTCGCGCTTTTCGGGCACGATGCAGACCGCGTGCGGGCGGTGACGCAGGGCGATCTTCTGCATTTCTTCGGTGGCGGCCATCTCGAAGTTCAGCGGCACCGTCAGGGTCTGCATCAGCCCCTCGATATCGGCATCGGTGATGTGGCGGCGGTCTTCGCGCAGATGGGCGGTGATGCCGTCGGCCCCGGCCTCCTGCGCGATCTCGGCCGCGCGCAGCGGATCTGGATAGGCCCCGCCGCGGGCGTTGCGCACGGTGGCCACGTGGTCGATATTGACGCCCAGCCGCAGGCGTCCGGCGTATTCGGTCATGCTGTCTTCCTCGTTTGCCGGCCGGCCCGGCGCGGGCCCCGACGCGGCGACGCTACAGCCTGTCGCCGGTGCCGTCAGCCCGTTTCTTCTTGAGAATTTCGAGCTTTTGCTTGAGCGCGCCGCGGCGGCGGTTCTGATAGGCCGCGATCAGCGGCAGCGAGATGTAATAGGCAATGAGCCCCGCCACGATCCCCGGCACGATGCCGCCGATCATGTAGGGAAAGAACACCTCGTCGTAAAAGATCAGCAGATCGCTCCAGTCGGCGCGTTCGGGGGTGAACAGCGCGCAGAGATTGTCCCACAGATCCTCGCCCGCCTTCACGAACTTGCGACCCAGGCTGCCGTGATGCCCGTCATTTTCCAGCCCGAGCAGCCAGTACCCCGTCTTCATCGAGATCACGCCGATGGGCACATAGGTCAGCGGGTTGCCGAAGAAGGTCGACAGGATCGCCGCCAGGACGTTGCCGCGCATCGCCAGCGCCAGCAGGGCGGCGGTGACGAAGTGAAAGCCGTAGAACGGGGTGAAGGTGGTGAACACGCCGGCAAAGATGCCCCGGGCGATGCGGTCGGGCGGGTCGGGCAGGCGGGTGACGCGGTGCTGCACATAGCGCGCGGCGCGGCCCCAGCCGCCCTTGGGCCACAGCGATTCGAGCATGATCCGCCCGACCGGCCGCCTGTCGCGTCTCTTGAAGACCACGCCCCGTCCTTTCCGTTCACTCCGCCGCGGCGGCGGTGTCGTCGGGCGCGGCCAGATCCGGCATGCGCCTGCGGTCCACCGAGGCCACGTTGCTTTCCGCGTCCAGAGCCGAAACGACCGAGTGCAGATGCTCCGCGTTGCGCAGGTCCACATCCATCAGCAGTCGGTAAAAATCCGGTTTGCGGTCGACGAATTGCAGGTCAGAGATATTGGCCTTGCGTTCGCCGATCAATGTGCAAATCCGCCCCAGCACCCCGGCATCGTTGCCGATGGTGAGATCCAGAGACACCGTGTATACCGGCGGGTGCGAGCCTTCGGCCCAGTGCAGGTCGAGCCAGCGGTCGGGCTGGTCCTCGACCGCCGCCAGCGCGGCGCAGTCGATGGCGTGCACCATCACGCCCTGGCCGCGATGGGTGATGCCGACGATACGCTCGCCGGGCAGGGGCTGGCAGCAGCGCGCGCGCTCGAACCCCTGACCATGGGCAAGACCCAGCACCGCGCGCTTGAGCTCGACCTCGGCGGTGTCGCGGGGGGCCAGGTCGGGATAGACCGCCTCGACCACGGCGCGCGCCGACAGCTCGGCGCTGCCCAGCCGCGCCAGCAGGGTTTCGGCATCCTCGAGCCGCAGCCGCGAGGCGGCCTTTTCCAGCACCTTGTCGGTGGCCTTCTTGCCGACGCTTTCAAAGGCCGACCGCGCCAGTTCGTGGCCCAGCCGGGCATAGCGTTCCTTGTTGGCCTCGCGCAGCGCGCGGCGGATCGCCGTCTTGGCCTTGCCGGTGCGCGCGATGTCGAGCCAGGTGGCCTGCGGGGTCTGGCCCTCGGCGGTGATGATCTCGACCGACTGGCCGTTCTTCAGCCGGGTCCAGAGCGGCACGCGGATGCCATCCACCTTGGCCCCCACGCAGGCCGAGCCGATGCGGGTGTGGATCTGGTAGGCATAGTCCAGCGGCGTTGCGCCCTTGGGCAGCTTGACGACGTCGCCCTTGGGCGTGAAGCAGAACACCTGGTCGGAATACATCTCGAGCTTCACGGCTTCCATGAACTCGTGATGGTCGTCCTCGCCGTCGAACTGTTCGGTGAGCGAGGCGATCCACTTGGCCGGGTCCACCGCAAACGGGTTTTCCGAGCGCACGCCGTCGCGATACGACCAGTGCGCCGCCACGCCGGTTTCGGCCACGTCATGCATCTGCCGGGTGCGGATCTGAACCTCCACCCGCTTGCCGTCGCGGCCCGACACGGTGGTGTGGATCGAGCGGTAGCCGTTGGATTTCGGCTGGCTGATATAGTCCTTGAACCGTCCCGGCACCGCGCGCCAGCGCTGGTGGATCGCCCCCAGCGCCGCGTAACACTCGGCCTCGGTGCGGGTGATGACGCGAAAACCGTAGATGTCCGACAGCCGCGAAAAGCCGATCTGCTTTTCCTGCATCTTGCGCCAGATCGAATAGGGCTTCTTGGCCCGACCGAACACCTCGGCCTCGATCCCCACCTTTTCCAGCTCGTGGATCATGTCCGAGGTGATGCGGTGGATCACGTCGCCGGCTTCTTTCTGCAGCGTGATGAAGCGGCGCATGATCGAGGTCCGGCCCTCGGGGTTCAGCACCCGGAACGACAGGTCCTCCAGCTCGTCGCGCATCCACTGCATGCCCATGCGCCCGGCCAGCGGCGCATAGATCTCCATCGTCTCGCGCGCCTTCTGCACCTGCTTGTCGGGTTTCATCGCGCGGATGGTGCGCATGTTGTGCAGCCGGTCCGCCAGCTTGACCAGGATCACCCGCAGGTCGCGCGACATGGCCATGAACAGCTTGCGGAAGTTCTCGGCCTGCTTGGTTTCGGACGAGGCCAGCTGCAGGTTGGTCAGCTTGGTCACGCCATCCACCAGATCGGCGATCTCGGTGCCGAACCGCGCCTGCACCTCGGAATAGGTCGAGCGGGTGTCCTCGATCGTGTCGTGCAGCAGGGCGGTGACGATGGTGGCATCGTCCAGCTGCTGTTCGGTCAGGATCGCGGCGACGGCAACGGGATGGGTGAAATAGGGCTCGCCCGACTTGCGGAACTGGCCCTCGTGCATCTCGCGGCCATAATCGAAGGCCGCCGAGATCAGGTCTGCATTTGTTCTGGGATTGTAGTTGCGGACGAGGGCAATCAGGTCTTCGGCCGCAATCATCGATGTCGCTCCCATGGCGGGCCGGGGATTATCCCTGGCCCTGCGCCTCCATCAGCGCGCGCAGGAGCTTTTCTTCCGACAGGTCGTCTTCCTGCGGCTTGTCCTGTTCGGCCCCCATGAGCAGCGCCATGGCGTCCTCTTCGGGTTCGTCCACCTCGATCTGGGTCTGGTTCGATTCGATCAGGCGTTCGCGCAGCGAGTCGGCAGACTGGGTCTCGTCGGCGATCTCGCGCAGGGCGACCACCGGGTTCTTGTCGTTGTCGCGCTCGACCGTGATCGCGGCACCGGCCGAGATTTCGCGCGCGCGATGCGCGGCGAGCAGCACCAGCTCAAACCGGTTCAGAACCTTGTCGACGCAATCTTCAACCGTCACGCGGGCCATGGGGCGCTCCCTCTGTCTGGCGGGGGTCAGAAAGACACCGCTTACCGCAGAGCGGCCGGAATGACAAGGCGCATCCGGTCACAACACCCTGACCGCGGTGCGGTCACAAGGCCCTGACCGAGGCGCGGTCGGCCGCGGGCAGGGCGGCCAGCATCTGCGCCACGCTGCGGCCCGACACCGGGTGGTGCCAGTCGGCGGCGATGTCGGCCAGCGGGACCAGCACGAAGGCGCGGTCCTGCAGACGCGGATGCGGCAGGATCAGCCTGTCGGGCGCGGCGCTGGTCTGCGTCTCGGGCGGCAGGGTGCGCCAGTGGGTCTGGGTGTCCAGGTCCGGCAGAATGGCATCGCCGCAGGCGACCAGGTCGATGTCCAGCGTGCGGCTGCCCCAGCGCTGCTGCCGCGCCCGCCCGAACGCCGCCTCGATCCGGTGCAGCGTCTCCAGCACGGCGAAGGCCTGCTCTGCCGCGTGCAGGGCGACGCAGGCATTGACGTAATCGGGGCCCGCCCCGGCGGGAAAACAGGGTGTGGCAAAGAACCGGCTGACGCGGCGAATCACCAGCCCGTGCCGCGCGAGCGCGGCGAGGGCGGCCTGAACCGTCCGCAAGGGCGCAGAGCCGCGCTCTGGCAGGTTCGCGCCGAGCGCAACCAGATATTCTTGCCCGGACGCGACGTCAGTCATATACTAAATTCCACGACGACTTTACTGATGGTTGTGTAACGCTTCTTGCGCGTCTAGAAATATACATTACTGTTGCTCAAACTGACCTACCAAAACGTCTCACACTCACGGTTCATTGGCGGGCCAATTCGAGAAAGGACATTTGATGTTTTACAAGGACGAACGGCTCGCGCTGTTCATAGATGGATCGAACCTTTATGCCGCCGCCAAAGCGCTTGGGTTCGACATCGACTACAAGCTCCTCCGCCAGGAATTTGCCCGTCGTGGCAAGATGGTCCGGGCTTTCTACTACACGGCTCTGCTGGAGAATGACGAGTATTCTCCGATCCGTCCGCTGGTGGACTGGTTGCACTACAACGGCTTCACCATGGTGACGAAGCCCGCGAAGGAGTACACCGACAGCCAGGGCAGGCGCAAGGTCAAGGGCAACATGGATATCGAACTGACCGTCGATGCCATGGAACTGGCCCCGCGGGTCGATCACATCGTCCTGTTCTCGGGCGATGGCGATTTCCGCCCGCTGGTGGAAAGCCTGCAGCGTCAGGGGGTTCGGGTGTCGGTGGTGTCCACCATCCGCAGCCAGCCGCCGATGATCGCCGACGAATTGCGCCGCCAGGCCGACAATTTCATCGAACTGGACGAGCTGCGCGAAGTCATCGGTCGCCCGCCGCGCGAACAACAGGTGGAGCGCAATTTCGAGGTGGCCAGCGGCGGCAAGTAAGCCGCCGCGCGCCATTGGCCCGCACGGTTTGCGCCGTGCCGGGCTGGCCCGGGACGCGCCGCGGCGTCAGTCGAAGGCGGCGGCGCGGGCGTTGATCTGGTCGTGCATCTCGATCACCTGCGGTGGCCAGGTGCTCTTGATATAGGCCAGAACGTCAAGGATCTCGTCCGGCGTCAGCGTCTCGGAAAACCCCATCATGTCCGAGCGGTAATTGCCGCCGACGATGGCTTCGGTGCCCAGGGTGACGATGCGGATCAACAACTCGTCCGCGTGGTGCCAGGTGTGGCCCGTTGCGTCATGCGGCGGGGCCGGCATCTTGCCGTCGGGCTTGCGTTCCTGCCAGTTCGGCTCTCCTTCAAGTTGATCTCCGTGGCAGGCGGCGCAGAAATCGGCATAGACCTGCCGTCCGTTTTCCACCCGTGCCGCGTCTTGCCAGGGCAGCACACCGGCGTCGGGTCCGGCAATGTCCATCTGCGCCAGCGCCATCCCCGGCAGAAGGCAGGCGATCAGGGCCATCGGTTTCATGGGGTCATGTCCTGTTGTGTCGTTTCGAATTGGGTGAGGCCCCGCAGAGCCTGTCGCAGCGGCGACGGGCTGGCAAGCGGGCTTCACACCCATGTGACCGGCCATAGACTGGCCCGAGACTGGCTCGAGACTGGCCCGAGACTGGCCCGACAAAGGCCCGGCCCCCGGCCTATCCCCGCGCCGGTTGCGCCAGCAGCATGTCCATCGTCGCCAGCGCATCCTCGACCGTGGACACCGCGCTGTCAGGCTGCAGCAGGTCCACCAGGCCCGGATCCTTGGTGACGATCTGTCCGCTGAGGATGATGAAGATTTCCGGATGCGCCACGCGCACCGCGTGGATCAGCCGCGCCAGCGCATTGGCGGTCGAGGGGCCGCCCGCCGAAAGCCCCAGCACCAGGCAGGCGACATCGGTGATGGCATTCATGATCTCGTCATGGCTGGCCCCGGTCACAAGGCGCACGTCCCAGCCATGCTGGCGGAACAGTTCGGCCGCCATGCCCACGCCCAGGCTGTGCTGGTCTCCGGGTACGGTGGCGAACAGCACCGGTTCGCGCCGCGTGATCTTGGGCGGCGGCAGGCTGTCGCGCAGCACCCGCACCAGTTCCACGATCCGCCCCACCCCCAGCGTCACCCCGACAAAGCTGATCCGGTCATCATCCCACAGCGCCCCCAGCCGCGCCGCCGCGGGGGCAAGATATTCGGCGTAAAGCGTGTCCAGCGTCAGCCCGCTGGCCTGCAGTTTCAGCATCATGCGGCGCGACACGTCCGGGTCTTCCGACACCAGCGCCGTGCACAACGCCTCGATCTCGGCAAAACCGGGATGGGCCGGGTCCGGCACGCGCGCCCCGCCCGACCGCTGCGCCAACCGGGTCACCACTTCGCGTGCCAGCCCTTCCAGCGCCTCCTGCGGCAGCACCGCGCGCAACGCATGCGCCCGGCTGGCCGTCCGGTGAAAGAAGTCGTCATCGAAACCTGTCATGCGCCCCGGCCGTATGCTGTGGGATACCGCTGTCCCTCTGGGTCTAGGACGATCGTTTGGCACTTCAAGGCCGGGCTGGACGAATTGCACCGCATTGCCTACCTCTGGGGCAGCACCGGAGGTTGCCGCCATGTCCAGACCGCCCCTTACCCTGTATCTAGCCGCGCCGCGCGGGTTCTGCGCGGGCGTCGACCGCGCCATCAAGATCGTCGAGATGGCGCTGCAGAAATGGGGCGCGCCGGTCTTTGTCCGGCACGAGATCGTGCACAACAAGTTCGTCGTGGACGATCTGCGCGCCAAGGGGGCGGTGTTTGTCGAGGAACTGGACGATTGCCCCGACGACCGCCCGGTGATCTTTTCCGCCCATGGCGTGCCCAAGGCCGTCCCGGCCGAGGCCGCGCGGCGCGAGATGGTCTATGTGGATGCCACATGCCCGCTGGTCTCCAAGGTGCATATCGAGGCCGCGCGCCATCACGAGAACGGCTTGCAGATGATCATGATCGGCCATGCCGGCCACCCCGAAACCGTGGGCACCATGGGGCAATTGCCCGAAGGCGAGGTGCTGCTGGTGGAGACGGTGGAGGATGTGGCGCAGGTTGCGGTGCGGGATCCCGAACGGCTGGCCTTTGTGACGCAAACCACGCTGTCGGTGGATGACACCGCCGACATCGTGGCCGCCCTGCAGGCGCGCTTTCCGGCCATCGTGGGCCCGCACAAGGAAGACATCTGCTACGCCACCACCAACCGGCAGGAAGCGGTCAAGGCCATGGCCCCGCGCTGTGATGCGATGCTGGTGGTGGGTGCGCCGAATTCGTCCAATTCGAAACGTCTGGTGGAAGTGGGCAAGCGCGCAGGCTGCCCCTATGCCCAGCTGGTGCAGCGCGCGGGTGATATCGACTGGCGCGCGCTGGAGGGGATTTCGTCGCTGGGCATCACCGCCGGGGCCTCCGCGCCCGAAGTGCTGATCGAAGAGGTCATCGACGCTTTCCGCGCCCGCTATGACGTGACGGTCGAACAGGTCGAGACCGCGCAGGAAAACGTGGAGTTCAAGGTCCCCCGCGTGCTGCGCGAACCGGCGTGAATGCCCACATCCTTTGATCCCGACGACGTCCTGCGCCTGCCGCTGATGGCCATCCTTGCCACGCTGGCCGAAGACGGCAGCCCGCGCAGCGCGCCGGTCTGGTTTGCCTGGGAGGACGGGGCGCTCTGGATGCTGTCGGACGAAAGCGCCAGTTCTGCCCGCCGGATCGTCCGCGATCCGCGGGTCAGCGTCGAGATCGTGGATTATGACAACGTCGACGGCCTTCTGCGCCATCTGGGTTTGCGCGGGCGCGCCAGTGTCGAGCCGATGGACAGCGGTCTCTTCCGCCGGCTGCTGAGCCGCTACCTTGGTGCGCCGCAGACGTGGAACCCGTGGTTCATCGACACCATCGCCCGCATCGACGACCCCACGGGCCGCCTGATCCGGCTGGAGCCCGACAGCGTCTTTACCAACGATGTCAGCTATTTCCGCACCGGGCCGGAACTGGCCACACGTCAGGCCCCGCGCGGCTGAGGCAGGCAGGGGGCGGACCGTGTCCCGGTCCGGAACCATGTCGCAAGGCGAAGATCGGCGCCGTGCCGGACAGGCAGACATCGCCCGGGGGGCGTAAATCCCCGGGCACCCTTGGGGGCGGTGATGGCCACCCCCGTGATCGGACGGGCGGGATGGCGGGCCATCCCTTTGTGTCATCTTCGGCGCTGCAGCACGGGGGAGGATGCGGATGTGTCCTTTACAATTCCCCAACGCGGCGTGCGTTGCCTCTGGACGGGGCGGGGGCTTGGGGGCAAAGATGCAGCCCATGTCCCTGCACTTCCTCCTGACCGCCTTCGTTGTCGTGCTGGCCCCGGGCACCGGCGTGATCTACACGCTGGCCATCGGGCTGGGGCAGGGGCGCTGGCCGTCCGTCGCTGCTGCCTTCGGCTGCACGCTGGGGATCGTGCCACACCTAGTGGCGGCGACACTTGGGCTGGCGGCGCTGCTGCACACCTCGGCGCTGCTGTTCACCGTGGTGAAGGTCGCGGGCGTCGCCTACCTGCTGTGGCTCGCCTGGCAGTCGCTGAAATCGGGCGGCGTGCTGGCGGTGGATGCCGACCGCAAGCCCGAAGCCGCGCGCCGCATCGCCACCCGCGGCGCGCTGATCAACATCCTGAACCCCAAGCTGTCGCTGTTCTTCCTCGCGCTGCTGCCGCCCTTCCTGTCGGGCAATCCGGCCACCGCCACCGCCGAGATGGTCGCCATGGGCGCGGTGTTCATGGCGATGACCTTTGGCGTGTTCATCCTTTATGGCCTTTATGCCGCGCAGGCGCGCGACTGGCTGTTGGGGTCCGAGCGGGTGATGCGCTGGCTCAACCGTTCGTTCGCGGCGCTGTTTGCCGCGCTGGCCGGGCGGCTGGCGCTGGAGCGGGCCTGACAGCAGGCCCGACAGCAGGCCCGACAGCAGGCCTAACGCCAGGAGCGACTCGCCCCCGGCCCGCGATGGCCCTAGATAGAGCGGCGCGTGCGGGGAAAGCCCGGCGCATCCCGCCTTTTGCCAGGAGCCCCCGGTCATGCAACATATCCCCCGCGCCGCCCTGATCCTGGGCCTGATGGGCGTGATCCCCTTTGCCTGGGGCGCGCTGACATTGCTGGTGCCGCCGCTGGCGCAATGGGGCGTGCAGACGCTGGGGCCGCGTTTCGTCGGGCCCTATGTGCAGCTGTTCTACGGCGCGGTGATCCTGTCGTTCATGTCCGGCGTGCTGTGGGGCTTTGCCACCAAGGCCGAAGGCGGACAGGCGGCCACGGGCTATGCGCTGTCGGTGATCCCGGCGCTCTGGGCGTTCTTCATGACGGGCGGCGGGCCGGTTTCGGCGGGGACAAACCTGGTCTTTGGGTTTCTCGGCCTGCTGCTGCTGGACTGGGCGTTCTGGCGCTGGGGGCTGGCACCCGCCTGGTGGATGCATCTGCGCGGGCTGCTGACGGCGCTGGTGGTGGCCTGCCTGGCTGTCGGCGTGCTCCGGGGTTGAGACTGCCGCCCATTCCCCGTACCCCATGGGAAACGGGGAGGCGCCGATGAGCGACGCGAAAACCTTGCAGGTCTATGACGAGGGCGCGGCGGAGTACGCCGCAATGGTCCGGCAGGATCCGGATGGCGCGGCCTCGCTCGAGGCCTTTGTCGCGGCGCTGCCCCAAGGGGCGCATGTGCTGGACCTGGGCTGCGGCCCGGGCACCTGGGCGCAGCACCTGATGGCGGCGGGCTTCCGGGTCGACGCGATAGATGCGTCCGCGGGCATGGTGGCAGAGGCGGCCAGGCTGCCGGGGCTGAACGTGCGCCAGGCGCGGTTCGACGAGATCGAGGCCAAGGACGTCTATGACGGCATCTGGGCGAATTTCTCGCTCTTGCACGCGCCCAAGGCCGAGATGCCGGGCCATCTGGCGCGGCTGGCCCGCGCGCTGATACCCGGGGGCGTGCTGCATATCGGGCTGAAGCAGGGCACGGGCGAGTCGCGCGACAGTCTTGGCCGGTTCTATGCCTATTACTCTGCCGGGGAAGTGACCGCGCTGCTGGCTCCGTTGGGCCTGAGCGTCAGGGAAATCCGCCATGGCGCGGCACCGGGGTTCGATGGCGTCGTGGCCCCGTGGTTCACGCTGCTCGCCCATGGCTGAGCTTTTTGCCTATACCGACGGGGCGTGCTCGGGCAATCCCGGCCCGGGGGGCTGGGGGGTGCTGTTGCGCGCGATGGAGGGCGACAGCGTCGTCAAGGAACGCGAGCTGAGCGGCGGTGAAGCGGCGACCACCAACAACCGCATGGAGCTTCTGGCCGCGATCCATGCGCTGGAATCGCTGACGCGGGCGTCGAGGATCACGGTGGTCACGGATTCGGCCTATGTGAAGAACGGCGTGACGGGGTGGATCCACGGCTGGAAGCGCAACGGCTGGAAGACCGCCGCGAAAAAGCCGGTCAAGAATGCCGAACTGTGGCAGCGGCTGGACGCGGCGGCGGCGCGGCATGACGTGACCTGGGAATGGGTCAAGGGCCATGCCGGCCACCCGGAAAACGAACGCGCCGACGAACTGGCGCGCGCGGGCATGGCACCGTACAAGAGCTAGGCCCGGCCCGTTGCGCGGATCTGCGGACCAGGACCGGCACAGGCCCGATCCGGAGAACGACCATGCCCACCCAAGCAGGAGCCTCGTTTCAGGCCGCCGAGATCGTCGATCTTTACACCCACCGCCCGCCCTATCCGCCCGCCGTCTGCGAGCGCATCGCCGCCCGGGCGCCCGCCACGGGCAGGCTGCTGGATCTGGGCTGCGGCGAAGGCAAGATTGCGCGCCCGATGACGCAGGTGTTTCAGCAGGTCGTCGCGGTCGACCCTTCGGCCAACATGATCGCGCTGGGCGCGTCGCTGAAGAACGGGGCGGCGGACAACCTGACCTGGCTCTGCGCCAGGGCCGAAGAGGCCCCGTTGCACGGCAGGTTCGACGTGGTCACCTTCGCCTCCAGCATCCACTGGATGGAGCCGGCCCCCCTGTTTGCAAGGCTGCGCGGGCATCTTGGCCCGCACCACCTGCTGGCCTTCGTCCGCGGCGACGAGGCGTTCGAGCCGCCCTGGCACGCGGCCTGGCGCGGTTTTCTGGCAAGATGGGTGCCCGAGATCACCGGCCAGCCGCTCGATTCCCCGGCATGGCAGGGCAGCCGGACGCGGCACCTTCCCTTTGTCGACGTGGTCGAGGACGTGGCGCATGTATCCGACCCGGTTGTCCAGTCGGTCGACAGCTTCATCCTGTGCCAGCATTCCCGCGACAGCTTTGCACTGTCCCGGCTGGGGCCCCGGCGTGACGCGTTCCGGCGCGAACTGGACGCGCTCTTGCGGCCCCATGCCGACGCGGACGGGCTGCTGCGCTACCGGGTCAGGTCGCAGCTGACGCTGGCCACGCTCAGGGCGCGGTAGGGATCTGCGTCTGACGCTTGCGGCCCGGTTGGCGCAAGGCCGTGTTCCCATGCGTCGTGGAAGGTGGGGGTGCCGCGGAACAAGGCAGGTTTTGCGGGGTTGCTACGCAGCCCGGGCCAGCATCGGCAATATCACGCCCCATTGCGTCTCTTGCACAGGCCCGGACGGCACGAAACCCAGTTTCCTGTATACCGCTATTGCCCGTGCATTCTCCGGATGCGGATCGGTCGCGATCACGGGCGCGCCTTCGCCAAAGAGAGTGTGCATGCGTGCGCCGATAAACGCCGTTCCGTGCCCGAGGCCCGTCATTGCCGGGTCACCGATATATTGGTCAATTCCCCGGGATCCCCTTGGCAGATGGCCAAAATGGTGATCCTCCCAGCCGTGGACGGCGTAGTCCTGCATGAAGGCGAAGGGCCGTTCGTCAATCGACACGATCCAGCGTGCGACACGAGTGTCGCTCAAGTCCTCGGCGTCATAGGGCGCGTCCGACTCCCACCATTCACCCACATGCGGTGTGGATTGCCACGCCATGAGCAAATCCAGATCGGCAAGCGTCGCCTTGCGAAAGCGATATGAGGAGTGTGTGTTCATCCGGACAGGTTGGCAGATCGAAGTTCGGTCGGCGTGGGGTTCCGATCAACACCCGATGGTGTGCACCACAACGATCTGACCCGAGCCAAACGCTCTGCGGCCCTCGGGCCCCCTTGTCCGGTTCGGAACACTGGCTTGCGACCTTACTGCAGATCGCCGAACGCCGCCTGCAGGCGTTCTCCGGCCTCCTGCACCCTGGCGCGGGGGGTGGCGAAGTTGAAGCGCAGGAACGTCTCGCCGCCGCTGCCGAAGGTGGGGCCGTGATTCGCGGCGATGCGGGCGTCCTGTTGCACCCGCCGGGTGAAATCTGCCGCGCTCATGCCGGTGCCGGAGAAGTCGACCCAGGCCAGATATGTGGCCTCCATCGGCATCGAGCGGACCCCCGGAATGGCATTCACCATCTCGTCCAGCAGCCGCCGGTTGCCGTCGAGATAGGCGCACAGATCGTCCACCCAGGCCGCGCCGTCCGGCGAATAGGCCGCTTCGACCATGGGCAGGCCAAAGGCATTCGGCGACATGCCAAGCGCCGTCATGCGCTGGGCAAAGCGCGCGCGCAGGTCGGGATCGGGGATGATCACGTTGCCCACATGCGCGCCCGCGATGTTGAAGGTCTTGGTGGCGGCCGTCATCATCACCAGCCGTTCCGACACCGCGTCGTCCACCAGCGCCGTCGGGATATGGCTGTGGCCGGGCATCACCAGATCGTGGTGGATCTCGTCCGAAACGAGGATCAGGTCGTGCCGCCGCGCGAATTCGGCCAGGCCCTTGAGTTCCGCCCGGCTCCAGACCCGGCCGCCGGGATTGTGCGGGCTGCACAGGATCACCATGCGCTCGTTGCCCGTCATCAGCGCGTCATAGGCGTCGAAATCCATCTCGTACCGCCCGTCGCGCAGCCTCAGCGGGCATTCCACCACCTGCCGCCCGGCGGCTTTGATCACCCGGGCAAAGGCGTGGTAGACCGGCGTGAACAGGATCACGCCCTCGCCGGGCCGGGTGTAGGCGTCGACACACATCCCCGTGCCGTTGACCAGCCCGTGGGTGGTAAAGATCGCCTCGGGGTCCACCGTCCAGCCGTGCCGTTCGGCCATCCACCAGCAGATCGCCGCGCGATAGCTGCCGTCATCGCCGTAATAGCCATAGACACCATGGGCACAGAGCGACTCCAGTGCCGTCTGGACGGCGGCGGGCGGGCGGAAATCCATGTCCGCCACCCACATCGGCAGGCCGCCCTGCGGCGAGACGCCATAGCGCGCCTCCATCGTATCCCATTTCTGCGAATGGGTGCCGACGCGGTCGATCACTTCGTCAAAACGGCTCATGCGCGGTTCCCTTCCCCTTGCGTGGTGCCCGACGTTAGCCGCGGGGGCGTCAGGTGCAAGGGGGGCGCTTGCGCGCGGCGCGGGATTTGCCTAAATCCCCTGCCATGAAACGGCCCATCCTTCTGCATCCCGATCCGCGCCTGAAAAAGGTCTGCGCGCCGGTGGACGACATCACGGACGACCTGCGCGCGCTGGCGGACGACATGCTGGAGACGATGTATGACGCACCGGGCATCGGGCTGGCCGCGCCGCAGGTGGGCGTGCTGGGCCGGCTGATCGTGCTGGATTGCGTCAAGGAGGAGGGGGCCGCGCCGCGCCCTCTGGTGATGTTCAACCCGCAGGTGGTCGCTGCCTCGGACGAGCGCAATGTCTACGAAGAGGGCTGCCTGTCGATCCCCGACCAGTATGCCGACGTGGAACGCCCCCGGGTGGTCGACGTGGAATGGATGGACCGCGACGGCAACGCGCAGCGTGAAACCTTCGACGGGCTCTGGGCCACCTGCGTGCAGCACGAGATCGACCATCTCGATGGCAAGCTCTTCATCGACTATCTCAAGCCGCTGCGCCGCCAGATGATCACGCGCAAGATGGTCAAGCTGAAAAAAGAACGCGCGCGGGAAAAGGCGTGAGCATCCGTCCGATCCTGCGCTGGCCCGATCCGCGGCTGAGCACGGTCTGCGCGCCGGTGGAAGACCCGGCCACGGTCGAGGCGCTGGTGCTGGACCTGTTCGAGACGATGTACGCCGCGCCGGGCCGCGGGATCGCGGCGCCGCAGGTGGGGGAGTGCCTGCGGCTGTTCGTGATGGATGCGGGCTGGAAACAGGGCGAGATGACCCCGCTGGCCTGTCTCAATCCGCGCTTCGTGCAGATGTCGGAGGCGCAGGCCGTGGGGCCCGAGGGCTGCCTGTCGGTGCCCGGCGTCACCGCCGAGGTGCCGCGCAGCGCCGAGGTGGAAATGGCCTTCACCGATCTGGGCGGGCAGGCGCAGCAGGTCCGGCTGAGCGGGGCCGCCGCGGTGATCGCCCAGCACGAGATGGACCATCTCGACGGCGTGATGCATTTCGACCGGCTCGATCCGCAGGCGCGCACGGCGCTGCTGGCGGTCTATGACGCGGTGCCATGACCGTCCGCCCGTTCATCCCCTGGCCCGACAAGCGCCTGCGCACGCCCGCTGCGGACGTGACCGGGATCACGCCGGACATCCTGACGCTCTGGGACGACATGATCGACACGATGGAGGCCATGCCGGGCGTGGGCCTCGCCGCGCCGCAGATCGGCGTGTTGTTGCGGCTGGCGGTGGTGGATGCCTCGGACACCCGCGGCCAGGCGGTGCGGCTGGCCAATCCCGAGATCGTCGAGGCCAGCGCCGAGCTGCGCGGCCACGAGGAGGCGAGCCCCAACCTGCCGGGCGTCTACGCGCGGCTGGAGCGGCCGGCACGGGTGGAGGTGGCCTATGTCGACCATCACGGGATGAAGGTGCGGCGGCGCTTCGAGGGGCTCTGGGCCACCAGCGTGCAGCACCAGATCGACCACCTGGCAGGGCGGATGTATTTCGACCGGCTGAGCAAGGTGAAACGCGACATGCTGGTGCGCAAGGCGCGCAAGCGCGCCGGCTAGGGGCAGGGGCGGAAGATTTTTTCGAAAAATCTTCCGCGCGCGTGGGGGCGGGGGTCGATTTTTCGGGAAAAATCGACATCGTCCCGGCGGCGGGCATTTGGAGACCCGGGCATCCGGGCGGGGACAGGCGGCATGCGGATCGTGTTCATGGGAACGCCGGAGTTTTCGGTGCCGGTGCTGGAGGCGCTGGTAGCCGCCGGGCACGACATCGCCTGCGTCTACAGCCAGCCGCCCCGGCCCGCCGGACGCGGCAAGAAGGACCGCCCGACGCCCGTCCATGCACGGGCCGAGGCGCTGGGCCTTGCCGTGCGCCATCCGGTCAGTTTGCGCACCGCGGAGGCGCAGGCCGACTTTTCGGCCCTTGGGGCCGATGTGGCGGTGGTCGTGGCCTACGGGCTGATCCTGCCGCAGGCCGTGCTGGCGGCGCCGGGGCGGGGCTGCCTGAACATCCACGCCTCGCTTCTGCCGCGCTGGCGCGGGGCCGCGCCGATCCACCGCGCCATCATGGCGGGCGACAGGGAAACCGGCATCTGCATCATGCAGATGGAGGCTGGGCTCGACACCGGGCCGGTGCTGATGCGCGAGGCGGTGGAGATCGGCGCGGACGAGACCACCGGCGCGCTGCATGACCGGCTGAGCGCGCTGGGCGCGCGGCTGATCGTCGAGGCGCTGGACCGGCTCGACCACCTGACGCCAGAGCCGCAGCCGGACGAGGGCGTGACCTATGCCGCCAAGATCGACAAGGCCGAGGCGGCGGTGGACTGGACGCAGGACGCCGCCAGCGTCAGCCGCCAGATCCGCGGCCTGTCCCCCTTTCCCGGCGCCTGGACCGAACTGCGCGGCGAGCGCATCAAGCTCCTGGGCGCGCGCCTGGCCGAGGGCTCCGGTCCGCCCGGGCAGGTGCTGGACGAGGCGCTGACGGTGGCTTGCGGCCAGGGGGCGGTTCAGGTCACAAAGGCACAGCGGGCGGGCAAGGGCGCGCAGGACACGCAGACCTTTCTGCGGGGCTTTGCCGTTCCCGCCGGCACGCAACTGGGAGGATAGGCCATGTTCCCCACCCTGATCGGCACCGTGGTGATCGCGGGCATCGTCGGCTATGCCTCGGAACGCTCGGGCTTTACCCGCAACGGCATCCTGCCCAGCCTGATCATCTGCATCGGCGGCGCGTTCCTTGCCTATTTCGTGCAGCTGATGTTCGGGTTAGGCTTCCGCTCGCCGGGGCTGAACGCCATCGCCGCCTCTGTCGGCGCGCTGGTCATCGTCCCCACCCATTGGCGCAAGAGGTAGGACATGGGCATTGTCTGGCTGATCATCATCGGGGCCGCCGCCGGATTTCTGGCGACGCGGCTGATGAACATGGAGACCGGCATCGTCGAGACCATCGCCATCGGCATTGGCGGCGCGCTGATCGGCGGGCTGCTGTTGCGGTTCGCGCTGGCCTTTCTGGGCGCCATCGGCGGGCTGGTGGGGGCCGTGCTGGGGGCCATGCTGCTGATCTGGGTCTGGAAGACCTATATCCGCAAGTAGGGCCCCGGCCCCGAACCTGTGCGCCTGTGCAAGAGGGGCTGCGCGCCTGTCCCGGTTGGGGTGCGGGCGGTTCGCCGCTACCTGACAGGTATCGCATAACGGAGCACATCATGGGCCATCTTCTGGACGGGCAGTGGCAGACCGCCGCGCTCGACACCGCAAAAACCGGCGGCGCCTTCGTGCGCAGCACGTCGCGCTACCGCAACTGGATCACCCCCGACGGCACTCCGGGCCCGTCGGGCAAGGGCGGGTTCGCCGCCGAGGCCGGGCGCTATCACCTCTACGTGTCCCATGCCTGCCCCTGGGCGCATCGCACGCTGATCTTCCGCGCGCTCAAGGGGCTGCGCGATCTGATCGGGGTCAGCGCGGTGCATCCCGACATGCTGGAGGACGGCTGGACCTTCGAGACCGATGATGACGGGGCGACGGGGGACGACCTGTTCGGCCTGCCCTTCCTGCGCGACATCTACCTCAGGGCCGATCCCGGGGCCTCGGGCCGGGTGACGGTGCCGGTGCTGTGGGACAAGGCGCAGGGCACCATCGTGTCGAACGAAAGCGCCGAGATCATCCGCATGTTCAACTCTGCCTTCGACGGGCTGACCGGCAATACCGACGATTACTGGCCCGCGCCGTTGCGTGACGAGATCGACGCGGTCAACGCGCGCATCTACGACACGCTCAACAACGGTGTCTACAAGGCCGGGTTTGCCGCCACGCAAGAGGCCTATGACGCGGCCGTCCACCCGCTGTTCGACACGCTGGACTGGCTCGACGCGCGGCTGGGCCGCCAGCGCTATCTTGTGGGGGACCGCGTGACCGAAGCCGACTGGCGGCTGTTCACCACGCTGGTGCGCTTCGACAAGGTCTATCACGGCCATTTCAAGTGCAACCGGGCGCGGATCGTCGACTACCCGCATCTCTGGGCCTATACCCGCGACCTCTACCAATGGCCCGGCGTGGCCGAGACGGTGCATTTCGGCCATATCACCCGGCACTATCACTACAGTCATGAAAGCATCAATCCGCACCGGATCGTGCCCATCGGACCCGAGCCGGACTTCACCGCGCCGCACGGGCGCGGTTAGCCTCCGGACTGTGCCTGGGTGTGACCGGCGCAGTCCCTTCGCCGGTTAGGCGCCTTCAGCTGGCCTGGCCGTAATGCTCCACCACGGCGGCAAGGTCGCCGGGTTCGGTGGCGCTGGGCATGAAGGCGCAGGCATTGGCGCAATGGCGAAAGATCGAGCCGTCGGAGAAGAAGCTGGTATTGGTCACAAAGATCACCCGCGCGTCGGGCTGGCAGAACTGCGCCATGTCCGCCACGGCCAGCGCGCTGCCGCTGTCCAGCACAAGGTCAAGCACGAGGATCTGAAAACTGCATTCGCGCAGCAGCGCCGTGGCGCTGTCCTCGTCCTGCGCGATCCGCACCACCGCGCCCAACCGTTCCAGGTGACGTTGCCAGAGCCCGGCCAGCTCGATACGGCTTTCGACTATGAGCACGTTCATGTGCACCTCCACGACCGCATAAATGTAAACGTGACCGACCCCGCTTTGTATTTCGTAGATGAGTCTGAACAATTCGTTAACAGGCATTAACGCTTGGTTGATTTCAGCGCTTTTCCGCCGCTGCGCCGGGTTGCCGTGGGCCGCGCATCGGGTAACCTCGCGCCCGAACAGGACGGATGGAGACAGAATGCGACGGATGATGTTTTTCGGCGCCGCGGCGCTGGCCGCGGCCGTTCAGGCCGGCGCGCAGGACGTGCCCTGCGGGGGGAGTTTTTCCGGCTTTGTCCGGGATCTTCAGGCCGAGGCCGTGGCGCGCGGGCATGACCAGGCCGCAGCAGAGCGGTTTTTCGCAGGGATCACCCAAAGCGATTCGGTGCTGCGCGCAGACCGGCGGCAGGGCATCTTTCAGGACCCGTTCATCACCTTCTCGCGCAAGCTGATCAGCCAGCACCGGCTGGACAAGGGGCGGCAGATGGCCCGCACCTGGGACGCGGTGTTCGACCGGATCGAGCGCGAGTACGGCATCGCCCGCGGCGTGCTTCTGGCCTTCTGGGCGTTCGAGACCGATTTCGGCGCGTTCCAGGGCGATTTCAACACCGCCAACGCGCTGGTGACGCTGGCGCATGATTGCCGCCGGCCCGAGATCTTCCGCCCGCAGATCTTTGCCGCGCTGGCGCTGTACGAGGCCGGCGATTTCGACCCCGCCACCACCACCGGCGCCTGGGCGGGCGAGATCGGCATGGTGCAGATGCTGCCCAAGGACATCCTGGAAAACGGGGTGGACGGCGATGGCGACGGGCATGTGACGCTCAAGACCTCTGCGCCCGACGCGCTTTTGTCGGGGGCCAGGATGCTGTCGCATCTGGGCTGGCGCCATGGCGAGCCGTGGCTGCAGGAGGTGCGCCTGCCCGAGGATTTCGACTGGTACGAGGCCGGGCTGCACGTGGAAAAGACGGTGGCCGACTGGGAACAGCTGGGCGTGCGTGCCCGCGAGGGGCGGCTGGATGACGGGCGGCTGATGGCCTCGATCCTCGTGCCGCAGGGCCGCGGCGGGCCGGCCTTCATCGCCTATCCGAACTTCCGCGTCTATTTCGAATGGAACCAGAGTTTCACCTATGTGCTGACCGCGGCCTATTTCGGCACGCGGCTGGAGGGCGCATCGGTCTACGACGCGGGCAATCCTGCGCCGGGGCTGGAGGGCGACCGGATGAAAGAGCTGCAGCGCAAGCTTGCCGCGCGCGGCTTTGACGTGGGCGAGATCGACGGCATCCTGGGCGCGGGCACGCGCAACGCGGTGCGCGAGGTGCAGCGCGAACTGGGCCTGCCCGCCGATGCCTGGCCGACCCAGGCGCTTCTGGACCGGCTGTAGCGCGGGCTGTTGCAGCCCCCTCACCCTGACCCTCTCCCCCGAGAGGAGAGGGAACGCGGCGGCGTCCAAGGGGCCGCGCCGTTGTCACGTCCAGTGCGTGCGGTGACGATACCCCTCGCCTCACGGGTTCAGGGGGCGTCAGCCGATGATCTCGAAGCGCTTCACGTCCACCATGCCCCGGTCGGTGATCTTCAGCGCCGGGATCACCGGAAGCGCCAGGAAGGCCAGTTGAAGGAACGGCTCCTCCAGCGTCACGCCCAGCGATTTTGCCGCGGCGCGCAGGTCCACCAGCCGGTCATGCACCGTCTCGAACGGTTCTTCCGACATCAGCCCCGCCACCGGCAGCGCCAGCTCCGCCAGCACCGCGCCGCCCCGCGCCACGACGAACCCGCCCTCGATCTCCGACAGCCGGTTCGCGGCCAGCGCCATGTCGTCATAATTAACCCCCACCACGGCGATGTTGTGGTGATCGTGACAGACGGTCGAGGCGATGGCCCCGTCCTGCAGGCCAAAGCCCTTCACGAACCCGCAGGCGATGTTGCCGTTCTTGCCGTGCCGCTCCACCACCGCGATGCGGACCAGGTCGCGCGCCACGTCCGGGCGCTTGTCGCCATCGGTGATGGCGATCTCCTCGTGCAGGTGATCGGTCAGGATCTGGCCTTCGCGGATGCCGATCACGTCGGTGTCCACCCGGTTGTCGCGGGCGCGGAACTGCTCGGGGGTCACCCGCGGCGCCTTGACCGACCCGCGCCCAACCGGGGCCACATGCCCGCGCGCGGCAAAGGCCGCGTCGTCCACCACGACGCCCTGCGCCAGCACCATCCGCGCGCGGCACGCCTCAAGGTTGTCCAGCACGACGATATCGGCCCGCTTGCCCGGCGCGATCTGCCCGCGATCCTTCAGCCCGAACGCCTCTGCCGCCGACAGGCTCGCCGCGCGATAGGCCGCCAGCGGCGGCGTGCCCAGCCGGATCAGCTCGCGGATCATGTAGTCGAGATGCCCGTGCTCGCCGATATCCAGCGGGTTCCGGTCATCCGTGCACAGGCACATATAGGGCGCGGTCCGCTCCGTCAGCAGCGGCTGCAGCGCGGCGAGATCCTTGGAGACAGAGCCTTCGCGGATCAGCACCCGCATCCCCTTCTGCAGCTTCTCGCGCGCCTCCGCCGCGCTTGTCGCCTCGTGTTCGGTGCGGATGCCTGCCGCGATATAGGCGTTCAGATCCCGCCCCGACAGCAGCGGGCAATGGCCGTCCACATGCCCGCCCGCAAAGAGCCGCAGCTTCGCCATGCAGCCCGGATCGCGATGGATCACGCCGGGATAGTTCATGAACTCCGCCAGCCCGAGTCCCGACGGATGCCCCGTCAGTGCGGCGATCTCCGCCGCCTCCAGCGTGGCCCCCGCCGTCTCCATATGCGTCGACGGCACGCAGGAGGACAGCTGCACCCGGATGTCCATCAGCGTATGGCGCGAGGCCTCCTGGAAATACCGCACGCCCGCTTCCCCCACCACGTTCGCGATCTCGTGCGGATCGCAGATCGCCGTGGTCACGCCCCGCGGCGTCACGCAGCGGTCGAACTCGAACGGTGTGACCAGCGAGCTTTCGATGTGCAGATGCGTGTCGACAAAGCCCGGCACCAGAACCGCGCCCGCCACGTCGATCACGCGCGCCGCTTCGTAGCGCGCCATCACGCCCACGATCGTGTCGCCGACGATGGCCACGTCCCCCTCCAGCATCTCGCCGGTGACAAGGTCCAGCACCCGTCCCCCGCGCAGCACGATATCCGCCGCCTCGTCCCCGCGCCCCGCCGCGATCCGCCGTTCCAGCTCCGCCATCCTTGGCCTCCATGCCCACAACCAGCCCATTCCCCGCCAGTCTGGCACAGAGGGCAGGGCGACGCGACACCCCCTGTCTTCTTCTTGGTCCAAATACCCCCGGAGCAGCGCTGGCCACGCGCCGCGACGGTTGCAATACGGGCACATTCCGCGTTCACTCGGCCACAGACAAACAGGGAGACGACCATGACCAAGACCCTCACCTCCAGCCTGGCCCTGTGCCTTGCCGCGGGCACCGCGCTGGCCGAGTGCGACACCATCACCTTCTCCGACGTGGGCTGGACCGACATCACCGCCACCACCGCGGCCACCACGCTGGTGCTCGACGCGCTGGGCTATCAGACCGACATCAAGGTGCTGTCGGTGCCGGTGACCTATACCTCGATGGCCGCGGGCGATATCGACGTGTTCCTGGGCAACTGGATGCCCACGATGGAGGCCGACATCGCGCCCTATCGCGAGGCCGGCACCGTCGACACCGTGCGCGCCAATCTCATGGGCGCAAAGTACACGCTGGCCACCAATGCCGCCGGAGCGGCGCTGGGGATTGCAGATTTCGCCGACATCGCGGCGCAGGCCGACGCGCTCGACGAAACGATCTACGGCATCGAGCCGGGCAATGACGGCAACCGCCTGATCATGGACATGATCGACGCCAACGCCTTCGGCCTCAAGGATTTCGAGGTCAAGGAAAGCTCCGAACAGGGGATGCTGGCGCAGGTCGGCCGCGCGGTGTCGCGTGACGAACCCGTGGTGTTCCTGGCGTGGGAGCCGCACCCGATGAACGCCAATTACGACCTGACCTATCTCACCGGGGGTGACGACTATTTCGGCCCCGATCTGGGCGGGGCCACGGTCTACACCAACACAAGGGCAGGCTTTGTCGCCGATTGCCCGAATGTCGGCGCGCTGCTGAACAATCTCGAATTCTCGCTGGCCATGGAAAACGAGATCATGGGTGCGATTCTCGATGGCGGCGAAGACCCGGCGGATGCCGCCAGGGCCTGGCTGGCCGCCAATGCCGACGTGCTGGACGGCTGGCTGGACGGCGTGACCACACGCGATGGCGGCGACGCCATGGCCGCGGTCCGCGCGGCGCTGCAGTAGGCGCCGGACCCGCAGGGTGGGTCGTCCGACCCACCCTGGCCAGAGGTCGCGGCGGTGTCACGCGACACCCCGGCCCCGAACGAAAGACCCCGCCGGCAAGGGCGGGGTCCAAGGTCGGGGACGGGCGGCGCAAGGGCCGCGCCGGATCAGAAGTTCAGCGCCGGGCAGCTGTCGTCGCTGGTATAGTCGTGCACCATCAGTTCACCCGCGATGATCTGCGCGCGGGCGGCGTCCACGGCGGCCTGCATGTCCGAACTCACCAGCTCGGCATTGTTCTCGTCCAGCGCATAGCCCACGCCCTCTTCGGCCAGGCCCAGCACCTGAACGCCGGTCTCAAGATCGCCGCCCGCGGTCATGGCGTCGAACACCGCCACGTCGACGCGCTTGAGCATCGAGGTCAGCACCGAACCCGGGTGCAGGTAGTTCTGGTTGCTGTCGACGCCGATGGACTTGATGCCCTCGTCGGCAGCGGTCTGCAGCACACCCAGGCCCGTGCCGCCGGCGGCGGCATAGATCACGTCCGCGCCCTGGCTGATCTGCGCCTTGGCCAGCTCGCCGCCCTTGGTCGGGTCGTTCCAGGCCGCCGGCGTGGTGCCGGTCATGTTGGCGATCACGGTGGCGTCAGCGTTCACGGCCATCACGCCCTGGGCATAGCCGCAGGCGAACTTGCGGATCAGCGGGATGTCCATGCCACCGACAAAGCCCACGGTGCCCGAGTCCGACGCCATCGCGGCCATCATGCCCACAAGGTACGAGCCTTCGTGCTCCTTGAACAGGATCGACAGCACGTTGGGATGCTCACCCGGATCGACAAAGCCGTCGATGGTCACGAACTTGGTGTCCGGATAGTCGGCGGCGACATTGGCGATGGGGGTGGACATGGAAAAGCCGGTGGTCACAACCGGGTTGAAGCCCGCTTCGGCAAAGCGGCGCAGCGCCTGTTCGCGCTGGGCTTCGGACTGCAGCTCGATGTCGCGGAAACTGCCGCCGGTTTCCGCGGCCCAACGCTCGGCCCCGTTGAAGGCGGCTTCGTTGAAGGATTTGTCGAACTTGCCGCCCAGATCGTAGATCAGGGCCGGATCGGCCATCGCGGCCCCGGCGCCAAGGGCTAGGGCGGCAACGCTGCCGAGGGTCTTTTGCATGAAGGTCATGGCTGTGCTCCCAGGTGTATGCGGGGCGCATCGGCCCCTTTTTGTGGTGGCGTTCATCAAGCCGCAGGGGGGGCGGTGGGTCAATACGTTTTTGGCGTGGCGCGCGATGCCGCTAGGGCAACGCACGGCCAAGGATCAAGGCGTCATCACTTGTGCCGTCGGGCAGGCGGTAATAGCCGCGGCGCAGGCCGGTGCGGCCATAGCCGTGCCGGTCATAGAACGCCCGGGCCGGGGCGTTGCGCGCGGCCACCTCCAGCACCACCTGCGTGGCCCCGCGGCCCTGCGCCTCGGCGTGAAACGCCGCCAGCGCGCGGCTGGCCTCTCCTTTCCGCTGGCGGTCGGGATCGGCGGCCAGTGCGAGGATGTCCGCCTCGTCCGCAATCACGAGGCCCAGCACGAAGGCATGCGGCGTGGCGTGCAGCAACGCGTGCGGCCGCGCCAGCGTCGCGGCGAACTGCGCCGCGGTCCACGGGGTCATGTGGCGATAGGCGCGCGTGCACAGCGCCGCCAGGGCATCGGGTGTCATGCGTCGAGGATCACCGGCGGCAGATCGCTGGAAGGCGCGGCGTCGGCGGGCTTGATGTAAAGCGGCGCGGGGCGCGGGCCGGGCGCACGCGTGGCGGCGACCCGGGCGATGCCCAGGGCGATGGTCCCGGCCTGCGGGGTCAGAAGCGTGAGGCCTGCCAGGTCTGCCGCATCGGCCAGCCTGGGCGTGCCGGTCTGCGGGTCGCGCAGATAGACCTGACCGCGCGGGGCGGGGATGCAGACCGTGCCCGGGCCGCGCTCTGCCGCCGCGACGGCGTCGAACCCGGTCACGCCGATGGCCGGTATGCCCAGCCCGAGCGCCAGCCCGCGCGCCGCCGCGACCGAGATGCGGATGCCGGTGAAGTTGCCCGGGCCGATGCCCGCGCCGATGCGATCCAGATCGCGCCAGCCCAGACCCGCCTGCGCCAGCACCTCGTCCAGCAGGGGCATCAGCCGTTCGGCCTGGCCGCGGGCCATGTCTTCGCTGTGCGCCGCAAGAACATCGTCGCCCTGCAGCACTGCGGCGGCGCAATGCGCCGCCGATGTATCAAAGGCCAGAACCCGGGGCTCAGACCGCAACCGGGCGGACCTCGGTCACTTCGGGGATGTAGTGGCGCAGCAGGTTCTCGATGCCCATCTTGAGCGTCAGCGTCGAGGACGGGCATCCGGCGCAGGCCCCCTGCATGTGCAGGTAGACCACGCCGCGGTCAAAGCCGTGGAAGGTGATGTCGCCGCCATCCTGCGCCACGGCGGGACGCACGCGGCTGTCCAGCAGTTCCTTGATCTGGCCCACCACTTCGGCATCCTCGCCGTCATGGTCGGCATGGCCCGAAGACCGCTCGGCCCCGTCGGCCATGACCGGCGCGCCGGACTGGAAATGCTCCATGATCGCCCCCAGAAGGGCGGGCTTGAGATGGTCCCAGTCTTCGGCGTCGGCCTTGGTCACGGTCACGAAATCGGTGCCGAAGAACACGCCGGTCACGCCCTGAACGCCGAACAGGCGCTGCGCCAGCGGCGAGGCGCCTGCCGCGTCGGCAGAGGGGAAATCGGCGGTTCCCATCTCCAGCACGGTCAGCCCGGGCAGGAATTTCAGAGTTGCCGGATTCGGCGTGGATTCGGTTTGAATGAACATCTGGGGTGCCCCTTTTCTCGGCCTCTTTCCTATATGCGGGCGGGGCCCGGTCGCGTCAAGGATTGGAACGGTTCTAAACTGTACTCAGCCCGCCGCGCGCAGGCGCGCGCGGATGTATTTCGCCGCCGAGCGGTAATGCGATGGCCCGGCGGCCTCGGCCCAGCGGCCCGGGGGCCAGGCATTGCCGCCGCCCCGCATCGGGGCACCGTAAAGCGCCGTGTCATCCCGCGCCGCGATGAAGGCGCAAAGCCGCGCATGGTTGTCGCGCAGCAGGCTGCGCGCCGTCGCCCAGTCCATCCCGGCCTGGCGGGTGCGGAGGTCGGCGTTGAAACGGCGCAGCTCGTTCCACTTGTAGCCCGGTGCCGGCATCGCCACCGGCGCGCCGGTCAGGCCTTTATCGTACCAGCCCAGAAACAGGTCGATCCAGGCTGCGCGGTGCCCGACGATGTCCTTCGGCGTCGTCCCGTCGGCCTCGGGATCCGGGACAAGCCGAAGCGCCTCCGGCACCTTGTCCAAAAGCGCCTGAAACCTGGCAAACTCCTTTTCCGTGACGGCCAGAAGGTCGGCCTTGCAGCTGGCGGCGGGCATGGGCGGCTCCTTTCGACGACATTCTGCCCCGGGCCGCCAGCGCAAGCCTTGATCTGGCGCATATCCGGCACCCCGCCCCTGACGCATCCGTGGTGCGAAGTCATTGGCGTTGTGGCCGGGGCGTTGTGACCGTGCAAGGCCCGGAACGCTCGGGCTTTGGGACCAATCTGCGCAAGACGGCCCCGCCATTCACGGCTGGCGAGGCGGTATGTCCGGGACATCGGTACTTAGGTGATGGCGTCGAGCCGTTCCTTGGACAGATCGCCGGGCACGATGGTGATGGGCATGGGCAGCGAGCCTGCATTGCGTGTCAGCTGGGTGACCAGCGGGCCGGGGCCCTTCTTGTCCGAGGCGGCCCCCAGAACCAGCACGCCGATATCCGGGTCCTCGCGCACCTGGGCGAGGATCTCGTTCACCGGGTCGCCCTCGCGCACGATCAGTTCCGGGTCCACCCCCTGCTTGTCGCGCATCCACTTGGCAAAGACCTCGAAATGCGCGTGGATGCGTTCGCGGGCCTCTTCGCGCATCACCTCGCCGACGCCGATCCAGTGGTTGAACTCGTCCGGCGGGATCACCGAAAGGATCGCCACGCCGCCGCCGGTCCGGGCGGCGCGCATGGCGGCAAAGCGCATGGCGTTGAGGCATTCGCGGCTGTCATCCAGCACGACCAGAAACTTGCGCATCATCCGTCTCCCTGAGCGGCGATCATGGCGGAGGGGGCGGCGGCTGTCCAGTGGTGTGACGGGGGGCGGAGGGGCGGCGGGGTGAACCCCGCCCTACGCGTCTGGCAGCCCGGGGAGCGTCAGGTCCAGCGCGAGACGCGGCAGGACCCGGCCTTCGGGCGGGGGCGAGGGCACCGCGCCGATCCGGGTGGCACCCATGCGCAGGTAGAAGCCTTCGGCCTGCGGCTCGGAGTCGATCAGCAGCTGCGGGGCACCCAGCGCGCGGGCCGTCCCGACCGCCCAGCCGAACAGCGCGCGCCCGGTGCCCTGGCCGATCCGGTGGGGGGCGACGAAGAGCTTGTCGAGATGCCAGCCCTCGTCATGACGGTGCAGCGCGGCGATCCCGGCAAAGCCGTCGCCGTCGCGGATCACCGCAAGGGGATCGCGCAAGGCTTCTGCCGTCAGGGTCAGCTCGGCGCGGCGCGTGTCCAGCCAATCCGGATCATAGCCCCAATGCGCCTTGGAGCGAAACATCAGGTCCGAGAGCGCCGCCAGCTCGGTGGCGGAGGCCGTGCGCAGACGCTCGGGCGTCACGCGGAATGCGCCCAGTCCCAGTACATCTCGCGGACGCGGCGGGTGACCGGACCGGACTGGTAGGAGATGTCCTCGAACCCGGTCACGGATGTCACCTTGTTCATGTTGCCCGACAGGAAGACCTCGTCGGCCTCGGCGAAATCGTCGAAGCTCAGGATCGTCTCATGCACGACCATGCCGTCGGCGCGCATGTTGGCCATGTGCCGCGCGCGGGTGATCCCGGCCAGGAAGGTTCCGTTGGCGATGGGGGTAAAGACCTCGCCGTCGCGGACCATGAAGACATTGGCCGTGGCGCTTTCGGCCACGTTGCCCATGGCATCGGCCACCAGCGCGTTCTGGAAGCCGCGGGCGCGCACCTCGGCCAGCATGCGGGCGTTGTTGGGATAGAGGCAGCCGGCCTTGGCGTTGACCACCGCATCCTCCATCACCGGGCGGCGAAAGCGGGTGCGGCCCAGGGTGACGGAGGCTGTCGGCGGTGCCATGGGGATCTCTTCAAGGCAGATGGCAAAGCCGGTGGCGTCGGGCTGGGGGACGATGGCGGTCGGGTCGCCGTTGATGCCCCAGTACATCGGGCGGATGTAGACGGCGGCGTCGGAGGCATAGGCCCTGAGGCCTTCTTCGACGATGGCGACCATCTCGGGTGTCGACACGGTGGGTGTCAGCATCAGCGCCTCGGCCGAGCGGTTGACGCGGGCGCAATGCGCGTCGAGATCCGGGGCGACGCCATCCACATGGCGCGCGCCGTCGAACACGCCCGAGCCTAGCCAGGCGCCGTGATCGGCAGCGCGGATGACCATGGCATCGCCATCGTGCCAGGCGCCGTTGAAATAGGTGCGGATGTTCGTGCCGGTCGCCATGGGTGCCTCCTGATGTTGCAGGCAGGCTAGGGCGAGTTCCCCGGCAGGTCCAGAGGGCAGCGGCGGCCACGGGCGCCGAAGTCTTTCAAAGACTTCGGCCCGCATTCTTTGCAAGAATGCGGGGCCCCGGCTCCGCGGGCCGCGCACTACCCTGCCGTGACCTGCGTCTCGGCCAGCAGCGCGTCGAGGTCCAGCCGGTCATTGACCATCCGCAGCGCGCCTGTCGCGTCGCGCGGCCAGTCCTCTGGCGCGCGGTCGCGGTAAAGCTCGATCCCGTTGCCATCGGGGTCGGAGAAGTAGAGCGCCTCGGACACGCCGTGATCGGCGGCCCCGTCCAGCCGCACGCCATGATCCAGAACGCGCCGGTACGCCACCGCCAGGGCGGCGCGGTCGGGGTAGAGGAACGCCGTGTGGTACAGCCCCGTCGCGTTGCGCGGCGGGCGCGGGCCGCCAAGGCTCTCCCAGGTGTTCAGGCCGATATGGTGGTGGTAGCCGCCCGCCGACAGGAAGGCCGCCTGCGTGCCGAAGCGCTGCATCACCTCCAGCCCGATCACATCGGAATAAAAGGCGATGGCGCGGTCGAGATCCGCGACCTTGAGGTGAACATGACCGATGCGCATGTCGGGGTGGGCTGTCATCTTTCCGGCTCCGTCTGGTTGGCTTTCCGGACAATGGGCCTCTCTCCGCATGCGCACCAGTCGTGATTCTTGCGGCGTCTGCGTGCAGGATTGCACAGCCAGGCCCGCGCCGGGCGGACCGTTTGTGCACGCCGCGTCCGCTTTCGGAAACCATCGGGGCCGCAAATCACCCGTGTGGCGTCGGGAACGGTCTCTGCCAAATCCGCCGATCCGCCTATGCTGCGCCCTGAACAGGGGCCTGGGACCAGGAGAGGCGCGCATGGCTGAGACGATCCGCTTTCAACTCGACGGCCAGGAGGTCGAGGCAGAAAAGGGCATGACCATCTGGGAGGTGGCGCATGGCCGCGGGCTGGTGATCCCGCATCTGTGCCACAAGCCCGCACCCGGTTACCGCCCCGACGGCAATTGCCGCGCCTGCATGGTCGAGATCGAGGGCGAGCGCACGCTGGCCGCTTCCTGCATCCGCGAACCGTCCGAAGGCATGGTCGTGCACACCGCCAACCCGCGCGCCACGCAGGCCCGCAAGATGGTGATGGAGCTTTTGCTGGCCGACCAGCCCGAGCGCGACGCCGCGCATGACCGCTCGGCCCATCTGTGGGACATGGCCGAGGCCAACGGTGTGTCCGAAAGCCGCTTTCCCACGCTGGAGGCCGAGCGCATCCCGCTGCTGGATGACAGCCACGTGGCGATGCGCGTCAACCTCGATGCCTGCATCCAGTGCGGGCTGTGCGTGCGCGCCTGCCGCGAGGTGCAGGTGAACGACGTGATCGGCATGGCCGGGCGCGGGCACGATGCCTACCCGGTCTTCGACCTTGACGATCCGATGGGCGACAGCACCTGTGTGGCCTGCGGCGAATGCGTGCAGGCCTGCCCGACCGGCGCGCTGATGCCGGCGACGGTGCTGGACGACGCGCAGCAGGGCGACAGCAGGGCGTTCGACCGCGAGGTGCAGTCGGTCTGCCCGTTCTGCGGCGTCGGCTGCCAGGTGTCGCTGAAGGTCAAGGACGACAGGATTGTCTATGTCGAGGGCATCAACGGCCCCGCCAACGAAGGGCGGCTTTGTGTCAAGGGCCGGTTCGGCTTTGACTACATCCACCACCCGCACCGCCTGACCAAGCCGCTGATCCGCCGCGAGGACGCGCCGGAAAAGGGGCTGAACGTCGATCCCGCCAACCCCTGGACACATTTCCGCGAAGCGACCTGGGAAGAGGCGCTGGACGCCGCCGCGCACGGTCTGGCAGACCTGCGCTCCTACTATGGCGGCACCTCGGTGGCGGGCTTCGGCAGCGCCAAGTGCACCAACGAAGAGGCGTACCTGTTCCAGAAATTCATCCGCCAGGGCTTTGGCCACAACAACGTGGACCATTGCACGCGGCTGTGCCACGCCTCGTCGGTGGCGGCGCTGATGGAGAACGTGGGCTCGGGGGCCGTCACGGCGACCTTCAACGAGATCGAGAATGCCGATGTGGCCATCGTCATCGGCGCCAACCCGACCGAGAACCACCCGGTTGCCGCCACCTATTTCAAGCAGTTCGCCAGGCGCGGCGGGCAATTGATCGTGATCGACCCGCGCGGCCAGGCGCTGAAGCGGCACGCGGCGCACATGCTGCAGTTCCGTCCCGGCACCGACGTGGCGCTGCTGAACGCGATCATGAACGTGATCGTGGAGGAAAAGCTGTATGACCGGCAGTATATCGAGGGCTTCACCGAAGGCTTCTTCGAGTTCCGCGACCATATCCGCGCCTTCACGCCGGAACGCATGTCGGAGCTGTGCGGGATCACGCCCGAGGTGATCCGCACGGTGGCGCGCACCTTTGCGCGGGCGGAAAAGGGCATGATCTTCTGGGGCATGGGCGTCAGCCAGCACATCCACGGCACCGACAATGCGCGCTGCCTGATCGCGCTGGCGCTGCTGTGCGGGCATGTGGGGCGTCCCGGCACCGGGCTGCACCCGCTGCGCGGCCAGAACAACGTGCAGGGCGCGTCGGATGCGGGGCTGATCCCGATGTTCCTGCCCGACTACCAAAGCGTGACCGATGACGAGGTCCGCTCGCTTTTCCGCCATATCTGGCGCGGAGCCGAGATCGACGGACAGAAGGGCCTGACCGTGGTCGAGATCATGGACCGGGTCTATCGTGGCGAGATCAAGGGGATGTACATCCTGGGCGAAAACCCGGCCATGTCCGATCCGGACGTGGACCATGCCCGCAAGGCGCTGGCGCAGCTCGACCACCTGGTGGTGCAGGACATCTTCCTGACCGAGACGGCGAACTATGCCGACGTGATCCTGCCGGCTTCGGCCTTTCCGGAAAAGACCGGCACGGTGACCAACACAAACCGCCAGGTTCAGATGGGCCGCAAGGCGGTCGATGCGCCGGGCGAGGCGCGCGAGGATTGGGAGATCGTGGTGCAACTGGCGCGGCGCGTCGGGCTGGACTGGGATTACGACGACCCGCGCGAGGTCTTCGACGAGATGAAGATGTCGATGCGGTCGCTGCATCACATCACCTGGAAGCGGCTGGAAGGCGAGAACGCGGTGACCTATCCGACGCTGGGGCCGGAGGATCCGGGCCAGGCGGTGGTGTTCGGCGACGGCTTCCCGCGCCGCGCGGGCCGCGCGCGCTTTGCGCCCGCGCGGGTGACGCCGCCGGCCGAGATCCCGGACGAAAGCTTTCCGATGATCCTGACCACCGGACGGCAGCTGGAGCATTGGCACACCGGCTCGATGACGCGCCGGGCGACGGTGCTGGACGCGGTGGAGCCGGAGGCCAACTGCTCGCTCCACCCCGCGACGCTGCGGCGGCTGGGGGTGGAGCCGGGCGGGCTGGTGCGCCTGACCACGCGGCGCGGCACGGTCGAGGTGATGGCCCGCGCCGACCGCGCGGTGGCCGAGGACATGGTGTTCCTGCCCTTCGCCTTTGTCGAGGCGGCGGCCAACATCCTGACCAACCCGGCGCTGGACCCGTTCGGCAAGATCCCGGAGTTCAAGTATTCCGCGGTGCGGGTGGAGAAGGTCGACGGCGCGCAGGTGGCGGCGGAGTAACAGCCGGGCCCCTCGTCGGGCTCTGGCAAGCCCGCCTCGGTGAGGGCGGCGGCGAAAGCGGGTTGTCTTTTCCTCCGAGGCGGCGCTTGCTGGTTGCATGACGAAGCTGGTTTTGTTGCACAGGGCGGATTCGATCTACGATGACGCTCCGGACACGCGTTACGAGTTCCCGAGGACCTATCTGAAGGCAGTTCGCGAGGCCGTTGGCGACTGGATCGTGTATTACGAACCGGTCAAGGCCGGGCCGCGCGGCTACTTTGCCGTGGCGCGCGTGGCCGAATTCGTCGAAAGCCCCAGCGGTAACGGCATGTGGTGGGCACTGATCGCACCGCATTCCTACCTGGAATTCGACTGGTTCGTTCCTCGACTCAAGGACGGTAGTCCGCTTGAGGCGGCACTGCGAGAGCCGGACGGCACGCCCAAGAAAGGCGGAGCGCAGCAACTGGCGGTGCGCCGTCTTCCCGACGCCGAGTTTGCCCGCATCGTCGACATGGGCCTGCCTGGCGATCTGGAGGAGGTCGAGGCGCGGCGCTATGCGTCCGGTGTGGGTACGCCGGTTCCGCCCGGTTTCGCCGAGGCACAGGCGGCGTGGCAGGCCCCTTCACCCCGCGCGGTGATCGAACGGCTGTCGCGGCGGGCCTATCGCGACGTGGCATTCCGGCGCAGGGTGCGCGAGGCCTATGGCTATCGCTGCGCCGTCTCTGGTCTTGAACTGCGCAATGGCGGCGGGCGGCCCGAGGTTCAGGCGGCGCATATCATCCCGGTGGCGGATGGCGGCAGTGACAGCGTGCGCAACGGCCTTGCGCTGTCGGGTACGCTGCACTGGATGTTCGACAGAGGGCTGATCGCGCTCGATCTGCCGGATCCTGCCAAACCGGACGATGTCCGTATCCTCGTGTCGGACAACAAGGTGCCGCGCGACGTGTCGGATCGGCTGATCCGCCCGGACCGGCGGCTTTTCCTGCCGCGGGACCGGCGCGACTGGCCGCATCCGCAGAACATGCGATGGCACCGGGAGAACCGCTTTGGCCAGTCCGCGCCCGGCGATCCGCCAAGGGCCTGGTCATAAACACCCCCCGGTCGACGCCCCGCGCCAATCGTGCAAGGTTCGGCCGGACACACATTCGGAACCAGACAGGAGACCCGGCATGCAGGTGAACGGCGCGCGATTTCTGGAGGATCTGCACCGGCTGAGGCAGTTCGGTGCGTCCGGTGTCGGCAAGGGCGTGGTGCGTCCGGCCTATTCCGAGGCCGACATCGCCGCGCGCGACTGGCTGGCCGGGCGGATGCAGGAGGCCGGGCTGGCGGTACAGACCGACCCGATGGGCTCGGTCTTTGGCCTGGCCGAGGGGCGCTCGCTGCTTCTGGGCTCGCATTCCGACAGCCAGCCAGAGGGCGGATGGCTCGATGGTGCGCTGGGCGTGATCGCGGGGTTGGAAGTGGCCCGCGCGGCGCAGGAGGCGGGCGGGCCGCCGGTGTCGGTCGTGTCGTTCCAGGATGAGGAGGGGCGCTTTGGCGTGACCACCGGCAGCGCGGCCTGGGCCGGGTTGCGCCCGCGCGACAGCTTTGCCGCGCTGACCGACAGCGGCGGGCAGACCCTGGCCGAGGCCCGCGCGGCGATGGGCGCGCGGCTGGGCGACTGGGTCGATCCCGCGCGCTTTCACGGTTATGTCGAGATGCATATCGAACAGGGCCCGGTGCTGGACGGCACCGGAGAGGCGGTGGGCGTGGTCGAGGCCATCGTGGGCATCCGCGACATGGTGATCACCTACCAGGGCGAACAGAACCACGCCGGCACCACACCGATGGCGCTGCGCCGCGACGCGTTCCAGGCGCTGTCGGCCTTCAACAGCGCGCTGAACGACCGGCTGCGCAACGTCGTCACCCCGGCCACGGTCTGGACCATCGGCCATGTCCGGCTGCACCCGGATGCGCATTCCATCGTGCCGGGGCGGGCGGTGTTCTCGATGCAGTGGCGCGACGGCGATGCCGACCGGCTGGCCCGCATGGAACAGGTGATCCGCGACACCGCGCAGGCGGTGGCGGCAGAGCGCGGGCTGACGGTGGCGTTCGGCGAGATGCTGGGGATCGACCCGGTTCCGATGGATGCCGGTCTGCGCGACGCGCTGGCGGGCGCGGCCGAGGCGGTGGCCCCGGGGCGCTGGCGGCAGATGCCGTCGGGCGCGCTGCACGATGCCTCGAACGTGGCGCAGCTGATGCCGGCGGCGATGCTGTTCGTGCCCTCCATCGGCGGGATCAGCCATGCGTTCGGCGAGGACACTGCCGAGGCGGACCTGCTGACCGGGCTTGACGTGCTGGCGCGGGCGGTGACACGGATTGCGGGGTAAACACGGGCGGCCCGTTTGCGTTATCCTGCGCATGACCGACAGGAGGAGCGCCGCATGTACCCCTATGATCTGGGATCCCATCACTGCCCGGTGACCACCTCTTCGGACGCGGCACAGCTCTGGTTCGACCGCGGGCTGGTCTGGGTCTACGGCTTCAACCACGACGAGGCGATCCGCTGTTTCGAGCGGGCGCTGGAGGCGGATCCGGATTGCGCCATGGCGCATTGGGGCATCGCCTATGCGGTGGGGCCCAACTACAACATGCCGTGGCCGCGGTTCGACGAGACCGGCCGGGCCGAGGCGCTGGCGCGGGCCTTTTCCGCGACGCAGGCGGCCCTTGCGCGGGCCCGGGCCGATGCGGTTCGCGCCGATGAACGCGCGCTGATCGGCGCGCTGGCCGCACGCTATCCGCAGGCCGAGCCGCCGGAGGATGTGGCCGACATGGCGGCGTGGGACGACGGCTTTGCCGCGTCCATGCGCGCGGTGCAGGCGGCGCATCCCGACAGTCGCGACATCCGTTCCGTGACGGTCGAGGCGATGATGCAGCGCACGCCCTGGCAGATGTGGGACCTGCAGACCGGGGCCCCGGCAGACGGGGCCGACACCGAGGCCTGCCGCCGCCTGCTGGACGAGGCCTTTGACACCGATCCCGAAGCCTGGGCGCATCCCGGCCTTCTGCATCTGCATGTCCATCTGATGGAGATGTCGCCCATGCCCGAACAGGCGCTGCGCCAGGGCGACGTGCTGCGGCGGCTGGTGCCGGATGCCGGCCACCTTGTGCACATGCCCACCCATATCGACGTGCAGGTCGGGGCCTATCACGATGTCGTTCTGTGGAACGAAAACGCGGTGACGGCAGACCTGATCTATTATCAGCGGGAAGGCGCGTTCAACCTGTACACCGGCTATCGCCAGCACAATTACCACTTTGTCGCCTATGGCGCGATGTTCCTGGGCCAGCTGGAGCCGGCGCGGCGGGCGCTGCGCGGACTGGCCGACACGACGCCCGAGGCGCTTTTGCGCATCGAAAGCCCGCCGATGGCGGATTTCTTCGAATCCTACCTGGCGTTCGAGCCGCATCTGCTGGTGCGGTTCGGCTTGTGGGACGAAGCGATCGCGATGCCCCTGCCCGAGGATCAGGCGCTGTACTGCACCAGGACCGCGTTCATCCTCTATGCCCGCGCGGTGGCCTTTGCCGCCCTGGGCCGGGTGGCCGAGGCCGAGGAGGCCGAGGCGCAGTTCCTCGCGGCCTGCGACCGTGTGCCGGAGTCGCGGTTGTCGCACAACGTGCGCATCGTCGACCTGCTGGAGATCGCACGGCACATGGCACGGGGCGAAATCCTGTATCGCAAGGGCGCGTTCGACGCGGCTTTTACCGAATTGCGCCGCTGCGTCGCGCTGGAGGACGCACTGCCCTATGACGAGCCCTGGGGCTGGATGCAGCCATCGCGCCACGCTCTGGGGGCGCTGCTGCTGGAACAGGGTCATGTGACCGAGGCCGAGGCGGCGTTCCGCGAGGATCTTGGGCTGGGCGGCACCCTGCCGCGGGCGCAGGTGCACCCGGACAATGTCTGGGCGCTGAAGGGTCTGCATGACTGTCTTGTGGCCCGGGGCGAGACCGCCGAACTGCGCCATGTCCGCGCCAGTCTGGACGTGGCGCTGGCGCGGGCCGACCGGGCGGTGGCGGCGGCGTGCTTTTGCGCGCAGGCCGCGGGGGCGTGCTGCCCCTAGCTGTGCGCGGCGGGCTTCTGCCGCGGGACGATTCGGCGTAGGCTGGCGGCGATTGTCGGAAGGGGATTGCCATGGATCCGGTCACGCTGCTGTTTTATGCGCTGGTCTGCGGGGCGCTGGGCTGGGCCGGGCCACGGCTGGGCGCGCCGCTGATCCGCTTTGGCATCGGCGCGGTGGTGGGCGTGCTGGCCGCAAGCGTGCTGCCCCTGGTCCACCAGCTGCTGAACTGACCTTTGGCCTGCGGTTCGGCGAATTGTTGCCGATGGGCGACAGCATGTCGGTGAGTCGCCCGGACTCGGGCCGCAACCTTGCCCTTATTGCGTGCAGACGCTCCAATCCCACCCCAATAACATGAGGCATTTCGAGCGCATCTTGCATCCTGGGGGAGACCATGCGCTTTACATTTCTTTTTCCGATCCTGGCCGTTCTGGCCCTGTCCGCCTGTGAAATCCGCCCGCCGGACCGCTATTCGACCCGCACGGTCACCCTTGCCAACAGCGCCGCACCCGACGACACGGAGACGATTGCCTTTTCCGGCGATGCGCTGCTGGACTTCGATCTTGAAAAACTCGTGCGCGTCAATTTCGCGTTGGAACGGCAGTACAGCGCGCTGGCGATCCAGCTGGATCAGGCCAATCACGCCGCCAACGGTTTTGTCATCTCGGCGGCCTTGGGGATTGCGCTGGGCGAACAGGCCAAGGATGCGGCGGAGCTGACGGCGCGGCGCATTCTCTGGGCGCTGGGTGTCAACGAGGGCATCAAATACGTCAATCCCGCGGAAATGGCGCGGGCGTTCCGCCTGGCGGCGCAGGATTCGCTGTGCATGGCGGCCAAGGCCGCGCTTGATGGCGGTGCGGCGCGGGCCGAAGCGGGCGACTACGCCACCCGGATCAGGCTGATCACGGCAATGCGCCAGTCACATCTGAACCTGCGCACCCGCCTGTCGCGCAAGCGGGTCGGGTTCATCACCGTCTTCAACAACCTGCGCGAACAAGAGCGTACGCTGCAGAACGAGGACCTGATCGAGGCCACCAATGACAAGATGGTGGCCGAGTCGGCGATGGACGGCGACGGCTTCGGCGCCGACCTCTACCGCTGCCTGAAATAGGTGGTTCGCCGCACGGCCCGCAACTTTGTTGCGAATCCGTTGACTTTTATGAACGCTCGTTCAAATATCGGCCCAAGCAAAACGGGTGACAAGCGCGCCGCAGGCGTTAAAGTCACCCGCAGGCTCGGAAAATAACCGGCGCTTGGGAGGATATGACGTGGCGAACATGGCCGAAGGCGCAGCGGGTCTGCGTTCGATTCCCGAATTGTTGCGGCGCAATGCGACTGAGTTTGCCGGCTGTCCTGCCTATCGCGAAAAGGAATTCGGCATCTGGCAAAGCTGGACCTGGGCCGAGACCGAACAGGAAATCGAGGCGCTGGCGCTGGGCCTGATCAACATGGGCGTGGCCAGGGGCGATCACATCGCCATCATCGGGCGCAACCGGCCTTACCTGTATTGGGCGATGGTGTCGGCGCAGATGGTGGGCGCGGTGCCGGTGCCTCTCTACCAGGACGCGGTGGCCGAAGAGATGGAATACGTGCTGGGCCATTGCGGCGCGCGCTTCATCATTGCCGCCGACCAGGAGCAGGTCGACAAGGTCATCGAGATTCAGGACGACCTGCACCAGTTCGAACACCTGATCTATCTCGACCCGCGCGGCATGCGGAAATACGACCACACGCGGTTGCACGAATACAGCCATGTCCAGGCACAGGGCCGGGCGGCGTATGACGAGCTGATCAACGAACTGAACCGCCGCCGCGACGCGCTGACCTATGACGACACCTGCGTGATGCTCTACACCTCGGGCACCACCGGCAAGCCAAAGGGCGTGGTGCTGTCGAACCGCAACATCATCGAATCGGCGAAATCCGCATCCGAGTTTGACGGCATCCGGCGCGACGACGCGGTGCTGGCCTATCTGCCCATGGCCTGGGTGGGGGATTTCATCTTTTCCATCGGGCAGGGGTATTACACCGGCTTTTGCGTGAACTGCCCGGAATCGGCGGAAACCCTGCGCACCGATCTGCGCGAGATCGCGCCCAGCTACTACTTTGCCCCGCCGCGGATCTTCGAGACGTTGCTGACCCAGATCATGATCCGGATGGAGGATGCCGGCGCGCTCAAGAAGCGGATGTTCGACTATTTCATGGCCCATGCCCGCGCCGTCGGCCCGAAGATCCTCGACGGCAAGCCGGTGAGCGCGATGGACCGGCTGAAATACGCGCTGGGCGAGGTGCTGGTCTACGGGCCGCTCAAGAACGCCATGGGCTTTTCCAAGGTGCGCGTGGGCTATACCGCGGGCGAGGCGATCGGGCCGGAGATCTTCGATTTCTACCGCGCGCTGGGGATCAACCTGAAACAGCTTTACGGCCAGACCGAGGCCTCGGTCTTCATCACCGTGCAGCCCGATGGCGAGGTGCGCTCGGACACCGTAGGCGTGCCGGCCCCGGGGGTGGAGATCCGCATCGGCGAGACCGGCGAGGTGTTCTACCGCTCGCCGGGCGTGTTCGTGGAATATTACAAGAACCCCGAAAGCACCGCGTCGACCAAGGATGCCGAGGGCTGGGTGGCCACGGGCGATGCCGGCTTCATCGAGGAAGGCACGGGGCATCTGCGCATCATCGACCGCGCCAAGGATGTGGGCCAGATGGCGGATGGCGCGATGTTTGCGCCCAAATATGTCGAGAACAAGCTGAAATTCTATCCCGACATCCTGGAGGCGGTGGTCTTTGGCGCGGGCCGCGACCGCTGTATGGCGTTCATCAATATCGACCTGACGGCGGTGGGCAACTGGGCCGAGCGCAACAACATCGCCTATGCGTCCTACCAGGAACTGGCGCAGCACCCGCGTGTGCTGGAGACGATCCAGGCGCATATCGAAGAGGTGAATGCCTCCGTGGCGCAGGACGAGATGCTGTCGGGCTGCCAGATCCACCGATTTTTGGTGCTGCACAAGGAACTGGACGCGGATGATGGCGAGATGACGCGCACCCGCAAGGTGCGCCGCAACGTGATCTCGGACAAGTTCGCGGATCTGGTGACGGCTTTGTATGACGGCTCGGACTCGGTCTATACCGAGACGGAAGTGACCTATGAGGACGGCCGCAAGGGCCAGATCAAGGCGACGCTGGTGATCCGCGACGCCAAGGTGGTGCCGGTGGCGCAGAAGGTGGCGGCGGAATGACGGCGGACCGGCGCTCCCGCGCCTGCGGCGCGTATCGCCCCGCCCGCCGTCCCGCAGGGGCGCCCGGCGCGTCGGCGGCTGCGCCCGTGGTTGGGGTCGCGTTGAGTATTTCCGGAAAGATGAAAGCAGGGGGCGGCGCGTGAAGGACACCGAAGGCTACACCACCGCGGATGGCCGCCAGATCGGCGGCGTGCTGATGGAGTTGCGCAACATCACGCTGCGGTTCGGCGGGGTGGTGGCGATCAACGATATCTCGTTCGACATCCGCGAAGGCGAGATCCGCGCCATCATCGGGCCGAACGGGGCCGGCAAGTCGTCGATGCTGAACATCATCAGCGGGTTCTACACGCCCTCGGAGGGGGAGCTTTGGTACCAGGGGGCCAAGCGCCCTCCGATGAAGCCTTACGAGGTGGCGCGCATGGGGATTGCGCGGACGTTCCAGAATATCGCCTTGTTCGAAGGGATGACGGTGCTGGACAACGTCATGACCGGGCGGCTGACCCATATGAAGGCCAATGTCTTTCAGCAGGCGATCTGGAAGGGTTTTGCGCAGGACGAGGAACTGGCCAACCGCGAGAAAGTGGAGCGGGTGATCGACTTTCTGGAGATCCAGGCGATCCGCAAGACGCCGGTGGGCCGTCTGCCTTACGGGTTGAAGAAGCGGGTGGAACTGGCGCGGGCGCTGGCGGCGGAGCCGTCGATCCTGCTGCTGGACGAGCCGATGGCGGGCATGAACGTGGAGGAGAAGGAGGACATGAGCCGCTTCATCCTCGATGTGAACGACGAGTTCGGCACCACGATCTGCCTGATCGAGCACGACATGGGGGTGGTCATGGATCTGTCGGACCGGGTCGTGGTGATGGATTACGGCAAGAAGATCGGCGATGGCACGCCGGATGAGGTGCGGGGCAACCAGGACGTGATCGACGCCTATCTGGGGGTGCCGCATTGAGGGGCGGGACCGACGCAGTCCCGGGCCTGACCCGGGACCTCCACGCTGGCCACGAGGCGCGTGGCAGGGCGCTGCGGCTTCTCGCGGCGTGCAGTTTGTGGCTCGTGCTGTCACTGGCGCCCGGGGGCGCCTTGGCGGCCGGGGGGCGCGACGACTGGCGCGCGGCCTTGCTGGCCTGTCTCGATGTCGTCGAAACAGGCACCACCGACACTCTTGCGGCGTCCGGGTGGACCCCGGTGGCTGCCGGGCGAAAAGACCTCTTCCGGCATCCCCGGGGCATCGAGATTTCGGTGCGGGATCCGATCCGGAGACCGCAGGCGGTGGATTGGATTTGTTCGCTGTCCTATGCCGCGAAGATTCCCGGAAACGACCGGCGCGGGCAGGTGTTGCGCGAAACCCTGGCCGACCTTGCCAAGGGGCGGCTGGAGTTTCGCGACGAAGACCAGATCCTGCCGCCGGATGTCTATCGTGGCTGCGCCTGGGACGGGCAAGAGTTCCGCCTGTCGAGCATGACACAGACAACCTATGCCCATTTCACCATTCAACTCTCTCCGCGCGATCCCCAATGCGCGGCCATGACGAGCTGAGGAGCCGGACATGCTGAACGACATCTTCATCAATCCCTTCGTGGACATGTGGCAGGCCCCGGATTTCCTGCTTCAGGTGCTGTGGGAGGGGCTGGTGTCCGGCATCCTCTATGCGCTGATCGCGCTGGGGTTCGTGCTGATCTTCCGCTCAAGCCGGATTTTCAACTTTGCCCAGGGCATCATGGTGGTGTTCGCGGCGCTGACGCTGGTGGGGCTGCATGCCTATGGCATTCCCGCCTGGATCGCGGTGGCGCTGACGCTGGGGGTGATGTTCGTGCTGGCCGTCAGTATCGAGCGGGTGGTGCTGCGGCCCCTGGTGGGGCAGCCGGACATCATCCTCTTCATGGCGACCATCGGGATCACGCTGTTCCTGATCGGCTTTGGCGAGATCATCTTTGGCGGTGAGAACAAGGTGATGATCTCGGAAGAGCTGGGCATTCCCACCGGGGACACGGTGCTGGAACCCTGGGGCGGTCTGTTGATCCTGCAGCATCTGGACATCACCGTGGTGGTGGTGGCAGCGTTGCTGGTGGGGGCCTTGTTGGCCTTCCTGAACTACACCCAGATGGGCCGGGCGATCCGGGCTTTGGGGGATGACCATCAGGCCGCGCTGTCGGTGGGGATCTCGCTGCAGACAGTCTGGGTGCTGGTCTGGTTCATCGCGGGCATCATCGCGCTGGTCACGGGCATCGCCTGGGGCGCGCGGGCGGGTGTCAGCTTTGCGCTGGAGGTGATCGCCTACAAGGCGCTGCCGGTTCTGATGCTGGGCGGGCTGGAGAGCATCACCGGGGCCATCGTGGGCGGGCTGATGATCGGGCTGTTGGAGAAGCTGTTCGAGATCTACTGGGGTCAGCCCCTGCTGGGCGGCAACACCGAGACGTGGTTTGCCTTTGTGCTGGCGCTGGTGGTGCTGCTGTTCCGGCCGCAGGGGCTGTTTGGAGAGCGTATCATCGAAAGGGTCTGAGGCGGCGCGTTGCGCGCCGCCGACCCAGGCGACACCACGAACGGCCTGCACGGCGGTTGCCCTGTCACCAGAACGGGCACGCGGTGAGGGCAGGAGGAAGACAGGGACTGTCCGGGCAGGATCCGAGGCAGACCAGGGCGAAGAGGACGGAGAACCGGATGCCGATCACGACGACACAGATGCCAGGGCGCGCGATGTCCGATCGCCATGCACAGGCGGCGGTGGCGTGCGCGGGCACTGTCGGGGTGGTCGGAGCAGAGGCTGCGCGCTACCGGCGCCAGTTCGGCCACCAGAGCGCGCGCATCGCGGCGATGCCCGGGGCGGTGACGGTGTCGAGCCAGGCGGCAAAGGCGGTATCGGCCGGGGGATCCCGGTCGAAATCGATGTCCCGCTCGGCCTCGGTGATGAGGTGGCGCATGCGGGTTTCGAAATCGTCTCTCACGATGGCCTCCGGCGCTTTGTGTCGTATGGTAACTATGTTGCGCAATGATGGCGGAAGGCAATATAAAATTGCCTGAAACGGGGTGTTGGCGGGGAGAAGCATGGCCAAACTGATCGCGATCCTGAATGTGGTGGCCTGGAGCGGGTTCTGGGCGTTCGGCTATCTGGCGCTGACCACCAACCCCGATGCCGCGGGGCGCATGGTGATTGCGGTGGCGCTGGCGGCGGTCGGGGCTGCCGTGGGGCTTTGGGCGTGGTTCTGGATCGTGCGGCATTCCGAGGAGATCGGCTATGCCCCGGCCCCCAGGCGGGCGCGGCCGGTCGAAGGGGAAGATGCGGCGGGGTAAACCCCGCCCTACGAGAACGCCGCGTGTGACGGGCGGGAGAGGGAAGAGGACCAGATGCTTTACAGAACGGCAGGTCAGTTCAAGACGAGTTACGCGGCGGACCAGGCGCTGTTCCCGGTCCGGCAGGACGCGGTGCTGCTTGCGGTGATCGCGGCCTTTGCCTGGGTGATCTTTCCCCTGATCGCCAGCGAGTTCACCTTTCAGGCGATCCTGATCCCGGTGCTGATCTTTTCGCTGGCCGCCCTGGGCCTGAACATCCTGACCGGCTTTGCCGGGCAGCTGAGCCTGGGCACCGGGGCCTTCATGGGGGTGGGGGCCTATGCGTGTTACAAGATGGTCACGCTGATGCCCTGGATGAACCCGATCGTGGCGATCCTGCTGTCAGGCGTGTTCAGCGCCGGGGTGGGGGTGGTGTTCGGCATCCCGTCGCTGCGGATCAAGGGGTTTTACCTGGCGATTGCCACGCTGGCGGCGCAGTTCTTTCTGGTCTGGCTGTTCGAGAAATGGGCCTGGCTGTACAACAACAACGCCTCGGGCGCGATCCAGGTGCCGAACCTGGACATCTTCGGCCTCTACGTGACCGGCCCGCAGGCGGCGAGCGTGACCGAGTATTACATCGTGCTGTTTGTCGTCAGCCTGCTGACCTATCTGTGCATCAACCTGACGCGGGGCAATCTGGGCCGGACGTGGAAGGCGACGCGGGACATGGACATCGCGGCGGAACTGATCGGCATCAACCTGATGCGCTCGAAGCTGACCGCCTTTGCCATCTCGTCCTATATCGTGGGCGTGGCGGGCGCGCTGTACGTCTTTGCCTGGAAGGGCGCGGCAGAGCCGAACGTGTTCGACATCCCGCTGAGCTTCCAGGTGCTGTTCATCGCCATCATCGGCGGTCTGGGGTCGATCATGGGGAATTTCCTGGGCGCGATCCTTATCGTGGGGCTGCCGGTGGTGCTGAACCTGTTGCCGGCCGCGCTGGGGATTCCGCTGGACAGCGCGATGATCGAACATCTGAACATCATGATCGTGGGCAGCCTGATCGTGTTCTTCCTGATCGTGGAGCCGCACGGGCTGAACGCCCTGTGGCGGCTGATCCGGGAAAAACTGATCCTGTGGCCGTTCCCGCATTGACGAAGCTGCGGCGGGGTGAACCCCGCCCTACGACATCGGCACCGTCCGAAAAGGCACGGGCCGCAAGACCGAAGTGACCAAATCTCAGGGAGGAAAAAACCATGAAACACTTCACCAAACTGGCGCTGGCCGCCATCGTCGCCGGGGTGACCGCCGGCGCGGCCGTGGCGCAGGAACATTATGTGCCGAACCTCAGCTACCGCACCGGGCCGTTCGCGGCGACGGGCATTCCGCTGATGAACGGTCAGGCGGATTACCTCAACATGCTGAACGCGCGCGATGGCGGCATCGGCGGCGTGATGGTCAACCCCGAGGAATGCGAGACCGGCTATTCCACCGAGAAGGGCGTGGAATGTTATGAAAAGACCAAGGGGGCCGCGCTGGTGACCCAGCCCTGGTCCACCGGCATCACGCTGCAGGTGCTGCCCAAGACCAATGTGGACGAGATCCCGATCCTGGCGCCGGGCTACGGCTTCAGCCCGATGATGGACGGCAAGACCTTCCAGTGGGCGTTCAACACGCCGGCGGGCTATTGGGATGCCGCCGACATGATCATCCAGTACCTTGAAGGGCAGGGCGATCTGAACGGCAAGAAGATCGTGCACCTGCATCTCGACCACCCGTTCGGCAAGGAGCCGCTGCCGGTGCTGGAACTCCTGGCCGAGCAGAAGGGTTTTGAGCTGCTGCCGATCCCGGTGGGCCTGAAGGAAATGCAGAACCAGTCGGCGCAGTGGCTGCAGATCCGCCGTGAGCGTCCTGACTATGTGATCATGTGGGGCTGGGGCGCGATGAACGCCGGCGCCATCACCGAAGCGGTCAAGACCAAGTTCCCGATGGAGAACTTCATCGGTGTCTGGTGGGCCGGGCATGACGCGGACCTCAAGCTGGTGGGGGAGGACGGCAAGGGCTACAAGTCGATTTCCTGGTCCTTCCCGAATGCCGACGCGCCGGTGATGGCCGACATCCGCAAGCACGTGGTCGATGCGGGCAAGTCGAAGTCGAACGAGGAAGAGATGGCGGGCGTGTTCTATTCGCGCGGGATCGTCATCTCGGCGATCCTGGCCGAAGGCATCCGCGCGGCGCAGGAAGAATACGGCACCGCCGAGATCACGCCGCAGCAGCTGCGCTGGGGTCTGGAGAACATCAACATGACCGAGGCGCGGATTTCCGAGCTGGGTCTGGACGGCATGGTGCCGCCCTTTGCCACCTCCTGCGCCGACCATACCGGCAATTCCGGCGGCTGGATGCTGGAATGGGATGGCAGCCAGTTCGTCAAGGCGTCGGACCACATGACCGCCAATGTCGACAATTATCGCGACCTGGTGGCCGAGAAGGCCGGCGAATATGCCCAGGCCAACGCGCCCTGGCCGGTGAACGAGGCCTGCGAGGGCTGATCGCTCTTGCCCACCGGCGGCGCGGGCCGTCGCCGGTGGGATCGGGGTATTTGAAACCAAGAAGAAGCAGGGGGCGCGGCCCTCTGACAGACGGGGTCGCCTGATGCTGGACGCTGCAAAGACCGACGAGACGCTGCTGGAGGTCAACAATATCGAGGTGATCTACAATCACGTGATCCTCGTTCTGAAAGGCGTGAGCCTGAAGGTCGGCCGGGGCGGGATCACCGCGCTGCTGGGTGGCAATGGCGCGGGCAAAACGACCACGCTGAAGGCGATTTCGAACCTGCTGCATTCCGAGCGCGGCGAGGTGACCAAGGGCTCGATCCTCTACAAGGGGGAGCGGGTGCAGGATCTCGATCCGGCGGCGCTGGTCAAGAAGGGCGTGATCCAGGTGATGGAGGGGCGGCATTGCTTTGCGCATCTGACCGTCGAGGAAAACCTGCTGACCGGGGCCTATACGCGGCGCGACGGCAAGGCGGCGATCGAGGCGGACCTGGAGATGGTCTATGCCTATTTCCCGCGTCTGAAGGAACGGCGCAAGTCGCAGGCGGGCTATACCTCGGGCGGGGAGCAGCAGATGACGGCGGTGGGCCGCGCGCTGATGAGCCGGCCCGAGACGATCCTGCTGGACGAGCCGTCGATGGGTCTGGCACCGCAGTTGGTGGAGCAGATTTTCGAGATCGTGAAGTCGATCAACGAGAACGAGGGCGTGAGTTTCCTTCTGGCCGAGCAGAACACCAATGTGGCGCTGAAATACGCCCATCAGGGCTATATCCTGGAGAACGGCCGCGTGGTCATGGAAGGCAAGGCGGCCGATCTGCGCGAGAACGCGGATGTGAAGGAGTTTTACCTGGGCATGTCGGACGAGGGGCGCAGATCGTTCCGCGACGTGCGGTCCTATCGGCGGCGCAAGCGCTGGCTGGCCTGATGGCGGTGCCGCGACCCCGGGGCGTGCCATGCTGCGGCCTTGCGCCGGGACCGCGCGCTGTGGGGTGCCGGTCAGGCCGGATGTCAGACCTGGTGTCAGTCCAGATTTCAGGCCAGATTTCAGGCCAGTTCCAGCCGCATTTCCGCGATCCGGGCCAGGGCCTCGTCGCGGGTGTTGCGGATGTTGGGGCGGTAATCCCGGCTTTCGGCGCGCATGCGGATCTCGGCCTCGGTCTCGGAACCCGGGGCAAAGCGCACCGACCCCAGCGAGGCGGCGAGGTTCAGCGTCTTGCCGCGATGGGCGTAGGCCACCCAGGCCGCCGGGTCGATCCGGCAGCCTTCGTAATCGATCAGGAAGAACCATTTCGGCTGGCCGCTCTGGGCGATGCGCGCCTCGATATGGTCGTAGAACTCGTTCACGTCGCGCGAGTGGTGGAAGGTGAAATGCGAAAAATCCACTTCCATGATCCGGTTTTCGGTGTCGAACGCGATGCGGCGGCGAAAGTCGTCTTCGGTATAGTTGGCGTCTTGCCGGATGCGGGTGCGGCGCCGGGACGGCAGGCGGGCGATGCGCGCCAGCGCGTCGTCGCGGTTGGTGAAGAGGTTGGGGTCAAACGCTTCGGTCTGTGCCGCGCGCCTGATCTGCGCCGCGGTTTCGGGCGAGGCGTCATAGCGCACCGATCCCATGGAATGCGCCAGGTTCAGCGCCTTGCCGCGGCGCGCATAGGCCACCCAGGCGGGCGGGTCGATGCGCATGCCGTGCAGGTTGACGAGGAAGAACCACAGATCCTCGCCGGTGGCGGCGATCCGGTCCTCGATCCGGTCGTAGAAGCGGTTCACCGTGGCGGTGCTGTCGAAATGGAAGTCCGAGAAATCCGTGTCCATGACCTTGAGGTCGTCGAGAAAGCGGATGCGGTTGTCGAACTCGGACATGACGGTCTCTCCCCTGTCGCATGTCTGCACAATTTTATGGCACAGGATCGGGGGAAACCTTGTCCTGAATCAAGTGGGCGCGCCCTGCGGCGGCCCCGGACCAAACCGATACGGAGGGCGCGATGAGCACCTATTTCGACGATCTGGAAACCCGTTCGCAGGATGCCCGCGCGGCGGCGCAGCTTGGCGCGCTGAACGCGCAGCTGGCCCGGCACGGCATGGACCCGCTGGAGGACCTGGCGGGGCTGAAGGCGCTGCCGGTGCTGCGCAAGGCGGATCTTGCGGCGCGGCAGGCCGAACAGCCGCCATTCGGCGGTTTGCCGGTGTCGAACCTCGCGCATGTGTTCCAGAGCCCCGGGCCGATCTACGAGCCGGGTGGGGTCGGCCATGACTGGTGGCGCATGGGGCGGTTCCTGCATGCCTGCGGCATCGGGGCCGGGGATATCGTGCAGAACTGCTTTGGTTACCACCTGACGCCGGCGGGGATGATTTTCGAGAACGGCGCGCGGGCCGTGGGCGCGGCGGTGCTGCCCGCGGGCACCGGCCAGACCGAGCTGCAGGCGCGTGCGGCGCGCGATGTGGGGGTGACGGCCTATGCGGGCACGCCGGATTACCTCAAGGTGATCCTGGAGAAGGCCGACGAGCTGGGCTATGCGCTCGGGATCACGCGCGCGGGCGTGGGGGGCGGCGCGCTGTTCCCCTCGCTTCGGCAGTATTACGCCGATCGGGGTATTGCCTGCCTGCAGTGTTACGCCACGGCCGATCTGGGGAACATCGCCTACGAATCGCCTGCGATGGAGGGGATGATCCTCGATGAGGGCGTGCTGGTGGAAATCGTGACGCCGGGCACGGGCGATCCGGTGCCCGAGGGCGAGGTGGGCGAGGTCGTGGTGACCACGCTCAACCCCGATTACCCGCTGATCCGTTTCGCCACCGGCGATCTGAGCGCGATCCTGCCGGGGGCAAGCCCCTGCGGGCGCACCAACACCCGCATCAAGGGCTGGATGGGCCGGGCGGACCAGACCACCAAGATCAAGGGCATGTTCGTGCGTCCCGAGCAGGTGGCGCAACTGGTGGCGCGCCATCCCGAGGTGGACCGCGCCCGCGTCATTGCCGAGCGCGAGGGCGAGATGGACGTGATGACGGTGCAACTGGAGACGGGGGCCACCGATCCCACGGCCTATGAAGCGAGCATTGCCGATGTGCTCAAGCTCAGGGGCCGGGTGGAGCTGGTTGCGGTCGGCGGATTGCCGCGCGACGGGTTGGTGATCGAGGACCGGCGCAAATACGACTGACATTCCCCCTGTGCCGGTGGGGGTGGCTGGGTTAGGCTTTGCGCAAACCAGGAGGTCCTGACATGCGCAACATTCTGTCATCCGCCCTTCTTGCCGGTTGTCTGGCTGTGCCCGCGCTTGCGGATGGCAATGCGTTGATCATCCGCAATGCCGAGGTCGGAGGTGGCGTGCTGTCGGGCAGCGACGAAAGCGGCGTGATCGTCGAGGCGCTGCGCGAGAACGGCTTTGACGTGGTGTCGGGCGAGGCGTTGAACGCGGCGAAGATGCGCAACGTCTTTGTCCGCTTTCTCGACGGGCGCGAGGATCCCAATGCCACGCTGGTGGTGGTGTTGACCGGCGGGTTCGTGCACAGCGCCGCCGGGGCCTATCTGCTGCCCGCCGAAAGTGACGGGGCGGACGATGTCACGCCCGGTGCGGTACTGGCCGGGGCGCTGCCGGTCGATCTGGTGATGGCGGCGCTGGCCACGGTGCCGGGGCGCGCGGTGCTGGTGCTGGGCGAGGCGGCGCTGGACATGGCCGAGACGGCCTATTTCCGGCCGGGGCTGGGCGTGCTGGACATCCCGCAGGGGGTGACGGTGATCCGCGGGCCGTCCTCCGAGGTGGCGCGCTTTACCGCCGATCACCTGTCGCGCAACGAACATGCGCTGGGCCGCGCGGCGGCGCGGCTGGGGCTGGTGATGGAGGGCTATGCGCCCGCGGGCTTCCGGCTGTCCTTTCCCGAACCGGTGGCCGAGCCGCCCGCGCCCGATCCCGCGCCGCAGGACCAGGACGCTCCGGCCTATGACCGCGCGGCAGACGAGGCTGCGTGGCGGCTGGCACAGGCCGCGGATACGGCCGAAGGCTACCGCACCTATCTCGAGGGGTTTGCCGAAGGGGCCTTTGCCGCCGCGGCCCGCCAGCGCCTGAACGCCATCGAGACCGACCCCCTGTACCGCGCCCGCCGCGGCGAGGAGACGCTGGAGCTCAGCCGCGACCAGCGCCGCGAAATCCAGCGCGATCTGACGGTGCTGGGCTACAACACGCGCGGGGTGGACGGCATCTTTGGCCAGGGCACGCGCCGGGCGATCCGCGACTGGCAGGCGGCGACGGGGCTGCGCGAAAGCGGATACCTGAACCAGATCCAGATCGCGCGCCTGGACAACCAGGCGACGCGGCGGGCCGCCGAGCTGGAAGAAGAGGCGCGGCAGCGTCAGGAGGAAGAACGCCGCCAGGACCGCGCGCTGTGGCAAGAGGTCGAGGGCCGCGGCGACGAGGAGGGGCTGCGCACCTATCTCGAACGCTTTCCCGAGGGGCTGTTTGCCGAACGTGCGCAAGAGCTTCTGGCCACGCTCGAGGCGCGCCGGGCCGACCGCGCCGCCGCCCGCGACCGGCGCAACTGGGACCGCGCGCGCGAGGCGGACACGATTGCCGGCTACCAGGCCTATCTGGAGAACTTTCCGCAAGGGGCCTTTGCCGCCGAAGCCAATGCGCGCATCGCCGAACTGCGCCGGGCTGCGCAGAACGCCGATGCGGTGGCGCGGGCCAGGGCGGCGGAAGAGGCGCTGGGGCTCAACCCCGTCGCCCGGCGCCTGGCCGAGACCCGGCTGGCCCAGCTGGGGCTGGAGCCGGGCGCGGTGGACGGCACCTTTGACGAACGCACCCGCCGCGCGATCCGGCAGTTCCAGCAATACCGCAACATCGCCGTGACCGGTTATATCGACCAGGAAACCGTGGCCTGGCTGCTGGCGGGGGGGCTGTTGCGGAGCGACTGAGGCGTGGTGCGGTCTGGTGCGGCGGATGGTGCGCTGCGGATGGTGCGCTGCGGATGGTGCGCTGTAGCGCACCCTACCGGCGGACCGGGCCGGGCGTGATCGGGCGGCGACCGGGGGCAGCACGGAAAAAGGCCGCCCCGGAGGGCGGCCTTTTTCGCGTGACTGTCCGGTCGTCTCAGCCCTGGCGGGCCTTGAAACGGCGCTGCGTCTTGTTGATGACGTAGACGCGGCCCTTGCGGCGCACAACGCGGCAGTCGCGATGGCGCTTCTTGAGCGAACGGAGCGAGTTTGCAACCTTCATCGGTGGCTCTCCTCAGGATCGTCGCGGCGCGGCATGCGCCTGCCTTGTTGCGTTGACGCCGGGACCTGTCCCGGCGCGATGATTTCCATGGTGGGCGATACTGGGATCGAACCAGTGACCCCTTCGATGTCAACGAAGTGCTCTACCGCTGAGCTAACCGCCCGTATGGCCGACAGGAATTCGTCTACCCCGCAAAGAAACGGGGCGCGGAAGTCCGCGCCGGTGGAGCGTCTATAAAAGGAGTCGAAACAGGGATCAAGGGCTTTTGGCATTGCGGCAAAAGGCGCTATGTTGCGTCGGGAAGGAAACGTGATGCCCAAGACCGCGTACCACCTGCACGAACCGGACGTGGCCACCTCTTGCGTGGTCTTTGCCTCGCCCCATTCCGGGCGAGATTACCCGTGGTCGTTCCTGCGCGGTACCGTGCTGGACGAACGCACCATCCGCACCTCGGAAGACGCCTATGTCGACCGGCTGTTCGACTGCGCGCCGCAATTCGGCGCGCCGCTGCTGCGTGCCGGCGCGCCGCGCGCCTTCATCGACCTCAACCGCGCCAGCGACGAACTGGACCCGGCGCTGATCGACGGGGTGCGGCGGGCCGGGCACAATCCGCGGGTGGCCAGCGGGCTGGGCGTGATCCCGCGCGTGGTGGCCAACGGTCGGGCGATCTATCGCGGCAAGATGCCCCGCACCGAAGCCGAACGCCGCATCGCCAGCATCTGGGTGCCCTATCACACGCAGCTGCAAAGGCTGCTGACCCGTGCGCATTCGCGCTTTGGCGAGGCGATCCTGATCGATTGCCACTCGATGCCGCACGAGGCCATCGAAAGCAGCCTGCGCAGCGGGATGCCCCGGCCCGAGATCGTCATCGGCGACCGCTTCGGTGCTTCGGCCGCGCCCGAGATCGTGGAGCGGATCGAGGCCGCCTTTGCCGCCGCCGGGCTGGTGGTGGCGCGCAACACGCCGTTTGCCGGGGCCTTCACGACGCAGCATTACGGCCGCCCCTCGCGCCGCCAGCATGCCGTCCAGGTCGAGATCGACCGGTCGGTCTACATGGACGAGGCGGCGATCCGGCCCAACGCCAATTTCCACGCCTTCCGCAGGCTGTTGCGCGGGGTGATCGCAGAAATCGCGGCGCTGGGCCATCGCGACATTCACCTGGCGGCGGAATAGCCCGGCCCCCCTGACCCGGCCCCTGACCCGGCCCGTGTCCGCGCCCAGCCCCGGTTCAGCCCGTCAGGCCCCGCAGCGCGGCGTCCAGCCGCGCGGGCTGATCAAAGCGCAGCCGCACCGGCAGGGTCAGCACCTTGCGGCGCCAGGCGTCGGGCAGGCGCACCGCGTCCTTTTCGGTGGTGACAAGCTGCGCCCCCAGCGCCGCGGCATCCTTTTCCAGCCGCGCCAGCAGTGCGGGGGTCAGCGTCTGGTGGTCGTCCAGCGCCCGGGTCTGGCGCAGATCCGCCCCCAGCGCGCGCAGCGTGGCAAACATCTTTTCCGGATGGCCGATCCCGGCAAAGGCCAGCACCGGCAGGCCGTCCCAGTCCATGCCGGTCTGCAGCGGCTCCAGCGCGGCGGTGAGCGGCGGGCCGGGCAGCACCGCCCCCCAGCGCGCGGCAAAGCCGCGCTGCGCCTCGGGCGCGCCGATCGACAGCACCAGATCGGCCCGGGCCAGCCCGGCGGACACCGGTTCTCGCAGGGGCCCGGCGGGCAGGCAGCGGCCGTTGCCAAAGCCGGTGGCCGCGTCCACCACCACCAGCGACAGATCCTTTGCCAGCGCCGGGTTCTGGAAACCGTCATCCAGAACCAGCACCTGCGCGCCCGCGGCCTCGGCGGCGCGCGCGCCCGCGGCGCGGTCCCTGGCCACCCAGACCGGCGCGAAGGCCGCAAGGAGCAGCGGTTCGTCGCCCACCTCGGCGGCGCGGTGGCGGCGCGGGTCCACGGCGACGGGGCCCGTCAGCGTGCCGCCATACCCGCGCGAGATCACGTGGACCGCCAGGCCCTGTGCGGCCAGCCGTTCCACCAGCGCGATCACGGTGGGGGTCTTGCCGGTGCCGCCGGCGTTGAGATTGCCGACACAGATCACCGGCACCCCGGCGCGGCAGGCGGGCGGGCGGGCCACGCGGTGCGCGGTGGCGCGGGCGGTCAGCGCGCCCAGCGGGGCCAGCAGACGCGCCTGCCAGGCCGGCCGCTCCGGCGGGGTGAACCAGAAGCCGGGCGCGCGCATCAGCGGCCACCTCCGGGCGCGTCCAGCCGCTGGCCGATTTCGGTCATGATCTCGTCCACCAGCGCCGCGCCCGATGACACCACGTCCCAGCCCGCATGCGCCATCGCCGCGGCCTGATCGGGCGCCACCAGATGCGAGACCGCGGTGGCCAGCGATTCGGCATCGCGCACGATGCGCGCGGCCCCGGCCTCGACCAGACGGGAATAGGCCGCCAGATGCTGCCCGACATTGGGCCCGTAGAGCACCGCCGCCCCCAGCGCCGCCGCCTCGAACGGATCGTGCCCGCCAGCCCCGGGCACCAGCGAGCCGCCCAGAAAGGCCAGCGGGGCCAGGCGGTACCACAGGCCCAGTTCGGCAGGGCCCTCGGCCAGGATCACCTGGGTGTTCTCGTCCGGCAGATAGCCCGCATCCCAGTGACAGAGCCGCAGTTGCGCGCGGTCGGCGATGGCGCGGATCGTGTCCGCCTGCCGGGCCTCGGCCGGGACCAGCACCAGCAGCAGCCGGTGCGCCAGCCGCACGGCGCGGCGATGGGCGCGCAGCACCTCGTCGGCCTCGTCCGGCTGCACCCGGGCGGCCAGCCAGACCGGCCGCCCGGCCAGCAGGCCCGAGGCCTCCTCGTGCATGGTGTCGGGACAGTCCAGCGGCAGACCGGCGTCGATGAGCGGCCCGCTGGCCCGCAGCCGTCCGGTTTCGACCCCAAGCCGCCGCAGCCGCCGCAGTGCCGGATCCGAAACCGCGTGGACCCGGTCAAAGACCGCCAGCGTGGCCGGAGCGGGATCGGGCAGCCAGCGCGGCGCCGGGGTGCGGAACGGCGCGTCGGCGGCGTTCAGGGCAATCATCCGGGCGCCATGGGCGCGGCAGGTGGTCAGCAACGCGGGGCGCAGCGCGTTGCCGCACCACAACACCACCTCGGGGGACAGCGCGGCGACATAGGCGGCGGCTTCGCGGCTGGTGTCGGGCGGCAGGTCGCGGCGGTCCTCGGCCATGCCGGACACCGCCGCGCCGGACAGCACGAAGGTCGCCTCGGGGAATTGCTGGCGCACCCGACCGGCGATCCGGGTCAGGGCGCGGGCGGTTTCGGTGTCGGGCGCATGTGCCCAGATCACCGGCCCGTCGCTGTGCGCGATGGGGGCCGGGGCAGGGGCCGTGGGTGATCCGCGACGCGACAGGGCCAGATAGGCCTTCAGGCTCAGCCCGCCCTGCACGCGACGCTCAGCCCAGTTCCTCGGTCGGGGACACCTCGGCCTCTTCATCGCGCAGGCGGTGCAGATGGGCGATGAAATAGCGCATGTGGGCATTGTCCACGGTGCGCTGTGCCTCGGCCTTCCAGGCGTCATAGGCGGCCTGGTAATTGGGGAAGATGCCGACGATGTGAATGTCGTCGACGTCGCGGAACCGCGTCCCGGTCGGGTCGACCAGTTCGCCGCCAAAGACAAGATGCAGGCGTTGCATGGGCAGGTCCTTTCGCGGGGTTCGGTGCCGGGCCACAACTTGCGCCGACCGTAGCCGATGCGTCCCGACGGTCAAGCCGCCGCCGCTCAGAGCAGCCGGTCCAGCAGCGCGGCATGCAGGCGCGGGTTGGCCCCCAGCACGCCATCGGTCTGCGGATGCGGGTTGTTGAAGCGCAACGGCGCGCCGCGGCGGTCGGTGACGCGGGCACCGGCCTCGGCCAGGATCAAGCTGCCCGCGGCGATGTCCCATTCCCAGGCCGGGCGAAAGGTGAACATCGCGTCGAACCGTCCCTCGGCCACCAGGCTGAGGCGGTAGGCCAGCGACGGGCGGTGGTTGCGCTTCATCCGGGGCAGCCCGCCGGGCCAGTGCGCCGGGTCGAAATTCGGACGGGTCGCCAGCACCTCGGCCTGATCCGGCGCGGCGTTGGCAGAGACCCCGATGGGCACCCCGTTCAGCCGCGCCCCGCCGCCCCGCGTGGCGCTGTAAAGCTTGTCGCGCAGGGGCAGGTAGACCACCGCCGCCTCGACCTGCCCGCCCTGCGCCACTGCCAGCGCCTGCGCCCAGGTCCGTTCGCCGTCGATGAAGGCGCGGGTGCCGTCGATGGGGTCGACGATGAACACCCGGTCCGCGCGGTGCCGGGCAGGGTCGTCGGGGCTTTCCTCGCTGAGCCAGCCATAGCCGGGCCGGGCGGCGCGCAGCCGCGTCTCGAGCGCCGCGTTCACCGCCAGATCGGCCTGGGTGACCGGGCTTTGATCCTGCGGCTTGTGGCGGATGTCCAGCGTGCCGCCGAAATGCGCGGCGGCGATCCCGCCCGCCTCGCGCGCGGCCTCGATCAGCAGGGCCAGGTCACTCGCCGGCAAGGGTCAGCCCTTCGACCAGCAGCGAGGGCACGACCCGCGACAGCCAGGGCCGCGCGTCGTTGGCCGGCACCAGCGCGCGCAGCATCTCGAGCAGGTTGCCCGCCACGGTGACGCCCGAGACCGGATAGGCGATCTCGCCATTCTCCACCCAGAAGCCCGAGGCCCCGCGGGAATAGTCGCCGGTATTGGGGTTGATCGTGGCCCCGATCATCGAGGTCACCACCAGACCGGTGCCCATGGCCGCGATCAACGCGTCGCGGCTTTCGGCGCCCTGGGTCAGTTCCAGGTTCCAGGCCGAGGGCGAGGGTGCCGACCCGGGGCCGCGGGCGGCGTTGCCGGTGGGGGCCATGTCCAGCTTGCGCGCGGTGGCCAGATCCAGTGTCCAGCCGGTGAGCACGCCATCCTGCACCACGGCGCGCCGCGCCGTGGGCAGGCCTTCGGCATCGAACGGGCGCGAGCCGGTGATGCGCGGGCGGTGCGGGTCTTCGACCAGCGACAGCCCGGCGGGCAGCACCTGCGTGCCCAGACCGTTGCGCAGCCAGGACGCGCCGCGGGCCACAGCCGCCCCGTTGGCCGCCGCCATCAGATGGCCGATCAGCGATCCCGAGATACGTTCGTCGAAAAGCACGGGGCAGGCACCGGTGCGCGGACGGCGCGGCGACAGGCGCGCCAGCGTGCGGTCGGCGGCGGTCAGGCCGATCTCTTCGGGGCTGCGCAGGTCGGCCTGGAACACCCGGTGATCGCCGTCATGATCGCGCTCCATGCCCAGACCCTCGCCCGCGATGGTGACGCAGGACAGGCTGCGCCCGGTGCGCAGGTAGCCGCCGGAAAACCCGTTGCTGGCCGCAACATGCACCTGGCGCGCGCTGTACGAGGCCGAGGCCGTCTGCACCTGGGCGATGCCGGGCCGCGACAGGGCCGCGGCCTCGGCGCGGCGCGCATCCTCCATCAGCGCCTCGGGGGCGGGTTCGGGCGCGGGATCGGCCATCTCCAGCCCGGCCACGTCCCAGCCCTGCGCCAGCTGCGCGGGATCGGCCAGCCCGGCAAAAGGGTCTTCGGGGGCTTCGCGCGCCATGGCGACGGCGCGCTCGGCCATGGCGGCCATGGTTTCGGGCCTGGTGTCCGACGCCGACACGATGGCGCTTTTCCGGCCCAGAAACACCCGCAGCCCGATCTCGGTCCCTTCCGCGCGTCCGGCCTGTTCCAGCGTGCCGCCGCGCATGTCCACCGACAGCGCGGTGCCGGCCACGGCGATGGCGTCGGCGGCGTCGGCCCCGGCAGAGCGGGCAGCGGCAAGCAGCGCGTCGGTCAGGCGTTCGGGCGATGTGGACATGGGGCCTCCGGCGATGGACATCCGCCCTGAGGTAGGCCGGTCCGCGCCGCGGCGCAAGCCCGTCACCGCGGCGCGGTCACCGCCACGATGGGCCCCATGCGGCGGCCCGGATCGGACCGTCCCAGCGCGGGCGCGTGCAGGCGCGAGACATTGCCATCCAGAAACAGCGCGTTGGGCAGCCGCAGAACGTCGCGGAACAGCCGCCCGAATTCGTGAAACGTCACCGCGTTTTCCGAGATCGCGAACACCGCCCGCGCCCCGTCGGCGCTGGTGCCGACGCCGTTGCGCACATAGCGCGAGGTGCTGTCGGGCAGAAAGCGCGGGTGCAGCTTGCCGTCGATCACCAGCATGGGGCCGGATTGCGTGGCATGGGTGCAGCCGGGGCGGCATTCCAGGAAATCGCGGGTCTCGATCACGTCGGCGCGGCCCGGCCGCAGGCACAGGATGCCGTTGGGCAGCAGACCGAAATTCCCCGGCCCGGCATTGGGCACCACGCGCATCTCTTCGCGACCGTCCTCGACATAGTACCCCACCGGCGCGCGGTCGTCGTGATACATCCCGGCATTCATCGCAAAGACAAGCTGCCGGCCGGCGCGCGCCAGCGCCGCGTCAAGCACCGAGAAATGGCCATAGACCAGGCCCGCGGCATCGGCGCGGTAAAGCCTCAGGGTTTCGGCCCGGGCATCGACCTCGCACAGGGTGTAGCGGTTGCCGTCATGGTCCAGCCCGCGGCATTCCACCGCCCGGGCCCGCGGGGCGGTGGCCAGACCGGCCAGGACGATTGCCGCCAGCGCCAGAGCCGCGCGCCGCATCGCGTCACTCCTCGACATCGCGGCGGACGGAATCCTGCGCAAACAGCCTGCGCGACTCGTCCAGCCGGTCAAACGTCTCGTCGAGACGAAAGCGCAACTCGGGCGCGAATTTCAGCGTCAGCCCGCGCGACACTGCACGCCGCAACTCGGCCCGGTTGCGGTGGAGCAGGTCGAACATGTCGTCCTGCCCGGCACCACCCAGCGGCACCACATAGGCCGTGGCCACCTTGAGATCGGGCGAGACTCGGACCTCGCCCACGGTGATCGACAGGCGGTTGAGTTCGGGATCGTGGATGTCGCCGCGCGACAACACGTCGGACAGACGCCGCCGGATCAGTTCGCCGACGCGAAGCTGGCGCTGGCTGGGGCCGGGGCCATCGTGGATTCTGTTGCGAGCCATGGGCCAGACTTAAGCGCAGTACAGGGCTTTGCCAAGCAACCCGGCACGGGCTATGGCAGGGGGCAGCCAAAAGGGGAGCAGGGACATGAGCGAACGTCCGGGTGTGGTGATCACGGGAGTTTCGGGCCGGATGGGCCGGATGCTGGCGCGCGAGGTGCTGGCCAGCGACCGGCTGCGGCTGGTGGCGGCGCTGGAGCGTCCGGGCCATGACTGGCTGGGCCGCGATTTGGGCGAGGCCATGGGCGGCACCGCGCTGGGCATCGAGGTCAGTTCGGATGTGCCCGAGGCCTTTGCCCGCGCACAGGCGGTGATCGACTTCACCGCCCCGGCGGCCACCGTCGGGTTTGCCGAACTGGCCGCGCAGGCCCGTGCCGTGCACGTCATCGGCACCACGGGGCTGTCCGCCGAGGACCTGGCGCGCATCGCCGCGGCGGCCCGGCACGCGGTGGTGGTGCGGGCCGGCAACATGAGCCTGGGCGTGAACCTGCTGACCCAGGTCACCCGGCAGGTGGCGGCGGCACTGGATGAAGACTGGGATATCGAGATCGTCGAGGCGCATCACAACCAGAAGGTGGACGCACCCTCCGGCACCGCCCTGATGCTGGGCGAGGCCGCTGCCGAAGGCCGCGGCGTGGCGCTGGAGGCTGTGGCGGACCGTGGCCGCGACGGCATCACCGGCGCGCGCACTCGCGGCCATATCGGCTTTCACGCCATCCGGGGCGGCGACGTGGTGGGCGAGCACGAGGTGATCTTTGCCGCCGCAGGCGAACGGATCGTGCTGCGGCACATCGCGTCGGACCGGGCGCTGTTTGCCCGCGGGGCGCTGCGCGCGGCGCTCTGGGGGCAGGACAAGGAACCGGGGGAATACGACATGCTGGACGTGCTGGGCCTGAAACAGGGCTGATCCGGTCCTGCCGCCGTTCAGATGATCTGAACCTTTCCCTGCGACGTATCCTGTGCCGGAACAAGCGGGGACATGGAATGCGTTTGACAGGACTTCTTTGTGTGATGGGGCTCTGGGCCGGGGCGGTTTCGGCCGAATTTGCGCGGGTGGCGGATCGCGACAGCTTTGTCGCGGCGGTGCGCGGCAAGACTCTGGCCCGCCCGCTGGTTGAGCTTCGGGTGAGCCCGGATGGCGGCATTCGCGGCACCGGGGCCAAGCGTCCGGTCACCGGGCGATGGCAATGGCAGGGCGGCTATTTCTGCCGTGACCTGTACTGGGGCAACCGCGATCTGGGCTACAATTGCCAGGAGGTGCGCGCCAATGGCGACCGCATCCGCTTTACCTCGGACAAGGGGCGGGGCCAGTCGGCAGAGTTCCGCCTGCGCTGACCGCGCCCTCCGGGCCTGCCGTCAGAAATCGATGGCGAGGCCCTTCTTTTCCCAATCGCCGTAGCGCACCGGTTCCGGTCCGTCGCGGCCGCCCAGTTCGGGCGGCATGGGATTCGCGCGGGCCTGCGCCTCGGCCTTGCGGCGGCGCTCTTCTGCTTCGGCCAGCGCGCGCTGTGCGGCGGGGGGCAGATCGGGGCGGGGCGTGTCGGACATCGGGCTTTCCTCCTGCTCGCCCGGCTGATATACGCCGCGGCCTTGCCGGGGCAAGCCCCCGGCCCAGCCCGGAGCCCGCATGACCGCTTTGCCCAGCCCGGCCCGCAAGGCCGCCATTGACCTTCTGGATGCCGTTCTGGGGCAGGGCCGGGCGCTGTCCGAAACCGGCGGACTGGTGCAGGCGCTGGACCCGGCCGACCGTGCCGCCGCGCAGCGGCTGGCGCTGGACGTGCTGCGCGGGCTGGACCGCGCCGACCGGCTGCTGAAACCGCTTTTGCACAAGCGCCCTGCCGGCCGCACCCTGAACATCCTGCGGCTGGGCGCGGTGGAACTGGCCCGGGGCGGCGCGGCGCATGGCGTGGTCAGCGATTGCGTCAACATCGCTGCCGCCGGGCGCAAGACCAATGGGTTCAAGGGGCTGGTGAACGCGGTGCTGCGCAAGCTGGCCACCAGCGCAGCGCAGGACTGGGACCGCCTGCCGGTGCCGCAATTGCCGCGCTGGCTGCGCGCGCCGCTGGTCGAGGCCTGGGGCCGCAAACCCGTCGCCGCGATGGAGCGCGCGCATTTTGCCGGAGCGCCGCTGGACCTGACGGCGCGGGACGATCCGCACCGGCTGGCGGCCGATCTGGGCGGCACCGTTATGCCCACCGGCTCGGTCCGGCTGCACGCGGCGGGCCAGGTCAGCGCGCTGCCCGGGTTCGACACGGGGGCCTGGTGGGTGCAGGATGCCGCCGCCGCGCTGCCGGCGCGCCTGTTCGGCGATGTCGCGGACAAGTCCGTACTGGACATGTGCGCCGCCCCGGGCGGCAAGACGCTGCAACTGGCGGCGATGGGCGCAAGGGTGACCGCGCTGGACCTGTCGGCGCACCGGCTGGCGCGGGTCGAGGAGAACCTGTCGCGCACCGGCCTGACGGCGCGGCTGGTCGAGGGCGACGCGCTGACCCATGACGGGCGCTATGACGCCATCCTGCTGGATGCGCCGTGCTCGGCCACCGGCACGATCCGCCGTCACCCCGACCTGCCCCATGCCCGCCAGGGCGAGCGGATTGCCGAGCTGATTGCGCTGCAAGAGGCGATGCTGGACCATGCGCTGGGTCTTCTGGCTCCGGGCGGGCGGCTGGTCTTTGCCACCTGTTCGCTGCTGCCCGACGAGGGCGAGTGCCACGCCGAGGCGGTGGTGCAGCGCGTGCCGGGCCTGCGCGCCCTGCCGGTCACGCTGCCGGGGGTGGCCCCGGACTGGCACGCGCCCGAAGGCGGGCTTCGGCTGCGGCCCGATTATTGGGCAGAGCAGGGCGGGATGGATGGATTCTACATGCTGTGCCTGCAAAAGGACTGACCGCGAAACGCAGGTGACTTCCCGCGGGTGCTTGGCTATGATCTGCGGCAAAGAGCCCGTCGGGGTCGTAGGTGAGGCAGAGTAGATGGCCAAGGGGCAAAGCTGGCGCGTCCGCCGGGCGCGTTTCCTGAATCGCGTGCAGGCCCGCCTGTGCGCGCGCTCCCGTTCGGCCACCGGGTTCGTCTCGCAGCCCGAACCGCGCACCATCGGCTTTTTCGCCCGGGGCCGCCAGATGATGGCGGGCAACCTGATGTTTGCCGGCCACCTGATCGAGGCGCCGGGCCAGATGATCTGGGACATCGACCCGCCCGACGACGCCTTTACCGAGGAAATCCAAGGCTTTGCCTGGCTCGACGATCTGGCGGCGGTGGGGGATTCGCAGGCCCGGCTGCTGGCGCAGGGCTGGCTCTGGGGCTGGATCGACCGGTATGGCCGCGGCACCGGGCCGGGCTGGTCGCCGGAACTGACGGGGCGGCGGCTGATCCGCTGGGTGCATCACGCGCTGTTCCTGCTGCGCGGACGCGAGGCGGCGGAGTCCGAGGCCTATTTCGCGGCGCTGGCCGCGCAGACCCGCTTTCTGGCCCGACGCGGCAAGGCGGCCCCGCCGGGCCTGCCGCGTTTCGAGGCACTGACCGGCCTGCTCTATGCCGGTCTGTCGCTGGAGGGGATGGAGGCGCAGGCCGAACCGGCGCGGGTGCTGCTGGGCCAGGAATGTGCCCGGCAAGTGGACGATCAGGGCGGCATCCCCACCCGCAATCCCGAGGAACTGCTGGAGGTCTTCACCCTGCTGACCTGGGCGCAGCTGGCGCTGGACAGTGCCGATATCGCGCCCGATCCCGACCATCTGTCCGCCATTGCGCGCATCGCGCCGACACTGCGCACGCTGCGCCATTGCGATGGCGGCCTGGCGCGGTTCCATGGCGGCGGCCGCGGGCTGGAAGGGCGGCTGGACCAGGCGCTGGCGGCTTCGGGCAGCAAGAAGCGGCAGGCTGACGGGCTGGCCATGGGCTATGCCCGGCTGTCGGCGGGGCGCTGTTCGCTGCTGGTGGATGCCGCCCCGCCGCCCAGCGGGCAGGCCTCGGCCCATGCCCATGCCTCGACCCTGGCGTTCGAACTCACCTCGGGTCGGCGACCGCTGATCGTCAATTGCGGCTCGGGCGGCGGGTTCGGCGAGGATTGGCGGCGCGCGGGCCGGGCGACGCTGTCGCATTCCACGCTGTGCCTCGAGGGGTATTCCAGTGCCCGGCTGGCCCCGGCGCGCTGGATCGGCTCGACCCGGCGCGAATTGCTGGAGGACGTGCCGAAATACGTGCCCATCCAGATGACCCATCTGAGCGAGGGTCTGCGGTTCGAGGGCGGCCATGACGGCTATGTCAGCGTGCAGGGCCTGACCCATGCGCGCAGCCTGCTGTTGTCGCTGGACGGCCGGCGGCTGAAGGGCGAGGATTACCTCGTTGCGCTCGACAGCCCGGCCAAGCGGCGCTTTGACAAGGCGATGGACGCGGTGCGGCTGGCCGGTCTGCCCTTTGCGGTGCGCTTTCACCTCCATCCCGATGTCGATGTGGCGCTGGACATGGGCGGCACGGCGGTGTCCCTGGCGCTGCGCTCGGGCGAGATCTGGGTGTTCCGCTACGATGGCGGCACCACCCTGACGCTGGAGCCTTCGGTCTATCTGGAAAAGGGCCGGCTGCGGCCGCGTGCGACGAAACAGATCGTTTTGTCCGGCGCGGCCATGGAGTATGCCACCCGGGTCCGCTGGTCGCTGGCCAAGGCCCAGGACACGGCCATCGCCGTGCGTGACCTGGCGCGGGACGAGGCGGACGCCCTGACATGAACCATCCCGGACCGAATTGATGCAAGATCTCCAGCCCCTGCGCCGCGCGCTGCTTTCCGTTTCCGACAAGACCGGCCTGGTCGAATTCGCTCAGGCGCTGGCCGCGCGCGGAATCGCGCTGGTGTCGACCGGCGGCACGGCGGCGGCGCTGCGGGCGGCGGGCCTTGCCGTGACCGATGTCGCCGAACTGACGGGTTTTCCCGAGATGATGGACGGCCGCGTCAAGACGCTGCATCCGGCGGTGCATGGCGGGCTTCTGGCGCTGCGCGACGATGCCGGGCACGTGGCGGCGATGCAGGCGCACGGAATCGCGCCCATCGACCTGCTGGTGGTCAATCTCTACCCGTTCGAGGCGACGGTGGCGGCGGGGGCCGGGTATGACGCCTGTGTCGAGAACATCGATATCGGCGGCCCGGCGATGGTCCGCGCGGCGGCCAAGAACCACGCCCATGTCAGCGTGCTGGTGGATACCGAGGATTATGCCGCGCTGCTGGACGAGCTGGATCGCTTTGACGGGCAGGTATCTTCGGCGTTCCGGCGGCGGCAGGCGCAGATCGCCTATGCCCGCACGGCCGCCTATGATGCGGCGGTCAGCACCTGGCTGGCCGAGGCCATCGGCGAGACCACGCCGCGCCGCCGGGTCTTTGCCGGCACCCTCGCGCAGCCGCTGCGCTATGGCGAGAACCCGCATCAGGACGCGGCCTTCTACGGCGATGGCAGCGGCGGCGGGCTGGCCGGAGCGACGCAGCTTCAGGGCAAGGCGCTGAGCTACAACAACATCAACGACACCGACGCCGCGTTTGAACTGGTCAGCGAATTTGCCGCCTCGGAGGGTCCGGCCTGCGCCATCATCAAGCACGCCAATCCCTGCGGGGTGGCCCGCGGGGCCACGCTGCAAGAGGCCTACCGCCGCGCCTTTGACTGCGACCGGGTTTCGGCCTTTGGCGGGATCGTCGCGCTGAATGCGCCGCTGGACGGTGTCACCGCCGAAGCGATTGCCGAGATCTTTACCGAGGTGGTCATCGCGCCCGGGGCCGATGCGGACGCGCAGGCGGTCTTTGCCGCGCGCAAGAACCTGCGCCTGCTGGTTGCACCGGGCCTGGCCGATCCTTCCCGCGCCGGGCTGGCGCTGCGCCAGGTCGGCGGCGGTTTCCTGGTGCAGACGCGAGACAATGGCATGCCGGCAGAGGTGAAGGTGGTCACGCAACGCGCGCCCAGCGATGCCGAACTGGCCGATCTGCGCTTTGCCTGGACGGTGGCCAAGCACGTGAAGTCCAACGCCATCGTCTATGTCCGCGACGGCGCGACGGTGGGCATCGGTGCCGGCCAGATGAGCCGCGTCGACAGCACCCGCATCGCCGCCCACAAGGCGGACGACATGGCCCGGGCGCTGGGCCTGCCCGACAGCCCGGCGCGCGGCAGCGCGGTGGCGTCGGACGCCTTCTTTCCCTTCCCCGACGGGCTGCTGGCCGCGGCCGAGGCGGGGGCCACCGCCATCATCCAGCCCGGCGGCGCGATGCGCGATGACGAGGTGATCGCCGCCGCCGACGCGGCCGGTCTGGCCATGGTCTTTACCGGAATGCGCCATTTCCGGCACTGACGCGACGGCACCGTGCCTGCAGGCGTGACGCCGGAACACGCCAGTTCTATCAAGCGCTTGACGCGGAAAGGGGCGAAGGCTGACACAAACGCGCCCCTACCGCTTAACCTTGGTTAACGTTAACTCTCTACCCGCAAAACGCGAGTGACGTCTTGGCACGAAAAAACAAGAAACATAAGGGCAGTGGCATGAATGTGGTGTGGATCGTCGCACTGGTCGTCTTCGTCATCGACCAGCTTTCCAAGTTCTGGGTGGTGCATGTGCTGGACCTGGCGACGCGGCTGTCCATCGACGTCTGGCCGCCGCTGCTGAATTTCCGCATGGCCTGGAACTATGGCATCAATTTCGGCTGGCTCGCGGGCGAGGCGCCCGCGACGCGCTGGGTGCTGATCTCGGTGGCGCTGGGCATCGTGCTGTTCGTGCTGGTCTGGATGCGGCGCGACCCGCCGGGACGGCTTGGGCTGGTTTCCGCCGGTCTGCTGATCGGCGGCGCGCTGGGCAACGTGCTGGACCGGGTGCTGTACGGCGCGGTGGCGGACTTTCTCAACATGTCCTGCTGTGGCATCGACAATCCGTTTGCCTTCAACGTGGCCGATATCGCGATCTTTGCCGGGGCGCTGGGGCTGGTCCTGTTTCCCGGAGGCAAAAACGCCGCGTGACGCCGCCTTTTGGATCGGTTAAGGCTGGGTCCAGGACGAAACTGGAGGGTGCGATGCGGGCGTTGCGGCTTGCGGCGATGATGGCGGTGGCGGGATTGGCGGCCTGCAGCGGGTACGAGCGGGACATCACCCTGCACGACCTGCGCAGCAATAGCGGCAAGCCCGAGGAATTCGCCATCGTGCCGCGCAAACCCCTGCAGCAGCCGCAGGACATGTCGGCGCTGCCGGCACCCACCCCGGGCGGGGCCAACCGCACCGACCAGACACCGCTGGAAGATGCCGTTGTGGCTCTGGGGGGCAACCCGGCCCGGTTGCAGCCCGGCGACGGGATCGGGGCCGGCGATCAGGCGCTGGTGGCCCGCGCCAGCCGTTTCGGCCGCGATCCGGACATCCGCAAGGATCTGGCCTCGGACGATCTTGAATTCCGCCGCCGCCGCTCGCTCTTTACCTGGAGCGTGGTGCCCACCGACGAATACAACCGCGCCTATCGCCGCGAGTCGCTGGACCCCTACGCCTGGCTGCGCCGCGCCCGCAGTGCCGGCATTCGCACCCCCGCGGCCCCGCCGCCGACACGCTGAGCGGTTTCACATATCCGTCACGCCTGCTTGAACCGCGCCCCGCGCGGCGTAGCTTTGATCCATCTGTAACAGGAGGAGGCTTGCGATGTTGCGCATGTCGGCTTTGCTCGGCATCTGTGTCCTGTCGCTCTTGACCGCGCCCGCAGGGGCGAAAGGCGACGAACAGGTGACCAGCTTCACGCTGGACAACGGCATGGAGGTGGTGGTGATCGAAGATCACCGCGCCCCGGTGGTGGTGCACATGGTCTGGTACCGCGCCGGATCGGCGGACGAACCGCGCGGCGTGTCCGGGGTGGCGCATTTCCTGGAACATTTGCTGTTCAAGGGCACCGAAACCCTGGAACCGGGCGAGTTCAGCAAGACGGTTGCGGAAAACGGCGGCAGCGACAACGCCTTCACCAGCCTGGATTACACCGGCTATTTCCAGCGCGTCGCCGCTGACCGTCTGGGGCTGATGATGCAGATGGAGGCCGACCGCATGGTCAAACTGCAGATCGGCCCCGAGGACATCCTGACCGAACGCGAGGTCATCATCGAAGAGCGCAACCAGCGTGTCGAAAACAATCCCGGCGCGTTGTTCCGCGAACAGCGCAATGCCGCGCTGTACATGAACCATCCCTATGGCACGCCGATCATCGGCTGGCGGCACGAGATGGAGACGCTGGACCTTGACGATGCGCTCGCGTTCTACCGGCAGTATTACGCGCCCAACAACGCCGTGCTGATCGTTGCAGGCGATGTGACGCCCGATGGTGTGCGCGCCCTGGCCGAGCAGCATTACGGCCCCTTGCCCGCCAATCCCGACCTGGCCCCGCGCCAGCGCGTGGAAGAGCCGGCGCATCTGGCCGAACGGCGCATGGTGTTCCGCGACCCGCGGGTGGCGCAGCCCTATGTCACCCGCAGCTACCTGGCCCCCGAACGCGATCCCGGTGCGCAGGAAACCGCCGCCGCGCTGACCCTTCTGGCCGAGGTGCTGGGCGGCGGGCAGACCTCGGTCCTGACCCAGGCGCTGCAGTTCGAGGCGCAGACGGCGGTCTATGCCGGCGCGTTCTACGATGCCACCTCGCTGGACGACACCAGCTTTGGCCTGATCGTGGTGCCTGCGGCGGGTGTCAGCCTGGAACAGGCCGAGGCCGAGATGGACCGCGTCATTGCCGAGTTTCTCGACACCGGCATCGACGCGGCCCAGCTGGAACGGATCAAGTTCCAGATCAAGGCACAGCAGATCTATGCCCGCGACGATATCGACCGGCTGGCGCGGCGCTATGGCAATGCGCTGACCTCGGGGCTGACCATCGCCGACGTGCAGGCCTGGCCCGACGTGCTGCAGGCGGTGACCGAAGAGGACATCCTTGCCGCCGCGCGCCAGGTGTTCGACCGGACCAGATCGGTCACCGGTTACCTGATGGGCGACGACCTGACGGAGGTGATGCAATGAAAACGTTTGTCCTGACCCTGGCGCTGATGCTGGGCGCCGTCACCGCGCGGGCCGAAATGGTGATCCAGGAGGTCACCAGCCCCGGCGGCATCAAGGCCTGGCTGGTCGAGGAACCGACAATCCCCTTCGTCTCGCTGGAACTGCGGTTCAAGGGCGGCGCGTCGCTGGATGCGCCGGGCAAGCGGGGTGCCACGAACCTGATGGTGGGCCTGTTGGAGGAAGGGGCAGCGGGCATGGATGCGCGCGGCTTCGCCGAAGCCGCCGAGGCCATCGCGGCGCGGTTGTCCTTCGATGTGGGCGACGACACCGTGGCGGTGTCGGCCAGCTTCCTGACCGAAACGCAGGACGAGGCGGTGCGCCTGCTGCGCGCGGCGCTGGTGGAACCGGCCTTCGAGCCGCAGGCGCTGGAACGGGTGCGGGCGCAGGTGCTGTCCTCGGTCCGTTCCGATCTGAAGGACCCCGATGCCATCGCCTCTGCCGCCTTTGACGCGATGCTGTTCGGCGACCACCCCTATGGCAGCCCGTACGAGGGGACCGAGGCCAGCGTGGCCGCGCTGACCCGCGACGACATCGTGGCCGCCCACCGCGCCGCGCTGGCGCGCGACCGGGTCTATGTGTCCGCCGCGGGCGACATCTCGGCCGAAGCGCTGGGGACGCTGCTCGACGCCCTGCTGTCGGACCTGCCGCAGACCGGCGCGCCGATGCCGCAGCCGGTGGAGGTGGTGACCGAGGGCGGGGTGACGGTGATCCCCTTCGACACGCCGCAATCGGTGGCCGTGTTCGGCCATGCCGGGATGGACCGCCACCACCCGGATTTCTTTGCCGCCTACGTGATGAACGAAATCCTTGGCGGCAGCGGGTTCGAGGCGCGGCTGATGGAAGAGGTGCGGGAAAAGCGCGGGCTGACCTACGGGGTGTATTCCTATCTCGTGCCCAAGGACCATGCCGCGCTTTACATGGGGCGTGTGGCCTCGGCCAATGACCGCATTGCCGAGACGGTCGCGGTGATCCGCGCGGAATGGGAGCGGATGGCCCGCGACGCCGTCGGCGAAGCGGAACTGGAGCGCGCCAAGACCTACCTGACCGGGGCCTATCCGCTGCGGTTCGACAGCAACCGCGCGATTGCCCGGATCCTCGTGGGCATGCAGCTGGACGATCTGACGCCGGAATATGTCACGACCCGCAATGCCCGCATCGCCGCGCTGACCGTGGACGACCTGCGCCGCGTCGCCGCCGAACTGGTCCGGCCCGAGGCGCTGCATTTTGTCGTGGTGGGCCAGCCGGTGGGGCTGGAGGGCGGCGTGATCGGCCAGTGACACCGCCGTAGGGCGGGGTTCACCCCGCCGCATGTTTCAGGAAAAGGCCGGGCATCGCCCGGCCTTTTTGCGTCAGTTCATCAGCCCGGCATGGCGCAGGGCCGCGTCCATCCTGGCGCGGGTGGGCTCGGTCAGCGGCACCAGCGGCATCCGCACCTCTTCCTCGCACAGACCCAGCCGCGCCATGCCGTATTTCGCGCCGCACAGGCCCGGCTCGGTAAAGATCGCCTGGTGCAGCGGCATCAGCCGGTCCTGCAGCGCCAGCGCCTTGCCGTAATCGCCCGCGAGGCAGGCCGCCTGCAGTTCCGAACACAGCCGCGGCGCCACATTGGCCGTGACCGAGATGCAGCCCGTCCCGCCCTGCGCGTTGAAGCCATGCGCCGTGGCATCTTCGCCCGACAGCTGGATGAAATCGGTCCCGCAGGTGATCCGCTGCTGGCACACCCGCGCCAGATCGCCGGTGGCGTCCTTGACGCCCACGATCCGCGGCAGTTTCGCCAGTTCGCCCATGGTGTCGGGCGACATGTCCACCACCGACCGGCCGGGGATGTTGTAGATGATGATCGGGATCTCGGCACAGTCATGCAGCGCGGTGAAATGCGCGATCAGCCCCGCCTGCGTGGGCTTGTTGTAATACGGCGTGACCACCAGCGCGCCATCGGCACCCACCCGGGCGGCGTGCTGCACAAAGCGCACCGCCTCGTCCGTGTTGTTCGAGCCTGCACCCGCGATCACCGGCAGCCGGCCCGCCGCGTGCTCGACGACACATTCGATCACCTGTTCGTGCTCGTCATGGCTCAACGTCGGGCTTTCGCCCGTCGTGCCCACCGGCACCAGGCCGTGGCTGCCCTCGGCCACGTGCCAGTCCACCAGCCGTTTGAGCGTGTCGAAATCCACGGCACCGTTCTTGAACGGCGTGACCAGGGCCGGCATCGATCCTTTGAACATCTCACGCTCCTCCTCTAGGGCTTCGGACTGCGACAGCGGGGATTTCCGCCTGCGCCGGGGAATGTGAATTGCCCCCGTCCGGCGCGGCGATATCCTCAGGACGCGTCTATTCCTTTTCAAGGGCAAGAATGCAAGATCATGTCGCGTCTTCTGTCGGTTCTTCTGGTGCTTCTCATCCCGCTTTGTGCCCCCGCGCAAGAGCCCCAGGGCCAGGGGCTGGCGCGCGCGATGCAGGCCATGCGCGATGGCGACTGGGCCGCGGCGCGCATCGCCGCGCGCGCCGACGGGCCGGAATCGGTGGATGTCATCCTGTGGCATTATCTGCGCGCCGGGCGTGGCGATGCCGCCCAGGCGCTGGATTTTGTCACCCGCAATCCCGACTGGCCCGGCATGCCCTATTTGCGGGAAAAGAGCGAAGCCGCCTTTGACGCCGCCCCGCCCGACCAGGTGCGGGCCTTCTTCGGCGATCACCTGCCGCAGACCGGAACCGGCGCGCTGGCGCTGGCCCGGGCGCATCTGGCCGCGGGCGAACGTGGCGCGGCCGAGCTGGACATCGTACTGGCCTGGCGCACCCTGGCGCTGAGCGCCGACGAACGCCGCGCCTTTCTAGAAGACTGGGGCCCGCTTCTGGCCGATCACCACGTGGCGCGCGCCGACATGGCGCTGTGGCGCGGCTGGACCCAGAACGGCAGCGCCATGGTACCGCTTCTCGACGAGGACTGGCAGAAACTGGCCGAGGCCCGGCTGGCCCTGCGCACCAGCGCCGCTGGCGTGGATGCGCGGATCGAGGCCGTGCCCTCCCATCTGGCCGACCACCCGGGCCTGGCGTTTGAGCGGTTCCTCTGGCGGGTGCGCAAGCGGCGCGACAGCGACGCGATCGAGTTGTTGCTGGAACGCTCGGGCAGCCGCGAGGCGCTGGGCGAGCCCTGGGCCTGGGCGCCACAGCGGCTGGACCTGGCGCGGGAGCGCCTGGGCGACGGGGCCTATGACGAGGCCTACCGCATCGCCGCCGCGCACCATCTTCTGGGCGGCGACGATTACGCCGCGCTGGAATGGCTGGCGGGCTATGTCGCGCTGCGCTTTCTCGACCGGCCGGCCGACGCCGTGACGCATTTCGAACGGTTCGGAGAGGCGGTGTTCACCCCGATCTCGCTGGGCCGGGCCGGGTACTGGCTGGGCCGCGCGCTGGAGGCGACCGGCGATGACGCCGCGGCGCAGGCCGCCTATGCCGCCGGCGGTCGCTGGCAGACCTCGTTCTACGGGCTGCTGGCCGCCGAAAAGGCGGGGCTGCCGCCCGACCCCGCGTTGTCGGGCACCGAGGCGTTTCCCGACTGGCGCGAGGCGTCCTTTACCCAAAGCCCGGTCTTCCGCGCCGCGATCGTGCTGCTGGCCGCGGGCGAGACCGGGCTGGGCGAGCGGTTCCTCACCCATCTGGCCGAGTCGCTGGAGCGCGACCAGATCGGCCAGATGGGCGAGATGCTGCAACAGATGGGTCACCCCCATATCCAGGTCATGCTGGGCAAGCGCGCCGCGCAGGCCGGTCTGGAACTGCACGCGCCGTATTACGCGCTGCACCCCGTTGTGACCGAGGGCAGCTTTCCGGTGCCACGGGAACTGGTCCTTGCCATCGCCCGGCGCGAATCCGAGTTCGACCCGGTGGTGCGCTCGGGTGTGGGGGCGCGGGGCTTCATGCAGCTGATGCCGGGCACGGCGCGCGAGGTGTCGGGCTGGCTGGGGCTGGACTATGACGGCGACCGGCTGTTCAGCGATCCCGCCTACAACGCGCAACTGGGGTCGGAATACCTGGCGTCGCTGTCGCGCCGGTTCGACGGCAACGTGGTGATGATGTCGGCCGGCTACAACGCCGGTCCGGGCCGGCCGCTGCAATGGATGGAGCGTCGCGGCGACCCGCGCAAGGGCGAGGTCGACGTGATCGACTGGATCGAACTGATCCCCTTTGAAGAGACGCGCAACTACGTGATGCGGGTGGCCGAAAGCCTGCCGGTCTACCGCGCCCGCCTGGGCCTTCCCCCGCACCCGGTCCCCTTCAGCGCCGAACTGACCGGCAGCACCCTGCCGGTGATCGAACTGGCAACGGACTGACCCCACCACCTTTCGGCACATCCCCGCCACCCCCGCGCAACTCGTCCCCTCTCCCCTTGGGGGAGAGGGTCAGGGAGAGGGCAAAAACCGACATACAGCAAAAACCCGGATCCAGGGAAAACCACGCGCCCGACAGGCCGACAAGCGCCGGGAAACGCCCGGCACCTCAGCCCTTTACCCGTGACCGCCACAGCGTGAACAGCCCCGCCGCCACGATCAGCGCGGCGCCAAGCGCCACGTTGGGCCGGATCGTCTCGCCAAAGATCACAAGGCCGATGGAGGCGGCAAAGGGCAGTTGCAGATAGGCAAAGGGCTGCACCGCGCTGGCCTCGGCCACCTCGTAGCAGCGGATCAGAAGGTAGTGCCCCGTCGCACCGGTCACGCAGAGCGCGCCCATCCAGGCCCAGTCGGCGGGGCTCATCTCCTGCCAGAACCACAGGCCGATCACCGTGGCCACCGCCGCCCCCACCGTGCCGGTCCAGAAGAACGACGTGGCCGCGCTGTCCTGCCGCGCCACGTAGCGGGTCAGCAACCCGTACAGCGCGAACATCAGCGCCGCCAGAAGCGGGATCGCGGCATAGGGTGAAAACACCCCCTGGTCGGGCTGCAGGATGATCAGCACGCCGACAAACCCCACCACGATGGCCAGCCAGCGCCGCCAGCCCACATGCTCGCCCAGGATGGGGCCCGACAGGGCCGCGATCAGCAACGGGTAGGAGGCAAAGACCGCATGGCTCTCCACCAGCCCCAGATAGACAAAGGCCAGCACCATCACGTTGATTTCCACCGCCAGCAGCACGCCGCGAAAGGCCTGCACCAGCGGCTGCGCCGTCCGGGCGGCCTGGCGCAGCCCGCCGGCCTTGCGCGCCGCGATGACCAGCACGAAGGCGGCAAAGAACCAGTAGCGGATCATCACCACCATGGGCACGTTGTAGGCGCTGGCCAGGTGGCGCGAGATGCCGTCCTGCAGTGCAAAGACAAGCGTTGTGGCCACCATCAGCCAGATGCCAAGCGGGATGTTCTGGTCTTTCATGCGGAGGCGGCCTCTTGCGGCTTGTGCGCGGTGGTCATGTGCCGCTTGCGTCCGTATCCGGGGCGGCGGGTGACCTCAAGCCCTGCCGCCGCCAGTGCCCGGCGCACATCGCCGGCGGCGCTGTAGGTCGCCGCCGTGCCCCCGGGGGCCATGTGCCGGGCGACCTGCCGCAACAGGGCCGGTTCCCACAATTCCGGATTTCTGGCCGGGGCGAACCCGTCGAGGAACCAGGCATCGGCCTGGCCTTCCCAGTCGGGCAGGGTCTGGCGCGCATCGCCGGCGATCACGTGCAGCGACAGGTCCGGCAGGGCGATCTGCATCGCGCCCTGCCGCCAGTGCGGAGCCAGCTCGCAGGCCAGGGGGCGCAGTTCGGGGAACGCCGCCTGCGCCTGCCGCATCGCCTCGGGCGGCAGCGGGTAGGCCTCGAAGCTGGTATAGCGCAGCACCCCGCCCTGGCCGCTGGCGCGCCAGAGGTCGAGCGCGGCCAGCAGGTTCAGCCCGGTGCCAAAGCCCAGCTCGGCGATATGAAACCCGTCGCGAAAGCGCCCGGGCAGCCCGTTGCCCTGCAGAAACACATGGCGCGTCTCGGCCAGCCCGTCTTCGAGCGAATAATACGGGTCGTCGAAACGCGGCGACACCGGCACCGTGCCGCGCCAGAATGGCTGGTCCATCGCAGGCCCCATGCGCTAAGGATCGCACTGGTGTGAAACGGAGCGGCGGCAATGGCAAGAGCGGATGTGACGGTGCGCGGCGCGGGCATTTTCGGACTGTCCATCGCCTGGGTCTGCGCCCGCCGCGGTGCCCGTGTGCAGGTGATCGACCCGGCGGGCCCCGGGGCCGGCGCGTCGGGCGGGCTGGTGGGCGCGCTCGCCCCGCATGTGCCCGAGACCTGGAACCCCAAGAAAGCCTTCCAGTTGGACAGCCTGCTGATGGCCGAGGGCTTCTGGGCCGCGGTCGAGGCGGAAGGCGGCGTCTCGCCGGGCTATGGCCGCACCGGGCGGTTGCAGCCCGTGGCCGACGCGGCGGCGCTGGCGCTCGCCCGGCAGCGCACCGAAACGGCGCGCGCGCTCTGGCAGCATCACGCGGTGTGGGAGGTGGTGCCGCAGGAGGCGGCGGGCGGCTTCGCCCCGGCAAGCCCCACCGGCGTCCTGATCCGCGACACGCTGAGCGCGCGCATGCACCCCCGCCGCGCCTGCGCCGCCCTGGCCGCGGCGCTGCGGGTGCGCGGCATCGACATCCTGCCCGACGGTCCGGACGAGGGCGCGGTGATCTGGGCCACCGGCTGGCAGGGACTTCTGGCCCTGACCGAGTCGCTGGGGCGACCGGTCGGCGACGGCGTGAAGGGGCAGGCGGCGCTCTTGCGGTTCGACGCGGGCGCCGCGCCGCAGCTCTTTGTCGACGGGCTGCACATCGTGCCTCATGCGGATGGCACGGTGGCCGTGGGCTCTACCTCGGAGCGCCTGTTCGACGATCCCGCCGCCGTGGACGCGCAATGCCAGGGGCTGATCGACCGCGCCGTCGCGGCCCTGCCGGCGCTGCATGGCGCGGCGGTGCTGGAGCGCTGGGCCGGCGTGCGCCCCCGCGCCCGCTCCCGCGCGCCGCTGCTGGGGGCATGGCCCGGACGCGCGCGGCATTTCGTGGCCAATGGCGGGTTCAAGATCGGCTACGGCATGGCCCCGAAAGTGGCCGAAGTGATGGCCGACCTGGTGCTGGAAGGACGCGACACCGTGCCGGACGGGTTCGGGTTTTCGGCCGTGTAGCGACGACGACCGGCGCTCGTCCCGGCCTTCGGCCGGAACATCGCCCCGCCCGCCGTCCCGCCTTGGCACCCGGCAAGGGGAGGGTGTGGGCTGTCACACTTGCTATGCAGACAGGGCCGTGCCCACCGATCGCCTTCGCCTTCGCGAAGGCGCTGAAGTGCACCTGGCAAGGGGAGGGTGTGGGCTGCCACGTTTGCTATGCAAACATGACCTTGCCCACCGATCGCCTTCGCCTTCGCGAAGGCGATCTAATCAAACTTGCGGGAGGGGGCGAGGACCTTGGCTTCGCCGATCAGCACCTTCTTGCCGTCCACCGCGCAATGCGTCTCCAGCGTCACCCGGCGCTTGGCGATGTCGATATCCACGACCTTCACCTCGGCATGGACCACGTCACCCGGCCGCACCGGGGCCAGGAACTTCAGCGACTGCCCCAGATAGACCGTGCCATGCCCCGGCAACTGCTCTCCGATGACGGCCGAGATCAGACCCGCCGTCAGCATGCCATGCGCGATCCGGCCTTCAAAGATCGTGTCCTGCGCGTAGTCGTCGTCCAGATGGACCGGGTTGCGGTCGGTCGAGACCTCGGCAAACAGCTCGATGTCGCGGTCCGTCACCTCCTTGCGCAGATGCCGGGTCATGCCCATCTCGATGTCTTCGATACAGATCGTGCCGCGAGGCATATTGTCCAGCATCCCGCCCTCCATGACGCACCGCCCGGTAACATTTGAGCGCATCATCGCGCCGCTTGGTAATTTTATTACTTCGCGACCGCAGAAAAGGCAAGCGGAAATGCCTCAACCCAGCTGACCCATGGCATAGCTGGGGTTGATCCGCGCCTCTGCCACATAAGCCCGCAGCGCCTCCGGGTCCGGCCCGTCCGTCGTGCGTGTCTCTTCCCGTGCCAGACCGCCGGTGATGAAGAGCGAATCGATGTCCTCCCCCATCGCCCCGTCGATATCGGTATGCGGCCCGTCGCCAATGGCGAGAATGGCGGCATCCGCCACCCCCGGACGGTGCGCCGCCAGCCGCCGCCGCGCCAGATCGTAGATCGGCGGATGCGGCTTGCCGAAATAGAGGCTCTCTCCGCCCATCTCGGTATAAAGCCGCGCCAGCGCCCCGGCGCACCACTCGCGCCGCTCCCCGCGATCCACCACGATGTCGGGGTTGGCGCAGAGCAGCTTCAGCCCTTTCTGCTTGGCGTACAGGAAGTGCGGCCGGTTCACCTCGGGATCGGCATGCGGATCGAACGGCCCGCAGCAGACGATGCCCTCGGCCTCTTCCAGCGCCACCCGTTCGATGGGGGCAGGATTGTCGAGCAACTGCAGCGGCTCGAAAAAGGTCAGGTCGAAATCGAGCCCCATGAACCAGACCCGGTTGCCCACCGCCCCCTGGAACATCGCCGCCCGCGCGCTGTCGCCGCTGGTGGCGATGTCGTCATAGGCATCCTGCGGCACCTCGAAGCGCACCAGCTGCTTGGCCACCTCGTGGCGCGAGCGCGGCGCGTTGGTGACCAGGATCACCGCGCCGCCTTTCGCGCGATAGGCCTGCAGCGCCGCCACCGCAGACGGGATCGCCCGGATCCCGTTATGGACGCAGCCCCACAGATCGACGAACAGCGCGTCGTAGCGGTCAGAGATGTCGGACAGGGCAGTGATGATCTGGGTCATGAAGGGCCTCGCAAGCTTTGCCCCAGCCATGCCATCCCGCGCCGCCGATGGAAAGCCTCCGCCGGCCCCCTGTTTGGCCCCGCGCTCCGGGCAGACCCGAAGACAAACCACCTTGAAGGCCAAAAAACGAAGAGGGACGCAGCGCGCCCCTGTCTTTCATCTTTCTCCAAATACCTCCGGGGGAGTCGCGCATCGCGCGACGGGGGCAGCGCCCCCGAACCCGCTCAGACCTTGAGCACCGGGATGATCTGCTTCTTGCGGCTCATCACGCCGGGCAGAACCACGGTGTCGCCCGCGACGGACGTGCCAAACGACTTCTCGGCCACGCCCTTCACAAGGTCGTTGGGCACCAGAAGCGTGGCTTCCTCGTTCAGGATGTCCACGACGAACAGCAGCACCTGGTCGACGCCGTCTTCGCTGGCCACGTCCGCCATCGAGGCCATCAGGCTCGCCTTGCGGTCCAGCACCATCTGCGGCGCGGTGGTTTCCAGAACCGAGACGCGGAACCTGGTGCCGTCGACCTCGTATTCCTTGGAATCCATCCGGAGCAGCTCGGCATCCGAAAAGGCCGAGACATCGGATTTCGCGGCGAACATCTGCGCGGCATAGTCGGGGATCGACAGGCCCAGATCGGCCGCCAGGCCTTCGGCCACGGCCCGGTCATGCGCGGTGGTGGTGGGCGAGCGGAACTCCAGCGTGTCGCTGAGGATGCAGGTCAGGGCCGCGCCCTTGATCTCGCGCGGCATCTTTTCCATGTCCTCGCCGATCATGTCCACCATGATCGTGGCCGTGCAGGCCAGCGGACGCACGGTGATGTCGATGGGGCCCTTGGTTTCCAGCCCGCCCACCAGCTTGTGGTGGTCGATGATGGCGCGGATGTCGGCGGCGTTGATGCCCTCGGGCAGCTCGGCCGGGTTGTTGGTGTCGACGATCACCACCGGCGCGCCTTCGGCGACAGCTTCGATGATCTCGGGCTTTTCCAGACCCCAGTGGTTCAGCATGAAGGCCGCTTCGGTGTTGGGCTCGCCCAGCAGCACCGGCTTGGCGGCCTCGCCCTTCACGGTGTTCATGTACCAGGCCCAGATGATCGGGCTGCCGGTGGAATCGGTGTCGGGCGACTTGTGGCCGAAAACCTGGGTGGTCATGGGAAATCCTCGTGTGATGGGTCGGTTTCGCGCGCCTTCTAGCCGCGCCGCAGCACGATGTCACCCCTGCCCGGGGCGGTGCGACGATGCGCGGCGCAGGATGTGCGGAAACAGGGCCTGCTGTCATGAAAATGACAGGGAATGTGATGTTATATCATGACACTGAAACCACCTGAACAGGAGCAAGGTATGACGAATATCGATCGATCCCAGCTGTCCGCAGACGCGTGGGACGAGCTGAATTTTCCCCGCCCTGAAGAGCAGGAGTTCGACCGCGTGGTCGAACGCGCGATCTCGCGGCGTGGCTTTCTGGGCGGCGTGCTGGCCTTCGGATCCGGTGCGGCGGCCATGGGCACCGGCTTGCTGAGCGGCACCTCGGTGCAGGCGCAGGCCGCGGCCAGCCGTTTCCCCTTCACGCCCATCGCGGCACAGACCGACGGCACGATCCACGTTCCCGAAGGCTACACCTGGAAAACGATGGTGCGCTGGGGCGATCCGCTGTTCTCCGACGCCGACGGCTATGACGTAAATGCAGGTGGTGGTGCCGTCGAAGGCTCCGACCGCGTCTTTGGCGAGAACACCGACGGGATGGAAACCTTCTCCATCGGCAACCGCACGATTCTCGCGATCAACAGCGAATACACCAACCGCGGCACCAACCTGCCGGCCGACCAGGATGGCGTGCCCGCCAATGCCGGCGACGTGCTGAAACTGCAGAACCTGCAGGGTGTCACCGTGGTCGAAGTCGCCGAGGGCGAGGATGGCTGGTCTGTTGTCAAGGACAGCCCGTACAACCGCCGCATCACCCACAACACGCCCATGCTGATCGTCGGTCCCGCCGCCGGGCACGACCTGCTCAAGACCGATGCCGATCCGACCGGCACTCAGTCGCTGGGCACGCTGAACAATTGTGGCTCGGGCAAGACGCCCTGGGGCACGTACCTGACCTGCGAAGAGAACTTCAACGGCTATTTCGGCTCGACCGCCGAGATGCAGGACCAGAAGCCCGATCCGCTGGTGGATGGCTACACCCGCTACGGCATCGGCGCCGACGGGTGGGGCTATGACTACCACAAGTGGGATGCCCGCTTCGACACGTCCAAGAACCCCAACGAGCCGCACCGCGCGGGCTGGGTTGTGGAAATCGATCCGCTGGACCCGGAAAGCACCCCGATCAAGCACACCGGTCTGGGCCGATTCAAGCACGAGAACGCCGAAGTGGTTGTGGCCAATGACGGCCGCATCGTTGTCTACATGGGTGACGACGAGCGAGGCGAATTCCTGTACAAGTTCGTGTCGAACGGCACCTGGGCACCCGGCGGCCCGACCGACGGCCTGCTGGATGACGGCACCCTGTTCGCTGCGAAGTTCAACGACGACGGCACCGGCGAGTGGCTGGCCCTGACGCCCGAGACCACCGGCATGGAAGCGGCCGAAATCCTGATCTTCGCCCGCAAGGCCGGGTCGGCGGTGGGAGCCACCACCATGGACCGTCCGGAGTGGATCTCGGTCAACCCCAACGCGGTCGAGGCCTATTGCTGTCTGACCAACAACACCCGTCGCGGCGTGCGCCCCAATGCTGGCGGCGACGAAACGCCGGTGAACGGCCCGAACCCGCGCCTGGAAAACCAGTACGGCCAGATCGTGCGCTGGTTCCCGCATGACGACGATCACACGTCGGCCACCTTCGACTGGGATCTGTACGTCATGGCTGGCAACCCGACCGTGCATTCCGATGCTTATGCCGGCTCGCCGAACATCACGCCGGGCAACATGTTCAACTCGCCCGACGGTATGGCTTTCGATGAGAACGGCCTGGTCTGGATCCAGACCGATGGCGACGACGACAACGAAGGCGATTTCGCCGGCATGGGCAACAACCAGATGCTTGTTGGTGACCCGGTCACCGGCGAGATCGCGCGCTTCATGACCGGCCCGAAGGGCTGCGAGGTGACCGGCGTCTGCTGGTCAGTCGACCGCCGCACGATGTTCGTGGGCATCCAGCATCCGGGCGGCACCTGGCCGGACGGCGAAGGCCTGCCCCGGTCGGCCGTGGTTGCAGTGAAGCGCGAGGACAACGGCATCATCGGCTAAGGCCGGTTGCCACTTGCCAACGGGACGGTGCGCATCCGCGATGCGCGCCGTTTTTTCTTTTTGCTTCTGATGCGGTTCCTGCGCCTATCGCGGCAGGGGCGTCGCGGCGCGGTTGTAGTCCGACCAGTCGGTGATCTCGGGGTAGAAGCGCGCGCGCCAGGCGCGCACCCGGGGGTTCATCACCCGCCGCCAGAGCGGCGGCACCATCGCCGCCATCGTCATCACCGGATAGCCATAGGGCAGCTGCGGGGCTTCGTCCTCGGTGTAATTCTGCAGCAGCGGAAAGCGGCGGTCGGGCTTGTAGTGGTGATCGGAATGGCGCTGCAGGTTGATCAGCAGCCAGTTCGACGCCATGTGCGCCGCGTTCCAGGAATGACGCGGCAGGACGTGCTCATAGCGCCCCTCGCCCAGGTGCTTGCGCGTCAACCCGTAATGTTCGACGTAATTCACGATCTCCAGCTGCCAGATCGCGACGCCCGCCTGCACTGCCAACAGCGCCAGCCCGCCCCAGCCGCCCAGCACCAGGGCCAGAACCAGCATGGCCGCCTGCAGGCCCCAATAGCGCCAGAACGGGTTCGAACCGTGCCACCACGGCAGATCCTTGCGCGCCAGCATCGCCTTTTCGGCCCCGAAGGCCGACAGCAGGCTTTCCCGCAGCACGCGCGGATAGAACCGGTGAAAACCCTCGTTGTACCGCGCCGTCACCGGATCTCGGGGCGTGCCGACATAGCGGTGATGCACCAGAAGGTGCTCGGAACGGAAATGCGAATAGAGCACCATCGACAAAAGCAGATCGCCCAGGAAGCGTTCAGTCCGGTTCTTCTGGTGCATCAACTCGTGCGCATAGTTGATGCCCACCGTGCCCGTCATCACGCCCACGCCAAAGAACACGCCGAATTTCTCAAGCCCCGTCAGGTGCGCGGCCCCGCTGACATACCAGATCAGCCCGAACAGGCTGACGAATTGCAGCGGCACCCAGACCAGCGTCACCGCCTTGTACCAGAACAGCTGATCGTCGCGCGTCTCCAGATCGGCGTTTTCCAGGTTCAGCCCCAGCGCCGCGTCCAGTGCCGAGAACAGGTACCAGGTGGCCGCGATGGGCACGAGGATCCACCAGCCGCCCTGCAGCGCCGCCAGCCAGACCAGCGGGATCAGCAGAAGCGACATCCAGAACGGAAGGGCTGCGGTAAGGCGGGCGACCTGTGCGGCGGGGATCATGGTTCTGCTCTGTCCGGTTTTCTGCAATTCTGGGCGTCTGGCGTCATCTTGTCGAGGCAGGGCCGCGCCCGCCTTGCGCAAGGTCAAACGCCTTGCGCATCACCGTTGGCAGATCGGCGGGGCGAAAGTCGGGCAGTTCCATGAATTCTCCGCGCCAGGGCTGGCGGTCCATGGGCACAAGGGCCGTCCTGACCGTCAGGCGCAGGTGGAAATGGGTGAAGGTGTGGCGCGCCTCGCCGTCGACGGTCTTCCATTCGGCACGGATCGGCGGGGCCTCTTCCGGCGCGTCCCCCCAGTCCGACCCGGGCCAGCCCAGCATGCCGCCCAGAAGCCCCTTGTCCGGGCGGCGCTCCAGCAGCCACGCCCCGTCGACCCGGCGCGCCAGATAGGCGATGCCCAGCCGGGTGGGTTTGCTCTTTCTGGGGCTTTTCCTCGGCAGCACGGCCGCCGTTCCGGCCGCCCAGGCCCCGCAGGCCGGCCGCCACGGGCAAAGCCCGCAAGCCGGGTTATTCGGCGTGCAGATCGTGGCACCAAGGTCCATGACCGCCTGCGCATAGTCGCCGGGCCGCGCCTCGGGTGTCATCCGCGCCGCGTAGCCTGTCAGGACGGGCTTGGCCTGCGGCAGTGGCGTGTGCTCGTCGAACACCCGCGCCATCACCCGTTCGACATTGCCATCCACCACCGTCTCGGCCCGGTCGAAGGCGATGGAGGCGATGGCGGCGGCGGTGTAGGGGCCGATGCCCGGAAGGGCGCGCAGCGCCTCGGCGGTGTCGGGAAAGCGGCCATCATGGTCCGACGCCACGACCCGCGCGCATTTCAGCAGGTTGCGGGCGCGGGCGTAATAGCCCAGCCCGGCCCAGGCGGCCATGACATCGCCATCCTCGGCCGCCGCCAGCGCCTCGACCCGCGGCCAGCGCGTGGTGAAGGTCTCGAAATAGCTTTTCACCGCCGCGACCGTGGTCTGCTGCAGCATGATCTCGGACAGCCAGACGCGATACGGGTCCGGCCTTGTGCCGCGGGCCCGGTCGGCGGGCCCGATGCGCCAGGGCAGGACGCGCGCGTGCCGGTCGTACCAGTCCAGCAGGTCGGCGGATTTCGGCGCTTCACGCAAGGGTGACGTCCTTTCTGTCCGGAACGGGCGATCCGGGCTGGTGCCCCGGAGCGCGCTCACTAGAATAGGACCGGAGCAGAGGATTCAAGCCATGACCACGCGCCGCTCCACCACCCACGGGTTTGCCCGCACCGACAAGCTGCTGGAGACACGGATCCGCAAGGCGTCGGAGGCGCGGGGCTTTGCCCAGTCGCGCGTGCTGACCCATTGGGAAGAGGTGGCCGGGGCCGATATCGCCGCGCTCGCCCGCCCGGTGGAGGTGAGCTATGCCCGCTCCGGCTTTGGCGCGACGCTGACGGTGCTGACCACCGGGGCCAATGCCCCCATCGTCGAGATGCGGCGCGAGGAATTGCGCAACCGGATCAACGCCGTCTATGGCTACAACGCCATCACCCGCGTGCGGGTCACCCAGACGGCGGCGACCGGCTTTGCCGAGGGGCAGGTGGATTTCACCTATCGCCCGAAACCCGCCGCCCCGGCCGAACCGGCCCCGCAGGTGCTGGCCCGCGCGCGCGCCACCGCCGAAGGCGTGGCCGACGAAGGGCTTCGGGCGGCGCTTGAACGTCTGGCGGCAAACGTCATATGCAAGGAACAAGGCCGCGGCTGAGCCCGGCGGCACAGGCAAGCAGAGGAAGGTTTCCCCATGAAACGCATGATCTCTGCCGCGGCACTGGCCGTGGCGCTTCTGGCCGGGGGCGGCTGGTGGATTTCGCAGCAGGGCCGGGCGACCGGGCCCGAGATCGCCCTGCCGGGTGCGGCGGTGGCGCAGCAAAGCAGCGAAGCGGTGGATGTCGAGATCGTCGAGATGGTCAAGGGCGACCCCGACGCGCCGGTCGAGGTGATCGAATACGCCTCGTTCACCTGCCCGCATTGCGCGACCTTCCACACCGGCGTCCTGCCGCAACTGGAAGAGAATTACATCGACACCGGCAAGGTCAGGTTCGTCTATCGCGAGGTCTATTTCGACAAGTACGGCATGTGGGCGTCGATGATCGCGCGCTGCGAGCCGTCGAAATTCTTCGGTATCACCGACCTTCTTTACAAAGGGCAGCGCGAGTGGTCGCGCGCCGGGTCGGATGCCGCGATCGCAAACGAACTGCGCAAGATCGGCCTTCTGGCAGGGATCGACAAGGACCGGCTCGAATCCTGCCTGACCGATTCCGCCAAGCTGCGGGGGCTGGTCGCCTGGTACCAGGCCAATGCCGAAGAGCATGGCATTCGCGCCACGCCGTCCTTTGTCGTGGATGGCGAGACGGTGTCGAACATGTCCTATGGCGAGTTCGCAGCGCTTCTGGACGAAAAACTCGGCCAATGAGTTCTGCCGGCCGGGGCCCGCTCGAGGGTGTGAAGGTGATCGAGCTGGCGCGGATTCTGGCCGGTCCCTGGGCCGGGCAGACGCTGGCCGATCTGGGCGCGGACGTGACCAAGATCGAGGCCCCGCGCGGGGACGACACCCGCGCCTGGGGTCCGCCCTTCATCGAGCGCGGCGAAGACCGGACCGCGGCCTATTTCCATTCCTGCAACCGCGGCAAGCGATCCGTGGTGGTGGACCTCACCTGCCCTGACGGGCAGTCTCGGCTGCGCGAGATGGTGGCCGGGGCCGACATCCTGATCGAGAATTTCAAGGTTGGCGGGCTGGCCAGGTACGGACTGGATTATGCGTCGCTGGCGCAGGTCAATCCGCAGCTGATCTACTGCTCGATCACCGGGTTCGGTCAGGACGGGCCCTATGCGCATCGTGCGGGCTATGACTACATCATTCAGGGCATGTCGGGCTTCATGTCGATCACCGGCACTCCCGACGGCCAGCCGCAGCGCGCGGGGGTGGCGGTGACCGACCTGTTCACCGGGCTTTACGCCGTGTCCGCCATCCTTGCCGCGCTGCACCAGCGGCAGCGGACGGGGCGCGGCCAGCATGTCGACATGAGCCTGCTGGATTGCGCGGTGTCGGCGATGGCGAACCAGGCGCTGAACTACCTGTCGACCGGCACGCCGCCGGGGCGGACGGGGAATTACCATCCGAACCTCACGCCCTACCAGGTGTTCGACTGCGCCGACGGCCATATCATCATCGCCACCGGCAACGACGCGCAGTACCAGCGGCTGTGCCGCCTGCTGGGGCTGGAGGAGATGGCCGAAGCGCCGGAGTTCCTGCACAATGTCGACCGGGTGGCGAACCGCGAGGAGATGATCGCGCGACTGATGGCGGCGACGCGGATGCGGAGCAAGGCCGACCTGCTGGCCGCCTGCGAGGCCGAGGGCGTGCCCGCCGGGCCGATCAACGACATGGCCGAGGTGTTCGCCGATCCGCAGGTGATTGCCCGCGGGCTGCAGATCGCGCCCGAAGGCGTGCCGGGTGTGCGCGCGCCGTTCCGGTTTTCCGATGCCGATCTGGTGCTGGACAAGGCGGCACCCAAACTGGGCGAGGGCTGAGGCGGGGGCCTTGCGCGGCGCGACGGATGGCCTCCGTCCGATGTCCCTTGCCAAGGCGTGCGGCGGGGTGAACCCCGCCCTACGGCACCGGCACTGTAGGGCGGGGTTCACCCCGCCGCACCTGCCGGTTACCCAAGGTGATCCACCCGGTTCAGCCGCTGCGCCAGGGTCTGGACCTCGTCCATCCAGCGCCTGACCAGCTTCGGGTCCGACGGGGCGGCCGAAACGCCCGCGCCGATCTCGTGCGCCAGCACGGCCTCTACCGCCAGCGACACCGGAACCGACACGAGCCGCGCCATCGCGGTGCCGCGGGCATCGCCCCAGGCGTCCATCACCCATTCCTGGTGCCAGACGGTTTCACCCCCGCGCACCGCTTTCAGCGCCACGCACAGCACCACGCGGTCCGCCTCGCCCTCGGCATAGGCGTTCTCGGCCAGCAATTGGTCGGCCAGTTCCTGCAGCCGCGCGTCCGACGCGGTGCCGACCTCGGCAAAGATGTCGGCCCAGGCCTCGGCCCAGCCGTTCAGGCGCAGCGTGCCGCGGACGAAATCCGCCACCTTCCACTCGGGGTCAAAGCCGTACTCGGCCATGAAGGGCAGCGAGTCGCGGTTGGGATAGACCTCGAAGCTTTCCGGCGGGTCCAGCGGCGCGTCATAGCGCGTCAGCGCATCCCAGGGCCGCGCCACGTTCAGCTCGGCAAAGTGCCGGATCGACCGCGAGGGCGAGCGCAGCGCCTTCAGCACCCCCACCGGGGCCCAGCTGAACTTGTAGCGGAAGGCGTTGGCCGCCTTGGGCACGCCGCCGCAATAGGAGGTGAAGCTGAGCGCGTTGTCCGTGTCGAAGGCGGGCGACGCCCGGTAGGCCGCCACGAGGTCATGCGCCATCAGGTGGTCGATGCCCGGGTCGAGCCCCACCTCGTTCACCAGCCGCGCATCCGCCGCACGGGCCGCCCCGTCCAGCGCGCGCATCTCGGGCGAAACATAGCTGGACGAGACAAAATGCGCGCCCGCGTCGATGGCGGTCTGCGCCAGCGGCACGTGCCAGTCGCCGGGCAGCATCGAGACGATGACGTCCCCCGGCTGCACCGCCCCGGCCAGCGCCTCGGGCGAAAAGGCGCGGATGTCCCTTGTCAGGTCACCCACCGCCGCCTGCGCCTTTTCCACCGTCCGGTTCCACACGGCAACCGCGTGGCCGTCCTGCACCAGCCGCCTCAGCCCTGGGACCGAGGACAGCCCCGTGCCGCACCAATGGATCGTCATGGCCTATTCCTCCGGTTTGTGTTGCAGATAGGTCTGGTGCGCCCGGCCCCAGACGCCATCGTCGAGCCGGTCCAGCGTCCCGAGATGCGGCAGCAATTGCGCCGCGAAATCCTGCGAGGATTCTGCGGGCAGGAGCGAGGGCAGGTTGTCGATGGCCATCACGTCGAGCGGCGGCGCGTCATGCACGCGGCACACCGGGGCGTCCCAGCTGGTGGCGCGGTCATAGACCGGCACGGGGTTGTAATCGCTGTCGGGATCGCAGGCGATGTCGCCGATCACGCTCAGACGGCGGGGCAGGCCGCCTGCATCCCGGGGCACAAAGACCGGCACGCCGGGGCCGGCGAGGATGCAGTTGAAGAACAGCTCATGCGCCAGCACCTGCGGGAACGGCCCGCCATGGGCAGTCTCGGCCATGTCCCAGGCGGTAACGGGCACATCCATCGCTGCGCACAGCGCGCTGGCGCCGCGGCCGACGCGGCCCAGGGCACCGATCACCAGCGCGGTGGGGCGGATCGCCCCGGTCGCCTCCAGCGCCTGCTGCAGGTCGCCCAGCATGTCCGGCGCGCTGTCCCAGGCGGTCACCGCGGGGCAGGGGCGGCCCTGCTGCTGGGCGGCCCAGGCCAGCAGGCTGACCGCCGCCCCGGCATACCCCGCCCAATAGCCGAAGGCGGCGACGCGGCGGCCGGTCTCGTCCACCAGGTATTCCAGATCGTACAGCGCCCCGCCGCCCTTCGCAAAGCGCTGCAGCAGTGCGGCACCGGAATGCTGGCCCTTGAAGGCATGGCCGAACATGATGTGGCGATGCTCCAGCAGGGTGCCGTCCTCGGGCAATTCCTTGAGGCCCAGGATGATGGCCTCGCGCGGGGCGTCGCGCCAGCTGCCCTCGGGCGCGGTGTCGGCCCCGGCCTGCACATAGCCGTCCAGGGCCACCACGCGATGCGGGCTTTGCTCGACGGTGACGCGGATGCCGGCGGCGACCAGCTGCGCCACTCCGTCGGGCAGAACCCCTACGCGGCGTTCGTTGGGGCGGGATTCGGATCGGATCCAGAGATGGGGCGATGAAGCGGGCATCGGACCTCCTGCGACGTTTCCCGGACTGTCCCGTGCCGCACCGCGCTCTGCAAGCGGTTTCGCGCCTCGGGCACCGGGATCAAGGCAACGCCTGACCACCCGTACCCGGGGCTGCGCCGCGCCTTGCGGTCAGAGATGGCTGCGGGCGTGCTGGCGGTCCGGCGTATCGAGATGCGGCAGCGCGTTGAACTGCGTCACCGCCAGCGCGCCGCCCATGGGCTGGATGCGGTGCAGCGAGGTGTTCTCGATGGCCAGGCACAGATGCGACAGCGCTTCGATGTCCAGCCGCAGCACCAGCCGCATGGCCATGCCGATCAGCCCTCCGGACGTCACCACCAGCGCCCGGCCTTCGCCCGCGGCAATCTCGTGCAGCGCGTCGCGGACCCGGGTCTCGAAATCGGAAAACCGTTCCGGCGCACCTTCCAGCCGGTCCTGCTTCCAATGGTTCAGCAGGCAGGGCAGATGGGTGAGAAACCCCTCGCGATCCACCGGCAGCCCGATGCCGTGCTGCTGTTCCAGCAGCTGGGCAAGGGTGAAATAGGCCATCTCGTTCAGCCGCGGATCGGTCACCATGTCCTGCGGCGAGTCGGCGGCAATGGCGGCGGCAGTCTGCTGGTGCCGTCGCAGGCTGCCCGCATAGACGCGGGCAAAGGTTTCGCCCGCCTCGCGGAAATAGGCCCCCAGCCATTCCGCCTGCTGCACCCCCAGCGGGCTCAGCTGGTCATACCCCAGCTCGTCGCGCGCGTCGGTATTGGCCTGTCCGTGGCGGACGAGGGTGACAAAGGACATCGGGGCGACCTCAGCTGGCGTTCATGCGTTCGAGGTAGGAGCGCATCTCTTCGGCCTCGGTCCGCGCCTCGCGCAGCCCGTCCATGGCGGCGGAAAGCTCGGCCTCGGTCTGGGCCAGCTGGTTCATCAGTTCGGCCTCGCGCTGCTGCAGATAGGTGATGGCCTGGTCGCGGGTTTCCTCGGCCTCGTGCAGTTCCTGGCTCATGCGTTCCAGCTGGTCCATGTCGGCCTGGCTGACGCGGGTAAAGCGGTGCACCAGCCAGTTGGCGAACCAGCCCAGGCAGAAGGCGACGAACAGGATGATCGCGGTGGCGATGATGAATTCGGTTCTATTCATCTGTGTTTCCTTCCCCGGACGCAGCATCGCCGGACCCGTCATCCGCCGCGCCCTCGGCCGCGGTATCGTCTGCCGCCGTGCCGTCTTGCGCCGCGGCGGTCTCGCCGTCCTGCGACGCGCCCTCTGTGTCGTCTTCGGGCTCGGGACGCAAGAGCTTGAATTCGATCCGCCGGTTCGCCTCGCGCCCCGCTTCGGTGCCGTTGTCGGCGATGGGCTGTTCCTCGCCATAGCCCTTGACGCTGTAGGCGCGGGTGGGCACCAGCCGGTCGCGCAGCGCATCCAGCACCGATTGCGCGCGCTCCTGGCTGAGTTCCTGGTTCATCGACTCGCGGCCCTGGCTGTCGGTGTGGCCGCCGATCTCCATCGGGATTTCGCCGCAGGTCTTCAGCATCTCGGCCAGCTCGTCGAGGATGTTCTCGGCCGACTTGTCCAGCGTGGCCGAGCCGGGTTCGAAGGTGATCTTGCGGTCGCCGATGATCTCGACGATGCGCGCCTCGCACTCCTCGGGCGACGGCAGGCCCAGCGTCGGGTCCAGCCGCTCGACATAGTCGATGCCGATGTCAAAGGTGGTGCCGTCGCCCAGCTTTTCCGCCAGCAGGCTGGCGATCTGCGCGCTGGCATCCGCGTGCCCGGTCTTGCCGGTGATGGTCACCTCCTTGGCGGTGACGGTGACGGCGCCGTTGGACAGCAGCGACAGCGCCTCGATCGCGGCCAGCGCGCGCACCGACCAGTCCTTGGGCAGCGTCTCGTCCACACGCGCCGCGGTATAGACCGCGGCCGAGCCGAAACTGGCGCGGGCAAAGCTGTCGACGGTCTGGCGCGACACCTCGCTCGACAGCCGTCCGCGCAGCTGCACCGCGCCTTCGGGGCTGCGGGTGGCGATGAATTCGGCGGGGCCCTGTTCGGACTTTTCGGGCGGTTTCGGCAACACCGCGTTCAGGGCAAAGACCGGCGGCAGCGCTGCTTCCAGCTCGCCCACGACGCGGTCGAACAGGGCCTGGCTGGTGCCTTCGGCGGCGATCAGCGTGATGTCGGCATTGGTGAAGGTGACGGACACGCCGCCGAGTTCGGCCAGCTTGGCGATGGCCAGTTCGGCGGCATCCGCCCAGCGGCGCGACGGCACGCCCAGGCCCAGCGTGCAGCTGGCCTTGCCCTCCAGCCCCGCCGCCGCCGCGGCTTTGAGGATGCGCGCGCGCGCCTCTTCGGTATCGGCGGAACAGGCGTCGAAATGCGGACCGTTCTCGTCGATGATGAAGCGCAGCGCAAAGGGCGTGATCACCGGGCGCGGTGCCGACAGCGCCAGCTTCAGCGTCATGTTGTCGGGCTTGCGGCGCGAGAAAACGGTTTCCAGCCGGCGCTTGGCCTCGGCGCTTTCGGACATCGCCTTGACCGACACCTCGTTGGCAGAAACCGAGATCTGCGACCGTGGCAGATCGCGCAGCGCCATCAGCGCAAATTCCAGCGCATCGTCCCAGCCCTCGGGGGCCGGGAACTCGGCGGCGTCCAGCAGGTCCGACACCTCGCCCTCGCCGGCGAGGCGCGCAAAGGTCTGCAGCAATTCATCGCGATCGGTTTCGGCAGGCACCAGGCCGATGGCGGAAATGCCCGCATCGTTGCGCAGGATCTCCATCGAAAAGCGCGGCGGCGCGATCTCTTCGGCCTCTTCCACCAGCATCTGGTCGATCACCCGGGCGGCATCCACCACCCGGCCCGCGGCGCTGAGCGCCTGAAAGCGCGCCGCCTCGTCGGGTGCGGTGCCGATCAGGAACACCTGCAGCCCGTTGGTGTCCACCTCGGCCCAGGTCAGCCCTTCGAGGTCCAGCGCGGTCAGAACCCCGGTCTTGGATCCGGCTTCGATCATCTGCGCGGAGAAGTAGGCGGTGACGAGACTGATGCCCCCGGCTGCCAGGAAGGTGCCCGCGACGATGAAGATCGAAGAAAGGCGCATCTGCGCTCCACAACGGTTCCGGTCCCCGGACTGATACGCAAGCAGGGGGGGCTTAGCAATCAGGCAAGCAACGCCGCGGCGAAAAACAGCACAGGGATCAGGCCGGTATCCCGGTTCGCGCGAAACAATTCCAGCAGACGCCCGGTATCGTCGAGCTTGAGCCGGCGCAGTTGCCACAGCATGTGCCACCCCATGGCCCAGGGACCGCAGAGCAGGATCACCATCTGCAGGATCTCGCCATCCGGGGCCGCCCAGACGATGCCGATGCCCATCAGCGCGACGGTGATGACAAGAAAGCGGGCCAGCCAGCGCGGGCTGTTCTCGCCAAACAGGCGGGCGGTGGACTTGACCCCGATCAGCGCGTCGTCCTCGGCATCCTGATGGGCATAGATCGTGTCGTAGAACAGCGTCCACGCCATCCCGGCGAGGTAGAGCAGCACGGCGGGCGGCTCCAGCCGGCCGCTATGCGCCGTCCAGGCCAGAAGCGCGCCCCAGTTGAAGGCGATGCCAAGAAAGACCTGCGGCCACCAGGTAAAGCGCTTGGCAAAGGGATAGACCGCCACCGGCAAGAGGCTGAGCACCCCCAGCGCGATGGCGGCGGGCGGGAAGGTGATCAGGATGCAGAAGGCCACCAGCGACTGGATCACTGCCCAGGCCAGCGCCTGTTTCGCGCTGACCTGGCCCGAGGGGATGGGCCGCGAGGCGGTGCGCGCCACCGCGCCGTCGATATGGCGGTCGGTGATGTCGTTCCAGGTGCAGCCCGCGCCGCGCATCAGGAAGGCCCCGATCGCGCAGCCGACAAGGATCCAAAGATCGAACCAGCGCGCCTGTCCGTCATGGACCATCGACAACAGCAACCCCCACCAGCACGGCAGCAGCAAGAGCCAGGTGCCGATGGGCCGGTCGGCGCGCGACAGGCGCAGGTAGGGGCGGCTCCACGCCGGGGCGCGACGGTCGACCCAGTTGCCGCTGACGGCGTCGGCGACCTGGCCGTCGGCCTCTGGCATCTGCGAGTTGCCGGTCATAGGATGCGCCTCATGAAACCCAAAGTCCGTCTGTATGTAGAGCAGCCCCTGGGGGCGGCACAACAGGTCCCGCTGACGCGGGAGCAGGCACATTACCTTTTTGCGGTGATGCGGCTGGGCCCGGGGGCGCAGGTGGCGCTGTTCAACGGGCGCGACGGGCAATGGGCGGCCGAGGTTGTCGAGGCCGGCAAGCGCGGCGGGACGCTGCGCTGTGTCGATGCCACGGCCCCGCAGGTCCTGCCGCCGGACCTGTGGCTGGTCTTTGCACCGATCAAGAAGGCCCGCACCGATTTCATCGTGGAAAAGGCGGTGGAGATGGGGGTGCGCCGGATCGTGCCGGTGCAGACGGCATTCACCAATTCGGAACGCATCCGGCAGGACCGGCTGCAGGCCCATGCCGTCGAGGCGGCCGAGCAATGCGGCGCGACCTTCGTGCCCGAGGTGGCGGATCTCTTGCGCCTCGACCAGCTGCTTGCAGACTGGCCCGAAGGACGGCAGCTGATGTTCTGCGACGAGACGCGGGCGGGCCGCTCGTCCGTCCTGACGGACGGCCTCGCGGCGGCCCCCTGGGCGGTGCTGATCGGGCCCGAGGGCGGGTTTTCCGATGCCGAGCGCGCGCGGCTGGCGGGGCTGGATCTGGCCCATCCCGTCGCGCTGGGCCCGCGCATCCTGCGCGCCGACACCGCCGCCGTGGCGGCGCTGACCCTGTGGCAAATCACGTTGGGAGACTGGACATGATCCGCAAGGCCGGGATGGAGGATGCAGGTGCCATCGCCGCGTTCCTCGAACGCCATATCGAGACCTCGATGTTCCTTTTGGGCAACCTGGAGGCACATGGCACCGACAATTCCGACCATCCGCACGGCACCGCCTATTTCCTGCGCGAGACCGGCGACGGCATCACGGGTGTCTTCGGCGCGACCAATGCCGGTTTCCTCATGTGCCAGCTGCCGGGGCTGAGCGCGACCGAGGCGCAGACCTATGCCCACCTGCTGCGCGGCTATACCTTTCACGGCATGACCGGCGCGTCGGACCAGGTGGCCCTGATCCTCGACGCGCTGCCCGTGCCGGGGGACAGCTGGCAGCTGAACCATGACGAGCCGCTCTACACGCTTGACCTGGCCGGGCTTGCGGCCCCGGACGCACAGGTGCGTATGGCA
>JAUHZO010000014.1 GCA_030425925.1 Alphaproteobacteria bacterium | reverse complement strand
CAGTCACCCGCCAGCTACATGAAGAGCGCGGCTGACTGGCCGCCGCCCATCACCCGCGTCCCGCGCAAACCCAAAGTGGCCCAGTTTTGCGCCGCCACGTGGCCTAAATTTACTCCGCCGTTGACAGTCCGGTCGTGCAGGTTCGTCCAGTGCCCGCCGAGGCGCAGGGAGGCGATGTCCGGATCGTGCTCAAGCCAGACACGCAATTCGGATCGCTGTGCAACCGACGTGCCCATGGGGGCTGCCTCGGGCAAGGTCGGCATGGTGATAGCACGGGTGATCCCGGTTGCGGTCACGGCGTTCAGCGATATGGAGCCCGGTGCGAAAGGCAGAAGACGGCGGGTAACCGGGCACTCGAATGCCGTTTCGACCGGTGCGATAGCGGCTTTCTTAAAGTCAAGGCGCCAGGCGCTGGGCGCGACCTGGACGATAGCGCCCGACTTGCGCAGCCGGTCCCAGATAGCGGTGAGGGTGGTCGCGGCCCTTTCAACGTCCGTGGCGCTGTCCACGCTGCCGTCAATCAGGCGGTAAATCAGTCGGACAAGGTTCGAGCGATCGGAATGCGCCGCCGGAAAGAAGCGGAGGTTCTCGACGCCGGGAACGTCGTCCTTGGAGAGACCAGGTTCCACGACCGCAGCCAGAACACTTCTCGGTGAAATCCAGTGCCGAACGTCCGCAGGCTCTTCGGGCAGGCGGATGGCAAGGTTGGTTCTGAAGACGAGGTCAACGGCCGCATGCAACAGATCAGCCCAGACTGTTTCATCATGCGAAGCTTCGCGCAGGGGTGCGGGAATGGATAAGCGCGCCTGTGCGACAAGCTCCGGGAATAGTAGCCGGGCGAGTCCCATCGTCTCAGCGTTGTTCTGCAGCCGCGGACGGCGGAACATTTCCCGGTAGAGGAAGAGCTCCGCCAGGGCCGTGGGATGCGTGGCCAACGCGTCGTCGCCCTTCGAGGGTCGATCCCGCCAAACGAGGCGCGCGAAATTGCGGAACTCTTCGTTCTGTGCGATGCGCTGCACCATGTCAGACCATGGCACAGGCTTCAGGGCGCCCTCCGCCTCATCCAGCGCGCCTCGCTTTTCCTCGAGCGTCCCGGCCAGACTCGGCATGGTCGCAACCACCTGCTCGAGGGCCGAAATCTCCTTGCGCAATGCGGCGGCTTTTTCCGGATCCCCCTCCCGGTTCTGGACAGAGTGATACATGATGGCGCGCGTCAGCGTGCGCTCAGCATCCTGCTGGAGCTTCGCAGAGAAACGCGCGGTGCCCTGACGCGAGTCGGTGAAGGATAGTAGGCGCCGCCCCCCGAACGGCACCGGATGGTCATGGCTACTGGACTTGGCAGCCTCGATGAGCAGCGGCATCGCGTTGCCCATTAGGAAGGGCGCACCAAAACGTTGCGGACGCACGGTAACGCCCTTGTGCCCGGCGCGCTCGCAACACCCGCGGTCCTGTTCCGTGAGGATGGTCAGCGCCAGAACCCGATCCCCCTCTTTTGGAATCTCGAACAGGTGCGCGTCGGACACCCGAAGGAATTCCTCGCCGGCCCCTTGTCCCGGTCCTACGATCACGCTTTCGGACAGGAGCGGTGCGGCAGGTTCGCCGCTATCGTCCTCGGGTTCCACATCCAGGATGTAGTCGTCATCGATCCCTGCCCCGCGAGCTGGGCGCAATACACGATGTGGGCCTTCATTGGCGACCTCTGCGCGCAGCCATGGTGTGCCGCATTCATCGCAAGCTGCGATCTCCAACACCGGTGCTCCGCAGTCGCACCTATCCCTTTCGGTGAAGTGGACGCGGCCGAATGGCCAGTCTCCGTCCTCCTGAAGGAGGGGCTCGTCGCGCTTGCAACACTCGGGGTCGACACAGGTCCAGAGCCCGCCTTGCGCCCGATGAAACACATGCAGCCGCCATGGGGCAAGCGCGACGCCTGTGTCCGGATCAATCGCCTGCGCCGCCGCTTCAAGAAGGCGCAGCGCGCCTTCCGTATCGCCATCGCGACCCATCAACGCTGCCGCCGCTCGAAGGCCGATACCGCGATCGCGCATCGTGGTGCGCACCTTTCGCAATCGAGGGTTCGGAGCCAGCTTGCGCCACAGCGCATCGGGCGCAGACGGCATTGCATCCGGCTCCAGCGTTGCGTCCGATCCTTCTGGTGGCAGACGAGGCGCTCTTTCCTGCCCTTCTATCACCTCGACCTGAGCGGGGCTCAGGCCCGCCAGGTCGGCCAGGAACTGTCGCAAGGTCTCCCTGTTCTCTTCGCCCTCGCCGATGGTCGCCGACGTCGCGGCAAGGCGGACATCTTCCGGAGCCACCCCGAATGCATCGCGCACGCGGCGGAGCAGAAGAGCCATCTCAGCCGCCTGTGCGCCGACGTAGCTGTGCGCCTCGTCCAACACGATCCACCGCAGCGTGCCCTGCGACTTCTCGAGGATCGGCCGGTCCTGCGCGCGCATCAGCATGTATTCCAGCATGGTGACGTTGGTTACCATGAGCGAGGGTGGAGCCTGGCGCATCGCGCGACGTTCCATCACCTGAGCGCCGCGTCTCTTCGGTCCCGGCACAGTATCGGGCATGTGGCGATTGTAGAGCGCATATGACAAACGGTTCGCCAGCGGGTCCATCCATGCACCCAGGCGCTCTTTCTGACTGTCGATCAGAGCGTTCAGCGGATAGAGCACGATACCCCGCACGCCCGTGTCGCCGGGCTTGTGGCTGCGTAGAAGGTCGTTCAGCATTGGGATCATGAAGCACTCGGTCTTGCCTGACCCGGTCCCGCTGGTGACCATGAAACTGCGCCCAGCCTCGGCCGCTTCCCAAGCGCGCAGCTGGTGCAGGTATGGCGCGACATCGTCACCGCGCCGTGGCCAGCGTCGGTCATTCGGAGTGCCGTCCAGCAGGGTCCCGCGGTCCAATGCCGCGACGAGATCTTCGTCGAGCATTCCTCCGGCCAAGTCGTCGAGGCATATGTCAGCCCGTTCCCAAACGCGCGCCGCCTCGAAGACCGGGTCAGCCACGAAAGCGTCGGGTCCGCCGGCCTGCCCGTGCAACCGTGCAGACAAATTGGCGCGCAAGCTGCGCGACTGCACGCGTCCCTTACCCATGACAGCGTCAGCGGCGCGGTCGTTCACGCGCGCCAGAATCGCGTCGTATCCAGAACTCGGCAATGCGCTCTGGTCTTTCATGGTTCGCCCTCTCAGGTTTTCTGTTGCGCCAGCCAAGCGATTGCTGCCGGTTGCGCGGTCTCGTAGGCGGCCTGGTCTGCCTGCACAGCAAGCAGCAGCTCGACACGTTCCTTGGTGGTCGGCGGCGGCCGCAGGCCGAAGGCAATCTCGGCCACGACGAGAGGAGCCTCAATTAGGCCTCTCAAGTCGGGGTGGAAGACATCGAAGCCGGCGGGTCGTCTTCGCGCAGCCAAGGTGTGCAATGAATGCGAATTCTCGGCTTGGCGGCTAATGATGGCTCGCGCGGTTTCCAGCAGCGTGCCCTCAGGATTCTGTAGCCCAAGTGACAGGCCACCAAGGCGCTGTGCAAGGGCGGCGATTGCCATCGGATCCAATTGCTGAAGCGCGAGGGCGACATGTCCCTCCAGTGCCGGACGCAAGCGCAGGATGTCCGCCGCACGCGCGGTCACAGCGTCGCGGGCATGCTCGTCTGCCCTATCCGCAAGAGCGGGCAGCGCTGCCAAAGTCGCGTGCACGGCCGCTGCCTCGTCCGCGAAGCCTTTCGCCCAATCCACAGGGCCGACGAAGGCCCATCCTGGGCCGCCGTGCAAGTCCAGAGACAGGGCGTCCTCGAGGTCGGACGGCGCCACGCGAAACAGCAGTCGTACGGCAGCCGAGGGCACTCTTGCCAGTGCGTGCACTTCGTCCAGCGCCGATGGCGAAACGCCGTTTGCAAGAAGCATCTCGGACAGGACAGCCAGGCGAGCGAGGTCATTTTCGATGTTGGTTTCTGAAAAGCGGCGGGCGTAGTGCGCAATACGGTCAGCCCGTCTTGGCGCATCCTGTCCCGTAGCCCCGGCAGGCTCGGGACAAACGTAGGGGCGTGGGGGACGCATTGGCACGCCGCCTTTACGCGGCAACAGGAACCAGCGCCCGCTTCCCAGGTGCGAAAGGCCCCGGGCTCCGGTCTCCACTACGCGCTCCGGGTCGTTCAGATCTACAGCTGTGATGGCGAGCGCGGGTTCGTGCACCGGCGTCTGGTCATCGAGCACCAACACGTCCTCGCCCAAAAGCTGCGTTTCCCCCAGTGCGTGACGCACTGTAAGTCGCGGCGATTGGTCTGCGCCCGTAATTACCCTCAGCCGGAGCTCGGCATCGGCACCACCTGTCACGAGCATCTCTTCCAAGAGCGACCGAAAAGCCGAAAGTGGCTGCTCGACCGTTACCCGCCTGCCGACGATCGGCGCACCTCCAGCCGAGGGACTGTGCAGACGGATCCGCAACTCTGTCCGCCTATCTTCCGCCGGGACGATCCGCCAGTCCTTCAGAGTCTGCATCGAGATGTCTTGGTTTGACGCCAGTGTCTCACCCGCGACTGTCTCGAACTCGCCTCGAGGGCGCGGCAGATTCAGGACCCAAGACATGGGCGGTGCCCCATTGGGACCGGCCAATGTCAGTGGCAATCGCGCCTGGCTCCCTGTAGGAGCGTCAAGCTGCACCTCGACAACGCCATCGGCGTCGGGTTGCTGCGGTTTTCCGGATGCTACCCTCAACAACCATCCTTGCGGAACGCCGTCAAAACGGATCCGCCTGCGTGGATCGTCCCCATACGTCACCTCTCGCGCCAAGAACTTTGGAGGGACCAGGTTCACCATGACCCGGGCACCAACCCCGGCACCTTCACGGACGGCGAAGGAAACGCGACCCATCGTTGTATCCGAGGGGGAGCCGCCATGCCATATAGTGCTCCCCGCAATCTGATGGCGCAGTTCCGCTCCGAGCAATTGCCGGAAACCACGTCCGGGATGCCGATGAAGGATCGCCGGAACTCCGCGATGCACGGGCGTGCCGCGCGTATCGAGCAAGCGATACTCCAACGGGCCGCTTGCGTGGATCTCTTCGCGGGAATCTTCATCAGCTCCTGTTTCAATCCGGGCATTGCCGCCGGCGACAAGAACACGTCCGCTTCCGGACAGTCGCCAGATCGTCCCGCCAGGCACCGAACCGTCAGGTTCGGCAAAAAGGGAGTCAGTGCAATGGGGAAACTTGCCTGCTTCAGCCAGCATCCAGACGTGCGGGTCGTGCGTCCGGAGGGCCGCGTTTCCAGCATAAGCCAGCGCCTCGGCCCCGGCTTCACCCATTTCCGCCAGCCGCCAGAACGTCGGCCCGGCATCGATTTCGATCGCCTCACCACCGGCGAGCCTCACCCGGCCGAGGAATGCTCCATCGGCCATGGCCATCAGTTCGGCCCCAGTATTCAGCGGGAAATGAAAGCGCGCCGTCCGGCGCCCACTGATCCGGCGGCTGTCCCAGGGCCTGTCGGGCGCCTCACGATCCAGAGAGAAGAGCAGGTCCGGCACGGCTGATGCAAGCGCGCCGACCGGTGCCAGACGCAGCCGCCGCCTATCCCGTTCGACACCCTGAACCAGTTGCGGCGCAATTTCTGCAGCCTCCTCGACTTCGATCCATGCTGACCAGTCACCGTCTTCACAGCGTCGCAGCACCCGGGTCATCGGGTCTGTCACCAATCCATGACGAGCGGAGACGAGGACTGCGTCCGATAATAGACTTCGTGCGGCGTCACCATCGAGCCGCAACGAAAGGGCGTCCCTCCAGCCCGGCTTGACCCGGTCAAGAAACGGCTCGACTTCCTGCGCCAACATGCCTTCGGGCGCGAGCTCCCTCAATTCGAGAACCTCGAACGCAAAATCCACGAAGAGGGCGTGATATTCGCTCGTTCGGTAGCCGACGGGAAGGCGGCGCGTCCGCTGGGCCGCGAACCCCAGTGCAACATCCCGCGGGCAACCCAGTCCGATGCGGGAAAGATCGGCCACCAATCCGACCAGCGCGGCGCGATAGCCGCCCCGCTGGTCGCTCAAAAGCCTGACCGGGATCCCGCCTTCCGCAGCGATCGCGCGCAGATATTGCACGCCGCTGTCCAGCCGGCGAACAGAGCGCCCCATGCGCGCCATGCCCACGCCCGTGATTTCACGCAGCTGCTGCTGGGCGAGGGCAATCCCGAGGGGCTCCGTCAGGAATTCCCAAGACAGTCCGCCGCCGTCATACTCTTTCCGATATCTTTCCGCCGCCCAAAGAACAAAAGGGGCAGCCGCAGTTTTGAAACGGCCAAGCTTGAGATTCTCTCCAAGGATCTTTTCAAGATGAGTGTAGTGTTCTTCATTAAGACGGTATGCGTGCAGAGGTCGACCATCCGGCTCTATGCCGCGAAGGTCAGCCAACTCGTGAATAACAGACATTCTTATCTTCCTGCCCCTGCGCCCGATCCTGTCTTCGGTGCCGAGAAGACGCAAGAAGCATTTTCACTCATGTCGCACTCCGTGGCCCTCAAGACCGCAACGCTGAATTTCGAAATGCAAGGCCTCCATATCCCTTGCACATTCCCGAATGTGAGCGTCTATCTGGACGCGAACCATTACTGGAGAAGGCTATCCTGCGACGGGTGCATGATCGCTTGGACGACGCTGAAGAAGACCGTGGATGACTGATCGGCGTAGCGCGCGTCCGAGGCGCACCTGGCATCGCCACGATCTCGAACCCTCGGCACGCCGGCCGCTCGGGCCTCCTGCCGGAAGCAGGCGCCCATGTGTTCGCCGAGGCGACCTTCAGGATCTCGGGGCAGACGCAGCAGGCCTTGCCCCTGGCCTTGCAACGCCACATTCGTTGACGCAACGACACGTAAGAAAGAGGACATGTGCGGTTGGACACTGATGCAGGCTCGACCCGAAGTGAGGACTCGGCCGCTGAGTTCGTTGAAGCCTTGCAGAAAGGCCTCAAGAAGCGCGCACTGCAGATATCGGAACACCCGGATTTTGATTCGGACGCCCGGGACGGCCTACCTCTCAGGGTCTCGATAGAACTCGGCTACACCGACATCGCTGCGCGCCTTCTCGACGCAGGTGCGGATGCGAACGCAGCAGCGGGAAAAAGCAAAAGCCCGATCGTCCTGGCGTTGGAAAATGAGTATTGCCCGTCTGACGGCAGACACAAGCCCAGAGGCCCGTCAGTGAGCGTCACCGCCACCCAAGCACCGGCTTCCCACTTTTCAGCCGATTGCGAGACCAAAGGCGTCAGAGGCAACGCAAATTCATCGCCTTCGCCCCCCTCGATGATTCAGATCACTTCGCGTTGGGTCCAGCGATGGGCGATGTAGCTTTCGATGCGCTGCCAAATCAGACCAACGTCGACAGTGCGCTGTTCAACCGGATTGCCAAAGCCGGAAAAGTCGTCATTCTCGTAAAGCGTGACTGCTGGATAACTCTGGGGAAGCGCCTCAGCCTGCTTGAGAATGTCAATCACAGCCGCCACCTCTTGAAGGTCCGCAATATGGCCGGAGCGTCGGACAGGCTGTCCGGCTGCCAGCAACGCGCCTCGATCTGCGCCTTTGGATAGGCCCCGCGCGCGACCGGCGGCGAGATCACGACGGTCAGCGCACCGATGCGGTCAAACTTCGCCAGCGCCGGGATCTTGTAGCAGACGGATTTGCCCGTCCCTGTCGGCAGGATGCCCAGCAGGCTGTTGCCGCGCATCCCTTCATCCACGATGCGCTCCTGCAGCGGACGGCCCTCTGCATCGGTGGGCGTCGGACGGAAGCCGTCGAACCCGAACCACCGCGAGAGGGCTTTGACGGGATCGCTTTTCTCACGGCACCAGGCGCAGTCCGGCGCATCGCAGGCGGTGTCGCGAAGGCCTTTGACCATGCGCGTGGCATCGGGGAACTGCATCCGCACCCACGGCGGCATGACGGAATCCCCACCCGCAACCGAAATCCATGCCAAAGCATAGGCCAGAGGCCATCACGTGTACGGCGCGCCAACCTGCTCCAACATGTGCCTCGGCGCCGTTCCGCAGGCCTCACCGTCCACCAGCCGCCAAAGCACCTGCCGCGCCTGTTCGCCAGAGGGCGCGCCCGCGCCACGCACGTGGGTAAACACGGCGTCAAAGCCGCGATCCTGCTCGCCGCGCGTGGTCAGGTAGTGGTAGGCCGCCAGCGCGTCCGGGGCCTGTGCGTGCATCGCGCGGAACGCATCCAGTTGATTGCCCAGCACGGCAAAGACCAGCCGCGCATCGGCTTCGGGATCGTTCACATGCCCCGAAAGCAGCCGCCCGTCATGGTGGTGCTTGACGAGGTGGTGATACGGGTTGCGCGGAAAGGCCAGAGGGTTGAGCCAGAGCGTGTCGATCGGGGCCTCAGCAAGCTTAGCCAATCCGGGCCGCATGGCCGCCAGATGTGGCAGATCGTGCCGCAGGATCTTGTGCCCGATCAGGTGCTGCGTGTCTCCGAGGTCCGCCTCCAGACGGTCCAAGGCCGCTGCATGGCCGGTTACTTCCTGTGATGAACGCGCTGAATTGCGCGATGCACATTGTTTCGTCGGCCATGGCGGCAGTTTCTGCCGATTGGGCGGTGAGGCATGTGTTTGAGACAATGATGTTTTTCATGGTCCAGCCCTTTCGGTTGTGACCTGAGCCTGTGCGCGCTGCGATTTTCGATCTTCCACAAGTGCGCCAAAGGCACGCCATGACCCGCAGACCTTGTCTTGCGCGTGCCGCCGCAGCATGGACATGGCAACGGGCTGACCTTGGTTCCGGCGCAAACCATGGACGCCGGTTTCCGGCCGGATCCATGGAAGCCTTCCGGTCTGCCGCGCTCCGGACATCACGGCGAACTTGGCACCCGGCCGGTCGCGCCGTACAGTGCGGGGCATGGGCTATGTGACGTCGCTCTTCGCGCGCAAGGTGGTCGCCGCGGCGGGCGGCGGGGTTGATGCTGCGGCGCTGCTGGCGGGCGTCGGGATCGACCCGGACGCCCCCGTGGACCCCGGGCAGATGGTTCCGGCCGAGCGCTATTACGACATGCTCGAAAGGATCGCACGGCAGATCGACGTGACCGACCTGCCGGTGCGCACCGGTGCCTCCATGCGGCTGGACGAATACGGTGCGCTGGGGCTGGCCTTCAAGGCGGCAACGACGCTGGGGGCCTCTTATGCGCGGGTGGAACGCTATGCGCGCCTGTGGACCAGCGTCGTGGACTACGAGCTGCGGCCGGCAACCGGGGGCACGCTTGTCATCCTGCACCGGGCGGGCGAGCGGCGTCTCGGCATGCGGCTGTCGAACGAGGCCACGCTGGCCAGCGCCGTGTCCCTTGCCAGACAGGTCTGCCCGGTGCCGCTTGCACCGGTCGAAGTGCTGGTTCGGCATCCCGCCCCGCGCTCCATCACCGCGCACGAGGCGTGGTTCGGCTGCCCGGTGCGTTTCAACGCCGGGCTTGACGCGATCCTCTATGCCGACGAGGTGCTGGCGCGGCCCAACATCCTCGGAGACGAGGGGATCTCGCAATACCTCGCCACGCATCTGGATGCCGAGCTGTCCGAGATCACCCGTGTGCCCGCACTTGTCACGCAGGCCAAGGCCGCCATTGCCCAGGCCCTCAGCGAGGGCACGCCCAGGATGGCCGAGATCGCCCGCGGCCTGGGGCTCAGCGCGCGGTCGTTTCACCGGCGGCTGTCCGAGCACGGGATGAGCTTTCAGACCCTCACCGAAGACACCCGCCGCGAGCTGGCCGAGGGGCTGTTGCGGGACGAACGCCATTCGCTGGCCGAAATCGCGTTCCTCACCGGGTTTTCCGAACAAAGCGCCTTTACCCGTGCGTTCAAGCGCTGGGTCGGCACGACACCCGCGACCTACCGCAAGGACATGTCCCGCCGCTGACCCGCGCCTTGGCGGCACCGGTCAAAAGGCTGGCATCCCCGATCAATACCCGATGCGGGCCCCTCGCCTATCCCTTGGTCATCGAAACCGGAACCAAGGAGACCCCCCATGCAAGACCAACCCATCCTCGTCATCGGCGCCACCGGCAAGACCGGACGCCGCGTCGCCAGCCGCCTCGAAGCGCGCGGCCTGCCCGTGCGCCGTGGCGCGCGCAGCTCGGCCACGCCGTTTGACTGGGAATCCCCCGAAACCTGGGCCCCGGCCCTGCGCGGGGCCCGTGCCGCCTATGTCACCTACTTCCCCGATCTCGCCTTCCCCGGGGCCGTGGAAAAGCTGGGCTCCCTCTGCGAGACGGCCCGCGACGTGGGTGTCGAACACCTCGTGCTGCTGTCGGGGCGCGGCGAACACCACGCCCGGCTGGGCGAAGACGTGGTGCGCACATCCGGCGTCGATTTCACCATCGTCCGCGCCGCGTGGTTCGCACAGAACTTCTCCGAAGGCTACCTGCGCGATCCGGTGCTGGCCGGTGTTCTGCCGATGCCCGGTGGCGATATCGCCGAGCCGATCCTCGACATCGACGACATTGCCGATGTCGCCGTCGCGGCGCTGACCGAAGAGGGGCACAAGGGCCAGCTCTACGAGGTAACCGGCCCGAGGCTGATGACCTTCGCGGACATGGCGGGAGAACTGTCGCGGGCCACGAGGCGCGAGATCACACACATCCCGATCAGCTTCGAGGACTTCCACGCCAACGTCGCGCAGGCGGGCGGAGCTTTCGTTGCCGATGTCTTCACCGCCATCGCGCGCGAGACGCTGGACGGGCGCAACGCCCACACCACGGACGGGGTGATGCGCGCGCTGGGCCGGCCCGCCCGCGACTTTGCCGACTTCGCCCGCGACGCCGCCCGCACAGGTGCCTGGACCAGCGCCGCCTGACACCCCGCCCGGAAAGGAGCATGACATGACACCCACCCTCTTCGAGAAGATCGCGCTTGGTCTCTCCGGCCTGACGGCGCTCGCCATAGGCGCAGCCATCCTGTTTGCGCCGCATGCCTTCTACGCCAGCTACGGCATCACGCTCGGCGACGATGCCAGCCTGCTGAGCGAGTTGCGCGCGCCCGGTGCCGGTCTGGCGGGGTTCGGCCTGCTGATGCTGCGCGGCATCTGGCGGCAGGCTATCGTGCCGACCGCGATGGCCGTGGCCCTGACCGTCTTCATCGGCTTCCCGGCCGGGCGGCTGGTCGGGCTTGTCGTGGACGGGATGCCGTCGGGCGGCATCCTAGGCGCGCTGGCCGTGGAACTGGTGATCGCCGCGCTTTGCCTCGCGGCCTTCCGCCGGCGTCTCTGGCACCCCGCGCCCGGGCGCGCCGCGACACAACTGACCATCTGATCCAGCCGCGGCGGCACGGGCCTTGCCGCCCTGCCGCCGCCCCCATCCAAGGAACCCCAAATGTCCCCGTTTCTCTTCACCCTCGCCCAACTCGCCGTGCTGGCCTATGCGCTGGTCGGCGGCGTCTTTCTGGCCTTCTCGGACTTCATCATGCGCGCCCTCTCGGTGACCAGCGGCCATGGTGGTGCCGAGGCCATGCAGGCCATCAACCGCGAAGTCTTCCGCTGGGTCTTCATGACCCTCTTTCTGGGCCTCGCCGCCCTGTCCCTCGCACTGGTCGTCTATGCCATGCTGACGCTGACCGGCCCGACCGCAACGCTGATCGCGGCGGCGGGGCTGGTCTACCTCGTCGGTTGCTTCGGCGTCACGGTTGTCTTCAACGTGCCCATGAACGAAGCGCTGGCCGGCATGGACCTCTCGCACGACGCGACCCGCGCCTACTGGACCGGCACCTACCTGCCGCGCTGGACGTTCTGGAACACGGTCCGGACCATCGCCTGCGGGTTGGCGGCAGGCTTGTTGCTTTTCGGGCTGACGTCGCTATCACAGGCGCGGTTCGCGTAAGGACAAAGGAGCAAGGCGTGCCAGATCCGATCGAACGGCCCAGGCCGACCCTGCACCTCATCTGCGGACGGATCGCCGCCGGCAAGTCGACTTTGGCCAATGATCTTGGCCGCCGGGACGGAACGGTGGTGATCCGCGAGGACAACTGGCTCTCGGACCTTTATGGCGCGCAGATGACGTCCATCCAGGACTATCTGCGCTGCGCCGCGCTCCTGCGCGGCGTTGTCGGGCCGCATGTCGCGGAGATTCTCGATGCCGGGGTGTCGGTGGTGCTGGATTTCCAGGCGAACACGGTGGACGCGCGGGCGTGGATGCGCGGCATCCTCGACCGGACGGACGCGGCGCATGTGCTCCACGTTCTCGACACGCCCGAGGATGTCTGTCTGCAGCGGCTCAAGGCCCGCAACGCGGCAGGAGACCATCCCTTTGCCGTCACCGAAGCGCAGTTCCACCGGATGTCCCGCCACTTCGTGCCGCCGCACCCCGAAGAAGGGTTCGAGGTGCAGGTTCACCGGCCAGACGCGACTCCCTGAGGCTGGCCCCGTCTTTGACAGGATCCCGCCCCGGGGCATGGGGCGCGCTTGCGACCGGCCTTGCCACCGTTCATGACATCCGGCAGCCCCACGATCCGGTGCGCAACGATGTCATGCCGGGATCTCCTTGTTGAATTGAACGCCGCCGCGCAGAAGCGCCGCCCCCACGGCGACGAACCAGACGATGGCACCAAGGCCAAAGAGGGCACCGGCGACCTCGCCAAGCGGCGGCAGGATCGTCGCCAGCCCGGCGGCGCCGCTGATCGCGCCGATCCCGGCGGTCAGAAGACCGAAGATGCCGCAGGCACGACAGGCAAGGCTGACGGCCAGGATCCACGCGCCCCCCGCGATCTCGTTCCCGCCGCCGAGGCCCAGTTCCACCGCGTGCAGCGTCTGCCACAGGGTGGCAGCAGCCTCGGGGTCGCCGGCCAGCGCGTGGGTCCGTTCGACGGCGACATTGGCGATCATCCCGGCACCAAGGACCAGCGTGGCCCAGATCAGGCCAGGCGCCCCGGTCAGGACAGCCGCATCCGGCCGCGTTTCGGCGATCTGCTGGCGCAGCGCGACGACAAGCACGACAAGCGCCAGCGCGTTCACGATATAGATCACCGTGTTCCAGGCGATCAGCAGGCCCGGGCGCGCGGCGATGAAATCCGCGACGGCGGCGGCGTCGATCTCGTCCGAGCCAAAGCCCAGCGGGGCAAACACGGTGATCAGCAGGGCGAAGCCGAAAAGATAGGTCGCGGCACAGGTCAGGGCGGCAAGGCCGCCGGCTTTGCGAAGGGTCATCAGGGTTTTCCTTTGGGTTGGCGGGCCGTCCTGGCGGCGAGGGTTGCGAAATGGTCGGCAAGGTGCCGCGTCCCGAAACGGGGCGCGACCATGTCCAGCCCAAGCGCGGTCAGGAAGAACCGCGCCGCGCCGCCGATGCGGCGCGGCAGGATCGGCAGGACGGCAAGCGCGGCGCGGCGCAGCACGTCGGGCAGACGGGTGATGCGCGGCGCGCTTCCCAGCGCGGCAAAGGCGGCCCGCGCGATCTCGTCTTGCGACATCACGTCGGGGCCGCCGATCTCGGCCCAGCCGCGCCCGGCATCGGTGGCGTCGGCGATGGCCACCGCAAGGTCTGCGCCATGGATCGGGTTGAGACGCCGCGCTCCGTCGCCGAACAGCCAGACCCGGCCGCTTTCCGCCATGGCAAGGATCTCGCCCATGTCCGAGAAATAGCCGGTCGGCGCGATCACCGTGGCGGGCATGTCAGAGGCCTGAAGCGCGCGGACAAAGGCGCTCTTGGCGGCGACGAGCGGCACGCCTTCCATGGCCTCGGCCCGCAGGACATGCACATAGGCAAAACGCCCGACCCCGGCCGCCTCGGCCTCGTGCAGCAGGTTGAGGTTCGCCTGATAGTCGACCTCGTGATAGCCAAGCCCGTCGGCCTGCCGGGTGATGCCAAGCGCCGAGACGACAAGGTCCACCCCGTCCATGATGCCGCCGAGCGTCTCGGGCCGGGTGGCCTCGGCTTCGACCAGCACATCGGCAAGCCCTTCGGTGCGGGTCGTGTCGCGGACAAGTGCTGTGACGTGATGCCCGCGCCGCGCGTATTCGGCGCAAAGAAAGCGGCCAAGATAGCCGGTCGCACCGGCGATGAGAACGTTCATGGATCGTCTCCCGGGATCAGGAAAGGCCGGTGCCAAGCGCGGCGGCGGCCATCAGGAACAGGACCGGCGTCCAGAGCAGGCGCTCCGGGCGCGAGGGGCTGGCGGCATTGGCGGCCAGCGACAGGATCGTCAGCGCAAGGGCAGGCCAGAACAGCGGTGCCAGCGGCAGCGCGCCCAACCCGGCCCGGGCCAGCACGGCCCCGGCCATGGTACACAGCAGCGCGGCCTGGACCAGCGCCAGCCCCCTCCAGACCGGCGGCAGACGGCCCTGGAAGCGGCCACCAACCGTGAACCGGCCAAGCGGCGCACCGGCGGCATTGGCCAGGTGCATCAGCACCGGCAACGCGGCCAGCCCGGCATAGGCGAAGGCAAGGACATGGGTCATCGGCACGTCCTCACCACTGCCGCAGGCGCGGGCGACAGGGACGCCGCGGCGGACAGGGGGAAAACCACGCACATCGGCGCGGTTCCCCGGTCAGCCGCAGGTACAGGCCGGTCATCAGGGGATGTATGTCGTGCATCGCGCCCTCCTTCAGTTCACGACCGCATGGCCGCGGCCGCGCAGGCAGTTCAGCACGATGGTCTCGCGGGTCTCGCTTGCCTTGGACGCCCCGGCGGCCGCGCCGGTCAAGGCACCGACCACGGCCCCGCCAAGCGCGTCGCCTTCATCGTCAACCTTGCCCAGCACACCGCCGATCCCGGCGCCGATGGCGGCGGCTGCCACCGTCTCGCGCTCCAGCTGCGACTGACCGCGCGCAAGGGTGCGGCAGGCGGAAAGATCGCTCTGGAACTGCGCCGTTTCCGGGCCGTCCAGGATCGGGTCCACATCCGTGCCCATCTCGGCGCAGGCCCCCAGAAGGGCGGTCAGGCCCAGCGGGACAAGCGGCATCGGTTTCATGTCGTATCTCCTTCGACTGTCAAACATGTCGAAGGCGCATCTACCCGCCCGCGCCGGGTCTGGGCATGACCGCAGGCATCAGCGGTTTGACCCCGGGCATCAATCGCTCAGTCCAGCGCCAGCCAGGCGGTCGGGCTTGATCCGGTCCAGCGGCGGAACGCCCGCACAAAGGCCGACGCCTCGGAAAAGCCCAGAAGATAGGCGGTTTCGCCCACCGAGACCTTGCGCGCGCTGAGGTAGTCCATGGCCATCCGGCGGCGCAGGTCGTCGTGGACCTCGGCAAAGGTGACACCCTCGTCCCGCAGGCGGCGGTACAGCGTCTGCCGGCTCATGCCCAGATCGCGGGCGACGCGATCCATCGACAGCGTGCCTTCGTGCAGATCGGCCAGCATCCGCGCCTCCACCACCGAACGCACGGTGTCGTGCGTCGCCAGGTCCTCCAGCAGCCCGTCGGCGTGGCGCGTGAAGACGCCAAAGACATACGCCTTGCCGCCGTCAAAGGCCTCGTCCAGCCAGACCGGGTTGATCCTGAGCGCGTTGCGCGCGGCCCGGAAGGTCACCGGCACCCGGAACAGCTCCGGGTAGCGGTTTGCATGGGGCGGCGGGGCATAGGTCACCTCCAGCGCCTCTTCGAACGGGTGTTCCGGGGCAGAGCGGCGGAATTCCGAGATGAACCGCGCAAAGCTCGCCTCGGTCGCCATCCAGCTGCCATCGCCGGGGCGGTGATCCACCAGCCAGACGGCGTCGCCCTCGCGCACCAGCTCGAACCGGTCGCGCCCTCCGGGGATCGGCACGTCCGCCATCAGCCGCGCGTAGCGGTTCAACTGAGCCAGGCTGTGCGGGAAGGAGGTGGCGGCATGCACGATCTGGCCGACGATCGACATCGTCTCCAGCCGCGTTTCCAGCACGTGGCGCAGAAGCAGCGAGGTGTCGCCCGTCGCCTCGATCCCCGCGGCGACCAGCGCGCCGTAGGCGGCAACCGGGATTCGCGCGTCCTGATCCGCCAGGTCGTCTTCGGCCAGCCCCGCGGCCGCCAGCAAGGCACCGCGCGGTGCCCCGTCGGCCACCGCGTAGTCAAGAAAGGCAGCCGCGAAACCGGCGGCCATGGTCTGTTCGGACATCGGCAGTCTCCCGGGGTCAAGTTGTTGATGCGTCCGGTCATGCCCCCGCCGCATCGGTACCGGCAAGGTGTGCCGAGACATTCCGCAAGGACAACCCCTATGCTGCGCCCCATGATACCCCTGATCGTCATCCTGCTTGGCCTTGGCACCCTCGCCTTCGCCGGTCTTCTCTGGATCACGCGGGTGCCGCCGCAGGTGCCGCCCACGGTGACCGACGACCCTGCCCTGCCCCGGCTTGCTGGCGCGGGGGTCCTTCTGCACGGGCGCGTCGCCGGTGCCGAGGGCGCGCCGCTCGCCATCGTCCTGCATGGTGGCCCCGGCGGCGACCACCGGTCGCTTCTGGCGCTGGAGGCGCTGAGCGACACGCACCGCGTCCTGTTCTACGACCAGCGCGGTGCGGGCCTTTCGGAACGGGTGACGGAGGACCGGTTGCGCGTCGCGGATCACCTTGCCGATCTCGATGCGCTGATCGCGGCCCAGGGCGGCGGCCCGGCCGTGCTGATCGGCCATTCCTGGGGTGCGATGCTGGCCGTGGCCTATCTCGGCCACCGGCCCGATGCTGTCTCGACCGCCGTCCTGATCGAGCCGGGGTTTCTCGATGCGCAAGGCCTTGCCGCGTTCGAGACCCGGCGCGCCGCATTGTCGCGCAGCCCGCATGTGGTCCGGGCCGGTCTCTTGGCCGGGTTCCGCGCCCGTGGTGTGACGGGGGATGCCGAAGCCGCGCGGGACAGCATCGTCGGCGACGTGCTTCATGCGTTCGCCAACCATCCGTCGAACCCCTATCATTGCCCGGGACAGCCCTACGACGCCCCCGCCTGGCGTTTCGGAAGCCGCGCCAGCGATGCGTTCTGGCGCGCGCCTGGGTCCGCCCTGGGCAGCATTGCGCCCGGCCTTGGCTTTTCCGGCCCCGTGCTGATCCTCGCCGGCGGCTGCAACGACTGGACCGGCGCGCCGCTGCAGGCCCGGCACGCCGGGCTGTTCCAGAACGCGCGGATGGCGGTGATCGCGGGTGCAGGCCACGACACCGCCTGGGACCGGCCCAAGGCCACGCTATCCGCGATCCGGTCGTTTCTTGCCGCGCCGGACCGGTCGCAGGGCCGGTGAGAGCCGACGGTGGCAACCGAGACTCCCCGCCGCCCTCCCGGGCGTGGCCCCGGGCGGGCGGGTGGCGCGAGCGGCATCCGGGATGGCGACGGCCCTGAGACGTCAGCGCATGGGCCGGCTCGGTTTCCCGTATCCTGATTCCTTGGCCCAAGGCACACAGGCAACATGCGCGGCGCAGCCTTACCCGGGCTTCGGGATCGCGTCGCAGTCCCGGCAGAAATCGAAGATGTCCCCGGCGCGGGTCAGCCAGATCCTGTCGCGATGCGCGCAGATATGCTGCAACACGCGGCGCAGGGCGCGCAGGCGGTAGGGCTGGCCCACCAGGTAGGGATGCAGGGCGATGCCCATGACCAGCGGTTGCCCGACCGATTGCTCCAGCATCTCGTCGAAATTCTCCTGCACGATCCGCGCAAAGGCCTCGGCCCCGTCCTTGCGCCCGACGATGGAGGGGATGTCGTTGGCTTCCTGCGGATAGGGGATCGACAGGAGCGGGCCATGCGCCGTGCGCATCCAGACCGGCTGGTCGTCCATCGCCCAGTTGAGCGTATAGCCATAACCTGCGGCCTTCAGCAGGTCCGGCGTCACCGCGCTTTCCGCGATCCAGGGCGACAGCCAGCCGCGCGGTGCGACGCCTTCCTCGCGGGTCAGCACCTCGGTCGCCTCGGCGATCAACGTGGCTTCCTCGGCCTCGGGCAACACGCTCTGCCGTTCGGAATTGGTGCGGCCATGGCCGACGATCTCGTCTCCCCGCGCCCGGTGCGCCGCCATCAGGCTGGGCGCGTAGTCATACATGGCAGAGTTGGCCAGCACGCTGACCGGCATGTCGAGCGCGTCGAACATCTCCTGCATACGCCAGGCCCCGACGCGGTTGCCGTAATCGCGCCACGCGTAGTTCAGCACGTCGGGCGGCGGCCCGCCCGGGGCCAGCTCTGCCCCGAGCCCCTCGCCAAAGGCGAAGTGTTCGAGGTTGAGCCCGATATAGACCGCAAGGCGCTTGCCCCCAGGCCAGGAATAATCGGGGCGGTCGGTTATGGCGCTGTAGTCATAGCGTCCATGGGTCTTCAGTCGCGTCAAAGAGGGGCCTCCGCAAGACCGGCCTTTTCGAGCAGGATTTCGGCGCTGTCGTTCCAGACCTGGGTGCTTACGATCTTGCCGTCGCGTACGACGAAGATGTCGATGTAGCGGTTGGTCTCGAACGTGCTGCCGTCCTTCCACGCCCCGTAGAGATAGCCGGTGTTGTAAACATGCACGTCGCCGCTGCCGGCGTCCAGCGCCGCGTCGGTGCGCAGGAACCGCTTCTTCACCCAGGCATAGCGCCTGGCGTTGAACGCCGTGCAGTCGGCAGGTGCAGAGAACTTGCGGCCCCCGGTAAAGGTGATGACAAGCCCGTCGGCGACGTAGTGCGCGGCCCCTTCGGGATCGGGAACCATCGACCGCTCCAGATAGGCTTCGACAATGGCCTTGGCGGCAGTGACGGGATCGGTGGGGTTGTCCATGGATGTCTTCCCTCTCGGCAGCGCCCGGAGGCGGAGTTTCACCACGCGCCCCGGACCGGTCCGGGGCGCAGGCAGGTCCGCCGCGGCGGGATCATTTGAGGACGACGTCGAGCGTGCGTTCGGCCACCGGGGGCAGGAACGAGCCGTCGAAGATCTCGGAGGCGGCGGGCGTCGCCTCAAGGCCATAGCCCTCGACGATCAGGTCGATGGAGCGGGACAGACGCTCTTCCACCAGGCCGCCGATGCCGGTTTCGGCTGTTTCGGGGTGGTTCATCAGGTTGGTCAGGGCAAACTCGAGGCGCGCGCGCTCAAGCTCGGGGTTCACGAGGTTGTCGAAGGCCACGATCGCCTCGACCGCCACGTCCTGATCCTTGGTGATTTCCATCGTCGCCCTGGTCACCGCGCGCACGAGGCCGGCAACCGCGTCGGGATTCTCGGCCAGCAATTCGCGCGAAACCATCATCCCGTTGGAATAAAGGTCCATGCCGTAATCTTCATAGTTCAGCCAGACGAAATCCTCGGCCGGGTCCTTGCGGTTGGCGATCAGGTTGAACCAGCTCGACACGGTGAAGGTGTAGGCCCCGTCGATATCGCCGCGGATCAGCATCGGCTCCTGCAGGTTCGGCGCGAGGGATTCATAGGCGATGGTGTCGGTGTCGATGTCGTTCAGGCGCGCGAACACCGGGAACAGCCGGGTTGTGGGTGTGCCCTGCGCACCGCCAAGGGTCTTGCCTTCAAGATCCTTCGGTGTGGTGATGCCGCTGTCCTTGGGCACGGCGATGGCGAAAGGCGGGCGGTTCCACATCTGGAAAACCATGACCGGTGCCTCGCCCGGGCGGGCGGCGGCGTTCTGGATGATGGCGTTGATATCGCCAAAGCCCGCGTCATAGGCCCCGCCCATGATGCGCGTGATCGTCGCGGCAGAGCCTTCGCCCTGGTCGATGGTCACGTTCAGGCCTTCCTCCTCGAAATAGCCCTTGTTGAGTGCGACGAGAAAGGGGGCGTCAGAGCCCTGCGTCTTCCAGCCCAGGGTGAACCGGATGTCGGTCATCTCGGCCATGGCCGGAACGGCCCCGACAAGAACGCTCAGCGTGGCAGCGAAAAAGGTGTTCTTCATGGTGGTCATCCCTTGTTGGTGGGTCTTGGTTGCAGTGGGGTTGGAGGGGCGGCACCGCGGATCAGGTGACCGCGATTTCGGTGCCGCGGGTGGCCCAGCCGGTGACGCGGCTTTCGAGCAGCGAGAAGATCGCGTAGAGGGCAACGCCCATGAGCGCGAGCAGGATCAGCCCGGAAAAGACCAGCGACACCTGGAAGTTCGACGAGGCCGTCATCATCACAAAGCCGATGCCCATGTTGGACGCCACGGTTTCCGACAGCACCGCGCCGACAAAGGACAGCGTGATCGCCACCTTCAGCGAGGCGAAGAAATAGGGCATCGCGCGCGGCAGCCCGACATTCCACAGAATTTCGGTCTTTGACGCCCCCATGGTCTTGAGCACGTCCTCAAGCTCGGGCTCGGTGGTGGCAAGCCCGGTGGCGATGTTCACCACGATGGGAAAGACGCAGATCACCATGGCCGTCAGGATCGCCGGCGTCGTGCCCGAGCCGAACCACAGCACGAAGATCGGCACCACGGCCACCTTGGGGATCGACGAAAAACCCACCAGCAACGGGTAGGCCACGGCATAGGCCACCTTCGACGTGCCCACGATCACCCCCAGCGTGACGCCGATGGTCACGCCAAGCGCAAAGCCGATCAGGGTGGAGGACAGCGTCTGCAGGATGTGCGGCCACAGCACCGGGAAGCGGTCATACATCGTCACGAAGATCTCGGACGGGCGCGGCAGCACGAGGTCCGACACGTTCAGCAGGATGCAGAGTACTTCCCACAGCAGGAAGAACCCGACGATGAGCGAGGTAGAGAGAAAGCGGATGCGGATGCTGTCCGACATGAGACGGCCCTCAGGAGCTGCGGACCTGGGCGATCATCTCGCGCAGGCCCTGGGTCATTTCGACGAATTCGGGGCTGTAGATCGTGGCGATGTCGCGCGGCTGCGGCAGCGTCACCGGCTCGTCCGAGATCACCCGCCCGGGCCGCGCGCTCATCACGCAGATGCGGCCGGCGAGAAAGCCCGCCTCGCGCAGGTCATGGGTGACAAGCAGAACGGTTGGCGCGCGGTCCAGATAGAGATCCTGCATGATCTGCCAAAGCTCTTCCCGCGTGAACTGGTCAAGCGCGCCAAACGGCTCGTCCAGCAGCAGCAGGTCCGGCTCGTGGATCAGCGCGCGGCACAGGTTTGAGCGCTGCAGCATGCCGCCCGACAGCTGCCAGGGGTAGTGGTTGGCGAAATCGCCCAGGCCCACCTGCTTCAGGAGCGCGTGGACGCGGTCGCGGTAGGCCCCCCGCTTGTCCCGGCGATAGGTGCGCTTGAACGGTTCCACGATCTTGAGCGGCATCATCACGTTCTGCTCGATGGTCAGCCAGGGCAGCAGCGTGGGGTTCTGGAACGCCATGCCGATCCGCAATTCCCGGGCCGAGGCCTCGCGCCCGCCGATCAGCACCAGGCCCGATGAGGGCTGGATCAGGTTGCTGACGAGTTTCAGGATCGTGGACTTGCCGCAGCCCGACGGGCCGACAAGGGCCAGGAACTCGCCCCGGTCCATCCTCAGCGTGGTCGGAGAGAGCGCGGTGACGGCCTTCTCGCCAGCGCCGAAGACGACCGAGGCGTCTTGCAACTCGATCGCCGGCCTGGGGTGGACGGGGGCAGGCTTGGCCATGGGCGCGGGGATGCTGGATGTCATGTTCATGCCGCAGCTTTGCGGCACGGCGGGTCGCCAGTGAAACGACTAAGTAAACGTTCATTGAATTGTTTCTGCGGCTGCACGATTATTGTGCGGCCAAAGGCGTGAATGCACGCATCCTCCCCATATACCGCGGCATACCTCGCGGTGACCCGGGGCGTTATCCCTGCGATTCGCCGTGTGACACGGCCGCGGACACCAGCGCCACGACATGCGCCCGCCGGGTCGCGCGCCACCCGGGCGCGGTCAGATCGGTCCTGAAGGTGGCCGACAGCGTGTGCGCGGCATTGATGTGATGCGCGCTCAGGGCGACGATGCTGACGTAAAGCTGCATCGGGTCGATCCCGGGCCGGATCTCGCCGGCCGCCTCGCCCCGCCGCAGCACCTCGGCGATCTTGTCGATCAGCGGATTCGACAGATCGCCGATTTCGGGCAACCGGCGAATGAACTGCCCGCCCAGCAGGTTCTCGCTGCGCGTGATCGAGACAAAGGGCGCATTGCTGTCGAAGAAGTCGAAGGTGAATTCCGCCAGCCGGATGATCGCGTCGCGCGGCGACAGGGCGACAAGGTTGAGTTCCTCTTCACGCGACCGGATCTTTGCATAGATCTTGCGCAGCGCGGCGAGGTAGAGATCGTCCTTGCTGCCGAAATAGTGATAGATCAGCCGCGGATTGCAGCCTGCGCGCCGGGCGATCTTCTGCACTTTCGCGCCGTCAAAGCCATGCTCCGAGAACTCCGTCAGCGCGGCCCCGAGGATTTCCTTCTTCGTGCGCTCCGGGTTGCGCGACCGCGGTGTCTGACCGTTCCGAGTGCTGCTGTCCATGGCGCAGCGCTAGCAGACGCGCCGGCCCTCGCCAAGTCACCGCACTGGCGCGGCCCCGCACAGGCCCGCAAGCCAGACGCAACTGTCACGCAAAAGTTCGCGACAGGGCCGCGGTGGCGCGCTAGGTTCCGTGTCGAACGCAATGCGCCGCGCGCCGGGTGCGGTGCCGCCCCCAGACGAGGTCCTGACATGACGCTGTTGCCCATCGCCTTTCCCCGCGCCCTGCCCGCGCTTCTGGCCCTGAGCCTTGCCCTGCCCGCCGCGGCGCAGGACCTTGTGCTGGCGGTCGAGACCGCCCGGCTGCAGAAGGACGCCGACGCGCCCGCCGAGGTCTATGTCGGCACCGTCCGCGCCAGCGAGCTTCTGGGCCTGTCCTATGGCGCGCGCGGCTGCATCCTGACGGTCTCGGAAGAGGCCAAGCGCGCCAAGGTGGCCTCGGAAGGCCAGGTGCTGGTGGAACTGGACGACCAGCGCTCGCAACTGGCGCTGCGCACCGCCGAGGCGCGGCTGCTGGATCTCGAAGCAGCGCTGGCCGAGCGCGCATTGGCGGTGGACGCCGCCCGCGCCGATGACCGCCGCCGCGCCGAGGAGGTGGAATTCGTCGCCAAGGAATACGAACGCAACCTGACCATGTTCCGCCGCGGGCTGATCAACGAAACCACCATGGAATCGGTGGAGCGCCGGATGATGGACGCCAACTTCACCGCCGAACGCGCCAGCGAGGCGGTGGACAACGCCCTGTCGGCGATGAAACGCGCCGAGATCGCGCTGGAGATCGGGCGGCTGGACATGCAGACGGCCGAACTGAACCACGAGATGCTGGTGCTGGAGGCGCCCATCGACGGCGTGCTGATCGAGTTCGATCCCAAGGAAGGGGCCTGCGTGCAGGAAGGCGAACTGGCCGGCCAGATCTACGAACCGCACAAGAAGGCGGTGGATGTCTACGTGCTGGTGAGCGACCTGTCGGCCACCGATCCCACCGGCATCTTCATCGGAGCGCCGGTGACGGTGACGCGGGTGAACGGCGAGGTCTGCGGCGGCACCGTGACCCGGATCGAGACCGAGGCGGAACTGGAAAGCCAGTATGTCAACACCACCATCGAGCTGGACGAGGCCTGCGCGCCGGACCTGTTCCTGAACGAGGCGGTCGAGGTGGTGGCTGCCGGTCAGGGCGGCACCGCCACCTTCACCCTGCCCAGCACCGCGCTGCAGGGCGAGACGGTGTTTCTGGTGGACGAGAGCACCGGCACGCTGGAAGCCGTCGAGGCCGAGATCGTGCGCCGCGGCATGGTGGACAGCATCCTGCGCATGACCGGCGTGGACGGCCGGCTGTACGTCACCCGGGCCGAGGCCGAGATGCGCGCGGGCCAGTCGGTGCTGGCAGGCCAGGACGGCTCCTGACGCGCTTCGGCGCGGCCTGGTGCGGGACGAAGTCTTTCAAAGACTTCGTCCGCGTTCCTTGAAGGAACGCGGCCCCCGCCCGGATCGCGCGCATGCGATGGATTTGCAGGCTTGCGCGACGCGCCTGCGTGCCTATATTGAGCGTGTCCCTCGGGACTATGGGCATAAACGCGCGTGTAATAAACGGATCGGACCCGGGGGCGGTACCCGGCGGCTCCACCATCAATCCCGGTCGTTGGGGGATCATGGGGCCGAAACAGGATCGACGAACGCGTAAAGACGTAGCTTTGTCCCGGTGAGATACCACCGTTATCGGTTCAAATTGCATAATTGCCAACGACAATCATGCTCCGGTTGCCGTTGCTGCGTAAGCAGTAACAAGACCGAAATCAAAGTCCTTGCGCCTAGCCGCGTAAGGCGGGGTTCGCAGGCGCCTGGCAACAGAAGCCTGCACTTTCCCTTTTCCTCCCGCACGCCCCCCTGTCAGCCCGGTTGTCTGCCGCGCCCGGGCCGCTATCTTTGGCACCGGACCACCCGCGCCTGCCGCGCCGACGCCACTCCCGCCCACCCGGAGCGCCCCGCATGACCGATCTTCTCAACCCTGCGCTGGCGCTTCTGACCCTGGTGCTGGGCGGCTTCGGCTTTCTCGCCCCGCGCTACACTGCCGATGTGCTTGATCTGGTCCCGCAGCCCGGCACCATGGGGCTGAGCGAGTTGCGCGCCTCGGCCGGGGGGCTGTTCGTGGCGCTGGGGGCGTTCTGCCTGCTCAGCGGCGCGGGCGCGGCCTATTTCATGCTGGGCGTCGCCTATGCCGGGGCCGCCGCGGGACGGGCGCTGTCGCTGCTGCTCGACGCGCCGCCCCGGCGCAAGGCGGCGCTGTATCTTGCCTTCGAGGCCGGACCTGCCGCCTGGCTTCTGACCTGGAACGCCGCCGCCTTTGCGTCCACGGGTTGACGCAGGTGCAAAGCCCCGCCACGGTCGCGCCATGATCCGCCTGCTCGCCCTTCTGCTTGTGCTTGCGCCGCTGCCCGCCCGGGCCTGCGAAACCGCGCTGCTTCTGGCCATGGACGTCTCGAACTCGGTCGATCCGGGCGAATACCGGCTGCAGGTGGACGGGCTCGCGCTGGCGTTGCGCGACCCGGTGATTGCCGAAATCCTGGTGCGCGACCGCGTGGCGCTGAGCGTCGTGCAATGGTCGGGGGCCGACAGCCAGGAGGTCAGCCTGCCCTGGCAGCAGATGCTGAGCCCGGCCCATGTCACCGCCTTTGCCGCCGCGGTCGAGGACATGGACCGCGCCTTCATCTTCTCCGACACCGCCCCGGCCGAGGCGCTGCGCTTTGCGCTGGCCTATTTTCGCGACGCGCCGGACTGTGCGCGCAAGGTGATCGACGTCTCGGGCGACGGCACGCCGAATGCCGGCGGCACCACCGGCCGCGCCCGCCATCTGGCCGAGCGGCTGGGCGTCACCGTGAACGGGTTGGCCATCGAGGGCCTTGGCATGGCGATCACCAATTTCTACCACCGCCACCTGATCACCCGCGACGGCTTTGTCGAACAGGCCCGCGGCCATCGCGACTATGCCCGGGCGATCCGCCAGAAGATCCTGCGCGAAATATCCCGCGTGGTGGGGTGATCCGTCACATTCCTGTCGCCCTTCGCTGCCATCTGCGGTCGTCATGACCTCGCTTGCCCAGATCACCCGCGTGTTCGGCCGCATCGGCCTGACGTCCTTTGGCGGCCCCGCCGCACAGATCGCGCTGATGCACCGCGAACTGGTGGAAGAGCGCCCCTGGCTGACCGAAGAGCAGTTCCTGCGCGCGCTCAGCTTCTGCATGCTGCTGCCCGGACCCGAGGCGATGCAATTGGCCACCTATGCGGGCTGGCGGCTGCGCGGGGTCTGGGGCGGGCTGATCGCGGGCGGGCTGTTTGTCCTGCCGGGCGCGGTGGTGATCGCCGTGCTGGCGCTGCTCTATGCCACCTACGGCGCGCGCCCCGAGACCGAATCCCTGCTTCTGGGGATCAAGGCCACGGTCATCGTCATCGTGGCGCAGGCGCTGTGGCGGCTGTCACAGAAGGCGCTGAAATCCCGTGCCGCCTATGTGCTGGCCGGGTTGTCCTTTCTGGCGCTGTTTGCCCTTGGCCTGCCCTTTCCGCTGATCATCGCCGCCGCCGCGCTCTGGGGTTTCGTCACCAGCCGCGAGACCGCGCCCGACACCCTGCCCGCGCCGGCCACGCCGACGCGGCCCGCCACCATCGCGCTCTGGGCGGCGCTGTGGCTGCTGCCGCTGCCGTTGCTGTGGCTGAGCGGGCAGACGCTGCTGTTCGATCTGGCCGCCTTCTTTGCCAGACTGGCCGTCGTCACCTTTGGCGGGGCCTACGCGGTGCTGGCCTACATGGCGCAAGAGGTGGTGGAGCTGCGCGGCTGGCTCACGCCCGAGCAGATGGTGGACGCGCTGGGGCTGGCCGAGACCACCCCCGGCCCGCTGATCCTTGTGACCCAGTTCGTGGGCCAGCTGGCCGGCCATGCCCAGGCCGGGCCGTGGTTTGCGCTGCTGGCCGGGCTGCTGACGCTGTGGATGACCTTCGTGCCCTGCTTCCTGTGGATCTTTGCCGGGGCGCCCTATGTCGAGAACCTGCTGGCGCGGCCGCGGCTGAAGGCGGCGTTGGCGGCGATCACCGCCGCGGTGGTGGGCGTGATCCTGAACCTGTCGCTGTGGTTTGCCTTTCACGTGCTCTTTGCCGTGGTGCGCGACGTTGCGCTGGGGCCGCTGGGGCTGGCCCTGCCGCTGCCGGGCAGCCTGCGCTGGCAGGTGCTGCCCCTGGTCGCGGTGGCGGCGCTGATGCTGACGGTGCTCAGGCGCGGTGTTCCGCTGACGCTGCTGATCACCGCCGCCGGGGGGGCTGCGCTGGGGATGGTTTGACGATTCGCATCTTTCGTTTGACGGCGAATGCAATATGGTGGGGTGACTCGACGAGGGACCCATGTCAGACGGTATCGACTACGGCAGGCTCATGCACCGCGCCATGCGCGGCCTCATTCAGGAGGTTCTGACCGACGTGGCGCAGAACGGCCTGCCGGGCGATCACCATTTCTTCATCACCTTCGACACCACCCACCCCGAGGCCAGCCTCGCCGACTGGCTGCGCGAACGGTATCCCACCGAAATGACGGTGGTGATGCAGCACTGGTTCGAATCGCTGGATGTCGACGATGACGGCTTTGGCGTGACGCTGAATTTCGGCGACAGCCCGGAACGGCTGGAAATTCCCTTTGACGCCATAAAGACCTTTGTCGACCCGTCGGTGGAGTTCGGACTGCGGTTTGAAAGCCATGGCGGCGAGGACGGGCCGACGCCTCCCGGTCCGGGCGGTGGCAAGGATGACGATGCCGACAACCGCACCGCCCCGCCGGATCAGGGGGGCGACGGCGCGGTGGTCCGGCTGGACAGTTTCCGCAAGTAGACCTGCGACGTCGCGCCGTTTGCCAGTCTCCGCAACCGGCGCTAGACGGTATGCAATTGCATGCAAAGGAGGCCTCCATGTCCGCCACCCGCACCGAATCCGACAGTTTCGGCCCGCTTGACGTTCCTGCCGACAAGTACTGGGGCGCGCAGACGCAGCGCTCGATCCTGAACTTTCCCATCGGCTGGGAAAAGCAGCCCGTGGCCATCGTCCGCGCGCTTGGCGTCGTCAAGAAGGCCTGCGCGGCTCAGAACAAGGCCACCGGCAAGCTGGACGCGCGGCTGGCCGATGCCATCCTTCAGGCCGCGGACGAGGTGATCGAGGGCCGGTTCGACGACAATTTCCCGCTGGTGGTCTGGCAGACGGGGTCGGGCACGCAGTCGAACATGAACGCCAACGAGGTCATCGCCAACCGCGCCATCGAGATCCTGGGCGGACAGATCGGATCGAAGGACCCGGTGCACCCCAACGACCATGTCAACATGGGCCAATCGTCCAACGACACCTTCCCCACCGCCATGCACATCGCCACGGCGATGAGCGTGCGGGACGTGCTGATGCCGGGGCTGGTGACGCTGGCCGAGGGGCTGGAGGCCAAGTCGGCCCGGTTCGCCGACATCATCAAGATCGGCCGCACCCACACCCAGGACGCCACACCGCTGACGCTGGGGCAGGAGTTTTCCGGCTACGCCCATCAGGTCCGCCAGGGAATCGCCCGGGTCGAGACGGCGATGCCCGGCATCTACGAGCTGGCCCAGGGCGGCACCGCGGTGGGCACGGGGCTCAACACCGTGCCCGGCTGGGGCGAGGCCGTGGCAGGCCACATGGCCGAGATCACCGGCCTGCCCTTCGTGACCGCGCGCAACAAGTTCGAGGCGCTGGCGGCACATGACGCCATGGTGTTCCTGTCGGGCGCACTGGCGACCATCGCGGGATCCGTCTACAAGATCGCCAACGACATCCGCTTTCTCGGCTCCGGCCCGCGCTCCGGCCTGGGCGAGCTGATCCTGCCGGAAAACGAACCGGGCTCGTCCATCATGCCGGGCAAGGTCAACCCGACCCAGGCCGAGGCGCTGACGCAGGTCGCGGCCCACGTGATGGGCAATGACGCGGCGATCAAGTTCGCGGGCTCGCAGGGGCATTTCGAACTGAACGTCTACAACCCGATGATGGCCTATAACCTGTTGCAATCCATCCAGCTTCTGGGGGATGCCTGCACCTCGTTCACCGAGCGGATGCTGTCGGGGATCGAGGCGAACGAGGCGCGCATCGAGACGCTGATGAAGGAATCGCTGATGCTGGTCACGGCGCTGGCCCCCACCATCGGCTATGACAACGCCACCACCGTCGCCAAGACCGCGCACAAGAACGGCACCACCCTGAAGGAAGAGGCGGTGCGGCTGGGCTTTGTCGACGAGGCGACCTTCGACGCGGTGGTGCGCCCCGAGAACATGATCGGCCCGAAGGCCTGAGGTCGAAACGATTTTCGCCGAAAATCGTTTCGCGCGCGGGACCGGGGCAGAAGAGTTTTCGACGAAAACTCTTCTGCCAGCCTCCGCCGTCGTGCTAGGTTGCCGCCATGGCAGATCCGGTCAACCTCAACCGCTACCGCAAGGACAAGGCCCGCGCCGAACGGCGCGCGCAGGCGGATGAGAACGCGGTCAGATTCGGACGCAGCAAGGCGCAGAAATCGCTGGCAAAGGCGCAGGCCGACAAGGCCGCGCGCGACCTGGACGGCAAGCGCAAGGACTAGACCTTGCCCGGTGGCCGCCCCGTCAAGCATTCGCTCACCCTGCAGGGCCACCGCACCTCGGTGTCGCTAGAGGACGTGTTCTGGCGCGAATTCCGGCGCATTGCCGCCGAGGACGGCAAGGCCCTGAACGCGCTGGCCGCCGAGATCGACGCGGCGCGCGACCCCGAAACGGGGCTGGCCTCGTCGATCCGGGTCTTCGTGCTGGAACGGGCGCTGGCTTCGGGCGACAGGTGAGCCTCACCCCGCAAGGCGCTTCGGTTGTTCAGCTTTTCGGAAACACGAAACAGCGATCCCGGCGCACGCTCAGCCACAAGGGCGTGCCGGGGTTCGGCAGAAAGACATTGGGCACCGTGGCGCGCAGGATCTGCCCGTCATGGTCCATCTCGAACTCCACCAGGCTTTCGGAGCCCATGAAGCGCGCCCGCCGCACGATCCCGCGCGCCGGCGTGCCGGCGGTTGTCGTGGGGTTCGGCCCGCGCCCGCCGCGGTCGAAGTCGATGCCCACATGCTGCGGGCGAAAGACGATTTCCACCTCGGCCCCGTCCGGCACGCCGGGGGCCAGGAACGCCCCGAACGGCGTATCCGTCAGAGCGCCTTGAACCTTGCCCTGCAACACGTTGATATCGCTGAAGAAGGCCACGGCCTCCTTGTCGGCTGGATTGTTGTAGACATTATACGGCGCCCCGCGCTGCACGATCCGTCCGTCGCGCATCAGCGCAATCTCGTCGGCCATGCGCATCGCCTCTTCGGGCTCGTGCGTGACCAGCAGGACGGCGGTGCCCTCTTCCTTCAGCAGGTCCAGCGTCTCGTCGCGGATGCCGTCGCGCAGGCGGTTGTCGAGGCCCGAGAACGGCTCGTCCATCAGCATGATGCGCGGGCGCGGCGCCAGCGCACGGGCCAGCGCCACGCGCTGCTGCTCGCCGCCCGACAATTCGTGCGGGTAGCTGTCGATGTAGTGTGCCAGGCTCACCCGCTGCAGCAATTCCTGCGCGCGGGCGCGTTTGCGGGCCCCCGGGCCGCGCAGGCCAAAGGCCACGTTCTCACCGACGCTGAGATGCGGGAACAGCGCAAAATCCTGAAAGATCAAGCCGATATGGCGCTTTTCCGGCGGCACGCGATAGACCGTGTCGCAGATCAGCTCGCCATCCACGTGGATCGTGCCCGCATTCTGCATCTCGATGCCCGCAATCATCCGCAGCGTCGTGGACTTGCCGCAGCCAGACGGGCCCAGAAGGCAGGTCACCTGCCCCGGCGCGATGGTGAGCGAGACATGGTCGACCACCGTCTTGCCGTCGAACCGGCGCACCAGGTCGCGGATTTCCAGTCTGGGGGGAGGGGCTGTCACCACGGTCTCGTCTGCAATGCCCGATGAAAAGGGTCGGAGTTCGGAGTGGCCTAGCAGCCGTTTCACGGGCGCGCAAGGGTCAGGCCGTCAGCGCCTTGGCCAGCCGCGGCAGCCGCGCCTTCTTCAGAAGCGGGCGCAGCGCCCAATCGGCGTCCGAGAGGCGGCGCGCCTCGGCCAGCACACGCGTCGCGGCAAAGCTGACCGCCTCGGGCTGCGCCTGCCAGTGGCCCAGCAGGAAGGCATCGGGGTCGGCGCGGCTCAGCCCTTCTTCGGCCAGCGTGCCGCGCGGGAAATCGGAGGCGTTCACCGTCACGATCACGTCGGCGCTGCCCGCGATGGCGGCGGCCAGCACGTGGATATCGTCTGGATCGGGCAGCCAGAGCCGCGCCTCGAGGCCCGGCGGCGGCGTGATCTCGGCCCGGGGCCAGGCGGCGCGGGTCAGCGCGATCTCGGCCCGGGCCTGCGCCTCGCCTTCGGGGCCCAGCTTGCGCGCCGCACGGGCCCATTCCTCGAGGATGCGGGGCGACCAGAGCGGCGTGTAGAGCCCCTGCCCCGCCACCTGCAACAGCATCTCGCGCAGGACGGTGGGATAGATCACGCAGGTGTCGAGCAGGACCTTCACAGCCGGAAGACCAGCGCCTTGAGATAGCCGGATTCAGCCAGTTGCGGCAGCAGCGGGTGGTCCGGTCCGGCCGCCCCCGTGTGGATCAGCTGCGCCCGCCGCCCGGCGCGCCCGATGCCGCGCAGGCAGGCCCCGGTAAAGCTGACCGGATCGGCGGCATGGGAGCAGGAGCACAGCACCAGATAGCCATCCTCGGCCACCAGCGGCGCGGCCAGGCGCGCGACCCGCTCATAGGCGCGCAGGCCCTTGTCCAGCGCGGGCTTCGAAGGCGCAAAGGCCGGCGGGTCGCAGATCACGAGGTCGTAAAGCGCCTGCGCCGCGCCCATCGTCGTCATCCCGTCAAACGCGTTGGCCTCTGTCGTTTCGAACCGGTCCGATGCGCCCATGCGCGCGGCCCCTTCGGCGGCCAGCGCCAGCGCGGGTGCAGAGGAATCGAGGCAGGTGACCCGGGACGCCCCGCCCGCCAATGCCGCAAGACCGAAGCCGCCCACATGGCTGAACACGTCCAGCACCCGCGCGCCCTGCGCCAGCCGCGCGACAAAGGCGTGGTTCTCGCGCTGGTCGTAGAACAGGCCGGTCTTCTGCCCGCCGGTCAGGTCGGCCATGTAGACCGCGCCATTCATCTCCACGGGCAGTGGCGCGTCGGGGGCGGTGCCGCGCAGCACGGCGTCCTGATCGTCGAGCCCCTCCAGCGCGCGGCCCCGGCCGCCCGCGTTCTTGAGCACGCAGCTCACGCCGGTCACCTCGCACAGCGCTTCGGTCAACGCGTCCAGATGCGCCTCGGCCCAGGCGGCGTTGGGCTGCAGCACGGCGGTGTCGCCAAAGCGGTCGATCACCACGCCGGGCAACCCGTCGCTTTCGGCATGCACAAGCCGGTAGAACGGCGCGTCATAGACCCGCTGGCGCAGCGACAACGCCTTGCGCAGCCGCGCCGCGCACCATGCGGCGTCGATCACTGCCTCGGGGTTGCGGTCCAGCATGCGCGCGGTGATGCGCGAGCCGGGATTGACGGCAACGGTGCCCAGGGCAATCCGCTCGGCATCTTCCAGCCGCACGATGCTGCCCGGGGCCAGCGCCTTGGTGCGCCGGTCGAGGACCAGTTCATTGTCGAACACCCAGGGGCTGCCATGGCGGATGGCGCGGACATTGGCCTTGGGTTTCAGGCGGATCGCGGGGCGGGACAGGTCTGACATGCGCCGCGCATACAGGCTTTGCAGGGTGGTGAAAAGCCACGCCGGAGGCCCGCCGGCAGAGCACGCTCCGGGCGGGGATCAGGACTGTCAGAGGCTGGAAACGGCGGCCGCCGCCAGAACGGACCGGGTCCGGAGGGTGCCAAACCTCCGAAGCCCTGCACGGCGTCACCCGTGCTGCCAGGGGATCGCGATCCCACGAACGGCGCGGGCAATGATCCTGTCTGTATCGGTCGACCGGGGTTGATCCTGCAGCCATGGGATGACCAGAAACCTGCCGCGGCGCACGCTGATCCCGCAACGCCCCTTGCCCCGATCCGGCGCAACCTTGTCCCGGGCCTGACCCGGGACCTCCCGGCCCCGCCGGACGGGCTCAGATCTGGTCGATCCCGCGGCTCAGCGTTGCGCCATTGTCGGCCCAGCCGCCGGGCATGGACAGTTCCGCCGCGATCACCCGCGCCAGGTGGCGCTGGATGCGTTCCTTCATGTCCAGCCCCTGCGCCTCGGCGGCGATGGCGCGCATGCCGCCATAGGCGTTCAGATCGGCCTTGACCTTGTGCCGCTCCACCAGCACCGCGCCGGTCTGCGGATCGCGCAGCGTGACGAAAAAGCCGATGGAATGCACGCCGCCCACGCTGTACCGCGTCTTCTGCGTCAGCGAGTGAAAGCGGTTCACCACGATCTCGATCCGGACGGGCCGGCCGCCTTCCAGCTGCGGCATGGCCCGCTTGAGGCCGGTCTCGAAGATGCGCGCCACCTGTTCCTTGCGGTTGCCATAGGGATCGCCGCGCCACACGATGTCGGTGACGGGGTAATACAGGTTGGCCTCGGACACCCGCAGGTCCTCGGGCACCGTGATCTCGTAATCCACCACGCTGAAGCGCGGGGCAAGCGCGGCGGGGCGCTGCGGCATGTCGACATCCAGCGACGCGGCGGCTGCGGCCCGGGTGGCGGTTTCGGGGGGCAGGGTCTCGAACGGGGCGCTGCGGCCGGGCACCGGCGCGGTGCCGCAGGCAGACAGGCCCGCCACCGTCACCAACGCCGCAATCAGGCGAAAGGGTTTCATGATGCTCGTCTCTCTTCCTCGTGTCCCGTCTTCGAGGACGGGTTTCATTGCCGCTCAGCCTGCCCGTGCATTGCGTCCCGAATGCGGCAGCGAAAGGGCGATTTTCCGCCGCCGCCCCGGTTTACTGTTAGCGCTAACTCAGGTAACGTGCCGGCAAATCAGATCCGGAGATCCCCATGCCGCTCAACCCCATCCTCGCCAAGGTCACCGACCGGATCGAGGCGCGCTCGGCCCAGAGGCGCGCCACCTATCTCGACCGGATGCGCCGCGCCGCCGAGGACGGACCGCGCCGCGCGCACCTGACCTGTGGCAACCAGGCCCATGCCTATGCCGCCATGGGCGCCGATCAGGACGCGCTGGCCACCGGGCAGGCCCCCAACCTGGGCATCGTGACCGCCTATAACGACATGCTGTCCGCCCATCAGCCGTTCGAACGCTTCCCCCAGCTGATCCGCGACAGCGCCCGAGCGGCAGGCGGCACCGCGCAGGTGGCGGGCGGTGTCCCGGCCATGTGCGACGGGGTGACGCAAGGCCAGGTCGGCATGGAACTCAGCCTGTTCTCCCGCGACGTGATCGCGCTGGCCGCCGGTGTCGGCCTCAGCCACAACACCTTCGACGCCGCCGTCTATCTGGGCGTGTGCGACAAGATCGTGCCCGGCCTCGTGATCGCGGCGGCCACCTTCGGCTACATCCCCGGCATCTTCCTGCCTGCAGGCCCCATGCCCTCGGGCCTGCCCAATGACGAAAAGGCCCGCGTGCGCCAGCAATTCGCCACCGGCGAAGTGGGCCGCGACAAGCTGATGGAGGCCGAGATGGCCTCCTACCACTCCCCCGGCACCTGCACCTTCTACGGCACCGCGAACTCCAACCAGATGCTGATGGAGGTCATGGGCCTGCACCTGCCCGGTGCCAGCTTCGTCAATCCCAACACCGAAATGCGCGACGCGCTGACCGTGGCGGGCACCGAACGCGCGCTGCAGATCACCGCGCTCGGCAACGATTACCGCCCGGTCTGCGACATCCTTTCGCCCAAGGCCTTCGTCAACGGCATCGTCGGGCTGATGGCCACCGGCGGCTCCACCAACCTCGTGCTGCACCTGCCCGCCATGGCGCGCGCCGCGGGTGTCGACCTGGCACTGGAGGATTTCGACGACATCTCGGGCGTGGTGCCGCTGATGGCCAAGGTCTATCCCAACGGGCTGGCCGACGTGAACCATTTCCACGCCGCCGGCGGGCTGCAATACCTGATCGGAGACCTGCTGGAGTCAGGCCTGATGCATGACGACGTCCAGACCGTCGCCGGCCCGGGCCTGCAGCGCTACACGCAGGAACCCAAGCTGCAGGAGGGCCGCATCACCTATGTCGACGGCCCGAAAGAGACCCAGAACGACAGGATTCTGCGCCCCGTGCGCGCTCCATTCCAACCCACCGGCGGGCTCAGGCAGCTTTCGGGCAACCTGGGCCAGGGGATGATGAAGATCTCGGCCGTCGCGCCGGAACGCCATGTGATCGAGGCCCCGGCCCGCGTGTTCCAGGACCAGGACAGCGTCAAGGCCGCGTTCAAGGCGGGCGAATTCACCGCCGACACGGTGATCGTCGTGCGCTTCCAGGGGCCGAAATCGAACGGCATGCCGGAACTGCACGGGCTGACGCCCACGCTGTCGGTGCTGCAGGATCGCGGGCTCAAGGTGGCGCTGGTCACCGATGGCCGCATGTCCGGCGCCTCCGGCAAGGTGCCCTCGGCCATCCACATCGCGCCCGAAGCCGCCGATGGCGGGCCCCTGGCGCGGGTGCGGGACGGCGACGTGATCCGCGTCGACGCGGTGGCCGGAGCGATCACCTGCCTCGCCCCCGATTTCGACAGCCGCACCCCGGTCACCGCCGACCTCACGGGCAATGGCCACGGCGTCGGACGCGAGCTCTTCGCCGCCTTCCGCGCCAATGTCGGCCTCGCCTCCGACGGCGCGGCGGTGGTGGTGTGACCGCCCTGCCCCTTTCATCTTTCTGAAAATACTCCCGCCGGAGGCGTCCCGAACCCCTCCGCCAGCCCAGAGGGTCGCCCAAGATGACACCAGAAGTCGCAAGCCTCGAAACCGAACGCCTCTGTCGCCTCGCCCCGGTGATCCCGGTCCTGGTGATCGAAGACGCCGCCCTCGCCCGCCCCCTGGCCAAAGCGCTGGTCAAAGGCGGCCTGCCGGTGCTCGAGGTGACCCTGCGCACCCCCGCCGCGCTCGACGCCATCGCCGAGATGGCGCAGGTCGACGGCGGCGTGGTCGGGGCCGGCACATTGCTCAGCCCCGAAGACGTGCGCGCCGCCCGCGCCGCCGGCGCGCGGTTCGGCGTCACGCCCGGCACGACGGACCGGCTGCTGGACGCGGCGGAGGCCGAAGACCTGCCCACCCTGCCCGGCGCCGCCACTGCCTCCGAAGCACTCAGGCTCTACGAGCGCGGCTACAGCGTGCAGAAATTCTTTCCCGCCGAGGCCAATGGCGGCGTGCCCGCGCTCAAGGCCATCGGCGCGCCGATCCCGCAGGTGCGGTTCTGCCCCACCGGCGGCGTCAGCCCGTCCAACGCCGAAAGCTACCTGGCGCTGGCCAATGTCCTGTGCGTCGGCGGCAGCTGGGTGGTCCCCGCCGACAAGCTCGCCGCAGGGGACTGGGACGGGATCGCCGCGCTGGCCCGCAGCGCCGCTGCCCTGCCCCGCACCTGACGCCGCCGCGAGACGCGCCGGTCCCCGGCGCGGCGAGCGCTCACTCCAGCCGCGCGCGGCGGCCGCCGCGCCGCCCGGTGCGCGCGGCCTTGTCCAGACCGTCGCGCAGCACCGCCGTCATCGGATGGCCCTCTTCCCCGTGCCGCGCCAGAAGCGCGCCGATCAGCGCCTGCATGTCCACGCCCACGGGCACCGACAGCGCCCAGTCCAGAAAGATCGACCGGCATTCGCCGTCGGTGATCCCCTCGATCCGGTACGCATCCGCGATCAGCCCTTTCGGGTCGCTTGCATCGCCTTTCTTCACGCGCTCTCCTCCGCTTGCGGCACGATTCGGTCGATGATCGCCGCCGCAGCCGCGCTCTGCCCGGCCATCTCCGACGCCAGCGCGTCGATCTCCGCCATTCCGGTCAGCCGGCACAGAAAGGCGCAACCGCCCTGCCCCAGCGCGTCCGGGTCCAGCGCCGAGGCGCTCACCAGCCGCGCGCCGATCTGCAGACGCCAGAACAGCCGGTGCGCCGCCGCCAGCACCGCGCGGTCCCTGGCCGACAGCCAGTCCGCCAGGCGCAGCGCCCGGCCCACGTCCCGCGGCCCCCGGCCCGAGATCAGCGCCGCGGCCTGTGCCAGAAGCTCGATATCCTGCATCCGGCCGCGGCCCGGCTTGACATCCCAGTCCGACACCCTGCCCCGCGCCGCCGCGATGCGGGCCCGCATCCTGCCGGTTTCGGCCAGGATCGCCGCCCGGTCGCGCGGCTCCGCCAGCAGCCCGGCCCGAAACCGCTCCACATCAGCGGCCAGCGCCTCCGGCCCCGCGACCACCCGCGCCCGTGTCAGCGCCATGTGCTCCCAGACCCAGGCCTCGTTGCGCTGATAGGTCTCGAAGGCCAGCAGCGAGGTCGCCACCGGCCCCTGGTTGCCCGACGGGCGCAGCCGCATGTCCACCTCGTACAGCCGTCCCTCGGCCATCGGTGCCGTCATCGCGGTGATCAGCGCCTGGGTCAGGCGCGCATAATAGGTCCGCGATGCCAGCGGGCGGCGTCCGTCCGAGGCCTCGACCCCGTCGGCATCGTAGATCACGATCACGTCGAGATCCGACCGCGCATGCAGCCGCCCCGCCCCCAGCGAGCCCATGCCCACCACCACGGCCCCCCGTCCCGGCGGCGCGCCATGCTTGCGGGCGAACTCCTCCTGCACCACGGGCCAGAGCGCCGCCAGCGTCGCCTCGGCCAGATCGGCATAGGCCGCCCCCGCCTCTTCCGGCTCCATCAGCCCGCGCAACAGGTGCACGCCGATGCGGAAATGCCATTCCTTGCCCCAGCGCCGCGTCAGGTCGAGCCGCCGTTCGTAATCCGCCTCGACCGCCAGCCGCGCCGCCAGATCGTCGCAGAGCGCCGCGCGGCCGGGCCAGGGGCTGAAGAAATCCCCGCCGATCACCGCGTCGAACACCGCGGCATTGCGCGCCAGATGCGCCGCCAGATCATGCGAGACGCTGGTGATGTCCACCATCAGGTCGATCAGCTGCGGATTGGCCTCGAACAGCGAAAACAGCTGAACCCCGGCGGGCAAGCCCTTGAGAAAGCTGTCAAACGCCACCAGCGCCTCTTCGGGACGCGCGGCCTGGCCCAGGCGGCGCAGGATCTCCGGCCTGAGGCGGCGGAAGATCTCCATCGCCCGCTCCGAGCGCAGCGCCGGATAGCCGGGCCAGCGCTCGGGGATGTCGCTTTGCGCCAGCGCCTCGGGCAGCGCCTCTGCCTCCGCCTCCCGCGCATCGGGGGCAAAGAACGGCTCGGTCAGCCGGTGCACCTCTTCCAGCCGTGCCAGCAGCGCTCCGCGCAAGGCCGCCACGTCCTGCCCCATCAGGCAGGCCAGCCGGGCAAAGCCTTCGTCGGTCCGGGGCAGATCATGGGTCTGGGCGTCGCGGATCATCTGCACCCGGTGCTCCACCTCGCGATGCGCGCGGTAATGCGCGGCCAGCTGCCCCGCCACGTCGCGCGGCACCCAGCCCTTCCCGGACAGCACCGCAAGCCCCGCCTCCGTGCCGCGCACGCGCAGGTCCGGATCGCGCCCGCCGGCGATGATCTGCCGGGTCTGGGTAAAGAACTCGATCTCGCGGATACCGCCGCGGCCCAGCTTCATGTTGTGCCCCGGCAGCGTGATCTCGCCATGCAGACCGCCATGCAAACCCTTGTGCGCGCGGATGCGCAGCCGCATGTCATGGGCGTCCTGGATGGCGGCAAAATCCAGGTGCTTGCGCCAGACGAAGGGCCGCAGCGTCTCCAGAAAGCGTGCGCCGGCCGCGATGTCCCCCGCCGCCGGACGCGCCTTGATATAGGCGGCGCGTTCCCAGGTGCGCCCCAGGCTTTCGTAATAGCGCTCGGCGGCCTCCATCGACAGGCAGACCGGCGTCACCGACGGATCCGGGCGCAAGCGCAGATCGGTGCGAAAGACATAGCCGTCGCCGGTCAGGTCGTTCAGCGTGGCCGCCATCCGCCGCGTCGCCCGCACCAGGCTGGCGCGGGCGTCGTGATAGTCCTGCGGGTCATACCGGGTCTCGTCGAACAGGCAGATCAGGTCGATATCCGAGGAATAGTTCAGCTCGAACGCCCCCATCTTGCCCATGGCCAGCGCCACCATGCCGCCGGCCTCTGGAATCGCCGTCTCGTCCATCCCGGGCAGCTTGCCGCGGCGGATCTCGGCGGCGATGGCGGCCTCCAGCGCGCTCTGCACCGCCCGGTCGGCAAAACGCGTCAGCCGCCCGGTCACCTCCTCCAGCGGCCAGACCCCGGCCAGGTCGGCCAGCGCGATCAGCAGCGCCGCGCGCCGCTTGGCCTCGCGCAGCGCACCCGCCACCCGGTCCGGTGCAAGGCCGGCGCAGCCCTCCACCAACGCGTCGAACGCGGCCTCGGGCGCGTCCAGCGCCGCCTCGAGCCAGGCCGCCTCCTTCTCGATCAGGCCCTTGAGATAGGGGCTGGACCCGCCGGTGCCCTCGATCAGCCGTGCGATGTCGCCCGCCGCCCAGGGCACGGCAGCGCGCGCCTCGCGGCCGCGCTCGGGGTCGAAGGCAATAGGCAGGCGGGTGATCCGGTGAACAAGCTGCATGGCCCGACATGGCCATGACACGGGGCCGGACGCAACACCTCTTGCAGGAGATCGCCGCGACAGGCAGTCTCCGGCCCCATGAGCAAGAGCCTGACCCGCGTGCGCGCGGCGCTGGACAGCGCCGGTCTGCGCCCCCAGATCCTCGAGGTGGCCAGCGCCCGTACCGCGGCCGAGGCCGCCGCGGCGGTGGGCTGCGACATCGACCAGATCGCCAAATCCATCGTCTTCTGGGCCGAAACCAGCGACTGCGCCGTGCTGTACCTCACCGCGGGCGGCAACCGGGTCTGCCCGGACCGCGCCGCCGCCCTCGCATGCGAGCCGCTGGGCAAGGCCGATGCGGCACGGGTCCGCGCCACCACCGGCTTCGCCATCGGCGGGGTCTCGCCCCTGGGCCACTTGACGCCGATCCGCAGCTGGATCGACCCGCGCCTGACCGGGTTCGCCACGGTCTGGGCCGCCGCAGGCACGCCGCGCCATCTCTTCGCCATCGCCCCGGACGACCTGATCCGGCTCACCGGCGCGCAGACGGCCCCGTTCTGCACCGATTGATCCTTCTTCTTGGGACAAATACCCCTGCGGGGAGCGCGAGGGGTGCAAAACCCCTCGCTCCGACACCCCCACAAGCGGGCCGCCGAATGACGTCAAGCCATTGAAACAAAAGGGTCCTAAAAGTAAATGTAAAAAACATTCACATCACCTCTTGAAGCCGCGGGCCCGGATCACGATCTGGTGTAATGTGAAAGACATTCACATCGCAACCTCAAACGGAGACACACATGAACACCGCCACCTATGACGCCCCCGCCACCGCCCGCATGGGCTGGTTCGCCCGGGCCGAGGCCTGGCTCGACCAGCGCGGCAAAGGCGCCTGGATCGCCGCGATGATCCTCGGTTTCATCTTCTTCTGGCCTGTCGGCCTTGCCCTTCTTGCCTACATGATCTGGAGCAAACGCATGTTCACCTGCAACAAGTCCCACACCCACACCCACCGCAAGGCCGCCTGGGCCGCGATGAAGCCCTCGGGCAACACTGCCTTCGACGCCTACAAGGCCGAAACCCTGCGCCGCCTCGAAGAGGAACAGGGCGCGTTCGAAGCCTTCCTGCAGCGCCTGCGCGAGGCCAAGGACAAGTCGGAATTCGACCAGTTCATGGACGAGCGTGAAAAGCGCGCCCGCGCCGCGCTGGACGAGACCGAAGACGCCTGAGCCCCGGCCGGCCCCGCAAGGGGCCGGCCATCCACATGGAGACACAAGATGTACGCGCAACAGATGACCCACCTGCCCGACCCGGACCGCCAGCACGAATTCTATGACGGCGTGACCATCAAGCGCGGGATTGCCTGGTGCATCGACACACTGGTGATCCTGGCCATTGCCCTGCCGCTGGCCCTGCTGACCATCATCGGCTGGTTCATGGTGCCGCTCTTTGTGGCGGTGGTGGGCTTTCTTTACCGCTGGTTCACCCTGGCCGGAGGCTCGGCCACCTGGGGCATGCGGATGATGGCGATCGAGTTCCGCGACATGGAGGGCCGCCGGCTCGACGGCGGGCAGGCCTTGCTGCACACGGCGGGCACCACGCTGTCCTTCATGATCCCGCTCATCCAGGTGGTGTCGGTTGTACTGATGTTCCTGGGCGAACGCGGCCAGGGGCTGACGGACATGGTGCTGGGCACGGTGGCGCTGAACCGCCGCCTTTAAGGGAGGTGGCGCTGAACCGCCGCCTGCACGGTCCGCCTTCGTGGGCACCGGACATCGCCGGTGCCTCGCCGATTTCAGGGGGTTGGCGGCCCGGCGATTCGTTGTTACCGTTTTGTCAAACGAACATCTGCTCACATCCCCTTCATGCGCCATTCGCTTCCGCTCGCCCCGCAATTCTACGTGACGGCTCCGCAGCCCTGCCCGTACCTGCCGGGCCGGATGGAGCGAAAGCTGTTCACGGCCCTGCAGGGCGATGCGGCGGAAAAGCTCAATGACAGCCTGTCCAAGCAGGGCTTTCGCCGGTCGCAGAACGTGCTGTACCGCCCGTCCTGTTCGGAATGTGCGGCCTGCCTGTCGGCGCGAATCGTGGTCGACGCCTTCCGCCCCTCGCGCAGCCAGCGCCGCTCGCTCAAGCGCAATACCGGGCTGGTGCGGCGGGTGTCCAGCCCCTGGGCCACCGAAGACCAGTACGACCTGTTCCGCAGCTATCTCGACGCGCGCCACGCCGATGGCGGCATGGCCGACATGGACGTGTTCGAATTCGCCGCGATGATCGAGGAAACCCCGATCCGCAGCCGGGTGATCGAATATCACGACGCGGACAGCGGCGACCTTGTGGCGGTGTGCCTGACCGACATGCTCGATGACGGGCTGTCGATGGTCTATTCCTTCTACGACCCGAAACAGGTGCGCCGCAGCCTGGGCACCTGGATGATCCTCGACCATGTGGACATCGCCCGCACCGCGGGCCTGCCTTATGTCTACCTGGGCTACTGGGTGCCCGGGTCGGACAAGATGGGGTACAAGGCGCAGTTCTCGGGAACCGAGATCTATCGCAAGGGCCAGTGGGAGCCGCTGGGCGATCCCGGCGACTACCGCGCCGAAACCCACCCGCTGTCCACCGACCCGATAGCCGAACAGGTCGCCAACATCTCGTTCCCCGACAGCCGCGGCTGAGCCCGGCGCGCGGCGCCGCCCCTTGTCAGGTCAGGAAGACCGACGGCACCGGGGACAGCAGCAGGATCGCCATGAAAAGGACCGCGGCGCGCAACATGCGCCGGCCGGGGCGTGCGCCGGGCGGCGTCTCGGCCATCAGATAGGCCGCGGCGTCTTCCTGTGCCGCCACGCTGCGCGGCGTCCAGGCCGGCCCCACCCGGTGCACCGGGCTGTGCCGGCATTCGCCGTGTTCAATGCTTGCCGCGGGGCGCGCGCGCGCCGGAAAGCTGTGCAGCGCGCGGGCGCGCCGGTCGTTGAGAGCCTCGCAGCGCATCAGCGCTTCTGTTCGAGAACCTGCCATAACTGCCTCATGTCTTGTGCCTTTGTTTCCGAACTCGTTATCGACACAACCTGAACGTGGCACCGGTTTACGGTTTGTTAACGTACGGCTTGTGACCCGATTGGGATGTTTTTGTGTCCAATCCGGAAACGACAAGAAAAGGGGCCGCCCTGCGGGGCGGCCCCTTGCCGGAAACGGGCCCGTGGCAGGCTCGTGACGGGCCCGTGACGGGCGTGTCTCAGTGTCCCATGATGTCCGGTACGATGGTCACGATCTGCGGGAAGAAGCCCAGGATCAACAGGCCCACCACCTGGATGATCACGAAGGGGATCACGCCGCGATAGATATGCGCCGTCGTGACCTCCTTGGGCGCAACCCCGCGCAGGTAGAAGAGCGCAAAGCCGAAGGGCGGCGTCAGGAACGAGGTCTGCAGGTTCACCGCGATCATGATCGTCACCCATTTCGGATCGAAATGCGCGCCATAGATCACCGGGCCCACGATGGGCACGACGATGTAGATGATCTCGAGAAAGTCCAGCACGAAGCCCAGGATGAACAGCACCAGCATCACGATCAGGAACACCGTCGTGACATTGTCGAAGCTGCGCAGGAAATCCTGGATGTAGTGTTCGCCGCCGAACGAGATCACCACCAGGTTCAGCAGTTGCGAGGCGATCAGGATGGTGAAGACCATGCTGGTCACCTTGGCCGTCTCGCGCACCGCGGGCGTCAGGATCCCGGACCGGTAAAGCACCCAGCAGCTGAACAGAAGCCCGAACAGCGCGTAGAGATAGGCGGCATAGGCCACGAAGAACGCCACCCAGCTTTCAAAGCTCACATCGTCGGTGTTGATGCGCAGGTCGAAGTTCACGCCGATCAGGATCATGATAACCACGGCCAGGGTGGACCAGATGATGACCTTGGGGCTGCGATCCTCGTCGGCAAGCTTGCGGTAGGCCGCCAGCATGATGGCACCGGCCGCCCCCAGCGCCGCGGCGGGCGTCGGGTTGGTGATGCCGCCCAGGATCGAGCCCAGCACGGCCACGATCAGCACCAGCGGCGGGAAGACCACGCGCAGAAGCTCGTTCCTGGACAGAAGGCCGAAGGCATAGACCACGCCGTAGATCGAGATCGCCCACGGGATGGCCATCAGGATCACCGTCACGCCGGACGAGGTCAGCGGCGAGATCAGCAGCCAGTCCACCGCCAGCCCCAGCACGATCCCCACCGCACCGATCTGCAGGCGCAGCGGATCCGAGGAGGGCGACACCCCGCGCGCCACGCTCAGGATCAGACCCATGATTATGGCCAGCGTCGCGATGCCGGTGCCGATGGGGGCGGCGTTGGCCACCTTTTCGGCGCGCAGCGTCTCGATCTCTTCGGGGCTCAGTCGGGTGCTTTGCTGCACGCCGCCGCCCGCGTCGATCTCCGCCTGTTCGGCCACCGCCGCGTCCCACGCGGCCTGGCCGTGCAGTTCGATCATCGAGGCCTTGCAGGCGTCGTCGACATTGGTGCGCAGGCTTGCGGCCTCGCCCATGTCCGAGAAGCTGTCCACCTGGGTGGACTGGGTGCCGACGATGTTGACCTGCGCCAGCAGCATGGTGCCCGCGATCAGCGCAATGGGCACGCCCAGATACCAGGTAAAGGCCTCGGACCGGGTCACCGGCTCGTCATTCGCCGCGCCCATCTCGACCGCCGGGGCCTTGGACGGGTTCAGCATGGCAAAGCCGAAGGCATAGGCGGCATAGAGCCCCGCCAGCATGATGCCCGGCAGCAGGGCGGCCTGGAACAGCGTGCCCACGGACACCACCGCCGGTTCGCCCAGATAGGTCAGCGCGTCGGTACAGCCCGCCGCCTGGGCGCGGGTTTCCTGTGCGGCGGAATACAGATCCCCCGCCAGCGTGCCCAGAAGGACGATCACGATGGAGGGCGGGATGATCTGCCCCAGCGTGCCCGAGGCCGCGATCACCCCCGTCGCCAATTCCGGCGAATAGTTGTTGCGCAACATGGTGGGCAGCGCCAGCAGGCCCATGGTCACCACCGTTGCGCCCACGATGCCGGTAGAGGCCGCCAGGAACGCGCCCACAACCACGATGGACACCGCCAGGCCGCCCGGCAGCGGGCCAAAGACCCGGGCCATGGTTGTCAGCAGGTCGTTGGCGATCTTGGACCGTTCCAGCACGATCCCCATCAGCACGAACATCAGCACCGCCAGCAGCGTCTCGATGGACTGGCCCGCGATGACGCGTTCGTTGATGCGGTTGGTGATGCCCGCGATGGTGCGCTTCAGCGCGCCTTCCCAGTCGCCGGCGGGAAAGACGGAGTCGGTCGCGATGCGCGGCAGCTCGGGGTATCGGAAGATCGAGATCGTTTTCTCGTTCACCCCGCTGGCCACCAGCGCGTTATAGGCGTCGGACGAGGTGTCCAGCGCCTGGTGGATCAGCAGGCCCGCGCTGTCGAGCGCGGCGATGATCCCGAAGGAAATGACCCCTGCCCCACCGATGGCAAAGGCCACCGGGAAGCCTGACAGGATCGCGGAGAAGAGCGTCAGAAAGACGATGATCAGGCCGATCTCGACGCCATCAAGTCCAAAAAGCATGTGTCCTGCCCCTTTAGAATTCTGCGTGGTCGTAGGGCTCTTCGCCCGCTTCGAGCACGTCCTTGTCGAGATGCTTGCCGTCCGCCTCTTCGCCCTCGACCCATTCCAGGTACGACCGGAAGAAGAACGCCCAGGCGTGCAGGAAGATCATGCCCACCATGAGCACCATCAGGACCTTGAACAGGAAGTAGCCGGTAAAGCCGTTGGGCGAAAAGCCGATCGTCTCCACGTTCCAGCGCACCGCGCGCGCCTTGAGCATCAGCCGGTCCAGCTGGTCGGTGGAGTTCACCGGCGGCACGATCAGCGAGCGCCACAGGAACGCCCAGGAATACATCCAGATCAGCACCGCCATGGGGAGCATGAAGAAGAGCGAGCCGAACATGTCGATCACCCGCTTGGTGCGGTGCGACACGGCGGCATAGATCAGGTCGACGCGCACATGCCCGCCCTGCACGAAGGTATACGTCAGGCACAGCGCAACAACCATCGAGTTGTAAAGCTTGAGTTCCTCGGCATACCACGAGATGTCGAACTGCAGCGGCACGCCAAAGCCGAAGACGATGTCCGGCCGTGTGAAGATGCGCTGCATGAACACGATCACGACCTGCTGCAGGACCATCAGAAGGCCCGCCCAGGCAAAGAACCGGCCCACGGTGTTGGCCAGCCCCTCGAGCCCGCGCACCACGCCCCAGAGGACAGTCCGCTGCCAAAGGCCGATGGCGAAGATCACCAGGAACACGGTCAGCGCGAAGAAGAAGAACTCGACCGATGCGCCGTAGAAGACCAGCTGCATCAGCGACTGCTTGTCCTCCAGCGTGTTCTCCCAGCTCATCCAGTCCAGCCAACTGGAAGGATGCGTCAGAGCGTAACCGAAATTGTAGAAGGCAAGCCCGATATTCTGCACGATCCACCAGATCCCGCCGAACAGCGCGCCCAGAAATGACTGGCCGGTGTCTTCCATGATGTCCCCCTTGGCAGAGGCCCCGGTGCGGGCGCTCTTTGATCGTCAGGCCGCCCAAACGCGGCGAAAAGGCCCCCGCGCGGGGGCCTTTTGCTAGAGTATGGCAGGGGCTTACTGGCCCAGAACGCGCACGCGCTGTTCGACGTAGTAGCCGTCCGACTTGTTGATCCACGCGGCCGAGGACGCCAGGCTTTCGTCGAACGAGGTGCGGATCCGCGCAAACAGTTCGTCGCCCATGTTCTCGTCCATGACTTCCTTGGAGGCCGCGCCGAACGCATCCCACACGTCATCGGGGAACTGCAGCGTCTTGACGCCCTGCGCCTGCAGACGCGCCAGCGCCGCACCGTTGTTGGCCAGCGTTTCGGCCAGCTGATAGTGCGTCACGGCCATCGAGGCGTAGTTCAGGATCGCCTGCTGCTGCTCGGTCAGGTCCATCCAGACGTCGAGGTTGACGTTGGCCGACAGCGCCGAGCCCGGCTCGTGGAAGCCTGCGGTGTAGTAGATCTTGGCCACTTCCTGGAAACCGGCGCGTTCGTCGGCCAGCGGACCGACCCATTCCAGACCGTCCAGCGCGCCCGAGGACAGCGCCTGATAGAGTTCGCCGCCCGGGATGTTCTGGACCGAGGCGCCCAGCTTGCCCAGCACCTGGCCGCCCAGGCCCGGCATGCGGAACTTCAGGCCGTTGAAATCGTCCGCCGAGGTGATCTCGTTGCGGAACCAGCCGCCCGACTGCGAGCCCGAGTTGCCGGCCTGCAGACCCTTGAGGTTGAAGATCAGGCCCAGTTCGTCATGCAGTTCCTGACCGCCGCCATGGTAGTACCAGTTGGTCACTTCCTGCGCGGTGCCGCCAAAGGGCACGGCGGTGAAGAAGGCATAGCCCGGGTGCTGGCCCACGAAGTAGTAGTCGGCCGAGTGGTACATGTCGGCCTGGCCCGACGACACGGCGTCGAACACTTCCAGCGCGCCCACCAGTTCGCCCGGGGCCTTCAGGTCGATCTGCAGGCTGCCGCCGGAAACGGCGTTGACGGCCTGAACCAGGTACTGCGCGGCATCGTCGAGAACCGCAAAGCCGCGCGGCCACGAGGTGACCATGGTCAGCGTGCGGGTCTGCTGGGCCACCAGCGGGGTTGCCAGCGACGACGCGGCCGCGGCACCGGCACCGACGGTCGAGGCGCGAAGGAAAGAACGGCGATCCATGTGAATCCTCCCATAAGGTTTGTTGCCGACGCGACAATGGTTGCACATGTCGGCGGATCGTTACAGTGGGCGCAGGTTAGGCGTGGCGCGTCGCCAAGAAAATACCCATTGCTACGGAGTTTTGCCGGAAAACCTGCCAGACCCCCGTCCTTCCCTTGCGTCAAGGCACCGCGCTCCCCTGCACCGGCAGCGCGCCGGACCGACCGTTGCAGGCCTGGCCACGTTTTCCGGGCTTTTCCACAGACCCGCTTCCTGCGTATCCTGCCGCCATGCCGCGCCTTGCCGACCGATTGCGCCTGTCCTACGGCCAGAAGCTGTTCCTTCTGGCCTCTGTCCCGCTGATCCTGGCGGCGATGGCGATTGCGCTTCTGGTGGCGGCGCAGTCGCGCGCCATGGCGGAACGCGAACTGCAAAGCCTGGAAACCCGGCTGATCGAGGCCAAGAAGCGCGAATTGCGCAACTACGTCACCCAGGCGCGCAACGGGTTCTATTTCATCTACGGCTCTGCCTCGCCCGACGACGAGGCCGCCAAGCAGCAGGTGATGCAGATCCTCGCGGCGATGATCTATGGCGATGAGGGCTTTTTCTTTGTCTACGATTACGACGGCACGAACCTTGTCTCGCCGCGTCAGACCCATCTGATCAACCGCAACTGGTGGGACCTGACCGATGGCAACGGCACGCCCGTGGTGCAGGAGTTCATCGCGACGGCGCGCGCGGGGGCGGGCTATGTCGAACACCTGTGGCCCAAGCCCACGACCGGCAAGGAGGCGCGGATGATCACCTATGTCACCTCCTTCCCGTCCTGGCGCTGGGCGGTGGGCACGGGGGTGTTCATCGACGATGTCCTGGCCTCGGTCGCCGCCAGCCGGGCCGAGGTGCAGGCGCGGGTGCAGCGGACCTTTGTCTATATCGGCGCGATCACGCTCGCGGCGCTGCTCAGCGTGTTCCTGTCGGGCCTGTTCCTGAACATCCGCGAACGCCGGCTTGCGGATGCCAAGCTGAAGGAACTGACCCAGCGGGTGTTCGACGCCCAGGAAGAAGAGCGCGGGCGCGTGGCGCGGGAACTGCATGACGGCATCAGCCAGATCCTCGTCGGCGTGAAATACGCGCTGGATATCGCCAGGCGGCGGGTGCTGCAGGGCGGGGACGGCGCGGCCGAAACACTGGAAAAGGGCATCGGCAACCTCTCCGAAGCCATCCACGAGGTGCGCCGCATCAGCCGCGACCTGCGCCCCGGCGTGCTGGACGACCTGGGGCTTGGCCCCGCCATCAAGGCGCTGACAGACGATTTCCGCGCCCGCACCGGGATCGAGACCCGGTTCGAGACGGTGGTGTTCCGCAACCGTCTGGACCAGGACGCCAAGATCGCGCTCTACCGCATCGCGCAGGAGGCGCTGACCAATGTCGAACGCCATTCCGGCGCCACCGAGGTGGTGATCGACCTGCGCGGCCACCGCTCGGGCGCGACGCTGCGCGTGGGCGACAACGGCCAGGGGCTGGAACGCCGCGACGGCCCGCGCCCGGGCATCGGGTTGCGCAACATGCAGGAACGCATGGACCAGCTGGGCGGCACGCTGCGGGTGCTGTCCTCGCGCACGGGCACCGTGATCGAGGCGGTGGTGCCCCTGACCCACATGCTTCCGCCCGAAGACGGCACCGCCCCCACCCGAAACAGGAGACGCGCATGATCCCGGTGACCCGTGTTGTCGTTGTCGATGACCACCCCATGGTGGCCGAGGGGATCGAGGCGATCCTGCAAAGCTATGACGACATCACCGTGCTGGCCACCCTGTCGGATGGCCAGCAGATGATCGACCGGCTGGAGTCGCTGTCGCCGGACGTCATCCTGATGGACCTGAACATGCCCGGGCTGGGCGGTCTGTCGGCCACCGAGATGATCCTCGAACGGCGGCCCGAAACCCGCATCCTGGTGCTGTCGATGCATGACAGCCCGGAATACATCGAAACGGCGCTGAGCCATGGCGCGCGGGGCTATGTGCTCAAGGACGTGCCAACGGACGAGATCAAGCAGGCCATTGACGCCGTGATGCGCGGAGAGCGGTATCTGTGCACCGGCGCCGAGGGGGCGCTGGTGCCGCGGGACGGCGGCACGCATGAACAGCTGACCAACCGCGAACAGATGGTGCTGCTGCAACTGGCGCAGGGCCGGTCGAACAAGGAGGTGGCGCTGGCGCTGGACATCTCGGTGCGCACGGTGGAAACCCACCGCAAGAACATCAAGCGCAAGCTGGGCATCAGTTCCACCGCCGGTCTCACGCGTTATGCGCTGGAACACGGCGTGCTGCAGGGCACCGGGGCCAACCTGTAGGGCGCGGCCCGCTTACAGCGCGACGCCGGAAGCCTTTTCGGGGGCCATGTCGGGGGCCTGATCGTCGCAGGACTTGCCGAACAGGATGAAGGCTGCGGGCATCACCCGTTCTGACGGCACCGCCTGATGGGTGTCGGCCAGTGCGGGCACCGCGCGCGGCACCTCGCCCAGAAGTGCGGCCAGACCGATCAGCCCGGCCAGAAGCCCCGCCTTGCAGAGCGTGAAATTGCGATAGGACACATGCTGTTTCATGGTGAGCCCCCTGTCGGTCTCCGTGTCGATGGCCCAAGGGTGACGCAAAGGGGCATCGCAGACAACTCACGTTGCCGCGCGGGATTGTTGCAGACCGGGCGGGGCACCCCGCAACCGGGCGGAATCGCGCCGTTTTCTGCCGGTTTCGGCGGAATCGTGCCATGGCGCACAGACGCTGTGGACCATCCGCCCCTGTCGCGACCGCCCTGTGCATCCGCCGCCCTGCCCCGCGGCAAATTGCCGGAAATTAGCCGGACTGCGGCCCTTGCGCAACAAACGCAAAGAAAACCGCCCCCTTCACGCATGAAATTTCACCAATAACGCGGTTGACGCCCCCGCGCACCCGCCATAGTCTCCCCTCGCGGTATGAAGGAGACCCGGGCGATGGACGTCCTGCTGGTAATTGTCGAAAAAAGGCGCATGGGCCGGTAACGGACCCCTGAACAGGACCCCATGCGCCCCCGACCTGAAAATCGGGGGCTTTTTCATGCGCGCAAGAATGGAAGTGTCGTGAACGGAGAACAGCGATGACACGTCAGATGACCGGAGCGAAAATGGTGGTTCAGGCCTTGATCGATCAGGGTGTGGACACGGTATTCGGCTATCCCGGCGGGGCTGTCCTACCGATTTACGACGAGATCTTTCAGCAAAACCACATTCGCCACTTTCTGGTGCGGCACGAACAGGGCGCGGTACACGCCGCCGAAGGGTACGCGCGCTCGACCGGCAAGCCCGGCGTGGTGCTGGTGACCTCCGGCCCCGGTGCCACCAACGCCGTGACGGGGCTGACCGATGCGCTGATGGATTCGATCCCCATCGTGGTGCTGACGGGCCAGGTGCCCACCTTCATGATCGGCTCGGACGCGTTCCAGGAAGCCGACACGGTGGGCATCACCCGCCCCTGCACCAAGCATAACTGGCTGGTGAAGGAGACCGACCGGCTGTCTTCGACCATCCACGAGGCGTTCCACGTCGCCACCTCGGGCCGTCCCGGCCCGGTGCTGGTGGACATCCCCAAGGACGTGCAGTTTGCCCGCGCCGAATACCAGCCCAAGGCCAAGGTCGAGACGCGGCACTACCAGCCGCAGGTCAAGGGCGACATGGCGATGATCGAACAGCTGGTGGCGGCCATCGAAGAGGCCGAGCGCCCGATCTTCTATACCGGCGGCGGTGTGATCAACTCCGGCCCCGCCGCCAGCCAGCTTCTGCGCGAACTGGTGGAGGCCACGGGCTTTCCCATCACCTCCACGCTGATGGGGCTGGGGGCCTACCCCGCCTCGGGCAAGAACTGGCTGGGCATGCTGGGGATGCACGGGCTTTACGAGGCGAACCTCGCCATGCATGGCTGCGACCTGATGCTGAACATCGGCGCGCGCTTTGACGACCGGATCACCGGGCGGATCGACGCGTTCAGCCCGAATTCCCGCAAGGCGCATGTGGATATCGACCCCTCCTCGATCAACAAGGTGGTCAAGACCGACTTCCCGGTGATCGGCGACGTGGCGCATGTGCTCGAAGACGTGCTGAACCTGTGGAAGGCGCGCGGGCGCAAGGTCAACCGCGAGGCGCTGGCGCGCTGGTGGGCGCAGATCAACGACTGGCGCAAGGTGGACTGCCTGTCCTTCAAGCCCTCAACAGGCTCGATCAAGCCGCAGCACGCCCTGACCCGGCTCGAAGAACTGACCAAGGGGCGCGACCGCTATATCTGCACCGAGGTGGGCCAGCACCAGATGTGGGCGGCACAGTATCTTGGCTTTGAAGACCCCAACCGCTGGATGACCTCGGGGGGTCTGGGCACCATGGGCTACGGCACGCCCGCCTCCATCGGCGTGCAGGTGGCGCACCCGGACGCGCTGGTGATCAACGTGGCCGGTGAGGCGTCGTGGCTGATGAACATGCAGGAGATGGGCACGGCGGTGCAGTACCGCCTGCCGGTCAAGCAGTTCATCATGAACAACGAACGCCTGGGCATGGTGCGCCAGTGGCAGGAATTGCTGCATGGCGAGCGGTATTCCCATTCCTGGTCCGAGGCGTTGCCGGATTTCGTCAAGCTGGCCGAGGCGTTCGGCTGCAAGGGCATCCTCTGCAAGGACCCGGCCGATCTGGACGACGCGATCATGGAAATGCTGGACTATGACGGCCCGGTGATCTTTGACTGCCTGGTGGAAAAGCACGAAAACTGCTTCCCCATGATCCCGTCGGGCGAGCCGCACAACAAGATGCTGCTGGGCGAAGCGTCGACCAAGGACGCCATCGGCTCCAAGGGCGCCGTGCTGGTATAGCAGTGCGGGGCACCGTGATCCGGCGGGCTTTGGCCGGCCGGGTCCGTGTCCTGCCATGGTAGAACCGGGCCGTGCGCCGCCCCTACCCCGCCGCCTGCAACCCCGGCAGGTGGCGCGCGATCTCGGCCAGAAGCTCGGCCCGGCGCACGGGTTTGGACAGGAAACCGTCCATCCCGGCGGCCAGCGCCTCGTCCCGGTCATGGGCAAAGGCATTTCCCGTCAGGGCGACGATGGGAATGTGCGTCCAGCCTTCGGCCGCGGCGCGGCGGCGCAGGATCCGGCAAGCCTCCAGCCCCGTCATGACCGGCATCGAAATGTCCATCAGCGCCAGGTCCACCTGATCGGGCGTGCAGAGGTCCAGCGCCTTGGCGCCATCCTCGGCCAGCGTGACCCGGGCCCCGCAGCGTTCCAGCAGCTTGCGCAGCACCAGCTGGTTGGTGCGGTTGTCCTCCACCACCAGCACGCGCACCCCGTCGAGCCGCGCCAGCGGGGTCGGGGCGTCCGTCACCGCGGCGGTTTCTGCCCCGACCGCGCGCAGGGGCAGGTGCAGGTCGAACACCGTCCCCTGCCCGACACCGGAGCGCACGGCGATGGTGCCGCCCATGGCGTCGGTCAGCTGGCGGCTGATGGCGAGGCCCAGCCCGGTGCCTTCGAACATGCGATCCTGACCTTGCTGGACCTGCTCGAACGGCTCGAAGATATGCGGCAGGCGGTCCGGCGGGATGCCGATCCCGGTATCGCTGACGGTCAGGTGAAGCCCCGCCTCCGCCTCGGCGGCGATCCGGACATGGCCGTCCAGCGTGAACTTGACGGCGTTGCCGACAAGGTTCAGCAGCACCTGCCGCAGCCGCAGCGCATCGCCGCGGACCCGGACCGGCAGGTCCGGGGCGATGTCGAGGTCGAGCCAAAGGCCCTTTTCCCGCGCCAGCGGCGTCAGCAGGTCCACCACGTCGCGCAGCACCCGGTGCAGGTCGAACGGGTCGTCCGCAAGGTCAAGCCGACCGGATTCCACCTTGGAGAAATCCAGCAGATCGGTGATGAGCGAGGTCAGCGCCAGCGCCGAAGTGCGGATGGTGGCGACGCATTCGGCCTGTTCGGGATCGAGATCGGTGTCCGACAGCAGATCGGCCATGCCCACGATGCCGTTCATCGGGGTCCGGATCTCGTGGCTCATGGTGGCAAGAAAGGTGGATTTCGCCTTGCTGGCCACCTCGGCCGCATCGCGGGCGGCCCGCAGCGCGTCGTTCTGCGCGACGAAATCCGAAATGTCGGTATGCACCAGCACATAGCCCCCCGACGGGCGGCGCGCGGCCTTGGCGTGGAAATACCGGCCCAGGCTGGGGATTTCCATCACCACGTTTTCGCCGGCCGCAAGGCCTGCATCCACCGCCTGCAGATCCCTGCGCACCTTGGTGCGGTCGCCCCGTCGGGTCAGCATGTCCAGGTAGTCGGGCAGCGGCAGGCCCGGCGGCACGTCGTCCCGGTCCAGCCCGAACAGGGACAGATAGGCCTCGTTGACCATCAGGATGCGGTTGTCGGGGTCGTCCGCCTCGGTCCCCGAAGTGACCATCAACCCCTCTCCCATGTTCTCGACCACTTCGGAGAGCAGCTGGTTGCTGTCGCGCAGGTCGGAATTGGCCTGCAGAAGCGTCCGTTCCAGCGCGGCGGTGCGGCTTTGCAGCGTGGCCACCAGGCTTTCGCTGTCATCGGCGCTTTCGAACACCCGCGACAGGTTGAGCGAGATCCCGCGATAGCCGTCAAACGCCCCGTCGGCACCACGCTTGGGCACGGCGCTGTCCATCAGCACGACCTTTTCGCCGTTCAGCAGGCGGCGTTCGTAACACAGGTTCGCGATGGGGGCCTGGGCGCGCAGGGCGGCAAAATAGGTGTCCAGCCCGGCCTCTTCATGCGCGTCGTCGGCGTCGCCAAGGATGCACAGACCGATCAGCGCATCCGGCTCCAGATCGGCCAGCCGGGAAAACCGCAGATGGACATGGGTCAGCCGGTACGCGGCGTCGCATTCCCATGTCCAGGCCGGCAGAAGATGCACGATATCCGCCCAGATCCCGTTTTCGTAGTCCGACTGGTGCATGCCATCCCTGAACCGGCCCCGGGCCCCGCGCCCGGTCTCCCTCCGCCATAGCGCGGCGGCATTAACCACGCGTAAAACCGCGCCGCGGCCGGGCCATTTCCGGGCCGATTCCGGGCCGATTCCGGGCGTGACGAATTTTCCCGGTGCGCCTTCTGGTCATTTCCCGCGACGGGTTCTAAGGTCCGCGGCCAGAACGCATATCAACGGGAACCGCCATGTCGCCGCTGCAGATCAAGAAGGGCTCGTCCAAGCATTCGGCCTACAACCTCCGGCCCAATTTTTCGGATGTGCAGGAAACCCACACCATCGCCGTGCTGGTGGAAAACGAACCGGGCGTGCTGGCGCGGGTGATCGGGCTGTTTTCCGGCCGCGGCTACAACATAGACAGCCTGACCGTCGCCGAGGTGGACCACCAGGGCCATCTCAGCCGTATCACCATCGTCACCACCGGCACGCCGCAGGTCATCGAGCAGATCAAGGCGCAGCTGGGCCGTATCGTTCCTGTGCACGAGGTGCACGACCTGACGGTCGAGGGCCGGTCGGTGGAACGGGAACTGGCGCTGCTCAAGGTGGCGGGCACCGGCGACAAGCGGGTCGAGGCGCTGCGCCTGGCGGACATCTTCCGCGCCCATGTGGTGGATTCGACGCTGGAAAGCTTTGTCTTCCAGATCACCGGCACCCCCGACAAGGTGGATGCCTTTGCCGATCTGATGCGCCCGCTGGGCCTGGTCGAGATCGCGCGCACCGGCGTTGCCGCGCTGGCACGCGGCGCCTGACCCCTGTTCCGCCTCCGTGAGTGGTGGTGCCGGGCTCAGGCCCGGCGGCGGAAGGGCACCACGCTTTCGATCCCGTCGCCGGGGGTGTTGGCGCTTTGGCGCAGGTTGCGGGCCAGCGCCGGCGCAAAGCCGCAATCCACCCGGCGCAGGTTGCTGGCCCGCCTGAATTCCGCGTTCTCCTGCATGTCGAACTGGATCAGGTCGCCGGCGTCGATCTGCACGCCCTGGTGGACGCTCTGCTCGGGTGGTGTATAAAACGCAAGGTTGCCGTGGTCTTCACACCAGATCACGGCCTTGCTGTCGCGGGCATCGGTCCAAAGTACCACTCCGTACATTTGCTGTTCCATGATCCGCTCATTGGTTGACACATCACTAAATTGTCGCATCCAACGTTGATCGGACACGGTTTTTCCCGCGTCGGGTTCTTGATTTTTGTGCCATGAGACGGCAGGGTTGGCGCTGAAAAGCATCACACCTGACGTTAACCAGATACAAGGCCTGACGCGTACAAGTATCAATCTTCCCAGTTGGCCGTTCCCGACGCCCACCTTGACCGACCGAAGCGCGAACGACATGACCCCGGATTCGAAGAAATTCTCGACGCGGCGCCCCAGCCCGGCGGAACTCAGAAGCATGCTTGGCGCGAACCTGCGCCAGTTGTCGCGGCAGGCGGCCTCGATCTCGGCGCTCTGCCGCGACCTGGGGATCAACCGCACGCAGTACAACCGCTACCTGGCCGGAGAAAGCTTTCCCCGCCCGGATGTGTTGCACCGCATCTGCGCCTATTTCGGCGTCGACGCGCGCATCCTGCTGGAGCCGGTCGAGCAGATCCAGCGCAGCGACCACGGATCGCTGGACAATCCGGCGATCAGCGATTTCATGAGCGGCACGCCGCAAGACCTGCCCGAAGACGACTTTCCCAGCGGCTTCTACCGGTTTCTCAGGCGCAGCTTTCTGGACGATGCGCAGTTCGTGCAGGGGCTGGTCTATGTCAAGCGGGTGGACGGCAACGCCTTTCTGCGCGGGTTCGAGGCGCGCGGGCTGATCCGCCAGCAGGGCCTGCCGCTGACCCCGGACACCCGCGAGTTCCGCGGCGCGTTGCTGGCGCAGGACGATGGTGTCGCTGCCGTGGTCAGCCGCAAGGGCGGCAAGACGGCCACGTTCAACTTTCTCGCCCGGGTTCCGGCGCTGCAGAACAATCTCTGGGTCGGGTATGTCACCCGCGCGGTGCGGGAAAACGTGGCCGGACGGCGGGTGGAGCGGTTGATCTACGAATATCTTGGCCGCGACACCCACAAGGTGCTGCAGGCCGCGCGGGCCACCGGGTTCTGCAGAAGCGAAGACCTGTCGCCCTACCACCGCAACCTTCTGAAGGTGGACGAACCCTTTGCCTGAGCCCGGCGCGGCGGTCGCTCCCGGCGCAGTGGCGGTCGCGTTCTGGCAGGACGGCGGCGCGCGCGCGGCATAAGGGCTGGTCAGTCCCCGTCAGAAGGAAACCGCCGATGTCCCTGTCCGATCTCAGCGCCGTCCGCCAGCCCGTCGACCGCGCCAATGGCCTGCCCAACGCCCATTACGTGGACCCGGACGTCTATCGCGAGGAACGCGAGGCGCTGCTGTTCGGGCAATGGGCCGGCCTGGCCGTGGCCTCGGACGTGCCGCAGCCCGGCGATGCGTTGCCCATCACCTTCATGGGCCTGCCGCTGTTGCTGATCCGCGGCAAGGACGACACCGTGCGCGTGTTCCAGAACATCTGCCGCCATCGCGGCATGATCCTGGTGGACGCGCCGCGCAAGATCGAAGGCGCCATCCGCTGCCCCTATCACTCGTGGTGTTATGGCACCGACGGCGCGCTGGTGGCGACCCCGCATGTGGGCGGTCCCGGCCACAACACCCATGACAGCATCGACCGCACCACGCTGGGCCTGATCGAGGTACGCAGCCATGTCTGGCGCGACGTGGTGTGGATCAACGTTTCGGGCGATGCGCCCGCGTTCGAAGAGGCCATGGCAGAGGTCATCACCCGCTGGGCCGAGTTCGAGCAGCCGGTCTTTCACGGCGGCGATGACAGCCGGATCACGCTGGAAGTGGCGACCAACTGGAAGCTTGCGGTCGAGAACTACTGCGAAAGCTACCACCTGCCCTGGGTCCATCCCGGACTGAACAGCTATTCCCGGCTGGAAGACCACTACAATATCGAACAGCCCGGCGCGTTTTCCGGCCAGGGCACGCTGGTCTATCGCCAGATCACCAACGAGCACGGGCAAAGCTTCCCCGATTTCGACGCGCTGTCGGACAAGTGGGACACCGCCGCCGAGTATCTGGCGATCTATCCCAACGTGCTTCTGGGCGTGCACCGCGACCATGCCTTTGCCATCGTGCTGGTCCCCGAAGGGCCGGAGCGCACGGTAGAGAACATCCATCTCTACTACGCCACCCCGCAAACCGACAGCGGCCTGCGCCAGCGCAACACGCAGCTTTGGAAGACGGTGTTCGAAGAGGACATCTTTGTCGTCGAGGGCATGCAACGCGGCCGCCACGCGGCGGGCTTTGACGGTGGCCGGTTCAGCCCGGCCATGGACAGCCCGACGCATTGCTTTCACGAGTGGGTGGCGACCCAGGTGCAGACCCGCCGCGCCAGCGCGCAGGCGGCGGAATGAAGGCGCTGGACGACATGCTGCTGGCGGCCCATGCCAGCGGCGACCGCCCGGCGCTGGTGGGGCTTTACGCGCAGGCCGCCGACAGCGTGAACGACCGCGACGCGGCGTGTTTCTACCTGACCCATGCCTATGTCTTTGCGCTGGAACAGGGCGACAGGCGCGCCCCTGCCCTGCACGCCCGGCTCAAGGCCGAAGGGCGCGAGGCCTGATCACGCCTTGCGGCCCGGCCCGGCCACGCCATAGGCCAGCATGTCGTACAGATGCCAGGTCGCGTGGCCCAGCAGCGGAAGCGCGATCAGCAGGCCGAAGAAGCCCGGCAGCATCGACAGGAACGTCACCGCCGCGATGAACACACCCCAGCCGATCATCACCACCGGGTGCTTTTGCACATAGGTGAACGAGGTGATCATGCCGGTGACAAAGTCGATGTCGCGGTCCAGCAGCATCGGCAGCGACAGCACGGTGATCATGAACAGCAGGGTCGAGAACACTGCCCCCACCGCGCTGCCCACCGCCAGCATCGTCAGCCCGTTGGCGGTGAGATAGATGTCAAAGGACGACGACACGTTGGTCATCGTGGACAACCCCAGGAACAGCGCAAAGATCATGTGCGCCAGAAAGAACCAGAACAGGAAGATCACCAGGTGGATCGCCCCCACCCAGGGCAGCTGCCGGCCGGATTCGCGCAGCACCACCGCAAGGATCTCGCGCGCGGCCAGCGGGCGGCCCTGTGCGATCCGGCGGCTGATGTCGTAAAACCCCACCGCGGCATAGGGCGCCACCAGCGGAAAGCCCACCGCGGCAAAGACCAGCCAGTAGCTTTGTCCAGTGGCCAGCGTGACCCAGACCATTCCCCAGCCCGCCAGCACGTAGAACCCGGCAAAGAACAGCGCGAATCCCGGTGCGCGTTTAAGGTCGCGCCAGCCGCGGCGCAGCGCCTCGGCCAGAATGGTCACGGACACGTCTTCCAGCGTGGGCACGCCGGGCTTTGGTGTATCGGGCATGGGTCCTCCCCTGGCGCTTTTGCGCGCTCTCGGGACCCAGTTAAGGCCAAGCGGACGGTCGGGGCAACATGCCTGTCAGGTACATGTTTTACACGCTGCGACGGCTATTCGGCGGCCCGCCTGCAGCTGTCCCCGGCAAAGGAACTGCGCACCATCCAGCGCCCGAGACTGGCGGCCATCGCCGAATCCCCGATCAGCGCGATCCGTCCGGCGTCGATCTCTGCTGCAAAGGTCGAATGCCCGACCCAGGCCCGGGTCAGTGCGCGCAGCTCGGCGGTGATGAACAGGTCGACATCGTGGCGCGGGTCCACCATGCAGAGGTCGGTTTCCGCATTGGGCCGGATCAGCAGCCAGTAATTGCGGTCCTCCTGCCCGTCTTCGCGCAGGATGAACTGCACCACGGCGCGCCGCCGGGGCAGCGCCGAGACGTCGATCTTGCGCCGGATGTTCCACATCAGAACCTTGTCGTCGAGCCTGGCCAGGCCGATCTCGGGGTCGATGTTGCGATGTGCCCAGGCCCCCAGACCGCGCACCAGCGGCTCCAACTCGTCCGCCATGGGCGTACTGCAATACAGCGCATGGCCACCTTGCGTGTCGTGCTTTTCGATCAGCCCGATTGCCGCCATCTCCTTCAGCCGTCGCGACAGCAGGCTGGGCGACATGCCCGGCAGACCGCCATGGATCTCGTTGAAGCGGGCGGCACCGCTCCAGAGTTCGCACAGGATCAGCATGGTCCAGCGCGGCTCGAGGATCGAGCATGCCATCGCGGTGGGGCAGAAGCGCGCGTATCCGTCCGTGTCCATCAGGTCCTCCTTCGGGCCGGGCATGTGGCCACCATCGTGCCGCATGGCCCCCGAACGGGTCCACTACAGAAGATGTAGCGCTTTCGCTTCTCTGGCAGGAGTGGCGGCACAGGGGATATGGCGGCAGGCTGGAGACACGCCATCCGAACCGGCAAACTAAAAGGAGACCGCCATGCCGCTAGTTGAAATCGAACTGCTCGACGGTGTGTTCACCGAGGCGCAGAAGCGCGAGATGATCGAAAAGGTGACCGAGGCCATGGTCGCGGTCGAGGGCGAGGCCATGCGCGACAAGACATGGGTGCGCACCAAGGTGATCCCCTCGGGCCATTTCGCCATCGGCGGCGTGATCATGGACCCCGCGGGCGTCAAGGCGGCTGCGGAGTAGCGCGGGTCGCGCCGGGGTGCGCGCCTTTATTCCGCGCCCGCCTCGGCGCGACTTTTTCCGGCAACCTGCAGTGCCAGCGTCGCTTCCATGAACCCGTCCAGATCGCCGTCCAGCACGCCGGACGTGTCGGCGGTTTCGTACTGGGTGCGCAGGTCCTTGACCATCTGGTAAGGCTGCAGCACGTAAGACCGGATCTGGTTGCCCCAGCCCGCGTCGCCCTTGGCCTCGTGCAGTTCGTTCACGATGGCAGACCGCTTGTCCAACTCCATCTGGTACAGCCGCGATTTCAGCGCCTTCATGGCGATGTCGCGGTTCTGGTGCTGGGATTTCTCGGAACTCGTCACCACGATGCCGGTGGGCATGTGGGTGATCCGCACCGCCGAGTCCGTGGTGTTCACGTGCTGACCGCCCGCGCCCGAGGACCGGAAGGTGTCGATGCGGATTTCCGACGGGTTCACCTCGATCTCGATATTGTCGTCGATCACCGGATAGGCCCCCACGGCGGCAAAGGAGGTCTCGCGCGTGCCCTTGCCGAAGGGCGAGATGCGGACCAGCCGGTGCGTGCCGGATTCCGATTTCAGCCAGCCATAGGCGTTCTTGCCCTTGATCTGGTAGGTGGCGGACTTGATCCCCGCCTCGGCCCCGGCCTGTTCTTCCTGCAGTTCCACCTCGAAGCCGCGCTTTTCCGCCCAGCGGACGTACATGCGCGCCAGCATCTGCGCCCAGTCGCAAGCCTCGGTGCCGCCGGCACCGGCCTTGATTTCCAGAAAGCTGTCATTGCCGTCGGTCTCGCCATCCAGCAGGGCCTCCAGCTCTTTCTTGGCGGCGCGCTCCACCAGCGCCCTGAGCGCCGCCTCGGCCTCGGCCACGACCTCATCGTCTTCTTCCATCTCGCCCAGTTCGATCAGTTCGACCTGGTCCGACAGGTCCTGGCTGAGCGACTGGTAGGTCTCCATCGCATCCACCAGCGCTTGGCGTTCGCGCATCAGTTTCTGCGCGGCGGCGGGATCGTCCCAGAGGTTCGGGTCCTCGACGCGGGCATTGAACTCTTCCAGCCGGTGCTGCGCGGTGTCCCAGCCCAGGCGCTGTTTCAAGAGGTCGAGCGACTTCTCGATCTTGTCCACGTTGTTCTGGGCTTCGGCGCGCATGGGTCTTCCTGTCTCGTGATCCTAGGCCCTGCGTGATAGCTTGCGCGCGGGTTTGGGGCAAGACGAGAGATGGCATGGACCGATTGGAGGCAGCGCTGGCGGCCTGTGACGCGCGGCCCGTGCGGGTGATCGCAACGACGGCGATTGCGGGTGTCCATGACGTGAGGACACCCGCGGGCCCCGCCGTGCTGAAGCTGTATCACCACGGCCATTCCGGCAACGAGGCGGGGGGCGTCGCGCTGATGCGGGCCTGGGCCGGCAGCGGGGCCGTGGTCAGGATCCACGCGTCGGCCCCCGACTGGGTGTTGATGGAGCGGCTCGACGGGCCGCTTCTGGGCGATCTGGCGCGCGCCGGACAGCTGGAGGCGGCAGACGACGCCCTTGCCGCGCTGGCGCAGCGCCTGCATGCCTGTCCGGTGCCCGAGGACCTGCCGCTGGCGCGGGTCGCGGACTGGTTCGGCGCGCTGTTCGCCCTGCGCTGCGCGCCCGATTGCCCGGCGGAGCTGTGCCACAACCTGCAACGGGCCGCAGAAGCGGCGAGAGAGTTGCTGCGGCGCGGCCTGCCCGAGGTGGCCCTGCATGGCGATCTGCATCACGACAACGTGGTCGGCGGGATCGCCATCGACGCGAAGGGCGTGCGCGGTCCGTCGGGATTCGAGCTGGCCAACGCCCTGCGCAACCCCAAGGGCTGCGCGCCCGAGATTGGCCGGCCCGAGGTGATCCGGCGGCGGGTGCAGCTGTTTGCCGCCGCCATGGGCCTTCCGCCCAAGGACATGGCGCTTTGGGGTGTCGCGAAATGCGGCCTGTCCATCGCCTGGCGCGCCGGAAAGACGGTGCGGGACGATCCAGACGCGGCCCTGCTGGCCGCGCTGCTGCAGGTTTCGGACCAGATCGCCGGTCAGTAAAGCCCGCCCGACGACAGCGTGCCGAACCCCGCCTTGGGGCCCACCACCGCCTTCTTGCCGGTGGAGGTGGTGACCTCGCGGGCGCGCGTCGTCTCGGCCCCGATGCGGTCGAAATTGCCGGTGACCGAGAAGCCGCCGGTCAGCGTGTTGCCAAAGACGATCACGTCCAGATCCTCTTCGCGGAAGCATTCGGATACGACATTCGGCCCGCTGGCGCCGCTGCCCAGGCGCGCGCCGGAGAAGCGGTCGATATTGATGAAGGTACAGCCCGGCGGCACGTCGAACTCTCCCGCGCCGTATTTTGCCACCGCCTTCTGCATGAAGCTGTTGAACACCGGCCCGCAGAACCCGCCGCCCGAGGCGCTGCGCCCCAGCGAGCGCGGGGTGTCAAAGCCGATATAGCAGCCCGCCACGATGTTCGGGGTGAAGCCCACGAACCAGACATCCTTGGCGTCGTTGGTGGTGCCGGTCTTGCCCGCGGTGGGCACGTTCAGCGTCACGGTCTTCTTGGCCGTGCCGCGCTCCACCACGCCGCGCATCATCGAAGTCAGCTGGTAGGCGGTGACCGGGTTCATCACGCGCTCGCGGTCGTTGACGATGCGCGGGCTCCAGCCGGCGCGGATCGACGGATCGTCGCAATCCACGCAGACGCGCTTGTTCCCCTCGGCCGCGTCATGGCTGTAGATGGTGTTGCCATAGCGGTCCTGCACCCGGTCGATCAGCGTGGGTTGCACCCGTTCGCCGCCATTGGCGAACATCGCGTAGGCGGCCACCATCTTGTACAGCGTCGTCTCGTCCGCACCCAGCGAGTTGGCCAGGTTGCGGCCCATATTCTCGTACACGCCGAACTTCTCGGCATAGCTGGCCACCACGTCGATGCCCACTTCCTGCGCCAGGCGGATCGTCATCAGGTTGCGCGACTGTTCGATGCCTGTACGCAGGGGCGACGGGCCGTAAAAGCGGTTCGACGCGTTCTTGGGCCGCCAGATGCCTTGCGGTGTGTCGATCTCGATCGGCGCGTCGACGACGATGTCAGCTGGGGTATAGCCGCTGTCGAGCGCGGCGGCATAGACAAAGGGCTTGAAGCTGGAGCCGGGCTGGCGCATCGCCTGGGTGGCGCGGTTGAACACCGAATGCTGGTAGGAGAACCCGCCCTGCATCGCCAGCACGCGGCCGGTGTTGACGTCCATCGCCATGAACCCGCCCTGCACCTCGGGCACCTGCCTGAGCGACCAGCGCACGAACTGTCCGCCTTCGGTGCGGGTGCGGACATGGATCACGTCGCCTTCGTCGAAATTCTCGTAGAGATTGCCGGCAAACCAGTTGGTGTCGGACCGCGGCAGCGTCATGCCGCGCGGGTCGTCCAGGGCGATATCCTCGATCCCGAGCAGCAATTCGTTGTCGCGCACCTCGCGCACCACGGCGACGTGCCACTTGTGGTCAAGGTCGATGTCGCGCGCCACGTTGACCTCGGCCAGCGCCGCGCGCCAGCGGGCTTCGTCCCCCAGCGTCTCCACCGGGATCGACTTGCCGGTGCCGCGCCAGCGGCCCAGTCCGCGGTCATACTGCTCCAGCGCGCGCTGCAGCGCATGCGCGGCCTCGACCTGCATTTCGGCGTCCAGCGTCGCGCGCACCGAATAGCCGCCGGAAAAGAACTGTTCTTCGCCGAAATCGCGGCTCAGCTGGCGGCGGATTTCATCGGTGAAATAGTCCCGCGGCGGCAGCGAGCGGTTGTAGGGCTCGAAATCGCCGTTCTGCACCGAACGCAACGGCATTTGCACCTCGGCCTCGTAGGTCGCGCGGTCGATATAGCCGTTCTCGTACATCTCCTTCAGCACGAAATTGCGCCGCGCGGTCACCCGTTCCTTGCGGCGCACCGGGTGATAATCCGAAGGTGCCTTTGGCAGCGAGGCCAGAAAGGCCGCCTCGTGCGGGGCCAGTTCGCCCAGCGACTTGTTGAAATAGACCTGTGCTGCCGCGGTGACGCCATAGGAGTTCTGACCCAGGAAGATCTCGTTCAGATACAGTTCCAGGATCTTCTCCTTGGACAGCGCCTCTTCGACGCGGGCGGCCAGGATGATTTCCTTGACCTTGCGTTCGGCCTGGCGATCGCCGGACAGCAGGAAGTTCTTCATCACCTGCTGGGTGATGGTCGAGGCACCGCGCACGTCGCGCCCGCGCGACTGCACCGCCTGCACCACCGCCGCCGCGATGCCGCGCAGATCATAGCCCTGGTGCTGGTAGAAGTTCTTGTCTTCGGCCGAGATGAAGGCCTGCTTGATCAGGTCGGGGATTTCGTCTGCGGGGGTGAACAGGCGGCGTTCCTGCGCAAACTCGTCGATCACGCGGCCCTCGGTGGAATAGATCCGGCTGATCGTGGGGGGCGTGTATTGCGCAAGGCTGTCATGGCTGGGCAGGTCGCGGCCATACATCCAGAACACCGCGCCGATGGTCAGCGCCACCATCATGGTGCCCAGGGTGATGACGCTGAAGATCGCGCCGAAGAAGGAAAAGATGAAGCGGATCACGCCTGTACCCCCAAGGTCTTTCCCCTGCTTTATCGCTTTCTTGGCAGGGGGTCAAAACACATCGGTGTTGCCGCGCGGCGGCTTGCCTATTGCCGCCGCAGACGTGCCAGCGCCGCGTCCTCGATCTGCCACTGGGCGATGCCGTCGCGGATGCCCGCGGCCATGCCCGCGCGCCAGGCGCTGTCCTGCAGGTTTTTCAGGTCGCGCTCGGTGGACAGGAATCCCAGTTCCACCAGCACCGACGGGATGTCGGCGGCCTTGAGCACCGAAAACCCCGCCTGCCGCAGCGGTTTCTTGTGCACATGACCAAGCGCGTTCTCGATCCCCGCCACGATATGACGCGCCAGCGCCTGGCTGCGTGGCGTGTTGTCCAGCCGGGCAAGCTGCAGCAGGACATGGGCCACCTCGTCCTCCTGCCCCGACAGGTCGATGCCGGCCAGAAGGTCGTCGCGGTCATGCCGTTCGGCCAGCGCCGCCGAGGCCGCGTCGGACGCGTCTTCGGCCAGCGTGTAGACGGCGGCACCATGGGCCACGCCCTCTTCCAGCGCATCGGCATGCAGCGAAATGAACATGTCCGCGCCCACCTGGTGCGCCCGCGCCACCCGGCCTTCGAGCGACACGAAATGGTCGGCCTCACGGGTCAGTTCCACCCGGTAGTCGCCTGCGCGCAGCAGCACCTCGCGCAGTTCACGGGCGAATTGCAGCATCAGGTCGGCCTCGGTCACGCCGCCGCGCTGTGCGCCCGGGTCGATGCCGCCATGGCCGGGGTCGAGCACGATGGTGAACGGCCCGTCATCGGGGGGCGGCGCGGTCAGGCGGAGCTCGGGGCGGTCCTGCCAGTGCGGATCGTCGGGCGCGCCCGCGCCCGCGGCAAAGCTGTCGGCATCCGTGCGCCCCAGCCGCACCCGCAGATCCGCCTGTCCGTCGGGCCGGATCGCCAGCGCGGCGGTGTCCACCTCCATCGGTTCGGTCAGCAGCAGCACCAGCCGCGACCAGCCGGGGCGGAAGCGGCCCATGCGCACATGCTGCACGCGGTCCGAGCCGTCAAAGGCCAGCGGATCGGTGCCCTGCCAGTCCACCTCGCGGAAATCCAGCACCACGCGCAGCGGGTCGGTCAGGGTAAAGACGCGCCACGGCACGCCCTGGCTCAGCTGCAGCGTCAGCTCGGTCCGGCCAAAGCGCGTGTCCTTGACCCCGCCGTCCACCAGCCGCGCCAGGCCCGACGCACCCTGCGCGGCACCGGCCGTGGCCAGTAAAGCCAGCACCATCGAGGCCCCGAGGGCCCGAACCCATGTCACGATCAACCTGCTCATCTGCCCTGTTCCCGGCGGTTTGCGACAGCCTAGCACCGCGTTCAGGGATTCGCATCCGGATCGTCGATCACGTGCCCTTTGGCCGCCATGAAGGCGCGCAGGCGGCGCAGGCCCTCGGCGATGTCTTCGGTTGTCCTTGCATAAGAGAACCGCAACGTGCCACCGCCGCGCACCGGGTCGAAATCCAGCCCCGGGGTGACGGCGACGCCGGCCTCGTCGAGGATCTCGCGCGCCAGCGCGCGGCTGTCGCTGGTCAGGTGGCTGACATCGGCATAGACATAGAACGCCCCGTCCGGCGGCGCGATCCTGTCGAACCCCGCCCGTGGCAGGCCGTCCAGCATCAGTTGCCGGTTTTGCGTGTAGACCGAAAGGTTTGCGGCGTTTTCCTCATGTGCATCCAGCGCCGCCAGTGCCGCCACCTGCGAGGCATGGGGCGGGCAGATGAACAGGTTCTGCGCCAGCCGTTCGAATTGCCGCACCTGCGCCTCGGGCACCACCAGCCAGCCCACGCGCCACCCGGTCATCGAGAAATACTTGGAAAACGAGTTGATCACGCAAACCTCGTCCGAGATCTCAAGCGCGCTGACCGCCTTCGCCTCGTATTCGATGCCGTGATAGATCTCGTCCGACAAGAAGGCGGCGCCCTGCGCCTGCGCCGCGCCGATCAGGTCCGACAGCGCCGCCCGGCCCAGCATCGTGCCGGTGGGATTCGCGGGGCTTGCCACCATCAGCCCCTGGTAATCGACCCCCGCCAGATCGTCGGGCACCGGCTGAAAGCGGTTTTCCGCCGAGGCCTGCACCTCGACCGGCACAAGATCCATCGACCTCAGGATCTGCCGGTAGGACGGATAGCCGGGCGCGCCCAGGGCCACACGGTCGCCCGCGTCGAAGAGCGCCGCAAAGGCCAGGATGAACCCGCCGGACGAACCGGGCGTCACGATCACCCGGCCCGGGTCCAGATCGACATCGTACCAGTCGCCGTAAAGCCGGGCGATACGGGCGCGCAGCGCGGGCAGACCCAGCGCCACGGTATAGCCAAGCGCATCACGCTCCAGCGCCCTTGCCAGCGCGGCACGCGCGGCGGCGGGTGCGGGTGTGCCGGGCTGGCCCACCTCCATGTGGATGATGTGGCGTCCTGCCGCCTCGGCCTGCCGTGCGGCCTCCATCACGTCCATCACGATAAAGGGATCGACGGCCCCGCGCCTTGAATTCCGCATCTCCAGCCTTTCTACTCTGCCGCAACTCCCGGAGTACGGGCGATTGTGATGAGGCGTCAATGATCCTTCCCCGACTGCTGGCCGCACTTCTGGTGCTGACGCTGTCACTGGCGACCCCGGTGCGCGCGGGCGTGTCGCTCTTGCGCGATGCCGATATCGAATACGCGCTGAAACAGCTGGCCACCCCGGTGCTGTCGGCCGCCGGGCTCAGCCCGTCGCAGGTGCGCATCGTGCTGATCGACGATTCCCGGCTGAACGCCTTCATCGTCGACACCCGGCACATCTTCATCCATTCCGGCCTGATGATGAAGCTGGAGACGGCCGAACAGTTGCAGGCGGTGATCGCGCACGAGGCGGCGCATATCGCCAACGGCCACATCACGCGGCGGCTGGGCAACCTGCAGGTGGCGCGCACCGCGGCGGGGCTGGGCATGGCGCTGGCGGCGGTGGCCGCGGCCAGCGGCAGCCCCGAGGCGGCCACGGGCATCGCGCTGGGCAGCCAGGGGTCTGCCATGCGGCTGTTCCTGTCGCACACCCGCGCCGAGGAATCCGCCGCCGACATCTCGTCGATCCGCTACCTGACCCGCGCCGGGATCGATCCGCGCGGCGCGGTGGAAGTGCAGCAGCTGTTCCGCGGCCAGGAGGCGCTGTCGGTCAACCGGCAGGACCCCTACATGCGCACCCACCCGCTGTCGCGCGACCGGCTGCGCGCGCTCGAAGGGCTGGTGGCCGGGCAGCGTTCCCCCGGCCCCAACGCGACGGCGAATTACTGGTACGACCGCGCCCGGGGCAAGCTGACGGCGTTCAAGCGCGCGCCCCGCTGGACGCTGCGCCGCGCGTCGGACAGTGTCTCGCAGGACATCGCGCTGATGCGCGAGGCGGTGGCGCATCACCGTCAGTCCGACCTGTCCCGCGCGCTGGCTGCCATCGACAAGGCCATCGGCCTGCGCCCGCGCGATCCCTTCCTGATCGAGCTCAAGGGCCAGATCCTGCTGGAATCGCGGCAATTCGGCCCCGCGGTCACCGTCTATGCCCAGGCTGCAAGGCTGGCCCCGCGCGAACCGCTGGTGCTGGGCGGCTATGGCCGGGCGCTGCTGGCCGCAGGCCGCCCGAAGGAGGCGCTGGGCCCGCTGGAAGCGGCACGGGCGCGGGATTATTCGGACGCCCGCATCCTGCGCGATCTTGCGGTGGCCTATGCCCGCACCGGACAGAACGGCATGGCCTCGCTGGTCACCGCCGAACGCTATGCGCTGATCGGCCGGATGGAGGATGCCGCCCTGCATGCCGGACGCGCCGAAGCGCAGCTGCCGCGCGGTTCGAGCGCATGGCAACGCGCGCAGGATGTGCTAAGTGCGGCGCGACTGGCCGATTTCCGCCGCAGACGATGACAAGGAGCGAATGATGAACCAGGAAACAGGAGCCGTTCTGGCAGGCACCGCGGGCGCCGTGCTGCTGGTGCTTGCGGTTGTGGGTGGCGGATCGGGCGAAGCGCCGGCCCCGGCCCCGGCGCATCAGGCCGAAGCGACGCAGGACAAGGCGCAGCCGGCCGAGGCCGCGACCGGGACGGCACAGGCCTCGGCAGCCGCGCCGTTCGATCCGGCGACCATGACCGACGCTCAGAAAGCCGCCTTTGACGCGATGGTGCGCGACTACCTGCTGCGCGATCCGCAGGTCATCATGGATGCCGTGGCCGTGCTGGAAGAGCGCGAAGCGGCACAGCAGGGCGAACGCGACCGCGCGCTGGTGTCCGCCAATGCAGATGCGCTGCTGGATGACGGCTTTTCCTGGGTTGGCGGCAATCCCGATGGCGATGTGACGGTGGTGGAATTCCTCGACTACCGCTGCGGCTATTGCCGCCGCGCCCATCCCGAGGTGATGGAACTGATCGAAAGCGACGGCAATATCCGCCTGATCGTCAAGGAACTGCCGATCCTGGGCGAGGCGTCGATGGTGTCGTCGCGCTTTGCCATCGCCACGCGGATCGTTGGCGGCGACGCGGCCTACAAGTCGGTACATGACGCGCTGATCGCGCTTGAGGGCGAGCCGACGGAGGCGGTGCTGAGCCGACTGGCCGCAACGCTGGGCCTGGATGCCGATGCCATCCTCGTCGAGATGCAGAGCGACGAGGTCACGCGCCAGATCGCCGAGACCCGCGCGCTGGCGCAGCGGATGCAGATCAACGGCACGCCCAGCTTTGTCTTCGGCGACCAGCTGGTGCGCGGCTATGCGCCGCTGGAGGCGATGCGCGCCATCGTCGCCGACGCGCGCAACGACGGGTGAGCCCCGGGCACCGCGCGGCGGCGGCGCTGGCCTGGGCCGGTCTGATGACCGGCCTCTGGGCGGGCCCGGTCGCGGCGCAGGACGGCGCGTCGCTGCGCTCGCGCCTGCGGGCGCTGGCCGCGCCGGCCTTGGCGCAGCCCTATGCCGAGGAAATGGCCGCCGACCGCGCACGCATCGCGGCGGCGGCCCCTCGGCTGTTTGCCGAGGGCGCGCGGATCGTGCTGTTTACCGACCGGGATTGCCCGGACTGCCCCCGCGCCGCCGCGGACCTGTCGGACCTGGCCAAACGCCTTGGGGTCGCCATTGCCGTGCACCCGCTGGAGCAGGGCGACAACCGCGCGCTCTGGCAATCGCTGGGCTTTGACATCGTCCCGGCCTATGTGATGCCCGACAAGCTGATCCGCGGCCACATGCCGGCCTTTGTGCTGGAACGGTATCTGGTGGCGGGAGGCGAGCCGTGACATGCCGGGCAGACCCCGGTTCACCCTACTCTGCCGCCTGCGCGCCTTCTGACGCCTCCAGTTCCGCCGCCTTCTTCTCGACCTCTTCGACGATGTGGTCGATCATCCGGTCGTTCGACATCTTGTGGCTGGCCTTGCCTGCCAGGTACACCATGCCCGACCCCGCGCCGCCGCCGGTGAAGCCGACATCGGTCATCAGCGCCTCGCCCGGGCCGTTCACCACGCAGCCGATGATCGACAGGCTCATGGGTGTCTTGATGTGTTCCAGCCGCTTTTCCAGCGTCTCCACCGTCTTGATCACGTCAAAGCCCTGCCGCGCGCAGGACGGGCACGAGATGATGTTGACGCCGCGATGACGCAGGCCCAGCGATTTCAGGATCTCGTAGCCGACCTTGACCTCTTCCACCGGATCGGCCGAGAGCGACACGCGGATCGTATCGCCGATCCCCATCCAGAGCAGGTTGCCCAGGCCGATCGCGCTCTTGATCGTGCCGGTCATCAGGCCGCCCGCCTCGGTGATGCCAAGATGGATGGGCGCGTCGGTCTGTTCGGCCAGTTGCTGGTAGGCGGCGGCGGCCATGAAGACATCCGACGCCTTGCAGCTGATCTTGAACTCGTGAAAATCGTTGTCCTGCAAGATCTTGATGTGATCCAGCCCGCTTTCGACCATCGCGTCGGGGCACGGCTCGCCGTATTTTTCCAGCAGGTGCTTTTCCAGACTGCCGGCATTCACCCCGATCCGGATGGAGCAATTGTGGTCGCGCGCGGCCTGGATCACCTCGCGCACCCGCGCCTCGCTGCCGATATTGCCGGGGTTGATGCGCAGGCAGGCGGCTCCGGCCTCGGCGGCCTCGATGCCCCGGCGATAGTGGAAATGGATATCGGCCACGATGGGCACCGGGCTTTCGCGCACGATCTCGTGCAGGGCCCTGGACGAATCCTCGTCGGGCACCGAGACGCGCACGATGTCGGCCCCGGCCTCGGCCGCGGCCTGCACCTGCGCGATGGTGCCGGGGATGTCGGTGGTGACCGTGTTGGTCATGGTCTGCACGGTGATCGGCGCATCGCCCCCCACGGGGACATTGCCCACCATGATCTGACGGGAGGTGCGGCGGTAGATGTTGCGCCACGGGCGGACGTGGTTGAGGCTCATGGAGAGGTCCTGTCGCTGTCACGGCTGTCAAGCAAACTGTACAGCCCGCTCGCCTTCAAAGCTAGGTGTCGCGCCACGGCGCACCAGCCCCCCGGACGGAATGCCGCGTCAGTCCTGTGCAGGCAGCGCCGGGGCGGTGCGCAGCTGCGCCACGATCCGGGCCAGTTCGGGCTTGTTGGTCAGGTCTGCCGCGGCCAGCTTGGTCGTGATGTCCTGCTGGTCCAGCGTCAGCCCGCGGCCAAACTTGCCGCTGGCCCCATACGGCCCGAAAGTCTGCCCGTTCACCGCGAAATAGACCCCGCCGGCATTGCCGGAAAAGATCGTCGGCGCCTGATCGGTCTGCGGCACGCGGTAGGTTTCGCCCGGCTGCAGCACCTTGGCCAGCAGCTTGGAGCCCGACGGCGAGGTGACCTCGATCCAGGTCTCGGCTGTGGCGACCACCGTGATGTCCGGCGCCCGGTTGTTCAGCACCCGCGGGATCACCGGCGCGGCCACGACACGTTCGGCAGGGCGTTCGGACTGCACACCCAGATCCGCCAGCACGGTCTTGAGGTCGCTGTCCGATCCGGCCTCGGCCGGGCTGTAGCTGGCCAGCAGCGTGTCGCGGGTCAGCGGGATGTCCTTGTACTCGGCCGGACGGCCTGCCGGGCCATAGACGGTGCCATCCACCGCGAAATAGAGCGATCCGGTGCGCGCGCTGCCGATCACCGGTGCCTTGGCGGTTTCGGGCACCTTGTAGGTGTCGCCCGCCTGCAGGATGCCGGACCACAGCACTTCGCCGCCCTGATCGCTGACCTTGATCCAGGCCTCGCGCGCGGCGATCACCGTCACCCCCCGGCCAAGCGCGGCGGTGGCGGTGGTGCTGCCGCCAAAGCTGGGCAACCGGTCAAAGCTGGGCACGTCCAGCGCCTCGCCCGGCAGGGGCATGCGCGCGATGCCGGTGTCCAGCGCGGCGGCGGCCAGGCTGCTGTCCTGGAACTGCGGCAAGTCGCGTTCCGGCGCTCGGGCATACAGCCCGCCATTGTCGGGGTCGAGGGTCGAGATCGGGGCGTCGCGCGCCACCAGAACCGGCACGTCCAGCGCATCGGGGCGGTACAGCCGGTCGAAGGCCTCGTTCGAGGGCGGCGTGAACACGCCCGCCGCGGCCAGCGCCGGATCGTCCCCGGGCGTTTCCGCTGCGCTGGCCCCCACGGCCTCCAGCGGGTCAAGCTCGCTCAGCACCACCGGGGTCTGTTCCACCGGGACAACCTGCACGCGCTGGATTTCCTGCAGGACGGACCAGCCGCCATAGCTGATCCCGCCGATCAGGGCGCACAGCACCAGGGTCGATCCGATGGCCCCCGGTTCGATCCGCGACAGGAAGGAATCGGCGGCGGGTGCAAACGGCATGTTCGGTTCGGCCAGCGGGTCGCGGGCCCGCGGGCGCACCACGGCGTCGGCTTCGGGCTTGCGGATGCCCGAGGCCTTGTCGGACATGCCGTGCGAGGTGGAAAAGCCGCTTTCGGCGCAGAAGATCTCGAACGCCTCTTCCGGGTCCATGCCAAGGTAACGGGCGTAGGAGCGGACATAGCCTGCGATGAAGCCGGGCGTGTCAAAGGCAGAGGGATCGCAATTCTCGATCGCGGCGATGTAGCTGGCCTTGATGCGCAGCTCGCGCTGGACGTCCAGCAGGGACTTGCCCAGCGTGGCCCTTTCCCCGCGCATCACGTCGCCGAGACGCAATTCGAAGTCGTCGAAGCTCTGCGGCTTGATGTCGACGTCTTCCGGCTTTCCTTGGGGTTTACGCCCGATCATGCGCCCCTACCCATCGATACCGTGTCCTGGTCCGTGCCTGCCTGCATCGGACCGCGCGTTTCGATTCGCTCGGTCCGTTTATTTACCGCAGGCTACCACAAAACAAGCGATTTGACAGGTTGCCGGTGGGTTACCCCGCCATTTCGGCGCGATTCAGCGCACAATGGCTCCAAAGTTCATCCATCGCATGAACCAGGCGGTCCATTTCGCCGGGGCCATGCACCGGCGAGGGGGTAAAGCGCAGACGCTCGGTGCCGCGGGGCACGGTGGGGAAGTTGATCGGCTGCACGTAGATGCCAAAGCCCTCCAGCAACATGTCCGACAGCTGCTTGGTGTGGACCGGATCGCCCACGATCACCGGGACGATATGGCTGCCATGGTCGATGATCGGCAGGCCCATGCCCTTGAGCCGGGTCTTGAGGATCCTCGCCTGGGTCTGGTGCTGGTCGCGCAATTTCTGCCCGCCCGAGGTCTTCAGGAACGCCACCGAGGCCGCCGCCCCCGCCGCCACCGCCGGCGGCAGCGAGGTGGTGAAGATGAAGCCCGGCGCGTAAGAGCGGATGGCGTCACACATCTTGTGCGACGCGGCGATATAGCCGCCCATCACGCCATAGGCCTTGGCCAGCGTGCCGTTGATGATGTCGATGCGGTGCATCAGGCGGTCGCGTTCGGCCACCCCTGCCCCGCGCGGGCCGTACATGCCCACCGCGTGCACCTCGTCGATATAGGTCAGCGCGCCGAATTCGTCGGCAAGATCGCACAGCGCCTCGATGGGGCCGAAATCGCCATCCATCGAGTAGATCGATTCAAAGGCGATCAGCTTGGGCGCGGCCGGATCGTCGGCTTCAAGCTTGGCGCGCAGGTCGCCCAGATCGTTGTGCCTGAAGATCCGCTTGGCCCCGCCATTGCGGCGGATGCCCTCGATCATCGAGGCGTGGTTCAGTTCGTCGGAATAGATGATCAGGCCGGGGAACAGCTTGGGCACGGTCGACAGCGTCGCGTCGTTGGCGATGTAGGCCGAGGTGAAGAGCAGCGCCGATTCCTTGCCGTGCAGATCGGCCAGCTCGGCCTCGAGCCGCTTGTGATAGACCGTTGTCCCCGAGATGTTGCGCGTCCCGCCCGAGCCGGCGCCGGTGGCGTCGATGGCCTCGTGCATCGCTTCCAGAACCGCCGGATGCTGGCCCATGCCCAGATAGTCGTTGCCGCACCACACCGCGATCGGCGTTTCTGTTCCGTCCGGCTTGCGCCAGGTGGCGTGCGGGAACTGGCCCTTCTTGCGTTCGATGTCGATGAACGTGCGATAACGGCCTTCTTCGTGCAGACGGTTCAGGGCTGTGTCGAGTTGCGCGGTGTAGTCCACCGGGACCTCCTTCTTTCTCCGGCCCGCCCGCTCAGCGGCCCCCCAAGGTTGCGGTATGCCTCCGCATTCAATTTCGTGAATAACTATAGGGGCGGCATACATCTGGCAACCTGTTTACGGACGGACGAACCGTCGCAGCCTTGATCTGCATCAAGCCCCCACCCGTTCAAGACCGGTGCGCCCGGTGGTGCGGAACATATGACGCATATCGGAAACATCAATTTCCGACACGCGCCCGCTCCCGTCCCGGCCTGCTGGACAGCCCCGCGGCCTCTGCTACGCTCGCCCGCGAAACGCCAGGAGGACCCCATGACGCTTGACGCCACGCTTTCCCGAATCGACGCAGATCTGCCCGCCGCGCTGGACCGGCTGATGGCGCTGCTGCGGATCCCGTCGATCTCCACCGACCCCGCCTTTGCCGCGGATGTCGACCGGGCGGCGGACTGGCTGGTGGCGGATCTGCAGGGCATGGGGGTCGCCGCGGAAAAGCACCCCACCCCCGGCCATCCGATGGTGGTGGGCCATGTCGAGGGCGACGGGCCGCATGTGCTCTTCTATGGCCATTACGACGTGCAGCCCGTCGATCCGCTGGACCTGTGGCACCGCGACCCGTTCGATCCGGCCATCGAGGAGACGCCCCGGGGCCGGGTGATCCGCGGCCGCGGCACGGCAGATGACAAGGGCCAGCTGATGACCTTTCTGGAGGCCTGCCGCGCCTGGCAGGCCGTCCACGGGCAGATGCCCTGCCGCATCACCTTCTTCTTCGAAGGGGAAGAGGAATCCGGCTCGCCCTCGCTGTTGCCCTATCTCGAAGCACACAAGGACAGGCTGAAGGCCGACCTGGCGCTGATCTGCGATACCGGGCTGTTCGAAAGCCGCGCGCCGGCGATCATCACCCAGCTGCGCGGGCTTCTGGGCGAAGAGATCACGTTGACCGGCCCCGACAAGGATCTGCATTCGGGCATGTATGGCGGTGCCGCGATCAACCCGATCCGCGTGCTGACGCGCATCCTGGGCAACCTGCATGACGACCAGGGACGCATCCAGGTGCCGCAGTTCTATGACGGCGTGCCCGAAGTGGCACCGGAGATCCGCGCGCAATGGGAGGCTCTGAAGTTCGATGCGGCGGGGTTTCTGGGCGATGTGGACCTCTCGCACCCCGCGGGCGAACAGGATCGCAGCGCGCTCGAAATGATCTGGTCGCGCCCCACGGCCGAGATCAACGGCATTGTCGGCGGCTATACCGGCGACGGGTTCAAGACGGTGCTGCCCTCGCGGGCTTCGGCCAAGGTGTCGTTCCGCCTTGTGGGCACGCAGGACCCGCTGGCCATCCGCGAAAACTTTCGCGCCTGGGTGACGGCGCAACTGCCCGAGGATGTGACGGCGACGTTCAGCGGGCACGGTGCCTCGCCCGCGGGGCAGATGGCCACCGATCATCCGGCCTTTGAACAGGCGCGCCGTGCGCTGGGGGCGGAATGGGGCGTCGAGGCGGCGTTCACCGGCTGCGGCGGCTCGATCCCGGTGGCGGGTTATTTCAAGTCCGTGCTGGGGATGGATTCGCTGCTGGTAGGCTGGGGCAAGGATGACGACCAGATCCATTCGCCGAACGAGAAATATGACCTGGACAGCTTTCACAAGGGCATCCGCAGCTGGGCCCGCATCCTCGACGCGATCCGCTGACCCGGCCCGCCTTGCGCGGGGTTAACGCATGGGGCGAGACCGCGGCGCGTCGATTCGCGCGAGTCGAGGTCTTGCCGGGCGCGCACGGCAAAAGCGGACCTGCGGCCAAGTGTCTGTCAGGATTCGTGGAAAATTGAAGGTAATATTCCTGCAACAGGGCATTTCATTTTGCCAATTGTGGCAATGGATGCCACATTCCTCCTAACGAATGCCAAATTTGGCACGCAAGACTTAAGGCATGATGATGTCGTTCCGCAAACAGACCCGCGCAGACTTCCGCCGCCGCATCAAGCGGGTGGATCCGGCCTATTATCGCTGGGGCGAAAGCGGGGCGGCCCGCGACACCACGGCAAACCGTCCGCTGGGGTCCGCGCTGACAGGGTTCCTCTGGGCCTATCTGGTGATCTCGGTCGCCTCCAACCGGGCCTATCTGGAAAACTCGCTGAACCAGGGCAGCCTGGGCGCGGAGTATCACGACATGATCTTTGCCGGGCTTTCGGTGCTGCTGGTTCTGTCCTTCCTGGCGCTGGGTCTGCACATCCTGCGCTTTTTCATCAAGCGCGGCGGCAAGCGGCGCAATTCCGGCGGCATGCTTGTGGGCGCGCTGGGGGCGATGGTGCTGGTCTACACGCCGGCTGATGTCTGGACGACCGGCTATGGCATGCTCGACGACAATTCCCGCGCGATGCTGCTGACCGCCAGCGCAACGGTCGACGACGCCCTGCCGAATGTGGACCTTGGCAATGTCGTCCTGGTCTCGTCGCTGAACCGCTAACCTCCGCGCCAATGGCGGTGTTCGAAACGGGCCCGATCCGGATTTCCCATGACCTGCAAGGCAGCGGCCCGCCCCTTCTGCTGCTGCACGGCTTTCCGCAGACCCGCGCCATGTGGCGGCGCATCGCCCCGCGCCTGAGCGACGCGTTCACCGTCATCACCGCAGACCTGCGCGGCTATGGCGACAGCTCCAAACCCGCCACCGTGGAAGAGATGAGCTTTCGCGCCATGGGGCAGGACATGCTGGCGCTGATGACCCATCTGGGATTCGAGCGCTTTCACCTGGCCGGCCATGACCGCGGCGGGCGCGTGGCGCACCGGATGGCGCTGGACGCGCCGGCGCGTGTGCAAAGCCTGTGCGTCATGGACATCGTGCCCACGCATCACCTGCTTGCCACCCTGACCCACCCGGTGGCCCGCGCCTATTACCACTGGTTCTTTCTGGCCCAGCCCGCGCCCTTCCCCGAAACCCTGATCGGCCACGACCCCGACGGCTTTTTCGAACGCTGCCTGCTGGGGTTCGGCAAGGCCAGCCTGTCGGATTTCGACCCGGACATGCTGGCCGCCTATCGCGCCAGCTGGCGCGATCCGGATTGCATACACGCGATGTGCAACGACTACCGCGCGGCCATCGACGTGGATATCGGGCAGGATGCCGGGGATCTGGAACGGCAGGTGCCCTGCCCGGCCCTCGTGCTCTACGGGGTCGATGGTGCCATGGCCCGCGCCATGGACGTGCCTGCCACCTGGGCCCCCCGGCTTGCAGACATGCAGGCGCAGGCGATCCCCGGCGGGCATTTCTTCCCAGACCAGTCGCCGGAAGACACCGCCCGGGCGCTGCGGGATTTCCTGTCCAACGTCTAGAAAAGCCCCATGAACCGCTCTGGCAGCACGTATTGCCCGGCATAATCCGGTCGGTCGAATTCCCAGAACCCGGTTTCGCCCCGCGGCTTCCACGACCGCTGCATCCGCTTGCGCACCCAGCCCAGGTTGAAGCCTTCCTTCATCTCCAGCCCGGCAAAGGCGTCGAACACCGCGCGATCCTCGCCGCGGGCCTCGGCAAACCAGTGCCGCCCGATGGACGCCTCCTGCACCCCCACGCCCACGCTTTGCGTGACGGCGTTGCGGGCATTCATCACCTCGACATAGTTTGGAAAGTCGCAGAATTTCAGGTGAAAGAGGTAAAGCACGTCCGGTGTATACAGCTTGTCGAACTGCGTGAAATGCCCGCCGCGCGCGATCTTGGCCCCGTGGCTGATGACGCAAGGTTTGGAATAATGCGGGGCCAGCCGCACATGGCGGCGCGGGCCCAGAATGGTGTCGGTGATCGCCTCGGGCTCCACGTCGATGCGGTGGATCACCTCCAGCCCAAGCGGCGTCAGGATGCGTTTGGGTTTCGCCTGCCGCAGGTAGTCGAGCAGGCCGATCCCGGCGTCGGGATCCACCACCACCAGCTCGTCCACATCGCCGACGATCACCTGATCGTAATAGCAGCGCAGGCCCTGAACAAAGTTGTTCAGCATGCGCCAGCGCTTCATGTCGAAATTCGGGTGCGGATCGCCGGGGATGCCGATGACGTTGCAGCCCTCGGCCAGCCGGGCGACCTCGGCCCCGCGGCCATGGTTGACGATGTAACAATTCTCGCGCCCGAAGGCTTCGCCGTAATGGCGCAGCCAGGCTTTCAGGAAAAACGCGTCGTCGCGCACCATGGTCAGGGCGCAGGCCACCGATTGCATCTGCTCTTGCCTCGTTCTGGGTCTTTGGCGCGATGGTAAACCGGATTTCCGCGGCTGCGCAGGGGGGATTTGCACGCCGTCTTGGCAACGTGGCGCGAAGTCCATATGACGCCGGCATGATGACACCCGATTTCGCCCAGACAGGCTGGCAGATCGTGCCCGGCAGCATGCCGCCACGGCGTTATCAGGTGTTTGGCGAGCGGTCGTCGGGCACCAATTTCGTCAAGCGCCTGCTGGGGCGGAACTCGACCTTGCGCCCGATCGAGGATCTGGGCTGGAAACACGGCTTTCCGCACATGACCGCGATCCCCGAGGACGTGGCGGTGGTCTGCGTGGTGCGCGATGCGCGCAGCTGGGCGCTGTCGATGCACGCCAAGCCGTGGCACTGCCCGCCCGCCATGCAGGCGCTGCGCTTTTCCGATTTCCTGCGCGCCGAATGGGCAACCGTGGCGGACCGGGCGCGCTATTTCCCGCAGGTGGCCGAGCTGGGCGGCGTCGGGCAGCCGCTGCAGCAGGACCGCCATCCGCTGACCGGGCGTGCCTTTGCCGATCTCTTTGCCTTGCGGCAGGCCAAGCTTGCGGGGCTTTTGTCTTTCTTCGAAAGGGGTTGCACGCTGGTCTTCACGCGGATGGAGACGGTGCAGGCCGCGCCCGAGGCGTTCCTTGCCGCCGTACATGACGGCCTGTCCGTGCCGCAGCCCGGTGCGGCCTATCGCCCGGTGGTCAAGCGGCTGGGGTCAAAATTCCTGCCCTCTGTCACGCCGCGGCCCGAGACGCCCAAGACGCTTTCCACCGACGATCTGGCCTTTCTGCAAAGCCGGATCGACCCTGCACAAGAGGCCGCCCTGGGCTACAGCTATGGCTGAGCGTCGATCAGGATCGCCCTGAAATCATTTACATTTGTCCCCGTTGACCCCGGCTCGAACAGATCCCCGACAGCGGCGAAGGCACCGTAAGGATCCTGCGCCTGCACAAAGGCGCGGGGATCGTGGCCTGCCGCCCGCAGCCGCGCCAGCAAGGTTCCATCGGCAAAGGCACCTGCATTGTCCTCGGACCCGTCGATCCCGTCGGTATCCGCCGCCAGCGCCGTCAGCCCCGCCACACCGTCGATGGCTTCGGCCAATCCCAGCAGGAAGGCGGTGTTGCGCCCGCCCCGACCGGGGGTGCCGGTCAGCGTCACGGTGGTCTCGCCCCCCGACAGCAGCACCACGGGCGGCTGGAACGGGCGCGCGCGCAGGGCGCATTCGCGGGCAATGGCGGCGTGCACACGGCCCACATCCGCCGCTTCGCCCTCGATGGCATCCGACAGGATCACCGCCGGAATGCCCTGTGCCTCGGACACACGCGCCGCCGCCTCCAGCGACAGCCGGGCCGAGGCGATCACGCGGGTCTCGTTGCGGGCAAAGCGCGGATCGTCGGGCATGGGCGCGTCGGCGGCCTCGGACCGCAGATGCGCCAGCACCCGTACCGGCAGGTCGATGCCGCGCGTCCGGACATGCGCCAGCGCCTCGGCCCGGGTGACGGCGTCCGGCACCGTGGGGCCCGAGGCCACCTGCGCCGGATCGTCGCCGGGCACGTCCGACACGACCAGCGACACCACCCGCGCCGGGTGTGCGGCCAGCGCCAGCCGCCCGCCCTTGATCCGGCTGACATGCTTGCGGATCGCGTTCATCACGCCGATCGGCGCGCCTGAGGCCAGCAGCGCGCGGTTCAGCGCCTGTTCATCCTCCAGCGTCAGCCCTTCGGGCGGCGCGGGCAACAGGGCCGAGCCCCCGCCGCAGACCAGTGCGACCACCAGATCGTCCTCGCCCAGACCGCTGACCGCCTGCAGCACCGTCTGAGACGCGGCCATGCCGGCGGCGTCAGGCACCGGATGCGCGGCTTCGAGCACGGTCAGGTGACGGCACGGCGCGGCATAGCCGTAGCGCGTGACCACCACGCCTTCGACAGGATCCCCCCACAGGTCCTCGAACGCCGCCGCCAGCTGAGCCCCCCCCTTGCCGATGGCAATGACCACCGTGCGGCCCTTCGGTTTCTCCGGCAGAACCGGAGCCAGCGCCTTGGCCGGGTCGGCGGCGGCAACGGCGGCCTCGAACAGGCCGGTGAGAAAGGCGCGCTTATCCATCGGCATGGGCCCGGGCCAGCTGTTCCACCGCGTCCTGCACATGGGCCAGCGGCGGGCAGGAACGGCGGGTTTCCAGCGACACGTGCAGCATGAACTGGTCGCAGGTGGCCAGCACCGTGCCATCTGCCGCGCGCTTCATCTCGTGCCAGAGCCGCAGCTTCTTGCCCTCGCCCAGCGTCACGCGGGTCTCGACCTCGATCTCTTCCCCGGCGAGGGTTTCGGCCAGGTACCTGATCGTGGTCTCGACGGTGAAATAGCTGTTGCCCGCGGCGATATAGTCGCGATCCGCGCCGACATGGAACATCAACTCTTCGGAGGCGTCCGAGAAGACCTGGCCATAGCGGCCCTCGTTCATGTGGCCGTTCACATCGGTCCAGTCGACGGGCACGATGCGCCGCACCGTCACCAGCGGCAGGCTGTCTTCCAGCGGCCGGCGCAGCGTGGCATCGTGATCGAGGATCAGCTTGCCCGCCGCCGCGTTCTGGCCCTTGAGCGCGCGCAGGATGGCCACGAGGTTGTTGTCGCGCAGCCGCTCCAGCGCGCGGATCGACAGATGGCCCGATTGCGCATCCGACTGCCCGGCGATCAGCTCCACCAGATCGTCGGTAAACTCGGGCACATCCATCAGCCTGGTCCAGGGCCATTGCAGCGCCGGGCCGAATTGCGCCATGAAATGCCGCATCCCCGCCTCGCCGCCTGCAACGCGGTAGGTCTCGAACAGGCCCATCTGCGCCCATCGCAGGCCGAAACCGTAGCGGATCGCGTTGTCGATCTCTTCGGTGGTGGCGATGCCGTCCTTGACCAGCCACAGCGCCTCGCGCCAGACGGCTTCGAGAAAGCGGTCGGCGATATGGGCGTCGATCTCGGCGCGCACATGCAGGGGGAACATGCCGATGCCGGTCAGAACGCTGCGGGCGCGCTCGACCACGCCGGGCTCTGCCGCGCCGGGAACCAGTTCCACCAGCGGCAGCAGGTAGACCGGGTTGAACGGATGGGCCACGACGATCTGGCCGGGGCGCACGGCCCCCGCCTGCAATTCGGACGGCTTGAACCCGCTGGTGGACGAGGCCAGAACGGCATCGGGGGCCACCGCCTGGATCGCGGCATAGACCTTCTGTTTCAGTTCCAGCCGCTCGGGCACGCTTTCCTGGATATAGTCGGCGCCTGTCACCGCCTCTTCCGGCGTCGCGCAAAAGCGCAGGGCACCACGTCTGGGCATCGGGGCCTCGTAGAGCATCGGCAAGGCGCGCGCGGCCCCTGCCATGACCTCGCCGATCTTGCGCTCGGCCTCGGGATCGGGATCGAAGACCTGCACATCCCACCCCATCAGCGCAAAGCGCGCGGCCCAGCCGCCGCCGATCACCCCGCCGCCGATCACCGCTGCCGTCTGTGTCATGTCGTCCCTTCCCTTTTCCTGTCTGCCGTCATGCGGGACAGGTCATAGCCGTACCAGTCCAGAATGTCCCGGGCCGCGCGCAGGCGTTCCGCCGGGCGGCCGCTGCGATCCATGATCCAGACGCGTCCGCCGCCAGGCGCGCCCAAAGCCGCCGTCCGGTTGTCGAAATCGAGCCAGTGCACCCAGATCACCTCGTCCCCCATGCGGAACCGGCCCTGGCCCTCGTCGACAAGGGGCAGCGCCACGCCGCCAAGCCGCACCCGGCCCGCGCCGATGCCAAGCCGGGTGCCCGGCGCGATCCCCGCCCCCTGCACCACCACCCAGTCTCCGGCCAGCCGTTCCGCGGTGACATCGGCCTGCGAGGCGACGGGCGCGGTGGGGTTGCGCAGTGGGATCGGCACATCCGGCAACGGCGGGGCGGCGGTGCAGCCCGCCAGGGCAAGGACAAGGGCAACGGCGAGCAGGGCCGGACCGGCCCGGGGCCTCATGCCGCCAGCCGGGCCGCAACCACCGGGGCCAGCGCCAGTCCAAGCGCGTGATGCGCCGGGGCGTCCCAATGCACCCCGTCCACCCCGGACACCGCGACCACGGAACCGGCATCGAAAAAGCCGCAGCCCTGCCGGGCGGCCATCTCTTCGAGATGGCACGCAAGGCCCGCCTGCCGCGCCTCGGCCCCGGCAAAGACCTCGGCCAGCGTCCCGGTCTCGCGCACCGGCACCGGGGCGATGACAAGGATGTCGGACACCACGTCTTCGGCCCGCGCGTCCAGCACCAGCCGCTCGACCGAGCGGGCGATTTCCCAGGCGCTCACGGAAAACCGCGGTTTCAGATCGTTGGTGCCCAGCAGGATCAGCAGCAGGTCCAGCGGGCGGTGGCTGTGCAGGATCGCGGGCAGCACGGTTCGGCCGTTGCGCATCCCGCCTTCGACCGGATCGTCATGCACCGTGGTGCGCCCGCCCAGGCCCTCGGCGATCACCTGATGGTCGGGACCAAGCGCCGCGGCCAGCACATCGGGCCAGCGGTCGCCCCGCTTGTGCCGTTCGCGCCCACCGGGCCCGGCCAGCGGGGCCGATCCATGGGTGTTGCTGTCGCCGTAGCACAGAAGAACTGCCATGAGCGCCCCCCGCCTTTCCTGTTCTGCCGCTTTTTCGGGCGGCACCGGTTCTGGCTGTGTATCAGACCGCGTTTGTGCCCCGCGTCAATCCCCCGCACCCCGCCTGCCCGGGAACTGCCACAAGTCTGCACGAAAAACTTCGTGAATCTCCTGTAGGATAAGCCGTCATAGACTCACCGATTCCGGACCTGTGCGAATGAAACATGTTACCGATTTGCTGACCCGCCAGGTGCGGCAGGACAGGCACGCCCGCCTGTTCCAGTTGCACCAGCAGATACTCAACAGCGACCAGGCCGCCCCGCGCCCGCCCGAGGCCGAAGCGGTGCCCGAAGCCTTTGCCGCGGCGTTCCAGAAGGACGCGGCCCGCTCGCTCTTGCCGCGCCGGCGGCGCTGAGCGGCTCAGCCGCGAAAGCCGGTGGCGACGACAAATTTCTCGGAGGAATCCGACCGGCTGGCCGGGGGTTTGACATGGGCGACCTTGTCAAAGCGCTGCTTGAGCAGCGTCTGCAGCCCGGCCTCGGCCCCGCCCGCCAGCACCTTGGCGACAAAGGTGCCGCCGTCTTCGAGCACGTCAAAGGCCAGATACGCCGCCGCCTCGCACAGCGCCACGATGCGCAGATGGTCGGTCTGCTTGTGCCCTGACGAGGCGGCGGCCATGTCGGACATCACCACATCGGCCTTGCCGCCCAGCCAGGCCTTGACCTTGTCATCGGCACCGTCCGCCATGAAATCGAGCTGATGGATCTCGGCGCCGGGGATCGGGTCGACCGCCTGCAGGTCGACACCCAGCACGAATCCCTGCGCCTTGCCCGGCTTTTCGCCCAGGGCGTTCACCCGGCCGACGGCCACCTGGCACCAGCCGCCCGGTGCGCAGCCCAGATCCACCACCCGCGCCCCGGGCACCAGAAAGCGGTACTTGTCGTCCAGTTCGAGGATCTTGTAGGCGGCGCGCCCGCGATAGCCTTCGATCCGGGCGCGTTTCACGTAAGGGTCGTTCAACTGCCGCTGCAGCCAGAGGGTCGAGGACAGCTTGCGCCCGCGCGCCGTCTTGACCTTGACCTTCAGGTCGCGCTCGCCGCGTCCGGACGTGTTCTTGCCGGTGGGTTTCTTTGCCATCGTGACCGACCCTTTTTCATCAGAGCCCTAGGGATACGCCAATGCGCGCCCGCTCGAAACCCCGTTCGGCGCGGGCAATTCCGTTGCCTTTGCGCCCGCCACGGGGCCTAATGCCCCTGCGTCATGCCTCAGGAGACCGCCATGTCCTATTACGATCTGTTTCTCGCCCCGATCCCCACCGCATCGAAAGACGTCTACGCCACGTTCTGCAAGGACACGCAGGAGATGTTCCTGGGTCTCGGAGCAACCGATATCGTCGATCTCTGGCCCAGCGACATTCCCGAGGGTCAGCTGACCTCGCTGTCCATGGCCGTCAAGCTGGAAGACGGCGAAAGCGTCATTGCCGGATACGTCCTTTGGCCCTCGAAGGAGGCGCGCGACGCCGGCTGGGGCAAGATGATGGCGGATGACTCGCCGATGGAGATGCCCTTTGACGGCAAGCGCATGATCTTTGGCGGGTTCGATCTGCTGATGCGCACCACCGCCTGACATCCGCGCGGGCCGGACGGTGTCTGGCCCGCGTTGTCCCGACGGGCGGGTCACACCCTCGCCTGACGCAGCGCATTGCAGCGTCATCGGTCAGAGCGGCCCGTCCTCCAGCACGCCGTCCGCCGACATCTGCGCGTAAAGCAGCCCCTCGCGCAGGCCCCGGTCCGCCACCGACAGCCGGTCCGTCGGCCAGAGCCGCAAGAGCGCCTGCAGGATCGCCGACCCGCTCATGATCAGCGCGTGCCGGTCCGGGCCGATGCGCGGATCGCGCCGCCGCCCGGCGGGGCCCAGGGCAAGGTAACGCCGGATCACCGCCTCGATCTGGTCGGACGACATGCGCAGCCCGTCCACCTTGGTGCGGTCATACCGCTTGAGCCCCAGATGCGACGCGGCAACCGTGGTCACCGTGCCCGAGGTGCCCACGATCTGAAAGCCCGCGCGCGCCTGTTCGTCCTTGTAGGGCGCAAACTCGGCCAGGCTTTCCTCGAAATGGCAGCTCATCAGCGCATAGCGGGCGGCATCGCTGTCGACATCCGAGAACATGTCGCGCAGCGTCGCCACCCCCAGAGGTACGCTGATCCAGTCCACCACCCTGGCGGCGGGAAACGGGCTTTCTGGCGGGTGGAACCCGGCATGCAGGCGCATGATCGCGCGGGGCCGTTCGCGCGGGGCCACCTGGCCCAGGTCGATCCAGACCAGTTCGGTGGAACCGCCGCCGATATCGACGACCAGAAGCTGTTCGGTCTTGGTCGAGACCAGCGGCGCGCAGGAAATTACCGCAAGCCGCGCCTCTTCCTCGGGCTGGATGATTTCCAGCGGCAGGCCGGTTTCGCGCCGGACCTGGCGGATGAACTCGCCCGCATTCTGCGCGCGGCGGCAGGCCTCGGTCGCCACCAGCCGCATCTGGGCGACGCGGTGCCTGTCGATCTTCTGCTTGCACACTTTCAGGGCCGCCACGGTGCGAGCCATGGCGCTGCGGTTCAGCCGCCCGGACTTCTCGAGCCCCTGGCCCAGCTGGACCGACTTCGAGAAGCTGTCGACCACATGGAACTGACTGCCCTTGGGCTGGGCAATCAGCATGCGGCAACTGTTTGTGCCCAGATCCAGCGCGGCATAAAGCGCGTGCGGATCCGGCGGAGCGGGTACGGGACTCTCGACCGGTTTCGGGAAAGCGCCCGCACCTCTGGGACGCTTTGGCGCCATCTTGCTTGCGCCTTTCCGATATCAACTTGGGATCAGGATACGCGGCGGATCGGCGTCACGCAAGCGTCATAAATCCTTCGTCCAAACGGATTTATGTAGAAGTCCTTGAGATAGCTGTATTCCCGGTCCAGGAACGGGCGCAGCGCGTCGATGGTGCGGCCGCTCAGATGGGCCGCGGTCAGCTTGGCCTCGCTGGAATTGCTGCGCGGCATGATCACCTCGGACCGGGTCAGCAGGCCAAGGTCCCAGGCCAGCGCGTCGAAATCCTCGGTCCGGTAGACGCGGTTATAGCTGCTCCGGCCCAGATCGGGGCCCAGAAACAGCCAGGCGTCCAGCGCGTGATGCTTGATCGAGGACGAAGCGTGCTTGTAGGCGTCGAGGTTCTGAAAGAAGAAATCCGGATCGGGATCGGTGGTCAGGCCGCCCTGCCCCTCGCGGATGCGCGCGCTCTTGCGCAGGTCGTCGAATTGCAGCACCCGGTTGGTGTAGACCGACATCAGCCGCTTGAACGGATCGCGCACGACGCAGAACCGCCAATACTCGCGATATTCGGCCCAGCGATGCGGGCGAAAGCGCCGTGTCGGATAAAGCTCGTGCCAGGTGAAATGGGTGACCTCGCGCCCGGGCGGGATCACCACATCGGGATCGACCGAGGCCAAGGCCTGCTTGACCGAAGAGCAACCCGCTTTCGGCAAGGCCATATAGGCCAGTCTGTGCGCGTCTATCGCGATAACCATTCTGTTCTGCTCGGCCCTGGTGGCATTGTTGTTGTCGCGGGGCTCTTGCCCTATTTGTACACGAAGCCCCCCATGGCTCAACCCAAAACCGCCCCGGCGGGCGGCAGGTCGCGGATGATGCGGCATCGGTCGAAAAACGGCCGCGGCGGGGCAGCCGCGGTCTGTAAAGAAACGCTACCGTCGAGAGGAATCAGCGACATGCCCGAGGTCACCATCGTCTATTGGCGCGACATCCCTGCCCAGGTCATCGTGGGCAAGGGGCGGCGTGGCTCCAAGGTGCCGCTGCCGGAACGGTTCGAACAGGCCATCGACCGCGCTGCGATGAAGACCGGGGCGGCGGAAACCGATGCCTATCTCGCCGAATGGCGCAAGGCCGCGCCCTACGAGGTGGATGGCGACCCCGACGACGTCGCCAAGGCCGAGGCCGCGCGGCTTGACACCGAATACGACACCAGCCGCCTCAAGGCGCTGATCGACAATGACGGCTGGGCCGTCGCCGCCGGGGCGTGACGCCCGAATGACCCTGAAGGAGACGCTCATGGCACTTCTGAACTTCCGCAAGCGTGACGAGGCCCCCAAGGCCGGCAATGGCGCACTCGAAGCGTTCCTGGATGGCTACTCCATCGAGGTGATGCCGCGCACCGCCGAAAAGGTCGAGGATTTCCGCGCCCTGCTGCCCGCGGGCACCCGGGTCTACATCGCCCATATCGAGGGCACCGCCATCGAGGACATGGTGCGCACCGCAAAGCGGCTTGCCGACGAAGGCTATGCGGTGATGCCGCATTTTCCTGCGCGCATCATCAAGGACGCCGCCACGCTGGAGAACTGGATCGCCATGTACCAGGGCGAGGCCGGGGTCGAGCAGGCGCTGCTTCTGGCCGGGGGCGTGGCGCAGCCGCATGGCGATTTCCACAGCTCGATGCAGCTGATGGAAACCGGGCTGTTCGACAAGGCCGGGTTCAAGCGGCTGCACGTGGCGGGCCACCCGGAAGGCAACCGCGACATCGACCCGGATGGCGGCGACAAGATGGTGATGGACGCGCTGCGCTGGAAGAACGATTTCGCCAGCCGCACCGATGCGCAGATGGCCCTGGCCACGCAGTTCGCCTTTGACGCGGGCCCGATCATCGCCTGGGCCGATCGTCTGGCCGCCGAGGGCATCACCCTGCCCATCCATATCGGCATCGCCGGTCCGGCCAAGCTGCAGACCCTGATCAAGTTCGCCATTGCCTGTGGCGTCGGCCCGTCGCTCAAGGTGCTGCAAAAACGCGCGATGGACGTCTCCAAGCTGCTGCTGCCCTACGAGCCCACCGAGGTGCTGTCGGCCCTTGCCGCGCACAAGGCCGCGACTCCGGGGTTCAACATCGAACGCGTGCACTTCTTCCCGCTGGGCGGCATCAAGACCAATGCCACCTGGGCGATGGAGAATGGCGGCGAGGCGGGCCGTCCGGCGCAGCCTGCGGGCTGACCCGGCACCTTGCCCCGCGCCCTGCTCTTTGATCTGGACGGCACGCTGCTGCTGTCCGATCCACATCACGTGGCGGTGTTCCGCGACCTGTTTGCCGAACGCGGCCGCGTGATCGACGAGGCGTTCTACCTGCGCCACATCCATGGCCACCAGAATGCCGACATCTTTGCCCGGCATTTCCCGGACGAAGACGCCCAAGCCCTGTCCGAGGAAAAGGAGGCGCGGTTTCGCGCCCGCCTGGGCCAGAGCGCGGACCCGATGCCCGGGCTGCTGGCGCTGCTGGACCGGGCCGAGGCTGCGGGCTGGCCGATGGCAGTGGTCACCAACGCACCGCGGCTGAACGCCCGGGCGATGCTGGCCGCCCTGGGCCTGACCTCCCGCCTGACCACGCTGATCATCGGCGACGAATGCGTCCGCGGCAAACCCGATCCCGCCCCCTATCTGGCCGCGATGCAGCGGCTGGACGTGCCGCCGCAGCACTGCATCGCGTTCGAGGACAGCCCCTCGGGCCTGCGCGCGGCGCAGCGGGCCGGAGCGTTCACCGTTGGCATCCGCTCCAGCCTGCCCGATGCCCGCCTGCGCGAGGCCGGCGCGCGGATGAGCATTGCCGATTTCGCCGATCCTGCGCTGGACGCGCTGCTGTCACAACCGGCCTGACGCCGCTCAGCGCTCGATCGCCTTGACGATGCGCAGCATGTTGGTCACCGCCTTGGCCCCGTCAAAGCCGGGGGTTCCGGCATGGGTGCGGATGGCCGCCAGTTCTTCGGTGGCCACCATCTTGACGCCCATGGTCAACCCGAGGCCTGCGAGGTTGTAGACCGGAGGCGACCAGACGGCCCCCGCCTGGGTCAGGCGGTGGTCGAGGTCGTCGCGGAACGCTGTCGCGTTGTTGGTCATCTGGGTCGAGGCCGCGTTGGACGCAAGCGCCGCCTCCTTCAGTTCCCCCGCAATCAACGCATCAATGGCGCCATTGTCGAGCCCGACAACGCCCAGTGCGCCCCGGATGATGATTGCCAAATCCTGATCAGACATAATGTTTTTCCAGTATAGCCTTGTCTGCGCCGCACCGCCCCATGCGGCCGGTCACCCCGCCAGACTGGCCCCGGCCCCCCGCCGCGTCTGTGCGCCCGCTCACAGCGGCAGGGCCTTTTCCGGACGGGCATGAGCGCGGCTCACCTTGGTGCTGAGCAGATTTCACGGCGCCCGCCCTCGGAAACCCGGCGGGCATCTGGTAGGGGTCTTTTTCATGATCTCTTGCGTCGTTTTGCTGGATGCCATTGCCCCGGAATCGCCGCATATCGTCGCAAAGTTGAAACCGCTCCAAGAAGGCGCCGCACATGACCCGCACCGTGATCGAATCCAAGACCAAGACCGCCGTGATCGGCTTTGACGAGCCGTTCTGCGTGATCGGGGAGCGGATCAACCCCACCGGCCGCAAGAAACTGGCCGCCGAACTGGAGGCCGGCGATTTCTCGACCGTGGAATCCGACGCGGTGGCGCAGGTCGCCGCCGGGGCCACGGTGCTGGATGTGAACGCGGGCGTGGTCTACAACTCCAACCCCAATCCCAACGAGACCGAGCCGCCGCTGATGACGAAGATGATCCAGCTGGTGCAGGGGCTGGTAGACGTGCCGCTGTGCATCGACAGCTCGGTTCCCGCCGCGCTGGAGGCCGGTCTGCAGGCGGCAGAAGGCCGTCCGCTGCTCAACTCCGTCACCGGCGAGGAAGAGCGGCTGGAATTCGTCCTGCCGCTGGTCAAGAAGTACAACGTGCCGGTGGTGGCGATCTCGAACGACGACACCGGGATCTCCGAGGATCCGGATGTGCGTTTTGCCGTGGCCAAGAAGATCGTGGAGCGCGCCGCCGATTTCGGCATCCCCGCGCATGACATCGTGGTCGACCCGCTGGTGATGCCCATCGGCGCGATGGCCACCGCCGGTCAGCAGGTGTTCACGCTGGTGCGCAAACTGCGCGAGGAACTGGGCGTGAACACCACCTGCGGTGCGTCCAACATCTCGTTCGGCCTGCCCAACCGGCACGGCATCAACAACGCCTTCCTGCCCATGGCCATGGGGGCCGGCATGACATCGGCCATCATGAATCCGGTGGCGCTGCCGGTGAACCAGGCCAGGATCGCCGAGAAGAAGGCCGAGGTGGAGGCCGCCGGCATCATCCTGCCCGCGGACATCGACGACGAAACCTTTGTCACGCTGTTCGGCCTCGGCTCTACCCGCCCGCGCCCGGGCAAGGAGATGGAGGCGATCCGCGCCGCCAACCTGCTGACGAACAACGACCCGCATGGCGGCGAATGGATCATGTTCAACAAGCCCGCCGACGAACAGGGCGGTGCCACCTCGGGCCGCCGCGGCGGCCGTCGTCGTCGGGGCTGAGCGGCGTGTGCGTCAGTAGCGCGTGACAAGGGGCCGGCAGCGTGCTTGCAACGCCGTGATCGCCGGCCTTCCGTCGTCCGGGGTGGACAGCGCCAGCGAAACGCCCGTCATGGCGAATCCCGGCGGGCAGGACGACACGTCCTGCCAGCGCTTGCAGCCCTCGCGCGCGTCCGACACGGTTTGGGCAATCACGCTGCTGTCGCAGGACCGCGCATATTGCCAGGGCGGACGCAACAGGGCCCCCGACGCGTCCGTGGTCCGAACCCGAAACGCCCGACCCGTATCACGTTCCACATAAAGCGACGGGTCGGCGGCGCAGAAGGTGGGCAGCGTGCTGAGCGCCACGCCTTCAAGCCGCTCCAGATCGCCGTCCAGACACAGGCGCAGCCCTGTCGCCACCCGCCCCTCCGGCACGCGCACGGCTTTCGCGGACGCCTCCGGCAAAGGGGCGCAATCGGCCAACAGCACATCGCCTTTCTCTGCTGCATCCGGAAGCCGCTGCTCCAGCCCGAGCGCGCAAGCGCCCTGCCCGGTTTCGGGAAAGACCAGACCGGCCAGCACAGATCCCTCTGCCGCCTCCAGCACGACATCCGGAACGTTTCGGCCGGACACATCGCCCAGCAGCACCGGTCCCGAACGCAGGCTGTTCTGCGCGACTGCGCCCGAGGCGAGGGCGCAGATCCCGAGCCCGACCAGCGCCGCGCGTCTCATTCCCTGGTACAAGTTGACGAGACACAGCTTTACACGACACGAGGTGACAAGGCGGTGCCGCAAGGTGCCCCAAAAGGACACCCCGACCGCGCCATTCGCCACCGTGCCCCCGATCAACCGGCCACGTTCAAGGCAACGGCCGCGCGCGGCTGGTGCAACTCAACCTCGACCGGCGCAAGGATCCCGGCCATCGCGGCCAGTTGCGTCGCTTCGTGCATCTCGTCTTCGTCTTCAACGCTGACAACCAGCACCGACGGATCGCCAAACTCCACATACACCGCAACAAGCGAGTGCAACTCGCTCAAGGCGGCTTCGAGTCTGCGTTTCTGGTCCGAGAGTTTCATCATGACAAGGTAGCCTTTGCCCAATCCCCGGTCAATGAGTGAGCGGTTCTAGTTGATAAGAGCTGAATACGTCGTGCAGATGGCAGGCATAGGTCACAAACTTGGTGCCCTTGATCTCGCCGCTGCGGCGGTCGCGCTTTTCGGTGGTGCCATTGGCAAACAGCAGCCCGAACGGCACAAGTTCACGTTCGACATACAACACCGAGCCCGAATCACCCTTCGCGCTGAAATGTGGCCCATCCAGAGGTGATTCCACCTCGATCACGTCATCGAACCGGCATTTCCCCGTGCCCGGCACGCCCACCGTCACATCGCGCAACCCGATGGTCAGGTTCAGCAGGGGTTCGGTCGTATAGCCTGTGGTGCGCCCGATCTTGGCCACCCGACCCTCGGCGCGCATCGCGTCGAGGATGTCGGTCAGATCGTCGGTGGGGATCGGTGCCTTGAGCGGCGCGCCTTCGTCCGGACTGCCAAAGCCTGAGGGGATCCGGTTGCCCTCAAAGCCATCGCAATTCATCGCGCAAAGCTCTGTATCGCGCGGGCCGTACAGAAAGGCGGCGTCCATCCGGTTTGCCCCGGTCCGTCCAAGCACCTCGAAATCGCCCAGCCGTCCCACGCGATTGGCCGCCCGGCGACGCCCGTCCGCGACACCGGGCTGATAGATATGGTCACCCGCCTGCGCATCCTTGACCGGGGCCAGCACATGGGCGTTCGAAATGGCGACGATGCCGTATTCCGTGTGCTCGGCAAACATGCCCAGCGTGCCCGCGGTGCCGTCCTCATGGCTGATCGAGTGGCCCAGCCGCAGGGGGCGCACCCGGGTTGCGCCTGCGTGGTCCCCTCCGCCACCGTCCTGCGCCGCTTCGACCATCTGCTTACGGTTGGGGATCGACACGTCAAGCACCGACAGGTCCACCTCGTCATCCCCGCCGAAATGCGCGTCGATGAAACGGGCGGCTGCCCGCGCCGCCTTGCCCTGTCGGCGATCCAGCCGAATGGCCAGCGCAAACTGCCCCTGACCCAGATAGCGCGCGCCCACCGCCATGCGTTCTGCCGGGCTTTCGGGCAACGAGGCCACTTGCAACCGCGCCATGGCCACATCGTCGATTTTCAGGGTGTCGCGATAAAACGTGTCAATCATTTCATCGCGCAGGTCCAAAACGCTTTGCAACTTCATCAAATGGGTCCGGCATTCGTCAACTCCTCGGGAGAATGCCAGTTTATTCAGTATCGCGAAAGGTGTTTCGTCGGTCGTTCCGCCTTTTTTCGGTGGCGCTTCAGGCGGTTTCCTTGCGCTTCTTCAACACGCCCGCCGCCTCGGCCAGATCGCGGGCGATGGCGAAAGCGCCCTGGATCTTGTCCTTGTCCGACCGCCAGTCGCGGCGCACCACGATCTTGTTGTCCTTGACCTTCGCCTGCCCGCCCTGTGCGTTGATGAACTCCACCAGCCCTTCGGGGCGCGGGAACCTGTCGTTGTGAAACTGCACCGTCGCGCCCTTGGGCCCGCCATCCAGCTTGGCGATCGAGGCACGCTTGCACATCGCCTTGATGCGCACCACCAGAAGCAGCGTGTTCACCTCGCGCGGGAGTTTGCCAAAGCGGTCGATCAGCTCGGCGGCAAAGCCTTCGAGCTCCACCTTGGTGGTCAGGCCCGAGAGCCGCCGGTAGAGGCCCAACCGCACGTCCAGATCGGGCACATACTCTTCGGGGATCAGCACCGGCACGCCAAGGTTGATCTGCGGCGCCCATTGATCGTCTGTCTCGGCCAGTCCTTCGGCCTCGCCCGAGCGGATCTTGGCAATCGCCTCTTCCAGCATCTGCTGGTACAACTCGTAGCCCACATCGCGCATCTGGCCGGATTGTTCTTCGCCCAGAAGGTTGCCGGCCCCGCGAATGTCGAGATCCTGCGAGGCCAGCGAAAAGCCCGCACCCAAAGTGTCGATGCTGCCCAGCACGCGCAGGCGTTTTTCGGCCGTGGTGGTGAGTTTCATGCGGGGTTTGGTTGTGAGGTAGCAATAGGCACGCGTCTTGGAGCGGCCCACGCGGCCCCGGATCTGGTACAGCTGGCTGAGGCCGAACATGTCGGCGCGGTGGATCACCATGGTGTTCGCGGTGGGAATGTCGAGGCCTGATTCCACGATGGTCGTCGCCAAAAGCACGTCGTACTTGCCGTCGTAAAACGCGTTCATGCGTTCATCCAGCTCGCCCGCCGCCATCTGGCCATGGGCGATGACATAGCTGACCTCGGGCACCTGCTCGCGCAGGAATTCCTCGACCTCGGGCAGATCGGCGATGCGCGGCACGACGTAGAAGGACTGCCCGCCCCGGTAATGTTCGCGCAACAGCGCCTCGCGGATGGTGACCGGGTCGAACTCCGACACGTAGGTGCGGATCGCCAGACGGTCGACCGGGGGCGTGCCGATGATCGACAGATCCCGCACGCCGGTCAGGCTGAGCTGCAGCGTGCGCGGGATCGGCGTGGCGGTCAGGGTCAGCACATGGATGTCCGAGCGCAACTGCTTCAGCCGTTCCTTGTGCTGCACGCCAAAGCGCTGTTCCTCGTCGATCACCAGAAGGCCAAGGTTTTGGAAGCGGATGCCCTTGGCCAAGAGCGCGTGCGTGCCCACGGCAATGTCCACCGTGCCGCGGCTGATCCCTTCACGCGTGAGCGTCGCCTGTTTCGCCGACACGAAACGCGACAGGGGCGAGACCTGCAGGGGAAAGCCCCGGAACCGCTCGGCAAAGCTGTTGTAATGCTGGCGTGCCAGCAGCGTGGTGGGCGCGATCACCGCCACCTGCACGCCGGACATGGCGGCCACGAAGGCCGCGCGCATGGCGACCTCGGTCTTGCCGAAGCCCACATCGCCGCAGACCAGCCGGTCCATCGGCTGGCCGGAATGCATGTCGTTCATCACGTCTTCGATGGCGCGCAGCTGGTCGTCGGTCTCGGTATAGGGGAAGCGGGCGGCAAAACTTTCATAGGCGCCCGGCGGCGGATCCATGATCGGGGCCTTGCGCAAGGCCCGTTCGGCCGCGATCCGGATAAGCCGGTCGGCCATCTCGCGGATGCGCTCCTTGAGGCGGGCCTTCTTGGCCTGCCACGCGCCGCCCCCCAACTTGTCGAGGAACCCCTCTTCGTGACCGTATTTCGAGAGCAGCTCGATATTCTCGACCGGCAGGTAAAGCTTGGTCTCTTCGGCATATTCCAGCGTCAGGCATTCATGCGAGGCCCCGGCGGCGGTGATGACCTCCATGCCGGTATAGCGCCCGATGCCGTGATCCACATGCACCACCAGGTCGCCCGGGGTGAGCGCGTTGACCTCGGTCAGGAAGTTCTCGGCCTTGCGGCGCTTGCGCGGCGCGCGGATCAGCCGGTCCCCCAGCACGTCCTGTTCGGAAATCGCGGTCAGCGTGCCGCCGTTGAAGGGCGCTTCGAACCCCGCCTCAAGCGCCCAGACCGCCAGATAGAGCCCGCGCTTGCCGATACGGGTGCCGTTGGTGATGGGTATCACCTCGGCCAGGCCCTCGTCCTCGATCAGGCCCGTCAGGCGTTCGCGCGCACCTTCGGAATAGGACGCGATCAGCACCGGGCCTTGCTCAAGCCGCGTCTGAACATGCGCCGCCAAGGCCCCGAAAAGGCTGACGCTTTCCTGCTGGCGTTCGGGCGAGAAGTTGCGCCCGATGCGCCCGCCCGCATCCACCACCCCCGGCCCGGAGGCCTGCGGCAGCGGGTGCATCTGCACCACGCGGCGCTGGCCTAGCGCCTGCTCCCACGCCGCATCGTCCAGATAGAGCAGTTCCGGCGGGATCGGCTTGTAGACCGTGCTGCCAAGCGAGGCTTTTTGCGACAGGGCATGGCGGCGCGTGCCGTACTGGTCGGCGATGCTGTCCCAGCGCGACAGGCGCGCGGGCGTCATCTGGTCGTCCAGCATCACCGGCGCGTCGGGCAAGTAGTCGAACAACGTCTCAAGCCGCTCGTGGAAGAACGGCAGCCAATGTTCGATCCCCTGATGCTTGCGCCCCGCGCTGACGGCCTCGTAAAGCGGATCGTCGGTGCCGGCCGCGCCAAACTCGATCCGGTAGTTCTGACGAAAGCGCGTGATGGCGCTGTCATCGAGGATGACCTCGGACACCGGGGCCAGTTCCACGACATCCAGCTTTTCGGTGGTGCGCTGGGTCATTGCGTCGAACCGGCGCGCGCCGTCCAGCACGTCGCCAAAGAAGTCCAGCCGCACAGGCCCGCCTTCGCCGGGCGGGAAGATGTCGATGATCCCGCCGCGCACCGCGTAATCGCCGGGCTCCGTCACCGTGGGGGCCTGGCTGAACCCCATGCGCACCAGAAACGCCTTCAGCGCGTCGATATCCGTCCGGTCGCCCACCCGCGCGGTGAACGCCGCCTTGCGCAGCACTTCGCGCGCGGGCAGGCGCTGGGTGGCCGCCGACAGCGTGGTGAGCAGGACAAAGCGCTGTGGCATTCCGTGCACCAGCCCGGCCAGACAGGCCATGCGCGCCGCCGAGATATCGGCATTGGGCGACACCCGGTCATACGGCACGCAATCCCATGCCGGGAAGGTGATCACCGGCATGTCGGGGGCAAAGAAGGCCAGCGCCTCGCGCATGGCCGCCAGCCGCTTGTCGTCGCGCGCCACATGCGCCACCGGGCCGCCGGATTTCTCCACCTCGGCCAAGACAAGAAGGGCGTCGAACCCTTCGGGGGCCCCGCCCATGGTGCGTGTCTGTACTGTCATGCCTGCCTAAGTGACGCGGCCCGCGCGCGTCGTCAACCGCGCTAAAGCAGGACGTGGGCCGAGAGGTTCTGGAACATGCCCCAAAGGGCCGTGACAAAGATCGACACCATGCCGATGAACTGCGTGATCGTGCGGTGGATGCGCATCCGACGCCACAGCGCCTCGCCGCTGTTTTCGCCCTGCTGGATGCGCCGGGCCGAGGCCACGCTCAGCAGCCCCACGATGGTCAGCGGAAAGGCCAGCAGGAACAGTGCCTGCGCCATCTCGACATCATAGGCAAAGCCCAGAAGCGCCAGCCCGGTCAGAAAGGCCGACCCCAGCGCGACAATCCAGAGCCCGGCCTCGTCCATGATGAACAGGAAGCGGTTGGTGTTGATGCGGGCCAGATCCTCCAGATCCTGCGCCGCCTGCCCGCCCAGCCGCCGCGCCCGCCCGACCATGTCGAACGGCACCCCCAGCACCCAGTGGCTGACCGAAGACCACAACACCGCCAGCGCGATCCAGAACCAGAGGTTCGAAAAGGACCGCATGTCGATGACCTCGAATACCGTGCCGTACCAGTCCAAACGCGCCTCGTTCCGTCTGCTTTTTGCGGCTTGTACCGAAGCCGTCCCCGCTTGCCCAGAGCCTGTCGCGCCACCTCGCCGCATAGTTGCGGCTTTGCAGCGTCAACGCGGCAGACTCGACAGCAGGCGCGGCTTGGCGGATACCTTGGGCAGGACACATGACGGACAGGTAAACGATGCTTCCCAGCCAGGCCCCCTTCCCCGCCACCCGCTTTCGCCGCCTGCGCGCCAGCCCCGCCGTGCGGGCGCTGGTGCAGGAAACCGCGCTCGGCCCCGCCGATTTCATCTGGCCCGTCTTCGTGCGCGACGGCGATGGCGTGGTGGAGCCGGTGCCCTCCATGCCCGGGGTGAACCGGCTGTCGGTGGACAAGGTGGTGGAGGCCGCGCACGAAGCCGCGGCCCTGGGGATCCCGGCGATCTGCCTGTTCCCCTACACCGATCCCGCGCTCAAGACCGAGGACTGCGCCGAGGCCTGGAACCCGCAGAACCTGTCCAACACCGCCACCCGCGCGATCAAGCACGCGGTCCCCGGGCTTGCGGTGATGACCGATGTGGCGCTGGATCCCTACAACATCCACGGCCATGACGGCTTTGTCGAGGACGGCGAGATCGTCAACGACCGCACGGTCGAGGCGCTGGTGAAACAGGCGCTGAGCCAGGCCGAGGCCGGGGCCGACATCATCGGCCCGTCGGACATGATGGATGGCCGCATCGGCGCCATGCGCAGCGCGCTGGAATCGGCGGGGCATCACAATGTCCTGCTGCTGTCCTACGCCGCCAAGTATGCCAGCGCCTTCTACGGGCCGTTCCGCGATGCGGTTGGGGCCTCGGGCGCGCTGAAGGGCGACAAGAAGACCTATCAGATGGAGCCGGGCAATTCCGACGAGGCCATGCGCCTGATCGCGCGGGACCTGCAGGAAGGCGCCGACATGGTGATGGTCAAGCCGGGCATGCCCTATCTCGACATCTGCCGCCGCGCCAAGGACATGTTCGGCGCGCCGACCTTCGCCTACCAGGTTTCGGGCGAATACGCGATGCTGGCCGGGGCCGGAGAACGCGGCTGGGTGGATGGCGACAAGGTGATGCTGGAAAGCCTGACCAGCTTCAAGCGCGCCGGCTGCGACGGGGTGCTGACCTATTTCGCCCCCGCGGCGGCGCGGCTGCTGAACGGGTAGCGGGGTCTTGCCCATGGCGCAGATGCGCGGGTGACAGGCCGCCCGGACGGTTGTATAGAACATGCAACCGGCGGCACAGCCGGACCGAGGCACCGGCAACGAAGCGAGCAGTGACATGACCCTGACCCGACGGACTCTGACCCTGGCCCTGGGCGCAACCGCGCTGACGGCGGCCTGTGGAAATGGCGTGGGCTCCCGTGGCCCGGCGACGATCGACGCCCGCGTGGACGCGACGCTCACCGAGATGTACAGCCAGTATCCCGGCACCCGCGACCTTGCGGGAAAATCGGCAGGCATGCTGGTGATGCCGCTGGTGACGGAGGCCGGGCTGGGCTTTGGCGGCGGCTACGGGCGCGGCGCGCTGCGCGTGGGCGGGGCCACGGTAGATTACTATTCCATGGCCAAGGCCTCGGGCGGGCTGCAGATCGGGGCGTCGCAATACAGCCATGTGCTGTTCTTCATGACCGGCGACGCGCTTGGCACTTTCCGCCGCTCTCCCGGCTATGCGGTGGGGGCCAACGTGGAATACGCCTTTCTGGAAAAGGGCGAGACGCTGGCGGCGGAAACCACCACCTCGCTCGCCCCGGTGATCGCGGTGATCTTCGGCCAGGCCGGCCTGCGCGTGGGCGCCACGCTTGAGGGCGTGAAGTACACGAGGATCATTCCGTAACGCGCGAGCCCCGACTCGCGCGTTACAGTTGGCAAGGCGGTCTTTTCCAAAGGAAAAGATCCGCAGCCAACACCGTCGACACTCCGGGTGCAGCGCTGTTGCGAGCCCCGTCTCGCGAGTCAGGGTGGACAAGGCCTTGTCGGCAAAGCCGACAGGACAGCCCACACCCCTCCATGCCAGGCGCCTTACACCCCGCACCCCGGGTCACATTCCGGCACCAGCCCCGCCCCCTCTTTCATCTTTCCGACAAATACTCCTCTTTCATCTTTCCGAAAAATACTCCGGGGAGCGCGAGGGGCAGCGCCCCTCGCCGGACGGGCGAAACGCGCCCGTCCCGAGGACAGAGCCCGCAGGGCGGCGGACGAGACAGGCCTGCGCGCGCATCGCGCGCCCGTCCGGATCACGTCCGGCTCAGTGATAGGTGAATTCGCCCACCACGTTCTGCCATTCCCCGGCGGATATCATCTTGCGATGGGTGAACCGGACCGAATGCAGCGGGCCTTCGATCTCGTCCTGCCAGAACTCGATGAACCGGAACAGCCGTGGATGATCCGGTGCGATGTCGTAATCCTGCCAGATGAAACTGTTCAGCACGTTGCGGTAATCGGGCATCCGGTAATAGAACTCTGCCGTGGTCAGCCCGTAGCCCTTCAGCATCAGTTCGGTTTCGCTTGTCTGCATTCTTGACCTCTTGTTCTCCGATCGTCAGAAGATGCTGCCAAGCGAATCTTGAGTTTTCAATAAAAACAGTGTGTTGGCAGCCACCTGCCGCGGCTGACAAAACCTTCCCGCCCGCGGCCATTGCACCCTACAACTTGTCTCTGATATACTTGCCCCAACAAGATATGGCAGACACAAGAACAGGCCGAATACGTGAGCGATACGCCGCAACCCCCTGAGAACGAAGACGAAAACATCCCGGCGCGCGCAATGCCCCCGGGGCCGACCGTGTCGATCACGCAAGAGATGCGCGCCTCCTACCTTGATTACGCAATGAGCGTGATCGTTGCGCGCGCCATCCCCGATCTGCGCGACGGGCTGAAACCGGTGCACCGCCGCATCCTCTATGCGATGTACGAAACCGGCAACAGCCACGACAAACCCTACCGCAAATCGGCCCGTCCCGTGGGCGACGTCATGGGGAAATACCACCCGCATGGCGACAGCGCGATCTACGACGCGCTGGTGCGCATGGCGCAGGATTTCTCCATGTCGCTGCCGCTGCTGGACGGCCAGGGCAATTTCGGCTCCATGGACGGCGACAACCCCGCGGCCATGCGCTATACCGAGGTCCGCATGGACAAGCCCGCGGCCTACATGCTGATGGATATCGACAAGGAAACCGTCGATTTCCAGGACAATTACGATGGCAAGGATCGCGAACCCTCGGTCCTGCCCGCGCGCTTTCCCAACATGCTGGTCAATGGTGCTGGCGGCATCGCCGTGGGCATGGCCACCAACATCCCGCCGCACAACCTGGGCGAGGTGGTGGACGCCACGCTGGCGCTGATCGCCGACCCGGACCTGAGTTCCGAACAGCTGATCGACTATGTGCCCGGCCCGGACTTTCCCACCGGCGGTGTCATGCTGGGCCGCTCCGGCGCGCGCAAGGCCTATCTGGAAGGGCGCGGCAGCGTCATCCTGCGCGCCAAGACGCATATGGAAGAGCTGCGCAAGGATCGCTGGGCGATCATCGTGGACGAGATCCCCTATCAGGTGAACAAGGCCAACATGATCGACAAGATCGCCGAGGCCGCGCGCGACAAGCGGATCGAAGGCATCGCCCATGTGCAGGACGAAACCGCGCGCGACGGTGTGCGCGTGGTGATCGAACTCAAGCGCGACGCGACGGCGGATGTGGTGCTGAACCAGCTCTTTCGCTTCACGCCGATGCAGACCTCCTTTGGCTGCAACATGCTGGCGCTGAACGGCGGACGGCCCGAACAGCTGACCCTGCGCGGCTTCCTGACCGCCTTCATCGACTTCCGCGAGGACGTGGTGGCCCGGCGCACCGCGCATCTGTTGCGCAAGGCGCGGGAGCGCAGCCATATCCTGTGCGGTTTGGCCGTCGCGGTTTCCAATGTCGACGAGGTGGTGGCGACGATCCGCGCCAGTGCCGATGCCGCCGAGGCCCGCGAAAAGCTGATGGCGCGGCGCTGGCCCGCGCATGAGATCGTGCCGTTCATCCGGCTGATCGACGATCCGACCCATACGGTCAACGAGGACGGCACCTATAACCTGTCGGAAATCCAGGCCCGCGCGATCCTTGATCTGCGCCTGCAGCGCCTGACGCAGCTGGGCGTCAAGGAAGTCACCGACGAACTGGAAGAGCTGGCGGGCAAGATCAAGGAATACCTCGAAATCCTGTCCTCGCGCGACCGCATCATGGGCATCATCGCCGACGAGCTGCGCGAGGTGCGCGAGCTCTTTGCCGTCCCCCGCCGCACCGAGATCGTCGACTGGGCCGGCGACATGGAGGACGAAGACCTTATCGAGCGTGAGGACATGGTCGTCACCGTCACCGCCGGCGGCTACATCAAGCGCACCGCGCTGGCCGAGTTCCGCGCGCAGAAACGCGGCGGCAAGGGGCTGTCGGGCGGCACGCTCAAGGATGATGACGTGGTGACCACGCTGTTTGTGGCCAATACCCACACGCAGCTTCTGTTCTTCACCACCGACGGCATGGTCTACAAGCTCAAGACCTGGCGCCTGCCGCAAGGCGGGCGCACCTCCAAGGGCAAGGCCATCGTCAACATCCTGCCGATCCCGCAAGGCGTGTCCATCGCCGCCATCATGCCGGTAGACCGGGACGAAGACGAATGGAGCGAGCTGCAGATCGTCTTTGCCACCTCGGCCGGCGACGTGCGACGCAATGCACTCAGCGATTTCACCAATGTCATGCGCAACGGCAAGATCGCCATGAAGCTGCCCGAAGGCGTGGAACTGGTGAACGCCCGCATCGCCTCGGAAGACGACGACATCATGCTGGTCACAGATGCCGGACGCGCGATCCGCTTCCGCACCACCGAGGTGCGGGTGTTCAAGGGGCGCGATTCCACCGGCGTCCGCGGCATCCGTCTGCAGAACGGCGACCGCGTGGTCTCGATGGCGGTGATCCGCCATTTCGAGGCCGGCCCGGACGAACGCGCCGCCTATCTCAAGATGCGCCGCCTGGTGGCGGGTGTCACGGACGAGTCGGAAACGGACGAGGACGAGGGCAACGCCGATGCCGCGCTGAGCCAGGAGCGCTATGCCCAGATGTCCGCGGCCGAGAACCTGATCCTGACCGTTACGGCACGCGGTCTGGGCAAGCTGGGCTCCAGCCACGACTACCCCGTGCGCGGCCGTGGCGGCCAGGGCGTGCAGGCCATCGACAAGGCGATGCGCGGCGGGGCCATCGTCGCCTGTTTCCCGGTAGAGATGGACGACCAGATCATGCTCGCCACGTCGCGCGGGCAGTCGATCCGGGTGCCGGTGGACGGCATCTCGTTCCGGTCCCGCAGCGCGGGCGGCGTGCGGGTGTTCAACACCGGTGCCGACGAAACCGTCGTCTCGGTGGCCTGGATCGCGGATCAGGGAGAGGATGACGCCGAGGCGTGACCCTTTGAGCACGCCCCGATCCATCCGGGCGTGCCAGCTATCCCGTTGCGCCATCGCGCCGGGCCGACGTCCGGGGTAGCCGTATGGCAGGGCAACCTTGGGGATGCAAGGTCGGCAAGGCGGCGGGGCTTCGGGCAGATCGGGCCCCGCCGCCAGGTCCGGCCGATCAACCCAAGGGGAAGCTTCCGCCGCCTTCGTCCGCCTCAAGCGGAATCCTGCAAAAACTCCCCCGAGACATGCACTTTCCTTGACATGCGTCATTTCCTACAGCGGCTTGCGATCTATAATGATAAATTATGGGTACATGTGCGCGGTTTTGCCTGTTCGTACCGTCCGCCACAGGCCGGGATACCGGCCTTGTGCAACGCGCCCTTCACGTCGAGACAGCGCGTTCCCGGTTGGAAAATGCAGGCATGTTGGATTGTAAAGTGCTGTTCCGCTTTGGTTTTCCGAGATTTTTCAAGAGGCGGGAATGCAGAACTGGGATGATCTCAGATTCGTGCTGGCCTTGGGCCGGCACGATACGATGGCATCGGCAGCGCGGGCGCTTGGCACCAACGTCGCCACCGTTTCGCGGCGCATCGACAAGCTGAACGACCAGTACGGCGAGCCGCTGTTCGTTCGCAGCGGGACGCAATGGAAACCCACGCTGACCTCGGCCAGGCTGATCGAGATCGCGCAGAAGACCGAAGACCGCCTGACCGATTTCGGCAGCGTTCAGGACGCGGCGCGCCTGTCGCGCGAGTTGCGCATAGATTGCGAACCGCTGGTCCTGCAGGCCAATCTGGTGCTGGCGCTGGGATCGTTCCTGGACGAGCATCCACATGTGCGGCTGACCGTGGGCATGGGGGCACGCTCGCTTGCCTTTGGCGAGACCGATATCCTGATCACGACCGACCAGCCCAAGGAAGGCCGGATCGTGCGCAAGCGCCTGGCGACGCAGGATTTCGGCCTGTATTGCGACACCCGCTTTGCGGCGGACCCCAAGGGCTGGATGCGCATCGAACCGGCCCCCGGGCGCGATCCGTTCCGGACCGACCTGACCGAGGTGTTCGATGCCCCGGCGCGCATCGTCGTGCCCGGGCTGAACGTGGCGCTGCAGGTGATGCGCGATCAGCCGCTGGTCTGCGCCCTGCCCCGGGCCTTTGCCGAACGCGTGCCGAACCTTCACCTGTGGCGTGACAGCGACGGGTCGGAGTGCAGCGTCTGGCTGGCCTACCACGCCACGCGCCGGAACGACCCCGTCGTGCGCGAGGCGGTGACCTGGATATCGGGGTGTTTCTGACCCCGGCAGCAAGGCCGTCACCCCCGGTCTACACCCCGTAGAGCGCGCTGTACTTGCTCTCCAGATAGTCCAGCAGCGGGGCCTCGCTGGGTGCTGTGCCGCAGGCGCGGGTCATCAGATCGCGCGGCGAGTAGAGCCCGCCATGGCGCTGCACCTTGTCCCGCAGCCAACCGGTGGCCGCCGACAGATCGCCCTGCGCCATCTGCGCGTCGAGATCGGGCAGATCGGCGCGCAGCGCGGCGTGCAGGCATCCGGCATAGACATTGCCCAGCGTGTAGGTGGGGAAATAGCCGAACAGCCCCGCCGCCCAATGCACATCCTGCAACACCCCGTTCGAGGGCTTGTCCACGGCATAGCCGAAATCGGCGGCGAACCGGTCGTTCCAGGCGGCTTCCAGATCGCCTACCTGCAGGTTGTCGCGGATCAGCGCCTGTTCCAGGTCAAAGCGCAGAAGGATGTGCAGGTTGTATTGCACCTCGTCCGCCTCGGTACGGATATAGCCGCGATGCACGCCGTTTGCCGCGGCGTAAAAGGCGGTTTCGTCCGCCACGCCGATATCGCCGAACGTGTCCCGCGCCCTGGCGAACAGCCAGCCGGTGAACGCGCGCGAACGGCCCAGCTGGTTTTCATAGATCCGGCTCTGGCTTTCATGCACCCCCATCGACACGCCATGGCCCAGCGGAGTCAGCTGGTAGGCGGCGTCGATGTTCTGTTCGTAACAGCCATGGCCGGTTTCATGGATGGTGGAATAGATGCAGTTGAAGGGATCCTCGGGCAGCGTGCGGGTGGTGATGCGCACATCCCGCCCCCCGCCCGAACTGAACGGATGCACCGACATGTCGATCCGCCCGCCGTCAAGGTCGAAACCGAAGGCCTGCGCCAGCCCGCGCGACAGCTCCAGCTGCGCCGCGGCGTCAAAGCGGCCCTGCAGGGTCGCCGGGGCGGGACGGTCCAGCACCCGTTCGCGCAGCGCCACCAGGGGCGGGCGCAGCGCGTCGAACATGCGCGACAGCTCGGCGCTGCTGGCGCCGGGTTCGTAATCGTCCAGCAACGCGTCATAGACGTCGCCGCCGTCGGCCAGCGCCTGGCCCTCTTCACGCTTGAGCCGCACGATGTCGGTCAGCGTGGGGGCAAAGGCGGCCATGTCATCGGCGGCGCGCGCCTGCGCCCAGACGCCGAAGGCCACGCTGGTCTGGCGCGCCAGCGCGGCGACCAGATCGGCCGGCACGCGGCTGGCGCGGGCAAAACCGCGCCGGATCAGCCGCAGCTGCGCCTGCGCGGTTGCGTCCAGCGCGGTGTCGTCGATGGCCTCCAGCCACTCGGCCAGGCGCGGATCGGTGCGGCGGGCGTGCAGCACCGCCTCCATCGCGGCACTTTCCTCGCCGCGCTGGTCGGCGGCGGCGCGGGGCATCATCGTCTCCTGATCCCAGGCCAGCCGTTCGGCCACCGCCGACAGCGCCTCGGTCTCGCGCTGAAAGCGCATCAATGCGTCATAGGCCGTCATGCCGTCCTCCCCCGGACCGATTGCGCTGCCGGATAGCGCGCTGCAAAGCGTGCGCGCAAGATCAGCGCCCAAAGCGCCACCGCCCCCAGTTGATGCAGAATCGCAATCTGCCAGGGCGCCATGTAGAGCACCGTGACCACGCCCAGAACCATCTGCACGCACAGCATCGCAAACACCGCGTTCACCCGGAAGCGCGTGTCGCCATTGGCCGAACGCCGTCCGCGCAGCCAGACCACCACACCGAAGACAAACAGCAGATAGCCCGCCATCCGGTGCAGGAACTGCACCAGTCCTGCGTTTTCGAACAGGTTGCGCCAGACCGGTTCAAGCTCGAACGGATAGGGCGGTAGAAATCCCCCGGCCATCAGCGGCCAGTCGTTATAGGTGCGCCCGGCGTCGATGCCCGCCACCAGCGCGCCCAGCAGGATTTGCAGGAACGCAAGATGCATCAGGCCGGTGGTCATCGAGAACAGCCGCGTCTCGGCCCCGCGCCGGGCCTGCATCAGGTCCCGCTCGTCATGCCCGAGGGAAAAGACGTGCCAGGCGATCAGGCCCAGGATCACGAAGGCCAGGCCCAGATGCGTCGCCAGGCGATAGGACGCCACGTCCAGCATCTCACCCCCCAGCCCGCTGGAGACCATCCACCAGCCGATGAAACCCTGAAGACCGCCCAGTAGCCCCAGGAACAGCAACCGCGCCGTCCAGTCGGCGGCAGGGGCCAGAAGATAGCCAAGCGCAAACACCGCCGCCGAAAGCCCCGCGCCAAAGCTGACGGCATCGGCATCGAAGCCCGGCAATGTGCCCAAGGCAGCCTGCACATAGGGCAGCTGCGCCAGAATCGCCACCACGACGGCAAACACGGCCCCCATCAAGGGGCCAAGCCCCGCGCGCCCGCGCGGCATCTGGCGGGCAAGAGCGAAGCCAAGGAACCCGACGGCCCAGACCAGGCCGATCACCCGGCCCAGCTGGCGGTGCCCCCATTCCCACCAGTAGATGAACTGGAACTCGGACATCGACATGCCCTTGTTCTGCAACTGGTATTCCGGGATCTGGCGGTACTTGTCGAACTCGGCCTGCCAGGCCTCGGCGCTCAGCGGCGGCAGCGCGCCGGTCAGCGGACGCCATTCGGTGATCGACAGCCCGCTATCGGTCAGCCGGGTCAGCCCGCCCACGGCGATCATCACCACCACCAGGGCAAACAGCACCATCAGCCAGACCCGGATCGCGCCCCGCGCCCCGCGCCGCCCGGCATCGATCATGCCGCCCGCGGGGCTGTCCGCTGCCCGCGCGCCGCTGCCCACTTCCTCGAAAAGCTTGCGTTTTTCCGCCATGGCCCTCTCCGTTTGCGCGGACACTAGTCCTGCCTCGGGGCAGCTTCAAGCGCCCGCGCCGCCCGGTCGCAGGGTCAGGTATTCCGGACGGAGGAATACCCGACTTATGCGCCCCGGTCGCGCTGCGCTATGGTGGGTCCAGAAAGACGCAAGACCTTGAAATACCAAACGCTTCCCCACACCCTCCTGCCGAAGGACCATTGAGATGAAAAAGACCCTTGCCGCCGCCCTGATCGCCGCCGCCAGCCTGACCGCCGGCGCTGCCTCGGCCACCACCTACTGGGTGGACCACGGTGTGAAGCTGAACGCCCGTTCGGGCCCCGGCACGCATTACAAGGTTCTGGGCACGTTCTCGCCCTGCACCCGCGTGCATGTTGTCGCCTACAGCCGTGGCTGGGCCAAGGTGGTGATTGACCACCACGCCTACTGGGTGTCGGCCAAGTACCTGCAGAACCGCGCCTGCGGCCCGGTCTACAAGAAATCCTACGGCTACTGAGCCGGACCTTCCCCACGCACCGGGTTCTCCTCCCTGACCGGTGTCATACTGCGGACTGGGCGCTCCCCCGCTCAGTCCGCCTTTTGTTTCCAGCGCACCACCTGCCGCATCATGCCGTGGAGCATCTGCACATCCGCCCGGGTCAGCGGCAGGCGCGACCACATGTTGCGCAGGTTGGTCTTCATGCTTTGCGCCTTGGCGGCGGGAAAGAAGAACCCCGCCTCGTCCAGCCGGTCCTCGTAATGCCGCGCCAGATGGTCGATCTCGTGCGCCTCGGCCCAGTCGGTGCCCGCCATTTCGGTCACGCGGGCCGTGCCGGGCGCAGTGGCGCGCTGCCATTCATAAGCGCACAGCAGCACGCATTGTGCGAGGTTCAGCGAGGCAAAGGCCGGGTTCACCGGGACCGAGACCATGGCGTTGGCCTGCGCGATGTCCTCGTTCTCCAGCCCGGCGCGTTCCGGGCCGAACAGCACTGCCACCTTCTGTCCCGCACCCACCCGCGCGCGAGCCTCGGCCATGGCTTCCTCGGGCGTCAGAACCTCCTTGGTCAGGTCGCGTGGACGCGCGGTTGTGGCCAGCACCCAGGTGCAATCGGCCACGGCGTCGGCGATGCTTCCGGTCAGCTGCGCGTCGTCCAGCAGCCGCCCCGCCCCGCTGGACATCGCCACTGCGGCGGGATTGGGCCAGCCGTCGCGCGGCGCCACAAGGCGCATCCGGTCGAGCCCGAAATTCCACATCGCCCGCGCCGCGGCACCGATATTCTCGCCCATCTGCGGGCGGACCAGGACAAAGACCGGTTGGGGCGTCGGGCTGGGCATCGTGACCTCCTGTGCAACCGCGGCTGTCTAACCGCGCGCCGGCCCCGCGTCCAGCCGCGCGGCGCGGCCGGCGGGACTGCGCGAATTGTCATGGCCAAGCGCCGCGCGCTGCGGTACATCCGCGCTCCAGACCAGCAAGGAGCCGCCGATGCCCGCCGCCGAGACGCCGCAGATCTATCTGATCACCCCGCCGGAGTTCGATCTCGGCCGGTTCCCGGCCGAGCTGTCGCGGGTTCTGGACGTGACAGAGGTGGCCTGCCTGCGCCTCAGCCTGGCGACCCGCGACGAAGACCGCCTGATGCGCGCGGCCGATGCCCTGCGCGATGTGGCGCACCGCTTTGACGTGGCGCTGGTGATCGACACGCATGTTGTACTGGCCGAGCGGCTGGGGCTTGACGGGGTGCATCTGGGCGACGGTGCGCGCTCGGTCCGCACCGCGCGCAAGACGCTGGGCCATGACGCCATTGTCGGCGCCTATTGCGGCCAGTCGCGCCATGCCGGGATGACGGCGGGTGAGCACGGGGCGGATTACGTGGCCTTCGGCCCGGTCAGCGGTGCGCTGGGCGATGGCGAACTGGCCCCGCCCGACCTGTTCGGCTGGTGGTCCGAGATGATCGAACTGCCGGTGGTGGCCGAAGGCGGGCTGGACGTCGAATCGGTGCGCCGCCTGGCCCCGATGACGGATTTCTTCGGCATCGGCGAAGAGATCTGGACCGGCGACGACCCCTCGGCCGCCCTGCTCGCGCTGCGCGACGCAATGCTGTGAGCGCGCCGCTGGCTCAGGCCGTCGCCAGCGCCTCGGCATGGCCCGCCCTCACCTGCGCCTCCAGATGCGCCGCCAGTGTCTTGCGGTTGGGAAAGCTGTCCACCCGCACCGGCGGGCGATGGATCAGCGTCACCCGGCCATGGCGGCGCTGCGCCAGCATCTGCACCAGCGAGGGGCCAAACGCCATGTCGCCCCACCAGCCGTAGAACCGGGGATCGCAGCCCGCCGGGGCGTGGTAGACCACGCTGATCGCCTGAAGCGACATTTCGTGCCGCAGCCGCTCGGACAGGAAGGCGGCAAAGAGCGGCGTGCGGAAGGCCAGCACTCGGCGGCCATCGGTCGAGGTGCCTTCGGGAAAGAACAGCATCCGGTGCCCCTGCATCAGCCGGTCTTCGAGCCGCGCGGCCTGGGCCTGGGAATCGCGCGGATCGCGGGTGATGAACAGCGTGCCGGTGGCCCGGGCCAGGATGCCGATGCCGGGCCAGCCCGCGACTTCGGATTTCGAGACAAAGTAAAGCGGCCTCCGGGCATTCAGCACGAAGATGTCCAGCCATCCGGTATGATTGGCCACCAGCGCGCCGCGCCCCGTCATCGGCGCGCCGCGACACGTGACGGCCAGCCCCATCACGCGCAGCACGATCCTGCAGACCAGCACCGTGATCCACGGCGTCACAGGCCGCGTCAGGCCAAAGACCGGGCGTTCGATCAGCCGCAAGAGCAGCATCAGCGCCAACCCCGCCCCCAGCACCGCGACGATGACCCCGCCGCGCAGCGCCACACGCAGCCAGCCGGCGGCGGTGACGGGCGGCAGGTCGGGGCGGTCACCTTCGTCCCAGGTCGGGCTCATGGCGCACGGTCCCGCACGTAGAGGCCGCGCTGCCGCGCGCTCATCCGGGCGGTGTCCATCACGAGGCAGACATCGGTGGTGTTGAAGGCATGGTCGACAAACGCGCCTTCGCCGACAAACCCGCCCAGCCGCAGATAGGCCTTGATCAGCGGCGGCAGTTCCATCAGCGCCGCACGCCGGTCCAGATCGGCCTCTGCCACCAGGTCCATCGGCTGGAACTCCCGCGCGCGCACACGCAGATCCGGCGGGGCCAGATGGCGGTGATGCAGCAGCGACAGGGGGCGTGCCAGCGCCTGCGGGTCGGTGCCGTGAAAGCTGGCCACGCCGAACATGATCTCGATCCCGTGGTCCAGCACGTAATCCGCCAGCCCCTGCCAGAGCTGGAACATCGCCGCGCCGCCGCGATAGTCGGGATGCAGGCAGCTGCGGCCCAGCTCCATCAGCCGCCGTCCGCCGGCCCGCAGCGGGGCGAGGTCGTATTCGTCTTCGGAATAGAACTGCCCGGCGGCCCGCGCCTGGTCGTCGCGCAACAGCCGGTAGACGCCGACGACCTGCCCTCCGGCCGCCTCGTCGGTCACGATCAGGTGATCGAAGAACGGATCGAACCGGTCGCGTTCCAGACGCGCGTCATGATCCACCAGCGGACCGTCGCCGCCCAGTTCCTCGACAAAGACCTGATAGCGCAGGCGCTGCGCGGCCTCGATCTCGGCCGCGCCCTGCGCCAGCCGCACCGCAAACTCCTGCCCACCCGGCGCCTTGGCTGTGCTCGCATCCACCATGCAGCGGTTCTAGGGTCAGGACCCGGTGTTTGTACAGCCCGCTTGGCACCACCTGTCGCTTGTACGCCTCAGGCGTTAAGATTTCTTAAACGACTCACGCCTTAGGCTAGTCATCACCATCAGGAAGCAGGGTCACACGTGTACCATCCAGCACCAGTTTGCCCGCCTCGCGGAAGTTGACCGTGATCTTTCCGCCTATATTGGACTGGACCTGCCCGATCCCCCATTCCGGGGCGTCGGGATTCCGGACCAGCATGCCAGGTTCGAGTATCGCGTTCAGATCGTTCATTTTTCCTCCAGCTACAGGAGACCATGCATGACGGACGGCCCCGCCACCCTTGCGGCCCTTGTGGGCTCGCGCCTGTGTCATGACCTGATCAGCCCGGTCGGCGCAATCCAGAACGGGCTGGAACTCATGGCGCTTTCGGGCGGGCTTCAGGCCGTGCCCGAGATGACGCTGATCCAGGACAGCTGCGCCAATGCCGCGGCCCGTATCCGGTTTTTCCGCATCGCCTTCGGCCATGCGGGCGAAACCCAGATGATGGGGCGCAACGAGGTCGAAGGCAACCTGCGCGACATCTGCACCGGCAGCCGCATGAACGCCGAATGGGGCCCGCGCGAAGATGTGCCGCGGGGCGAGGTGCAGCTGGTCTACCTGGCCTACCTGTGCTGCGAGGCCGCGCTGCTGCAGGGCGGCACCGTGCGCATCCTGCGCGACGATCAGGGCTGGTCGCTGACCGGCACCGGGCCGCGGGTGCAGCTGAACGCGGCGCTCTGGGCGCAGCTTGGCACGCCGACACCGCTGGGCGACATCACGCCGGACAAGGTGCAGTTCGCCATGCTGGCCATGCTTGCCCCGCCCCGCGGCTTCAAGGCCCATGTCCGCGGCGACGCGTCCAAACTGCGGCTCGACCTGCGCAGGCAGTGATCAGCTCCGCACCGCGCCGTCGCCGGCGACGAGGTACTTGAAACTGGTCAGCTGTTCGGCACCCACGGGCCCGCGCGCGTGCAGCTTGCCGGTGGCGATGCCGATCTCGGCCCCCATGCCGAACTCGCCGCCATCGGCAAACTGGGTCGAGGCGTTGTGCATCAGGATCGCACTGTCGAGCCGTTCGAAGAAGCGGTCGCGCACGGCCGTGTCTTCGGTCAGGACGCAATCGGTGTGGTTCGAGCCATGGCTGCGGATATGGGCAATCGCGCCGTCCACATCGTCCACCACCCGCGCCGCGATGATCATGTCGAGATACTCGCGGCCCCAGTCGTCAGCCGTTGCCGCCACCGTGCCCGGGATGGCCTGCAGCGTCTCGTCGGCGCGCACCTCCACACCCAGGTCCAGCAGGGCACGGATCACGCCCTGGCCCACCGTGTCCACGGCATCGCGATGGATCAGCAGGCATTCGGCGGCACCGCAGATGCCGGTGCGCCGGGTCTTGGCGTTCTTCACCACGGCAAGGGATGTGACCGGATCGGCGGCCTTGTCGATGTAGATGTGCACGATCCCTTCGAGATGGGCAAAGACCGGCACCCGTGCCTCGGCCTGCACAAGGCCCACCAGCCCCTTGCCGCCCCGCGGAACGATCACGTCCACATGCTCGGTCATGCCCAGCAGCGCGCGCACCGCCGCGCGGTCGCGCGTGGGCACCAGCTGGATGGCGTCTTCGGGCAGGCTGGTGGCGCGCAGGCCCGCCACGAGGCAGGCGTGGATCGCGCCTGACGAGTGAAAGCTCTCCGAGCCGCCGCGCAGGATCACCGCATTGCCCGATTTCAGGCAAAGCGCCCCGGCATCCGCCGTCACGTTGGGCCGCGACTCGTAGATCACGCCGATCACGCCCAGCGGCGTGCGCACGCGGCGGATGGTCAGCCCGTTGGGCCGGTCCCATTCCGCCATCACCTGCCCCACCGGATCGTCCTGCGCCGCCACCGCGCGCAGACCGTCCACGATGCCCTTGATCCGCGCCTCGTCCAGCATCAGCCGGTCCATCATCGCGTCCGACAGCCCCTTGTCGCGGCCAAAGGCCAGGTCCTTGGCGTTGGCGTCGACGATCTCGGCCCGCGCGGCCCAGACCGCGTCGGCCGCCGCCTCCAGCGCCTGCCGCTTGGCCTCTGGCGTGGCAAAGGCCAGCTCAGCCGCCGCCGCGCGGGCGCGCGCGCCGATATCGTGCATCAGGGTCTGGATGTCGGTCTGGTCTGTCATGGCAGCCTCACAAAACGATTGCGGCAAACTCTAGCAAGGCGCGGGTCAGAGCGCCATGTCGTCGCGGTGGATCAGCACGGCGCGTCCGGAATAGCCCAGAACCGCCTCGATCTCGCTGCTCTTGCGCCCGGCGATGGCGGTGGCCTCGTCGCTGGTGTAGCGGCACAGGCCCTGCCCCAGCGTCTCGCCGGTTGTCACGCGCAACGTGACCGGATCGCCCCGGCCAAACGCGCCTTCGACCGCGCGCAGACCGGCGGGCAGCAGCGACTTGCCATCCGCCAGGGCCCGCGCCGCACCCTCGTCCACCAGTAGCGCGCCTTGCGGCTTCATCGCGGCGATCCAGCGCTTGCGGGCCGTGTGCGGATCGGTCTGCGGGGTGAACCAGGTGGCGGGCCCGCCCGCGGCCAGCCGTCGCAGGGGATGGTCCGCCGCGCCATGGGTGATCGCCATGGCGCAGCCCGAAGCGGTGGCGGTCTTGGCCGCCATCACCTTGGTCTTCATGCCGCCTTTCGACAGGCCCGAGCCGGCATCGCCCGCCATTGCCTCGATCTCGGGCGTGATGCGGTCCACGCGGTCCAGCCGGATGGCGGCGGGGTCGTCATTGGGATTGCCGGTGTAAAGCCCGTCCACGTCCGACAAGAGCACCAGCACGTCCGCGCCCACCGTCGCCGCGACCTGGGCGGCGAGGCGGTCATTGTCGCCATAGCGGATCTCGTCCGTGGCCACGGTGTCGTTCTCGTTCACGATGGGCACCGCGCCAAAGCCCAGGAGCGCCGACAGCGTGGCCCGCGCATTCAGGTAGCGGCGGCGGTCGGCACTGTCTTCCAGCGTGACCAGCACCTGCGCCGCGGTCAGCCCGTGGGGGGCCAGCGCCTCTTCCCAGGCGCGGGCCAGGCGGATCTGGCCCACGGCGGCAGCGGCCTGGGAGTGTTCCAGCGCCAGCTCCGTCATCGGCAGGCCCAGCACGCCGCGCCCCAACGCGATGGACCCGGACGAGACCAGCACCACGTCCACCCCGCGCGCCTTCAGCGCGGCGATGTCCTGCGCCATGGCGGCCAGCCAGCCGGTGCGCAGCGCCCCGCTGCCGCGGTCCACCAGCAGCGCCGAGCCGATCTTGACCACCACGCGGCGCGCCGTGCTCAGGGTGTCCATGCGCCGTCCTCGCCGTCATCCTCGGTCGCCGGGCGGTCGGCGGCGCGGCGCGCTTCGACATGCGGGCGCAGCGCGCGCAGCACCTCGGTCACACCTTCGCGCGTGACCCCCGACATCAGCAGCACCTCGTCCGCCCCCGCCTCGCGCAATTCGTCGCGCAGAAAGGCGCGTTCCTCGTCATCGAGCGCGTCGATCTTGTTCAGCGCCACCAGGCGCGGCTTGTCCGACAGGCCCGCGCCATAGGCCTCCAACTCGTCGACGATGGTGTGGTAATCCTCCACCAGCGAGCCCGAGGTGCCGTCCACCAGGTGCAAGAGCACCGCGCAGCGTTCGATATGGCCGAGGAACAGATCGCCCAGGCCGCGGCCCTCATGCGCGCCTTCGATCAGGCCGGGGATGTCGGCCACCACGAATTCGGTATTGTCCACCGCCACGACACCGAGGTTCGGATGCAGCGTGGTAAAGGGGTAGTCCGCGATCTTGGGCCGCGCGTTCGAGGTGGCGGCGAGGAACGTGGACTTGCCCGCATTGGGCAGCCCCACCAGCCCCACATCGGCAATCAGTTTCAGCCGCAGCCACAGCGTCCGCTCCACCCCCGGCTGCCCGGAATTGGCACGGCGCGGGGCCTGGTTGGTGGCGGTCTTGAACTGCAGGTTGCCCCAGCCGCCATTGCCGCCCCTGGCCAGCAGCACGCGCTGGCCCAGCTCGGTCAGGTCGGCCAGCACCACCTCTTCGGCGTCATCGCCGTCGTCGGCCATGTCGTCGCCAAGATCGTCCCCGAGGTCGAGGATCTCGGTGCCGACGGGAACCCGCAGCACGATATCCGCGCCATCCTTGCCGGTGCGGGCCCGGCCCATGCCGCCCTGCCCGTTCTGCGCGAACCAGTGCTGCTGGTAGCGGAAGTCGATCAGCGTGTTCAGACCGTCCACCGCTTCGGCCCAGACGCTGCCGCCCTTGCCGCCATCGCCGCCGTCCGGCCCGCCATATTCGATGAACTTCTCGCGCCGGAAGCTGATCGCCCCGTTCCCGCCACTGCCCGAGCGGATATAGACCTTGCAGAGATCGAGGAATTTCATCGGATCGGCTTTCGGCTCGTGACCACGGCACATGACGCATAGCGCCGGCGGCGGACCAAGGGAAGATGGGTGATCTCACCCATCGCGGCTCAGGTCAGCTTGAGCAGATAGGTCCAGGTCGGAACCTTGGCGTTGCGTGCCACCGAGAACGCCTCGGCATCGCCGATATATTCAAAGCCGCAATTCACCAGCACCCGGGCCGAGGCCGGGTTGTCCTGGAAGACGCTGGCAAACATCGTGGCGTTGCGCATCGGGTTGGCCTCCACCAATGCGCGCACGGCTTCGGAGGCAAGCCCGGTGTTCCAGAACGGCGGCGCCACCCAATATCCCACTTCGGACTGGTTGCGGTCCATCCGCTCCAGCGCGATCACCCCCATCAGTTCCGAGCGCCCGTCCTTGGCACCGTCCATGATCCAGATGTCCTCGTCCCGGTCCGGTGCCATGGCGCGGTTGACAAACGCCTCCGACGCGCCGGGCGGATAGGGATGCGGGATCGAGGTGGTCATGCGGGCCACCCGTTCGTCCCCGGCATAGAAGTCCAGCAGGCCCATGTCCGACAGGCGCACCGGGCGCAGGTCGAACCGGTCGGTTGCAACAATCGGTTGGTCGTGGATCGCGTCGAGTCCCATCAAGACCCTCCTCCTGGTCCTGGCCGCCTGCGCTCTGACGGCGCGTAACGGCCGATTCTGTCCGTCTCTTGACCGATCCCTGTCGCCAATACGACAAAAGGGACCGGCCGGTTTGCCGATCCCCTTGTCTGTGTCAGACCTTAAGGTCGGCTTATTCCGCGGCCTCCGCCATCGGCAGAACCGATACAAAGGTTCGGCCCTTGAGGCCCTTGTGGAAGGTCACGGCACCGTCGACGGTGGCAAAGAGCGTGTGATCCTTGCCCATGCCCACACCTTCGCCCGGCCAGAACTTGGTGCCGCGCTGACGCACGATGATGTTGCCGGGAATGGCGTGCTGGCCGCCATAGAGCTTGACGCCCAGACGGCGTCCTACGGAATCGCGACCGTTGCGGGAGGAACCGCCAGCTTTCTTGTGTGCCATGAGGTGTTACTCCTGTTCCTTGGTCTCGGCGACGAACCCGGCCGCCTGTTCGATCCAGTTGTCACGTTCGATCCGGCCCTTGAACGACAGCTTGTCGTCCATATAGGCGATCTCTTCGCTGGTCCAAGCGGCGATCTGGTCAAAGTGGAAGACGCCGTTTTCGTGCAGCAGGCCTTCGAGCTTGGGGCCCACGCCGGAAATGCGCTTGAGATCGTCGGGCTGGCCGTCGCGGGCGGCGTCCAGCAGGTTGGCGGGCTTGACCGCTTCGACCGCGGGGGCCTCGGCTGCCGGTGCCTCTGCCGCAGGCGCGTCGTCTGCCTTGGCAGCGGCCTCGGCCTTCGGGGCGTCGGCCTTTGCCGTTGCGGCGACCATCGCGGCCACGGATCCGGCACCCAGGGCCGCCTTGACGCCGGTGGCGTCGCCGCCCGAGGCCAGGATCTCGGTCACGCGCAGCAGCGTCAGCTGCTGTCGGTGGCCCTTGGTGCGCTGCGAGCTGTGCTTGCGGCGGCGCTTGACGAAGTTGATCGTCTTGTCGCCCTTGATCTGGTCCACGACCTCGGCCTGCACGGCCGCGCCATCGACCAGAGGGCTGCCGACCACAACCGTGTCGCCCCCCAGCATCAGGATTTCGTTGAACTGCACGGTTTCACCCGCGTCTGCGGCCAGCTTTTCCACCCGGAGCACATCGCCCGACTGAACCTTGTACTGCTTGCCGCCGGTCTTCATCACCGCGAACATAACGCGTCTTCCCTTGTCTGCCGCGTCCTGTGGCCGCCCCTCGGGGCCGTTTCCGGGAGTGATCCCGCCTCGGACTGCGCGTCTCTCTACAAGACGATGTTGCCTAAAGCACGAAAACGGGGCAGCGCCCCGTCTTCGATAGCGGGCCTTATCCCGGCAATGCGCGCGCAAGTCAAGACCCATCTCCCTGCAGAAACGCCCCGATCGCGCGCCGCTTGCCATCGTCCTGCGCCCCGCGCAGTCTTGAGACACCTTTTCCTGACCCGCGAGGCGGCCCGATGACACATCTCTTCCCCTCCCTGCCCACCACGGCCAGCCTTGGGGACGTCTTCGCGCGGTTTCCCCGCGGACGCGCCGAGCTGATGGGCTTCACCGACATGGTGCTGCGGGCCGACGGTGCGCTCGGCATCGGCGAACGCGAACTGATCGCGGCCTATGTCTCGGCGCTCAATGCCTGCGGGTTCTGCCTGAATGCCCATGTCGCCTTTGCCCGCGCCTTCGGCATCGAGGCCGACCGCCTGGCCGCGCTGATCGACGACCCGGACGCAACCACGGCAGACGACCGCATGCGTCCGCTCCTGCTCTATGTCCGCAAGCTGACAGAGACACCCGCGCGGATGACGGCGGCCGATGCCGAGGCGGTCTATGCCGCGGGCTGGAGCGAGGACGGGCTCACCACACCCGACCTGCCGTCCCCGGATCACCGGTTCGGCCCGACGCTCTCCGGGCCCGAGGCGGGATCCGGCTGACCCGGCTCCGGGACAAGCGCGCTACAGATCCTCGCCCTTCATCTGCTGCGCGGCGGCAAGGCCAAGCGCGTAAGAGATGTCGTCATACATCTGGTTGAACCCGGCAAACAGCGCCCGGTTCAGCGCCCGTCCCTCGGGCGAGGCCGAAAGCGCGACATACGCCTCGAGCGTCTCCCGCTCCAGCGGCTGATAGGCCAGCAGCATGAAGCCATAGAGCCATTCCCGCGTGTCGTCGCGGGTTTCGGATTCCTGCGCCCAGACATCGGCCAGGATGTCCGCCTCGCTCATCGCAAAGGCACCGCCATCCACCAGCCCGCGATAGAACTGGAACGAGGCGTTGAGCGCACCCGCCACATTGGCCTCGAGCAGGTCGTTGGCGGCGACAAAGCGGTCGATCTGCGCCAGCGTCTCGTCATCGCTGCCGGCCAGATCGCGGAAGGTGGCGCGGGCGGCCTCTTCCACCGCGTCGTCGATCATCGCCTCGCGCGCGCCCAGCTCCAGGGCCATCACCCGCTGGCCTTCGTCGGACCCGAAAAAGGCGCTGAGCGGGGCCAGGTCGGTGCCGTCGATGGCCGCCCCGAACTCGCGCCGCACGATGCGGTCCATCTTGGCGGTGTCGTAGATGTCGTCGATCAGCGCCGTCCAGCGCCGCGACGGCGCGGTGCCGAACATGTCGCGGGCCATCTCGTCGCCATAGGCCAGCCCCTCGGCGCGCATGATCTCCAGCATCTGCGGCACCCGCAGCGTGTCAAGCAGATCGTCGGCCGTCTGTGCCGACGGCGCAGAGGCGGCCCAGAGCAGGCAAAGCAGTAAGGCGAGGCGTCTGAACATCACGGCATCCTTGTTCCTGTGCCCGTCAGAGTATGGGGACGGCGGGGCGAATCCAAGGCCCGCCACACCATGCGCCGGGATGAAATTTCGCGGTTGCATGCGCCGTTCAGAGCCGCTACACGCCCCCTACCCTGACCCCCGCGGAGAGGTGCCGGAGTGGTCGAACGGGGCGGTCTCGAAAACCGTTGTCCCTTCACGGGGACCCAGGGTTCGAATCCCTGTCTCTCCGCCATTATTCTTGTTTACCAGATGTTAATAGGTGTTGGAAAACAATACCTTGAGGGATTTCAGGCTCTAGGCAGAGCTTCGCATCCTCAGAAAAACATCAACATTTGCATCAACACATTGGTGCGAACATCTGGTGCAGGGGGTGTCGACTTGGGACTTACATGCGTCAAGGGAAGATACTACTGGGTAAAACGCGTCCCAAAACGGTTCGCTTCGGTTGCGCGCGGGCAGGACGGACATCCTGTGAGCCAAGTTCGTGTTGCGCTTCGGACGGACAGCTTGTCCGAAGCCAAATCTCTAGCCCCTCAGGTCGAGGCTCAGAAACTAGCAGAATGGGAGGCCGCGCTGGCTGGGGATCAAGGCGCGCAGCGTGCTCACTTTCTAGCAACGAAACGGCTTTGCGAGACGAAGGGTTATCCTTACGTGCCTCTCGAAACCCTTCTGGAAGACCCCGAGTCTCTCGTGCGCAGAGTCCTCGAACTGGGCGAAAACGGTATCTCGACTGCTTCGGTTCAAAAAGCATCAGCTGTCTTGGGCACCGTGCCGAACGTCTTGCCAAGCTTGAATGAGGTGCTTACCGCCTTCGTTGTCTTGACCGAAACGAGGCACCTGCAAAAGTCGGAGGCCCAAAAACACAAGTGGTTCCTTCCACGACAACGAGCGGTGCGAAACTTTCTCAACGTCTTCCATGGCACTGAATTGAAAGCCCCCAAGGATGCTCCATTGGAGAAAATCGACAGGTCTGCGGCCTTGAAATTCCGCAAATGGTGGAGCGAGCGCATCAAATCGGGCATGAAAGTCGAAAGCGCGAACAAAGACTTCACGCATCTTTCGCAAATGATCGCGACATGGGCGAGCCTGACCGAGAGCGAATATGTCAATCCTTTCAAAGGGCTTCGGCTTGACGGCATTGACAAAGGCACCACACCACCTTTCAGCCGCGAGTGGGTCACCGGACGGCTTTTAGCTCGTGGAGCCTTGGACGGTTTGAATGAAGACGCACGCGATGTCCTCCTTGTCATGGTGAATACCGGGCTGCGTCCCTCAGAAATCACTGATGCGCCCATTGAGGACATTATACTGGAATCAGATATTCCATATTGGCGCGTAGCCCCAAACGGCCTACAACTCAAAGTAATAAACACAGCACGCGATATACCTTTGCTTGGCGTATCCTTAGAAGCCGCAACCCGTATTCGCGCACGTGGTGGAGTAAGTCGTTACCGGAACAAAACAGGCTCGTGGAGCGCACTTGTAAACAAGTATCTGAAGACCAATGGGCTCAAGGAAACCGAAAAACACGTTGCCTATTCCCTCCGTCATTATGTGGAAGATGCACTATTGGCAGCCAGAATAGATGACCGAATCCGCGCAGACATCCTTGGGCATAAATACAAAAGGCCAAACTACGGTACAGGGGGTGGGTTGGCCGGACGTAACACCGCACTTCAAAGAATATGTATTTAAATCAAATCCTTAAACATGGGCCGTTTTGCCGAGTGCGTTAGCGCTCGCTCATGTCAGAAGTGCTTAGGCGTTTCATTCGATCTCTATCCCCCCGTGTTTCAATCGGAGAAAATGGATGAAGCCCCTCACGCACTTTAACAGCCCCGTTGCAATGCTCAAAGATTCTGGAGCATGCTCAAAGGATTTGGAAACCGCTCTCTTCATCGCTGCCGATCTCGTGCAGACGCACGGTGAGCGATTTTTGCCAGCGTTCCTCGCGATCGAAGCTCTCGCCAATCGTCAAACTGGTGCCTTGGAACGTGTCGCGCAGGTCTTGCGTGCACGGCAAATGCGATCGTCTTGATGGAGGAGGTCGACATGGCATCGAACGAACACATCAAGAATTCAATCAATCCTTTTTGGCTGCCTATGTCAGTTCGCAGTCAGTTACACATGAACGACGAAGACAACGCCGCCCGCATCCTGTCTGCCCATGGCGAGGACTTGGTTTTCGTCTCGGGCAAGGGGTGGGCGGTCTGGGATGGCACGCGCTATTCCTTCCGCTCTGGCAACCTCGCCGCGCGCGAGATCGGGCACCGGCTGCGCCAGCTTGTGCTTGAGGAGGCCGAGTATCTGCAAGCCAACTATGACCCCGCGCCCGAGGAAATTGAGGACTTCATTGAGGCTTGCGCGTGCAAGCGCCCGCCCCTTTTCGTGCGAACTCCTGCGGATGCGCGCCAGATGATGGGCTTTGCCGCCGCTGCCAAGCTGAGAAGCCACGCCTCCAAGTGCGGAAATGCCGCCAAGGTCAAGAGTGCCCTCGAAACCTGCGAACACCAACGCCGCGCCGAGGTCGAGGACTTGGACAGCGACCCGTGGACGATGGTGCTGCCCAATGGCGATCTGGACTTGCGCGCCGTCATCGCATGGGAAAAGCCCTATGATGCCACCTTGGCCGAAGTCGTCGCCAGTCAAATGACGTGGCTCAAGCCGACCGATCGCTCCAAACTGCCCACCAAATGCGCGGGCGCGAGCTTTGATCCCGGCGCCCGCTGTCCGGGTTGGGAGGCGTTCATGGCCCTCATCATCCCGGATCAAGCCATCCGGGACTGCACGCAACGCCTTCTTGGGGCCACGCTTTTTGGCGAGAACCGGGCGCAAATCTGTGTGCTTCTGCGTGGTCCGGGCGGCAACGGCAAGTCCACCCTCCTCAACACCCTAAGCCACGTCCTGGGCCGCAAGGATGGCTATGCCGCGCCTTGCAAGATCGAGATGTTTCTGGAAACCGGCAATGCGACGGCGTCTGCGGCCACGCCGGAAGAGGCCGATCTGCCCGGCGCACGCGCCTATATCGCCACCGAACCGGGCGCGCGGGACGTGCTGTCTGCCAAGAAGATCAAGGGCCTCACCGGCGGCGACCGCCGCATGAGCCGGGGGCTATATGCAGACCCGTTCTTCTGGACGCCCACGGGCATCCCGATCATCTCCTGCAATCGGACACCCAAGATCAAGGATGAGGATGAGGGCACGCGGCGCAGGCTGGTCTTTGTGCCCTTCGACGTCAACCTTCGTGCCCTGCCGCCCGAAATGCAGCGCAGCCAAGGCGAGGTCGAGGCCGAACTTCGCGCCGAAGGTTCGGGCATCCTGAATTGGCTGATCGCGGGGTTTCAGGAGTTTATGCATCAAGGCATAAACCTGCCTGAACCGATGACCCGGCTCAAATCGCAGTTGCTTGAGGCCGCCGACCCGGTGGGGGTGTTCCTTGAAGAGATGACCGTCAAAGACGCCTCGGGGCGGCTCAACGTGACCGAGTTTTACAAGGTCTATGAAATCTGGTGCGGTCAAGAAGGCCGCACGCTCTATCAGGCCAAGACCGTGGGCGATATCATGGTCGAAAAGGGCTGGGAGCGCACCAAGTATGTGGGCCGCTCATGCTGGCGCGGCATCACATGGGCACCTGATAGCGGTGATCTGGTGGAGACCGCCACCGGCTCACGCCCAGCATCCTCACCGCCATCGGGCCGTCAAGATGCCCCGCCGTTCTGACCCCGCGCCCCTTGCGGCCCCCGTCTCGCTTCCCCTCGCCCACATGGGGACGATTGGGGAAGAAACTCTACAAAGTGACCAAAGAGGGGTGAGGGGAAGCGGCCTTCGGAGCCGTCCGGCAAAGAAGGGATATGCGAAAACCGCTCTTCGGCAGCGGAAGGCTTCCCCAACTTCCCCGGCACTTCCCCAAACTTTCACATTCTATCTCTCTGAAAAGAAAGAGATTGGGGAAGATGGGGAGATTGGGGAAGGCCCTATTCGCGCGCAAAGAAACCAAATGCAAAAAAAAATGAAAACAATGGCGGGGCCTCCCCGCCCTCACCAAGAAAGGAAACCCCTGCTGGCCAAAAAGCGCAAAGCCGGTGAGAAAGCCCCGGTCAACCTACCCCCGTTCCCCTCGGCAACTGGAACCCGCCTCGCGGGCATCGGCCTTGTGCGCATGGCGCTGGCCGCGGTGGAGCAAGCCGACATCGACATGGGCGGCACCCTCCGCGAATACGGCGGCGAGGCCACGGTGATCCCAGTTCGCGCGCAGGTCTGGCGTACCAAGCTGCTCCCTGTCCTGAACATCCTCAACCCTGCGTCCCTGGCGGCGGTGATGGACTATGCCGATGCCGTCGAAACGTCGGGGGCCTCTGGTACAGGCAACCTTCCCACAGGCGCGGGCGGGGGTAGCCCGAGCAACGTGTCGCCCTCGCTTCGCAAGCTGGTAGCCGCCGAACGGCTGCGCGCCATACACGCCGCCTTGCAGGGGGCGGAAATGACGGTGCCGGTCAAGCACGCCCGCCGCCTGCGCCGGGGCGATGGCATGGCCCGCGTGCAGCTGCGCTAGCCTGCGCAACGGGCGGCCATCCACGGGCTGATCCGCGCCGATATCCTGACCCGCACCGGGGCGGATCAGCCCAACGAGGCCGTGCACGACGGCACCTTGCTGGCCATCGTGGATATGGGCGAACGCTTGTCGGTTTGTAGCGGCTATTCCCAAGATACGACCGCTTTTGGAAAATTACGCAACAAGCCGAAGCCTGATTTATAAATCCACGCATCGTCAATTCGTCCGCAGGCACCGGGCCGCTCGGTACCCCTCGCTTTATCCCACCAATACGACGCCACTGCAAGTCTCCGATGTGTGCTTCGCTCTCCCGATCGTGGGGCTTGCTTTATCTAAGGTGACCTGTGGACCTCAAGACAAGCAACAATATCCGGGAAGTGGAGCGCGCGCTGAACGATGCGGAGCGCTTTCGGCACCACATACAGCTGATTGAATATTCCAATAAAACAGCTGCAAGCGTTGTGACCTGCCCCCCGGTCGTCCCTCGTTCATAACGAGAGTCCTTGGGGTTGATAGTCGTCGGTTTCGGGTCGGGCAAGCGCGCCGGGCGCGGAGCCCTCAGATTGCTCAAGCGCCCGGCGCGCTTC
>JAUHZO010000013.1 GCA_030425925.1 Alphaproteobacteria bacterium | reverse complement strand
CGGGAAGTAGGGCTCCAGACGCGCCATCTGCGCGTCCGTCAGCCAGAAGAGATTGCTCATGCCACCGCTCCCTTTTCGAACAGTGAATCATGAGCTTACCGCTCATTCAATGGGTCCTGACCCTAGGGCGACCACATCTCGGAACTGTTACGGCTTTGTAACAGTTTGGTAAAAAGCGGGGCAAGAGTGTGGACAAGTTCCAGCGCATGTGCGCCGCAAGCACAGCCCTTGCCAGGGCAGGCATTCTGGACGCGCAGGACCGATCCTTCGTCGCCTGGTCGGAGTGAGAGGATTCGAACCTCCGACCCCCTGCTCCCGAAGCAGGTGCGCTACCAGGCTGCGCTACACTCCGACCGTGGCGGGGTGACTAGCCCAGCGCGCCGCCTTTGGCAAGCTCATTCCTCCGACGCATCGTGTCCGAAGGCGCTGCGCGACAGGACGCTGGTGCGCGGCACCGTCCCCGTCTCGAAGCGCGAGCGTGACTGCAGCACCGGGCGGTTCTCAGACGCGCCCGAGCCGCCCTCGCGCAGGACGATGTAGATGCCGCTGGCGACGATGATCGCCGCCCCGACGGCGGTCCAGATATCGGGCCATTCGTCGAAGAAGAGCGCACCGTACAGCACCGCCCAAAGCAGCTGCGAATACTGCATCGGCGCGACCACCACCGCCTCGCCCGACCGGTAAGAGAGGATGACCAGCGCCGAGGCGACGAAGGCCATCAGCGACATCAGCGCCAGCGCGCCCAGGTGCACGACCGGCATGGGCTCATAGCCCAGCGGCAGCAGCGCCCCCATCACGAGAAAGTTCAGCAGCATCGGGTAGAGGAGCAGCGCCGCACTGCGCTCTTCCTGCCCGATCTTGCGCACGATGACCGAGGCCATGGCTCCGCCCGTCGCGGCCACCAGCGCCGAGAGGTGCCCAAGGCTCAGTTCCGTGACCCCGGGGCGCAGCACCACAAGGACCCCGATCAGCCCCACGACGACCGCCGCTCCGCGACGGATGCCCACCCGTTCGCCCAGGATCGGAACGGACAGCACGGTGATGAGCAGCGGCATCGCAAAGAGGATGGCATAGACCTGCGCCAGCGGCAGGGCAGAGAAGGCGTAAAAGGCCGTGCCGGCCGTGATCACCGTTGCCACCGCGCGCAGCGCCATCCAGCCGGGGTAGACAGGCCGCAGCGTGCCCGGACGCTTGTCGCCGATCAGCATCAGTGTCACCAGCGGAAAGCTCAGGAGCGTGCTGAAAAACACGATCTGGAAGGCGCTGTAAGAGACGCCCAGCACCTTCACGATCACGTCATGGGCCGAGAAGATGCCAAAGGCCAGAAGGGCCAGAAGCGCCCCTTTTGCGTTCGGTCCCAAAGCAGATGTCCCGTTATCGCTGACACGACTGCGCAGAAGCCACAACGGCAGCATCAGCGCAAGGCATCAGGCGGCCTCTCCCCCATTGGTCATGCGCAAGGGCGCAACATTGATCGCGTCGGACTTGGCAGGAATGCTGTAATGGAGGTCATATTGCATCTGCATCGCAAGCCAATAGCGCGCTCCGGTCCTCAGCGCCTTGCCCAACCGAATGGCCATGTCCTGCGATACCGGCTTGCGTGCGTTCAGCAATTCCGACAGACCGGCACGCTTGACGCCGAGATGCGCGGCAAACTGATCTACCGTCATGCCCAGGTCCGGCAAAACGTCTTCCTTCAGGATCGTCCCGGGATGCGGCGGGGCAAAGCCAAGCCCGGTTTCTCGGTCAATCATGGTAATCCTCGTAGTCCACGTTCGTTGGTCCGGTCCCATCCCACGCAAAGGTCACGCGCCAGTTCGCAGTGACATGCAACGCAAAAGTGCCCTTCCTGTCGCCTTTCAGTTCGTGGCACCGATAGACCGTCAGTTCCTCGGGTGCCACGATCTGGTTGAGCGAAGCCAGGATGCGCAACAGCTTGGGCGTGACATCTGCACCGATCTTCGCGCGTTTGCCTTCAAAAAGCTTGCGGAGCTCCTTATGCCTGATCCTTTCGGGCGTCAGCATCGGGTACCCTCGTTGTCACGCTAGCATGACTCCCAAGAGGAGTCACGCTTGAAGGCTCGCCTCCAGCGCGGCGACGATGGCATCACCCATTTCCGAGGTCGACACCGGGGCGACACCCTCTTCGCCCAAGAGGTCCGCGGTGCGCAGGCCCTTGGCCAGAACGGCCTCGACCGCCTGTTCCAGCCGCGCCGCCTCGTCGCCCTGGTCAAAGCTGTAGCGCAGCGCCATGGCAAAGCTGAGGATGCAGGCGATGGGGTTGGCCTTGCCCTGGCCGGCGATGTCGGGGGCCGAACCGTGCACCGGTTCATAGAGCGCCTTGGGCCGGCCGTTTTCCATCGGCGCACCAAGGCTGGCCGAAGGCAGCATGCCCAGGCTGCCGGTCAGCATCGCCGCCGCATCCGACAGCAGGTCGCCGAACAGATTGTCGGTGACGATCACGTCGAACTGCTTGGGCCAGCGGCACAGCTGCATCGCACCGGCATCGGCATACATGTGGCTGAGCGCGACCTCGGGGTAATCCTTGCCCACCTGGTCGACCACCTCGCGCCACAGCACGCCGGATTCCATCACGTTGGCCTTTTCCATCGAGCACAGCTTCTTGTTCCGGCGCATGGCCAGTTCAAACGCCGACCGCGCCACGCGGTCGATCTCGCTTTCGGTGTAGCGCTGGGTGTTGATGCCCACGCGTTCATTGCCTTCCTCGAAAATGCCGCGCGGCTCGCCGAAATAGACGCCGCTGGTCAGTTCGCGCACGATCATGATGTCGAGCCCGGCGACGACGTCGCGCTTGAGCGAAGAGAAATCCGCCAGCGCGTCAAAGCATTGCGCGGGCCGCAGGTTGGCGAAAAGGTCCATTTCCTTGCGCAGGCGCAGCAGGCCGCGCTCGGGCTTCACGCTGAAATCGAGCGTGTCGTATTTCGGGCCGCCCACCGCGCCCAGCAGGACCGCGTCCACCGCCTGCGCCTTGGCCATGGTGTCATCGTGCAGCGGCGTGCCATGCGCGTCATAGGCGGCCCCGCCCACCAGGTCTTCGGTCACGTCGAAGGGCAGATCGCGACGGGTGCCATACCAGTCGATGATCTTGCGCACTTCGGTCATCACTTCGGGGCCGATCCCGTCACCGGGCAGGATGAGAAGCGAAGGGTTGGTCATGGCGGGCGTCCCTCTGGTATTTTCGTGATCGCATCTCGCCTAGCCGCTGGGGCGGCAAGGGTCAATCGGGATGCCGCGGACCGGGCCGGTATAGGGCGCAAGCCCATCGGCCAGCGCGTCCCAGACCCGGCGGATGCGGGGCGTGGTGCGCACCGCCTCGTGCGCGGCCAGCCACAGCGGCAGCGTGGGCATGGGCAGATCGGGCAACAGCCGCTCCATCCCCGCGGTGCGCTCGCCGATCCAGGCCTGGGCAAAGCCGATCCCGCAGCCGGATCGCAGCAATTCCCAATAGACGCCTTGATGATCGCAGCGGGTGGCGAACCAGTCGCGCTGGGCGTCAAGGCCCATCTCGCGCATGCCGCGCAGGATCAGGTCGGACCGGTCATAGCCCACAAGATCCATCTGCAGCAGGTCCGCCAGCGTTTCGGGCCGCCCCGCACGGTCAAGATAGCGGGTCGCGGCATAGATCCCCAGTTCCAGCTCGCCGATATGGCGGGTGACGATGTCCAGCTGTTCGCTGCGATACATCCGCACCGCGATATCGGCTTCGCGGTACAGCAGGTTTTCCGATTCGTCGGTGGGCACGAGATCGATGCTGATCTCGGGCTCGTCCGCGCGCAGGCGGGCCAGGATGTCCGGCAGGAAATGGTGCGCGGTAAAGACCGAGGCGGTCACGCGGACCGGGCCGGACAGGCGGTCCGACCGGCCCGCCGCGGCAAGGCTGAGGCCGTGAAAGGCCTCGGCCATGCGTCTGGCATGGGGCATCAGGGCGTGGCCCGTTTCCGTCAGTGCCAGCCCACGCGGCTGGCGGTGGAACAACGTGACCTCAAGCGCCTCTTCGGCCTGGCGCACCTGGCGTCCGGCGGTGGGCTGGCTGATCCCGAGCTGCCGCGCTGCCTCGGACAGGGAGCCGGTTTCGGCCACCGCCAGAAGCGTTTGCACCAGGGACCAGTCAAGCGATGTCAGGCGGCTGTCCATTCACGAATGAATACACGTTCTGCGATTCCTGACAATTCCCCGATGCGCGCGCATGGCGCATACTGCACCCAGTCTTTGATGGAGTGTGAGATGACGGGAACGGTACTCATCCTCGGTGCAACGGGCCGGTTTGGCCGCAACGCGGCCGAGGCTTTCTGGAATGCGGGCTGGCGGGTGCGTCTGTTCGACCGCAAGACCGATGATCTGACGGCGGCAGCGGACGGGGCCGATGTCATCGTGAACGGCTGGAACCTGCCCTATCCCGACTGGGCAGCCGGGTTGCCGCGACTGACCCGGCAGGTGATCGCCGCCGCCGAGGCCTCGGGCGCGACGATCCTGCTGCCCGGCAATGTCTACGTGTTCGGCACGGACGCGCCGGAACGGCTGGCCGCCGACACGCCGCATGCGGCCACCAACGGCCTGGGCCGGGTCCGGATCGAGATGGAGCAAGCCTATCGCAACTGCAGCGCCCAGGTGATCTGCCTGCGCGCCGGGGATTTCCTGGACGATGCGGCCTCGGGCAACTGGTTCGACCGGATGATGGCCCCCAGCCTGAAACAGGGCGTGCTGCGCTATCCCGGGCGGACCGATGCGGTCCATGCCTGGGCCTTCCTGCCCGATTTCGCGCGGGCGGCGGTGATGCTGGCCGAACGGCGCACGGCCCTGCCGCGTCATGCCGACATCCCCTTCCCCGGCTATGCGATGACCGGGGCCGAGATGGCGGCCTGCTGCGCCGCGGCGCTTCAGCGCCCGGTGAGGGTGCGGCGGATGTCCTGGCTGCCGATCTACCTGGCCCTGCCGTTCTGGAAGACGGCGCGGCACCTGCTGGAGATGCGCTATCTCTGGTCCAAGCCGCACCGGCTGGACGGCACGGTGTTCGATGCCTGGCTGCCGGAGTTCAGGGCGACCGCGCCGCAAGACGCGCTGGGTCGGGCGATTGCTCCGGTCCTGAACCCGGTGCCGGCGCCAGATCGACCCAGACCAGACGGTGCGGCCCGGCAGGCGCAACCTCGGGACGCGTAGCCGCGCCCAGCACATGCAGGTCGCGGGTCGGCAGCACATAGCTGACCCGCATCTCGCCCGGGCCGGGCCAGGTGACGCTGGGCTGCCCGGGCAGCGGGTCCTGCAGACGGGGATGGTCCAGAATCGTCTGCGCCGCCTCGCCCAGCCCCTCGCCCCGTTCCGGATCAAGGTTGAGATTGCCCACGAGGATCGTGGGCAAGGGCGTGTCGAACCCGCCCAGATGACCGTCCAGCACATGGGCCCACAACAGCACCTCGTCGGCATTGCGGCGGCCGTTCCGGTCTTCGGGCCCGTCAAAGACCGGCGGCGTGGCCGCCAGCGTCAACAGCCGCCACGGGCCATGCGGCGTATCGACCCGAAGCGCCCAATGGGCGGAACTGGACAGGCGCTGCAGATCGTGGCCGGGATCGTCACCGGCGATCCGGCTGTCCGGCGCGTCGCGCCACAGCAGGTCTGTCAACGACCGCTCCAGCGTGACGGGATAGCGCGACAGCACCGCCTGGCCGCCCTGCCCGGCGAACCAGCCATAGCCCTGCGCATCCCGCGGTCCGCCCAGCAGGCCGTCGCCATCCAGATCGCGCCCGGTCCCCAGCCCGGTATTGGGCCGGGCGGCAAACCGATGGTCATAGGCGGGGCCCTGTGCCGCGATCCGCGCGGCCAGCGCAGCCAGCGCTACCCCGCCATGATCGTAATCGAAGCTGGTCAGAACGATCACGTCCGGTGCGGCGGCGGCAATCTCGGCCACGGCAGCGTCGATGCCAGGATCGTCGTCACGCATGTCGCGCAGCAGCAGGCCCGGACCCTTGCGGCTGAAATCCGCGTGCCAGGTGGCCACGCGCAGCCCGTCGGCCATTGCGGCCAGGCTTGTCAGCCACAGCGCAAGACTTGCTGCGATCAGGCGGCCTGCACAGCCGCCTGCGCATAGGCGCGGCGGCGCTTTTCCTCGATCAGGTCGGCGATGCGCATAAGCGCCACGCCGCGCATGATCAGGCTGGCAGGCAGAAAGGCCCATGCGCTCATCACCCAGATCGCGGTTTGCGGATCGGTCAGCGACAGCGGCGTCGCATAAACCGAGGCGAGCTTCAGGATCGCCGGGATCAGGAATGGCAGAAGAAACCCTAATGCCACGTTAACATGGCTGTCGCGCTTGAGCCGGTCCAGCACGTCGCCGCCCGCCGTGGGATCGAAGAGCGGCAGGTTGACCCAGAAATTGAAGGCCCCGTTGCGGATCGGCCAGTCCAGCAGGCGGACCAGCGCCACAAAGATCAGAAGTGTCGTCAGCGAGATCAGATAGGCCAGCCCCGCCTGCATGCGCAGACCCGCCAGTTCGGCCGGTCCGGCCTCGGCCGGGACCAGCAGCACCATCAGGCGCACCGGCGAAAAGGGAAAATCCATCGCCGCCCCGATCCCCCCGCCCATCGCGGTCAGGACATCGCCCACAGGGCCTGGATAGGTTGCGTTGCGCGAGATCAGCGTAAGGCAGAGGATGGTCACGAACAGCGCCACGAACCGCATGCGGTTGAACGGCGGCGCGTTGCGGAATTCGATGAGGCTGGGATAGTCCGAGACATATTCGACAAAGGTCAGAAGCGCGGCAACCAGCGACAAGAGCGCCACCATCTGCGCGGTGTCGTCCGAAACACCCGGCAGCATGATCGTCGGCATGGCAATCAGCAACGCCACAAGAAACGCGCGCGCCGCGGCGCCGACCATCCGGTTGATCACAAACCTGCCCTCACACCTGCGCCGGACACGATGCATGGCCGCATCCTGGCGTGGTTGATGTTCCGCCGATTGTGGCGGTGTGCCTCATTCTTGCCCAACTTTTGCCCTCTTTTCCGTGCTGCGACAAGCGTCACGGAAAACAGTCGCATCGTTTTGGGCCATTTTCGCGGAACCGGTGGTGCGGGAATGCATCAATTTCGCGGCAGGACGCGGGCAAGCCTATGGAATACCACGATATATCGTGGCTGCACGCCCCGAGGGCACAAGGCGTGCAGAAACAGTGGCGCGGCTCAGACCCAGGGGCGCGCCTGTGCTGCGCCGGTCTCGAACGTGTCGATGGCGGCGGCCTTCTCCATGGTCAGGCCGATATCGTCGAGCCCGTTGAGCAGGCAGTGCTTCTTGAAACTGTCGATCTCGAACGGGAACACCTCGCCATCCGAGGACGTCACGGTCTGAGCCTCAAGATCGACGGTCATGCGGGCGTTCTGGCCCTTCTCGGCATCCTTCATCAGCACGTCCACCGCCTCTTGCGGCAGGACGATGGGCAACAGGCCGTTCTTGAAACAGTTGTTGTAGAAGATGTCGGCAAACGAGGTCGAGATGATCGCCCTGATCCCGAAATCCTTCAGCGCCCAGGGCGCGTGCTCGCGGGAGGAGCCGCAGCCGAAATTGTCGCCGGCGACCAGGATCTCGGTCTCGCGGTATTGCGGCTTGTTCAGCACGAAATCGGCGATCTCGTTGCCCTGGTCGTCATAGCGCATCTCGTCGAAGGCGTGCACGCCAAGGCCCGAACGCTTGATCGTCTTCAGGAACTGTTTCGGGATGATCATGTCGGTGTCGATATTGACCAGCGGCATCGGCGCCGCGATCCCGGTGAGGGTTTCGAATTTGTCCATGGGTCTCTCCGTCCGGAGGCAGGCCGGGCGCCGGGCCCGGTCCGCGGGTTATCGAGGGAAGTTCGAATGGGGACGCGCGCGGGGTGCGCGCGCTGTCTTGGCGGCGTCATCTACGCCGCGTATCAGGGATGCAACGCCAACACGAGGAGTGAGATCATGGCAAAGTACCAGGCGGTTCTGATGCACGGCAAACGCGATGCCGAGGGCAATCATCCGTTCGAGGCCGCAGAGGGCCTGATGCAGCACTCGCCCGCCCGCATCACCCGCACCTTCATGGAGGCGATGGAGGCCGTTTCGGGTGTCGGCCACATCGAATACGAACTGAACGCCACGATGAAGAGCCGCGATGGCAAGATCGTCACGGCGCTGGGGAACCTGGTCTTTCATGGCGATGACGTGCAGCCCTTCATTGTCATGATCTCCGAAGCCTGATGCGGGATGTAGGATGGGTGATATCACCCATCCTACCCGCCCGTCACATCAGTTCGCGCACATCCGTCAGCCGGCCGGTCACCGCCGCCGCCGCCGCCATGGCAGGCGACATCAGATGCGTGCGGCCGCCGCGGCCCTGGCGGCCTTCGAAATTGCGGTTCGACGTCGCGGCACAGCGTTCGCCCGGGGCCAGCTGGTCGGGGTTCATCGCAAGGCACATCGAACAGCCCGCAAGGCGCCATTCGAACCCGGCCGCCTTGAAGATGTCCGCCAGCCCCTCTTCCTCGGCCTGGGCGCGGACAAGGCCCGAGCCCGGCACGACCATGGCGCGCAACCCGTCCTTGATCTTCTTGCCCTTGAGGATCTCGGCCGCGGCGCGCAGGTCCTCGATCCGGCCGTTGGTGCAGGAGCCGATGAAGACGGTGTCGATCTCGATCTCCGACAGCCTCGTGCCCGGCTGCAGGCCCATGTAGTCGAGCGCGCGGCGCGCGGCCTCGGCCTTGCCGCCCTGGAACGCCTCGGGGGCGGGCACTTCGGCGGTGATGGGCAGCACATCCTCGGGCGAGGTGCCCCAGGTCACGACCGGCGCGATGTCCTCGCCGCGGATGGTCACGACCTTGTCCCAATGCGCATCCTCGTCCGAGAACAGCGTCTTCCACCAGGCCAGCGCCGCCTCCCACTGCGCACCTTTCGGCGCGTGCGGGCGGCCCATGACATAGTCGAACGTCTTTTCGTCCGGCGCGATCAGGCCGGCGCGGGCACCGCCCTCGATGGCCATGTTGCAGACGGTCATGCGGCCTTCCATCGAGAGCGAGCGGATCGCCTCGCCGCAATACTCGATCACGTAGCCGGTGCCGCCGGCGGTGCCGGTTTCACCGATCACCGACAGCGTGATGTCCTTGGCGGTCACACCCGGGGCCAGTTGGCCGGTGATCTCGACCTTCATGTTCTTCGATTTCTTCTGGATCAGCGTCTGCGTGGCCAGGACGTGTTCCACCTCGGACGTTCCGATCCCGTGCGCCAGCGCGCCAAAGGCCCCATGCGTGGCCGTATGCGAGTCGCCGCAGACCACCGTCATGCCCGGCAGGGTCCAGCCCTGTTCCGGGCCCACGATATGCACGATGCCCTGGCGCACGTCCGAAACCGGGTAGTAGTGGATGCCGAAATCCTTGGCGTTCCTGTCGAGCGCGGCCACCTGGATGCGGCTGTCTTCGGGCATCTGGTCGGGATCGTCGCGGCCTTCGGTGGTGGGCACGTTGTGATCGGGCACCGCGATGGTCTTTTCCGGCGCGCGCACCTTGCGGCCCGCCATGCGCAGACCTTCAAAGGCCTGGGGGCTGGTCACCTCGTGCACGAGGTGGCGGTCGATATAGAGCAGGCAGGTGCCGTCGGCGTCTTCGTGCACGACATGGGCATCCCAGATCTTGTCATAGAGCGTCTTGGGGGACATCGGTCCTCTCCCGTTCGTTGGCTGGATGGAAGGCTTGGGGGGATTTGGTGCGCTCAGGCCCGCGCCAGAACGGTCCGCGTCGCGCCGAAAAAGCGCTCGCGCAGGCGGGCCCGGTCGTCGAGGTCAAGGACAAGTCGCATGTTGTCGGGGATACCGGTTTCGGCAGCATCCCGCAAGCTGTCCGTGACGCAACGACACATGAAAGCTTTTTTCATATTCCGGGCATTGAAACTGATCTACGCCGCGCCTTCATCCGTAAGACAAAGCAAACCACACGGGAGAGACCCTGCATGACCGCTCTGAACGTCCTCAACATCTCGCTGATCGCGGTGCTTTTCGTCGCTGCGCTTTCGGTGCATGCGGACGGCGTGGACGCGGCCAAGCTGGAACCCTTCGCCCAGCCGCGCTAAACGCCCGCCGTCCAGTCCAGCACCACCTTGCCGGAGCGGCCCGAACGCATGGCGGCAAATCCTTCCTCGAACCGCGCAACCGGGAATCGGTGGGTGATCACGCGGCGCACATCCAGCCCGTTTTCCAGCATGGCGATCATCTTGTACCAGGTCTCGAATATCTCGCGGCCATAGACGCCCTTGATCGTGATCGCCTTGAAGACGATGCGGCTCCAGTCCACCGGGCTCTTGCCCGGCGGAATGCCCAGAAGCGCGATGCGCCCGCCCATGACCAGCGCCTCGACCATCTGGTCGAGCGCGGCCTGGCTGCCGGACATCTCCAGCCCCACGTCGAACCCCTGTTTCAGCTTCAGCCGCGCCTTGACGTCGCCCATATCCTCCTGCGCGACATTCACCGGCACCACGTCCGCCACCTCGGCCGCCAGTGCCAGCCGGTCGGGGTTCACATCCGTGATCACCACGTGCCGCGCGCCTACATGGCGGGCGACGGCGGCGGCCATGATGCCGATGGGACCGGCCCCGGTGATCAGAACATCCTCGCCCACAAGATCGAAGCTGAGCGCGGTGTGCACGGCATTGCCCAGCGGATCGAGGATCGCGCCGATCTCGTCGTCGATGGCCTCCGACAGGGGCACCACGTTGAAGGCGGGCAGGCGCAGGTACTCGGCAAAGGCGCCAGGTTCGTTCACGCCGATGCCACGCGTTTCGGGATCGAGGTGGAACTTGCCCGCGCGGCTCTGGCGTGAGGTGTGCCCGATCAGGTGGCCTTCGCCCGAACAGCGCTGGCCCAGCTCCAGCCCCTGCACGTCGCGGCCCAGCTCGACGATCTCTCCGGCGAACTCGTGGCCGGTGATCAACGGCACCGGCACGGTGCGCTGCGCCCAGTCGTCCCAGTTCCAGATATGCACGTCTGTGCCGCAGATCCCGGTCTTGCGCACGCGGATCAGCACGTCATCCGGCCCGATCTCGGGCACCGGCTCCTGCCGCAGCCAGAGGCCTTCGCGCGGTTCGGATTTCACAAGCGCTTGCATGGTGTTGTGCATTCAGGCCTCCCACAGGTCGGTCGAGAGATATTTGAGCCCGCTGTCGCAGACGACGAAGGCCACGGCACCGCCCCGTTCCGCCCCCCGCAGCAGCCGGCAGGCGGCGGCGCAATTGGCACCGGCCGAATAGCCGCCGAAGATACCTTCGACCCGGGCCAGCAGGCGGGCATGGTCGCGCGCTTCGGTGCCGGTAACCGCCAGATGCCCGGCAAGGTCAACACCGCGCAGATGCACGAGGTCGGCCATGCCATAGCCGCCGCCCTGGATCGGGTGATCGGGGCGGTCGGTCGTACCGCCCGACAGCGCCTCGGCCCCCTCGGGCTCCACGGCGTAGCAGCGCACGCCGCGGGGCGACAAGACGCGCGCAACACCGCCCAGGGTGCCGCCCGATCCGGCAAAGTCGCAAAAACCGGTAACGGTGCCGGCGGATTGCTCCCAGATCTCCGGCCCGGTGCCGGTCTCGTGCGCGTCGGGGTTACCCTGGTGGCCAAACTGGTCGGCCCGGAACGCGCCGCGCCGTGCGGTGATCTCTTGTGCGGCCGCCTCGACAAGGGCCAGATCGGCCCCCGACACCTGCCCCGGCTTGCTGCCCGGTGCCTGCGGGACGATCACGACCTCGGCCCCCAGCGCCCGCATCATGCGCGCCCGTTCGACGGAGTTGCCCGCACTCATCACCGCGACAAAGGGATGGCCCAGCACGGCGCAGACCATCGCCAGCCCGGTGCCCATATTGCCCGAGGTCAGTTCCACAACTGCCTGCCCCGGGGCCAACGCGCGATCGGCGCGCGCGGCCTCGACGATCGCGCGGGCGGCGCGGTCTTTCTTGGAGAACCCCGGCAGCAGGTAATCCAGCTTGGCCAGCAGCCGTCCCTTCAGCCCCAGATGCGCCGTCAGCCGGTCCAGCGCCACCAGGGGCGTGCCGGCCATCGCCTCGATCACCGAAGGCAGCGTCACGCCACGATCCCCAGCGCGCGGCCGACCTTGGCAAAGGCGGCCAGCCCGCGGTCCAGGTCCTCGCGCGTCAGCGCGGCGTTCATCTGCGTGCGGATGCGCGCGCGGCCATGCGGCACCACGGGGTAGAAGAAGCCCGAGACATAGACGCCCTCGTCATAAAGCCCCCGCGCCATGGCCTGCGCGGCGTGCGCCTCGCCCAGCATGACCGGAATGATCGGATGCTCTCCGGGCAAGAGGTCAAAGCCCAGCCCCGTCAGCCCGGCCCGCCAGTACCGCGCGTTCTCGAAGAGCTGCGCGCGCAGGTCGTCTCCGTCCTCGACGATGTCCAGGACGGCCAGCGCCGAGGCTACCACGGCGGGCGGCAGCGCGTTGGAGAACAGATAGGGCCGCGCGCGCTGGCGCAGAAGGTCGATCACCGGCTGCGGCCCGGCAATGTAGCCGCCGATGGCCCCGCCCAGCGCCTTGCCCAGGGTGCCGGTCAGGATGTCGACCTTGACCCCGAAATGCGCCGGCGTCCCGCGCCCCTGCGGCCCCATGAAGCCCGTGGCGTGGCAATCGTCGACCATGGTGATCGCATCGAACGCCGCCGCCAGCGCGGTGATCCGGTCCAGCGGGGCAAGGTAGCCATCCATGCTGAACACGCCATCCGTGGCGATCATCACGTGCCGCGCGCCTGCGTCGCGCGCCGCCTGCAATTGCGCGTGCAGGTCGTGCATGTCGGCATTGGCGTAGCGATAGCGCTTTGCCTTGCACAGCCGGATGCCGTCGATGATCGACGCGTGGTTGAGGCTGTCCGAGACGATGGCATCCTCGGGCCCCAGAAGCGGTTCGAACACCGCGGCATTCGCGTCGAAGCAGGCGGCGAAGAGGATGGAATCGTCGGTCCCCAGGAACCCGGCCAGCCTCGTTTCCAACTGGCGATGCAGGTCCTGCGTGCCGCAGATGAACCGGACCGACGCCATGCCGTGGCCATGGCTGTCCAGCGCGGACTTGGCGGCGTCGATCAGGCGCGGATCGTCGGCAAGGCCCAGATAGTTGTTCGCGCAGAGGTTCAAGAGCTTGCGCCCGTCCGCGTGGATCCACGCGCCTTGCGGCGAGGTGATCGGGCGTTCGACCTTGGTCAGCCCGTCGGCCTCGATCTGTGTCAGCGTTTCGGCAACGGCGTCAAGAAAGCTCTGCGGCATGGGATGTCCTCCTGGGTCATCTCTAGCATGACAGATGCGATTCCGAAATGGCGGATTTCCTGTTTGACGGATTTTTTTCCGTCATCTGCGCAGATCACGCATCCTGCACCACCAGAAACCCCCGCGCCGGACCACCCAGCGCCCTGAGCGCATGCGGCACGTCCGCGGGATACCGCGCCGTGTCGCCGGCCCGGACCGTTTCGCACCGGTCCGAGGCCAGCACCTCGATGCAGCCTTCCAGCACCGTCAGATGCTCGCGCGCGCCGCGGGCATGGGGCTGGCTGACCAGCGCGCCGTCCGGGCCAAGGATCAGGTCATAGACCTCGTGCCGCCCGGCCTCTTCCGGCGGCGACAGGATGCGCAGGCGGCAGGACCTGCCGCGATTGTCGATGGTGGGCACGTCGGCGGCGCGCAGGATCTCGATGCCGGGACCGGCCCCGCCTGCATCCAGCAACCCGGCAAAATCCACCTGCAGCGCGCGGGTGAGATTCCACAGCGTGGCGATGGTGGGCGAGGATTCGCCGCGCTCGATCTGGCTGACCATGCTGCGGGACACGCCCGACAAGCGCGCCACCGCGTCCAGAGACAGCCCCTGCCCCCGCCGCGCCTCTTTCAGGCGGGCGGGCAGCATTTTCAGGATATCGTCGGCATCGTCCGTCATGGCGGAAGACAGCCACGCATCGCGGCCGCCGTCAACCGGACCCTGCCGAGGCGCGCCATCAGGCGCGACGAGGCGCTCAGGCCACGACCTGCCCGATCAGCATCTGCGGCTGGGTGTTGGTGAAGTTCGGGATGTCCTCCAGCACCGGTCCGGCCGCCGCCATCGCCGCGTTCAGCGCCGCCTTGTCGGCAAAGGTCATCGTCGCGATGGCATAGATCGACGGCGGCACGTCCGGCCCCCCCGCCATGCCCTTGGTCACCAGCGTGCTCTGGATATGGGGGCCCATATGCGTGCCGACCATCGGCATATGGGTTTCCAGATAGTAATCGTAATCGAAATGGGTGTCCTCCGTGATCGGATACACCACCTGCAGAGAAATGCTCATGTCCTGCCCTTTCCTGTGCGAACCTGTACAGCCTACCCGATTCGCGGCGGAACGCCGCGCGTCATTCTTCGGGGCGACTTGCGGGTGACAGATGCCGCGCTGCGGCGCATAGTGCCCGCGGCATCCATGAGGGAGGAAATCATGAGCGACGATATCGTCATCCTTTCCGGCGCACGCACCGCCATCGGCACCTTCGGCGGCAAGCTGGCGGGCACGCCGCCCATCGACCTGGGCACCGTGGCCGCCAAGGCCGCGCTGGAGCGTGCAGGCGTCGAGGGCGGGCAGATCGGTCACGTGGTCTTTGGCCATGTCATCAACACCGAACCGCGCGACATGTACCTGTCCCGCGTCGCCGCAATGCAGGCGGGCATCCCTGACACCACGCCCGCGATGAACGTCAACCGGCTTTGCGGCTCCGGCGCGCAGGCGGTGGTCTCGGTGATCCAGTCGCTGATGCTGGGCGATGCCGATTTCGGGCTGGCGGGCGGGGCCGAAGCGATGTCGCGCTCGCCCTTCATCATCCCCGACCAGCGCTGGGGCGCCAAGATGGGCGACGTCAAGACGCTCGACATGATGCTGGGCGCGCTGAACTGCCCGTTCGGCACCGGCCATATGGGCGTGACGGCGGAAAACGTCGCGGCCGAGCATGACATCAGCCGCGAGGCGCAGGATGCCTTTGCGATGGAAAGCCAGACCCGCGCGGCGAAGGCCATCGAAGAGGGCCGCTTCAAGGAGCAGATCGTGCCGGTCGAGGTGCGGGTCAAACGGGACATGGTTGCCTTCGACACCGACGAACACCCCAAGGCCACCAGCCTTGACGCGCTGGCCGGGTTGCGGCCGGTGTTCCAGAAGGATGGCAGCGTGACCGCCGGCAACGCCTCGGGCATCAACGATGGTGCCGCGGCGGTGGTCCTGGCGCGGGCCAGCGCGGCCGAAAGCGCGGGCCTGGTGCCCCGCGCCCGCGTGCTGGGCTATGCCCATGCCGGTGTGCGCCCCGAGGTGATGGGCATCGGCCCGGTCCCGGCGGTGGAGAACCTGCTGGCGCGCACGGGGCTGAACGCGGGCGATTTCGACGTGATCGAATCGAACGAGGCCTTTGCCGCGCAGGCGCTTGCGGTGAACAAGGGGCTGGGCCTCGACCCCGCCAGGGTGAACCCCAATGGCGGGGCCATCGCGCTGGGCCACCCGGTTGGCGCGACCGGCGTGATCCTAGTGGTCAAGGCGCTGTACGAACTGGAGCGCATCGGCGGCTCCAGGGCGCTGATCACCATGTGCATCGGCGGCGGACAGGGCATCGCGCTGGCCATCGAACGGACCTGAGGCGCACAGGCGCCCCTGACCCTGACCCTCTCTCCCGGGGGGAGAGGGGGCGTTCCGCAAGGGCCGGACAGGGTGGGCTGCAACGAGGGGAACCGAGAATGATCCGCAACCTGCTGGGGGCCAGCCTCTACCTGATCCTGATCGCCGTCCTGGGCGCGCTGATCGCCGGGACCACGCTGCTGGTCTACGGCTTTCTCGAAGCGCTTCAGGTGGTTCGCACCGCGATCGAAGCGGGTGAGGTCAGCCGCAAGGCCGCCAAGGTCATGGCGCTGGAATTCATCGAGATCATCGACCTTTTCCTGATGGCCACGGTGTTCTTCATCGTGGGCATCGGGCTTTACTCGCTGTTCATCGACCAGGGGCTGAAACTGCCCGACTGGCTCAAGATCCGCACGCTGGACGATCTGAAGAACAAGCTTGTCTCGGTCGTGATCGTCGTGCTTGCGGTGCTGTTCCTGGGGCAGGCGGTCACCTGGGACGGTGCGCGCGACCTGCTTGGCTTTGGCGTGGCCATCGCCGCGGTGATCGCGGCGCTGACCTGGTTCCTGGGCGTGAAATCCGGCAAGGGCGGCCCGGATCAGTCCTGATCCCGCCGGGCCCGCGCCAGCCAGCAATTGTTGCGCGCCGACCGCACGTCGACAAAGGCCACCTCGGGGTTTTCCAGCCGCTTGGCAATGGCCTCTTCCAGCTGCGGCCAGGGCACCACTTCGCCGGTACCGTAAAGAATACGCTCATCCGCGGTGTAGGCCTTGACCAGGTAGTCAGGCGACACGGTCAGCACCTCGGGCAGGCCCGCGCTGCGCGGGGCCTCGCAGCCCTTGGCACAAAGAAAGATCGGGCCGGTTTCCGCATAGGGCTGCAACGCGCCAAACGGGCGGTGCGCAACCAGCAGCATCTCGGTCCCTTCCGGTGCCGAGTGCAGGCAATGGCGGCAGGGATAGCCGGAGCCGGTTGAGATGACGCGTTCGGGCGCGTTGCCATAGGCATCCGCGGCCCCGGCGCGGTAGGCGTTGGCGGTTTCGGTGGGCAGGGCGGTGAACTGGATCATGACGGGCTCTCGTGGGATCTGACAGGACCAGTCTGGCAACACGGGACGCGCCCGGCGATCCGGTTCCTGCGCCTTCGACAATCCGGACGCGCTACTGCAGTTCCAGCGAAACGCGGGCGGCAGCACCGGTGGCGTCGATCACCGTCAGCGTCGTGAAGCCGGGACCCGAGACGGGGGCCAGCAACCCCGGCCCGCGCAGCCCCGTGGCCAGCACCGCCCCGTCCGCCATCAGCGTGAAGGGGGCGGCCCCGCCGCGCAGTTTCAGCGGCACGCCGCCCGAGGCTTCCAGCCGTGCACCATCCGGCGGAAAGACAAGGTCCAGCGCGGGCCTGTCGGCGGCCTTGCCGAACCGGCGCAGATTGGCGGGCAGCTTTGCATGCTCCACCAACAGGGTCTGCGGCGGCGGCGGTGGCAGCGGGGCCTCGCCCTGCCGCGCCAGCCCCAGTGCCTCGAACAAGAGCGGCGCGGCCAGCGCGGCGCCGAAGGCACCGGGCACCGGCGTGCCGTCGGGCCTGCCGATCCAGACGCCCGCCACATGCTGCCCGTCCCAGCCCAGCGCCCAGGTGTCGCGATGGCCATAGGACGTGCCCGTCTTGTACGCCACGCGCCCCGGAGGCCCGGCAGAGGGCGGCGGCGGGATCTGCGCCAGAACATGCCCCACCTGCCACGCGGCTGCCGCGTCCAGCACCCGGCGCGGCGGCAAAGTGGGATCATCCTTGTGCCAGCGCAGCGGCACAGCCTCGCCACCGCGCGCGAGCATGGCGTAAAGCTGGACCAGTTCCTCCAGCGTCAGGCCCACGCCGCCCAGGCTGACCGCCAGCCCGGCCTGCCCGCCGGGCAGCGCGGGGGCCAGCCCGGTCTGGCGCAGCGCCTGCATCAGGTGGGCGGGCCCCAGCGCCTCGGTCAGCCGCACGACAGGCACGTTCAGCGACAGCTGCAGCGCGCGGGCCACCGGCAACTCGCCGCGAAAGCGCCCGTCGAAATTCTGCGGCGCGTAGGTGCCGAACTGCGCCGGCGCATCCAGGATCAGCGTCTGCGGATGCGCCAGGCCGCGGTCGAAGGCCAGCGCATTGACCAGCGGCTTCAGCGTCGACCCCGGAGAGCGCGTGGCGCGGGTCATGTCGACGAACCCCTGCCCTTCGGTGTCGTCATAGGCGCGCGAACCCAGCGCGGCGCGCACCTCGCCCGTTTGCGGGTCGGCCAGCATCACCGCCACCGAAAGGCGCGGATCGCGGCCCGTCATGTGACGCGCCACAAGCGCCTCCAGCCGCCGTTGCAACCCGGCATCCAGCGTCACGTCGTGCCGCCCCGGGCCGCGCGCGCGGGCGCGGTCGGCCATGTGCGGGGCGAGTTGCGGGGCCGGGCGGCGGACCATGGGGATCGGCTCGCGCCGCGCCGCGGCGGCGGTGTCGGCGTCGATCACTCCGGCGGTCTTCATGCGGGCAAGCACGCGGTTGCGCGCGGCAAGCGCTGCGTCGGGGTGGCGATCAGGGCGGCGCGTTTCGGGCGATTGCGGCAGCGCCACCAGCAAGGCCGCCTCGGCCGGGGTCAGGCGCCTGGGTTCCTTGCCCAGCCACAGGAGCGACGCGGCCCGCAGCCCTTCGATATTGCCACCATAAGGCGCAAGATGCAGGTAGAGGTCGAGGATCGCAGGCTTGGACAGCCGCCGTTCCAGCGCCAGCGCCACGCGCATCTGCCGCAGCTTGCCGCGCCAGGCACCGGTGCCGCCATCTTCCAGCAGCCGCGCCACCTGCATCGTTAGGGTCGACGCGCCGGACACGATGCTACCCGCCATGGCGGCCTGTCCGGCAGCGCGCAGTGCGGCGCGCGGGTCGACACCGGCATGATCGTGGAACCGCTTGTCCTCGTAGGCGATCAGCATCCGGAGAAAGAGCGGGTCCACCCCCTCCGGCGTCAGCGCCATGCGCCAAAGCCCGTCCTCCACCGTGTAGGCGCGCAGCAGCACGCCGTGACGGTCGCGCACCTCGGTTGCGCTTTCATGTGCGAGGACCGGCAGGTCGGTTGCGGCGATCCAGGCGTCCAGACGGTCACGGGCCAGGGCGCAGCACCACAGGACCAGAACCAGAACGGCCCAGTTACGCATCCGGCGTGGCATCCCACAGACCGGGATAGCGTGTGACGAACCCCGCCGCATCGACGCTCAGATGCGTCTCGAAGCCGGTTTCGGCGGCGGCGTAATGCACGAAACCGCCGCGTTCGCGGGTATAGGTCTGGTTCAGCGGGTCCAGCAGCGGCCCGGGCAGGCGCAGCCAGGCGGCGCGGGCGTCCAGCCGGCCCACCTCGGGCAGGCGGCGCAGCGGCATCAGGTTGGTCGCCGGGGTAAAGCCGAAATCCACATCCGTCGCGCCTTCGACCTGCGGACAAAGCGTGTCGTTCAGCCACCACTGCGTGCCCTCCCGCACCAGGCGCAGCGCGATCTCGGCCTCGCCATGGGTGCCGGTGACATCGGCGCCCTGGGTCAGCCATCCGGCATCCAGGCGCACCACGTAATCCAGCGCGGCCCAGCCGGTCCCGTCGCGGAACCGTGCATGGCCCACGAGCATCCAGCCGCCGGGCAGCGCCACCAGCCGGCAGCTGTCCTCGCCATCCCGGTCCAGCGCGCGCCACTGCGCCCTGGCCACGGTTTCCGCAGTCATGGCAGGATCGTCACGCGGCCACTTTCCGTGGTCGCGCGGTAATCCGGGCGGTACATGTCCTCGACCAGCGCGGCGGGGTGGTGAAACGTACCCGGCGAGACCGCGCGCAGGATATAGGCAAACCTCAGCGCGCCGGTGCCCGACTGGTTGACGGCCGCAAGGAACCTGTCGGCGCGGAACTCGGCATGTTCGGCATCGGCCGTCTCCAGCCAGTCAAGCGCGCGGATATCGCCGCTGCGCAAAAGGCTGGGGTTGTCGATCTCGAAGCCCGCGGGCAGCGGGTCGTCGATCATCAGCCGCGCACGGGTGGTTTCCGCGGGGCGCACCGTCAGCACCGCCACCATGCGGTCGCCCACGCGGATGTCGCCTTCGACCGGGTCGCCGTCCAGCGTGTAATAGGCACGCTCCAGCGCATAGCCGTAGCCCGTGGCCTCTGTCGCGCCGTCGCGTACGCCCAGGGTGGTCAGGGTGATGTCAGTGGGCCGGTCGGCGGTGTTGGTGATCTGCGTGGGCTGCAGCGTCGCCCCGTCGAGGCGGCGCACAAACGGCCCGGCCAGCGGCGCGCCATCCAGCGCAAGGCCCGACACGGTGGGATCCTGCACCATGGCATGTGCCGCCAGCAGCGCCCAGGCCTGTTCCTGGGTCGACAGCGGCCGGTCCACCCGCGCGATGCGGGCGGTCAGGGCATCGGGATTCACCGCTTCCGACCGGGCCTCGACCGCGAGGGACAAGACCCCCGCCGCGTCGCGCAGCCCGCTGCCGTAATCGGCGCGCCAGACATGGCCCTCTTCCAGCGGTGTGGCGACGATGCGGGCCGCGGCCCGGGCAAAGAGCGCATCCGCCCGGCGCTGATCGCCGTAAGAGGCCAGCGCGCTGCCCAGCTGCGCCAGCGCCAGCGGCGTGGCAAGGGCCTCGGCCCGTTCGTCGGCATAGTAGCGCAGATCGCCGATGGCGGCCCGTCCTTCGCGGGCGAGGATCATCAGCGCATAGGCGATGTCCTCACCGCCCTTGTCGAAATCGGGCGCATAGGCGATCCGGTTGGCAAGGTTGTCGAGCGCCATGTCAAACGCCAGGTCCGGCACGTCGTGCCCGGCGGCGCGGGCGCGGCCAAGGAAATCGGTGACATAGGCATCCAGCCAGAAATCCCCCGACGCCGCGCGCCAGAGGCCGAAGGCCCCGTTGCTGGCCTGCCGCGTCAGGATTCGCGTCACCGATTGCGCGATGCGGGTGTCGATGCGGTCCTTGTTGCCCAGCCCCAGCGGCTCGGCCACCGAAGACATGTACAGCAGGGGCAGCGCCTGCGAGGTCACCTGCTCGGTGCAGCCATAAGGATAGCGATCCAGCGCCGCCAGAAGCCCCGGCGCGTCGAACCGTGCCAGCGGCCCGGCCGAGATCAGGGCAGAGGCGGTTTCGCGGCGGAAGCCTGCGAACACCTCGGCATCCAGCGTGAAGGTCTGCCCCGGGGCCAGGGCAAAGCGCCTTGTTGCGCCCACCGGCGGGTCGTTCACCCGCACACCCAGCGCCAGGTCCTTGGTCAGGCGCTGCCCGTCCGGCGTGGTCAGCGCAACCTCAAGGCCGTGATCGCCCACAAGGTCCGCCGTCAGCGGGATCGTCAGCGCCGCCCTGCCGCCCGCCTCCAGCGTCACCGAAGGCCGTACAGCCCCAGGATCGAGCGACAGGCCCTCGGCAACGATTTCAAGCGGCATGTCACCGGCAGGCCCCTTCACATGGGTCAGTTCCAGCAGCAGGCGCGACCGGTCACCCGGCGCAAGGAACCGCGGGAGCGACGCGGTGATGACCACCGGGTCGCGCACCAGCACGTCGGCCTCGGCCTGCCCGACACCCTGCGCCGACCAGGCCACGGCCATCAGCCGCACGGTGCCGTTGAAATCCGGGATGTCAAAGCCGATCTCGGCCCGGCCATCGGCACCCACCGTCACCCGTCCGGAATGGAAGGCCACCAGATCCTCGGTCGGCGGGGGGCTTTGCATCTCCATCCCTGCGGCGGCATCACCGCCCGAACGCACCTGCCCCATCGCGCCGTTCATGCCGTCGATCAGGCGGCCATAGAGGTCGCGGATCTCGACCCCCAACCGGCGCTGGCCAAAGTAGTGCCCGGTGGGATCGGGGCTGTCGAACCCGGTCAGGTTCAGGATGCCCACATCCACCGCCGCGACGGTCACAAACGCCTGTTGTCCCGGGGCGAGGTTGTCGATCGTGAGGCCGGCGGTCAGACGGCCGCGGGGCGTGATTTCTTCCGGGGCGTCCAGCGTGACGGAAAGCTGCCGGTCGCCCGGGTCGATGGCGGCGTGCGACAGGCCCAGCGCGCGGGCGGGATTCTGACCGGCGGCCACGTCCATGGGCCGGATCACCTGCGCCGAAACGTAGGCACCAGCGCCCCATTCCTCGGTCACCGGCAGGGTGATCAGGTTTTCGCCTTCCTGCACCTCCACCGCCTGCATGGCAATCACGCGGTCGGCCATCACCGTCACCAGCGCCTGCCCGGCATAGCGCGGCACCATGCGCAGCACCGCCGTCTCGCCCGGGGCATAGCGCGGCTTGTCCAGCGACATTTCCAGCGTATCCGGCGTCTGGCCCGCATCGGCGGGCGCGTACCAGCCCGCGCTGAAGGTCATGGAGGCCGAGGTGTAATCGCCATTGATGCGCTCTACCACGATCTCGTACGCGCCCCAGTCCACATCGCCCGTGACGGTCAGCGGGGTTTCCCCCAGCGTGCCGGTGCCCCGGGCGATGGTGGTGCGGGTCGTGATCGGCTCCCAGTTCCAGTTGCCGTAAAGCTGGTACCATTGATAGCGGGTGCGAACCCGGTTGATCTGCCAGCTGACCTCCATCGTCTGCGGCTGCAGGTCGGGGCCGATGGCGATCAGGTCAAAGCGGGCCTCGGCCCCTTCCGGCAGGGTGCCGTCAAAGCCGGGCCTGATCCCGATCATCGGGTCCAGCGGGGCCACGGGCCGGGTGATGCTGCGTTCGACGGGGCGGCCAGAACCTTCCCTGAGCCGCAGGGTCACTTCGGCCTCCAGCGGACGGCCAGGCGGGTCGATGGCCGGGAAGGGCAGCGTCAGGGCCGCCTTGCCGCCCGCATCGGTGCTCAGATCGGAGGGGAAGCTGGCATAGCGCGTCTCGAACCGTTCGTCGTGGCGGCCAAAGCGGTAGCCGGGAAAGGCGTCGAGGCTTGCGCTGGCCGACAGGCGCATCTCGCCCTCGATGGCCAGGTCCGCCCCCGGCGCGCCAAAGAGATAGCGCGCGTCCACCTCCAGAAGCGGCGGCGCGGCAGTGCGGATCGGGCCTTCGGGCAGCGACAGGTCAAAGTCGATCCGCTCGGGAACGAAATCCTCGACCAGCAGGCGGCGCGAGACCAGCGGCGCGGCGTCGGGATCGGCCAGGATGTCCAGCCGCCAGGTGCCGCGCGGGACCGAGGCCGCCAGCGGCAGGTCGAACACATGCCCGCCCGCCGCACCGTCGCCGGAGAGGTGGCGGGAATATTCCACCCCGTCAGGCCGCGTCAGCACGGCGGTGACCGGAAGGCCGGGCAGCGCATCTGCCCTGGCGTCGCGCATCAGGGCGGTGGCGTGAATCACCTCTCCGGCGCGGTAGGCGCCGCGGTCGGTTGCAAGGAAGGCGTCGATCGGGCCCGAGGGCGCGCGCCCTGCCACCCCGCGGTCCGACAGGTCGAACGCGGGATCGGTGAGCGACAGGAAGGCGAGGTCCTCCTCGCCGTTGCGCGCCGTCAGCAGCGCGGGCCGCGCCCCGCCGGTGCCGCGCAAGAGCCCGGCGGCAAAGCGCGCGATGCCCTGCGCATCGGTCCGGACCGTGGCCAGCGGGCGGTTGGACTGCGAAACCAGCGTCACCTCCAGCCCGTCCAGCGGTGCTGCGTCCGACAGCGCGCGGGCAAAGACGGTCAGCCCGTCGGTGCCCGACAGCGTGGTCAGCCCGATATCCGACAGCAGGAACCATTGAGTGGCGCGCCCGTCGTCATATGGGTCGCTGCCCGGCTCGGCCGCGGTCAGCGCGTAGACGCCTGCCGGCCGGTCGGCCAGCGCTTCCCCCATGGGCAGACGGGTCAGCATGTCGGCGTTCAGCCGGTTCTCCACCGTGGCGGTGCCGCGCCAGACCTCTTCGGCGATCTGCTCGGCAAAGGTGCGTTCGGCATAGGTGGACAGCGGGCGGCCAAAGTAATCGTCCTGGATGGCGCGGATCAGGTTCCGGTCCGAGACGCGGCGCAGCACAAGGTCGAGCTGCGACAGGTTCACCGTTTCCACCGGCAGGCCTGCATCTGCGCTTTTGGGCAGCACGTAGGCGCGACCGGGAAAGGCCACGCGGGGCGACCGGTCACGCACATAGACCGTCAGCGGCACGTCCCGAACCAGCTCTTCGCCATTGGCGGCGGGCAGGCCTGCGCGGAAGGTCACGGTGTAGCGCTGGCCATGGGTCAGGCCGGTGACGCAGATCCGCCCGTCATCGCTTTGCACCGCAAGGCGCGGATCGGGCAGGCGCACGAAGGGCGCGTAATCCTGCCCGGCGCGGATCAGCTTTTCCGAAAACTCGGCACAGAGACGCGGCTCGGCACTGTCGGATTCGACATCGTGATCGACGATCCGGAAGCCGTATTTCGCAATCGCCGCGTCTAGCGCCTGCGTGATGTCGGCGCGCGGGCCCAGCGTCTCGGCCAGCCGCAGCGCCGGGATCATGTCGCGCCCGCGGCCACGATCCTCCAGCTGGTCGGCAAGGGTCAGCAGAGCGGTCTGGCGCTGCGGCGTGCTGTCGCTGCGCAGATAGGCGTTGATCGGGGCCAGATAGGCACGGTCGCGGTACTTGCGCCGCTCTGATCCGCTTTCCGTCTCGGCATGTTCGGCGGACCATTCGCCGTATTGCAGCCACAGCGCCGGGTCGTCGGTCTGCGCCAGCGCCGCGCCCGTCCAGAAGATCGCGTCGCGCAGGTTGCCCGAGGCGCGGCTGTTGGACGCGGCGTCCAGCAATTCCCGCGGCGTCCACTGACCGCCGCCCTGGCGCACGCCCATGGCCTCGGCCTCCTTGCGGGCGCGCGTCAGGTCGGTGTTGCCGACAAAGCCCAGCTCCGCTGCCCGTTCGCGTCCTCGCGCCAGCACCGCCGCCTCGGTGGCGACCAGTTCCGCCGAAAGCGCCCCGTCATAGGGTTGCCTATCCGACACCGCGGATTTCGGGAAGCAGGAATTGTTGCGCTGGTTGAAGGTGAAGGCGATGCAGTCGGGATTGTCCAGACACAGCCGTTCGCACGCGGCCCGCGTCGTGTCGAACAGCGCCTGCAGGTCCGAGCCGTAGAAATCCGTGTCACGGGTGACCACCAGCCGCCGTTCGGGGATCAGATCCTGCGCCCAGCCCGCCGAGATGCCCGCCAGCAATAGCCCCAAGGCCAGAAGACCGCGCCGCATGTCCAATCCCTCCCGATCAATCCTGCGGTGATGCTGCCACGCGCCACCGCGGTCTGACAAGGCGGCAGGGCTGACACATCGGCGCGGGCCGCGGTATCTTGCGCATGGATCGGACCGCGTGCCTTAAGCCGATCTTCACCAGCCTTGGGTCAGGGTGCCGCAAACCGGTGCAAGCAGGGCAAGTGATCACCATGAACATGGCCGACCGTCTGGCCGAGGAACGCCGCGCGCGGCTGGCGGCAGAGCGGCTGCTGGAACTCAAGCAGTCCGAGCTGTTTGCCGCCAACCGCAAGCTGGGCCAGCGGGCGATGCAGCTGACGCACGAGATTTCGGAAACCCGGGCCGAGGTGGCCGAGGTGCGCGACGAAAACCGCCGGGTCGTCATGCAGCTGGGCGAGGCGACGGAAAAGATCGAGCTGGTCGAGGACCAGCTCTGGACCGCGTTGGAAACCATCCAGGACGGTTTTGCCATGTTCACGCCCGAAGACCGGCTGGAACTGGCCAACCCGGCCTACATGGCGGTGTTCGAAGGTGTCGACGACATCCATCCCGGCTGCAGCTTCGGGCAGATCCTCGACGTGATGACCTCCGAGGGAATCGTCGACCTGCAGGGTGAAAGTGCGGAAAACTGGAAGCTGCGCATGCTGCAGCGCTGGCGCGAGGACCCGATCCCGCCGGTCACCCTGCGGCTGTGGAATGGCCAGTTCGTCAAGATACAGGACCGGCGCACCCCCGATGGCGGGCTGGTCAGCCTGTGCGTCAACATCACCGAACTGATGCGCATGTGGTCGGCGGTCGAGGAACTACCCGATGGTTTCGTGATCTACGATGGCGAAGACCGGCTGCTGATGTGCAACCAGCCCTATCGCGACATATACGCCAAAAGCGCCGCCGCCATGACCCCGGGCACCCCGTTCGAGGACATCCTGCGCCACGGCATCGCCAACGGTCAGTATCCCGATGCCATCGGGCAGGAGGAGGCATGGCTGGAGGAGCGGTTGCTGCGTCACCGCCATGCCGGGACGGAACTGGAGCAAAAGCTGGACGATGGCCGCTGGATCCGGGTCTATGAACGCGAAACCAGCGATGGCGGCCGCGTCGGGCTGCGCATCGACATCACCGACATCAAGCGCGATCAGGAACGCCTGAAAGAGGCGATGGTCCGCGCCGAGGCGGCCAACCGGGCCAAGTCGGCCTTCCTGGCCAACATGAGCCACGAGATCCGCACGCCGATGAACGGCGTCGTCGGCATGGCCGATCTGCTGGGCGAAACCGGGCTGAGCGAGGAACAGCAGCTGTACCTCGACACCATCCGCTCGTCCGGCGAGGCGCTGCTGGTGATCATCAACGACATCCTCGACTATTCCAAGATCGAGGCCGAGAAGCTGCAGCTGAACCCCGAACCGTTCGATCTGGAACGCGCGGTGCACGAGGTGGTGATGCTGCTGCAACCCACCGCGCGGGACAAGGAAATCGAGCTTCTGGTCGATTACGACATGTTCCTGCCGACGCGTTTTGTCGGCGATGCCGGGCGAGTCCGGCAGATCCTGACCAACCTGGTGGGCAACGCGGTCAAGTTCACCATCGAAGGCAGCGTGCTGGTGCGCGTGGTGGGCATGGTGGATCCGGACGACCGCACCGCCATCCACATCACGATCGAGGATACCGGCATCGGCATCCCGCCCGACAAGGTCGACCACGTGTTTGGCGAGTTCAACCAGGTCGAGGACGAGCGCAACCGCAAGTTCGAGGGCACCGGCCTGGGCCTTGCCATCACCAAACGGCTGGTGGAACTGATGGAGGGCGAGATCTGGGTGGAGTCGGAACTGGGCCGCGGCAGCTGCTTCGGGTTCCGCATCATCCTGCCCGCCGCCGAACCCATCGTCTACGAAACCGCCGAGGTGCCGCCGCACCTGAAAGAGGTGATGGTGGTGGACGATCACGGGGCCAACCGGATGATCCTGTCGAAACAGCTGCAGATCCTGGGCCTGAACACCCGGTTCAGGACAACGGGCGCCGACGCCATCGACGACATGCGCAACCCGCCCGACCTGATCATCTCGGAACAGGATCTGCCGGACATGACCGGCGACGCGCTGGTGGCGCATCTGCGCCAGCGCCAGATCGCGGTTCCGGTGATCCTGATGGCCGGCAATCCCGCCGAACTGCCCGCGGGCATTGCCGACCTGGTCCATGCCGTGCTGCAAAAGCCCGCGCCGCGGCGTGCGCTGTTCCAGTCGCTGGAACGGCTGGCACCCCCCAGCGCGCTGCCGCTGCCGCCGCCCGCGCCGTCGCCTGCCCCCGCAGGGGCCGATCCTGCCCCTAGGGTCGCAACACCGGAAGGCCCGGCGCTCGACGTGCTTCTGGCCGAGGACAACAAGACCAACCAGCTGGTGTTCCGCAAGATGGTGTCCGGCCTGAACCTGACGCTGCGCATCGCCAATAACGGGATCGAGGCCGTGGCGGCCTTTCAGGACCGCCGGCCCGACCTGATCTTCATGGACATTTCCATGCCGCAGATGGATGGCAAGCAGGCCACGCGTGAAATCCGGCGGCTGGAGGGCAACGGCCCGCATGTGCCCATCATCGCCGTCACCGCCCATGCGATGGAGGGTGACCGGCAGGTGATCCTTGAGGCCGGTCTGGACGACTACCTGACCAAGCCGCTGCGCAAGGCGGAACTGACCGAGAAACTCTCGTACTACCTGGCGCGGGCGGGCACGCCCGCCTCTGCCGCTCAGGCTTCGTAGGGCCGCACGAAGACGGGGGCTTCGGGCGTGGACAGGTCAGCGCGGTAGGCATAGCCGCCGCTGTCGAAGTCGCGCAGCCCCGCGGGGTCGGTCAGGCGGCGTTGGATGACATACCGCGCCATGGCCCCCCGGGCGCGTTTGGCAAAGAAGCTGACGACCTTCGGCACGCCGCCCTTGTCCTCCAGAAACTGCGGCGTGATCACCTGCGGTTTCAGCGCCGCGCGGGGCACCGCGCCGAAATATTCCTGGCTGGCACAGTTCACCAGCACCTGCGTGCCCAGCGCCGCGGCCTGGGCGTTCAGGGCCTTCGCGATCTGGTCGCGCCAATAGGCATAAAGGCTGTCGCCGCGCCGCGTCCTGAGCCGCGCGCCCATTTCCAGCCGGTAGGCCTGTATGCCGTCGAGCGGACGCAAGAGGCCGTAAAGGCCGGACAGGATGCGCAGGTGATCCTGGGCCCAGGCCATCTCGTCGGGATCGAGCGTTGCGGCCTCGAGCCCCAGATAGGTGTCGCCGGCAAAGGCCAGCGCCGCCGGGCGCAGATCGTCGAGTTCCGGCGCATCCGAAAAGGCGCGGAACCGGTCGCGGTTTAGCCGCGCCAGATCGTCGCTGAGATCCATCAGCCCCTTGAGATCACGCAGCGTCAGGTTCCGCGCCGTGCGGGCCAGCCGCTGCGCATCCGCCTCGAAGGCGGGCTCGGTCATCTCGGCCGCGCGCAGGCTCCAATCCAGCCGCTTGGCCGGGGAAATCACCACCAGCATGCTTGTCCTTCCCTTGTCACGTGAAGGACTTAGTCCGCCGCGTTCAGAACGTCCAGAAAGGCCGCGCCAAAGCGTTCGGCCCGGCGCTGGTCCAGCACGCGGGACAGGCTGTCGGGGCAGGTGGGGCGGGCCTCGGCCAGCTTGGCGATCTGGCTGGCCGAGCAGGTCAGCGGCTTTTCCGTGCCGTCCTCCCCCCGCACCAGCGCGGCCTGCGCCGCCATCAGCGCATCGTAAAGGCTTCCGGCATTGCGCCCGGCCAGCTTGCGCCGCGCGGGATGCACCTCTTCGCTGGCCCCGGTGATGACCGCAAGGAACGCCGCGCCGTAGCGCTCCAGCTTTTTCGAGCCGACGCCGTTGATCGCCGCCATCTGGTCAAGCGTCTCGGGCCGCGTTTCGGCCATCTCGATCAGGGTGCGGTCGGGGAAGATGACATAGGCCGGCACGCGCGCCGCCTCGGCCAGGGCGCGGCGCCTGGCCTTGAGCGCGGAGAGCAGCGGCGCATCCTCGTCCGAGACCAGCGCCTTGACCGCCGGGCGGCGCTCGGCCTTGGCCACCGCGTCGCGGCGCAGCGAAATGCTTTCCTCGCCCCGCAGGATGGGCAGCGCGCGGTCTGTCATGACCAGCGCGCCGTGCCGTTCGGGATCGGGGCGCATCAGGTCATGGCCCATCATCTGGCGGAACACGCCCTGCCACTGGCCCCTGGTCAGGTCCTGCCCGACGCCGAAGGTGGGCAGGTCGTCATGGCGACGCTGGCGGATCTTGTCGGTCATGGTGCCGCGCAGGATGTCGATCAAGTGGCCCGCGCCAAAGCTTTCGCCCGTGCGCAGCGCCGCCGACAGCGCCTTGCGCACCGCTTCGGTGCCGTCGAAGGTCTCGGGCGGGGTGTCGCAAAGGTCGCAATGGCCGCAAGCCCCGGCCTCTTCGCCAAAATAGGCCAGCAGCTGCCTGCGGCGGCAGCCCTGCGCCTCTGCCAACCCTAGCAACGCGTTCAGCCGCCCGTGATCGGCCTGCCGCCGTTCCGGCGGGGCCAGCCCCTCGTCGATCTGGGAACGGCGCAGGCGGATGTCTTCGGGGCCATACAGCGTGAGCGTCTCGGCGGGTGCGCCATCGCGCCCGGCGCGGCCGATTTCCTGGTAATAGGCCTCGATCGACTTGGGCAGGTCGGCATGGGCGACCCAGCGGATATCGGGCTTGTCGACCCCCATGCCAAAGGCGACCGTGGCGACGACGATCAGCCCGTCCTCGGTGGCAAAGCGTTCCTCGACGGCGCGGCGATCGCCGGCCTCCATCCCGCCGTGGTAGAAACAGGCGCTGTGCCCCTCTTCGCGCAGCGCCTGTGCCAGGCTTTCGGTCTTGGCCCGCGTGCCGCAATAGACGATGCCCGACCGGCCGCGGCGGGCGGCGGCAAAGGACAGGATCTGCTGGCGCGGTCCGTCCTTGGGCAGAAAGGCGAGGTGGATGTTGGGCCGGTCGAACCCGCGCAGGAAGGTCTGCGGCGACTGCCCGTCGAAGAGTCGCGCGACGATCTCGTCCTGCGTCTCGGGATCCGCCGTGGCGGTGAAGGCGGCAAGCGGCACGCCCAGAGCCGCGCGCAAGGCCCCGATGCGCAGGTAATCGGGCCGGAAATCGTGGCCCCACTGGCTGACGCAATGCGCCTCGTCCACCGCGATCAGCGACACGCCGGCCTGGCCAAGCATGCGCTGCGTGCCGGCATTGGCCAGCCGTTCCGGCGCGAGGTAGAGCAGTTTCAGCGAACCGTCCTGCAGCGCGTCCCAGACCGCATCGGTTTCCTCGGCCGTGTTGCCCGAGGTCAGCGCCCCTGCGGCCACGCCCGCCTCGCGCAGGCCGCGCACCTGGTCGCGCATCAGCGCGATCAGCGGCGAGATCACCACGGTCAGCCCGCCCCGCATCAGCGCCGGCAGTTGGAAACACAGCGATTTGCCGCCGCCCGTGGGCATGATGGCCAGCACGTTGTCACCGCGCGCCACGGCCTCGACGATTTCGCCTTGCCCGGGGCGGAAGGCGTCAAAGCCGAACACGTCTTTCAAAAGCGCCTCGGCGGGCGCGGACTCTGCGGGCATGGGCCTGTCCGGGTTTTCTGCTGCTCTTACCCAGACAGTCTCATATCAATATTCGGTTAATCAAGCCCCGCGCGCCGCAATCAGCGGCAATAGCCCAGCGGACGACCGCCGCAAAGCAGTTCTGGCAGGATGTAATCGCGCAGCGAGATGATGGCGATGAACACGATCAGCGGCGACAGGTCGATGCCACCGGTATCGGGCAGCATGCGGCGGATCGGACGATACAGCGGCTCCAGCAGGCGGTTCAGCCCGTCCCAGATCTGGGCGACCAGCGGCTGACGCAGGTTCAGAACCTGGAAATTGATCAGCCAGCTCATGATGATGTGGACGATCATCACAAAGAACGCGATATCCAGTATCAGCCCGATCGGTCCGGCAATGGCCTGCATCGTCACCTCCTGTCTTGCCCCGACGACAGATAGAGCCCGCCGCGACAAAGCACAACCGTGCCGCCATGTCGTGGTTGACGCGCCCGGTGCCGCGGTGCAGCAACGGGGCACCACGACAGGAGCCCGCCATGTACCCGTTTCTTCGCCTTGCCTATCAGGGCATTGTCGCCCGCCGCATGCCGCCGCTTGCGCCGGGGGATGTGCATGTCTCGCACCATGTCTGCTGGCCCTGGGATCTGGACCTGTGGTGGGAGCTGAACAACGGGCGAACGCTGACCATCTTTGACCTGGGCCGCATTCCCATGGCCATCCGGACCGGGCTGATCGACATGCTGCGTGCCCAGCGCTGGGGTCTGACGGTGGCCGGATCGGTGGTGCGCTACCGTCGCCGGGTGCGGATGTTCGACCGGCTCGAGATCCGCTCGCGCCTTCTGGGCTGGGATGCGCGGTTCATGTATGTGGAACAGGCGATGTGGAACAGCCGCGGCGACTGCACCAGCCACGCGGTCTATCGCAGCGCGGTGACCGATGCGTCCGGGATCGTGGCGACCGAGCGGGTGCGCGCGGCAATGGGGCTGAGCGGCGACGCGCCCGAGATGCCCGGCTGGGTGCGCGACTGCTTTGCCGCCGAGGACCGCCGCCCCTGGCCGCCCGAGATGCCCGAGGGCGCGTGACACGCACAAGCGCTTGCCAGCCCGCGCCCAAGCGGCTTTGATCGCGCGAAGCGAGGGGGCGGCAGACATGACCAGACCGACAAAGGCGCAGCGCATCTGGGGATGGATGCTGTTCGACTGGGCGCAGCAGCCTTACGCCACGCTGGGGTTGACCTTCATCTTCAGCCCCTATTTCGCCGCCGTCGCCGCCGACCATTTCATGGCCTCCGGGCTGGGCGAAGACGCCGCAAAGGCCAATGCGCAGACGATGTGGTCGTCGGCGCAGACGGTGGCAGGGCTGTTCATCGCGTTCTCGGCCCCGTTCCTGGGGGCCTGGGCCGACAGCACCGGGCGCAAGATGCCGTGGATCTACGCCTTTACCGCAATCGCGGTGGTCTGCGCGGCGATGCTGTGGGGGCTGATGCCCGACGGTACCGGGCTGATGCTGGCGTTGGTGGCGTTCTGGGTGGGCTATGTCGCCTCGGAATCCGCCTTCAACCTGAACAACGCGCTGCTGCCCAGCCTTGGCACGCCGCAAGAGGTCGGGCGCATTTCCGGAAACGCCACCGCCTTTGGCTATTGGGGCGGGGTGCTGGCGCTGTTCCTGATGCTGCTTTTCATCGCCGAGGACGAGAACACGCTGAAAACGCTGATCGGGCTCGACCCGGCCTTTGGCCTTGACCCCGAGGCGCGCGAGGGCACCCGCGCGGTGGGGCCTGTCATCGCGCTGTGGTTCGCGCTCTTCATGATCCCTTATTTCGTCTGGAACCGCGAGTTTCCCGATCCCGACCGCCCGCGCGCGCGCCCGGCGCAGGTGCTGCGTGACCTCTGGGCCTCGATCAGGGCGGTGTCGCGACGGCGGTCCTGTGCGGCGTTCCTGCTGGGGTCGATGTTCTATCGCGACGCGCTGACGGGGCTGTATGTCTATGGCGGGATCTATGCGCGGCAGGTGCTGGACTGGACGATCATCCAGATCGGTGTCTTCGGCATCATCGCCGCCATCGCGGCCGCCATCCTGTCCTGGGTGGGCGGGCTGGCCGATCACCGGTTCGGCCCCAAACCGGTGATCCGGGTCTGCGTCTGGGCGCTGATCCTGGTGGGGATCGTCATCGTCGGAATGAATCGCGACCACCTGTTCGGCATCGCCTTGCCCGACGGCTCTGCACTGCCCGACGTGATCTTCTACCTCTGCGGTGCCATCGTGGGCGGCGCGGGCGGGGCGCTTTATTCCGCGTCGCGCTCGATGATGGTGCGCCATGCCGATCCCCGCCGTCCCACCGAAGCCTTTGGCCTGTTTGCTCTGACCGGCAAGGCAACGGCGTTCCTGGCCCCGGCGCTGATCACGCTGTTCACAAAACTGACCCAGGACGTGCAGCTGGGCTATTCTCCGCTCATCGTCCTTTTCCTGCTGGGGCTGGTTCTGCTACACTGGGTGCAACCAGACGGAGACAGAGCAGCATGATCCGCACCCTTCTTTTCCTTGGCATGATCGCCGTGCTGACAGGCTGTGGCGGCGGGCGCGACGCCCCGCGCCGCGCGGCCGTGTCCGAACCGGCGGTGACGGTCGACCCGGTGCTGTCCACCAAGGAGGCCAAGCAGCTGTTCGGTGCCAAGCGCGACGCATCCGACCAGTCCTCGGCCCCGATCGGCAGCTATGCCAGGGGCTGCCTGGCGGGTGGCGCGCAATTGCCGGAAACCGGACCCACATGGCAGGCGATGCGGCTCAGCCGCAACCGCAACTGGGGCCATCCGGAACTGATCGACTACGTGCAGGATCTCAGCCGCAAGGCCGCCGCGCAACCGGGGTGGAACGGGCTTTATGTGGGCGATCTGAGCCAGCCGCGCGGCGGGCCGATGCTGACCGGCCATCGCAGTCACCAGATCGGGCTGGATGCCGACATCTGGATGCTGCCTGCGCGCAACCTGTCGCTGTCGGTGGCGCAGCGCGAAAACATCTCGTCCATTTCGCTGCGCCGCTCAAATGGCGCTTTCACCAATGACAAGTGGACCCGCGAACATCACGAGATCCTCAAGGCCGCGGCCTCTGATCCGCGCGTGGCGCGGATCTTTGTCTTTCCCGGGGCCAAGGTGCGCATGTGCAAGGACGAAACCGGAAACCGCGCCTATCTGCGCAAGATCCGGCCCTGGTGGGGGCATCACTATCACTTCCACGTGCGCCTGAACTGTCCGCGCGGCGCGCAGGGCTGCGTGGACCAAAGCGCGCCGCCCCCCGGTGACGGCTGTGACGAGGCGCAGGGCTGGGTCGACCGCATCCTGAACCCGCCGCCCCCAGATCCGAACGCGCCGCCGCCCACGCCGCGCCGTGAACTGACCCTTGGAGATCTGCCGAACCAATGCGCCAACGTCCTCGCCGCGCGCTAGGCGCGGCGCTGGCAGGATGCCTGGCGCTTGGCGCGGCAGCCGCGCCGGTTCCGTTGGCCGAGTTCGTCGGAAGCCTTGTCTGGCGGGACAGCGCCCATCATCTGGGCGGGTTTTCCGGGCTGGAACTGGATCGCGACGGCACCACCTTTGTGGCGCTCAGCGACCGGGCCGGACTTGTCAGCGGACAACTTATCCGTGAAGACGGACGCCTCACTGCCATCACGAACGGCCCGCCACGGCCGCTGAACGGGCGCGATGGCGCGATGCTCCGCGCCGCCGTGGCGGATTCCGAAGGCCTGGCCATCGGCGAGGACGGTCAGGTGTGGGTGTCGTTCGAAGGGCTGACCCGCGTCTGGCGCTATGACGGGTCCGCCCCGGTGCAGCAACTGGAGCGGCTGGAGGCCTGGACCCGGCTGCACGGCAATTCCGGGCTTGAAGCCCTGGCCATCGACGCGCGCGGGCGGCTGTTCGCCATGCCGGAACAGCCCGACCGTCTGGGCATGGCGCTGGCCATCTACATCCATGACGGCAGCGGCTGGTCCGAACAGGACCTCAGCGCCGCCGCAACGCCGGACGATTTCCTGCCGGTGGGGGCCGATATCGGGCCGGACGGCATGTTCTACATGCTCGAACGGCAATTCCGCTGGATCGGCTTCCAGAGCCGCATCCGCCGCTTTGCCGTGGTCGAGACCGCCCGGGGGCCGCGGCTTGACGTTGACAGCGCGGAAACGCTGCTGACAACCGATCTGCGCCGGCATGACAATCTCGAGGGGCTGGCGGTCTGGCGGGATACGGCGGGCGACATCCGGTTCACCATGGTCTCGGACAACAACTTTCGCCGCATCCAGCGCACCGAATTCGTCGAGTACCGGTTACGCCGCAGTGCAGAAATACCTGCCGCCCTCTTGCGTCATCCCGCCGCAGGGCGTAAGGCACCGCAATCCTACGGGATCAAGTCCCCGCCACCTTGCAAAAACGGGTAACGTCATGACCAGGCAGCATCTTCCCGGCATCCTTGCCATGGCCATCATCGTTCTGGCCTCCAATATCCTTGTGCAGTTCCTGTTCGGCCAATGGCTGACATGGGGCGCGTTCACCTATCCGCTGGCCTTTCTGGTCACCGACCTGATGAACCGCCTTTACGGCGCGGGCCCGGCCCGGCAAGTGGTGTTCGCGGGTTTTGTCGTGGGCGTTTTCTGTTCGCTGGTGGGCACGCAGATCATGGGCGAATTCGGCCCGCTGGTGACGTTCCGCATCGCACTGGGCTCGGGCCTTGCCTTTCTGACCGCGCAATTGCTGGACGTGGCGATCTTTGAGCGCATGCGCCAGGGCGCGTGGTGGCGCGCGCCGCTGATCTCGACGCTGGTGGGGTCTTCGGTCGATACGGCGATCTTCTTCACCGTGGCATTCTCGGCCGCTCTGGCCTTTCTCGAACCGGAAAACGATGTCTCCTGGGCGGGCGAGATCCTGCCCCTGCTGGGCGCGGGCCCCGAGATGCCGCTCTGGGTATCGCTGGCCGTGGCGGACTGGCTGGTCAAGCTGGCGCTGGCGCTTGTGGCGCTGTTGCCCTTCCGCCTGATCGTTTCCCGGGCATTGAACGGAAGAATTGCCGCTTGATGTGAAGAAAAGACTTTGTGTCTGACGCAACCCGTGGCACCATCATCTTGCGTTTTCAACAGCTGAAAGGAGGTGATCCAGTGTCAAGAGAAGCATTGGAGAAAGGTGTCGGAACAGTTCAGGAGACCGCGCTCTGAGGCAGCCCTTGGGGTGACGTGATCCGAATTGGCGAGCAGGTCTAACCGACGCCCGCCTCCGAATTCTCGAAGGGCCGTCCAAAAACCGGGGCGGCCCTTTTCGTTTGTCTCTTGCGTGGTATGTGAGCCCCATGCGCATCACGGATCAGATCAGCATCGAAGACTGGGAGTTGACCGAACAGTTCATCCGCGCATCCGGCCCGGGCGGGTAGAACGTGAACAAGGTGTCGACCGCCGTCGAATTGCGGTTCGAGGCAGAACGGTCGCCCAACCTGCCGCAGGCGGTCAAGGCGCGGCTGAAGCGGCTGGCGGGACGGCGCTGGACCAAGGAGGGCGCGCTGGTCATCCAGGTGGACGAAACGCGCAGCCAGGCCCGCAACCGCGAAATCGCGCGGGCGCGACTGGCCGAGCTGATCGTCAAGGCGTGCGAGAAACCCAAGCGGCGCATCGCAACAAAGCCCACCCTTGGCTCTCAACGTCGCCGCATCGAGGGCAAGAAGGCGCGCGGCACGGTGAAATCCCTGCGCGGCAAGGTCGATCCGGAAACGTGATTTGCCGATCATGGCCAGATCGGCCATTATCCGACCGCATCCGCCATGATCCGACAGGTTTTCCCATGCCCAACGTCCACCTGACCCCGCAAATGCAGGATTACATCGACATGCAGGTCCGCGCCGGGGCCTACGCCAACGCCTCCGAAGTGGTCCGTGCGGGCATGCGGATGCTGATGGAGCAGGACGGCGCGCAGGAGTTCTTTCGCCTCAAGGCCGATCTGGAAGCTGCCCTTGCACAGGTCGAGGCTGGGGAGGTGGTGGAGTTTGATCCCGAAGCCTTCCTGAATGAACGCCGCCCGAAACAGGCGTGACCCGCTACACGCTGGCACGCTTGGCCGAGGAAGACCTGTCGGAGATCTGGGATCACTCGGTTGAATCCTGGGGCCATCCCAGAACAGAGCGATACTTTCGCGACATGTTCGAGCTGTCCGATGGGATCGCGTCATCCCCGGAAACCGGCACACCCCGCCCGCAGTTTGGCACCAGCTTGCGCTCGAAACGCAGTGGCCGGCACTTGGTGTTCAACACGCAAACCGCGGTTTCCGTCGTCATTCTCCGCATCGTTCACGAAAGCCGCAACCTCAGCGCCCTGACGTTCTTTGACCGGCTGCAGGGGCTGTGAACCGTCAGAACCGTTCCAGCAGTCGTTCGAGATAGCTCAGTTCCTGTTCCGACCGCTCTGCCTCGCCCGAGCGGCGGCGGATTTCGTCCAGCAATTCGCGCGCGCGGCGATAAACGTCTTCGCCCTGCAAGAGGCCTTCGTCGGTGCCGACCTGCCCCGTGGTGCCGGCATTGCGGCCCAGCGGGTCGCGCCGTTCCGACGGATCGCCGCCTTCGGCCAGCCCCTGCTGCCCCTGGTTCTCGGCATTCTGCGCCAGAGCCTCGCCCAGATTGCGCATGCCTTCGCGCAGCGCTTCCATGGCGTCGGCCTGACGGCCGATGGCCTCGCCCAGATCACCGTTGCGCAGCGCCTGTTCGGCGTCGTCCATGGCGCCTTCGGCGCGGCCCAGCGCCTCCGCGGCGGCGTCACCCTGTTCGGTGCCCTGCCCGGGCATGTTGCGGCGCTGGCGGTTCAGTTCGTCACGGAGCGCGCGCTGACGGTCGGCCAGGCTGTCTTCCAGCGACGGCTCGGTCCCCTGCCCGCCCTGCCCCGGCTGACCGGGGCGGTTCTGCTGACGCTGCTGCTGGCCCTGTTGGCCGGGCTGGCCCTGCTGCGAACGCCCGCCGGGATTGAACTGTTCCTGCAGGTCGCGGAATGCCTCGTCGGACAGGCCCTGCTGTTCGCGCAGCGTCTCGCCCAGCCCCTCCAGCGCCTGCTGCCCGGGAGACTGGCCCTGCCCACCCTGGCCCTGGGTGACCTGCATGTTCTCCATCATCTCCTGAAGCTGACGCAGCGCCTCCATCGCTTCGTCCATGCGGCCCTGCTCCATCAGCTCCTGGATGCGGTCCATCATCTCCTGCAGATCGTTCTGCGACATCTCGATCATGTTCTGCGGATCGCCCTGCTGGGTCGGATCCTGCTCGGCGTTGCGCTGGGATTCGCGGCTGAGCTGGCGCAGGTAGTCGTCGGTCGCCTCGCGCAGTTCCTGCATCAGTTCGGCGATCTCCTGATCCGACGCGCCGTTCTTCATCGCCTCTTCCAGGCGCTCCTGGGCACGGCGCAACCGCTCAAGCGCGTCGGCCAGATCGCCCTCTTCGATCTCCAGCGCCAGATCCCACAGCGCCTGGGCGATCTGCGCCTGGGTCGCATCGTCCATGCCGTGGCGGTGGAACAGCTCGACCCGGCGCAGCGCGGCGCGCAGCCGCAGATACTGCACTTCGGAGCGGAACACGTCGTCGGGCCGGTGCGACAGCGCCCGCAGCAACAGGCCGATCTGATCGGCGTTCAGGCGGTTCCACAGCAGCGCCCGGCGCTGTTCGATCACCGCCGCCGCCACCGGATCAAAGAACCGCCGCCCCGGCAGCGCCATCACCTCGGGGGCCGATCGCGCAGTCTGTCCGGCGGCGTCTTCCACCTCGATCTCGAGCCGCACCGGCAGGTTGGCCCAGGGATGCAGCGAGAAATTCTCGACCAGCGCCTGGGTGAACTCCCGGCGATCCCCCGCCACCGGCATCGGCAGCGGCACCTCGATCATCGCACGCGGTTCGGGGTCCATCGCCAGACCGTAGCGACGGTCGACCTCGTCCAGCGCCAGCTGAAAGCGTGCGGTTCCGGCCACAACGCCGTGATCGTCGCGGGCGGTAAAGGGAATCTGGCCCTCGCCGTCATAGCTGACCTCGATCTCGCCATCGCGCGCGACCTGCGGCGCGGCATCGGGGATCATCGCGATCTCCCATATCCGGCCGCCGGGCCCGTCCACCGTGACCTGACCGGATTGCAGCACGGCAAATTCCTGCGCCGTCTCGACCGACGGCGTGTCTGCCGGGGCCCGGCCCGACACCGTTTCGGCCACGCTCAGCGCGCCCACCTCGCCATACATGCGCAGCGTGATCAGCGCGCCTTCGGGTGCGTCCAGCCCGGCTGCGGTGATGTCGTTCAGGTAGACCGAGGGCAGGCGGGTATAGGCCGGCGGTTCCATCCAGCCTTCCCAGGCCGGGCCCTGCGCCAGATCGGGTCCGCCGACGCCCATGTTGGTCACCGATTGCACCCGCATGAGCGATCCGAACAGGATCGCCACCGACAGCACCAGCAAGGCGACATAGCGCAGCGCAAAAGGGTCGGCCTCGGACACGCGCAAATCGGGTTCCACCGCGCGCGCCTCGGCCAGACGCGCCTGCATGCGCGCCTGATGCGCCCGCCAGATCGCCGTCGAGGCATCGTCCTGCATGCCGATGGCCTGCGTGTCCAGCACCGCCTGGATCGGGCGCCCCTTCAGCGTGGCATCCAGCCGCAACAGCGCCGCACCCTCGCCGGGCAGATGAAACCCGCGCAGCCCGCGCCACAGCGCCCAGAGCGCCAGCAGCGTCAGCCCGGCCCCCGAGGCCCAGACCCATTCCACCGCCACCATGTCCTGCAAGCCCAGCATCAGCAGCGCCAGCGCCACGAAGAGCACCGACCAGAGCGGCCAGAAGGCGCGTGTCACCGACTCGGCCCACAGACCCCAGCGGGTCAGGCGCAGCGGCCAGCGCAGACTGTCCAGCATGGCGGTCCTGCGGCTGGTCTCTTCGGGTCTGGTCGACATGCCTCGCTCCTTGCGCCACGGTGGCCACAAGGAGGATACCTTACAGCCATTCGGGGATGGTATCGCGATTTATGATGTCGTCAAAGGAGGGCCGCGCCCGGATGACCGAGAATTGATCGCCTTTCACCAGCACCTCGGGCACAAGTGCCCGCGTATTGTACTCGCTGGCCATCACGGCACCATAGGCCCCGGCCGAGCGGAAGGCGACAAGGTCGTCGGCTGCAAGGGGCGGCATCAGACGGCCCCTGGCAAAGGTATCGCCGCTTTCACAGACCGGTCCGACGATGTCGAACGGGGCCAGTTCCGCGCCGGGGGCCGGGTCCGACACGGGCACGATTTCGTGATGGGCGTCGTACATCGCCGGGCGGATCAGGTCGTTCATCGCCGCATCCAGGATCAGGAAACGGCGGTCTTCGCCCTCTTTCACATAGATCACCCGCGCCACCAGAAGCCCGGCATTGCCCACGATCAGGCGGCCCGGCTCGATCTCGATCTCGCAGCCCAGATGGCCCACGGTGCGCTGGACCAGCGCACCGTAATCGCCCGGCAGGGGCGGCGTTTCGTTCGAGCGCGTGTAGGGGATCCCAAGCCCCCCGCCCAGGTCGAGCCGCGTGATCTGGTGCCCGTCGGCGCGCAGCGCCCCGGTCAGCTCGGCCACCTTGGCATAGGCGGCCTCGAAAGGGTCCAGCTGGGTCAGCTGAGAGCCGATATGCACGTCGATCCCCACCACGCGCAGCCCCGGCAGGGCGGCCACCTCGGCATAGACCTCGCGGGCACGGGCGATCGGGATTCCGAACTTGTTCTCGGACTTGCCGGTGGCGATCTTGGCATGGGTGCGGGCGTCGACATCCGGGTTGACCCGCACGGTCACCGGCACCTCCAGGCCCATCGCCTGGGCCACCTGCGACAGCGCGCGCATTTCCGGCTCGCTTTCCAGGTTGACCTGCCGCACGCCGCCCGACAGCGCCTGGCGCATCTCGTCCCGGGTCTTGCCGACGCCGGAAAACACGATGCGGTCACCCGGCACGCCGGCCGCGCGCGCGCGGGCGTATTCGCCGCCCGACACCACGTCCATCCCCGCGCCCTCGGCGGCAAGCGTCTTGAGGATCGCCTGGTTCGAGGCGGCCTTCATCGCATAGCACACAAGGTGCGGCCCCCAGGCCAGCGCCTCGTCGAACAGCCGGTAGTGCCGCACCAGCGTCGCCGTGGAATAGACATAGAACGGCGTGCCCACCTGCGCCGCGATCTCGGCCAGCGGCACGTCCTCGACCCAAAGCGCGCCGTCGCGATACAGGAAATGGTCCATCCCAACCTCCAACCTTCCGCCGCGCCGCTCTATCCCAGCGCGGCCAAAGGCAAAACCCCCTGATCTTCTTCTTGGGTCAAATACCCCTCGGGGGGGCCTGGCCTCTGGACAGGCGGGGGGCAGACAGCCCCCCTCTCCCGGTCGGACCCGCACCCCCTGCAGGGTCTCTTCACACCGGGCGCGACCGGAAATAGAGGTACAGCGGCAGCCCGCAGCTGACCCCGATGCAGAACGTGGCCGGGATTGCCACAAGGGCGATCCAGTTCCGCCTGACCGCCACCTCGGCCAGGATCCACAGCGTCAGCGTGATCGCCGCGATGGTCAGGTCCCAGACCAGGCCTTCGGTGCTGGCATTGACATACCAGGCGTCGATCAGCGCGCCCAGGCTCCAGGCGTTCTCCGACAGGTAGGTCACGAAGAAATACATCGGGTGGATCGCACCCCAGAGCGCAAGCGCCAGCCAAAAGAGCCGCAGGCTCACAGCTGCACCCCGACGCTGACCGGCCCGCGCCGGATGCGTACGCCGGTCGAGGTCGACACCCCGTCGGGGCCGATAGTGACCTGCGTGTTCACCTGCGGCCGGATCGGCTCGCCATCCGCGCCGCAGCCCGCAAGGGCCAGAGCCACCAGAACCAGTCCCACTCTCATCCCAGCACCTCCTTCCAGCGGGCGATCTGCTCGCGCACCCGCACCGGCGCCGTGCCGCCAAGGCTGGTGCGGGACGCGACGGAATTGTGCACGCCCAGCACATCGAACACGTCGTCGGTCATGTCCGCATGCACCGCCTGCATCTCCTCAAGACTCAGATCCGGCAGATCGCAGCCCTTTTCCTCCGCCAGCGCCACCAGCGCCCCCGTCACGTGATGCGCCTCGCGGAAAGGCAGGCCGGTTTCCCGCACCAGCCAGTCCGCAAGATCCGTCGCGGTGGAAAAGCCCGAGGCCGCCGCCGCTTCCAGCACCGGCACGTTGGCCGTCATGTCGCGCACCATGCCCTCCATCGCCGCCAGCGCCAGAAGCCAGTTGTCGGACGCGTCAAAGACCTGTTCCTTGTCTTCCTGCATGTCCTTGGAATAGGCCAAGGGCAGGCCCTTCATCACCATCATCAGCGCCACGTTCGCGCCAAAGATGCGCCCGATCTTGGCGCGGATCAGCTCTGCCGCATCGGGGTTCTTCTTTTGCGGCATGATGCTGGAACCGGTGGAAAACCGGTCCGACAGGGTCACGAAGCGGAACTGGGCCGAGGACCAGATCACCAGCTCTTCGGCCAAGCGGCTGAGATGCATCGCGCTGATCGAGGCGACCGACAGGAATTCCAGCGCGAAGTCCCGCGCGCTGACCGCGTCCAGCGAATTGGACATCGGCCGGTCAAAGCCCAGGTCGCGCGCCGTCATGTGCCGGTCGATGGGAAAACCCGTGCCCGCCAGCGCCGCCGCGCCCAGAGGGCATTCGTTCATCCGCGCGCGGGCATCGCGCACGCGCGACAAATCGCGGCCGAACATTTCCACATAGGCCATCATGTGATGGCCCCAGGTCACCGGCTGCGCGGTCTGCAGGTGGGTAAAGCCCGGCATCACCCAATCGGCCCCCGCCTCGGCCTGGGCGAGGCAGGCTTGCAAGAGCCTGACGAGCGCCGCCTCGGCCATGTCCAGCTGGTCGCGCACCCAAAGCCGGAAATCCGTCGCCACCTGGTCGTTGCGCGACCGGCCGGTGTGCAGCCGTCCCGCCGGATCGCCGATAATGTCCTTCAGCCGCGCCTCCACATTCATGTGGATGTCTTCCAGCGCGGTGGAAAACGCGAATTCACCCGCCTCGATCTCTGACAAGACCGTGAGCAATCCTTCCCTGATCGCCTTTGCATCGCTATCACTTACGATGCCCGTGGCTGCCAGCATGGCGGCATGGGCCCTCGATCCGGCGATATCCTGCGCCGCCAGCCGCTTGTCGAAGCCGATGGAGGCGTTGATCGCCTCCATGATCGCATCCGGCCCGGCGGAGAACCGTCCGCCCCACATCTGGTTCGAGGAACGCATCGACTGGCCTGCCTTTCTGGAGGGAACATGAAAAACGCTCTGCTTGCGGCTGTTTATACCGCCGCCGCCCTGCTTGCAAATCCCGCCGCGGCGGATCTGGCCGCGGCCGAGGCGGCCCGTGACGGAGACATGAAAAAGCTGGTGTTCCACGGCACGCCGCAAGACGCGGGCCGGTCGGATTTTGCCAGCTTCGAGGGGGACACCCTGAACCTGGCCGACTGGCAGGGCAAATGGGTGCTGGTGAATTTCTGGGCCACCTGGTGCGCGCCCTGCCGCAAGGAAATGCCGATGCTTTCAGAGCTTCAGACGCTTTATGGCGGCGACAGGTTCGAGGTGGTCACCATCGCAACCTCGCGCAACCCGCCGCAGGCGATGAAGGCCTTCTTTGCCGAGATCGGCGTCGACAATCTGCCGCTGCATGTCGATCCCAAATCGCGACTCGCGCGCGAAATGGCGGTGCTGGGCCTGCCGGTGACGGTGATCCTCGACCCCGAAGGCCGGGAGGTCGCGCGGCTGCGCGGCGATGCGGACTGGGCGTCCGACAGCGCGCGCGCGGTGATCGAGGCCCTGGTCGGCAGCCCGGCCGGGGGCTGACACGCGAACAGGGCGGGGAAAATCCCGCCCTGCCACTCGCAATGGGTCAACTGGATACCGACTCGCACCCAAGGCACCGATCAAACTGGGGAGAGGCGATTACCTGAGGGCGATCATGACGCGCCGCGTGCGGGTCTTGCCCTTGCCGCGGCGGTCCTTCTTCCAGCCCTTCTTGGCGGCCCCGATCCGGTCGAGTTCCAGCGCCCCTTCGGCGATCAGGCCGTCCAGCCCGTATTCCTGCCAGGCCAGGCCAGATGCGGTGGGCCGGGTCACACGGGTGCGCGGTTCGACAAAGCCGTCGGCATGGGTGATGGTGAACTGGCACTTGCCCGGCGTGCGCGAACAGCGATGCGGGGTGAAGCGCGTCACCGCGCCGTCTGCCGCGACGGTCGAGGTGACGTCGCCGCGCCCGTTCACGGTATAGCTGCCGACATAGCGGGCCGCGCGGCCTTCGCCATCGAACAGGTCGAACACGTGCTGGCCGGCCTCGGTTCCGCGTTTGACATGGGTCAGCCGTCCCTGGCTGTCCTCCATCACCATTATCGATCCGGGCGCCATGCGATCCGCCTGCCAGGAAATGTCCGCTGCTGCATGAGAGGCCGAAAAAGCCACGGTCAGGGCCAGGATCAGGATGCGCATGTCGCCGCTTGCTCCGTCTATCAGGCCCCCACCTGACGTCGCCAGATATGGGCAGAAATGCGGCGGCGGGCAACGGATTTCCGCCACATTCGGCCCATTGCCCGCGGGGCGCGCAACAGTCCGTCGGGTCTTGTGCGCACCGTTTCGGAGCACATGGCAATGCGCGCCACATTTCCGCCGGTTTTGCGTCCGGTGGCACGCAAAAGGGCGCGCCGGATGGCGCGCCCCCGCGAATCGCCTGCCGTTGGAGACGGCGTTACTCGATCACCTGGCCGGTGGGGCGCGGCGTCGCCGCGGTTTCGGCCGGCAGCACCGGATAGACCACCTCGGGCATCTCGCCGGTCAGCGCATGCAGGAAGGCGGTGATGTCGTCCAGTTCCTGCGCGCTCAGTTCCGCCCCAAGCTGCGAGGTCGCCATGATCTCGACCGCGGTCCGCAGGTCCCAGACCTTGCCGGAGTGGAAATAGGGGGCCGTCACCGCGATGTTGCGCAGGGGCGCTGCGCGGAAGACATACTCGTCGTCCACCGTGTCGGTGACCGCAAACCGGCCCTTGTCGCCCGCGGGCAGGATGTCGGCACCGGGCTTTTCGATCAGGCCGAAGGGATAGTAATCCTGCCCGCCCAGATTGATCCCGCCATGGCACGAGGCACAGCCCGCATCCACAAACGCCTGCAGACCGGCCACCTGCTGTGCGCTCATGGCGTTTTCATCGCCGTTCAGCCAGGCATCGAACGGGGACGGCGTCAGCAAGGTGGCCTCGTAGGCCTCGATCGCCTTGGCGAAATTGTCGAAGGTCACCGGCTCGGCCTCGTCCGGGAACGACTCCTGAAACCATTCGACATATTGCGGCATCGAAGTCAGCGTGGCGATGACGTTGTCCGGCGTGTTGGCCATTTCGACCCCGGCCTGCACCGGCCCCTTGGCCTGGGCGGCCAGATCCGGCGCGCGACCGTCCCAGAACTGAGCCTCGTTGAACACGGCGTTCAGCACGGTGGGGGCGTTGCGCGGCCCCTTCTGCCAGCCATGGCCGATGGAGGTTTCCAGGTTGTCGTCCCCGCCGGTGGCGAGGTTGTGGCACGAATTGCACGAGAACACGCCCGAGGCGGACATGCGCGGGTCAAAGAACAGCGCCTTGCCCAGGTCGATCTTTTCGGGCGTGATCGGATTGTCACTGACCGCCGGAATGGTCGAGGGCAGCGGGGCAAAGATGTCGAGCGCGAAATCGCGCAGGTCGTCGGCATGCGCCGCCTGGGCGGCGAAAATGGTGCATATTGCCGTTCCAAGCACGGCAGATCTGGTAAACATTCCTGTCTCCGTCAGGTCGAAGGTGTTGCGCGTCCCTGATCAAGGATTAGAATGCTTCCAATCTGCCAACTTTGACATGCCTCAAGGTCTGCGGTGCACGACCCGGTGCCGCCCTTGTCACGGTGTCGCAGGCCGGGGGCATCGCCCGGCGGTCAGTCCTCCGCCACCTCGTGAACCTCGATCACGTTGCCATCAGGATCGTAGAAGAAGATTTGTCGCCATCCCGCCACCGCCGCATGGCCCCAGTCGGAATAGGGTACGCCCTGCGCGTCGAGGTGCGCGATGAAGGCGTCCAGATCGTCGGTGCGATAGGCGATATGGCCCTTGGCCACCGGATTGACGATCTTTTTCGCGTTGAACCCGGCCAGCACGTCGCGTTCCGCCAGGTGCATCTGGATTGCCCCATCGGTGACAAAGGCCACGTCGCCGGCATACCCCTTGGACTTTTCCAGCACCGGCAGGCCCTTGGTCTCGCGGTCAAGGCCCAGCACATCGCGATAAAACGCATCCATGCGGGCCACGTCTGTCGTGGCCAGGTTGACGTGGTGCAGCTTGAGCTTCATGGCGGGCCTGTCCTGTCATGTGGTAGGGTTTTGGTGCAGTTTTGCACGAAACGCAGGACGCTTCTATTGTAACGCGTTCGTGAGAGCCCATATTTGATGCATACCATAGTATACACAACCAGACCGATCCCGCCATGTCAGATCCTTTCCTGACGGCGCCTTATGTGCCGTTCACCATTGCCCTTGCCCTGCTCTTCGGCCTGATGCTGATGGAACTGGTCTTTGCCCTGATCGGCGGCACGCTTCTGGGCATGGGCGGCGAGGGGCTGGACGGCCCCGATATCGACGCGCCCGACCTGGGCGATCTGGACATCGAGATCGACCTCGACGGGTTGGACATCGATGCCGGCGATCTGGAACTGCCCGCCTTCGACGAGGTGGACGCCCCCGACGCCGCACCCGGCGGCATCGCCGTCTGGCTGGGGTTTGGCCGGATGCCCGCGCTGATCTGGCTGGCCTCGGTGCTGTTTGCCTTTGGCGCGACCGGGCTGGCGCTGCAATCGCTGATGACCGCGACCACCGGCCTTGCCCTGCCCGCCTGGGCCGCCGTGCTGCCCGCCGGGGCCGCCGCACTCTGGTTTGCCCGGCAGTTCGGCGCGCTCTTTGCGCGCCTCTTGCCCAAGACCGAATCGCAATCCCTGTCCGAACGGCATCTGGGCCGCCGCGCCGGCGTGGTCACCCAGGGCACCGCCGCCCGCGGCCGCCCGGCCGAGGTGCGCGTGACCGACCGTTTCGGCAACACCCATTACCTGCGCGCCGAGCCCCTGCGCGACGATGCGCAGATCCCGCAAGGCACCGAGGTTCTCGTGCTCCGCCACCGGCTGGAGGACGGCTATTTCCTGGTGCCGCTGACAAACTGAATTGAAGAGTCGAAAGGAGTTCCCATGGACATGATCACGCTTGCCACCATCGTTGTGGCCTTCCTTGCCTTCCTGTTGCTCATCGGACTGGTGCTGGCGCGATTGTATCGCCGCGCCACGCGCGAGGTGAGCCTGGTGCGCACCGGTGCGGGCGGCAAGAAGGTGATCATGGATGGCGGCACCCTGGTCGTGCCGCTCCTTCACGAGATCAGCCCTGTCAACATGAAGACGCTGCGCCTTGAGGTGAAGCGTGACGGAGAGGCGGCACTGATCACCAAGGACCGCATGCGGGTCGATGTGGGGGTGGAATTCTACGTTTCGGTCAACCCCACCGACGAAGGCATCGCCCGGGCCGCGCAGACGCTGGGCGACCGCACCTTTGACATCGAACAGCTGCGCGAGATGATCGAGGGCAAGCTGATCGACGGCCTGCGCGCGGTGGCGGCACAGATGACCATGGACCAGCTGCACGAAAACCGCGCCGATTTTGTGCAGGAGGTGCAGAACACGGTGTCCGAAGACCTGCTCAAGAACGGGCTGACGCTGGAGGCGGTATCGCTGACCGCGCTGGACCAGACCCCGTTCGAGGCGCTGGACGAGAACAACGCCTTCAACGCGGTGGGCATGCGGCGCCTGGCGGAGGTGATCGCCACCTCCAAGAAGGAGCGCGCCCAGATCGACGCCGAGGCCGAGGTCGAGGTGCGCCGCGCCGCGATGGAGGCCGAACGCAAGAAGCTGTCCATCGACCAGGACGAGGAACAGGCCCGGATCGAACAGATCCAGCGGCTGGAAACCATGAAGGCCGCGCAGGAAGCCGAGATCGCGCAGCGCCGCGAAGACTCGATGCGCGAATCCGAACGCGCGCGGATCGCCCGCGAGGAATCCATCCGCTCCGCCGAGATCGAGCGCGAACGCACGATCCGCGAGGCCGAGATCGCCAAGGAGCGCGAGCTGGAAGTGGCCGATCAGGAACGCCAGATCATCATCCAGCAGAAATCCGAAGAGGAAAGCCGCGCGCGGGCCTCCGCCGATCTGGCCCGGGCCGAGGCCACCAAGGCGATGGAGGCAGTGACCACCGCCAAGGAAGTGGCCGAGGCCGAGCGTCAGAAGCAGATCGCGCTGATCGAGGCCACGCGCGAAGCCGAGCGCGCCGCCACCCGGGTCCGGCTTGAAGCGCAGGCCGAGAAGGAGGCCGCCGCCGACCGCGCCGAAGCGCGGCGCGAGGAAGCCCAGGCCGAGGCAGACGCCATCACCATCCGCGCCGAGGCCAAGAAGAAGGACATGCTGGCCGAAGCCGAAGGCACGCGCGCCATCACCGACGCGGAAAACGCGCTGTCGGCGGAACTTATCGCGATGAAGGTGGCGCTGGCGCGGCTGGAGGCGATGCCCGCGATCCTCGCCGAGGCGGTGAAGCCCGCCGAAAAGATCGACTCGATCCGCATCCACCAGGTCTCGGGCCTGGGCGGGGGCAGCTTTGGCGGCGGGCTGACCGAGGGCGGTGAAAAGCCGGTGGTCAACCAGGCGATCGATTCGGTGCTGGGCATGGCGGTCCAGATGCCCGCCCTGCGCAAGCTGGGCGACGAGCTGGGACTGTCCATGGATGGCAGCATCGCCGGGCTGGTCGACGGCGCGATAGGCGAGGCCCCCAGGGCGAAGGACAGCGCCGACGATACGGCATAAGCCGCCGCGTCAGACGCCGCAATGCGCCCCCTCCCCAACCCTCCCCCTGTCAGGGGGAGGGAGTCGCGGCGCACCTTGCGGGGCGGACCGTCTTCATCCTGCGCAACAGGTCCCCTCCCCCTGACAGGGGGAGGGTAAGGGAGGGGGGAGTAGCCGCCCTACTCCACCGCTTCGATGATCGCTTCCATCACCTTCGCCGCGGGCATCGGCACCACCAGCGCCACGGTTTCGGGCAGGCTGGCCACCTCGATCTCGGCCGGGTCGTTCTGCACGCCGATCAGCCCGGTGCGGAACCCGTGATCGGACCAGGCCAGCGCCTGCACGTCCGGATCGACCAGCGCCTCTTCCAGCCGGTCGCAATCGGACGTCAGCGAGATCAGCGGGTGCGAAGCAAAGATCGTGGGTTCGGGATAGATCACCCGGATGCGGCTGCGGATCATGTCGGCGTAATCGGCGTTGACCGTCAGGAACTCCACCAGCTGGTTTTCATACCCCACGATGATCGGCCGTGCGCCCATGCCCTGCTTGAGGAAGTTCTCGAAAATGTCGCCCGAGCTCGATTCCATGTGGCCCATGGCATCGAAATACGCCTTGACCTGCGGCAGCACCGTGGGCAGGTCCGCCTCGGTCGGCGGCGTGCCGCCGTTGAACACGGTGGCCAGCAGCCCCGACCAGATATTGCCCGAGTTCGACTTGGCCGGATGGGTGGAAAACACCTTGAACGGCCCGTAGATCGTCAGGCCCAGATCCTCCTGCCAGCGCGCGCCCTTGTCGATCAGGTCGCCCACGGCGCGGACATCGGCGGTCAGCATCCCGCCCTTGTCCTGCACGATCCCCTGCGCGATCAGCGCGTCGGCCACCTGGTCCCAGGCATAGAACACGATGGGCGAGTTGAAGATCGTCTCGTCCCCCTTGACCGGGCGGCCGGCATTGCGCGCCAGTTCCACCGCCACCATGTTCGACGGCCACAGGCAATCCTTGCCGGTGATGTCCAACGTGGTGGCCATCTCGACCGAGCCCGCCTTCACCGGGTCCAGACGAATCTTGTAGCGGTCGCGGATGATCCGCATCACCTGCGGATTGGCCAGAAGCGCCGACTTCTCGCCGCCGTAATAGATCGCCACGTCGACCTCCTGCCTTGGCGTGTTCTGGCGGATCAGGCTGCCCACATCCACCAGCGAGACCACGAGGGCGATGGCGGCAACGGCGCCGAGGATCAGCAGTCCTAGAAGCGAGCGGTTCATTTCATTCTCCGGGACAGTTGGGTGCCAAGCGCGTCCACCTCGGTCTCGAGCGCGGCAAGGTCGTTTTCGATGCAGGCGCGGTCGATCTCTTCGATCACCGGCCCAAAGGCGCGGATCTGTTCCCCCAGACCCTTGAGCCGCTCGGCCTGGGCGCCGCTGGTACGGCCCGTCAGGTCGGCATATTGCTCGACGGTCTGCAGGATGTGCGGAAGGTAGGACGAGATGAACCGCCGCGTCAGGCGGTAATCGTCGGGATCGCGCAGCACATTTTCACGGATCGACCGGACGTGGTCGGCCATGTCGCTGACCGCCGCGGCCTCTGGCGCGGCCAGCTTGCCCGCCGCCCGGTCCAGCCGCGACGCGGTGTCGCCCAGCGCGGCACCTGCGTTTTCCAGATCGGCCTGGGTGACGCGGTTGCCAAGGATGATCTCCTCGGCCCGTCTTCGCCGCGGCACGATCAGCAGCGCCGCACCATAGACCACGATCCCCAGAACCAGCGCCAGCCAGAACACCAGCTGCAGCCCGAAGAACAGCGCCAGGAACGCAGCCGCGGCGGCGATGCCGGCCACGATCTGGCGCGGCCCGTCATAAAGTGCCATCAGTTGTACCCTTTCGCGCTGCGCAGCGCCTTGGCCAGATCGCCCTTGGCATTGAAGAGCCTTCCGATGGTCAGCGTGCTGACCTCCTTCAACTGGTCCTCGTCCGCCTTGCCGAAGGCGATGGCATGGATCGGCACGTCGCGGGCAAAGCCGGAATTCGACATGTACTCCAGCAACTCGGGCCGGTTGCCGACATCCGATGCGCCATCGGTCATCGCCACGATGGCGGGCAGGTAGTCGAACAGGGTGCCGTCATCGGACCATTTCCGCAGCATCTCGAAACCGCGGTAGAGCGCAAGGTAGAGATCGGTGCCGCCATCGGCTTCAAGCTGACGCACCCGCGCCAGCGCCGCCGCCAGCGTCGCCGGGTCCGAGCCTTCGACGGTGGTGGCGCGCAGCGTGTCGTGGTTGAACGGCAGGATGATCGTGACATCGCGCGCCGAAGGCTGCAGCAGGTTCACCGCGGCCGCATCGGGATCGAGCAGCAGTGCCATGGCCTCTTTCAGCTCGTCGATGGGCGCGCCGCCCATGGAGCCCGACACGTCCAGCACCCAGACCGTCAGCGACGGCTTGCGCAGGTCGGTCTGGTACAGCCGCAGCGCCTCGCCGATCACCGCGGCGGACGGCGTGGGAATGGGCGCGATGGCGCGGTCGAGGTCGATGCCCCAGTCCGGGTTCCAGACCGACGTATCGGCCGAGCCCGCGCCCAGCCCGATCAGCCCGGTGCGCCGGCCCAGTCCGGTCAGCAGGTCCTGCGCCTCGGAGGTCTGCAGGTAGTCCTGCAGGGCAAGGAACGCCTCTTCCTTGGCATCATCACCCTTGTCGATATAGCCCAACGGGCTGTCGGCCACCGACAGGCCGTTGGCGGGATAGACGGCATAAAGCGGCTCTTGTCCCGCGCGGATCAAGTCCTGGTTGGCCTCGATCACCAGCGCTTCGTAGTTGAACATGGCGTCAAAGGCCTGCGGGTTCGCCACCAGCGCCGATTTCAGCCAGCCCGAAGAGCCCGACGACCGGTCCACCTGCGCCAGAAGGTCGCGCACCTGGTCCTGAACGTCGGGATCGGTGAGGTTCTCCATCGCCAGCACGTCCGGGTTGCCGGAAAGCGCATAGAGAAAGCCGAAATAGGCGGACGCACCGGAATTGGACTGCGTGGCCGAGGTCATCGACAGGCGGAAGCGTCCTTCGCGCGCGGCCTGCTGGATGTCCTGGATGGTGACGTCCTCGCGCCCGACCCAACCCAGATCCTCGGCAATCGAGCGCCTGAGCCCCAACACCACCGGCGAGCGCAGGACCGACCGGTCATGCTTGACCACCTTCTGGCTGTCGCCCAGTTCGATCCACAGCGAATTGGCGGGCCAGACCGCGTCAAACTCCGTCTGCTTGCCCTTGCCCAGTTCGCGGCTGATATCCACCGAGCCCAGATAGGTCACCCGGACATCCACACCGTTGTCCTCGCCCCATTCGGTGATCAACGGCTCCAGCGCCTCGTTTTCCGAACCGGAGACGATGTGCAGGCTTGTGCGTGTCCCGCCTCCGGACCAGAGATTGAACAACGCCACCGCGGCCACCGCGGCGATCATCAGGGGAATAAGCTTCTTCATCAAACACGCTCCTCGTTGGGAATTGGTGTGATGCTACTCGCCCCGGGCGGCAAGGGGAACCGTTTGCCGCTTTTCACGGGCTGCCACCCGGAGTAAGCACGGGTCCGGATGGAGGGAGCCATGACAAGGATCAAACCGCAGCCTGGGATCATGGAGATTGCACCTTATGTCGGGGGCAAGTCGCATGTGGAGGGTGTGTCGAACGTGGTCAAGCTCAGTTCGAACGAAAACCCCTATGGCCCCAGCCCCGCGGCGCAGGACGCGGTGCGCAATTCGGTGCACCAGCTGCACCGCTATCCGTCGACCGACCATGCCGGCCTGCGCGCGGCGATTGCCGAGGCGCACGGGCTGAAGGCCGACCGGATCATCTGCGGCGTGGGCAGCGACGAGGTCCTGGCGCTGCTTTGCCAGGCCTATGCCGGCCCGGGCAACGAGGTGATCCATACCGAACACGGCTTTGCCCTGTACCGCATCGGGGCGCTGTCGGTCGGGGCGACCCCGGTCGAGGTGCGCGAGCGTGAACGGGTCACCTGCGTCGATTCGATCCTCGAGGCGTGCACCGACCGCACGACGCTGGTCTTCATCGCCAATCCCAACAACCCCACCGGAACGATGATCGGAATGGCCGAGATCGAGCGGCTGGCCGAAGGTCTGCCGCCGCAGGCGCTGCTGGTGCTGGACGGGGCCTATGCGGAATATGTCGACGGCTATGATGGCGGCGCGCGGCTGGTGGAAATGCGCGAAAACGTCTTCATGACGCGGACCTTTTCAAAGATCTACGGGCTGGGCGGGCTGCGTGTCGGCTGGGGCTATGGCCCGCAGGAAATCGTCGACGTGCTCAACCGCATCCGCGGGCCGTTCAACCTGTCCTCGACGGCGCTGGCCGCGGCCGAAGCCGCAGTGCGCGACACCGCCCATGTGGAGCAGAGCCGCGCCAGCAACACCCGCCTGCGGGCCTGGCTGTCCGAGGCGCTGGCCGAACACGGCGTGCCCTGCGACACGTCGATGGCCAATTTCGTGCTGGCGCGTTTTGGCGATGCCGCAGAGGCCGAAGCCTGCGACGCCTGGCTGCAAAGCCAGGGCCTGATCGTGCGCAAGGTGGGCAGCTACAACCTGCCCAACGCGCTGCGCATCACGGTGGGCGACGAGGCGTCGTGCCGCCGGATCGCGCATGCGGTCGGGCAGTTCAAGGCCGGGGCAAGATGAACGGGACCTATGACCGCGTGGCGCTGATCGGGCTGGGCCTGATCGCGTCTTCGATGTTCTGGGCGATGCGCAGGGCCGATATGGATACGCATGTGACCGGCTATGCCCGCTCTGCCGAAACCCGCGACACCGCGCGCCGGATCGGCCTGTGCGACACGGTCTGCGACGACATCGCCGACGCGGTGCGCGATGCGGACCTCGTGGTGCTGGCCGTGCCCGTGGGTGCCATGGGGGCCGTGGCCCGCGCCATCTCACCACATCTGAAACCGGGCGCGACGGTCACCGATGTCGGCTCGGTCAAGCGCCACGTCATCGACGAGGTCGCGCCCCACATCCCCGACGGTGTGCATTTCATCCCCGGCCACCCGTTGGCAGGGACCGAGCATTCGGGGCCGGAATCCGGCTTTGCCACACTCTTCGACAACCGCTGGTGCCTGCTGGTGCCGGTCGAGGGCAGCGACCCGGCCGAGGTGGAACGCCTGGCCCGCTATTGGCAGGCGCTGGGGTCGAATGTCGACGTGATGGACGCCGATCACCACGATCTGGTGCTGGCCGTCACCTCGCATTGCCCGCACCTGATCGCCTACACGATGGTGGGCGTGGCCGACGATCTGCGGCGCGTGACCGACAGCGAGGTCATCAAGTATTCCGCCGCCGGGTTCCGCGACTTCACCCGGATCGCGGCATCCGACCCGACCATGTGGCGCGACGTGTTCCTCACCAACAAGGACGCCACGCTGGAGATCCTGGGCCGCTTCACCGAAGAGCTTTTTGCCCTTCAGCGTGCCATCCGGACCGGCGACGGTGAGCAGCTTCACGCCTATTTCACCCATACCCGCGGCATCCGCCGTGGCATTCTGGAGGCGGGTCAGGATACCAATGCCCCAGATTTTGGCCGGGTGAAGGTAGAGCGGTGACACGACTTCTGATTGCGGCACTTGTGCTGATGCTGGCCGCCTGCGGCGGCCGGTCCGAACGTGCGGACCGCGGCGCGGACGACCTGGCGGGGGTGGGCGGCTTTCTGCAGCGCGCCTTTGCCGGACGCTCTGACGACGCGGCACCGCCAGAGGGCGGCGGATTGTGCGGCGATCCCTATCTCGTGGGCGAAGAGGTGGGCGATGTGCCCGGGCCGGGCGTGTGCGGGATCGAGAACGCCGTGCGCGTCACCTCGGCCTCGGGCGTCACGCTCAGCCAGCCGGCCACCCTGCATTGCAGCGCCGCGCGGGCCCTGCGCACTTGGGTGGATGCATCGGCCAAGCCCGCCTTTGGAAAACGCGGCGGCGGTCTGAGCGAACTTCAGGTTGCCGCGCATTACGTGTGCCGAACCCGCAATCACAAGCCCGGCGCCAAGATCAGCGAACATGGCAAGGGACGCGCGATCGACATTTCGGCCTTCCGTCTGGCGGACGGCACCGAGATCAGCTTGATCAGCGATTGGGGCCGGGGCGAAAACGGCAAGGCGCTCAAGTCCATGTGGGAAGGTGCGTGCGGACCGTTTGGCACGGTGCTTGGCCCCGGGTCAGATGGCTACCACGAGAACCACTTCCATTTCGACACCGCCAGCTATCGTGGCGGGCCGTACTGCCGCTAGACCACGACCTCTTGCGCCACCTGCGCCCCCACGTCGAACACCCGCTTGTAGCGCGCGATCTCGGCCGGGGGCCCCATCGCCTTGTTGGGGTTGTCCGAAAGCTTGACCGTGGGTTTGCCATTTGCGCTGACCGCCTTGCAGACCAGCGAAAACGCCGACAGGCGGTTGTCGGGCACCAGCCCGCGGAAATCGTTTGTCAGCAGCGTGCCCCAGCCGAACGAAACCCGCACGCGGCCCTGAAACCGGGCATACAGTTCCAGGATCCTGTCTTCGTCCAGCCCGTCCGAAAAGATCACCAGCTTTTTACGCGGGTCCTCGCCGCGTGACTGCCACCAGCGGATCGCGGTTTCCGCGCCCGCAGCCGGATCGCCGCTGTCGATACGGATGCCGGTCCAGCCGGCCAGCCAGTCCGGCGCGTTGTTCAGAAAACCTTCGGTGCCAAACGTGTCGGGCAGGATGATGCGCAGATTGCCGTCATGTTCCTCGTGCCAGTCGGCCAGCACGTCGTAAGGCGCGCGGGCCAGCGCCGCGTCATCCTCGGCCAGGGCCGCGTAGACCATGGGCAGTTCATGCGCGTTGGTGCCGATCGCCTCCAGATCGCGGTTCTTGGCGATCAGGCAGTTCGACGTGCCCACAAAGGACGGCCCCAACCCTTCGAGCATCGCCTGCACGCACCAGTCCTGCCACAGAAAGCTGTGCCGGCGCCGCGTGCCGAAATCGGCGATCCGGATGCCCGGCTCGGCGCGCAGCCGTTCCACCTTTTGCCAGAGCTTGGTCATCGCCCGCGCATACAGCACCTGCAGTTCGAACTTGCCCATGTCGTTCAGGACCGCTCGGCCCCGCAGCTCCATCAGCACCGCCAGCGCGGGGATTTCCCACAGCATGACCTCGGGCCAGGCGCCTTCGAAGGTCAGCTCGTACTGATCGCCCACCCGTTCCAGGTGATAGGGCGGCAGGCGCAGCCCCTCGAACCACTCCATGAAGTCCGACCGGAACATCTGGCGCTTGCCGTAGAACATGTTGCCGCGCAGCCAGGTCGATTCCCCCCTCTTCAGGGAAAGCGACCGGATGTGGTCCAGCTGTTCGCGCAGCTCGCCCTCGTCGATCAGCCGGGCCAGTGGGACGTCCTGCGACCGGTTGATCAGGCTGAACGTCACCTGCGTGTCGCGCTTGTTGCGGAACACCGACTGGCACATGAGCAGCTTGTAGAAATCCGTGTCGATCAGTGACCTCACGATCGGGTCGATCTTCCACTTGTGGTTCCAGACGCGCGTGGCAATGTCGACCATACCGGACTCCGTTTCGGGTATCGGCAGAGGTTAAACCGGGCGCGGGGGGCCTTGGCAAGGCTCAGACCAGCGTGACGCCCGCCGCCAGCATGCCGTCTTGCGCGGCCTTGAGCGACCCGGCGAGGTCGATCGCGCGGCACAGATCCTGCCGGACGGTGACGGCGAATCCCAGCTTCGCCGCATCCACCGCCGAGAAATTCACGCAGTAATCGGTGGCCAGCCCCACCAGGGTCAGCCGGTCGATGCCACGGGTTTTCAGATAGCCTTCAAGCCCCGTCGGCGTTGCATGATCGTTTTCGAAGAACGCCGAATAGCTGTCGATCGCCGGGCGAAAGCCCTTGCGGATCACCAGATCGGCGCGGTCGCTGTCCAGATCGGGGTGAAATGCCGCACCTTGCGTGCCCTGCACGCAATGGTCGGGCCACAGCACCTGCGGGCCATAGGGCATCTCGGTCAACTCGAACGGGGCCTTGCCCGGATGGCGCGAGGCAAAGGACGAATGCCCCGCCGGGTGCCAGTCCTGCGTCAGGATCACCGCATCATGTTCTGCCATCAGCGCGTTGATCGGCTGCACGATGCTGTCGCCGCCCTCTACGGCCAGCGCCCCGCCGGGGCAGAAATCGTTCTGAACGTCGATGACAAGCAACGCGTGCATGGCTGTCTCCCTTTCGGCCTTGTCCGGCAACCTAGGCCGATGCGGAAGGAATTGCCATGGGGGCCGTCCCGCGTTAAGCCGCGCGTCCCTTGTGTGCGGAGGCCCGGATGGCACGGCTTGGACTGGATTTTGGCACGTCGAACACCGCCGCCGGCGTCATGGCTGCCGGCAGGCCCTATGCCATTCCGCTGGAGCCGCAGGCACAAACCCTGCCCACGGCAGTATTCGTCGATTTTGCCGCGCGGCGCTTCGTCTACGGCAGCGCCGCCGCGCAGGCGATGCGCGAGGGACTGGACGGCCGTTTCATGCGCGCGCTGAAGTCCATCCTGGGCACGCCTCTTGCGCGCGAACCGCGGCGGCTGCTGAACGAACGCGTGACCTTGATCGAGGTGATCGCCCGGTTTCTGGCCGAGATCCGCACCCGCGCCGAAAACCATACCGGGCTGCGGTTCGACGACGTGCTGTCCGGCCGCCCCGTGCGCTTTCACTCCGCGTCGGAGGCGCTGCATCTGCAGGCGCTGGAGGACCTGACCGAAGCCTATCGCCTGGCCGGTTTCAAGGCGGTGGACTTCCTGCCCGAACCCGAGGCCGCGGCCCGTGCCGTGGACGGGTCGGGGCGGATGCTGATCGTGGATATCGGCGGCGGCACCTCGGACTTCACGCTTTGCGACCGCCGCGCGGGGCAGACCCATATCCTGCACAGCCGGGGTCTGCGCCTGGGCGGCACGGATTTCGACAAGGTGCTGAGCCTGGGTTTCGCTATGCCTCTTCTGGGATATGGCGCTCAGATCGGGGCCGAACTGGGGGGATCCACCCACACCGCCCCGCGCGCGCTGTTCCACGATCTGGCCTCGTGGGAAAAGATCCCCTTTGTCTATGACGCGGCCCTGGTGCGCGACGTGCGCCGCTGGGCGCGACTGGCCCCGGATGCAGCCGCGTTCGACCGTCTGGCCGATGTGCTCGAATCTCATCTTGGCCATGACGTGGCGTATGCGGTCGAAGCGGGCAAGATTGCCGCCAATGGCGCCAAGGCCGCCGACATCGACCTTTCGGTGGTCGAGCGCGGCCTGTCCGTGGCCCTGACACGCGCGGCGCTGGACGCAAGCCTGCAGTCCCAGGCACGGCAGATCGCGGACATGGCCCTCGAGACGCTGCGCGATGCAGGCACCGCGCCGGGGACGGTCGACAAGGTGGTCTATGTCGGCGGCTCCAGCCTGCTGGGCGCGGTGCGCGCCGCCATGGCCCGGGCCTTGCCCGATGCAGAGCCGGTGGAAACCGCCGTGTTCACGGCGGTTGTTGACGGGCTGGCCATTGCGGCAGAATAACAGGTTGCTCCGCGCCCGCCCCAGCCGTTAGGCACACCCCATGTTCACCGTCTGTGCGCTCTACCACTTCACCCGCTTCGACGATCCCGACGCGCTGCGCGCGCCCTTGCTGGCGCTTTGCCGCGATCGGATGATCACCGGCACGCTGCTGCTGGCGCAGGAAGGCATCAACGGCACCGTGGCAGGACCAGCGGGCGGGATCGACGCGCTGCTGGCGCATCTCCGCGGGTTGCCGGGTTGCGCCGATCTGGAGTGGAAGCTCTCCACCGCATCCGAACGGCCCTTTGCCCGGATGAAGGTGCGGCTCAAGCGCGAGATCGTGACCATGGGCCAGCCCGATGTCGATCCGCGCGCGGCGGTGGGGCATTACGTGGCGGCGTCCGACTGGAACGACCTCATCCGCGCGCCCGATGTGGCGGTGATCGACACCCGCAACGCCTACGAAGTGGCCATCGGCAGTTTCGAGGGGGCGATTGACCCGCAAACCGCCTCCTTCCGCGAGTTTCCCGCCTGGTGGGAGGCCAACAGGCACCGCTTTCACAACAAGCGCATCGCGATGTTCTGCACCGGCGGCATCCGCTGCGAAAAGTCCACCAACTACCTGTTGGCGCAGGGGGTGGACGAGGTCTATCACCTCAAGGGCGGCATCCTGAAATACCTCGAAGAGGTGCCCGAGGCCGAGAGCGCCTGGAACGGTGCCTGTTTCGTGTTCGATGGCCGGGTGTCGGTGGGCCACGGTCTGCGCGAAGGGCCGCACCTTCTGTGCCATGCCTGCCGCCGCCCGATCCTGCCTTCGGACCGCGACCGCCCCGAATACGAACATGGCGTGTCCTGCCACCTGTGCATCGACGAAACCTCGGACGAGGACAAGGCGCGCTTTCGCGAACGGCAAAGGCAGATCGCCCTGGCCCGCGCGCGCGGCGAACGGCACCTGCATGCCGATGTCGGGGACAGCCCGCTCGAAGGCTGATCCGGCTTGGTCTGGCCGGGCCTCGGGGCAATCCGGTGTTGCCGACGGGTGCCGGATCAACGCCGGGGGCAGGCGGTCAGAAATAACCGCGCACAAGACTACCGGCCAAGAGCGCCCAGCCATCCGCAATCACGAAGAAGGCCAGCTTGAACGGCATCGACACGATGGCCGGCGGCACCATCATCATGCCCATCGACATCAGCACCGCGGCAACCACCAGGTCGATGATCAGGAAGGGCAGGAAGATCAGAAAGCCCACCTGGAAGGCGCGCGCAATCTCGGACAGCATGAAGCTGGGCACCAGAACCGAAAGCGGTGCCTCGGGCGAAAGGGCCGTGCCCTGCGCATCCGGCCGCAGATCGGCCATCGCGCGAAAGGTCTCGGGATCCACCCGCCCGGCCATGAACAGCCGGAACGGCTCCAGCGTGCGGGCCAGGGCAGGCTCCAGCTCAAGCTCCTCGTCCAGAAGCGGCGCGATGCCGGTCTGCCAGGCCTCGGTAAAGACCGGTTCCATCACGAAATAGGTCAGGAACAGCGCAAGGCTGACGATCAGCATGTTGGGCGGCGATTGCTGCAACCCCACGGCCTGCCGCAGGATGGCCAGCACGGTGACCATGAAGGGAAAGCAGGTCACCATGATCGCGATGCCGGGTGCCAGGCTCAGCAGCGTGATCAGCGCGATCAGCTGCAGGCTTGTTGCCGTGACCGAACCGCCCTCGCCCAGATCGATGGCAAGCGATTGCGCCAGAACCGGGCCCGGCAGGACCAGGACGGCCAGAAGGAAAAGCGCGCGCCACACGGCAGGTCAGCGCGGCACGTTGAGGTCGACCACCTCGGTCAGGCGCACCGCCAGCTGGTTGTGGCCGTCGCTTTCCTGCACTTCCAGAACGCCGATCCCGATCAGCCGGTCGCCGACAAACAGCTCCACCGGGTCTTCCAGCCGCTTGTCCAGCGTCAGAACCGAACCTTCGGCCAGTTTCAGCAGGTCGCGGACCAGAGGCCGCGCACGCCCGACAGAGACCGTGATCTCGATCGGGACCGAGGTAAAGGGGGTGGCCGGTTCGGCCGTGTCGCGGGGTTGCGCGGCGTCATCCATGGGCGACTGTTCTCCGGTTGTCATGGGCAAAGGCCTCCACCGCTTCGCGTGCAGAGGCGAGCAGCGAGGTCAGGTCGATCTGCTTTTCGGTCTCACCGAAACGCAGATCGGCCTGTTCGGTTGTCAGCGTGTCATCGGCCACCAGTTCGACGGGAAAATTGAACTCCCCCTCCAGCAGCGGGCCCACGGCCTCCATGTTGTCGGGCGAAACGGCGACGATCACCTTGAGCGCGCCAAGCGCCCGGGCCTCGGCCTCGATCCGTTCGACGATATGCACGCCCAGGGTCTGGCGGGCGAGTTCCGGCAGCAGGATGCGCACCATGTCTTCGAGCAGCGGAGACATGGCGTTCATCACCTGGGCATAGGCCTCGTGATAGGTGAAGGAGAGGTCCTGCAGATGTTGCCCGAACGCACTGGAGATGCGCGTGCGGTCGTCGGATTGTGCCTTGATCGCGTCATCCCAGCCGGCGCGATAGCCGTTTTCGAAGGATTCCAGCCGCTGGCTTTCCAGATCCTCGTCGCTGATCTGGGGCTGGGTGGCGGCGGCGGTCACACGGGGCGCGCCGAAATCGTCCAGGAAACCGGACAGGTTCATTGCGCCTCCTCCCGTTCATCGAGCCAGCTGCGCAGGATCTCCACGGTTTCCGTCTTGCGCTCCTCGATGAGGTTGCGCAGGCGATCCACCGGATCGTCGGACGCCGGGGCGTCGAAATCCACCATGCCCAGATCTCCGAAATCCGCCGTGCCCGGCAGGTCCGGCAGCCCGACCTCCTGCGGATCCGGATCGATTTCGCCATCAAGCGCGGTCATTGTGGCGCTGGGCGGGGCCGGCAACGCCGCGCCCGGCAGGGCGGGCAGATCCTCGCTCTGACGTGTCAGAACCGGGCGGACAACGAACAGCCCCAGGATCAGCGCAACAAGACCCAGAACCGCCATCTGCGCCAGCCGCATCACGTCCAGCGCCCCGGTGAACAGACCCGATTCCAGCGGGCCGGTGCCCAGCCCCTCGGGGCGCTGGAACGGCAGCGAGCGGATGGTGATCTGATCGCCGCGATCTTCGTCAAACCCCACGGCAGACGCCACGAGATCCCGTAGTGCCGCCAGTTCTTCCTCGGGCAGGGGCACGAAGACCGGCGCGGGACCGGTTTCGTCATAACTGCCATTGACCAGCACCGCGACCGTCAGACGCTTGATTGCGCCGGGCACCCGCGTCACCTCGCGCATGGTTTCCGAAACCTCGTAGTTGATCCGCTCGCGGGTTTCCGAGGTCTGCGAGGTTGCGTTGTCTCCGCCACCGGCCTCGCCGTCAGGCAGGTTCGAGGCCACCGAGACATCACCGCCACCGGTTTCCTGAGAATTGTCGGTACGTTCTTCGTTGTCGGTAGAGATCACCACCCGGCCTTCGGGATCGAAACGCCGTTCGCGGATCGATTCGGTTTCCGACACGGTGTCGACGCTGACCTCAACCACCGCGTTTCCGACACCGACACGGGCCTCCATCAGCCGCTGGACCCGTTCGCGCAAGAGGTTGGCCTTGTCATCGGCGGACGGCCCGGCGGTGCCTTCGGTCTCGGCGCCGATGAGCCCGCCCTTGCCGTCGATGACCGAGACGCGGTCCGGCTCCAGCCCAGGCACGGCGGACGCGACGAGATAGCGCAGCGCACGCGCCTGCGGCGGTGCCAGAACGCCGCCTGTGGTCGTGACCGAGATCGACGCCGATGGCGTGACGTCGCGCTGGAACGGATTGGCGCTGCTGTTGGCGATGTGCACGCGGGCGGTGGCGATCTGCGGGTTGGCGACAATGGTCCGGGCCAGTTCGCCCTCCTTCGCGCGCCAGTAGGCGGCGTCGAACATCTGCGAGGTGGTGCCGAACCCCGACAAGCCATCCAGCAGTTCGTAGCCTTGCCCGCCATTCGCAGGCAGCCCCTCGCTCGCCAGGGTCAGGCGCAGCGCGTCGCGTTGAGATTCAGGCACAAAGATCGCACCGCCACGGACGTCATAGGGGACACCCCGGCTTTCCAGCGCCTGCACGACCTCGCCCGCCGCACCATTCTCCAGCCCGGCGTAAAGCAGGCCGAAATTGGGCGACGCGGCAAATCGGGCAAGCCCCAGAACCGCCAGAATCACGGCGAGCGTCGCCCCGATGACAGTTGCCTTTTGCCGGAGGCCCAATCTGCCCCAGACCGGTATCACTTGCTGCACAGCACCCTCCGTTCCAAACGTTCTGTTCGGTTGCCGGCAGATTGGCCGATGCCGCTTAACAATCAGTTAGCCCCTTTCGGCTTAGATGGCGGTGCCAAAGCAATGAGGGTGTCATGACGGATGCAAGTGTCGAGGCGGATGACGGCGAAGCGGTCGCAAAGCCGTCCAAGCTGCCGCTGATCATCGGGCTGGTGCTGGCGCTGCTTGGCGGCGGAGGCGGTTTCCTTGCCGTCCAGATGGGGCTGCTACCGGGCGTCGGCGGCACGTCCGAAGCCCATGACGACAGTCATGCCGGGGGACAGGACACGGGACATGATGACCATGCAGCCGAACCCCTGGGCGATGTCAGCTTTCTGGAACTGCCGCCCCTCGTGGTCTCACTGGGCCCCGGTGCATCCGCCGAACACCTGAGGTTTCGCGCCAGTCTCGAGGTGCCGAAAAAGCATGCCGGCGCGGTCGAGGCCATCATTCCACGGATCCAGGACGTGCTGAACAGTTATCTGCGCGCGGTCGAGCTTGCGGATATCGAATCGCCCGGTGCCCTGTTGCGATTGCGGGCCCAGATGTTGCGGCGCGTACAACTGGTCGCCGGCGAGGGTCGCGTGGCCGATCTTCTGGTCCTGGAATTCGTGCTGACCTGAGGAAAAACATGGATCTGATTGCCGATATTCTTCTTGTAGCGGGCGCGCTTGGTGCCGGGTTCTACTGTTTCATCCTGGCGCGGCGGCTGACCCGCTTCACCGACCTGGAAAACGGTGTCGGCGGCGCCGTCGCGGTGCTGTCTGCGCAGGTCGACGATCTGACGCGGACGCTGAGCGCTGCCCAGAAATCCGCAGGCGATTCGTCGAAATCTCTCGAAGAGTTGACCGACCGGGCCGAGGACGTGGCCCGCAGGCTGGAGCTTCTGTTGGCGTCGATGCACGATCTGCCTGCAGCGCCCCCTGCTGATGCGCCATCTGCGCGGCAGGACCCGTCCGATCCCGTGTTTGTCCGGCATCCCGGAAACGGAGGCCTGCGATGACCGAAATGCGACGCAAACCGGCGCGCCGACCCCGGCGCAGGGCACGGGGCGCTCTTGCGGTGATTGGCGGATTGCTGCTGGCTTCGGCGATCCTGCGAATCGCCACCGGTGCCGGCGAGGCGCTGGCCCGCGAAGAACCACTGCCGGCTGCCGCGCCGCCATCCGAATCGGCGCAACAGGCACCCGGCGCGTCGGGGCCATCGCTGTCAGAAGCGGACATCGCACCGGTCCTCGAAGCGATGCAGCAGCGCAAGGCGCGGCTGGACCAGCGTGAAACCGCCATCGACGTCCGCATGCAAGCGTTGCGCGTCGCCGAGGAAGAGATCGAACGCCGTCTGGCCGAACTGGAGCGCGCCGAAAACTCGCTGCGCGAAACCCTGGCGCTGGCGAAGACGGCCGCCGAGGACGATCTGAACCGGCTGACGGATGTCTATGCCAACATGAAGCCGAAACAGGCCGCTGCGCTGTTCGAGGAAATGGATCCGCGCTTTGCCGCAGGGTTCCTCGGGCGGATGCGACCGGATGCGGCAGCTTCGATCATGGCAGGTCTGAGCCCGCCCAAGGCCTATACCATCAGCGTGGTTCTGGCGGGGCGAAATGCCGATGTGCCAACGGAATGACGCCCGGGACCGGCTCACTGCGGCGGGCCACACGCCATCGTGACGGCGCGCCGCAAGGGCATCTCCTTGATTTTCCCACGCCCCTGCGCAAAATGGCGCCCGTCCCCGAGTCTTATTGAAGAAGAGCCAGACCATGTTCACCCGTCGTAATTTTGTTGCCGCCGCCGCCGCCACAGCCGCGCTGCCGGCGCAGGCCTTCGAAGTTGCGCCGATCTTCCGGCCGCAGCTTGTCAGCATGAAGAAGGACCTTGCGCCGGGCCAGATCCTTGTGCTGCCCAAGGCGCACTTCCTCTATTTCGTGACGGCACCGGGCGAGGCGATGCGCTATGGCGTGGGTGTCGGCAAGGCCGGTCTGGAATTTACCGGCGACGCGGTCATCCAGGTCAAAAAGGAATGGCCGACCTGGCGTCCGACCAACGAGATGATCGAACGGGAACCCGACACCTATTCGAAATTTGTCGACAATGACTATGTCCAGCCCGGCGGGCCGGACAATCCGCTGGGCGCGCGGGCGCTGTACCTGTTCCAGAACGGACGCGACACGTTCTTCCGCATTCATGGCACAACCGCACCCCGGTCGATTGGTCTGTCGGTGTCCAATGGCTGCATCCGGATGCTGAACGAACACGTCATCGACCTTTACGAGCGTGTGCCTGTCGGGACCAAAGTTACCGTTCTGTGACCCGCATTTCAGCCGCGACGGCGCTGTCCGGGCCTGACCTGATCGTGCTGGGTGCCGGCCCCGCCGGGGCGGCGGCGGCTCTTGAGGCCACGCGACTGGGGTTGAAAACGGCGTTGATCGACCGTGCCCGGTTCCCCCGAGAGAAGCTGTGTGGTGGTGGAATCACCGGGCGCAGCATGACCATATTGCGCGACCTGCTGGGCGGGATGCCGGATGCACCGATGCTGCACCGGTCCGAAATGGTGTTTCACGGTTTCGGAGAAACGCTTGGCCACGTGTACGACGCGCCCGCCATCCATCTTGGGATGCGGTGGAGTTTCGATGCCGCGCTGGTGTCCACGGCGCTTGGCCGTGGCGCGCAGGACCTGACCGGACATGCCGGAACGCTGGATCCGGAAACGATGATCTGGCGGGGCCAAGGGATCAGCCTGTCCGCGCCCCTTGTCATCGCCGCCGACGGTGTGAACAGCCTCACCGCCCGCGCCCTGTTTGGGGCCGCGTTCGACCGTCGTCAGATCGGCTTTGCGCTTGAGATCGAAGCCCCCGATACCGACGCCGACGCCCCCCTGCGGATCGACTTCGGCGCCGCCGAATGGGGCTATGGCTGGCGCTTTCCGAAAACCACGGGCACCACGATCGGGGTTGGCGGCGTGCTGTCGCGCAATCCCGACATGAAAGCCGCACTTGCGCGCTATCTGACGACGCTGGGCACCCGCGCCGACACCCCCGTCAAGGGCCAGTTCCTGCCCTTTGGCGACTTTCGCAGGCATCCCGGCCGGGGCCGGATCCTGCTGGCGGGCGATGCCGCCGGCCTGGTGGATCCCATCACCGGCGAAGGCATCGCACACGCGCTGAAGAGCGGGCAGCTAGCCGCCCGCGCCGCGCACCGGGCGTTGGTCGAGAACCGGCCCGACAAGGCGCTGGCGCATTACACCCGCAGCCTGCGACCGATCCACAGGGGCCTGTCCCAGGCCCGTCTGCTGCGCAACCTGATCTTTCGCGAAAGACTGCGCCCGGCCTTCCTGCGCAGCTTTCGCGCCTCGCGCAGCCTGCGGGACGAATATCTGCGCCTGCTCGCCGGAGAAACCGAATATGGCGCGATCCTGACCAAGGTCGCGGCCCGCTTGCCACGGCACGCCATGCGGGTTCTGCGCTCAACTTGACCCTTTTGGCACAGCTCTGCCGCGCATGTGCCACGATCTTGCCCGATTTGCCGTTTTATCTGTTTCTTAACGCGCCGCATGCGATGTCTGGCCCAGATTTGGCCGAAAGACGTTGGCAAACCCATGCGGCTCTGACCGGGTCCGGCGGCGACCGACACGACAAGGGGACGCAACATGGCAGTCATCTCTTTCATCCTCGGCGGCTTCGTGGGCCTGATCGGCGCGCTGCTTGGATGGATTGTCTGGGACATGAGCCTGCTGCAGGCCTTTGGCTTCTACCTTGCAGCCAGCCTGGGAAGCGCCGCGCTGGCCATTGCGGCCAACGCGCTCCAGACGCTTGTGCCCGCACCGGCACCCAGGTCAAACCCGGCGCGGGGCTGACACGCGGCCCTTGCGCATCCATGCCGGGTTTCAAGGAAAATCCGCCTGCCCCTTGCTTTCGAGCATCCGATACGCCACATCTTTTGTGCCTGACCATGCCTATCGACCACTGCTCCCTACCGGCCCAGTCATTCGATCCAGGACTGACAGAGCCGACCTGCCACAATCCCGTGGGCAGCCACTGAAGGAGTAGAGACGATGGCCAATGGCACCGTCAAATGGTTCAATACCACCAAAGGTTACGGATTCATCGCGCCCGAAAACGGCGGCAAGGATGTGTTCGTGCATATTTCCGCTGTCGAGCGGTCTGGCCTGACCGGACTGGCCGACAACCAGAAAGTGACCTTCGACATCCAGCCCGGCCGCGACGGACGCGAAGCCGCGGTGAACATCTCGCTGGCGTAAGCCCGGCGCTGGCCCGCGTCAGCGATTGATGCGGGCCAACAGATCCTCGACCCGGGGGCCGATCACGGCCACGATGCGCCGCACACCTTCGCCATTCGGGTGAATGCCGTCGGGCTGCATGACGGCCGACAGATCGCCCGGCGAATCCCCTTCGGCCCGCAACCCCGCAAAGAAGCTGTCGAGATACAGCGCGCCATAGGCTTCGGCCAGTTCGGGGAAGATCGCATCAAACTCCGCCTTGTAGTCAGGACCGTAATTGCCCGGCGCCTGCATGCCGATAAGCAGCACCTCGACCTCCTGCGCGGCGGCGGCGCGCAGAATGCCTTCGACATTTGCGCGGACGGCCTCGGGCGCTATGCCGCGCAGCAAATCGTTGCCCCCCAGCGCCACGATCATGCCCTGGATCTCGGGGCTCAGAGACCATTCCACACGCGCCAATCCGCCCGCCGTGGTGTCGCCGGACACGCCGGCATTGACCACACGCACGTCATGCCCCCGCTCGGCCAGCCAGACCCGCAGCTGCGGGACAAACCCCTCCTGTTCGATCAGCCCGTAGCCCTGGGTCAGGCTGTCGCCCAAGGCAAGCAGGTGCGTCGTCTCGGCCCACGCGGGTGTCGCGACCGCCAGAAACGCCACCAGCGCCTTGTTGCGCAGGGTGGTCAGACCATATGTGAACCAGTGAAACATTGCCGGACCCCTTCGTCATGCCAGATGCCGTCCTATCGCTCAAAGATGTCACACTCAGCCTTGAGGGCAATGCCGGACCGGTGGAGATCCTGCATGACATCACGCTGGACGTGGGCCGGGGCGAGACACTGGGCCTGATCGGGCCGTCGGGATCGGGGAAATCGTCGCTGCTGATGGTGATGGGCGGGCTGGAGCGCGCCAGTTCGGGCAGCGTCCGGGCGCTGGGCCAGGACCTGACGGCAATGGACGAAGACGCACTGGCGCGGTTTCGCCGCGGGCATATGGGCGTGGTGTTCCAGTCCTTCCACCTGATCCCCACCATGACCGCGCTGGAAAACGTGGCCACGCCGCTGGAACTGGCGGGGGACCGGGATGCCTTTGCCAGGGCGCGGGCCGAGCTTGAGGCCGTGGGGCTGGGCCATCGGGCCGATCACTATCCCGCGCAGCTTTCGGGCGGCGAACAGCAGCGCGTTGCCCTTGCCCGCGCCCTGGTGCCCGAACCCGAGATCCTGCTGGCGGACGAGCCCACGGGCAATCTCGACGGCGCAAACGGACAGGCGATCATGGACCTCCTCTTTGGCCTGTCGGACAAGAAAGGCGCCACACTGGTTCTGGTGACCCATGCGCCCGACCTGGCCGCGCGCTGCGACCGCACTGTGCGGCTGCGCGACGGACATGTGGAAGGCGAACAGTTGAGGGCCGCGGAATGAGCCTGCGCGTCGCCGCCCGGTTCGCGGGCCGGGAACTGCGCGGGGGTCTGACCGGGTTCCGCATCTTCCTGGCCTGTCTGGCCCTTGGGGTCGCCGCGATTGCCGGGGTTGGATCGGTGCGTTCCGCGATCGAGGCGGGCCTTGCCGATCAGGGCGCGATCCTTCTGGGTGGCGACGCCCAGGCGGAGTTCACCTACCGCTTTGCCACCGACGAAGAACGCGCCTGGATCGACAGCGTCAGCGAGCGCGTCTCTGAGGTCACCGATTTTCGCTCCATGGCGGTGGTGGACCGGGAGGGCATCACCGAACGCGGCCTGACACAGGTGAAATCGGTGGACGCCGCCTATCCGCTTCTGGGCGAGATCTTGCTGGATCCCGCCATCCCGTTGCCGCAGGCACTGGCCGATCAGGGTGCCGTCATGGCTCCTGTTCTGGCGGATCGGCTGGGGCTGAAGATCGGCGACAGCTTCCGGCTGGGGGCGCAGGACTTCACCCTGTCAGCCACGATTGTCAGCGAACCGGACGACGCAGGCGACGGGTTTGGCCTTGGCCCGCGCACCATCGTGCGCACAGTGGATCTGGACGGGTCCGGCCTGTTGTCGCCGGGCTCGCTGTTTGAAACGCAATACCGCATGGACCTGCCGGAGGGCGCCAACCTCGACGCGGTGGCGGCGCAGGCCCTGATCCGGTTCGAGCAGACGGGCCTCAGCTGGCGCGATGCGCGCAATGGTGCGCCGGGAATTGCGCGCTTTGTCGACCAGTTGGGCAAGTTCCTTGTGCTGGTGGGGCTGTCGGGTCTGGCCGTGGGCGGCATTGGCGTGTCCGCGGCTGTGCGGGCCTATCTGGCGCGCAAGACCTCTGTCATCGCCACCCTGCGCACGCTGGGGGCCACGCGCGACGTGATCTTTCAGACCTATTTTCTGCAGATCGGCGCCCTGTCCCTCCTGGGCATCGCCCTTGGCCTCGTGCTCGGGGCTGCCGTGCCGCTGCTGTTTGCGCCGCTGATCTCGGCCGCCTTGCCGGTGCCGGCACTGTTCAGCCTGCATGCCGCGCCGCTGGCCGAAGCCGCGCTTTACGGTCTGCTGACCGCGCTGGTCTTCACGCTCTGGCCCTTGGCGAGGGCCGAGGACGTGCGCGCCGCCACGCTGTTCCGCGATGCCCTGGCGCGGGCAAACTGGCTGCCCGCCCCGCGCTATGTGATCGCCACGGTGCTGCTGGTGGCGCTGCTGGTCGGGGCCGCCATGGCGTTTTCCGGCAACCCGCAACTGACGCTGTGGACCGCGGGCGGCATTCTGGTGGCGCTGCTGACGCTGGCGCTGGCCGCCCGTCTGATCCGCGCCGCCGCGCATCGCAGCACCGTGCTGGCGCGAGGCCGCCCGGTCTGGCGCTGGGCCCTCAGCGCCATCGGCGGCCCGGGCGAACAGGCCGGTGCCGTGGTGCTGTCGCTGGGGCTGGGCCTGTCGGTGCTGGCCGCCATCGGCCAGATCGACGGCAATATCCGCTCGGCCATCGCCCGCGACCTGCCCGAGGTTGCGCCGTCCTATTTCTTTGTCGACATCCAGAAGGACCAGATGCCGGGCTATCTGGAAAGGCTGGAGAGCGACCCCGCCGTCAGCCGCATCGACAGCGCGCCGATGCTGCGCGGCATCATAACCCGGATCAACGGCCTGCCCGCTGCCGAGGTGGCCGGCGAACACTGGGTGCTGCGTGGCGACCGCGGGGTGACCTATGCCGCACAGCCCGACGCGCGCACCACGGTGACCTCCGGCACCTGGTGGCCCGAAGACTATTCCGGTCCGCCTCAGGTCAGCTTTGCCGCCGAGGAAGGGGCCGAGATGGGCCTGCAACTGGGTGACGAGATCACGGTGAACATCCTGGGCCGGGATATCACGGCGACGATCACATCGTTCCGCGAGGTGGATTTTTCAACCGCCGGAATTGGCTTCATCCTGACGATGAACCCCGGCGCTCTGGAGGCTGCGCCGCATACCTTCATTTCCACCGTCTATGCCGAGGAAGCCGCCGAGGCGCAGATCCTGCGCGATCTGGCCAGCCAATACCCCAACATCACCGCGATCCGCGTGCGCGACGCCATCGACCGGGTCAGCGAACTCCTGTCAGGCATTGGCGAGGCGGTGCGCTGGGGGGCCGCGGCGACGCTCCTGACCGGGTTCCTTGTGCTGATCGGCGCGGCCGCCGCGGGCGAAGGCGCGCGCACCTACGAGGCGGCGGTGCTCAAGACGCTGGGGGCCAGCCGCCGCCGCGTGCTGCAAAGCTTTGCCCTGCGCGCCGCGCTTCTGGGCGCCGGAGCCGGCGCCGTGGCGCTTGCCGCCGGCATCGCGGGCGGCTGGGCGGTCAGCACCTTTGTCATGGAAACTTCATTCAGCGTGATCTGGAGGTCCGCACTGGGCATTGTACTGGGCGGCATCCTTGCAACCCTTTTGGCTGGCTTGGGTTTTGCCTGGCGACCGCTTGCGGCGCGGCCTGCGCATGTGCTTCGCGCGCGCGAATAGTCACCTTGATCGGCATCGGGTGCGCTGGCATGCCTCGGCACAACAGCAGCAGAACCCGGATTGCGACCATGACCGATTCCCTTCCCATGCCGATCACGGCGCCCCTGACCCCGGCCCAGCGCACCCAGTTGATGTCCATCGTCCGCCGCGCGGCACGGGCCGAGATCATGCCCCGGTTCCGTCAGCTGGGCGGTGACCAGATCCTTGAAAAGTCCGGTCCGCAGGATCTTGTCACCGATGCCGACCGCCTGGCAGAGGCGATGATCACCCGCGGCATCCTGACCATGTTCCCCAACGCCCTGATCGTGGGCGAGGAACATGCCTCGGACAACCCAGACATCATCAAGAAGATCGCCGAGGCCGAGCTGTGCTTTGCCATCGATCCGGTGGACGGCACCTGGAACTTTGCCAAGGGTCTGCCGCTGTTCGGTGTCATGGTCTCGGTGCTGCGCTTCGGACTGCCGGTTTTCGGGCTGCTCTACGATCCGGTGATGAACGACGTCATCCTTGCGGGCAATGACGGCCCGTGCGAAATGGTGATGCCGCGCCGCGCCCGCCGCACGCTGCGCACCTCCGGCGGGGGGCAGGTGCAGGATATCGTGGGTTACCTGCCGCTGTACCTGATCCCGGAAGACAAGCGCGATGCGGTCGCGGCGACGCTGCCCCGCTTTGGCCGGGTGGGCACGCTGCGCTGCGCCTGCCACGAAGCGCGCATGGTCGCCCAGGGCCACGCCGATTTCGTGCTGTTCGCCAAGCTGACCCCCTGGGACCAGCCCGCGGGAGTCGTTGCCGTGCGCCAGGCGGGCGGGCACGTGGCCATGCTGGACGGTTCGGACTATCGCGCGGACATGAACAGCGGCTACCTGCTGCTGGCCTCCGACCCGGCCACCTGGGGCCGCGTGCGGGACACGCTGGGCATGCTGGTCGATACGCCGGAACCGGCGACCGAGGCAGCCTGAAGCGCAGGTGCGCTGTAGCGCACCCTACCCCGTCGTCCCGGCGTAGGGCGGGGTTTACCCCGCCGCACCCCCTGGCCCCCTACTCGGCAGCGTCCTGATAGCTCTCCATCGGCGGGCAGGTGCAGACCAGGTGGCGGTCGCCATAGGCGTTGTCCACCCGGTTGACCGGCGGCCAGTACTTGTCGACCCGGAACGCGCCCGGCGGGAAACAGCCCTGCTCGCGGCTGTAGGGCCGGTCCCAGTCCTTCACCAGGTCCTCCATCGTGTGCGGCGCCAGCTTCAGCGGATTGCGCTCCGGATCGATCCGGCCCTCCTCGATGGCGCGGATTTCCTCGCGGATGGCCAGCATCGCATCGCAGAAGCGGTCCAGTTCCGCCTTGGTTTCCGACTCCGTCGGCTCGATCATCAGCGTGCCCGCCACCGGCCAGCTCATGGTCGGCGCGTGAAAGCCCGCATCCATCAGCCGCTTGGCGATGTCCTCGACCGTCACCCCGGCCGATTTCTCGAACGGACGGGTGTCGAGGATACATTCATGCGCCACCCGGCCCGCATGACCGCGATAGAGCACGTCATAGGCCCCCTCCAGCCGCGCGGCGATGTAATTGGCGTTGAGGATCGCCACCCGCGTCGCCTGCGTCAGCCCCTCACCCCCCATCATCAGGATGTAGGACCAGGAGATCGGCAGCAGCGAGGGCGAGCCGAAGCGCGCCGCCGAAACCGGTCCCGGCACCTCGCCCGACAGCGGATCGGACGGCAGATGCGGCACCAGATGCGCCTTGACGCCAATCGGCCCCATGCCCGGCCCGCCACCGCCATGCGGGATACAGAAGGTCTTGTGCAGGTTCAGGTGGCTCACATCGCCGCCCAGATCTCCGGGCCGCGACAGACCGACCATGGCATTCAGGTTCGCCCCGTCGATATAGACCTGCCCGCCATGCGCATGGGTGATCGCGCAGACCTCCTTGACCGTTTCCTCGAACACGCCATGCGTCGACGGATAGGTGATCATGCACCCCGCCAGATCGGCCGAATGCTTCTCGGCCTTGGCGCGGAAATCCTCCAGGTCGATGCTGCCCTGCGCGTCGCATTTCACCGACACCACCTTCCAGCCCACCATCTGGGCCGAAGCCGGGTTGGTGCCATGGGCATTGACCGGGATCAGACAGACATTGCGATGCCCCTGGCCTTCCGCCTTGTGCCAGTCGCGGATCGTCAGCAGTCCGGCATATTCGCCCTGCGCGCCGGAATTGGGCTGCATGGAAATCGCGTCATAGCCGGTGATCGTGCACAGCTTGGCATTCAGATCGTCGATCAGGTCCAGATACCCCGCCGCCTGGTCTTCGGGCACATAGGGATGGATCATCGAGAACTCTCGCCAGCTGACCGGCATCATCTCGGCGGCAGAGTTCAGCTTCATCGTGCACGATCCCAGCGGGATCATCGCACGGTCCAGCGCCAGATCGCGATCGGCCAGACGCCGCATGTAGCGCATCATCTCGGTCTCGGCCCGGTTCATGTGGAACACGTCGTGCTGCAGGTACTCGGTCTGCCGCAGCAGGCCATCCGGCAGCCGATACTCCGGGGTGAAGTCGTTGTCCTCCTTGACCAGTCCGAAGGCCCGCCAGACCGCCTCGACCGTCTCGGGCGTGCTGCGTTCGTCCAGCGTGATGCCCACACGCGTGTCACCCACCCGGCGCAGGTTCAACCCTTCGCGCACGGCGGCCTGCAAGACGCCACGCTGCAACAGGCCCACATCCACGGTGATGGTGTCGAAGAACGACTCCGGCTCCACCCGGAACCCCGCCGCCTCCAGCCCCTTGGCCAGCCGCACCGTCTTGCGGTGGATCCGCTGCGCGATGGCGCGTAACCCCTCGGGGCCGTGAAAGACCGCGTAGAACCCGGCCATCACCGCCAGAAGCGCCTGCGCGGTGCAGACATTCGACGTGGCCTTTTCACGCCGGATATGCTGTTCGCGGGTCTGCAGCGACAGCCGGTAGGCCTTGTTGCCATGGCTGTCGATGGACACACCCACGATCCGCCCGGGCATCGCCCGCTTGAACGCGTCGCGGCAGGCCATGTAGGCCGCGTGCGGCCCGCCATAGCCCACCGGCACCCCAAAGCGCTGGGTGGAGCCCACGGCAATATCCGCCCCCATCGCGCCCGGCTCCTTCAGCAGGCACAGCGCCATCGGATCGGCACTGACAATGCCGATGGCACCGGCGGCGTGCAGCGCCTCCATCTGCGGTGTCACGTCGCGCAGATCGCCATAGGTGCCCGGATACTGGAAGATCGCGCCAAAGACCTGGTCCGCCTGCATCTCCTCCGGCGCGCCCACGATCACCTCGATCCCCAGCGGCTCCGCCCGCGTCCGCATCACGGCGATGTTCTGCGGATGACAGGTTGCGTCCACGAAAAACGCACGCGCCTTCGATTTCGCCACCCGCTGCGCCATGGTCATCGCCTCGGCACAGGCCGTGGCCTCGTCCAGCAGCGACGCATTCGCAATCTCCAGCCCCGTCAGGTCACAGACCATGGTCTGGAAGTTCAGCAGTGCCTCCAGCCGCCCCTGGCTGATTTCCGGCTGATAGGGCGTATAGGCCGTGTACCAGGCCGGGTTTTCCAGGATGTTGCGCTGGATCGCAGGCGGTGTGACCGTGCCGTGATAGCCCATTCCGATCAGTGAGGTCAGAACCGTGTTGCGCGCGGCCACCTCGCGCAGCCGCACCATCACCTCGCGTTCCGACAACGGTTTGCCAAAGTCCAGGGGCGTCTGCTGACGGATCGCCTCGGGCACCGTCTGGTCCACCAGTTCGGCCAGATCCGACACCCCCAGTACCGCAAACATCTCGGCCATTTCCGCCGGGGACGGGCCAATATGACGCCGGTTGGCAAAGTCGTAGGGCAGATAGTCCGTAGGCTGATAGGTCATGTCGATCGCTCTCCATCGCAGGGGCCACACCCCCTGCTTCTTCTTGGCCAAAATACCCCTGGGGGAGTCCGCCAGGGGCGGACGGGGGCAAAGCCCCCAGGATCCCCGGTCAGTCGCCGATGAAGTCCTTGTAGGCCTTCTCGTCCATCAGGTCGTCCAGCGCCGAGACATCCTCGATCTTCAGGCGAAAGAACCACGCCTCGCCCTCGGGATCCTTGTTCACCTTGCCGGGCTCGTCGACGATGGCCTCGTTCACCTCGACGATCTCGCCATCCAGCGGTGCAAGGATGTCCGACGCCGCCTTGACCGATTCGATCACCACCACCTCGTCATCCTTGGACACGGTGCGCCCCTCGTCGGGCAATTCGACAAAGACGATGTCGCCCAGCTGTTCCGCCGCATGGGCCGTGATGCCCACGGTCACCACGTTGTCGTCGCCCAGATCGAGCCATTCATGCTCTTCGGTGAATTTCATTGCGTTCTCCCTGATCACCGTTTGAATCCCGCAGGCACAAAAGGCAGCGCCGCCACGCGCAGTGGCAGACGCTTGCCCCGTACCTCAGCCCAGAGCGGCGTGCCCGGTGCCGCCCGGTCTGCCGCCACATATCCCATCGCCACCGGCCCGCCGACGCTGGGTCCGAACCCGCCCGAGGTGATGCGCCCGCAGGGCGCGTCATCCTCCTCGGCGGCAAACAGCGCCACGCCGTCGCGCATCGGGGCCCGCCCGTCCGGGCGCAGCCCCACCCGGCGCATCGCCGGGGCCGTGTCGAACTCGGCCAGAACGGCCTCTGCCCCCGGAAAGCCACCCGCGCGCGCGCCCCCGTTGCGGCGCACCTTCTGGATCGCCCAGCCCAGCCCGGCCGAAACCGGCGTGGTGTCGGTGTCGATGTCATGGCCATACAGGCACAGCCCCGCCTCCAGCCGCAGCGAATCGCGGGCGCCCAGCCCGATGGGGGCCACGCGGGCATCGTCCAGCAGCGCCCGCGCAAGATCCATCGCCGCCGCGTTCGGCACCGAGATCTCGAACCCGTCTTCGCCGGTATACCCCGACCGCGATACCCAGCATTCCGCCCCCGCCAGCGGGAAGGTGTCCACATCCATGAACCGCATGTCGGCCACGCCCGGGTGATGCTCGGCCAGCACCGCCTCGGCCTCCGGGCCCTGCAGGGCCAGAAGCGACCGGTTCTCCAGCAGCTTCACGCTGAGCCCGAACGGCTCCAGACCGGTGCGCAGCCGCGCAAGGTCGCTTTCCTTGCGTGCGGCATTGACCACCAGGAAGAGGTGATCGCCGCGATTGGCGATCATCAGGTCATCCTCGATCCCGCCCGTGTCGTTTGTGAACAGACCATAGCGCTGCCGCCCCTCGGCCAGCCCGACCACATCCACCGGGACCAGCCGCTCCAGCGCTTCGGCCACGCGGTCGCCGCGCACAACCACCTGCCCCATATGGCTGACATCGAACAGCCCGGCCTGCGCCCGGCAATGCAGATGCTCCTTCAGCACCCCCATCGGGAATTGCACCGGCATCTCGTAGCCCGCAAAGGGCACCATCCGGGCCCCAAGCGCCAGATGCAGCTCGTTGAGGTTGGTCTTTGACAGCGTCTCGGACATGCGGCCCCCGGTCTTGGCCCGCCCACCTCGCGGTGGCAAATCGGGCAGTGCGACGCGCATGACGCGCGCCCGTGCTGCCCCCTCTGTCCTTTCGCCTGAGATCGTTATCCCTTCGGCGGACGCTTGCACGCCTCTCTCCAGAGTGTTCGGGTCGCATCGGTCCTGGAGCCTGAGCGTTTCCGGGGCGGTTGCGCCTTCGGCACCGGCAGTGCGCCGGTTCTCCCGATGTGACCTGGGGCGACGCTAGCCCTATTCCGTCACGCTGGCAAGCGCCGCCTTGCGGGCCGTGTCACACCCCGGGCCAAGGATTTCCAGAAGCGGGACATTGTCGCACATCAGTTGATCCAGCGTGATCGGATCCAGCGTCGCGTAAAACGCATGCGCAGCCTCGGTCAGCGCGGTGCGCAGGCGGCAGGCCTCGGTCAGCGGACAGGTGTTGTCCACATCGGCAAAGCATTCCGCCAGCGGCACCGGCGCTTCCAGCGCGCGAAAGATGTCGCCGATGACGATGTCCGGCGCCGGGCGGCCGAGTTCAAGCCCGCCATTGCGGCCGCGCTGCGTTTTCAGATAACCCAGCTGCGCCAGCTGGTTGATCACCTGGGCCAGATGGTTCTCGGACGCGTTGCAACGCTGCGCGATTTCCGATTTCGTCACCAGACGGCCCGGATTGGCGGCGCAGAACATCAGCACCCGCATCGCGATATTGGTTCGTTTCGTGACTCGCACCGGTCTTCCCGCCATGGCCAAAAGATGCTTCCTTTTGCCATGGGCGCAGGCATATCCGTTTGACCTGCATCAAGCGAGGCAAATTTCAGACATGTCCGATACATATTTCTTCGGCTACGGGTCACTGGTGAACCGCCGAACCCATGCACATGATCCGGCCCATCCCGCACGCCTGACCGGCTGGCGGCGGGCCTGGCGGGCGACAGATGCGCGGGCGGCGGCCTTTCTGACGGTGGTTCCGGACGAGGACGCGCAGATCGACGGGCTGATCGCCGCTGTAGGTGCCGGTGGCTGGGCCGCGCTCGACACGCGCGAGGCGGCCTATGCCCGCCACAGCGCCGCGCACCAGGTGCAGCACGGGGCCAACGCCGCCGACATCGTCGTCTACGCCATCGCGCCGGAACGGATGGTGCCGATGACCGGGGATCACCCGATCCTGCTGTCCTATCTCGACGTGGTCGTGCAGGGATTCCTGACAGAGTTCGGCCCGGAGGGTGTGGACCATTTCTTTGCCACCACCGACGGCTGGGAGGCCCCCGTCCTGAACGACCGCGCCACGCCGCGCTATCCCCGCGCGCAACGGCTGACACAAGGGGAACAGGACCATGTCGACCGCTGGCTGGCGCAGCTGAACTGCCGCATCCAATCGCCGTAGGGTGCGCTACAGCGCACCTTCCCCCGATCTCAGCGCCGCAGGTTCATCAGCGCGTGCAGGCGTCCCTCGCGCCCGAACGGCGCGCGCTCCACCCGGCCACCTGCGCCCTGCGTCATCACGCGCCGCGCCAGCGCCCAGGCCAGCAGCCCGAACAGCACACCGCCCACCGCCTGCCCGATCAGCACGCCCGGCGCGCCCAGCCAGGCCGCGCCCAGCCAGACGAACGGCACCGTGCCCAGCGTGTGGCGGCCCCAGTTGATCCATGTCGAATAGAACGGGTGGCCCAGATTGTTGAACGCCGCATTGGCGACAAAGATCACCCCGTTGAAGAAGAACGCCAGAGCCAGCGGCCCGCAGAACAGAAAGACCAGGTCCCGCGTCACGCCCTCGGCCTCGAACAGCGCCGCGATGGGGCCGCGCAGGCCAAAGAGCAGCGCGGCCATCGCCGCCACGAAGAGCGCGACGAAGCCAAGTGCAGCCGCAAACGCGCCGCGCACGCGCGCCGCGTCGCCGGCCCCGAAGTTCTGCCCGATGATCGGGCCCACCGCGCCGGAAAGCGCAAAGATCACCCCGAAGGCCAGCGGCGTCAGGCGTCCCACGATGGCCATGCCCGCCACCGCCGCCTCGCCGAACTCGGCCATCGACCGGGTCACCCAGGCCTGGCCCACGGGCGTGGCAAGCTGGGTCAGGATCGCCGGCACGGCAATTGCCAGCACCGGGCGCAGGTCGCGCAGCAGCCCGCCGGGCGAGGGCATCGTGAAACCGCCGTGATGGCGCAGGATCGGCAACAGGCCGGTGGCCGCGATCACCAGTCGCGCCGCCACGCTGGCCAGGGCAGCGCCGGTCAGCTCCAGGTCGAGGCCAAAGATCAGGACCGGGTCCAGCACCGCGTTGGTCACGCCGCCATAGATCGTCGCCATCATCGCGCGCCGCGCATCGCCATGCGCGCGCAGGATCGCGCCGCCCGTCATGCCGACCATCAGAAAAGGCAGCGTGGGCACGATGATCCTGAGATACTGCACGGCCAGATCCGCAGTCTCGCCCGTCGCGCCCATCAGCGCGACCAAAGCGGGCAGGTTGACCCAGACCAGCGCGGCAAAGGGCGCGCCGAAGAGCAGCCCGAAGATCAGCGCATGGGTGGCCTTTTCCCGCGCCACCTCCTCGATCCCCGCCCCCAGCGCGCGCGCCACCAGCGCGCCCGCGGCAATTGCCATGCCGATCCCGAACGACGTGGTGAAGAACAGGATCGCCCCGGCATAGCCCACGGCGGCGGCCAGCTCGGCCTTGCCCAGCATGGCGATAAAGATCATGTCGATGAAATCGACGGCAAAGATCGCCATGATGCCCACCGACGCCGTCAGCGACATCACGGTGACATGCCGGAACAGGCTGCCCGTCAGGAATTTTGCCTGTTCCGCCATTTTCTGCCCTCCCGGCCTAGCGTGGCCCCGGCTTGACCTGCATCAGCTGCATCACGTCGGCCATCTCCGGCCCGCGCTCGCGGCCCGTGACGGCCTTGCGCAGCGGCATGAAAAGCTGCTTGCCCTTGCGCCCCGTGGCGTCCTTGACGGCCCCGGTCCAGGTGGACCAGGTGTCGGGGCTGTAAGGCGGCTCTCCCAGCAGGCCAAAGGCCTCGGCCACAAAATCCGCGTCCCCTTCGTCCACCAGCGGCTCTGCCCCGTCGCGGAACAGGTCCCACCAGGGGCCCATGTCCTGCCGCACGGTGATGTTCTCGCGCACGACGCTCCAGAACAGGTCTGCCTTGTCGGCGGGCACGCCCAGCGCGGCGATGTCGTCGGCCACCGCCTCCAACGGCAGGCCATGCAGTTTCCGCGCCGTCAGGGGATAAAGATCCTGCACGTCCAGCTTGGTGGGGGCCGCGCCGAATTGCGACAGGTCGAACCCGTCGGCCACCTCTTGCAGGGACAGGCGCAACTCCACCGGCTGGCTCGACCCAAGGCGGGCCATCAGGCTGATCAGCGCTTCGGGTTCCACACCCGAGGCGCGCAGATCCCCAAGGCTGAGCGAGCCCAGGCGTTTCGACAGCGCCTCGCCCTGCGGGCCGGTCAGCAGCGAATGGTGGGCAAAGCGCGGCGGCTCGCCCCCCAGGGCGCGGATCATCTGGATCTGCGTCGCCGTGTTGGTGACGTGATCGCTGCCGCGCACCACGTCGGTGATGCCCATTTCCATGTCGTCCACGACCGAGGCCAGCGAATAGAGGAACTGCCCGTTGGCACGGATCAGCACCGGATCCGAGACGCTGGCCGCGTCGATCGAGATCGGGCCCATGATCCCGTCTTCCCACTCGATCCGTTCGTGGTCCAGCTTGAAACGCCACACGCCATCCCCGCGCTCGGCCCGCAGCGCGGCGCGGGCCTCGTCGGACAAGTCCAGCGCGGCGCGGTCGTAGACCGGCGGCTTGCCCATGTTCAGCTGCTTCTTGCGCTTGAGGTCCAGTTCGGTCGGCGTCTCGAACGCCTCGTAGAACCGGCCCATCTCGCGCAGCTTGCTGGCGGCCTCTTCATACCGGTCCAGCCGCTCGGACTGGCGCTCCAGCCGGTCCCAGTGCAGGCCCAGCCAGTCGAGATCGCGCTTGATCGCGTCGACATATTCCTCTTTCGACCGCTCCGGATCGGTATCGTCGATGCGCAGAACGAAGGTGCCGCCGGTCTTGCGCGCGACAAGGCAGTTCATCAGCATCGGGCGCACGTGGCCCACATGCAGATATCCGGTGGGGGACGGGGCGAAACGGGTGACGGTCATGGGCAATCTCCTGAGCTTGCCTCCTGTCACGCGCAAGGCGGATTGTCCATATCCGCGCTGGGTGCGAAGCTGTGCGCGATGCGACAGATTCTGACCCTCACGCTGAACCCCGCGCTTGATCTGGCCACCACGGTGCCGCGGGTCGAGGCCGGGCCAAAGCTGCGCTGCACCGCGCCCTCGGCCGAGCCGGGCGGCGGCGGCGTGAACGTGTCCCGCGCGATTGCGCATCTGGGCGGAACGTCGCGCGCGGTGCTGGCGCTGGGCGGCCCTGTGGGGCAGCAAATGGCGGCGTTGATGGCGGCGCAGGGGATCGACGTGCTGGCCGTGCCGGCCCCGGGCGAGACGCGGATGAGTTTTGCCGTGACCGACAAGTTCGGCGACCAGTTTCGATTTGTCCTGCCCGGTCCGGTCTGGGGCGATGCCGACATGGCCCGGGTCCTGGAGCAGCTGCAGGCGGAGGCGGCGCAGGATGCGCTGGTTGTGCTCAGCGGCAGCGTGCCGCCGGGTGTGCCCGACGACATCGTCGCGCGGCTGTGCGCGGCGCTGGGGCCGGGGCGGACGGTGATCGCCGACACGTCCGGCAAGGCGCTGGATCACGTGGCCGATCACGGCAAGAGCGGACTGGCCGTCCTGCGGATGGATTCTGCCGAGGCCGAAGACCTTTCGGGCCAGGGCCTGCCCGACCGGGCCGACACCGCGTGGTTTGCCGACCGCCTGCGCCAGCGCGGCTGCGCGACCCGGGTGATCGTCGCCCGCGGGGCGGACGGGTCGGTGATGGCCGGGCCCGAGGGGATCTTTCACGTGACCGCCGTGCCGGTGCCGATCCGCTCCAAGATCGGGGCGGGCGACAGCTTTGTCGGGGCCTTTGCGCTGTCACTGGCCCGTGGCGACTTGCCGACAGAGGCGCTGCGCCACGGGGCTGCTGCCGCCAGCGCCGCCGTGATGACGGACGGCACCGAACTGTGCCGCGCCGGGGACGTGGCCACATTGCTGGCCCGGACCGAGGTGACCCCTCTCGACGCCTGACCTGCCTGCGATGCGACTGTTTCTTGCCCTGACCTTGCCGGACGACGCCCGGGACGTGCTGGCCGCGCTGCAGGAGCGTCTGCCCTCGGGGCGGCTGACGCCGGAAGAGAACCTGCACCTGACGCTGGCCTTTCTGGGCGAGCACCCCGGGGACGTGGCGGAGATCGTCGACGACGCCATGATCGGACTGCGCCATCCGGCCATCGCGTTGCGCCTGCACGAACCTGCGGTCTTTGGCGGTCGGCAGGGGCAGGCGGTGGGGCTGGCAGCCTCGGGCGGGGCGGCGTTGACGCAGCTGCACGCCCGCATCCTGTCGCGCCTGGCCGGCACTGGCGTGACGCCGGACCGCCGACGGTTTCGGCCGCATGTCACGCTGGCACGGTTGCCGGGACGGGCCGACGCGACACCCCTGATCGCCGCCTTGACCGGGCCCGCCCTTGGTCCGTTTTCCTGCAGCGCCTTTGCGCTGTTTCAATCCCGCCTGCGGCCCGATGGGGCCGAACACGAGGTTCTGGGCCTGTACTCGCTGGGCTGACGTCGAGGAAAACACGCAGGACCTGTGCGGGGATGCAGCATCACGTATGCGTGACCTTTGACACAGCGTCGCATCCCGGCGCTACCATCCCGTCACCTGACACCTATAGGAGCGAACCCATGTCGCAGACCTTCAAGCTTTCCCGCCGTGCCGCCCTGGCCGGTGCCGCCGCCCTTCCTTTCGTCGCCGCCAGCGCCCGAGCCGCGGGCCATGCCGCGCCCATGCAGGGCGCGCAAGTGCCACGCGTCAACCGCGTGATGCTGGGTGGGATGGAGGTCAACACCCTTCTTGCCGGCACCGCCACCCGGGACGAGCCGCAGGGCATCTTCGGCATGAACGTGTCGGCCGAGGAATTCGCCGAAGTCTCTGCCGCCAACAACCTGCCCACGAACGCGGCGCAGTTCTTCTTTACGCCCACGCTGGTCAATACCGGGTCGGAGCTGATCCTGTTCGACACCGGCCTGAACGGCGCGGGCATCGCCGCCGCTGTCGAAGCTGCCGGCTACACCACCGACCAGGTGACCCATGTGGTGCTGACCCACATGCATGGCGACCATATCGGCGGCCTGATGACCGACGGCGCGCCGACCTTCGCCAATGCCGCCTACGTGACCGGCCAGGTGGAATACGACGCCTGGGCGGCGATGGACAATGACGGCTTCAAGATGAACGTCATGCCGCTGGCCGAGAACATGACCTTTATCGGCGATGGCGGTTCGGTGGCCTCGGGCATCACCGGCATGGCGGCCTTCGGCCACACGCCGGGCCACATGGGCTACATGCTGGAAAGCGAGGGGAAGCAGCTGATGCTGATCGCCGACCTCGCCAACCACTATGTCTGGTCGCTGGCCTATCCGGACTGGGAGGTCCGTTTCGACCGCGACAAGGCCGCCGCTGCCCAGTCGCGCCGCCGCGTGCTGGGCATGCTGGCCGCCGACAAGGTGCCGTTCATCGGCTACCACATGCCCTGGCCGGCGCTGGCCTATGTGGAACCCCGCGGTGAGGGATTCCAGTACGTGCCGCACAGCTACCAGCTGATGCTGTGATTGCGCCGCGCTGATGCGCGTCGCCCCGGGGGGCGCGGCCTGACGGCCGCGCCCCCTTTGCTTGGGACCGGGTCGGGTGCTTTGGCCCGGCGGCGGGCGTGTGTCAGACGGGACGAGGGGGTATTTTCACCAAGAAGAAGCAGCAGAGGTCAGCGAAAGCCGGGCCCGTGCGCCCAGACGGTCAGAGAGTGGCGCGCGCCTTCCGTCACCGGGGTGACGCGGTGCAGCAGGAAACTGGGGAAAAGCGTTGCGGTGCCGACGGCGCGGGGGGCCTCGTCGATATTGGCCGAGGGCCTGACCTGCAGGGCACCGCCGGTATAGCTTTTGGGGTCGGAGAGCTGGACCACCATCGTCAGCTTGCGTCGCGCGGCGAGCCGTCCGTCGCCGATATCGGCATGCCAGTCGAAATGGCCCTGACGTTCCGCGCCGTAGCGGGCGACCTGTGGGCTTTCGTCGAAGCCGTCGAGGTCGAAGCCGAAGACCGCGCGATTGGCCTGCCGCACGATGTCGAGGATGCGGTGCATCACCCAGTCCGCCCCGGGGACGTCGTCGAGCCAGACCAGGTCGGCACGGCGCAGGTTGTGGTGGCGCTGCTGCCCGACAAGGCGTGCGTCTGCGGCGGGGGCGGACTGGGCCAGCGCCACGATGCGGCTGCATTCGGCCGGGTCGAAGGCCTCGGGGACGTGGTGTGTGGCGATCATCGGCAGGGTCCATCCGGGAAGGCGTGGACGATAGCGCGCGGCCCGCTTTCTGCGCGGCCGAATGCGACGGGCCGGGCGGAAAGCGACATGTCTCTTTTCCTGGCGCGGGGGTTTCGCCATATGGGCGGCATGCGAACCGACACCGCCGCTTTTCTGGAGATGGCCGAACGTGCCATCGACGCCTTTCCCGCGCCGTTCCGTGCCGCGGCGGCAGGGGTGCTGCTGCGGGTGGAGGACTGGCCGCCGGAGGATCTGCTGGCCGAGATGGGCATCGACGATCCGCTGGAGCTGACCGGGCTTTATGACGGGGTGCCCATGACCGGGAAATCGGTGAGCGATCCGCAGGCCTTTCCCGACACGGTGTGGCTGTTCCGCGAACCCATCCTGGCAGAATGGCGCGAGCGCGGGGACGTGACTCTGGAGGCGCTGGTGGCCCATGTCACCGTGCACGAATTCGCGCATCATTTCGGCTGGTCGGACGACGATATCGCGATGGTGGATCGCTGGTGGGAGTGAGGGGGTTTTTACCGGCCGGTTCCCCGGCGCGGCAGGGCCCCTACATCCGGCCCAACCTGTCTTCGTCGTCGATGACCGTCAGGATGGTTCCTTCGACGTCCCAACGCCACAGGACAAGGTTCAGCGAAGGGTCCGGTGCACCGCTTGCGTAGCTGGGGACAAGCAAGCCGTGAAATCCATCCTCCATGAGACGCAGGGCGAAGTCCTGCGTAGCTACGCCGCGCCCGGCAATCATGTTGGAACGCCACATCTGGTTCGCCAGAAGCATCGGCGTCACCAGGTAGGCCTTCAACGCCGCCTCATCACGGGCGTCGAAAACGGATCCTATGTCCGCGTCATAGGTGACCAGCACGCACGGCTGCCGCCGACCGACCTGATTGGCCTCGCCATACGCCGTCGCAGGGTCGAGGGATGTATAGAGCGCGGCGACCCCCTTGGGATTGAAGCGCCCGCCATGAAGCTTCGCGCCTTCGCCGGACAGCGGTTCGCGGGCGTAGACAGGGTTGATCGCCCTGAAAAGGCTTCCCTTGAACCGTCCTCCTTGTAGCGGCATGACCGGTTTGCTCAGGCGTGCACACCGGCATCCACGGCGTCGATGTAGTCCAACACGTCCTTGGCTTGCCCACGCAGCAAGAGGTGCATCGCCGTCATGCCACCAAACCCGGCCAGCGGTTCGGACCGCAACCAGGCATAGGCTACGACTGCGGCCCCAAAGCGTGGGGTCACCTTGTTCAGGATCTCGGCCAATTCGCGCAGTTTCTTCTGAGTTTCCTGCGGGTGTGTTTGCATGCCTGCCTCGAGTTCGGCGAATGTCAGGCCAATGGTCGTCGCGATGTCCTCTGGCGTAGTTTTGACCGCCACAGAGATCGCCGCGGGGTCGAAAACACCGTCTTTGGTATATTGCTGAATGCCCATGACTGTCGCTCTCCGTCACCGCCAAGTCGGTGATCTCTGTGGCAAGGAGGTTGTGCACGCATCGTCACACCCAGAGTCGCAGACCAACGAATCGGCTGTCAAGTCATTTTTTTGCGAGTGTCACCCGTCCCGCCACCTGTTCACGATGGGATAGCGGCGGTCGAGCCAGAAGGCGCGTTTGGTGAGGCGGGCGCCGGGGGCGGACTGGAAGCGCTTGTATTCCGAGATGTAGAGCAGGTGCTGGACGCGCAGGGCGTCTTTGCGGGCGAAGCCTGCGGCCACGCAATCGGCGATGCTGCCGTCCTGGTCGACGAGGATGGTCAGGATCGCGTCGAGCACCGGGTAGTCGGGCAGCGAGTCGCTGTCCTTCTGGTCGGCGCGCAGTTCGGCCGAGGGCGGTTTCGAGATGATCCGGTCGGGGATGACGGTGCCTGAGGGCCCCTTCATCCAGCTGCGGTGACTGGTGTTGCGCCAGCGGCAGGTTTCGAACACCCGCGTCTTGTAGAGGTCCTTGATCGGGTTGTAGCCGCCCGCCATGTCGCCGTAGATCGTGGCATAGCCCACGGCGACCTCGGACTTGTTGCCGGTGGTCAGCAGCATCTCGCCGAACTTGTTCGACAGCGCCATCAGCAGCAACCCGCGCAGGCGGGACTGGATGTTTTCCTCGGTGAGGTCCTCGTCGCGCCCGGCGAAAAGCGGCGACAAGGTCGCCGTGATCGCCGCGCGCGCCTCGGCAATGGGGACGTAATCGTAATGACAGCCCAGCGCCCTGGCGCAGGCCTCGGCATCCTCCAGCGAATGGGGCGAGGTGTATTCCGAGGGCAGCATCACGCAGCGCACGTTCCCGGGGCCCAGCGCGTCCACCGCGATCGTCGCCACCAGGGCGGAGTCGATGCCGCCGGACAGGCCCAGCAGCACCTTCGTGAAGCCGGTCTTGGCCATGTAATCCCGCAGGGCCAGCACCATGACGTGGTAATCCTGTTCCCAGTCATCGGGATGGCGCGCAAAAAGCCCGGGCTCCGCCACCCAGCCTTCCGGGCCGCGCACAAGGTCCACATGGGTCACGACCTCGTCGAAGACCGGCAGTTGCACGGCGATCTGCCCGTGCAGGTTGAGCACGAAGGAGCCGCCGTCAAAGACCTGGTCGTCCTGCCCGCCCACCATGTTGAGGTAGATCAGCGGCAGGTCCGTTTCGACGACACGGGCCACCATGTGGTTGAGCCGCGTTTCGAACTTGCCGCGGTAATAGGGCGAGCCATTGGGCACCAGCAGGAACTCTGCCCCGGTTTCGGCCAGCGTTTCGGCCACATCCTCGTGCCAGGCGTCCTCGCAGATCGGGCTGCCGATCCGGGTGTTGCCCACCGAATAGGGGCCGCCCAGCGGGCCGGCGTCGAAGATGCGGACCTCGTCGAACACCGTTTCGTTGGGCAGGTGATGTTTCAGTACCTTCGATGCGATCTTGCCGCCGCGACAGATCAGGTAGGCGTTGAAGAGCTTGCCGTCCTCGGCCCAGGGGCTGCCGATGGCCAGTGCCGGACCGTCGGCGCAATCGGCGGCCAATGCGGCGACCGCCTCCATCGCGGCGCGGTGAAAGGCCGGCTTCATCACCAGGTCCTGCGCGTTGTAGCCGGTGATGAACATCTCGGTCAGTGCGACGAGGTCGGCCCCGGCGGCCTTGCCCTCTTCCCAGGCGGCGCGCGCCTTGGCGGCGTTGCCGTCCAGATCGCCGACGGTCGGGTTCAGCTGCGCCAGTGTCAGGCGGAAACGGTCACTCATCCACGCGGGCCTTCCTGCGGTTCGTTTCTGTCCACATAGCAGATGACGGGCCAAGGGAAACCCGCCCGCACCCCCGCAACCGACCGGATCTGCGTCGCCCCGGGGCGGGAAAAGAGATTGCCCCATGGCCCGGCCTTGGCTAGTTTTCGCGCAAACAGACAGGGGTGGTGTGCGCATGAAACTCTCGGTCATGGCGGCTGTGATCGCCGGTGTCGCCGTGCTGGGGACGGCAGCCGCGGCGCAGGACGGCGAAGTCGTCACCAAGCAGTATGACGATGGCGGGGTGTATGAAGGCACCTTCCAGGACGGCGTGCAGCACGGCACCGGCACCTACCGCCTGCCCAACGGGTACGAATACACCGGCGAGTGGAGCGAGGGCGAGATCAAGGGCAAGGGCGTCGCGCGCTTTCCCAACGGATCGGTCTATGAAGGCCAGTTTGCCAAGGGCAAGCCCGAGGGGATCGGCAAGATCGTCTTTGCCGATGGCGGCACCTACGAAGGCTCGTGGCTGGATGGCAAGATCACCGGGCAGGGCGTGGCGATCTATGGCAACGGGGTGCGTTACGAAGGCTCGTTCCGCAATGCGCTGCACCACGGCCGGGGGGTGATGACCTCGCCCGGGGGCTATGTCTATGAAGGCGACTGGGTGAACGGGGTCAAGCAGGGCGAGGCCAAGATCACCTATCCCGACGGGTCGGTCTATGAAGGCCGGGTGGCGGAAGGCAACCGCGAAGGCACCGGCATGCTGACCATGCCCGACGGGCTGATCTATGAAGGCATGTGGAAGGACGGCCAGATCAGCGGGCAGGGCAAGCTGACGCAGCCCAATGGCGATGTGTACGAGGGCGATCTGGTGAACGGTCGGCGCGAGGGGCGCGGCAAGGTCACCTATGCCAATGGCGACATCTACGAGGGCCAGTTCGAAAACGATCAGCGCCAGGGCGATGGCAGTTTCATCGGCACCGACGGCTACCGTTATGACGGCAACTGGGTGGCCGGTCAGATCGAGGGCGAAGGCCAGGTGACCTATCCGGACGGGTCGATCTATCGCGGCACCTTCCGCGGCGATCTGGCAAATGGCCAGGGCATGATCACCTATCCTGACGGCTCGACCTATGAAGGCGACTGGGTGGATGGTGTGATCGAGGGCACTGGCCGCGCCACCTATGCCAACGGGCTGGTCTATGAAGGCAGCTTCGAGAACGCGCGCAATCACGGCCTGGGCGTGATGACCTATCCCGACGGCTACCGCTACGAGGGCGAATGGCGCGACGGGCAGCGCCACGGCGACGGCACGGCGACCTATCCCGACGGCACGGTCTATGTGGGTGAATTCGCCGACGGTCAGCGCCATGGCACGGGCGAGATCACCATGGCCTCGGGCTTCAGCTACAAGGGCGACTGGGTGCGCGGCGAGATCAGCGGCCAGGGCGTCGCCGTATATGCCAATGGCGATGTCTACGAAGGCAGCTTCAAGAACGGCAAGCGGCAGGGCCAGGGCACCATGCGCTATGCCTCGGGCGAGCAGGCCAGCGGCGACTGGGTGAACGGCGCACTGCGCCAGGAGGCCCCGGCCGAAACAGCGGATGCCGACAGCGACGTGGCCACCGCCGCCGAGCCGACCAGCACCGATCCCTGACCCCTGCCCGCGCGGTCCGGAGGGTCAGACACGTGCGCCGCGGTCCATGCGGCCCAGAAACGCCGCCGCGTCCTGCAGAACGGTCGCACGGCGCGAATCGTCCATACGGTCCCAGGTCCGGTACATCTGCGCCATGCGCGGATTGCCTTCGAACCTTGCGCGGTGCCGGATCAGGAAATCCCAGTAGAGCAGGTTGAACGGGCAGGCCTTTGGCCCGGTCTTGTCCTTCACCCTGTAGGCGCAGTGCCGGCAATGGTCCGACATCCGGTCGATGTAGTTGCCCGAGGACACATAGGGTTTTGACGCGATGATGCCGCCATCGGCAAACTGGCTCATGCCGATCACGTTGGGGGCTTCCACCCATTCGAACGCATCCAGATAAACCCGCAGGTACCAGTCATGCACCTCGGCCGGGTCGACTCCGGCCAGCAACGCGAAATTGCCCGTCACCATCAGCCGCTGGATGTGGTGAGCATAGGCGTCTTCCTCGGTCTGCTGCACAGCTTTTGACACGCAGCGCATGTCGGTCCCGGCCCCCCAGTAGAGATCGGGCAGCGGGCGCTGGTGGTTCAGGTGGTTGCGCGCGGTGTACCCTTCGCCTTCCAGGAAATAGATGCCGCGGACATATTCGCGCCAGCCCAGGATCTGCCGGATAAAGCCTTCGACGGCGTTGATCGGAGCGGCACCGCTGGCATGCTCGGCTTCGGCGGCGCGGCACACCTCGAGCGGGTCCAGCAGTCCGATGTTGAGATAGGGCGAGATCACCGCGTGATAGAGCGTCCGGTGGCCATCCAGCATGGCATCCTGGTAGTCGCCGAAATGCGGCAGCGCGTGGCGCAGGAAATGCGCCAGCGCCTGACGCGCCTGTGCACGGTCGGTGGCCAGGGCAAAGGGGCGCAGCCGGCCGAAACTGGCACCGAACCGCGTCTCGACCAGATCCAGCACCTCGTTCACCACCGCGTCCGGCGCAAAGTGCAGGGGCCGGGTCGTGACGGCGTCGGGCGCGGGCTTGCGGTTGTCGTGGTCGAAATTCCACTGCCCGCCCAGCGGCGCGTCACCCGCCATCAGCAGCCCGGTCCGGCGGCGCATCTCGCGATAGAAATACTCCATCCGCAACGCCTTGCGCCCGCGGGCCCAGCTTTCGAAATCGCCATGCGACGCAAGAAAGCGGTCGTCTTCCAGCAGGTGCAGCGTCAGCGGAAGCTCCTCCAGCGCGCGGATCAGCCGCCATTCGCCGGGTTCGGTGGCGATCACCGCCGTGGCCCGCGTCTCTTCGGCCCGGCGCAAAAGCTCGCCCGGGATCGACCCGGCATTGGCCGGATCGTCAAGCCGCGTATAGCAGACCTGCCAGCCTTCGGCTTCCAGGTGCCGGGCGAACTTGCGCATGGCGGCGAGGATCAGGGCGATCTTCTTGGGATGATGCGCGACATAGGTCGCCTCGGCCATCACTTCGGCCATCACCACGACGTCGCTGGCCCGGTCCGCCTCGCGCAGCGCCGACAGCCCGTCGCTCAGCTGGTCTCCCAGGACCAGGACAAGGCGGCTCACCAGGGAATCTCCTGCCCGGCATGGTCGAAGAAACGGCCCGTGTCCGCCGCGCTCAACCCGTCGATGACCGCCAGAAGCCGCGCCGCTGCGGTTTCGGGCGGCACGGTGGCATGCCGGTCCTGATAGGCGCGGGTAAAGGACGTGGCCACCGTGCCGGGATGCAGGCAGACGCAGGCCAGGTGGCGATGGGTGCGCGCCAGTTCGATGGCGGCCCCGTGAATCAGCTGGTTCAGCGCCGCCTTGGCGGTGCGGTAGCTGTACCAGCCGCCCAGCCGGTTGTCGCCGATGCTGCCCACCCGCGCCGACAGCACGGCAAACACGGCCCGTTCGCGGCGCGGCAGCAGCGGCACGGCATGTTTCAGCACCAGCGCCGGGCCCATGGCATTCAGGCGGAACTGGTCACACAGGACCTGCGGATCCAGCGCCTTCAACGTCTTTTCCGGCCCGGCACCGCCGATGTCCAGCGCGCCGGTGGCGACGAAGATCAGGTCGAACGGTCCTTGCTGCGCCGCCAGCCCGGCCGCGACCGCGGCCTCGTCCGCCACGTCGAACCCGTCAGTGGAGCGCGACAGGCCCGTGACCGCCACACCGCGCCCGGTCAGCTGCGACGCCACCGCCGCGCCGATTCCGCCGCTATGTCCTATGATCAGGGCCCGTTTCACCATCGCCCAGCTAGCAGGGCGCGACGCAGGTTCAAGAGCGGGCACGGATCGACCGGGGCACCGCAGAGTTTTCGTCGAAAACTCTGCGGTGGGAAAAAGTCTTCGACGAAGACTTTTTCCGCACGCCCGGGATCAGCGGTATTTCTCGATGAAGGCGTCGATGTCCAATCCGCGGATGTCGTGCAGGCGGTCGCGCAGGGTTTCGTGGCTCCAGTCCCACCAGGCGATCTGCTGCAACGCCTCGCCCTGGGCGGGGCTGAAGCGCCGTTTCAGCTCGCGCGCAGGCACGCCGCCGACAATCGTGTAGGGCGCAACATCGCGGGTGACCACCGCACCGGCCCCGACCACCGCGCCGTCTCCGATGCGAACGCCCGGCAGGATCGTCACGCCGTGGCCGATCCAGACGTCATGACCAATGGTCACCCAGTGATCGCGCCGCCATTGAAAGAACGCCGCGTCATCTTCCCCAAGGTCGAACATGCGCGCGCGATAGGTGAAATGATGCTGCGCCGCGCGCCAGGTGGCGTGGTTGCCCGGGTTGATCCGGGCCCCCTGCGCGATCGAGGCAAACTTGCCGATGGTCGACCAGACCACGCCGCCATCGCGCACGATGTAGGAATAATCCCCGAACGCCACCTCGCGCATGGTGACGTTGGCATGGATTTCGGTCCAGCGTCCCAGCTCGCACGCGATCACCGTGGCGGTTTCGTGCACATTGGGCGCTTCGGTCAGCTGCTTCATTCCGATGTCCTTTGCGTTCCTGTCATTTGAACCCTGTAAGCCCGCGTTCATGCATGACGACGAGATCCCCTGCGATACCGCGCTGGTCCGCCGCCTGATCGGCGAAGCGTTCCCCGACTGGGCCGCGCTGCCCGTCCGGCCGGTGGCATCCACCGGCACCGACAACTGGCTGTTCCGGTTGGGCGACACGCTGGCGGTTCGCCTGCCCCGGCGTCCCTCGGCTGCGGCCCTTCTGGACAAGGAATGGACCTGGCTGCCGCAATTCTCGGGTCTGCCGCTGGAGGTGCCGCTGCCGCATGCCCGTGGCCTGGCCACCGGGGATTTTCCCTACCCCTATTCCGTGGTGCCCTGGATCGACGGAGACCTGGCCACCCCCGATAACCTGGGCGATCCGGTGACCGCCGCGCTGACGCTGGCGGGTTTCCTGCAGGCGTTGCAGGTGCAGCCGGCACATGGTGCCCCGCCTGCCGGCGACGCAAACCACATGCGCGGGGTCGACCTGTCGGCCATGGATGCGCGCACCCGCCCCGCCATGGCCGCCTGCGCCGACGAGATGGACCTGGCGGCGGCCGAACGCCTCTGGCAGGCGGCGCTGGAGGCCGGGCCGCGGCAAGGCGCGCCGGTCTGGCTGCATGGCGATCTGAAGGCTGACAACCTGCTGGCGCGCCAAGGCCGCCTGGTGGCGGTGCTGGACTGGGGTCTGGCCGCGGTGGGCGATCCGGCGGCGGATTACGCCTGCGCCTGGACATGGGTGGCGCCCGAAGCCCGCACCGCCTTTCGCGTGGCCTGCGGGGCCAGCGACGCGGACTGGGCCCGCGCCAAGGGTTGGGCGCTTTATGGCGCGGTGATCGCGCTCAGCTATTACCGCGGCGGTCGCAACGAGGCGCTTTGCGCCACCTGCCGCGCCACGCTGGGGCACCTGGGTCTGCGCTGACAAAAGGCCTTTGTTCGGGCCTCTTGCCGATGCAAGAGGCCCGGGCGGGGCGGATATCACCGGGCGCCGTCCCAGCTGCCGATGATGCGTTGACGGACACGGCCCGACAGCCAGTCGATGATGTAGACCATGGCGATGATCAGGATGATGATCGTCCACACCTCGTCCCAGCGATAGGCGCGGATCCGGTCCGACAGCATGAAGCCGATGCCGCCCGCGCCGACGATGCCCAGGATCGTGCCCGACCGGGTGTTGGATTCGAAATTGTAGAGGATGATCGACAGGATCACCGGGTTGACCTGCGGCATCACCGCGTAGCGGATGCGCTGCAACGCGCTGCCACCCGAGGCCTTGACCCCGTCCACCGGCTTTTCCGAGGTGTTCTCGATCGCCTCGGCAAAGAGTTTCGCAAAGGTTCCGATCTCGGACACCGTGATCGCCAGAATCCCCGCCAGCGGCCCGAGGCCAAAGGCGCGGATGAAGATCATGGCCAGGATCAGCGTCTCGAACGCGCGGATGAAGTCGAAGCCGCGCCGCGTGGGCACACGGATGAAGCTGAGCGGGAGGATGTTCTTGGCCCCCATCCAGCCCAGCGGAAAGGCCAGCGCGGCCCCCAGAACGGTGCCCAGGAAGGCCATCGACAGCGTCTCGCCCAGGCCCTTGGCGATCATGCCCCATTCTTCCCAGGAAAAGTCGATCCGCGGCCATTCGAAGAAGGCCTGCGCCTTGTAGATCCCCGCATACAGCCGCTCGACCGGCAGCCAGGGGTTGAAAGACCATTCCTTGGTGCGGCGGTTGTATTCGTAGAAGGTCTGCCAGGGCTCGAACGACCAGGTGTCGGTCCGGCGGTCATAGTCGAACAGCACGACACGGATGAATTCGAAATCGAAGATGCACCAGATGAAAAGCGCGATCATGAAGCCGTAGACGATCCTGCGGCGCAGGATCACCTCGCGCGGGGCACGGAAGGCGTAGGGCACGCGTTCCTTGGCGGCGGCGATGTCGGCATCGGTGATTTGCGTGGTCATGTCCGCCCCTCCAGGCCGATGATGCGGTGGCGCAGCTTTTCCGATCCCCAGTCGATGATCCCGATGGTTACCAGGAAGATGATGAAGATCGCCGACAGGTCGGTGTATTCCTGCAGCTGGAGCGCGGTGTAGAATTCCTTGCCGATGCCGCCCGCGCCGACAAAGCCGATGATCGACGAGGCGCGCACGTTGATCTCGAAGCGCAGCAGCGAATAGCTGATGATGTTCGGGATCACCTGCGGCACTGCGCCATAGCGCACCTGGTCGAACCAGCTGCCACCGGCAGCCTTGACGCCTTCGAGCGGGCGCATGGAAATGTTTTCGTTGGCCTCCGAGTAGAGCTTGCCCAGCGCGCCCTGCGCGTGCAGCCCCACCGCCAGAACGCCCGCCATCGGGCCGGGGCCGAACATGAAGATGAAGATCAGCGCCCAGACCAGTTCCGGCACGGTGCGCGAGATTTCAAGGAACCGGCGGGTGACGTGATAGACGAAGTTGTTCGGCGCAAGATTGCGCGAGGCCGGAAAGCTGAGGCAGAAGCCGAAGAAGATGCCGAAGATCGTCGCCATGTAGGCGATCAGGATCGATTCAAGCAGCAGGCCCAGCCATTTCTCCAGGCCCCAGAACCAGTCGTCCATCGAGGCCCAGAAGCCGGGCCAGGACGAGAAATCCAGCGTAGGCAGCATCTTGACGACAAAATCGTCCAGCAGGCTGAACCCCGCCGGGATCACCCAGCGCGGCGCGCGGCTGCCGTCTTCGAGCGTGACCATGCGCACGTCGAAAAAGCCCGAGAACCAGGTTGTCAGGAAGAACAGGGCAAGAAAGACCACCGTCCCGATCAGCCAGACGCGGCGCGACCGGCGGCGGGCCTGCGCGAATTCGCGTTCGAAGGCGTCGATGGAGGATTCGGCCTGTGCGAGGAGGGGCGATGAGGGCCCGGCTTCGGTGATGCTGGCCATGGGTCTGCTCCGGTCGTCGGACGGGCGCGCGGCACAAGGCGCGCGCAAAAGGAAAGGGAGCGGCCCGCAGGGGCCGCTCCCGAGGTCAGCGGGGCTTAGCTGCCGCGGCGCTGTTCACGCAGCCAGGCGCGCATGTCGACGATCCACTGGTAGCGGTCGTGGTCGACGCGGACATAGCCCACATCCGGGTCGGCTTCGTCGCCGGTGATGCCGGTCAGTTCGCGATACATCTCGGGCTCTTCTTCCGGGAAGGCGATCTGAGCTTCAACAAACGCGTCAACCAGTTCCTGGGGCAGGTTGTTGCGGGTGGTGATCGGGCCGTTGGTGATTTCCGGCGAGGACCAGATGGTGCAGATCGCACCCTTCTCGATCATGCCCTTGTCTTCCATGCGGGTCCAGTTGCCGATTTCCGGCGTGTCGGCCCAGGTGGCGGCAGCGTCGTAGGTGCCTTCGATCACACCCAGGATGCCGGCTTCGTGCGAACCCGAGAACGGAACGTTTTCAAAGAACTCGGTCGGCTCGTAGCCCTGAGCAACCAGGTTGTAGTAAGGCACGGCGTAGCCCGAGGTGGAGTCGGGGTCGGCGAAGGCCAGAACCAGACCTTCGAGATCGTCGATGCTTTCCAGGCCGCTGTCGCAGCGCACGTTGATGGTCGAGATGTAGCCGGTGTTGCCCGACTTGGTGATCGAGGTCAGCAGCGGAACGACCTTGCCGTCGGTCGCGGTGTAGGCCGCGGCGTAGGAGGAGGAGCCGAAGCGCGCGAATTCGATCTGGTCGCCGGCCATCGCCTGCACCACACCGTCATACGAACCGGCGGTGAAGATCTCGACTTCGACGCCCAGCTTCTCGGTCAGGTACTGGCGGAACGGCTCGTAGCGGGCCAGACGGTCGGCTTCGTTTTCGCCCGACAGAACGCCCATACGGATGACGGGGTAATCGGCGCGCCAGTCGGCCAGGGCCGACGTGGCGGTCAGTGCGACAAGCGCGGTGGTGAGCAGCATTTTCATGTGGGTATCCCCCTTGGTTGCTGGTTTGAGTGGTCTCAGGCGGTTTCGCGCACGCGCGCGGCGGTCGACGTCACCGCTTCGTTGAATTCTTCAAGCCCTTCCGAGCCGTAGATGTCGCGCACCACGTCATCGGTCAGTTGTACTGCGGTGCCGTCAAACATCACCCTGCCCGCGCGCATCGCTACGATGCGGTCGCAATACTCGCGGGCGGTATCGAGCGTGTGCAGGTTGACCAGAACGGTCAGCCCGTCTTCTTTGTTGATGGTGCGCAGCGCTTCCATCACGCGGGTGGCGTTGCCCGGGTCGAGCGAGGCGATCGGTTCGTCCGCCAGCATGATCCGCGGGTTTTGCACCAGCGCACGCGCAATCGCCACGCGCTGCTGCTGGCCGCCAGACAGGGTGCCGGCGCGCTGCAGCGCCTGCGGTACAAGGTCAAGCCGGTCCAGCGCCTGAATGGCCATCGTGCGTTCTTCATCCGAGAACTGCATCGCCATCGAGGACAGGAACCCGCGACCGGCCAGACGGCCCACCAGCACGTTGGTCAGCACGTCGAGCCGTTCGACCAGGTTGAATTGCTGAAAGATCATCGCGCAATCGCGGCGCCATTCGCGCAGCGCGCGCCCTTTCAGCGTGGTGACATCCGTGTCGCCGAACGTGACCTTGCCGTCCGTCGGGTCGATCAGCCGGTTGATCAGGCGCAGCAGGGTGGACTTGCCCGCGCCCGAACGGCCGATCACGCCGACGAACTGTCCCGGTGCAATATCCAGCGAAACGCGGTCCACGGCCGTTGTCTGGCCAAAGACGCGGGTGAGATTCTCAAGACGCAGCGATGCATGTTCCATGGCCGCCGCACTGCCTGCGATCCATGACAGGCGTTCGACGGATGCTTGAAGATTGCGTTGCCGGATTGAATCGCTTTCGTGACATTCGCGGATCCCGGTTCTTTGCTTTCAACGGGTTGGAACCCGCGGCCTCACCTGCCTGCGTTTTTGTCGGTACCGCGCGGCAACAGCCTTTCCGGGGTCAGTGCCGGGGCTGTCATCGCTTTGACATCAAAGCACGACGAAACCGTCATCTTACCGCAATTCGGCGGTCATGTCGGCGCGCTACCAGTCATCCGGACCTTTCCGCCAAACCCGATGGGAGTTGCTGCCATGACCCTCAAGACCCTTCTTCTTTCCGCCGCCGCCGGTGCCGCAATGGCCACCGCCGCCTTTGCCGAAACCTGGAACCTTGCCGTGACCGACGTGGAAGGCCTCGAGCGCCTGCAGCTCGAATGGGGCCCGTTCAAGGAAGCGCTGGAAAGCGTGACCGGCGAGACCTTCGAGTTCTTCCCGGTGAACTCGCGCACCGCCGCCGCCGAAGCGCTGCGCGGCGAGACCGTGGATTTCGTCATCTCCGGCCCGGCCGAATATGTCGTCATCAACAAGCTGACCGACGCCACCCCGCTGATCGGCCTGGGCCGTCCGGACTATTTCTGCGCCGTCGTGACCCGCGCCGACAGCGGCATCACCTCGGTCGCCCAGCTCAAGGGCCAGAAAGTGGCGCTGTCGGATATCGGCTCGACCTCGGGTCACCTGTGCCCGCTGCAGCTGATGGCCGATCTAGGTGTGACCAAGGACGACTTGGGCGAGATCGTGCACACCTCGCGCAACATCATGCACGAAGCGCTCAAGGCCGGTGACGTCGCAGCCATCGGCTACAACCACAATTCGTGGATCGGCACCCGCAACGACGACACCTCGGTGCCCAACGGCTTCTTCCGCATCATCGCGCGGTCGGGCGACCTGCCCAACGACATGATGATGGTGGGCAGCCACGTTCCGGCCGAAGCCGCGGCCAAGGTGCGCGACGCGATCCTGGCCAACAAGGACGCCGTGATCTCGGGCATCATCGCGCACGAAGAGAACGACAAGTACACCGGCATGGACCTGGTGGCCATCGAGGACAGCGCCTATGACTACGTGCGCTCGATGTACACCACCGCGGGTTACCCGCAGTTCGACAAGTTCATCGACGAATGATGGACACGGCGCTGGAAACGCAGGTGGCCGCCCACGCGGCCACCCCGCCAGCGGACCTGACAGTGCGCGGCCTGACCAAGTCCTTTGGTCAGGCCGAACCGGTCTTTCGAGACCTGTCCTTTGACATCGCCCGCGGCGCCTGCGTGGCGCTGGTCGGGGCAAACGGCACCGGCAAGTCGACGCTGCTGCGCTGCTGCCTCGGGCTCAGCCCGTTCGAGGGCGGTCGGGTAGAGCTTCTGGGCCACGACACCGCCACGCTGTCCAGGCGCGCGCGCCGGACGCTCCGGTCGCAGACCGGGCTGGTGGCGCAGAAACACAATCTGGTGCCACGGCTGACGGTGCTGTCGAACGTGCTGCACGGATTGCTGGGCCGCGGCTCCGGGCCGCGCTACTGGACCCACATGCTGGCCCCGGCAGAGGCGCGCGACGCCGCCATGGCCGCACTGGACAAGGTCGGGCTGCCGCACCTGGCGCTGCGCCGTGCCGACGGGCTTTCGGGCGGGCAAAGCCAGCGCGTCGCCATCGCCCGCGCACTGGTCTGCAAGCCACGCTTTCTGGTGGCCGACGAACCCACCGCCTCGCTGGACCCGGCCGCCGGCGAAGAGGTGATGGAGATGTTCTTTGACCTTGTGCGCGCCGAAGGCGTGACGGTGATCTTCACCTCGCACAATGTCGATCACGCGCTGCGATATGGCGAACGCGTGCTGGGTCTGGCGCAGGGACGGCTGGATATCGACGCCGCCACCGCCGGGCTGTCCAGCCGCGATCTGGCGGGTCTTTACGGATGACCCGCGCGCGCAGGCTGGCCCCGCCCGATGACACGTCCGGACCGGCCAGAGGAGACCACGACATGACCGCAGGCACCACACCGGCCCGTTTCGAACGCCCCTCGGCGCTGGCCTTTCTGGGCTATGCGCTGGGCGCGGTGATCCTGGTCTGGGCGCTGGACGGGGCGGGCTGGTCTGCCGAAAAGATCGCCCGATCCGGCCCCCGCATGGCGGATTTCCTGTCGCGTGCCTGGCCGCCCGCCACCGATTCGCTGGCGCGGCTGGGCTGGAAGATGGTGGAAACCCTGCAGATCGCCATTGCCGGCGCGGCGCTGGGCGTGGTGCTGTCGGTGCCCGTCGCCCTGCTGGCCACCCGCGGTTTGCTGGTGCCGCACTGGGTGACGATGGTGACGCGGATGGTGCTGGGCTTTATCCGTGCGGTGCCCGACCTCGCCTGGGCGCTGGTCTTTGTCGTGGCCGTGGGTCTTGGACCGTTTGCGGGGATGCTTGCGATCCTGATGGACACGCTGGGCTTTTGCGCCCGTTTCTTCGCCGACGACATGGAGGCCGTCGACCAGGGGCCATCGGAGGCGCTGACCGCCACCGGGGCCCGGCGTATCGACATCGCTGCCTGCGCGGTGATCCCCGCGGCCATGCCGGGCTTTATCTCGACCTCGCTCTTCGGGCTGGAAAAGGCCGTGCGCTCCTCCACCATCCTGGGGCTTGTGGGGGCCGGCGGGATCGGGATCGAACTGAAGGTTGGCTTTGACCTCTTCGACTATCCCACGGCGCTCACGGTGATCCTGATGATTGCCGTCGTGGTGATCGCCGTGGAACAACTCGGCGCGCTGCTGCGCAGCCGCATCATCGGAACGGACAGATGAAGACAGACACCGCACACGAACACTGGAACGCAGAATGGGCCGGAATCACGCCCGACAGCAAATGGGCGCAAGCCGAAGCCGACGTGATCGCCTGGGGCCGGACAATGGCGCCGGGCGCGCGGGTGCTGGACCTGGGCTGCGGTGTCGGACGGCACGCCGTGGCGCTGGCCGCGATGGGCCATGACGTCACCGGGCTGGACGCCGCGCCCGATGGCATCGCCGCGCTGCGCGAAGCGGCCGGTGATCTTGCGATCGAGACGGTGCAGGCGCCGATGACCGACCTGCCCTTTGCCGACGGCGCGTTCGACCATGTGCTCAGCTGGAACGTGATCTATCACGGCGACGAAGAGATCGTCCGGCGCGCCATCGCCGAAATCTCGCGCGTGCTGGTGCCCGGCGGCACCTTTATGGGCACGATGCTGTCGGCCCGCCGGGTGCCGGTGGAATGCGCGAAATACGAAGGGCGCGAGATTTCGCGCAACACCTGGGTGTTCGAGGCCGATGGCGACAAGCGGCACCCGCACTACTTCTGCGATGCCGCCGACCTGCTGGCCCTGTTCGACGGATTCGAGCCGTGGACGCTGGAGGATCGCGAACACGAAACCCCCGGATCGTGGCATTGGCACCTGCTGATGGAGCGCCGGGCATGACCGCCTTTGTCATCGAAGGTGCCGATGTCGTCCTGGAGGATCGCATCGCACCGGTGGCGGTGCGGGTCGAGGACGGGCGCATCACCGCGCTGGACGGGCCGCGCGACGGCGCGCAAACGGTTGATGCGCGCGGGCTGATGCTGGCTCCCGCACTGGTGGACATCCATGGCGACGCGTTCGAACGGCAGATGATGCCGCGCCCGGGCGTGTTCTTTCCGCTGGATGTCGCCGCACTGGAAACAGACCGTCAACTTGCCGGAAACGGTATCGCCACCGCCTATCACGCGCTGACCATCAGCTGGGAACCCGGGCTGCGCTCGGTCGCGCGGGGCGAGGACCTGATCGAGACCATCGCCGCGCTGGAGCCACGGCTGGCGGTGGAAAACCGCGTGCAGCTGCGTTGGGAGACGTTCTGCTTCGAGGCGGCACCGCTGATCGAAAAGGCGCTGGGCGCAGCGCTGACACCCTCCATCGCGTTCAACGACCATACCACCATGGCGATGCTGCATCCCGATATCCGGCTTCAGGATCGTCCCTTCGACCTGGTGGAGACCTACCCGGTCTGCGATTTCGAAGGGCCGCGCTTTGAAAAGGCGATGGAGGGCCGCGCCAAGCGGTCGGGCGTCACACCGGCCGAATTCGCCGGCCTGCTGCGCGACCGCTGGGCACAACGCGGCAAGGTGCGCGCTGCCATCGAGACTGTGGCCGAACAGGGCCGCGCCGCCGCCGCGCCGATGCTGAGCCATGACGATACGCAGACCGAGACACGGGATTTCTACCGGAATCTGGGCGCACGGATCAGCGAGTTTCCGATGAACGTGCCGGTGGCAGAAGCGGCGCGCACCGCCGGTGACTGGATCGTCTACGGCGCGCCCAACGCGGTCCGCGGCGGCAGCCATATCGGCTCTCCCGGCGCGGCGGACATGGTGGCCCGGGGGCTTTGCGATATCCTCGCCTCGGACTACTATTATCCCGCCATGCTCTCTGCCGTCGCCCGCCTTCTGTCCGACCGGATCGCGCCCCTGCCCGCGCTGTGGAAGCTTGTGGCGCAGAACCCGGCCGAGGCCTCGGGCCTTGCCGATCGCGGCCGCATCGCCCCGGGACAGCGCGCAGACCTGGTGCTGCTGGACTGGCCCGAAGGGCAGCCTCCCGCGCCGGTGCTGACACTGTGCCATGGCCGCGTGGCCCATGCTGCGCGGAGTTTCGGGATCTGAGATGCGCGAGAACGCCGATCGCTTCGAGGGGTTGGCCGAAACCTATGCCGTGCATCGCCCCGGCTATCCGGCGGAGGCCTATGCCGATCTGGTCGCCGCCTGTCACAGCGACAAGCGGATCGCGGTGGACATCGGGGCGGGCACCGGCAATTCCACCCGCGGTCTGCGCGAGGCGCTGTCCCCGGACTGGCTGGTGATTGCCAGCGAACCCGGCAAGGACATGCGCCGCGTCCTGACGCGCGAGTTTGCCCAGAACGCCGGGGTGCAGGTGATCGACGCCTGTGCCGAATCGATCCCGCTGCCCGATGCCAGCGCCGGCATGCTGATCGCCTGCACCGCCTTTCACTGGTTCGACCGCGACCAGTTCTTTGACGAGGCCGCCCGGGTGCTGGCGCCGCACGGCGTGCTGGCGCTGATGCGCAACCGCCGCAAGCCCGGGCCGGTGATCGAGGCGTTCGACGCCTACATTGCCGAGAACTCGTTCGAGATCGCCAATTACCGCGCGCGCGAGCGCAGCAAGGAACCGTCGGTGCGTGATCTGGCGGCGCTTCCGGCGTTCATGTCCGCCAAGTCGCGCACCTATGGCTGGCAGGACCAGCGCGATTGCCGCGCGCTGATCGACCTTTATCTGACGCGCTCGACGGTCTGGGCCATCGTGCGCCGTGTGGGGCTGCGCCGGGTGCTGGACGATCTGTCCGGCATCTGCGCACGGATGGGTGGCAACCCGGTGACGCTGGAATGGGAAACCACCGTGAAATGGGTGCAGCGCCGGCCGTAGGCGTCAGGCAGCCATGCGCAGCAGAACCGATCCGTCCGAGAATATCTTGTGCCCGTTGCGCAGCGTGGCGCGGACATGGCCCACGCCGTCGGTGTCGGCGATGACCAGATCGGCCCGCTTGCCCGGTGCGATCTCGCCCCGGTCGGTCAGCCCCAGCACGCGCGCGGGGTTCGACGTGGCCAGCCGCGTGGCCCCGGCCAGCCCTTCGGGATCCGTCGCGGCCAGGATCAGCACCGCTGGCAGGATGGCCGACGGGTGATAATCCGCCGCCAGGATGTCGAGCAGTCCCTTTTCATGCGCCTCCCGCGCCGACAGATTGCCCGAATAGCTTTTGCCACGCAGCGCGTTCGGCGCGCCCATGGCGGTGGGCATGCCCGCGTCGCGTGCAGCGCGCGCGGCCTCTTCGGTCACCGGGAATTCGCTGAGCGTCGCCCCCAGTTCCTTCATCAGGGCCACCTTTTCCACGGTGTCGTCGTCATGGCTGGCCAGCGCGATGCCATGGGCGGCACAGGTGCGCGAGATCGCCTCCAGCGTCGCCTTCACATCGCCTGCCTGCGCGCGCTTTTCGTTGATCCGGGCCTGCACGGCGGCCTCGGCCTCTTCGCGGGTGATGCCGCGTTCCTGCTGCGTGCGGTCGGTCAGCCGTTCGAGATCGCGGTACTGCCCCTGCCCCGGCGTGTGATCGGTCAGCGAGACCAGATCGACGGTGCCGTCGGCGATCAGCTCTTCGACCACCTCCAGCGCGCCGGGATAGTTGATCTCGAACCGGGCATGCACCCGGTGGTCGACCTTGAGAATGCCGCGCATTTCCTTCAGCGCGCGCAGCATCTCCTTGGAATGCTCGTAGCTGCGCAGATGGCCATAGGCGCTTTTGGGGTTGAAGCTGACGGCGGCGTAGCCGGTAGTCACACCTGCCGTCTTCAGCCGCCGGTCCAGATCGCGCAGGCCCAGTTCCATGGGCATGCGCACGTTGGGGCGCGGTTCGACCTCGCGTTCGATCATGTCGCCATGCATGTCGATGAAGCCGGGCATCAGAAGCAGGCCATGACCCTCCAGATCGGCGCCTTGCACCGGGGTTTCGACCACCTCGGCAATGGTTTCACCTTCGATCCGGATGGATCCATGCTCCAGCACGCGATCGGCCAGCACGACGCGGAAATCACTCAGCCACATGGGCCACCTCCTTTGGCGCGAGCGGGATCTCGCGGTCGATCAGATGGGCAACGTCGCCCGGATGATGGAAGACGCCGATCATGGCGACGCCAGACGCCTTCAGTTCGGCCAGCCGCGCGACCAGTGCCGCGCGCGCGTTCTTGTCGAGCGAGGCGGTGGGTTCGTCAAGCAGAAGCAGGCGCTGCGGCAGGATGAGCGCGCGGGCAAGGTTCACCTTCTGCTGCTCGCCCCCGGAAAAGGTCGTGGGATAGGCACGCCAGAGATCTTCCTTGACGCCGAAGGCGGCGAGCCAGCGCCGCGCCTCGGTCAGCGCCTCCTGGTGCGCGGTGCCGGCAAGGCGGAGCGGTTCGGCCACGATCTCTTCGGCGGCGACGCGGGGGCGGGCGGTGAGGAACTGGGTGACAAAGCCGATCTCGCGCCGGCGCAGAAGCGCGATGTCGATATCGGCGGCGCTGGCAAGGTCGATCCGGCCTTCGGGCGCCTCGTACCAGATGTGGCCCGCCTGCGCGCGGTAGCTGCGGTAAAGCGTGCGCAGAAGCGTGGACTTGCCCACGCCGTTGGGACCAGAGAGCAGCAGGAACTCGCCCGGGGCCAGGGTGAAGGACAGGCCCTCAAAGGCATGCAGCGTCTGGTCCAGATGGTGCATGCGGAAGGTCTTGGTCAGGGTGTCGACGGTGAGGATGGGGGTCATGATGCTACGGACGGCACGGGCGGGGACGTCCCCCTCACCCTAACCCTCTCCCCCGGGGGGGAGGGGACCTGTTGCGCCAGGCTGTGCCGTTGGTCCTCCGTTCTCAGAGTTTCGCGTGGACGAGTTGCTGGGTGTAGGCGTGCTGCGGGTCCTGGAAGATCTGGTCGGACAGACCCTGTTCCACCACCTGCCCGCGCCGCATGACCATCACCCGGTCGGCCATGGTGCGGATCACGCCCAGGTCGTGGCTGACGATCACCATGGTGATCCGGCGGTCGCGCTGCAGGCGTTTGAGCGTGTCCAGCACGAGGGCCTGCACGCTGACATCGAGGCCCGTGGTCGGTTCGTCCAGCAACAGCACCGCCGGTTCCAACGCGATCGCCTTGGCCAGCTGCACCCGCTGCTGCATCCCGCCCGACAGCTCGATCGGCGGCGCGTCCATGCGGTCGAGCGGAAACTCGGACGCGGCCAAGGCATCCCCGGCCTTTTCGCGCAGCACCGCAAAGCGACGCTCGCCCGCGATCAGCAGCCGTTCGGCGACATTTCCGGAGGAGGAGTTCCGCATCAGCAGGCCCTGGTGCGGGTTCTGGTAGACAATGCCGATACGGGTTGCACACAACATCCGGCGGGCAAAGCGATCCAGTTCGAACAGATTGCCCGGCGTGTCCGGCAGATCGAGCGTGTAGGTCCCGGCATCGGGCAGTTCTTCGAGGTTCATCATGCGCAGGAAGGTCGACTTGCCCGAGCCGCTTTCCCCCACGATCCCAAGCACTTCGCCTGGGTAAACCTCGGCCGAGACGTCATCGAGCGCCACGACGGGGCCATAGCGTTTCGACACGCCCGACAGAACCATCAACGGCTGCGTCTGCACCAGGCGGGGGGCGTCCAGCGCGAGGGTCATTGGCCCATCTCCCCGTTTGTATACCACGTGTCGCCAGTCGCCACGTCCTCGCCATCGCCCTGCCGGATCGCCTTGATCCCGAGATGACTGTCGGACACCTCGTGCAGCGCGCCGCCATCCTCCTGCGGGATCTCGTTCATGAAAAAGCCCTTCAGGCCAGAGCGGTAGCAGGTCAGATGCCCGTGCTCCTCGACCTTGTAGGGCACGTCGTCAAAGACCAGCGGTTCGACCCTGGTATAGGGCGGCACGGCGTACAGCCGCTTTTCGCGCCCGGCCGACAAGATCGTCAGGTGGCGCGCCATGTTCAGCTTGGGCACGTCCCAGCGCGGGATGGGCGAGGGGGTCATCACGTAGCGCCCATGCACGAGCGACGGATAGGCCGCGCCGAACATCACCCGGCCCGAGCGCACGATCTGTTCGTACAACTGCAGCCACATCCGCCCGTAATCGGCATCGGCGTGCATCTGGCGGGCTACGGACATGTTGGGTTCGACCGGGCGCAGCGGTTCGGGGTTCGGCACCTGCAGGATCAGGATCTGATCCTCGCGCAGGATCTCTTCGGGCACCCGGTGGCGCGACTGGATCAGCGAGGCCTCCAGCGTGTCCCAGGTCGACCGCGCCCCGGACACCCGCGTCAGAAACCGGCGGATCGAGGCGGCGTTGACGCTGTCATCCGCCCCCTGGTCGATCACCTTCACGGTATGGCCGGGGTTCAGCAACGTGCAGGTCACCTGCAGCCCGCCTGTTCCCCAGCCCCGCGCGATGGGCACTTCGCGGCTGGCATAGGGCATCTGGCAGCCGGGCACGGCGACGGCCTTGAGCATCTTGCGGCGCAACTCGCGCTTGGCCGAGGCGTCGAGGAACCCGTAAGAGAAGTCCTTCCACGGACGGGTGAGACCGGTCAGGCTCATGCGTCGGCCTCCTCTTTCGCGGGCGCTTCGGCCTTGGCCTTGGCGGCGCGCAGGTTGTCCAGCGCGGACTGGAACGTCACGTAATGCGGCAGCTTGAAGTGGATGCAAAAGCCCGAGGCCTCTACCGGTTCGGTGTGGTAGAGGAAGAACTCCTCGTTCACCGGGCTGTTTTTTGCCGCGCCGGGGGCGTTCAGATCCAGCGTGGCACCGGCGATGCACTTCATCTCGTTCCAGCCGAAAGTGGCACAGAAACCCACCTGCAGCGCGCCCTTGCCCTTGGTGGTCACCACCTCGGCCTGGCTGGTGCGCACGCGCCCCGCGCTGAAGACGGTGCCGCGCGGATGGCGCACGCGCAGATCGGCTTCGGACAGGCGCAGCTCGTTCACGGTGGGGTGTGCGTTGCCATAGCCCCGCATCGCCGAATAGCCCAGCGCCAGCACGCCGCCGGTGTCGGCCCGCGCGAGGCTTTGCAGGCTGTGCGCGCGCTTGGCGGGGAACAGCAGCGGCTCGCGCGTGAGATCGGGAATCTTGTCCTTGTCCACCGGTTCTGTCTGCACGTCGTGTACAAGGCCCTGCGCCTTTTGCCACTCCGCCAGCGAGGGATGCCGGGCCGGGGCGGGCCGGGCCGCAGGCTCTACCGGATCGGGGCGGTAGGGCGCACCGCCCAGCACACCGGTTTCAAGCAGCCGGTGCGAATAATCCAGCGTCGGCCCAAGGATCTGGCCGCCGGGAATGTCCTTGAACGCGGCCGAGATGCGGCGATGGGTGAAGGTCTGGCCCTGCTGAACCGGTTCGGCCACCTGCAGGCGCGGCTGCGTCGTGCGCCAGGCCCGCATCAGGAGGATGGCCTCGTAGAGGTCGCCGCCGGATTGCGCCAGCGCAAGCGCCGCCAGTTCCGGTGCATAGAGCGAGGATTCACCCATCAGACGGTCGATCAGCAGCGGCAGCGCCGCCTCGATCTCGGCCACGCGCTGCGCGTCGATATCACCCATCAGGGACCGGTAAAGCCGTTCGGCCTGGTCGATTGCGCGTTCGCCGCCGCGGGTTGCCACATAGGCCATCAGATCCCCTCCACCTGTGTCGAACGCGGCAACGCCAGGATCTGCGCGCCGTCGACAAACAGCATCTCGACGCCCAGCGGATAGCGGCAGAGCGTGGCCCGAACCTCCCACAGGCGCGGGTGAAGCCCGCCCAGCCGGATATCACGGGCCGTCTCGATCCCGGGGCCGGTCAGGCGCAAGGCCGTGCCTGACCCGATCTGCGCCGGCGCAATCACCGTGGCCCCCTGGTCGGGATAAAGCATGTCGCCTACCGGCACCCGCATGAAGCGCGCGAGGTCACTGTCCGTCGTCAGTCCGGCAAAGACATGGTCGGCCAGTTCCAGCGGAACAAGGCTTGCGCCGCTCTGGCGCAGCAGGGTCTCGATTTCGGGATCGTCGGCGTAGGCGCGGCATTCGCGATCCACCAGCGCCGAAAGGATCGCGCCTGCCCCGGCGTCGGGCAGGGCGCGTGGCTCGCCGGGGCGGGACAGCGCCCAAAGCACCGCTTCGAACGTCAGGTTGTCGCGCGTCTCCAGCGCGTCGGGCGTGGGGGCAGCCTGCATCAGAACGTCTCCATGTCGACGCGGGTCGCTTCGATGCGGCGCAGCGTTTCGCGGTCTTCCTCGGCCTGCCGGGCCTGCTCCGTGCGAATCGCCGCGGTCAGCGTGTCCACGTTGATGCTCGCGGCCAGCGCGCCGTCAATCAGCGCCATCGCCATCGCCTGTTCCAGATCGCGGCCCGTGACCATGCCATAGCCTTCGACGCCGTGATCTTTCAGCGTCACGTGCGCCTCGGCCACCAGCACCTCGCCCAGGTGGAAATCGGTGCCCTGCACGGTGTCGCGCATCGGGCACATGACAAGGCCGGTGCGGCTGTGGATCACCTCGACCGCGCCCAGTTGCGGCAAAACCGCCTCGGCCAGCGGCTTGATCCGCGCGGCCTCCATCCGGGCCAGCGTGCCCAGAACATCTTCGTGGCTCATCCCGTCAGTCATGGCTTGCCCCTTCGGCAGACAGCGAAAACCGCACCCGGCCCGCTGCCCAGATGGCTTCGGACCAACCGATGGGTGCGCCATCCGGGGTGATGTCTGTCTTGCACATCACCATCACCGGCTGATCGACATGCTGTTCCAGCAGCCGCGCTTCCCATTTTTCGGGCAGGCGGGCATACAGCGTGGTTTCCCGGCGCAGATAGTCGGCGATACCGTGATCGCGGTAGATCTCGGTGACCGACGCACCCGCGCTGCGCCGCTCGCCAAGATCGGGAAAACGGGTGGCGCAGTGAAAACTGCGGGTCAGGCTGATCGGGACGGCATCGGCCAGACCGCGGCGCAAGACGCGGTGCACCGGGGCGCCTGGCACCAGGGCCAGCGCGTCGGCGACACCGGCATCGGCGGGGACGATCTCGGCCCCGATGGCATCGCTGCCGGGTTTCATGCCATTGGCCAGAAGGTTTTCGCGAAACCGGGTCCGCCGGCCGATGCGGTAGAGCAGCGTCGGTTGCGCCCGCACAAAGGTGCCGCGCCCCTGCTCGACACTGAGCAGACCTTCGGCGGCAAGAGCGGCCATGGCGCGACGGACCGAGTGCCGCCCGACGCCACAGGCGCGCTGGATGTCCTGTTCCGGCGGCAGCTGGTCGCCCTCGCGCAACGCGCGGCGCGTGATGTCGGCGCGGATCCAGTCCCGCGCGCGTTCCCAATTGCTTGCCCTGGTCATAGGTCGGTTTTCCGAGTCATTCGGATGACTGCCTAGAGGCCCAGCACATCACTGCGATGACAGCGGCATGAAAGTCTTGCGACAATGCCCCGGGCGGGGTCAGCGACCCACGTCTTCGGGGGCGATGGCCACCGTCTTTACGATGGCATGGCAGGGCACGCCCGGGCGCAGCGCCAACGTCTCGGCCGACCGGCGGGTGACGCGCGCCAGGACCGGACCCGCGGCAGTGGACAGCGACACGATGGCCCCCGGCCCGTCGCCCGCCCGCACATCCTCGACCGTTCCGGGCAGGATGTTGAGCGCGGAAAGGCCCTCGGGCCGGGTGCGGGACAGGATGACCTCTTGCGCGGCGATGCGCACGCGCAGCCGCCGTCCCGGAGCCTGACGCACGCGGGGCAGGAACAGCGCAAGCCCGTTGGCATCCAGTTCCGTCAGACCGTCGGCGTGATGCGCCACCACCACCGCCTCCAGCACGGCCCCCATGGCGCGGACGCCGGTGGGCATGACTCGGGGGTCGGCCAGCACCTCGGACGCCGCGCCCTGACTAAGAAGCCGCCCGGCATCCAGCGCCACGATGGTGGTGGCCAGCCGGGCCACTTCGGCGGCGGCGTGGCTGACATAGAGCATGGGAACCGACGAGTCGTCGCGCAGCCGCTCGAAATAGGGCAGGATCTCGGCCTTGCGGGCTTCGTCCAGCGCGGCCAGCGGCTCGTCGGCCAGGATCATTTCGGGGCCGCTGAGCAGCGCGCGGCCGATGGCGACGCGCTGCTTTTCGCCGCCCGACAGGGCCTGTGGACGGCGGTACAGCAGCGGGCCGATGCCCAGCATCTCGACCACCCGGTCGAACTCGGCCCGGGGCGGGGCCGGGCGGTGGCGGCCAAAGCGCAGGTTGCCCGCAACGGTCAGATGCGGAAACAGGCGGCCTTCCTGAAAGACATAGCCGATGCGGCGACGATGCGGCGGAAGGCAGATGCCCTGCGCCCGGTCAAACAGCACGCGGTCGCCCAGGGCAATGCGGCCTGCGTCGGGTGTCAGCAATCCGGCCACGGCGTTGACGATGGAGGTCTTTCCCGATCCCGAGCGCCCGAACAGCACGGTGATGCCCGGCGGCGTCTCGAACGCCAGATCCAGCGTGAAATCGCCCTGGCGGTGGGTGAGCTGCACGCTCAGCGTCATGCCGCCCCCACCCGCCGCGCAACCCGGCGGGCCACGACTTCGGACAACAGCAGCGCCGCCAGCGCGATGACCACGGACACCAGCACCAAGCGCGCCGCGGCGCTTTCGCCGCCGGGGATCTGCAGGAAGGCATAAATCGCCGACGGGATCGTCTGGGTCTGGCCGGGGATGTTGGAGACAAAGGTGATGGTGGCGCCGAACTCACCCATCGCCTTGGCAAAGGCCAGGATCGCACCGGCAAGGATGCCCGGCAGGATCAGCGGCAGGGTGACCGTGGCAAAGACCCGCCACGGCGCGGCCCCCAGCGTTGCGGCAGCGGCTTCGAGCCGCGGGTCCACCGCCTCGATCGACAGCCGGATGGCGCGGACCATGAGCGGAAAGGCCATCACGGCCGCCGCCAGTGCCGCGCCGGTCCAGCGAAAGGCGAGAACAATGCCCAACGGCTCCAGTATCTGCCCCAGCGGGCCCTGCCGCCCGAACGCCAGAAGCAGCAGATAGCCGGTCACCACCGGCGGCAGGATCAGCGGCAGATGCACCAGCCCGTTGAACAGCTGTTTGCCGGGAAAGCGCCAGCGCGCCAGGGCATAGGCGGCAAAGATCCCCAGCGGCAGGCTGAAGAGGGTGGCCCAGAAGGACACGCGCAGGGACAAGGCAACCGCCTGCCACTCCTCGGGGCCAAACCCCGTCATGGGGCGATGCGCGGCAAGAAGCCGTGATCGGCAAACAGCGCCAATGCCTGCGGGCTGGCGAGGAAGTCGACAAATCCCGTTCCGGCCTCAGTCAGCGCGGCGACGGGATACAGGATGGGCGGATGCAGGGTGTCTGGCAGCAAGGCAACGACCTGCACCCTGTCATCGGCCTGTGCATCGGTTGCATAGACAATGCCGAAGGCAGCCTCCTGCAAGGCGACAAGCGCCAGGGCGGCGCGCACGTTGTCGGTCTGCACAACGCGGGCAGACAGGTCGTCCCACAGACCAAGGGATTGCAGTGCGGCCTTGCCATAAATGCCCGCGGGCACGGCCTCGACCAGCGCGATGGCCAGCCTGCCGTCGCCAAGCCGCTGGGGCAGCAGGGTCAGATCGTCCAGCACGACGGGTCCTGCCGCCACAAGCGCCAGCCGGTTGCCCAGCAGGTCCACGCGCGATCCCTCGACGATCAGGCCGTCCCGGGCGACGACGTCCATCCAGCCGGGATTGGCCGAAAAGAACACGTCCGCCGGGGCACCAAAGCCGATCTGTCGCGCGAGGGCCGAGGTGCCGGCGTAGGACAGGATCACGTCGTGGCCGGTCTGGTCCTCATAGGCGGCGGCAACCTCGTCCAGCGCACCGCGCAGCGAGGCGGCGGCAAAGACGGTCACAGTCTCGGCCATGGCGGCACCGGACAGAAAACACCACAGAACGACGGTTCGCAGGGTCACGGGCATGTGCCTCATGGGATAACGGACAGGCACAACGAAACCCGCATTCCGAAGCCGATGCAACCGTACTCAGAAATCCAGGTTCTCGACGCTCAGGGCGTTCTGCTGGATGAACTCGCGCCGCGGTTCCACCACATCGCCCATGAGCTTGGTAAAGATGTCGTCGGCCTCGGTCATGTCGTCGATGGTCACGCGCAGCAGTGTCCGGGCATCCGGGTCCAGCGTGGTTTCCCACAGCTGGTCCGGGTTCATCTCTCCCAGACCCTTGTAGCGCTGCAGGCCAAGGCCCTTTTCGCCTTCGTCCAGAATGGCGCGCAGCAATTCCAGCGGGCCGTGGATCAACTGGCGGCGATCCTTGCGCTCCAGCGTGGCGGGCAGGTCGTACACGTCCTGAAGGCTGCGGGTGAAACTGCCGGTGCGCCGCGCCTCGCCCGACCGCAGCATCGGGCCGTCCAGCGTGCGCACCTCTTCGACACCGCGCAGGATGCGCGCCAGGCGGATGCCGCGATCCTGCGTGATGCGCCCCGTCCAGCCGCGTTCGTATTCCAGCGCGATCAGGTCCAGCCGGGCCGCCACGCGGTCGGCCACGCCCTGCAGGTCTGAATCCACCGCGCCGGGCACAAAGGCCCCTGCGATGGCCGCCTGTTCCAGGATGTGGCGCGGGTAATGCGTCGGGAAGGCGTCCAGCACGCGTTTGAGTTGCCGCGCTTCTTCGACCACGCGGGCCAGATCCTGCCCGATGACCACCTCGCCATTGCCCTGCACCAGCTGCGCGCCTTCGACACCCTGCTGGATCAGGTAATCGTCCAGCGCGGCCTCGTCCTTGAGATAGACCTCGGACTTGCCGCGGCTGACCTTGTAAAGCGGCGGCTGCGCGATGTAGAGGTATCCGCCTTCGATCAGCGCAGGCATCTGGCGATAGAAGAAGGTCAGCAGAAGCGTGCGGATATGCGCGCCGTCCACGTCGGCATCGGTCATGATGACGATCTTGTGGTAGCGCAGTTTCGAGATGTCGAATTCGTCGCGCCCGATGCCGGTGCCCAGCGCCACCACAAGGTTGCCGATCTCTTGCGAACTCAGCATCTTGTCAAACCGCGCCCGTTCCACGTTCAGGATCTTGCCGCGCAGGGGCAAAATGGCCTGCGTGCGCCGGTCGCGGCCCGTCTGGGCCGATCCGCCGGCGCTGTCACCCTCCACCAGGAACAGCTCGGTCAGCGCAGGATCCTTCTCGGAACAGTCCTTCAGCTTGCCGGCAAGAAAGTTGACGTCCATCGCCGTCTTGCGCCGCGTCAGCTCGCGCGCCTTGCGCGCGGCCTCGCGGGCCAGCGCCGCCTCGATGATCTTGCCGACGATCACCTTGGCCTGGCCCGGGTTCTCCTCGAACCATTCCGCCAGCTTTTCACCCACAAGGTTTTCCACAGCAGGCCGCACCTCGGAACTGACCAGCTTGTCCTTGGTCTGCGAACTGAATTTCGGATCGGGCACCTTGACGGACAGCACGCAGGTCAGGCCTTCGCGGGCATCGTCGCCGGTGAAGGTGACCTTTTCCTTCTTCGCGATCCCGCTTTCCGCTGCGTATTTCTGCACAACCCGCGTCAGCGCCCCGCGAAAGCCCGCCAGATGCGTGCCGCCATCGCGCTGCGGGATGTTGTTGGTGAAGGGCAGGACGTTTTCGTGATAGCTGTCATTCCACCACATCGCCACCTCGACGCCGATACCGTCGCGATCGCCGGTCATGTAGATCGGATCCGCCATGATCGAGGATTTGGAACGGTCGAGATATTTCACGAATTCCCGCACACCGCCGTCAAAGAACAGCTCCGACTTCAGCGGCTCCGCCGGACGGTGGTCTTCGAGGATGATGCGCACGCCGGAATTCAGAAAGGCCAGTTCGCGCAGGCGCTTTTCCAGCGTGTGGAAATCGTAGTCGAGATTGCTGAACGTGCCGGTGGAGGCAAGGAACCGCACCTCGGTCCCCTTTTCGCCATTGGCGTCACCGGTCACGCGCAGATGTTCGGTGGTCTCGCCATGTTCGAACCGGGCGAAATGTTCCTTCCCGTTGCGCCAGATGCGCAGCTCAAGCCAGACCGACAGCGCGTTCACGACCGACACGCCCACACCGTGCAGACCGCCCGACACCTTGTAGGAGTTCTGGTCGAACTTCCCGCCGGCGTGCAGCTGGGTCATGATCACCTCTGCGGCGCTGACGCCCTCTCCGGCATGCAGATCCACCGGGATGCCACGGCCATTGTCGCGCACGCTGACAGAGTTGTCGGCATGCAGGACGACATGAACAAAGTCGGCGTGACCGGCCAGCGCCTCGTCGATGCCATTATCGACCACCTCGTACACCATGTGGTGCAGGCCCGAGCCGTCGTCGGTGTCGCCGATATACATGCCGGGGCGCTTGCGCACCGCCTCCAAGCCTTTGAGAACCTTGATAGAATCCGCGCCGTATTCACTGGGTGCGCCTGCGGGGTCGGACATCGCCGTTTCCTTTGTTCTTTTATGCGGTTTTATAACGGTTTGGGCGGGGTTTGTCACGCGGATGACACAAGATTTGGTGCTATTCCGCGACTCGTGACACGACCGACTGACCGGCGTCGTCCCGCACCAGAAGACGCTGCGCGCGCAGGCCCAGATCGGCGAAAAGCTCCGGGCCGGTGCCGGTCATCCAGGCCTGCGCGCCCAGCGCGCAGACCTCGTCATAAAGCGCGGCGCGGCGGTCTGCATCGAGATGCGCGGCAACCTCGTCCAGCAGCAGGATCGGCGGGTGGCCCAGATCCTGCGCCAGCGCACGGGCGTTCGACAGGATGAGCGAGATCAGAAGCGCCTTCTGTTCGCCGGTCGAGCAATCCGAGGCGGGCACCCCCTTGGCCGCAAACACGCCGTAGAGGTCGGTGCGATGCGGCCCCACCAGCGTGCGCCCGGCGGCAATGTCGCGAAAGCGGCTTTCGGCCAGCGCCTCGGCAAGGTCGGCCTCGGTGTCGGGCATGGCGCCTTCGCTTTGCACCAGCTCGAGCTCGGCGGCGGGGAAACATGTCCGGGCGGCGATTTGCGCGGCGGCGATCCGCGCCAGGGCCGCGACGCGGTTTGCGTGCAGGGCTGCGCCCGAGCGCGCCATCTGCGCCTCGAGCGCCGCGTACCAGCGCGGGTCCCGCACCTGTTCCTTGAGCAACCGGTTGCGCTCGCGCATGGCCTTTTCGTAGTCGAGCGCCGCCTCGCCATGGTCGGGAAAGAAGCTGAGCGTGATCCGGTCCAGAAACCGCCGCCGCCCGTCCGCCCCTTCGATCCAGAGCCGGTCCATGGACGGGATCAGCCACAGCACCCGGACGATCCGCCCCAACGTGGTCTGCGCGGCGGGCTTGCCGTTGATCTCGACCCGGCGCGCGGCACCGTCTTCGGAGGTAAACGCGATCTCGTGCGCCGTGTCGCCGTCAACGGTGCCGCTGACCTTCCAGCCCAGACTTTCGGGCCGCCGGGCCATCTCGTGCGCCGAGGCCCGGCGGAACCCGCGGCCGGGCGAGAACAGCGAGACGGCTTCGATCAGGTTGGTCTTGCCCGCGCCATTGGGCCCAAAGATCGCCACGGGGCGCGCATCGGTGTCCAGCACGACCCGGCGATGCGATCGGAAATGCGACAGCGTCAGGTGGCTCAGGAACACGGTGGCCTCCGGGGGCCCCGTTTTCTTGCAAAGAAAACGGGCCGAAGTCTTTGCAAGACTTCGGCGCCCGTCACACGCGCATCGGCATCACGACATAGACGGCGCTTGTGTCACTGCCCTCGCGCATCAGCGTCGGATCGCCGGACGAGTTGAACAGGAACACCGCGTTCTCGCGATCCACCTGGCTTGCGATTTCCAGCAGGTATTTCGCGTTGAACCCGATCTCCAGCTTGTCGTCGCCATAGGCCACGGCCAGTTCTTCCTCGGCATTGCCGCTGTCGGGGGCGTTGACCGACAGGACCAGCCGGTCCTCGCTCAGCTGCATCTTGACCGCGCGGGACCGTTCGGACGACACCGTCGCCACGCGGTCCACCGCCTTGGCGAAGTCGCTGGCATCGACCTCCAGCTTGCGCGTGTTGCCCTGCGGGATCACGCGGGTGTAGTCCGGAAAGGTGCCATCGATGACCTTGGAGGTCAGCGTGATGTCCGGCGTGGCAAATCGCACCTTTGTTTCCGAGACCGACACCGCGATGTCCATGTCGTCATCCTCCAGGAGCTTGCGCAGTTCCCCCACCGTCTTGCGCGGGACGATCACGCCCGGCATGTCCTCGGCCCCCTTGGGCAGTTCGGCATCGATGCGTGCCAGGCGGTGGCCATCGGTGGCCACGCAGCGCAGCACCCGGCTGCCCTCGGCCTCGGACACGTGCATGTAGACGCCGTTCAGGTAATAGCGCGTCTCCTCGGTGGAGATGGCGAATTTCGACTTGTCGAACAGCCGGCGCAGATCGCGCGCCTTGGCGGTGAAGTTCGAGGCGTATTCCGACGAGGCCATCACCGGAAAATCCTCTTTCGGCAGCGTTGCCAGCGAAAAGTTCGACCGTCCCGCCGACACCGTCAGCCGCCCCGAGGCCGCGTCCTCGGCCAGCACCACCAGCGCGCCATCGGGGAGCTTGCGCACGATCTCGTGCAGGGTCACGGCCGAGACCGTGGTGCCGCCGGCCCTTTCGACCATGGCGGGCGCGCGGTCCAGCACCTCGATGTCGAGATCGGTGGCGCGAAAGCTGACGCCGTCCCCCTCGGCCTCGATCAGCACATTGGCGAGGATCGGAATGGTGTTCCGCCGCTCCACCACCGATTGCGCCTGTGACACGGCACGCAGCAGCGCGGCCCGTTCAATGCTGATCTTCATCGCCAAACCCTCCGAGCGGCCGGATGCGTACCGTAGCCGCAGGACTGCGGCGCTCCAAGCCCGTTTCGTGCGATTTGGTGAGGAATTTCAGGGCGCGTCAAGGCCATGCGGGCGGATGGCGCCGCCCGCACGGAGAACTGTTGTGAACCGGACTCACGCCTCCAGCGCGCGGCGCAGCATCTCGACATCCTCGTCGATCTGGCTATCGGACTGGCGCAGTTCCTCGATCCGGCGCACACCGTGCATCACCGTGGTGTGGTCGCGCCCGCCAAAGCGGCGGCCGATCTCGGGCAGGGACCGGCGGGTCAGCTGCTTGCAAAGGTACATCGCCACCTGCCGCGGACGGGCAAAGTTGCGCACGCGCTTGGGCCCGATCATGTCCGACAGGCGGATGTTGTAATGCTCGGCCACCTTGCGCTGGATCTCCTCGATCGAGATCTTGCGCTCGGACGCGCGCAGCACATCGCTGAGGCTGTCATTCACCAGGTCCATGTCGATGGGCCGCCCCACCAGCGAGGCAAAGGCGAACAGACGGGTCAGCGCGCCTTCCAGCACGCGGACATTGGTGCTGATGCGCAAAGCCAGGAACTCCAGCACGCCTTCGTCGATCGTCAGACCGGGATAGAGGCTGCGATAGCTGTCGACCTTGGTCTGCAGGATGCCCAGACGCAATTCGTAATCGGTGGGGTGCAGATCCACCACCAGACCGGACTGCAACCGGCTGCGAATGCGGTTTTCCAGGTCCTTGATCTCGTCCGGGGCGCGGTCTGCCGAGATGACGATCTGCTTGTTCTGGTCCACCAGCGCGTTGAAGGTGTGAAAGAACTCTTCCTGCGTGCTGTCCTTGCCGGCGATGAACTGCACATCGTCCACCATCAGCACATCGACCGAGCGGAACATCTCCTTGAAATCCATCATGCGGCGTTCGCGCAGGGCCTGAACGAACCGGTACATGAACTGTTCGGCGGAAAGGTACAGCACCGTCAGCTGCGGATTGCGGGCCTGAAGCTCCCAGGCGATGGCGTGCATCAGGTGCGTCTTGCCCAGCCCCACGCCGCCATAAAGGAAAAGCGGGTTGAACGTCACCGGGCCGCCTTCGGCGACACGGCGCGCGGCGGCATGGGCCAGTTCGTTCGGCTTGCCCACGACAAAGCTGTCAAAGGTGAATCGCGCGTCCAGCGGTGCGCCGGGCAGATCGTCCTTCTGCGCGGCCTGCGGCGGTTCGACCCGGGCGGGGCGGGGCGGTTCGGACGGGCGGGTATTGGCCACTTCGAAGGCCAGACGGCGCACGCCGGTGTCCACCGTGGACAGCTGCGACAGCAACAGATCGCCGAAATTCTGCGACACGTAGGTGCCAAAGAAGCTGGTCGGTGCCTGCAGAACCACCACGCCCTCGTCCCGCATGCCGTCAAAACTCAGTGGTTGGATCCACGTTTTGTAGTTGTTCTCCCCGATGGTCTTGCAGATGCTGTCCTGAAGCGCGCCCCATTGGTCTTTTGTCATTGTCCCCGTTCCGTTTTCCCGTGTCTCCTGCGCCGGCCCGACCAACCGGCAGCGGATCACAAGACAGGAAGCGAACAGGACACAATTCACCCTTGCCCCATGCAAAAGCATGACGCAGAGTAAAGCTGGCGCGCCCTGCCGTCCCAACAGGGCTGGTGCGCTGGTATCCTATCCGCTCTGGACTGGCCCGGTGTCCCGGACTCTGCAGACATGGCAACTGTCCTACAGATACCGGACCTATCCGCGAAATTGCGTTGCTGACCCGGCGCCTGCCCCCCTGCGATGTGACCCGCCAAGTGAAATTAGCAAGTCGGTCATAGGTCGGGCAACTGATCTTACAGCTTGACTCGGCAATACCCGGAAAAGAATCTCTTGAGCTGTCAACAGGTTAATGAAAGGTTAATGGGGCACTACATAATGTAGCACCCCGCAGGCATATGCCCGATATATTGGCCGGCTCAGCCCAGCGCCTTTACACGCGCCGACAGGCGCGACATCTTCCGAGAGGCGGTGTTCTTGTGGAACACACCCTTGGTCACACCGCGCATCAGCTCGGGCTGGGCGGCGCGCAGGGCGGCCTTTGCGGCATCGCTGTCACCCGATGCAATCGCCTCTTCCACCATGCGCAGAAAGGTGCGGATCCGCGAGCGGCGCGCCTTGTTCACGGCATAGCGTTTTTCGTTCTGGCGGGCACGTTTCTTGGCCTGCGGCGAATTTGCCATATGTTTTGTCCTGGTCCTTGTCGTGTCGATCCGGTCACGTGGCGCAGCACGGCAACGACCGGTTTGCCAACCGGACCGATTCTTGCCAGAGCGGGCGTCACGCGCATGTAAGCGGCGTCCCTAGCCCATCACGACACATTTGTGAAGACGCAATACGGCGCGCGATGCAGGAACCTGTCCCGCATCGCGCGGCCGGCTCAGCGGTCGCGGAACTGCGCGGTGCGCTTTTCCATGAAGGCTGCCATGCCTTCGCTTTGGTCTTCGGTGGCGAACAGCGCGTGAAATGCGCGGCGTTCGAACAGCAGGCCTTCGGCCAGCGTCGTCTCGTAGCTGCGGTTCACGGCCTCCTTGGCCGTGCGCACGGCGATCATCGATTTCTCGGCGATCTTCTGCGCGGCACCCTGCGCCTCTTCCATCAGCTTCTTGGCGGGCACCACGCGGCTGACCAGCCCGCAGCGTTCGGCCTCTTCGGCATCCATGAAGCGGCCGGTCAGGTTCATGTCCATCGACTTGGACTTGCCCACATAGCGCGTCAGGCGCTGGCTGCCGCCCATGCCGGCGATCACGCCAAGATTGATTTCGGGCTGGCCGAACTTGGCGGTGTCGGCGGCGATGATGAAATCGCAGGCCATCGCAAGCTCGCACCCGCCGCCCAGCGCATAGCCCGACACCGCGGCGATCACCGGCTTGCGGATCTTCTGGATGCGGTCGCCGAAATCGGCGAACAGGTTCGACGCGTTCACGTCGACAAAGCTCATGTCCGCCATTTCCTTGATGTCCGCGCCGGCGGCAAACGCCTTGGCCGAGCCGGTCAGCACGATGCAACGCACCTTGTCGTTGGCATCGGCCTCTTCCAGGGCATGGGCAAGCTCCCCGAGCAACTGGGTGTTCAGCGCGTTCAGCGCGTCGGGGCGGTTCAGCTTGATGGTCGCGACGTGGTCTTCTACTTCGACGATGATCGTCTCATAGGCCATGGGTGCGGGCTCCGTCCGTTTCCGTCAGGGGCCAAGCCTTATCATCAATTGTGGACGGTTCAAGTTATCTTTGACAGGTCGGACAATAGAAGCTCGACCGCCCCGACTGCACGATCCGGCGGACGCTGTCGCGACAATCCGGGCTGCGGCAGGGCGCGCCTTCCCGACCGTAGACATCGAAACTGTGCTGGAAATAGCCCAGTTCGCCATCCGCCTGGCGGAAATCGCGCAGCGAGGATCCGCCTGCCTCGATGGCGGCGCACAACACGTCGCGAATGGCCGGAACCAGCGCCGCGATCCGGCGCGCCGCGATCCGGCGGGCCCGGCGCGCGGGGTGGATGCCGGTGCGGAACAGCGCCTCGCAGACATAGATGTTGCCCAGCCCCGCCACGATCTTCTGGTCCAGCAGCGCGGCCTTGATCGGCGTGTTGCGGCCCTCGAGCGCTGCGACCAGATACGCCTCGTCGAACGCATTGCCCAGGGGTTCGGGCCCCAGCGCGGCCAACAGCTTGTGCCGCTCGGCCAGGTCGGTGGCCATCAGGTCCATCGCGCCAAAGCGGCGCGGGTCGTTGAAGGTGATCCGCGCGCCGTTGTCCATGTCCAGCACGACGTGATCGTGCTTTTCCGCCGCCGGGTGGTCGTGCACGAACCGCCCCAGCGGATCGCCCGACACCAGCATCCGCCCGGACATGCCCAGATGGATCAGCAGCGTCTCGCCGGTCGACAGGTCGGCGAGGATGTATTTCGACCGCCGCCGCAACCGCAGTACCCGCGCACCGGTCAGCCGGTCGGCCATCCGGTCTGGGAAAGGCCAGCGCAGATCGGGCCGGTTCACCTGCGCCCGGGCGATCCCGGCCCCCTCCATCACCGGGGCCAGCCCGCGACGGACTGTCTCGACTTCGGGCAGTTCGGGCATCTGGGGCGGTCCTGGGATGGTCGGCGGATTGTATCGGGGGCAGAGCGCCCTATAAGAAAGGCCAGAACAAGGAACGGCAAGCCCCATGAGCGACGACAGCGGAAAAACCACGCATTTCGGCTATGCCGAAATTCCCGAAACCGAAAAGGCCGGGCGCGTGCGGGGCGTGTTCCAGTCGGTGGCGTCGAAATATGACGTGATGAACGACGCCATGTCGCTGGGCATTCACCGCCTGTGGAAAGACGCCATGATGGACTGGCTGGCCCCGCGGCCCGGGCAAAGGCTGCTGGACGTGGCGGGCGGCACGGGCGACATCGCGTTCCGCTTTCTGGGGCGCGCCGGGCAGGGCCATGCCACCGTGCTGGACCTGACCGAACCGATGCTGATCGAGGGCCGCAAGCGGGCCGAGGCCGAGGCAAAGGCCGACAGCCTTGACTGGGTGGTCGGCGACGCCATGGCGCTGCCCTTTGCCGACAACAGCTTTGACGTCTACACGATCTCGTTCGGCATAAGGAACGTCACCCGCCCACAAAAGGCGCTGGACGAGGCGTTTCGCGTGCTCAGGCCGGGCGGGCGTCTGATGGTGCTGGAGTTCAGCCAGATCCCCAACGACCTGATGCAGAAGGTCTATGACCTCTATTCCTTCAACATCATCCCGCGCATGGGCCAGGTCATTGCCGGGGATCGCGACAGCTATCAGTACCTGGTGGAATCGATCCGCCGCTTTCCCGATCAGGAAACGTTCCTGGGCATGGTGCAGGCGGCGGGGTTCGAACAGGCCAGGTACCGCAACCTGAGCATGGGAATCGCCTGCCTGCATTCGGGCTGGAAACTCTAGGTGCGCGGCCCGCACAACATCTGGCGGCTGGTCCGCACCGGCGCCACGCTGGAACGAACGGGTGCCATGGGCGTGGTGCTGGACGCGTTTGACGCCCCGCCGCCGCTGCGGGTGGCCGCGCGCGTGCTGGGCTGGCCGTTCAAGTGGCTGGGCGACGAGGGCGACCTGACGATGCCGCCCGCGGTCAGGGCGCTGAACGCGCTGGGCCCGGCCTATATCAAGTTCGGCCAGGTGCTCAGCACCCGCCCCGATGTGGTGGGCGATCACATGGCCACGGAATTGCGCGTGCTGCAGGACAAGCTGCCGCCGTTTTCCATTGAAGACGCGAAAGGCGCCGTCGAGGCCGAGCTGGGCCTGCCGGTGGACCAGCTGTTTTCCGAATTCAGCGCCCCTGTGGCCGCGGCCTCCATCGCGCAGGTCCACAAGGCCCGGCTGGTGGAAAGCGGGGAAACCGTGGCGGTCAAGATCCTGCGGCCCGGGGTCGAACGCGCCTTTCGCAAGGATATCGACGCGTTCTACCTTGCCGCGAACATGATCGAGCTTCTTTCCCCCGCCTCGCGCCGGTTGCGGCCGCTGGACGTGATCCGGCATTTCGAAGGCGTGGTGATGGGTGAGCTTGACTTGCGGCTGGAATCCGCGGCCGCCAGCGAGTTCGCCGCCAACACCACGCAGGATGCAGGGTTTCAGCTTCCGGACGTGAAATGGCCTTATTCCGGGCGGCGCGTGATGACGCTGGGCTGGGCCGAAGGCATCGCTCTGGGCGACAATGACGCGCTGGACGCCGCCGGGCATGACCGCGTCGCGTTGTCGGAACGCGTGCTGCAACTGTTCCTGAACCACGCGTTGCGCGACGGCTTTTTCCATGCCGACATGCACCAGGGCAATCTGAAGGTCGCCGGGAACGGTGACATCATCGCCTATGATTTCGGGATCATGGGGCATATCGACGAATACACCCGCCGGGTCTATGCCGAGATTCTGTATGGTTTCATCCGGCGCGACTACAAGCGGGTTGCCGAAGTGCATTTCGAAGCGGGCTATGTGCCTGCCGACCGCGACGTCGACGAATTTGCCCGCGCGCTGCGCGCCGTCGGAGAGCCGATCTTCGGCATGGACGCCACCCGGATCTCCATGGGCAAGCTTCTGGCCTATCTTTTCGAGGTCACCGAACGGTTCGGGATGGAAACGCGGACCGAACTGATTCTGCTGCAGCGCACCATGGTGGTGGTGGAAGGCGTCGCGCGGTCACTGAATCCGCGGATGAACATCTGGAAGGTCGCGCAACCCGTGGTTGAGGATTACATCAAGAAGTCCATCGGTCCGCGTGCGGCCCTGAACGATCTGGGCAAGACGGCGCTGGTGATGGCGCGATTCGGGCCGCGGCTGCCCGGTCTGGTGGAGGCGGCTCTGATCCGGCAGGCCAGCCCCGCGCCCGCACCGGGTCCCAGTCCCTGGCCCCGGCGCTTGCTCTGGGGCGGGCTTGGCCTCTGCATCGGCGTGGCAGGCACGCTCTCCTGGACATTGCTCTGAGCCAGGCCGCCGCGTCGTCAGTCCGGACCTGGGCCGGAGGCAAAAAAAACGGCGGCCACCCGGGCCGCCGCTTTCGATGTCAGAGGGAACCAAACTCAGTTGGTGCCCGAACCCGCTGCAATCGCAACGACAACGGCAACGCCGCCGATCACGGCCAGGACCGGGATGGCCGACAGGGCCTGAGTCGAAACGAACGGGTCGTTGGTGTTCTGCTGTGCTGCAACCGGTGCGGCGGTGGCAGTCGCGATTGCTGCGGCAGCAGCAATGATCGAAAGCTTTTTCATAATTCTCTCCAGACTGTACAAACGTGGACGGGTGCGCCCTACGAACTGGACCTTATACAATTCGCTCATTCCGTTCAAACGCGATTTTGCGGGGTTTGGCGCTGCGACGCAGAAGATCGCTCAAAACCGCGTCAAATTGGCAACATGCGCGGCTTCCTGCACAATCTTGTTGCGGTTTTTTGCCCCGAACCGGCCCCAAACCACGGTGCAGCCCGACCGGCCGGCCCGCACGGCACGGCCGTTCGGAACGTGCACCGGCCATGACAATCGTGCTGCCCCCGACCCGCGGGATGACAGAGCGTCATGGGACGCTGTGACAGGCGCTTTGCCTCATGCACGCGCGGCGCGTACCCCGCTGACTAGGGTCCAGACTCATTGTCGGTCAAAGCCAGAAGATGACCGCTGCGGCGAGCGCGATGGCTGACAGGAAGACCTTCGGGCATCTGTCGTAGCGGGTGGCGATGCGCCGCCAGTCCTTCAATC
>JAUHZO010000012.1 GCA_030425925.1 Alphaproteobacteria bacterium | reverse complement strand
AGTTCCACGGTATAGATCTCCCCACCCTCCCTGCCGCCGCAAGAAGGGAAAAGTGGCAGGATTTTACTCCGCCGGCAGCGGGATGATCCCGCCGCTACCGTGGCCTAATTTTGCACCGCCGTTTCCATTCGGATACTGGCAGACGACACACCGCATATCCAGTTGAGTTTTCGATATCTATCTGACGATCAATTTTGGTTCTCGTTGTTCCATGAAGTCGGGCATTTGCTTTTGCACTTTGACAAAATGCCAATCCTCGAAAACACAGAACTGAAGGAAGAAGAGTGCGAAAATGAAGCCAATGAGTTCGCATCGCAGGTTGTCGTTCCTATGATGCATCAGGAAGAGTTTCTCGGACTAGTCGCGTCTAAAACGCTTATCATCGATTTTGCGAAGAAAGTCGGAATTGCTCCTGGTTTAGTTGTTGGCCAACTCCAACATGCACGCATCATTGGATATAATCAAATGCAGCACCTAAAGCGGCGCTACCGTTGGATCGATTAGCCACTAAAATAAATGTAGCTTTCAGGACTCTTTTGCCAGTTGCAGAGTGAATCCTCGATGACTTGTGCGCTCACGTTCAAATGAACTGCTAGATCGACGCATGCGTCTTCCAGCTGTGACAAGTTGAGTCCATTCCCGAAGAGCAATTGCGCACCGGATTTTGGCCCTGTAGCCTCTTTGATGTAACCCTTGTCTGGAAAGATCGGTGCGATCTGCAGGTTACTGAGATTGCATAGCAAGTCGAACTTTCCAAGCCTGCCCATCTTGGCGACGTTGTCTAATTCTTTGTAGAGAAACGCGAAAACCTCCTGCGGATTTTGCCCAACGCTGGCCTGAGCATTCTGGATGAGCGCATTATGTGAGCCGTGGGCTTTGATCCAATCGATGTAGGTCGCCACTGCATGCCCAGTACCTTTTAGACCAGGTTTCAGCGTTTCATACTTTCGATGATTGCCAAATCGTCGTGATCGGCCTGCGCCCGTGACATGGGGATAGTTCGCTTGAAGCCAGTTCGCTATCGCCCGCGAGTTTTGGCTGGCAGCATTCCAATCCCAAACTCCCCCTTGTCCAAACTTCCCGTAGATGTCCTCCGTTAGGTTCCAGCCATCATGCTTGTGCTTTCCAAAATGTGTGGCCAAGTAAACCAGCCAGTAGGCATCATCGACTTGCCCTGCCTTGTGCAACGCAGCTGCACCAGCTAAAGGCTGAAAGCTTCCCGAGTAGGGCGTGTATAGGCTAGCGGATGCCGAGCGAATTGATATTTGAAGCAAATACTCCGTTCGGCGAATGCTATCGACAATCTGTGCAATCAAAGTCGATTTCCTATTGGCGTTATTCATACCGACCAAAGGAATCTTGTTCGCCGAGAAATCATCCAGTTGCGTCGAAAGTTGGTTGGCTTTTGCCTGATCTTTAATTCGCATTTACCTGCTCGTCCCCTAAATCGAGATTGTCTTGAACCAACTTTTGAGTCTCACCACTTGGCAAGACCTTGGGTCGTTTGATGAAAAAGTTTTTATAGAATTGATTGCTGATCTGGTCGAAGTTTTCTTCGCGAACCTTGGTTCCCCTCTTATACCGCGAGTCAGCACATCTCAGCAGAACCAGCGAGAGGTCTCGCCAATACTGAGGCAGCGAAATCTGATCAGCATTCGTAATGTCGCCTTTGCGAATGGCTCGCTCGACTTCAAGGAAAGCGCCAAGGTTATCCATCTGACATCCAGAAGGCATTTTTGGCATAGCAAACACTGGGTTTTGAAAACCTTCGCCAAGATATGCGGCAACAGAATCCTGATCGCTTTCGTATAGATGCAGGCTTGTTGCAAAATGATGGTAGTCACCGACTTTAATTCCAAGAGATCGCGCAACCAGCTCCTGGATCATGGTGAAACAGAAGACATCATGAGGGAAGCCAAGATAGGCATCGTTCGAGCGCATCATAGCCACCAGGTGCAGGCGTTCGCGCCTTCTAATGAATTGAAGACCAACCGTGCATGGCGCTTCCTTTTGGCTTGGTTCCAAATCGGAAGACTCTAGAAGCGTGATCGCTGCTCGGCGCGTATCAGGCTTCTTTCGGAGCTTTTCAATAACTCGACTAATCTGGTCAATATCGTATCCAAACTCACCTGTCCCTTTAAGTCGTGGACCGTAAGCTTCTCTCAGGGAGCCAGTTGCTTCTTTCGGCGGATAGTCTTTCAGATAGAACCGAATGAAGTCGAGGTCAGCGCTGCCGCTCATGTACCAGCAAAACTCTGCGAGAGCAGAAATGAGCATGCCACGTGTTGCTGTTGCACTAATCCTGGCGCGTGGATCCTTTAGGACTACCTTCTGCCCAAGAAGATCCTGCCCCTTGCCTTTGCTTGCTTCAAACGTATCTGTGCTTTTAGAAAGCTCTCGGTAGAGCTTCCTCAGTATTTCATCCAGATATCGTCCTTCGATTGTCATTCGTTGATTTCCACGCAAGCGAACTAGTCGCTATAGAGTGTTCCCTGCATCTTTCGGAAAGCGCCCTTAATTGAATCGAGCCCGCCGAGCTTTGCTTTACCCTCACTGACGCTACCGTAGCGCGCGGTCAGGAAGGTTCCGAGCTTCTTCGTCGCCAGCTCGCTTTCCCCGCGTTCTTCGTATGCCGCCAAGATCGCCAGGAGGAGTGCCTTGGTCTCATCCTGAGCCTCATCCATGCCATCGGATCGAACGTTGTTGGCTCGCTCGTGCCGTGTCTTGGGTGGGTTCGTGAACAGGATGTAGCTGAGCACGTCAAACAGATCGCTGTCAGGCGCATCGACCAGCCTGCGAATGTCATCCAGTCGGTCTCGATCATATCCTCTATCAGACAACTGCTCCAAGAAGCGCTCGCGGTTGTCGGGATCGCTCCAAACAGCGCGCAGCTGATCTTCATCGGCCACAATGCCCGATAGATCGCCGAACAAGCGTTTCAAGAACTCTTGCGCCGAAATCGGTTTTCCTTCGGGGCTCCAGTAAGTCGTGGATGCGATGTACCTGATCTTGCGGACGCTACCGTCCGAGAGCTTGACCACAATTTTTTCTTTGGGTGGCTCGGGACCGTCGCCGCCTTCGGGCGGTTCACCCTCTGGTCCAGGTTCAGGGCCTCCAGGCGAGGTGCGCGGCCCTCTCGGCTCTTCGGGCTCCAAGGGCTCACCATCCCATTCAGGATCGTTGAAGTTCTCGTGCGCCTTCACGAAATCCCAGATCGTGAAGAAATCTTTGCCTTCATAGGTTCTCGTCCCGCGCCCGATGATCTGCTTGAATTCGATCATTGAGCGGATCGGTCGCATTAGAACGATATGGCGGATGTTGCGGGCATCAACGCCTGTTGACAGCTTCTGCGATGTCGTCAGGATGGTAGGGATCGTTTTGTCGTTGTCCTGAAAATCGCGAAGGTGCTGCTCACCGACAGCGCCGTCATCGGCTGTGACGCGGTGGCAATAGTTCGGATTGGTGCTGTCCTTCACTTGGTTAATCAGGTCACGAACGAGCGCTGCATGATCCTGCGTAGCGCAGAAGACCAACGTCTTTTGGCGCTGATCAATCTGGCTCATGAATTCTTTGACGCGGCTGAGCTCACGCTCTTCAATGATGATGCGTGTGTTGAAATCGCCTTCGGTGAACTTATCGCCTTCTTCGATGTTACCAACCATCAGTTGGTCACTGCCATCATAAACATATTCATCGATAGTGCTGGCCATCTGGCGAACTTTGAACGGCGTGAGGAAGCCGTCTTCGATCCCGTCACGCAGGGCGTAGGTGTAAACGGGCTCGCCGAAATAAGCGTAGGTGTCCGCGTTGTGCTTGCGCTTGGGCGTGGCTGTCAGGCCGAGCTGGGCGGCTGGCTCGAAGTATTCCAGCAAACGCCGCCATTCGCTTTCATCCTTCGCTCCGCCTCGGTGGCATTCATCAATCACGATGAAGTCGAAGAAGTCTGGCGGGTATTGCGTGTAAACGGGCTCGCCTTCACCTGTCATGAAGGTCTGGAAGATCGTGAAGAACAGGCTGGCATTCTTCGGCGGCTTGCCACGGTTCTTCCGGATCGTATCGGGCTCGATCCGCGTGACGGCGTCATTCGGGAATGCGGAGAAAGCATTGTAGGCTTGATCGGCGAGGATGTTGCGGTCGGCGAGGAACAGGATACGCGGACGGCGAACAGGTTCGCCTGAAAGGTTCCACTTCGCCTGGAACAACTTCCATGCAATCTGGAAGGCGATGGAGGTCTTACCTGTACCTGTGGCGAGCGTTAGGAGGATGCGGCGGTCGCCCTTGGCCACGGCCTCAAGAGCTGCCGTTATTGCCTTGTGCTGGTAGTAGCGCAGCTCCCACTTGCCGCCATCCGTCTCAAAGTCCACCGCGCCGAAGCGCTCACGCCAGTCGTTGCAGTCGGCAAAGGTGCGATCCCAAAGCTCATCGGGCGTTGGGAACGGCAAGTCCATGTCGCCCTCGGCCCCATTGGCCATGTCGATCTGATACCAGTTCAAGCCGTTGGAAGCGTAAGCGTAGCGTGAACCGAGACGAGTTGCGTAGTCCTTGGCCTGACCGACGCCGTTGCGGTGGCTGACACCAGCGCGCTTGGATTCTAGGACGGCTAGCTTCTGACCTTTGTGGATCAGCACGTAATCGGCAGACAGACCCTTGCCGCGTGTGCCGCCTGATTGGATCCGCCCAGGACAAATGACTTCACGCCGAACCTTGGAGCCGTTCTTGCCCCAACCCGCCGCCGCAAGGACGGGGTCAATGCGCTCGGCGCGGGTATCGGCTTCGGTTTCGTCGTGAATGCTCATCTTCTCTACTCGTTACGTCATGTTAATTCGCCCGTGAAGGCTTTTTGCAAGAGGGATTGGCGGAGGTCGTCAATATCGTTCAATTTCGCAGAAGCGCTTTCTAACAAGCGTTTCGATTTTTCTCGAAGTCGTTCCAAGCGAAATAGTGCTTCTCGCTGACCGTCTTTGTCAGGGTAGGAGATCGGGAAAGACGAAAGAATGCGCTGATTGAGATTGCTAATGTTTGCTCCGCCGCCTCCTGCCGTCAGCTTTTCTCTGGCGATTCTCGTTCGTAGGTAAGAGCATACGTACTCTGGAAAAACATCTTCGCTACTCAGCCGAATGCGTATGGTGAAACCAGAAAACGAGGTCGGTTCTTCACTCTCAGGCATAAGCATCGTGCGACCAATGAGATCGCGATTGCCGTTTGATCTAACCGCAAGGATATCCCCCGCAAGGAGTTTGTCATCTTCACTGAGTTTTCCGTCAATCCTGGTGACGGAAAGCGTGTCGGTGGGGATCAAAAAATTATCTTGAAAGTCTCCAACGCCGACCACTTTCACTTCGTCTCCTTGGCTAGAGCGCGAGTAGTTAAGGCCATTTCTGAAAGATGCGAGTTCGCCAAGAGTTGTTTCTGTTGATTCATTTGAGATGTCCCGAAACAGCCTTGCTTCGGCCTCGTCAAACAGTTCCCGCGCATTTTTTAGGTTGGCTTCCGCGTGGGCGCGGGCGCGGGCCAGACCCTCGAAGGCCTCGTCCAGAATCGCTGCAATCCGCTGCTGTTCGTCGAGCGGCGGGAGGGGGAAAGCACGTGCTTCCATCGATCCCTTGGAAACGTGGATCATGGTGGCTCCTGCACCTTGTTCCTTCTTGATAAGTTCTTTGTCCCAGTCAAAAAAGTAGTAGAGGAAGTCACGATCTACACGATCCGAAGGAAGCACCTTCCAGATATGATAGTGGTAGATTACTTTTCCGCCTCTCCAAATACGCGGGCCAAATGAGGCTGACCATGCATATAGTAAGTCGCCATCGTCGCAATACTTGTCTTCATCAAGCTCTAGATCAGAGTAATACCAATGATTGTTCGTGAAGAAATTTCCGACCCTCAAAACTGGGTACGGACCGTCATTAAGAAGCTCTGGTTTTTTGTAAGCTCGACCATTGATTAGCGTGCAAACTTCGCCAAGTGGCCTCGTCTCCCATCCTGTTTTAGCAACGTCCTTCACAGCATCCCCCGAATGTCTTCGAGGATTTGCGCCGTCTCGGCATCCCGTGCCAGCATGTCGGTTATGATTTTTTCGGGGCTGCGCAGTGCCTCGGCCTCTGGTGCGTTGGGATTCTTGACGGACAGGTCAAATGATTCCTCGTCCAAATCGGCGCGGTTCACGATCCAGCTTTTCGGGCCGTTCGAGCGGGTGCGTTGCAGCTCGATGAACTCCGCCAGATCGTCGTCGTTCAGCGGGTTAGTCTTGCCAAGGCTGCGCCCTGGATCGAACTGGTAATACCAGATGTCCCGCGTCGGCGCGCCTTTCTCAAAGAACAGCACCACGGTCTTTACGCCCGCGCCCTGAAAGGTGCCTTGCGGGCAATCGAGGATCGTGTGCAGCTCCGCCGCTTCCAGCAATTCCTTGCGTAACGCAATGGAAGCGTTGTCGGTGTTGCTGAGGAAGGTGTTCTTGATCACCACGGCGGCGCGCCCGCCAGCCCTTAGCTTGCGGATGAAGTGTTGCAGGAACAGATACGCTGTTTCGCCCGTGCGGATCGGGAAATTCTGTTGTACTTCGCGCCGCTCGCCCCCGCCGAAAGGCGGATTGGCGAGGATGACGTCATGGCGGTCCTTCTCCTGAATATCCATCACGTTCTCATTGAGCGTGTTGGAGTGGATCAGGTTTGGCGCTTCGATCCCGTGAAGGACCATGTTCATGATCCCGATGATGTAGGCGAGGCCCTTCTTCTCCTGGCCGTAGAAAGTGTTGGTTTGCAGGGTTTCGTATTCGGATGCCGAGAGCTTGTCGGTGCGCAGGTAGTCATAGGCCTCGCAAAGGAAGCCCGCAGAGCCAACCGCGCCGTCATAGATTGTCTCGCCGATCTTGGGTGCCGTGACTCTGATCATGGCGCGGATGAGCGGGCGCGGAGTGTAGTATTCGCCCCCGTTGCGTCCAGCATTGCCCATGCGGCGGATGCGGGTTTCGTAGAGCTGGGAAAGTTCGTGCCGCTCGGCCTGGGTGTTGAAGGAGAGGCCGTCGACTGCTTCGAGAACATCGCGCAAGATATAGCCTGAACGGAACTTGTTGCGAAGCTCGGTAAAGACTTCGCTGATCTTGTATTGGATCGTCTGCGGGCTTGTCGCCGACTGACGGAAAGATGCGAGATACGGGAAAAGCTCCTGATCAACGAATTTGATCAGGTCATCGCCGATGCGGGCAGTGTTGTGGTCAAACTCGCCGTCCTTATTCGGTGCGGCCCATTTGTCCCAGCGGAATTCGCCGTCGATGATCGGAGTATAATTTTCGCCGTCAAGTTCGGCGCGATCAGCTCGTTCTGTTTCAAGATCGTGCAGGTATTTTAGGAACAGAACCCAAGAGGTCTGTTCGACGTAGTCCAGCTCATTGGCGATGCCTTCTTCAGCGCGAAGGTCTCGTTCGATCTTGTTGAATGCGTTCTCGTACAATGCGGCCTCGGTCTGCTCGGGTGGTCATTCGATCCATTGCTAAAACAGTTCCTAGCGAATGGATTTCCCAAGAAGACTAGCAGGTTGGCAAAACGTGCGCATCACGCAATGTGGTGGATGAGTAGTTTTCCACAGATGCTCCCTGTGGCTGTAGGCAAGGGCTCGATGAAGTCGTCTCAACGATGTGGTCAAAGGGGTATCGGGGGAAGCGGGAGCGCTCCCCTGATCGGGGATCAATCGGGCGGTCGATTGTGCATGGTTCGGTGTCGGTGGAGCGGCAGTTCTCCAAGTCCGACGAGCTGGGTTCGGGGGCGGCGATAAGCCCCTGAGAGTGATCCATCTTCGGCAAGATGGCGGCATCCGAACCGCGCAGGGTTGGTCTCCATGAAGTGGCCTCCATGGCATGGTCTGGGGTCTTGGGGGCAGGAACGCCCACCAAGTCGATGGGTGCTGGGAGAGCGAAGTCTCCCGCGAGTGATTAATCGGCGATACGATCTACTGGCTCTGAAACGGGTTCAACGCCCTGAAAGAGCCACAGCCTGGGGGATGCAACGGGGGCGCGCAGCGGCCCCCTTGCCAAGATAGTTTTGTACTACAAAACACATCTTGCGTGTGCGGATGAATGGCCAGAACCTGCTCTCTCTAGGTGTCGCATCGCAGGTCTGTGGCCATGAGAGTTCAATACATTCTCTGTGGGTGTTCGTAACCAAGCCGGGTTCATAGTCGCAACACGCACGCTAATCGCCGACCAGACCAAATGGCACCTTGCTATGCAGGACTATGCTAGGCTCAGGACTCATAGCCAATAGATGACGATAGCGGCGAGCATGATGGCTGACAGGAAGACCGTTGGGCATCGGTCGTATCGGGTTGCCACGCGACGCCAATCCTTGAGCCTGCCGAACATGATTTCGATGCGTTTGCGGCGTTTGTAGCGACGCCTGTCGTATTTGACGGTTTTCTTGCGCTGCTTCCGGCCCGGGATGCAGGCCTGTATCCCTTTGACTTTCAATGCGTTTCGGAACCAATCCGCGTCATAGCCGCGATCTCCGAGCAGCCAGTCGACCTTTGGCAAGCTACCCAGCAAGGCCGCCGCTCCGATGTAGTCGCTGACCTGTCCGGCGGTGACGAAGAAGTTGATCGGACGCCCCAGGCTGTCGCAGATGGCGTGCAGCTTGGTGTTCATGCCGCCCTTTGTGCGGCCAATCAGGCGTCCACGCCCCCCTTTTTGACGCCCAGACTGGACGCTGTGCGATGGGCCTTCAGATAGGTGGCGTCGATCATGACCGTCTTCTCTTCGCCGTGATCCGCCGCCAGGCCGACCATCATCCGGGCGAAGATACCCTTGTCGCTCCACCGCTTCCAACGGTTGTAGAGGGTCTTGTGGGGGCCGTATTCCCTGGGCGCGTCCCGCCACCGCAAGCCATTGCGATTGATGAAGATAATCCCGCTCAAGACCCGTCGGTCATCGACGCGGGGCTTGCCGTGGGACTTGGGAAAAAAGGGCTCCAGACGCGCCAATTGCGTGTCGCTCAGCCAGAAGAGATCAGACATGTCACCGCTCGTTTTCCCGGCGATGAATCATGCCGACAGGCGGAAATCAATGGGTCCTGAGCCTAGATGAATGAAATGGTCTTAGCGGGCTTCCCTCGTTCAACTAGTTGCTGGTGAAGGCCGTCTAGCCGAAGGTCAGTCGCTCCATGAAGGCCAGCAGCGTTTTCTGGGCTGGACGGTTTCGTCTCGCTGACGCGTGGTCAAACGGGGTTCTCAGATTGTCATCGCGTATCCAAGGGTCGAAGCTATGGTGCTGAGAAGCCGCTGCCAAAAAGTCGTTGCTCCAATTGATGCATGCCACATGCAACGGCGTCATATTTAGCAAATCTACACGCTGTTCGCTGAGTAGCTGCCCTTCTTGTAAGGCGCTTACCAGCTCAGAAATATCATTCTCCGCGGCCGCCCTGAAAATGTCGGGCGGAATTTGACGTTCTCCAAAATCCATATTTTCGGCAGTATTATTCAAAATAAATAGCCTTTATAGCTGGATTGGAGAATTTTGTCTATTTTCTCGCTGTGATTTTCGGCACTTTCAGCCTGAAGCCTCCAACGATACTCTTCTCTCTGATCGGCTTCTTCTTGCATCTGCTCATAGCTTGACTTCTCCTCCCACGAGCGAGATGCGCGATCTTGGGCAGATTTAGAAATTATATCAGTTGGATGATAGCGATTGTGTCTGTCTGATCCATCAATGGCTGGGTGCAAAATAGTGTTGGGATAATCCAAGACTATCTCAGTAAATTTCTGACCACTAACGCGCGTTACGGTAAAGGATATCTCTCCGTCTGCGTATCCCAATACATAGACTCCGCGCACTTCAGCGCGGCAAAGCTTTACCAAGCACCTCGCTTTTCCTCGTTGAATTTTTGAATCAGATGGAACTATGTCCATCAATGGCAAAACGTAACCTTCAAAAAAAGTAATTCTTTGAAAGTCTCGATCCTCAATGTCTTCAATTGTTTTTGGGAGATATAAAAAGACCAATTTGAAAACCCGATCATACTCATACTGCACCTTTGCCGCGATCTGGGAAAACCACGCATTTTCAATTTTCTCGGATACTATGTATTTTGGAAAGTCTTCTCTAATGAGCTTGGCGAAGAATTTATTGCCTGTTTTTGGGAGATACAATTCTGCAAGTGCAGACATTTGATACATACACTTGGACGCTTGTATCTCTTCGAAAAGGCTCTCGTACCTTTCATCCATCTCAAGGCGTCTAATGAATAGGTCAACAAACTGAAATTTTGCATCGGATAAATCGCTACCGTTTTGCCAAGCCTCAATGTCCTGTCTGGTTAGGCGATCATCGCGTTCAACGCGTCCGTCAGGGCTCGTATTGTCCACACGCGACATAATCTCATCGCGAATGATGGTCCAACCTAGCCTCTTATATCCAAGCTCATCTTGCCTGACGGTCTTGTAGGCCTCCAACACCGAACGGCAAAGAAGCTTCCAATCTGCGGGAAATGTTTTTGCGTGCTCTCTCTGGAGAACGCGGAACTTGTTTGCGTTCTGGCGAACGCATGAGGCGTCTGCGTTCTCATCAAGGTTGTCTGTGTTCTTACTGTTCATGAGCAAACCGACCAAGGCTTGCCGAAGCGTAGCCGCTGTTTCCTTGAGAAGCAAAGAATCCTGCAATCGGACCAACAATGAAGTCCAACGACGAAATCGAAGAGGAATCAAAATTTATGTCGACACGCAAAACCCACCATCACAACGATCGCGCGAGCCCGCCAAAGCTTCGGCATGAGCGCCCGAAGGGCAAGACCTTCGAGGAAACAGCACTCCTTGTTCTCGGCCTGCTGGCCGCAGTCATGCTCGGGATTTCACTGTTTACGCTCAACACCGAAGCAGGCCCGCTGGCCAACCTCAAGGTTCTTCTCATCACGGCCTCGGCGAGCTTTGCCGCATACGGCATGAACAGGGTCGGCATTACCAAGTTGGCGGCGCGCACAGCGCTCGGATTTCGCCTTGCAGGCGTCATCGCCGTTATCGGCATGAGCGTCTCGGGCGTCGGGATGTTCATCGGCTCGTTTTCGGGGATGGTTTATCCTGACGTGCAACTGCGGGTGCTGGATCAGGCAGGCCAGGAACAAACGGCCTTCATCCGCATGGTCAATGATGCGGCGCTGGTCTCGACGCGCGTTGGCCCTGTGGCACAAGCCCTTGCCGAAGAAATCGAAGCCACGGCAGCGTGTGAAGTCGCTACCTCATGCCTATCGCGTCAAGGCAATGGCGGGCGTGGTGAGATGGCGATTACCCTTGAGGGTTTTGCGGCGCAAGCCCGGTCCATCGTCACAGCTTTCGAGCGGGGGGCGTTTGAGCGAGAAGAACTGCTTGCCGATCTGAATGACCTGAACCGCGCTTATCAGGAAATCCTCGCCGATACAGATCGCTCGATCACAGAACGCCGCGCGGCCCTGCAAGTGCTTCATAGTGAAATGACGCAAATGGCCTCGGCTCTGCGCGAAGCGCTACCCCTCTCTCTGCTCTCCAGCTTTGCCGATGAATTGCGCTCAGGCGGAACCATCGCTGGCAATGCGGCGGCAACGCAGCGCTTGAATGTCTTCATGCGCGGCCTTGGGGATCAGCTTAACGAAACGCTCGGCGATATCGAAGGCGATGATCTGACCCCGCCCGTGTTCCCTGCACGGCCTGGGATGCTCGATAGCCTGCGCTACATCTCGGACTTTGCCGCCATTGCTGCTGTCATAGCGGTCGCAGAGCTCTGCCTGCCAATGGCGCTCTTTGTCATCGCCTATCTCACCATGGTCTGGGAGATCGAAAAACGCTCACCTGCACGCGATGAAACGCAAGAAGAAGAGCCTGATTTTGACGGGCTGATCGACCTGCCGCCTGTACCTGCACGGGCCAACGGCGCGCTCGATGCCCGCGGTGACAATGGCCCTTCTTCGCGGGGGCGGTCGTGAGCCCGCAAGAGGATCATAAGCCCTGGCTTCCCCGCCTCGCGCGGGGGATCGCCCTCGGAGCCCTAGGCGCTGTCGCAGTTACCTCCGCAAGTCTGATCGTGCTCTGGGATGCCGATTTTTACGCGGTGCGTGAGAAGTACGAGCATGTGAGGCTCGCCTTCTTCGGCGAGTGGCAGGCGCAAAACTGGTGCCCGCCTGGGCGGGATACCGAGAACTGCCGCGCGGTCGATGAATTCACCGCCGCGCTCGAAGGAGCTGAAAACTTCAACTTCTTCCGCACTCTGCCTGTGGAGGGCACGAGCCTTACCGTGATCACGGGCGTGGCCTTTGCATCGGCACTTGATGTTGTCGATGGCGAACCGTCGAACCTGTGGTGCTACATCAACGATGGGCATGGCGCGGTCTCGCGGCGGATCACGCTTGCCAACATGCAGGCGGACCAGCCCCCTAGCTACACCGATTTTTCGACTTTGAACGGCGAAGCAGCGCAAGGCCTGCCACTCAGGGCTGAACGCTTGGCCGCGCTCGCGCAAAGCCACTGCCAATTCACCAACTTCGACCTCTCATCAGACTAGGAGAACCACCATGGCTATAGATGCCTCAACCCTTCCCTTCAGCCCGACGATGATAATCGCCGCCGTTGCCATCGCGGGCGTGTCGGCCTTCGTCACTGGCCCCGAGATCGCCACGCGTGAAATCGCTCGTTCGAATTGGGGCGAGTTGTGCGAAGCAGACTTGCAAGCTGATCTTGAAGCCACACGCGCGCCGCGTCAGGTGATCCCGAATGGTACAGATTGCAGCTCGACGCTTGGGATGTTCTACCCAGAACTCCGCGAGCTTTGCTATGCGCTTGGCAACCCTGATCCCGCAGCGCCTGCTCGCGAAGCCGAACGTCGCGCAAGGGAAGCCGAGGAAGCCCGTATTCAGCGCCTGGCCTCTCGCTCGGGTTCACGGTGTTCTTGCGCCGAAAGCCTTTACATTGAAGAAGAGCGGATTTCGCTGGCGTTATATGCCGCGAGCGGCCGTCTCATCACGCCGTCGGCGGTTGAAAACCGTCAGGCAGGCCTTTCGCGCGCACTGAACGCTCCTGCCTGCAACTTCGGTCAGGAGAGCTGAACGATGCTGTTTGCACCGATCTCCATCAAAGAAAACGAAGTTGAAACCCGCAACGACAACTATCGCCTCGAAAACCTGACCGTGGTCTCAGCGCGCCGTGAATTGCTCGGAGCGGGTCTGCTGGTGGCGTCATCGCTTGGCGGGTTTGGTCTCGCCTTCGCCGACATCCTCTGGCCCGCTGAAAAAATCGGGATCGCGCTTGTCTGCGGGATAGGTCTCTGGGCGGGATTTTCCATCGGTCGGCTGCGCTTTCACAGCCGCGATTTAAGCGGCTCTGAGCTCTCGGGGGTAATCTGGGGGACCTATGGCCATCTGAACCGCAAGCGCCGTGAGATTGCGGCTGCCATCCACGCGGCAAAGACGGAGGGCAAGTCATGACCCTCAAAACACCTGTCGATTCCATTGCTGCCGTCAATGGTCACTTCCTGACGGCGTTCTTGCTCGGAGCCAGCGCATACTGGCTCTGGCCATCGTCGCCCGAATGGTGGGGCTTTGGACTTTTGGCCGTTATCCTTGGCATCGGCGCATTCAGTAAAACCATCGAAGCCTTGCGCGCCATGGTCAAAATCTATGGCCGCGAGAAGGAACTTGCGCGCCTGGCTGCAAGCAGCCGCGCGCCTGATCCTTCTGTCCTTGCCGATCAAAGCGCGCTTAAAGACGCAGGCATGGTCGATGACTAAGCAAGTAAAACGCCTCCTTGGCCTCAGCCCAATCGATGGCAAGGCGATCTATGCGCCAAAGCACTCGCATAGTCTGCTCCTGTCTGCGGCGGGGGGCGGAAAGACCAGTTGCGGGGCGCTGCCTTGGCTTTTGTCACTGCTCCCCGATCACAACCGTTCGATCATCATCAACGATTGCAAGGACGGTGAGATTGCCGCGCAAGCTGCTGACATGTGCGCCCGCTATGGGCGTAATGTGGCCATCATTGATGATTTCGGCGTACTGGGCGAGGATAATCCCTATCGGGTTTCACTGTCACCGTTTGGAAGCCTTCGCGCTGCCCAAGAGAAACAACATGGCGAGCTCGTCTTTGCCATCGACAACGCAAATCACGCGCTGATTCCTGAGCCGCCCAATGATTCCAAAAACCAGTACTTCAGAGATGAGCCACGCACACTTCAAGAGTTCTGTGAGAACGAGCTTCTGAGCAGTGATCCGCGCCTCGCCATTCCGGGCGGGGTGTGGTCGATGCTGGCTGACCCTGATGTGCTTCTGAGCGCTGCCCGTATCGCCGTCGAAGAAGGCGATGAGGTTCGCAAGGCGCTCGGTGCGCATATTCTCGACATGCATGAGAATAATAAAGAACATTGGGGCCAGCACCGTGCTGCCGCCCTAAAATCGTTGCGCATCTACGGCGCAGGAAGTCCGCTGCATCGCGCAGGCCGCGATGCAGATTTAGCCCATGAAAACCTACTCAAAGGTCGCTACATCGTTTTTGTCGTGGGGCCACAACGCCATATGGCACGCCTTGGGCCGCATTACGCGCTGCACCTGCAATCGTTCATCGATGTCGTGCTTTCTGGCCAGCGCATCCCTGTGGATTTCATCCTCGATGAATCCACCAACGCGCCACTCAAATCACTGATCTCGGCCATGACCGTGGTCAGAGGCTATGGGGCCAACCTCCACTTCATCGCCCAATCTCGCTCTGAAATGCAGCGCGCCTATTCCGACAAGGAAACTGCAACCATCGAAGAGAACGCTATTGTGAAGCAGTATTTCGGCTTCAGCTCGTTCGAAGAATGCGAGCGCATCAGCCGCGCCATCGGCGAAACGCTCGTCCAACAACACAGCGTTGGCCTCAATAGCGCGGCGCTTGATTACACGGCGAATATTGGCACAGGCAAAGACCGCCTGATCTCTGCGGAACGTTTGATGCGGATGAAGCCAGATGAGCAGTTGGTCCATGTCAAGAATGTCGGCTGGATACTCTGCCTCAAGGTCGGCCAGCATCAGATCGCGCCGTTTTGTCATGGTGAGCTGGCCGACAACCCGCACGAAGGGCCGCAACTACCGTCTGATCCTAAGGTCGCAATCCCAGTGAGCAAAGGAGAGCGCCTATGAAACCGCGCTTTCTAAAACTGGTCTACTTCGTATGGGTGATCGTTCCTGCAAGCCTGTGGTTGACCTATCATCTGATCGGCCTGCCGCATGTGATTGGTTCCTATGCCTGGGTGGATGAAGGCCAAGGCATGGACCCGTTCGCACATCGCCATTACACGCGCTGTCGCTTCGTCGGTCCATACGGCCAGTTCGAGCTTCCTGCGCAACAAGGGCGATGCGGCTGGGTGCGGTTCTTCAAGCAGGAGGATCGCTAGTGCACCGACATCATCGGTATATCGATACGCCATTCCAGCTTGAGAATGGAAGCCAGTTCCATCCGTGCCAAGTTTTTCATGACGTAAAGCACGGTCTCTTCATCTGTCACCCCGTTGGCGATGTCCGCATCGCATTTTTCGCGCGGCAACATGATCAGGCAGAAGGGTTTAATTTCCCTCCAGAAGGTTTCGTAGCCCATCGGCTCAAGCCACTCAACGATATCATCTATGTCTTTGAATTTCATAACGAACTGATCGTAGCAGATCGGATTCCCATCTCGCAAATTCTATCCGAAAACCAAGGAAATCCGCTATGTCCAGCCTAACAGAGGAAGTCAAAGGCCTGTTTGAGCCACGCAGCCAATTGCTGGAACTGCGCAAAGAAGCCGCCAGGATTTTGAACAATGATGAGTGGACCGCCTACAAGGAGGTATCCTCTAAGCTCGACAGTGAACGTCGCTACACGCGGCGCACATTCGAGCTTGAATACGCTGACCGCGTATCAGAAGCGCAACGGCGTCTTATTCACAAAGCGGGTTCGGTGAAACGACAGTTGGTTGATCGCAGGTTCGGGTCTGACGCTTTCAATAAACACCAGATCAACCGCCAGGCGCAGCTTGAAGTACGCTCGGCCCACAAAAGGGACATGGCGCGGATTGATGACCGGGAGTGCGATGCGCTGAGCACGATGCTCGACAGCGCGAAAGCGCGCGTTCAAGCCCGTGAGAAACCAATCAAGGACTTTCAGAAAGCCGTGGATCGTCGCTCAGGCGAGGATCGGCGCGTGCGGTCGTGGAGCCGCTAGCAGCACAGACAAAGAAAGGAGAAAGACAATGAACGATACCCTAGGAACTGAGACCCAGGACAAGATCAGACAAGCCCGTGAGAGCTTCAACGGAAAAGGATTGACCCAAGCACAATTCGACATTGCGCTTGGCGTCGCAGGTATCATCGACCGCCATATCCACAAGAGCGGGACGTTTCGCGAACCCCTGACAGACTATGCGCATGCTTTTTCGCGCACTGAGAAATTCGACGCCATGAAAGGTGAAGTCATTGTTCGGGATATCTACGCCGCTCGTTATGGCCGCACAATGAACGCTACACGTGAGGCCTTGCTCGCAAACGAGAAAGCCTTGCCAGAGACCGCGCAGGATCAAGCGCTGCAGGCCGCGCGGCGCATCGAAGGTCTGATCCGCGACGGCGAGACCATGCCCTTATACAAGGCCTATGACCATGAGGGCACGCACCTCGCGCGGACCCTCAAGATCACGGAAAGCGGGGCCAAGCATTTGATGACGGAAAGCTATCGCACCGCTGAAGGACGCGAGCTTTATGAAACTGGAAAGGCGCTGGAAGAAAAATACCATCGCCCCAAGGTCGAAGCCGCGCGGGAAGAACGACAGCAGGCGCAGGCCGTTCGGCCCAGCCTGTCTCGATAGGTCTGGTGTTTGTCATGCACGATACAAGTGAAGCACTGAAGACTAAGCCAACGCTCCTGCACCTGATTGGTGCCTTTCAGCTTGGACTGCAATGCCCGGTCTGTGGCGATGTAGGGCTTGTCTGGGATGTGCAATCCCAAGACGTCGATTGCTGTGAAGCGTGCGAGCGTCTGTGCAACTTTTTGGGTGCAACGGGCCCGACCAAAAAGCCTGATAACGTGATCCTCCTGTACCGAAGTCCGAACACGGGACGGCTCGATGACATTCCGTTCTAGCGGCCTCAAACAAGACAAATAACGCCTCGTAACCCGCAGAAATTAGGGGTTTTTTGCAAAATGTGGTACAATACAAATAGGTGGAAACACCTGCCTCCGAAAGGAGAAATGATGGATGGCGATTTGACAAGTATCTCAGACTTGGAAGGTCTGAGCATGGATTTTGATGCATCCGCAAAACCGATCTTGAAGGTGGATGTGGAGAGGTATCAGTCGTACCTTGATGGCGCCGACATGACGGAAGCCCAGAAGGAAGAGTTTCTTCAGAGCCTTTGGAAAATCATCGTCGGCTTTGTCGAACTCGGGTTTGGCGTGCATCCGCTGCAAGAAGTCTGTGGAAAAGATGTGCAATCCAGCGCTCGAAGACCCACAGGGGCGTTTGATGCGGTATGCTCGGATGAGCCCAAAAAGGACAACAAAAAGGATGACATGCGCCCATAGGCGGTGGAGGTATGATGGATCAGTCAGGAATACAGGAAAAAGACATCAGCAAAGCTGTCATCTACTGCCGTGTATCGAGTTCAAAGCAGACCGTTCGTGGCGACGGTTTGAATTCTCAGGAAACCCGCTGCCGCGATTTTGCCAAGTACCGTGGTTATGACGTCGTTGAAGTGTTCCGCGACGATAGCTCGGGAAGTCTGACGTCAAGGCCTGGGATGCAAGCCATGCTGCAATACCTAAAACAGCGGCCTCGCGATACCCATGCTGTGATCATTGATGACATCAGCAGACTTGCGCGGGGCGTGATGGCACACTTTGAGCTGCGGATGAAGATCGACAAGGCGGGCGGCGTGCTGGTCAGCCCTTCGATTGAGTTTGGCGAGGATTCCGACTCTCAGCTTGTCGAGAACCTCCTGGCGTCGGTCTCTCAGCATCAAAGACAAAAGAACGGCGAGCAAACCGTGAACCGTATGCGGGCACGAGTTCAAAACGGATATTGGGTTTTCCAGGCCCCTATCGGCTATCGCTATGAGCGCAGCAGCGGACAGGGAAAAATTCTTGTGCGCGATGAACCGAACGCCTCTGCCCTTCAAGAGGCGTTGGAAGGATACGCATCAGGTCGCTTCGAAACCCAAGTGGAAGTGAAGCGCTTTTTGGAACGGCAACCGTCGTTCCCCAAGGACTTGTCAAGCGGGGAAATCCGCAATCAGCGTATCTACGACATGCTGACACGCGTAATCTATGCAGGGTACATCGAAGCGCCGAAGTGGAATATTCCGCTGCGCAAGGCGCAGCACGAAGCGCTGATAAGCTTTGAAACCTTCGAGAAGATACAAGCGCGACTGAAAGGGACCGCCAAGGCCCCTGCCCGCAAGGATATCAGCGAAGACTTCCCACTGCGTGGCTTTGTCCTTTGCAACGATTGCCAAAAGCCGCTGACGGCGTGCTGGTCGCAGGGCAAAAAACAAAAATACCCATACTACCTCTGCCCAACCAAGGGCTGCGCAAGCTACAGGAAGTCGATCAAGCGCGACGAGCTAGAGGGAGAGTTTGAAGGACTTCTGCACGGCCTGGAGCCGTCACAGGGGCTCTTTGCGCTGGTCAAGGCCATGTTCAGTGACGCTTGGGACGCGAGGCTTGCACAATCGTCTCAGACCTCCAACGAGCTCAAGAAAAACATCAAGCAGCTTGAAAAGCAGATTGATCAGCTCCTTGATCGCATCGTGGAGGCGAGCAACGGTTCCGTTGTCACCGCATATGAGAAACGTATCGCCAAGCTCGAACGGGAAAAGATTCTCGCGCAAGAACAACTGGCTCAGACTGGCAAGCCACGACATACCTTTGAGGAGTCGTTCGAACACGCCATGCAGTTTCTCTCAAACCCCTGGAATATATGGAAAAACTCAGACTTAGCCCTAAAGAAAACAGTGCTCAGACTAGCCTTTGTCGAGCCACTGCCCTACTGCCGAAATCAGGGACTTCGAACACCTAAATTATCCTTACCATTCAAGGCTTTAGGTGACATATTCAGCCAAAAAAGTGAGATGGCGCACCCAAAAGGATTCGAACCTTTGACCTCTGCCTTCGGAGGGCAGCGCTCTATCCAGCTGAGCTATGGGTGCGTGAGTTCGGGGTGTACGCCATCGCGCGATCCATCGCAATCGCAAATCCGCTTGCAGGCGGCGGGCTTTGCGGCAACATGGCAACGGTTTTCCCGGAGTCCCCGACATGATCCGTTCCCCGCTCTGGCCGCCCCCGCTCTGGCTGCTGGTCGCGCTGCAGGCCGTGGTCTCTGCCGCCTCGCTGGTGGTCGAGATCGTGGCCGGGCGCATGCTTGCCCCCTATGTCGGCATGTCGCTCTACACCTGGACCAGCGTGATCGCCGTGGTGCTGGCCGGGTTCTCGGCCGGGCATTGGTGGGGCGGCCGTCTGGCGGACCGGCCCGCGGACCAGGCGCTGCGCGCCACGGCCTGGGCGCTGATGGCGGCGGCGCTGAGCACCGCGCTGGCCGGGCTGGCGCTGCGCGGCGCGGCGGGCCCGGTGCTGAGCGTCCTGCCCCAGCCCATCGCCGGGATCACCGCGCTGACCCTGGCGGCGTTCTTTCTGCCGTCGCTTTTTGCCGGCATCCCGGCACCGGTGCTGGCGCAGGTGGCGCATGGGGCCAGCGCGGCCCCGGGGCGCGCGCTGGGGGCGATGTTCGCCGCCGGTGCCATCGGGGCCATTGCCGGCACCCTGCTGGCCGGCTTCGTGTTCATTTCCTGGCTCGGCAGTGCCTGGACGCTGGCGGTGGTCACCGCAACCTACCTGCTCTGCGCGCTGATCTGCCTGGCGCTGGCCGCGCGCCTGCACCGGCTGCCGCTGGCCGCTGCCGCCCTGGTGGCCGGTCTGGCGGCGCTGGCCGCCACCCGGCCCGGCCCCTGCACCGTGGAAAGCCGCCATTTCTGCCTGCAAAGCGTCGATGTCTCGGCCAATCCGGCGCGGCCCACGCGGGCCATGGTGATCGACCACCTTGTGCACGGCATCTCGGCCCGAGACGCACCGGAGGTGATGTTCACCCGGCACGCCGCGATGCTGGACGCGCTGGCGCGGCTGCGCGCGCCGCAGCCGGCGTTCACCAGTTTCCATATCGGCGGCGGCAATTACGCCCTGCCCCGCGCCTTTGCCGCGCGCCATCCCGGCACCGTCACCGTGGCCGAGATCGACCCGGAGGTGACCGCGCTGGCGGTGCGCGACTTCTGGCTCGATCCCGCCGGGATCGAGATCCGCCATGCCGATGCCCGCCAGGTGCTGGCGCGGGACACCACGCGGTACGACATCATCGTGGGCGACGCCTTTACCGACACTGCCGTGCCGCAGCATCTGGTGACGCAGGAATTCTTTGCGCTGATTGCAGCGCGGCTGACCCCCGATGGCAGCTACCTGATGAACGTCATCGACTATGCCGACCGTCTTGACGCCGTGGCGGCGCTGGTGGCCACGTTGCGCAGCGTCTTTGCCGAGGTCGAGTTGTGGACCGAAGCCCGCCGCCCCGACCCGGGCGAGCGCATCGTCATCGTGATCGCCGCGGGCCGGACCGCAACCGCGACCGACAGCTTCACCGTCCCCGCCCCGGACCGCACCACCTTTGCCGCGCTGGGCCCGCGTTTTGTCGACCAACTGGCCGACAGGGGCCTTGTGCTGACCGACGATTACGCACCCATCGACCGCCTTGTGGGCGCACGGGACTGAGGCCTGCAAGCCCCGGCCCGGCGGCGTTACCCGAACAGCTCGTGCGCCAGTTCCAGCGCCTCGACCAGCGCATCCACCTCTTCGACGGTGTTGTACAGCCCGAAGGACGCCCGGCAGGTCGCGGTGACCCCCATGAAATCCATCAGCGGCCCCGCGCAGTGATGGCCCGCGCGCACCGCCACGCCCTTCTTGTCGAGGATGGTCGAGATGTCGTGCGCATGCGCCGCGCCGTTCATCGTGAAGGAAAAGATCGCCGCCTTGTCGCGTGTCGTGCCCTGCACCGACAGCCAGTTCAGCCCGTCGAGCCTTTGCCGCGCATAGTCGCGCAAGTGCCGCTCATGCGCGGCGATGTTTTCCATCCCCAGATCCATCATGTACTCCAGCGCCACGCCCAGGCCGATCTGCTGGACGATGCCCGGCGTTCCGGCCTCGAACTTCATCGGCGGGTCGTTCCACGTGACCTCGTCCTTGTGGACCTCGCGGATCATGTCGCCGCCGCCCATGAAGGGCCGCATCTCGGCCATGCGCGCCTTGGCGATCCAGATCGCGCCCGAGGCTGACGGACCATACAGCTTGTGCCCGGTGATGGCGTAGAAATCGCAGCCCAGGTCGGCCACGTTCACCGGCATGTGCACCGCCGCCTGCGAGCCGTCCACCAGCACCGGCACGCCCCGGGCGCGCGCGCCCTCGCAGATCGCCTTGATGTCCACCACCGTGCCCAGCACGTTCGACAGATGCGTGACGGCAACCAGTTTCGTGCGCGGCCCGATGGCGTCGATCACCTTCTGCGGGTCCAGCGCGCCGGTGGCGTCCACATCCACCCATTTCAGCACCACGCCCTGGCGTTCGCGCAGGAAATGCCAGGGCACGATATTGGCGTGATGCTCCATCACGCTCAGCACGATCTCATCGCCCGCCTGCAGGTGCGGCATGGCCCAGCCATAGGCCACCAGGTTGATGCCCATGGTGGTGCCGGTGGTATAGACGATCTCTTCGGGATCGGGCGCGCCGAGAAAGCGGGCGATCACCCCGCGCACCGCCTCGTACTTGTCGGTGGCGAGATTCGACAGATAGTGCAGACCGCGATGCACATTGGCGTATTCCTCGGCATAGCCGCGGGTCACCGCGTCGATCACCACTTGCGGTTTCTGCGCCGAGGCCCCGTTGTCGAGATAGACCAGCGGCTTGCCGTTCACCTCGCGCGACAGGATCGGAAAGTCGCGGCGGATCTGTTCCACGTCATACATAGTTGTTCATTCCCTCCGGGCTTACACCCATCAGCGACAGCAGGATCGACAGCCCGAACGCCATCGCCAGCACGCCCAGAATCAGCACCGCCGCCGCCTTGAACAGGCTGTCGAGCGCCAGCGCCTCGTCGATGAAATGGACCACGATCCACACGCCGAGGATCGAGCCCGCCACCTGGATCAGCGAGGCAAGCCCCGCCGACAGCGGCAATACCAGCAGCAGCAGCGCCTGTACCAGCACCCGCAGCGCCTGCAACCAGATCAGCACCACCGCCACACGGGCCGGATCGGCCTCGGCGCCAAAGACGCGGCCCAGGCCCGTGACCGCGGCAATGGTGCCCGCCAGCGCCAGCGCCTGCACCCCCAGGAACAGCGCCGGTTGCGTCAGAAAGCCCGGCAGCGCCGGGTCGGCGGGCACCGCCAACCCGGAAAGGCCGAGCATCAGCGCGTTCAGAACCACGACCAGCGCAAAGGCGGTCAACAGCGCCTCTTGACCCAGCCGCAGCGACAGCAAGAGCCGGGCGACGTCCCGGGGGGCGGTCACGCTTTGCGCGGCCAGCCTCAGGAAACCTTCCAGCGTCATGCCATACCCTCGCGCACCACGCGCATGCCCGCGATCCAGAACCACAGGAACAGGCCGAACCAGATCAGCCCGACCAGCTGCAACGCCGCGCCCGGCCCGATGAACCCCGCAACGAGGCCATTGAGCAGGATCAGCGGGGCCGAGGCCAGAAGGCTCCAGAACAGCGCCATGCGCGCGCCAAAGGCGGTGCCTTGCCCGCCCGTCGCCTGGCTGACCAGGTGGACCAGAAAGGCCAGCCCGTACAGGATCAGCGGCGCGATGAAGACCAGCCCCAGCAGGCTGCCACCCATCAGCATGTTCAAATCCTGATCCTCGAGATGCGCCTGCCGCGCCAGCGCCGGCCAGCGCGCCACGAACAGCACCACGCAACCCGCCATCAGATAGGCCAGCGCGCGCGGCTCGCTGGGGCCGCGCGCGAGGATCGCGCGCAGCACCGCGCCGGGCCGCCTGTAGGTGGCCACGATGTCGGTTGTCAGCGCCATCCTAGCTCCGGCGCCGCGCCAGCCATGCCTCGACCCGGCCGACGATCTCTTCCTGCAGACCCTCGTCCTCGATCTCCTGCACCGCCTCGGCGATGAAGGCGATGGTCATCAGGTCCTCGGCCAGGCCGCGCGGCACGCCGCGGGCGCGCAGGTAGAACAGCCCCTCGTCGTCGATCGCCCCCGAGGTGGAGCCGTGCGAACAGGCCACATCGTCGGCATAGATCTCAAGCTCGGGCTTGGCGAGGAACTGGCTGTCCTCGTCCAGCAGAAGCGACTGGCTGATCTGGTAGCCGTCGGTCTTCTGCGCGCCGGGTTTGACCAGGATCTTGCCCTGGAACACGCCCACCGCGCCGTTGCGCAGCACCTTCTTGAACACCTGCCGGCTTTCGCAATTCACCGCGTCATGGGTGATGAAGACGGTGTCGTCATGGTGGAAATCGCCGTCGCCCATGCAGGCCCCGGCAACATGCGCCACCGCGTCGTCGCCGGTGAACTCCACCACCACCTCGTTGCGGGTCAGCACGCCGTTCACCGTGAGCGTGAAGGTCTTGAACACCGATTCCGTGCCCAAACGCGCAAAGATATGCGTGGCGGCGCGGCGTTCATGGTCGCGGCCCTGGGTGCGCACGTGGTGCAGCCGCGCCGTGTCGGCCAGATCGACCTCCATGCACTTGTTGAAGCGCGCCGCCGCCGGGCCGTTTTCCAGCAGCGTCATCTGGGCCCCGGCCTCCACCTTCACCACGTGGTGCAGGATCGCGTCCGACACCTCGGACCGGTGATGGTAGACCAGCGAAATGGGCTTGGACGGCGTCTGCGTGACGCGGATCAGCAGACCGTCGCTGGCGAACGCGGTGTTGAGCGCCGCAAGCGGGCGCTCAACCGGGGATTGCCCTTTCGCCTCCAGCACGCCGTAAAGATCCTGCGCCCAGTGGATGTCGCGCGCCTCGGCCAGCCGGTCGATCTCAACACCTTCCAGCGCCAGATCGTCCGACAGGTCCGCGTCGAACACGCCATCGACAAACACGATCTTCAGCCGGTCCACCGCGTCGAAGACCGGCATCTCGTCGGCATCGAACACCGCCGCCTGCGGGGCCTCGGCACCGACCAGCGTGTCGGGACGGGTGTATTTCCAGTATTCATCCCGCGCGCCGGGCAGCCCCATGGCGCGCACCCGCGCCAGCGCCTCGCCCCGCGCCCTGGCCGACCAGCCGCCCTCGGGCAGGTCCAGCGCCGACAGCCGCGCCTCGGTCGCGTCCTGTTTGATCTTGGGCAGGGCCATCATGCCACCTCTTCGAGGATGCCGGCATAGCCGTTATGCTCCACCTCAAGCGCCAGTTCGGGCCCGCCGGTCTTGACAATGCGGCCGTCCGCCATGATGTGCACCACGTCCGGCTTGATGTGGTCGAGCAGACGCTGGTAATGCGTGATCACAAGGAACCCGCGCCCGGCATCACGCAGCGCGTTGACCCCGTCCGACACCAGCTTCATCGCGTCCACGTCAAGGCCGGAATCGGTTTCGTCGAGGATGCACATCTTCGGCTCCAGCATCGCCATCTGCAGGATCTCGTTGCGCTTCTTCTCGCCGCCCGAGAAGCCCACATTGACCGGGCGTTTCAGCATTTCTGCGTCAATCTTCAGGTCCTTGGCCTTGGCCCGGATCACCTTGAGGAAGTCCGCGGCGCTCATCTCGTCCTCGCCGCGCGCCTTGCGCTGCGCGTTCACGGCGGTGCGCAGGAAGGTCATGTTGCCCACGCCGGGGATCTCGACCGGGTACTGGAACGCCAGGAACAGCCCCGCGGCGGCGCGCTCTTCGGGTTCCATCTCCAGCAGATCCTCGCCTTCCAGCAGCGCGGTGCCGTCGGTCACCTCATAGCCGTCGCGGCCCGACAGCACATAGCTCAGCGTCGACTTGCCCGATCCGTTCGGCCCCATGATCGCATGCACCTTGCCCGCCTCGACGGTCAGGTCCACACCTTTCAGGATGGCCTTGTCCTCTTCTTCAAGCTTGACGTGCAGGTTCTTGATTTCCAGCATGTTTTCTTCCTTTGTCCTGTTCGTTGCGCCTAGGGCCGCTGCATCAGCGAGATGATCTGCATCAGCCGGTCCGGCGGGATGGGGGCGGGGGACACATGGAACTGCGCCATGCGTCCGGTAATCTGTGGCGGGCCGAGATACGCCTCGACCTTGTGGTAGTGCTTGCGCTGGACATAGTCGTCGAACAGCAGCGTCACAGGGGCCTGGGTGCGATAGAGCGTCGCCAGCGCGCAGCCGATGCGGAACCGGCCGTCCACCAGCACAACGTCGGGCTGGCGAAAGCCCTTCAGCCCCCAGACCTCCAGCGGATAGCGCACATAGCGCCGCCATTCGCTGTCATCCTGCGGATAGCCCCATTCCTTTGTCGGGCCCACGTCGGACCAGACGATATCCACCTGCGTGCCTTCGCAGGGCGGGTTCTGCGCCATCCAGCCGCGCATCATCTGCGCCCAGGCCTGATCGCTTTCCACGGTGAACACCGTCTTGCCCGGCATCTCCGACGCCAGCACCGTCGAGCCGCCCGATCCGTACTCCAGGATGACCTCTGCCCGCGCGTAAAGGTCGCGCAACAGCGCGCCCTCGGCCTCGGGCATGGTCAGGTCCGGTCTCTGGATCGTCTCGACGGTCACGGGATCAGCTCACCACCACGGCGGTGCCGGAGGCGGACACCATCAGCATGTTGTTGATCACCTCGTAATCGAGGTCCACGCCCACCACCGCGTTGCCGCCCATGGCCGCCGCGCGCTGTTCCAGCTCGTGCAGGGCGGTGTCACGGGCCTCTTGCAGGCTGGCCTCATAGGCGCCGGAGCGGCCGCCGATGATATCTGTGATCCCGGCAAAAATGTCGCGGAACACGTTCGCGCCAAGGATCGCCTCTCCCACGGCGATGCCCTTGTAGGCGGTGATGGTCTTGCCTTCGATAGTGGGGGTGGTGGTCACGATCATGGCTGTCGCTCCATGGGTTTCAGAAAATGGTTCACATTGGCCTCGTAGGGCCGGACCTCGAAGACGGTCTGATAGCGTTCCTGCGCGCACCAGGCGGCAAAGGCCTCGGCGTTGGCGTCGTCGACCTCGACGAACAGCCAGGGCCGGGCGTTGCGGATCGTCTGCATCAGGCCGGAAAGCACTTTCATTTCCATGCCTTCCACGTCGATCTTGATCAGGTCCACGGGTTCCTCGGCAAAAAGATCATCCCCCTTGTGCACGTCGATCCTGCCGCGCCCCGGTTTCATCCTGGCCGCGCCCAGGTTTCGGCTGCGCTCTGTCATGCCGTAGCCCTTGGCGGCTTTGTCCGACAACCCGATGCCAAGGCAGGAGGTGTCGATCACCCCGTGCAAACCGTTCAGCACGATATTGGCCACAAGCGGCGCAAGCGCCACCGGATTCGGCTCGATCACCACCACGCGCGCCGCCCCCATCAGGGTCGCGAAGTACATCGCGTGATTGCCGACATTCGTCCCGATATCAACCACATAGGCCCCGGGCCTGATGTATTCTGCCACGCGGTCCAGCTCGTTCCGTTCATAGAACTTGCCCTTGCGGTGGCGGCCCTGGACGGGATCCTTCTCCATATTCAGGCAGAAGGTGAAGTCGCGCCCCGCGATCCGTGTGCGCACCATTTCCATCGGCGGAAACACCACCGGAGCACCGGTCTCAAGCGCAACAAGGGCGGCACGCGCATCGAACGCTTCGGCGGCGCGGGACAACGGCAAGACCTCGGTCATCGCGCCCGCCCGAGCACGGTCTGCGCGAAGAGGCTGCCGCAAAACCCTGACACAAAAGACAAACCGATCAGAACCGTCATCGACAGGTTCTGCGCCACAAAGCCCACAACCCCGGAAAACAGCGCACAGAACACCCCGGTCAGCACCGCCGCCTTGACCATCGTCCAGACCATCAGCCGACCACCACGGTCATCACCGCCGCCGCCACCCAGCCCAGCATCCCCGCCACCAGCGCGGTAAAGGGGATGGAGTCGCGCATCAGGTAGCCCTGCGGCCGGCCCGAGCGCCGATGCAGCCAGAAGCCCAACAGGCAGCCCAGAAAGATGCCCACGCCCACCCCGGCGGTCTGATGAATGGCCAAGGCAAACATGGGTCTACCCGTCTGATGAGCCGCGCTGGTATTGCGGCTTGTCGGTGTTGAACGTCACGAAACCCGGTTGCGACTGGCAGAACACGGCAAAATCCGCCTCGAACTCGAACCCGTCCAGCAGGATGCCCGCAATGCCGATATTGTTCCGGTTCAGCTCCATGAGCCACCAGACCGAGGTCCCGCAGGTCGGGCAGAACCGGAAATCCAGCCACCGTCCCTTGTTGGACGTCCGGCGATACACCTTTGGCGTGCCTTCGAACTGCACCACGTTTTCACGCGGGAAATACACGCTCATGCCAAAGGCACTGCCGGTGCGCGACTGGCAGTCCTTGCAGGCGCAGATGGCCTGAAAGGCCGGCGTGCCGGTCACGGTCACGGCAATCTCGCCACAGGAACAGGCGGCGCGGTGGGTGGTGGTCATGGCAGAGGTCCCTTCAGCTATCACGCAGATCGAGCCGCGTCTCGACCCGCTCCAGCCGCGCTTTCATATTGGCGATCTCGGCCCCGTGCACATCCTGCATGGTGCGCACCGAGGCCAGATCATGCCGCATCGCTGTCATTTCCATGCGCATCAGGTGCATGTCCTCGCGCATCGCCGACACGTCGGTTTGCACCTTTTTCAGGATTTCAAAGAGAAGGTTTTCGGTTTCGCTGGTCATCTATCACCCTCAAAACAGCACATTGGCGCGCTGGCTTTTCCAAGTGCAGTCCGGAAAAGGGTACCGCGCGGTCCGAAAGCAAACCAACTCGCCCGAAATCTCAATCCCGCTCACCCCCGGATGACCCCCTGGTATGCCCGTTACGTCCCCTGGTATCGCTGCATTCGCCCCCAGGGCCGCTTCGCTCTCAAGCATCGGAAAAGCCGCCATAAAACTCACAAGGCAAGGCGAAAGGCCGATCCGGCGCATTGTTACCCTACCGATCCTTCCAACGAGATCGCCACCAACTGCTGCGCCTCCATGGCGAACTCCATGGGCAGCGCCTGCAGCACGTCGCGGCAGAAGCCGTTGACCACCAGCGCCACGGCCTCTTCCTCGTCCATGCCCCGCTGGCGGCAGTAGAACAGCTGATCGTCATCCACCTTGGACGTGGTCGCCTCGTGTTCCACGCGGCTCGAGTTGTTCTTGACCTCGATGTAAGGCACCGTATGCGCCCCACACTTGTCCCCGATCAGGAGCGAGTCGCACTGCGTGTAGTTGCGCGAATTCTTGGCCTTCGGGTGCATCGACACGAGCCCGCGATAGGTGTTCTGCGCCACGCCCGCCGAGATCCCCTTGGACACGATCCGCGACTTGGTGTTGCGGCCCAGATGCACCATCTTGGTGCCGGTATCGGCCTGCTGGTGGCCGTTGGTGATGGCGATGGAATAGAACTCGCCCTGGCTTTCCTCGCCCCGCAGGATGCAGGACGGGTACTTCCACGTCACCGCCGAGCCGGTCTCCACCTGCGTCCACATCACCTTGGCCCGGTCCCCCCGGCAATCGGCGCGCTTGGTGACGAAGTTGTAGATCCCGCCCTTGCCGTTCTCATCCCCGGGGAACCAGTTCTGCACGGTGGAGTATTTCACCTCTGCGTCTTCCTCGACGATGATCTCCACCACCGCCGCGTGCAGCTGCGCGGTGTCCCGCTGCGGCGCGGTGCAGCCTTCGAGGTAGCTGACATAGCTGCCCTTGTCGGCGATGATCAGCGTGCGCTCGAACTGCCCGGTATTCTCGGCATTGATCCGGAAATAGGTCGACAGCTCCATCGGGCAGCGCACCCCCGGCGGCACGTAGACAAACGATCCGTCCGAGAACACGGCGGAATTCAGCGTCGCATAATAGTTGTCCGACACCGGCACGACAGAGCCCAGGTATTTCTTCACCAGCTCCGGATGCTCCCGGATCGCTTCCGAGATCGAACAGAAGATCACCCCGGCCTTCTTCAGCTCTGCCTGAAAGGTCGTGCCAACCGACACCGAATCGAACACCGCATCCACGGCCACCTTGCGGCCCTCGGCAGGCGCGTTCTCGGCCCCTTCAACCCCGGCCAGGATCATCTGCTCCTTCAGAGGGATGCCCAGCTTTTCATAGGTCGCCAACAGTTTCGGATCGACCTCGTCAAGTGATTTCGGCTTCTCCGCCATGCTCTTGGGCCGGGCATAGTAATACTGGTCCTGAAAGTCGATCTCGGGATAGTCGACCATGGCCCAGCTGGGCTCTTCCTTCTGCAGCCAGCGCGCATAGGCCGCCAGACGCCATTCGGTCATCCAGTCCGGCTCGCCGTTCTTTTCCGAGATCAGGCGCACGATGTCCTCGGACAGCCCCTTGGGCGCGTACTCCATCTCGATATCGGTGTCCCAGCCGTGCTTGTAGGTGCTGACCGACTTGACCGCGTCGACAGTCTCCTGGTCCACACCCTCCTTCACCGTCACATTGTCCAATGCCGCCATAACCGCGTCCTTCCTCTCAAGCCGCGCGCGCGCGGTGTCGCCTCAATTTCTCCAGCCATGCATCGCAGAACCGCATGACCTCGTCTTCTGTCGTGGTGGGCCCCAGGCTCACCCGGATGGCCGATCCGGCCGTGGCAGCGTCAAAGCCCATCGCCTGCAGCACGCGGCTGGCCTTGACCTTGCCGCTGGAGCACGCGCTGCCCGCGCTGATGGCAAAGCCCGCCAGGTCCATCTGCATCACCTGCGTCTCGCCCTTCCAGCCGGGGGTGGCCAGGCAAGAGGTGTTGGGCAGCCGCGGCTCGCCTTTTCCGACGAAAATAGTCTCTTTTGCCTGAGCCTCAAGAGTGGATTCTAGAATGTTTCTAAGTTTTTCCACCCGCGGCCAGACACCCCCCTCCAGGTCCCGCGCCGCCGCCTCCGCCGCCGCACCAAACCCGGCGATGCCGATCACGTTTTCCGTGCCCGACCGCCGCCCCATCTCCTGCCCGCCACCCTTCAGGATCGGGGCGGGATCGTCGCGCGTGAAGTTGATGAGCGCCCCCACCCCCTTCGGTCCACCCAGCTTGTGCGCCGACAGGATCGCGTAAGACGGTTTCGTCTCGCCATAAACCACGGGCAGCTTTCCGGCCACTTGGGTGATGTCGCAGACGAAGGCAAAGGGCGCGGCGCCAGCAATGAACGCATTGACATGGCTGCGCCCGACCACCTCACCGCCACGCACAGCCAGAAGCCCGGTCTCGCTGTTCGCCGCCGAGATCGCCAGCAAGCCCGCCTCGCCATGCGCCGCGGACCATGTCCGCGGCCCGTCCCGCAAGACCCGGTTCATCACCTCACCAAGGGCAGACCCGTCCGGCGCACCATCCCGCCCATGCACCGCCGGCAAATCCGCCTCCGACCAATCCCGAAAACAGTCATGCTCCGTGGCCAGCGCCGCAAACCGCCCGCCATGCCGCCCCTTCTGCGCCACCGCCAGCGCCGCCGCCTCGGTGGCCGAGCCGGTAAAGACCACTTGCGAGGGCAGACAGCCCACCAGCGCCGCCACCTGCCCGCGCGCCCGTTCCACCAGCCCCTTGGCCGCACGCCCCTCCGCATGCACCGAGGACGGATTGCCCACCACATCCATCGCCGCGACCATCGCCGCCCGTGCCTCCTCCCGCAAAGGCGCCGTCGCGTTCCAGTCCAGATAGACCCGGCTCACACCACCCCCCTGGGCTTCTTCTTGGTCACAATACCCCGGGGGAGTCGCCGGAACGGCGACGGGGGCAGCGCCCCCGGGGGGTCCAGGGGGGCCTGCCCCCCTGGGCCTGCGTGGCGAACGCAAACCAACCTGCGCGCGCAGCGCACCGCCGGATCAGCGCTCATCGTCGACCACCGCGAACAGCGCCGGCACCGCCGGACAGGGGGCCAGCGTGTTCTCCACCACGTCCGACAGCCGCGCCTGGTGCAGGAACACATAGACATGCGCCGACAGCGACTGCCACAGCCGGTTCGACAGCGATTGCGCCTTCGATCCCGAGGCCGCGCCCGAAGCGCCTGCCCCCTTGTGCATGGCGTCCACCGTCTCGTCGACCGCGGACAGCACATCCACCACGCGAATCTCCGTCGTCGGACGGGCCAGGCGATAACCGCCCCCCGGCCCGCGCACCGACTCCACCAGTTTCGCGCGGCGCAGTTTCACGAACAATTGCTCCAGATAGGGCAACGAAATGTCCTGCCGCCGCGCGATATCGCCCAGCGTCACCAGCACACCTTCCGGCTGCAGCGCGATGTCGGTCAGCGCCACCATCGCGTAACGCCCCTTGGTACTCAGTTTCACCCAGCATCCCCCAACCGGACGCGCAGGCAATTGACCTTGCCGCGGCAATTGCCTATCTGCATCAAGCCCGAACCCGGCCAGACCCGCCGGTTTAGAACCATTCTAAGGTGGTGGAGCAAATTCGTCAAGAATGGCCCGCCCCTCAAGGAGCACGCGCCACATATGCCCGAGGTCATCTTTCCCGGACCCGAAGGCCGCCTCGAAGGCCGCTACCACCCGCAAAAGGAACATGACGCGCCCATCGCCATCATCCTGCACCCGCATCCGCAATTCGGGGGCACGATGAACAACAAGGTGGTCTACAACCTGCACTATGCCTTCCACAAGATGGGCTTCACCGTGCTGCGCTTCAACTTCCGCGGAGTCGGGCGCAGCCAGGGCGAATACGATCAGGGTGTGGGCGAACTCAGCGATGCCGCCTCGGCGCTCGACTACCTGCAATCGATGAACCAGAACTCCAAGCATTGCTGGGTCGCGGGCTTTTCCTTCGGCGCGTGGATCGGCATGCAGCTCCTGATGCGGCGGCCCGAGATCACCGGCTTCGTCTCGGTCTCGCCACCCGCCAACATGTACGATTTCTCCTTCCTCGCGCCCTGCCCGTCGTCGGGTCTGATCATCAACGGCGCCGCCGACCGCGTGGCGCCGCCCGCCGACACCCGCGCGCTGGTGTCGAAACTGCACGAGCAGAAAGGCATCACGATCACCCATGAAGAGGTGGACGGATCGGGCCATTTCTTCGAGGAGCCGCATATGGAGACGATGATCACCACCGTCACCTCCTACGTGAAACGCAGGCTGACCGAAACCACACGGTAAGGAACGCGCCATGTCCGTTGTCGAAGACCTCGCCGACAAGCTTGCACGCGACGTCATCAAGGCGATGGACGCCCTGGGCGATGACAACCTGCCGGAACAGGTGGCCAAGGTGCTGGGGGCGTCCTCACCCTCGTCCGAGGAAATCTTCCGCGCCGCCGTGCGCATCCGCCTGGCCGAACGCCGCGCCCGGACCTTTCTGAACGACCACGTCAAGGCCGCGCTCGAAGCCCGCAAGAAGGGGGAAGAGATCCCCACGGCCCTCGCCCCCGGATCGGACAACGAAAACCTCTGAGCGGGCTCAGGCGGGTGTGATCTCCCAGCGCGTGGCCAGATCGTCAAGGCCCGCGCGGATCAGCATCTTCAGCACATCCAGGTCGATCTTTGACAGGGCCCCCAGATACAGGCAGGCCTTGCCCATCTTGTAGGGGCCCAGATCCTTGAGGATATGCCCGAAATCCGTGTAGCCCGGCATGATGTAGACCACCATCCTGGCCTTGCGCGGGGCAAAGCCGGTGGCCAGCGACTGCCCGGAATGCCCGCTTTCGTAGCGATAGGCATAACGGCCATAGCCCACCATCGTGCCCCAGAGCACCGGCTCCCAGCCGGTGACCTCGCGAAAGAGCGCGTCCATGACCTGCGCATCCTCACGCCGCCGCGCAGGCTCCACCTGCGCCAGGAAATCGGCCACCGACACGTCGTTGCGCAGGGTCATGCTGTTCATTTTTGCATCCTCCACGGCGCAGCCTAGCGCATTCCGGCAGATTGCGCGCAGATTTCAATTGCAAAAGTTTTGTGACGGTTCAGTATCAGTTTCATGACATATCTTTTCAGGACACGTCTTGCCCCGCTTCTGGTGCTGGTGTGCGGTGCCGCCCCGGTCGCCGCGCTCGACCTGGCCCCGCCGGTCAACCTGTGCGCCATCGCCGCCGAACTCGCGCCCGAGGTCACGCGCCTGACCGGCTACGCCACCGGCCCCACCTGTCCCGAGATCGCCTTTACCCTGCCCGCCCGCGCCGCGTCTGCCACCGGGAAGGACCGCGCGGGCGAATACAATTTCGACACCCGCGCCATCGGGCTGGCCGCCGATCTGGACATGTCCGGCGCCTATGGCCGCTCGATCCTGCTGCACGAGATGGTGCACGCCGCCCAGCACCGCGCCGGCAAGGATCCGGAGTGCCGTGCCGAACTGGAATACGAGGCCTACATGGCCCAGGCCACCTATCTGCGCGCTCATGGCGAAGCCCGCGAAGCGACGCTGGCCATGGTGCTGGCCGGGCTCGTCAGCAGTTGCGGCCCGCGCTACCACTGACAGGCGGTGCGGAAGCGCGGTAGGGTGCGCAATTGCGCACCTTCCCCCGCGCCACGCCGGGGTCAGAAATGCACCGCCCGCCCCCAGGCATCCAGCACGCTTTCATGCATCATCTCCGACAGCGTCGGATGCGGAAAGACGGTGTGCATCAGGTCTTCCTCGGTGGTCTCCAGCTGGCGGCCGATCACGTAGCCCTGGATCAGCTCGGTCACCTCCGCCCCCACCATATGCGCCCCCAGGAGCGCGCCGGTCCGGGCGTCGAACACCGTCTTGACCAGCCCTTCCGGCTCTCCCAGGGCGATGGCCTTGCCATTGCCGATAAACGGGAAGCGCCCGACCTTGACGTCATGCCCCGCCGCCCGCGCCTGCGCTTCGGTCAGGCCGACGCTGGCGATCTGCGGGTGGCAATAGGTGCAGCCCGCAATGCTGCCCGGATCAACGGGATGCGGCGCGCCCCCCGCGATCAGTTCGGCAACCATCACCCCCTCGTGGCTCGCCTTGTGGGCGAGCCACGGTGCGCCTGCCACGTCCCCGATGGCATAAAGCCCCTCGACCCCCGTGCGTCCGTGCGGATCGGTCACCACATGGCCCCTTTCGACCCGGACCCCCAGATCCTCCAGCCCCAGCCCTTCCACATTCCCGACAATCCCCACGGCGGAAATCACCGTATCGACCTCAAGGCTTTCCGTTTTCCCATCTTTTTCCACAGAGGCCGTCACCCCGTCCGCGCGGCGGTCCAGCGCCTTGACCATTGCGCCCGACAGGATCGTCATGCCCTGCTTTTCGAACGCCTTGCGGGCAAAGGCGCTGATCTCTTCATCCTCCACCGGCAGGATGCGGTCCATCACCTCCACAACCGTGACCTGAGCGCCGAGCGCGTTGAAGAAGCTTGCGAACTCGATCCCGATGGCCCCCGATCCGATCACCAGCAGCCGCTTCGGCATCCGCTTGGGCTGCAGCGCGTGCTTGTAGGTCCAGACCCGGTCGCCATCGGCCTCCAGCCCCGGCAGTTCGCGCGCCCGGGCGCCGGTGGCCAGCACCACCGACGGGGCCTGCCAGGTGACCTCACCCTTCTCGGTCTCCACCACCACCTCACCCGGCGCGCGCAGCCGTGCCGCGCCCATCAGAGCGGTGACCTTGTTCTTTTTCAGCAGGTGCCCGACACCCGCGTTCAGCTGTTTCGCCACGCCGCGCGACCGGGCCACCACGGCGTCGAGGTCAAAGCCCAGCCCCTCGGCCTTCAGCCCGAACTCGCCCGCGCGCTGCATCAGGTGAAACACCTCGGCCGAGCGCAGCATCGCCTTGGTCGGGATGCAGCCCCAGTTGAGGCAGATGCCGCCCATGTGCGCGCGCTCGACAATGCCGACCTTCAGGCCCAGCTGCGCACCGCGGATGGCGGCCACATAGCCGCCGGGCCCGGCCCCGATCACGATCATGTCGAAACGCTCTGCGCGCATGTGCCGTCCCCCCGGTCGCCGTTTGCCCGACGCTAGCGCATCGCCGGGCACGGGGCAATGTGCGCCGCTCAGGCGGCGCGGGCGTCCTGCAGGCCGCGCAGCACCGCGCCATAGCCCCCGTCGGACGCAAACGCGGCCTCGGAAGCCGAGTCGGTCCGGCCCAGCGCCGCGTTGCGATAGGGGAAGCGGCCGAACCGGCGGATGATCTCGCGATGCACCTGTGCATGCAGGAGGTTGTCGGCGCTTTCGGGCAGCCGCTCCTTCATCAGGCGCACACAGCGGTCCTGGTCGCACAGGTTCTCGGAATGCATCAGCGGCAGATAGAAGAACTGCCGCGCCGGTGGGTCGATCTTCATGTCCCAGCCCCGACCGATGGCCTGCTTGGCCGCCGCACGCGCGATGTGATCGGACGCAAAGGCTCGCGCGTCATCGCGGAACATGTTGCGGGTAAACTGATCGGTCACGACGATATAGGCCAGCACGCCCGTCGGATAGGTCAGCCAAAGCGCATGCCGCCCGGCCATGATCCCGTCCAGAACCGGCCCGAACCGGGTGCGGATGGCGGTGTCGATGCCGTCATCCTGCCGGTCCCAGCCCTTGGGCCCCACGTCGTCCAGCCAGAAGGCCAGCACTGCGTCTGGGGTTGTCATCGTCTCTCCTCCGATCTCCACACCCGTCTTGTCACAAGGATGTTACAGCCCGGCCGGTGCTGGGGAAAAGTCACGAATTCCACCAGTTTGCTTCAGTGCGCCGGCGCTCAGGCCGCACGATCCTCCTCTTCGTCCTCGGCCACCTCGATGGCGTATTCCTGCGCGGCCTCCATCGCCACCGGTGTCGCCGCCGGGGTCAGCGGGGTATAAAGGCCGGTATCCTCGACCGCGGGCGCGGCCCGCTGCGTCATCCGGTAGGCGGCATAGGCGGCCAGCGTGCCCAGAAGCGCCGCGATCAGCATGAAAAAGCCCGGCGGGCCCACAACCGACATCGCCCAGCCGATCACCAGCGGCCCGGTGATCGCCCCGACCCCGTTGACGAACAACAGCCCGGCCGAGGCGCTGGCCATGTCTTCGGCGTCGAGGAAGTCGTTGGTATAGGCGATCAGCAGCGAATACAGCGGGTTGGACGCCCCCCCGATGAGAAACGCCGCCCCCAGGAGGATGGTGAAATTCCCGCCCATCGCCGTGGCGACAACCGCCGCGGCGCAGCCCATCGCCGCCGTGCCCATGATCAGCACCCGGCGGTCCATGCGGTCCGAAAACCAGCCCAGCGGATATTGCAGCACCACGGCGCCCACGTAGAACGCCGCGACGAACAGCGAGATCTGCCCAAGCCCCAGCCCGGCCTCGGTGGCATAGACCGCCGCCATGCCGAACTGCGCCGAGAAAATGCCGCCCAGCAGGAACAGGCCGACAAAGCCCAGCGGCGAGACCCCGTAAAGCTCGCGCAGCGTCATCGGCTTCGTGGCCTCGAAGGCCGGCGTGGGCGAGATCGACAGCAGGATCGGCGCAAACGACACCGAAACCAGCACCGAGGGGATCACGAAAAGCAGCCAGCCGCTTTCATCCGGCACCACCAGCAGGCCCTGGGCGATGATGATCCCCGACATCTGCACGATCATGTAAAGCGACAGCGCCTGACCGCGGGTGTCGTTGGTCGAGGCATTGTTGAGCCAGCTTTCCGCCGTCACGTAGACGCCGCAGAAACAGAACCCCAGCACCAGCCGTCCAAGGGTCCATGCGATGGGGTCGGGAAAAGCCGGAAACAGGATCAGCGCCGCCGACACCAGCGAACCCAGCGCCGCAAAGACCCGCACATGCCCCACCCGCCGAATCATGCCGGGAACAGAGCGCGAGGCGAACAGGAACCCGGCGAAATAGGCCGACATGACGACGGACATGGAAAAGGCGTCAAACCCCTCTTCCGCCCCGCGCACACCCAGAAGCGTGCCCTGAAGCCCGTTGCCGATCATCAAAAGCAGCATGCCGAACAGCAGCGGCCACGAATTGCGAAGTACGTCGATCATGGCCACATCCTTTTCAGTCCTGCGCGCGAGGGTCCGTCCCGGAACCGACCTATGCCCTTCACGGATGACGTGAAAGGCTCAGAGCGGCGAAATTCGCATGAAAGGCGGCAGCTTGCGGCGGAAATCAGCCGCCTGCCGTGGCCGCCCAGGCGCGCTCCCACCGTCCGGCCTTGAGGTCTTCGGGGGCGATCCAGAAATCGACGATGCCCACATCGCAGAACATCATTTCCAGCGCGTAGTCGCTGTCGAGCTGCAGCAGCCGGATGCCGTGCCCCGCCGTCGGGTTGCTGGCCGTCGCCTTGCCCCAGGCCGTGGTCTTTTTGGGGCTTGAGGCCTGCAGGTCCAGTTGGCGCGCAATCATGCGCAGATCCGTCTCGGTCGCATCCGTCAGATGGCGCGCCAGCCAAAGCTTTGCCGCCCGCCGCTTGAAAACTCGGTTCACCACCAGCGCCAGAAGCGCCGCCACGATGCCTGCGCGCCACAGATCGAACAGATAAAAACCGACGCTGAGCCCGATCAGGGCAAACGGTGCCCAACGCAGAAGCCTGGGCAGATGTTCCAGTTTGATCTTCAATGGCTTACTCCGGAATCAACAAAGACGCGTCGCCATAAGAGAAAAACCGGTACTCCGCGGCAATCGCATGGTCATACAAGGCACGGACGCGCTCCTGCCCCATCAGGGCCGAGACCAACATCATCAGGGTGGATTTGGGAAGGTGGAAATTCGTCATCAGCGCATCGGTGACGCGGAATTCGAAACCGGGATAGATGAAGATATCCGTCACACCCTCGAACGGCGCGATCTGCCCGCCCCGCGCCGCCGTCTCGATCAGGCGCAGGGCGGTGGTGCCCACCGGGATCACCCGTCCGCCCGCGGCCCTGGTGGCGGCGATCTCTGCCGCGGCCCGAGCCGTCACATGCCCCCATTCGCCATGCATCCTGTGCTGCGTGACGTCGTCCACCTTGACCGGCAGGAACGTCCCCGCCCCCACATGCAGCGTGACATGGGTAAACCCGACACCCCGCGCCTCCAGCGCCGCCAGCAGTTCGGCATCGAAATGCAAGGATGCCGTGGGCGCAGCCACCGCCCCGGCATGCCGCGCCCAAACCGTCTGGTAATCCTCGCGGTCCTGCGCATCCGCCGGTCGCTTGGCGGCGATGTAGGGCGGCAGGGGCATGGCGCCTGCTGCGTTCAACGCCGCGTCGAAATCCTCCCCTGCCATATTGAACCGCAACACCGCCTGCCCGTCCGCCTTCGCCTCGAGACGGGCCATCAGGCCCGGCGAGAACACGATCTCCTCGCCCTCGCGCACCTTCTTCAACGGTTTCAGCAGCGCCGCCCAGGTCCCGTCCGCGCGCGGCTCCAGCAGCGTCACCTCGATCTTCGCCGCGCTCTCGCCGTCCGCGCCCACACGCCGCCGCTCACCCGTCAGCCGCGCCGGGATCACGCGGGTGTCGTTCAGCACCAGCCGGTCGCCCGGACGCAGGAACCCCGGCAGATCGCGCACCACCGCATCGGTGATGCCAGCCCCCTGTGCCACCAGCAGCCGCGCGGACGAACGTGGCCGCGCCGGCCGCGTGGCGATCAGCCGCTCCGGCAGTTCGAAATCGAAATCGTCCAGTTTCACCAAACCGTTCCGTCTATTGCGTCACCTTCGGGGGCGGGCGGCGAAAGATGTCACGGAACATCCCCGGCGTGAAGACCGAAAGCGGGTTCACCAGGACCCGCGGACGCTCTGCCGTGCCCTTGAGGTTGAAGTTGAACCCGATCAGCCCCTCTCCCTTCCGCGCGATCAGCCGCCCGATGGCGTTGACCATGTAGATCGGCGACAGCACCCCCTGCATGTCCATCTGCCCCGAGGCCAGATCGTAATAGCCGTCCAGCGAAATCCCCATCGACGGCCCCACCGCGCTGGACCGGCTGAGGATCACCTGGCCGGGGGTCAGGCGGAATTCGGCCTCGACCTCGGAAAAGTAGATGCCCGGCCCGTTCAGCTGGTCCAGAAGCCCGACGATGCTGATCGCATCCAGCAGAGCGCCGATGGCCGGGGCCTTCTGCAGCCGGGTGCCTTCGATGCGCATCTGCCCGTCATAGGTGCCGGGCTGACCGGGGACCGGCGTCATGTCCAGCCGGAACCTGCCGTCCTTGACCGTCCTGAGCAGGTTGGCCGCCTTCAGAATGTCGCCGGCATCCTCGCCGTCGATGCGAAAGGCGGTGCCGCCGTTCCAGGGCAGCACCTGGCCGTCGATGGGCGCAACCCCGCCCAGCCGGGCCGAGAACTGCCCGCGCAGCCCGCGGGCGGTGTCGAAATCGCCGCGAAACCGGTCCAGCACGATGCTGTCGGTGACCTGCAGGCGGTCAAGCGCCAGGCGCACGGGCCCGCCGCCCCCCGCAGCAGAGTTGCTGTCGCCCCCCGTCGCGCCGAACGGTGCGCGGCGCAGGTCCAGCGTTCCGCCCTGCAGCGCCACGCCGGGGGCGGCCCCCGGCCCCCGCGCCACCAGCCGCCCCGCGCTGGCCAGCCACGAGCCGACCTCCAGCCGCGAAAGCTCCAGCGCCTCGAACCCGCCGCTGGCGGTCAGCGCCAACCGGCCCTCGGCCCGCAGCCCTGCGCCGGTCAGTTCGAGCCGGTCGATCTCCACCGGCGTGCCCAGCCGGCCCGCCACCGCCAGCCGCCCGGTGCCGCGGCGCGGCAGCGTCCAGCCGATCTGCGGGATCGACAGGCTCAGCCCGGCCAGATCGCTTTCGGCGCGGAACTCGGGCGGGCGGCCCGCGGGCAGATCCACGCTCAGCGCCGCCTGCCCCTCGCCGCTGACAAGGCCCTGTGGCAGGGTCACGCCAAAGGCGCGCAGCGCCCGGTCGTTCAGGGTGACCTCGGCACGCACCCGGCTCATGCCGCCGCCCCGCAGCGGCTGCCGCCAGGTGCCTCTCGCCGCCACGCCCGACAGCGTCACCGGCCCCGCCACCTCCACCTCGTCATTGCTCACCGCCAGGTCGAGCCGTGCCGCGCGCAGGCTGTGGCCGCGCACCAGCGTGTCGCTGGCCACCTCGCGCAGCACGCCGTCCAGCGCAAGGTCGACCTGCGAAAGCTTCAACCCGCGCACCAGCGGCATCGTGATGCGCCCGTCCAGCGTGACCGCGCCGCTGGCCAGCGTCGCATCGCGGCCCACCTTGGACAGCAGCTGCCAGGCCTCGTTGTCGAGATAGGCCAGCGCGGCGGTCAGGCTGCCGCGGGCCGACAGCGCCAGTTCGCCCCGGACCGTGGGCGCGCGCAGATCGGGGATGACAAGGGTCGACCCGGCAAGATCCACCGCGCCGCCCGCGCCGGGCCGGATCGTGCCCGCCGACAGGCGCAGCGCCAGCCGGTTGCCGTCGATGGTCAGCCGCCCGGCGCCGTCCCCCAAGGCCGGCAGCCGCGGGTTGTAGGCCACATCGGCCCCCTCCACCGCGGCATCGAGATAGACATGCGGCGCCGCCCCCGGCAGGCTGCGCAGCGCCAGCGTGACGTCGGCCAACTCGGCGGCCCGGACATGGTCGGCCACCCAGGCGCGCGGCCGCGGCAGCGCGGTTTCGGGCCAGTAGGACAGCAGCTGCGCCCGGTCGGTGCGCGCCAGACGCGCGTCCAGCGCCAGTTCCCACCCGTCCGGGCGCGCGTAGAGCGTGCCCCGTGCCGTCACCGGCAGCGCGGGATCGGTGCTTTGCACCCGCCCGATCTGCAGCGTGAACGGCTCCAGCTGCAGCTGCAGATCGGCCTCGGCCGCGCTCAGCACCAACGCCCGGTCCAGCAGCGTGCCCTCGGCCATCTCCAGCGACGTGGCGCGGAACTGCCCGGTCAGCCGCGTCGGCCAGCCGCTGTCCAGCCCCACCAGCTGCGCCTTGCCCTCGGCGGTGACCTGCCCCAGCGGCGAGCGGACCGACACCTCGTCAAACCGCAGCAGCGCGGCCCCGGGGTCGTAGGTGAAATAGGCCCGCGCCGCCTCGAACGGCAGCGCCCGCGTGGCCAGGTTGGGCTGCAGCACCCCCTCGCCGATGCGCAGCGTGGCGTTCAGCGGCCCCAGCGCCCCGTCGGCATCCAGACGCGAGCGCAGCGCGCCGGAAATCGGCGCGTCCAGCGCCCGCAGCCAGGCCAGCGCCGGGCTTTGCGTGGCGATGTCCTGCGCCGCCAGATCGCTGAGCACGATGCCGAAGTCCAGGCTGTCCTCGCCGATGGGGCTGGCGGCGTTCAGCTCCACCGCCGCCACGCCGGCACCGCCGCCCAGCAGCGCCAGGTCGCCCGACAGGCGCAACTGCCCTGCCTCGCGCGCCAGACGCAGCCGCCCGCCATCCGCCGTCCAGCCGCGCCGCGCCCGCGCATCCTCGTAGCGCAGCGTCAGCGCGTCCGCCTCCACCAGCCGCAGCCCGGCCAGCCGCGGGTCCTGAAACAGCGTGTCCACCTGGCGCACGATCTGCGGCAGGTCCGGCGTGCGGGTGTCCTCGGCAAAGACATCACCCAGGGCCAGGCCCAGCCGTCCCTGGACGTCGCGCTTGACGGTGACGAACGCGCCCGAGACCTGCGCCTCCTTCAGCACCAGCTGCCCGCGCAACAGCGGCCCCGGCGCCAGCCCCGCCTCGATATCCGACAGCGCCGCCACCTGTTCGCCCCGCGCGTTGCGGATGTCCACGTCCCACAGGATGACCCGCGCCAGCCCGGAGCGCTGGACCAGCAGGCTCATCCGGCCAAAGCGGATCTCGATGCCCGGCAGGGTTGCGGCGATGCGCTCCTCGATCTTGACGCGCAGCCAGGCCGGGGCCGCCACCGGCCGGTCCACCATGGCCACGGCCAGCCCGACCAGCGCCGCCGCCATCAGCGCCAGCAGCGCCAGCGCCGCGCAACGCCCCGCATGGCGGCGGCGCGGGGCCGGGCCGCCCTCGGGGCCCGGTTCGGCAATGTCTGTCGGTGCGGTCACTGGAAACCCGGCCCCGGCGCGTTACTCTTGCTGACGTTCTGGTACGGGACACAGCATAGCTCAAGCGCGTAAAGGAGACACGCATGTCCGACATGGCCCCCGATTTCACCCTGCCCGGCACCTCCGGCGAGATCACCCTGTCGGCGCTGAAGGGCGCGCCGGTGGTGCTGTTCTTCTACCCCCGCGACGACACCTCGGGCTGCACCAAGGAGAACGAGGCCTTCACCGCGCTCCTGCCCGAGTTCGAGGCGGCGGGCGTGAAGGTGTTCGGCCTGTCCAAGGACAGCCTGGCCAGCCACGAAAAGTTCATGGCCAAGAAGAACCTCACCGTGCCGCTGTTGTCCGACGAGGCGTCGGACGTGTGCGAAAAGTTCGGCGTGTGGAAGGAAAAATCCATGTACGGCAAGAAGTTCATGGGGATCGAGCGCTCCACCTTCCTGATCGACGCCGAGGGGCGGATCGCGCAGGAATGGCGCAAGGTGAAGGTGCCCGGCCATGCCGAGGCGGTGCTGGAGGCGGCGCGCGCGCTCTGAGCTTGCGCCGCCGTTTTCTTTGCAAGAAAACGGACCGGGACGTTGCAAACGTCCCGGCGCGAAATCCTTGCAGGATTTCGCCCCCGCCAGGAGAGACGATGCAGACGCTGTGTGACATGGCGGTGGACGTTCTGACCACCGCCGACGGCCGCGAGAAGACGGCGAAATCCCGCGCATATGCCGCGCAATGGGTCGCGGCACGGGCGGCGGACGCGCCGCTGCCGCTTGGCCGCGCCACCCCGCCCCTGCGCCCGTCGCGCCCGGACCGGCCCGAACTGCTGGACCCGCGCGACGTGCCCAGGCGCAGGCCCGGCAGCCCGCAGGGCCGCATCGCGCTGCTGCACGCCGTCGCGCATATCGAGCTGAACGCCGTCGACCTGCACTGGGACATCATCCCGCGCTTTGCCGACACGCCGATGCCGCTGGGCTTCTACGACGACTGGGTCAAGGCGGCGGACGAGGAATCGAAGCATTTCAACCTGATCTGCGACTGCCTCGAAGAACTGGGCAGCTTCTACGGTGCCCTGCCCGCCCATGCCGGCATGTGGCGCGCCGCCGAGGACACGGTGGACGATTTCATGGGCCGGCTGGCCGTCGTGCCCATGGTGCTGGAAGCCCGCGGGCTCGACGTCACCCCCGGCATGATCGGGATCTTCCGCAAGGCGAGGGCCGACAGCGCCGTCGCCGCGCTCGAGGTGATCTATGCCGAAGAGGTGGGGCATGTGGCCTATGGGTCGAAATGGTTCCACTTCTTGTGTGGCCGCCATGACGCGGACCCGAAATCTGTCTTCCACACGCTGGTCAAAAAGTATTTCAAAGGCGCGCTGAAGCCCCCCTTCAACGAGGAAAAGCGCGCCGAAGCCGGGATGCCACCGGATTTCTACTGGCCGCTGGCGGATCAACAGACCTGAACAAGGCGTCGTCGCAGGCGGATTTTTGCCTTTTCGCCACATCTGGCCCGCCGCGACCGAATCGCCCTCCCAAAAAACTTGCGAAAACGTGAATGGATGGGTAAGGCGGGTTTCAGGGCGTCGGATCGGGGAGCCGGACGCCATGTGTAGGGACGGATCGGGGTGCAGTCGGGTGAGAACACGTCTGGCAATCAAGACTCATGCGGCGCTGGAGCGTTTTTTTCCGGAACGTCGTCTCTTTCTGCGCTCGGACAATGACACGCGGTTCATCCGCCTCAGACCGGAAACCCAGGCCGTCGCCTTTGTCGGCGCGACGCTTGTGGTGGCCTGGACCATCGTCGCAACCGCCATCCTGCTGATGGATTCCATCGGCGCGGGCAGCTACCGCGAACAGGCCCGGCGCGAACAGATCACCTATCAGCAGCGCCTGAACGCGCTTTCGGCCGAACGCGATGCCCGCGCCGCCGAGGCGCAGGCCGCGCAGGAGCGCTTCAACAGCGCGCTGCGCCAGGTGTCGGTCATGCAGACCGAACTGCTGGAATCCGAAGCCCGCCGCCGCGAACTGGAAACCGGGATCGACGTGATCCAGGCCACTCTGCGCGACACCATGCGGGCCCGCGAGGACATCACCCAGCGCCTGGCCGCGCTGGAAGCCGAGATTGCCGAGGGCGGCACCGCGCTGGCCGGGGCCGTCAGCACCGATGACAGCGCGCTCGACATGCTGGCCGCGGCGCTGGCACGCACCGCCGAGGAACGCGACCAGGTGGTCGCCGATGCCCAGCAGGCGCTGATCCGCGCCTCCGAGATGCAGGCCGAAATCGAGCGCATGGAAGAGAAGAACGACACGATCTTCCGCCAGCTCGAAGAGGCTATGACCGTGTCGGTCAAGCCGCTGGACAAGATGTTCCAGGCCGCCGGCATGAACCCCGACAGCATCCTGAGCCAGGTGCGCAAGGGCTATTCCGGCCAGGGCGGCCCGCTGGCGCCGCTCAGCTTCTCCACCCGGGGCGAGGCGCCGTCCGAGGACACCCAGCGCGCCAACCGCATCCTGAACCAGATGGACCGGCTGAACCTCTACCGCATCGCGGCGCAAAAGGCGCCCTTTGCCTCGCCGCTCAAGGACCCGTTCCGCTTCACCTCGGGCTTTGGCTACCGCTGGGGCCGCCTGCATGCCGGCACCGACTTTGCCGCGCCGCACGGCACGCCGATCTACTCGACCGCCGATGGCGTGGTGATCCATGCCGGCTGGTCCTCGGGATATGGCCGCCTGGTCAAGATCCAGCACGAGTTCGGCATCGAGACCCGCTACGCCCACATGTCGAAAATTCGCGTGAACGTCGGCCAAAGGGTCTCGCGCGGGCAACGCATCGGTGATATGGGGAACACTGGACGGTCGACCGGGACGCATTTGCACTACGAAGTCCGTGTCGGCGGCAAACCCGTCAATCCCATGATCTATATCAAGGCTGCGAACGATGTTTTCTAAGAGCAAAATCAACGAGCCCGGTCCGAACGCCGAAAACGCGCCAAAGCCCGCGGGCTCCGACATGGGGCGCCCTTCCACATCTGCCACCGGCACCGATTTCAAGTCCTCGGTTCCCAAGGCCAAGCCCGCCGCGTCGACCCTGTCGAACGATCTGCACATCACCGGCAACATCAAGACCACCGGCGACATCCAGGTCGAAGGCACGGTCGAAGGGGACATCCGCGCCCACCTGCTGACCATCGGCGAAAGCGCCACGATCAAGGGTGAGGTGATCGCCGATGACGTCGTGGTCAATGGCCGCATCGTCGGCCGTGTCCGCGGCCTGAAGGTCCGCCTGACCGCCACCGCGCGGGTCGAGGGCGACATCATCCACAAGACCATCGCCATCGAAAGCGGCGCGCATTTCGAAGGCTCGGTGCAGCGTCAGGACGATCCGCTGAACGGCAGCCGATCCAAGACCGCCATGGCGGCCCCGCAGCCCGCCGCCGCGGCCCCTGCCGCCCAGCCCGCCTATACGGCCCAGCCCACCAACGACGAAGGCTGAACGCCCTTCACCGGTCACGCACCGATCCGAACGCGCCGCGGCCCTGCCGCGGCGTTTTTCGTGGCCCGCCCCGGCTCTGCGCCTTTGACGCGCGCCGCTTTGCTGGTATGCTCTTCTTGATTGCAATACCCCCTTTGGTCTGGCCGCGTTCGGCCCCTTCGGCATCAGGATACGCCCTTGATCGGCCCCTTCCCCAAGTTGCGCGCGAAACTGGCCCGCGCCGAAGAGCGCAGCAAGGCGCTGGAGAAAGAGATCGACGATCTCAAGGTCGAACTGTCCCGGCTGGCCCGCAAGGAAGACCTTTACGCGCTGGATCGCGCGGCGATCCGCGAAAGCGACCTTGCCCCGCTCAAGGCGCAGGCCGCCCTGCCCTGGTACAAGCGGATCGAGGTGCTGACCCCCGTCATCACCATTCTGGCCCCCTTGACAGTGATGATCGTGGGCTGGGCCGCGCAATACTGGAACAACCCGGTGGTGCTGCGCACCGTGCACAAGGCCCTGGGCACCGAAGTCGCCCTGTCCGAAGCCCTGCGCGAGGATGTGGGCATTCCGCTAGACGATCTGCGCCAGCGAGGCGAGCGGCGCATGGCCGACATGCTGGGCCATTCCATGGGCAAGCTGATCTCGCGCCCCGGCAACGCCGCACATGACGCACTGCTGACCACCGTGCAGGGCCGCATCCTGTTCGCGCGCGAGGTCGAACTGGGCCCGGTCACCGCCGACTATTCGGGCCTGTTTACCACCGACCCCGCCACCGGCCTGCCGACGCGGGTGGAAATCCTGCCGCAGGACGTGGAAAACGTGCAGAAGGCCGCCATTGCCAGCGCGGGCAGCCAGACCCGCACCATGGTGTTCGGGATCGCCCCCGATCAGAAGGTCGACCTGCACGTGGCGCTGGCCGCGCACCGCACCGACAGCACGCTCATGGCCCGCCTGCTCAGCGCGCAGTTCACGCTGGCCGATCCGGGGCTGACGCAGGCCGACCGCGACACGCTCTCGCAAATCGCCCACTCCACCGGGGCGGCCCTGTCGGTGCCGTTCAACGCGCCGGACGATCTGGGCGATCTGCTGCAGATCTCCGGCTATGACGCCACCGACATCACCGGGAAATTCACCCGCACGCTGGACGAAAGCTTCATGTTCGAAGGCGGGATCACCACATTTGCCACCTACCGTGCCCAAAACGTGATCCTGCCGGGGCGCGCCGGGCGGGAGTTTCCGGTCAACAGCCTTTCGCTATCGCTTGACAGCGCCCATTTCGATACCGTCGTCCAGGCCCTGATTGTCATAACGCGGAGCAAGAGCTGACCCATGTCCACGCCGATCCTGCGCCCCCTTGCCGTCTTCTTCGGGCTGGCCTGCGCCACGCCCCTTGCGGCGCAAGAGGCCGTCTGGCCCATCAGCGCCTTTGCCCCCGGCAGCCCGGTGCAGGGCACGCTCAGCCTCACCGAAGCCGAGTTCCGCGACGGGCGCTGCCATCTCAGCGGCATCGTGCGCGCCCCCGCGCTCTGGAGCGATCTCGACGCGCTGGCCCGCGCCCGCGGCAACATGGGCAGCAACGAGGCGCGGCTGTACTGGGTTGGCCCCACCCATGCCAGAGATGTCGCCGCCGATGGCAGCACGCTGCTGTCGACCCGGGTGCGGTTCGAAAGCTGGGCGCATATCAAGGTGCTGTTCGACACCGTCAAGACCAAGCTGTTCCAGGACACCAAGACGGTGGAGTTCCGCGTGACCCCGCGCTGGGACGGGAACGCCAACCGCCTGACGCTGGACTACGCGCTGGTCAATATCCGCAACTTCCCCGGCGAGTTCGAACGGCTTGCCGCCGATCTGGGCGCACAATTCGCCGGCCGCCACACGGTGGACCTGCCCGACACGCCGCAGACCCGCGCGCTGGATCCGCGGATCGATTCCGGCCCCGATTTTTCCGCCCATGGCAACGGGTTGCAGGTGGTCATGACGGTTTCGGTCAACCAGAACTGGGGGGCCTGCCAGCTGGCAAGGCTTGCCGCCGACGCGCCGGACACCAGCCGCAAGCTGCTGGACGCGTTTCTGGGGCTGTAGGCCTCGGCGCTACGCTTCCAGCTCGGCATCCCAGTACAGGAAGTCCAGCCAGCTTTCGTGCAGGTGGTTGGGCGGGAACTTGCGGCCCATGTTCAGCAGCTCCTGCGCGCCGGGTTGGCGCGGCACCTTGCGCAGCGACATGTTCGCCTGGCGCAGGCTCTTGGAGCCTTTGCGCAGGTTGCACGGCGCGCAGGCGGCCACCACGTTTTCCCAGCTGGTCACCCCGCCCGAGGCGCGCGGCACAACGTGGTCAAAGGTCAGCTCGCCCTTCGATCCGCAATACTGGCAGCGGAATTCGTCCCTCAGAAATAAATTAAAGCGCGTGAAGGCCACGCGCTTTTGAGGTTTGACGAAATCTTTCAGGACCACCACGCTGGGTATCCTGATCGTCATGCTCGGACTGCGCACCACCTCGTCATATTCGGCGACGATGTCGACCCGGTCGAGGAACGCGGCCTTGACCGCGTCCTGCCAGGGCCAGAGGCTCAGCGGGTAATAGGACAGCGGGCGATAATCCGCGTTCAGCACCAAAGCCGGATGGTGTTTGAGCGCGCCCGGTTCGCGCACGAAAGTTGTTCTGAAGTCGCCGTCCATGAAAGACTCGTGCTCCGCTCTGCCCGCCTTGATTTCAGCGACCGGAACGGGGGACCCGCCCCAGTGCCCTTCACTATATCTCGCGTTCCGCCCAAGGCAAGTCCCGCTAGATGCAGTGTTTGGATCACTGAGTACGACGATTCTGTTACGGCAACGTGACAAGCACACGTCTTGCCTCGCGGCGGGTTGTCCACACGCCCTCCCTGCGGTTATCCACAGCCCTGGCATGCGCGATCCGGGCCATTTCGTAGCCGCTTCAGAACCCGCACTTGTCCCGCAGAAAGGCCAGCGCCACGCCCAGCCCGTCCGGCGCGATCCCATGCGCGGTGCCTTCCATCACATGGGCATAGACCTCTTTCCAGCCCGCCCCCTGCAGCGCCTCGGCCGCCTGCGGCATGGACTGGACCGGCACCACGTCATCCTGGTCGCCATGCACCAGCAGCACCGGCGGGCGGCTGACCACCTCGTCCCCCAGCAGTTCCGGTGCCAGAAGCCGCCCGGAAAAGCCCACCACACCGGCCAGTTCGTCCTCGCGCCGCGGGGCCACGTGCAGGCTCATCATCGTGCCCTGGGAAAAGCCGAACAGGGCCACCTGTTCCGGCAGCAGGTCCTCGTCGACCATCAGCGCATCGAGATACGCGTTCAGGTCGTCCACCGCGCGGGCCATGCCCGCCATCGCCTCTTCCTCGGACGACCCGTCGATCCACGGGATCGGGAACCACTGGAACCCGAACGGTGCGCCGGCGCAGGCCTCGGGCGCGTCGGGGGCCACGAACAGCGTGTCCGGCAGATGCTCGCCCAGCGGGTCGGCAAGGCCCAGAAGGTCCGCGCCATTTGCGCCATAGCCATGCAGGAAGACGACACAAGACCGCAGCTCCCCCGAAACCGGGGCCTTGCGGCCGGTGGTCAAGACGCGTGTCATAAGGTGCCCTCCCGCTGTTTGACGACATGGTAGTAGGCCCAGAGCGCGCGCGCCGCAACCGATCGCCAGGGCCGCCATGCCGCGGCCATCTCGCGCAGGGCACGTTCCCTGGGCCGCGCGTCCAGATCGAACAGGATCCGCGCGCCTTCCTGCAAGGCAAGGTCGCCCGGCGCAAAGACATCGGCCCGGCCCAGGCTGAACATGGCGTAGATCTCGGCGGTCCAGACGCCGATGCCCTTCACGGCGACCAGCGTCGCGATCACCTCGTCGGTCGGCGCGTCGCGCAAGGCGGCATAGTCGATCCCCGCCTCGGCCAGCGCGCAGGCATAGGCCGCCTTCTGCCGCGACAGGCCCAGCGCGCGCAGCCCGTCCGGGCCCTGCGCCAGCACCGCCCCGGGAGAGACCGCACCCGCCGCCTCCAGCCGCGTCCAGATCGCCCGGGCCGAGGCCACGCTGACCTGCTGGCTGACGATCGCCTGGAGAAGCTGGGCAAACCCGTCCGGCCGCAGACGCAGCGGCAAGGGCCCCGTGGCCGCCAGCGCCGCGGCAAAGCGCGGCTCGGCACCGGCCAGCCAGGCCGCGCCTTCGGCGACGCAGCCATCATCCCGAATCAACCGTTCCGCTGCAGCCATGCCAGCGCCTCCTCCACATGGGCCACCCGTGCGCCCAGGGGCCGCGCCGGCCGCGCCACCATCACCACCGGCAGACCCAGCCGGCGCGCCGCCTCCAGCTTGGGCCAGCCGCCGGCCCCGCCTGCATTGCGCGTCAGGATCATGTCGATCCGTTCCCGACGCAAAAGCTGCAACTCCTGCGCCGCGTCAAACGGCCCCACGCCGAGCAAGGCCCGGCCCAGCGGCATCGGCCCCGCACCCAGCTGCCGCACAAGCAGCCGCGCCCTGACCCCGCGCAGGGCCACCAGATCCGCCCGCCCTGTGGTCACCAGCACCCTTGCCCCGGCGGGCAGAGCCGCGCGCGCGGCACGCATGTCGCGCACCATCCGCCAGCGATCCCGTGGCCCCGGCCGCCAGGCCGGCCGCACCAGCTGCAGATGCCGGCCATACACGCGCGCCGCCACGGCAAGGGCCGTGGCCGCATCGCAAGGATGCGCAGCCTCCACGACAAGGTCATCCGGTTCGAACCGCGCAGGCAGCCCGGATGTCACCGCGCCGGGCCAGTCCCGCGCCACCCGCTCGGCCCCGGGCAAGACCACATGCGCCCCGGGCACGGCCTGCGCCAGGTCCCAGGCCTCCACCGATCCGCCAACGATCACCACCCTGCCCATGTCCCCCTCCTATCCGCCCGCGCGCCGCGACACCAGCGGCTGATCTTCGTTCCGGAGCCGTCCCTCGCCTGGGGCCTGACGGACCGGGGCGCTTGACCGGGCCAAGGAAAATCGCCGAGGGCCCCCGCTTGCGGGGAGACGGCTATTTTCCTTGGGGCGGTCAAGAGCCTCGGTCAGGCACGGCTCGGGCGAGGGTCGGCCTTGGAACGAAGGTCTTCGTTCTGGTGAGTCCGGAAGCCGACGCCCAGGCCCAGCGGATCGCCCCGCCCCCCGGACCGCCCCGCAACCGCCGCGCCCCGTAGGATGGGTGCTCCGCACCCATCGCGCGCCGCCCCCCACATTCCCCTCTTGCGATCTGTCGCGCGCCGCCGTACCGAGACACACATGACCGACACCACCCCCTCCACCGATCCGGCCACGCGCCGCGCCACGCGCAACGTCACCGTGCTGGTGCTCGCCCAGGCGATCCTCGGCGCGCAGATGCCGATGATCTTCACCATCGGCGGGCTGGCAGGGCAATCGCTGGCCACCAATCTGTGCTTCGCCACGCTGCCGATCTCGCTCATCGTGCTGGGCTCGATGCTCTCGGCCACGCCGCTCTCCTGGGTGATGCAGCGCTTTGGCCGCCGCGCCGGGTTCTTCCTGGGCGCCGCAGGCGGTGCGCTGGGGGGGGCGATCTGCGTGGCGGGGCTCTACCTCGCCTCCTTCCCGGTCTTCCTGCTGGGCTCGCTCTGCACGGGGCTCTACATGTCGGCGCAGGGTTTCTACCGGTTCGCCGCCGCCGACACCGCCTCCGACGCCTTCCGGCCCAAGGCGATCTCCTACGTCATGGCGGGCGGGCTCGCCTCGGCCATCATCGGGCCGCAGCTGGTCAAGCTCTCCACCGGGGCCATCGACCATCCCTCGGCGCTGGTGGCCAGCTTTGCCGGGGCCTATCTGCTGGTGATCGTGCTGAACGTGCTGGGCTCGCTGATGTTCCTGTTCCTCGACATCCCCCGGCCGCCGGTGCCGTCACAGGACGCCCCGCGCGGCCGCACCCGGCTGGAGCTTCTGGCCACCCCGCGCATCGCCGTCGCGGTGATCTGCGCGATGGTCTCCTACGCGCTGATGAACCTGGTGATGACCTCGACACCGCTCGCGGTGGTGGGCTGCGGGTTCGAAACCGGCGATGCCGCCGACGTGGTCACCGCGCATGTGCTGGCAATGTTCGCCCCCAGCTTCTTCACCGGCCACCTGATCGCGCGCTTCGGCGTCGAACGCATCATGGGCGCGGGCCTTGCGATCCTCGCCGCCGCCGGGGCCGTGGCGCTCTCCGGGGTCGAGCTCGAGCATTTCTTCATCGCCCTGATCCTGCTGGGGCTGGGCTGGAATTTCGGCTTCATCGGTGCGACCACGATGCTGGCCGGGGCCCACGCCCCGCATGAGCGCGGGCGCATGCAGGGCCTCAACGACCTGATCGTGTTCGGCGGCGTGACCGTGGCCTCGCTGGCCTCGGGCGGGCTTATGAACTGCTCGGGCGGCACGCCCGAGGCCGGCTGGACCGCAGTCAACCTCGCCATGGCGCCCTTCCTCGCCCTCGCCGGCGGCGCGCTGATCTGGCTCGCCCTGCGCCCCAGGGATCCGCAGGCCGCCTGAAGCGGGGCCACCCCACCGGCCGTAGGGCGGGGTTCACCCCGCCACCCGGCTCAAAGCCAAAGCGCCCGCCATGCCAGCCCCGCGCGCCGCATGACCTCCGGCTCCGCCAGCCGCCCCTCCGGCACCGCCGCCGGATCGCGCAAGGCCCGGCGCAGCACGCCCCGCGCGCGCCACGCGGCCAGTTCCGCGATCCGCTGGGCCGGCCTCCGCGCCCGGTCACGCGGCAAACCATCCAAAGCCTCCCGCAACATCCCCGCAAACGCCGCCTCGCTCATCTCCGGCAAGGGGTTCACCCCGCGCGACAGGAAATCCGGCACCGCAAGCAGGTAATTCGCCAGGGCCTGTGCGCCGCCCGCGGCAAAGGCCCGCGCCTGCGCCGCCTCGTCAACAGGCTCCCCGGCCAGGGCCCGCACCGCGCCCCACATCAGCGCCCCGCCGGTGTCGTCCAGATAGGACCGCCACGCCGCGACGGACTCCATCGGCAGCCGCGCGGCATCGCGCCGCCGCGCCGCCACGCAGGCGGCAAGGCCCCGCGCGCCCTCACGCGACAGCACCGCGGCCAGCGGCGTCACCACCTCGTGCCGCCGCACCACGCGCGCCTCCGCGATCTCGTCGAGCGCATCCGCCCACCATTGCAGCCGCATCTCGGCAATCAGCGGCTCTTGCGTCACCCAGGGCGCGCGCGCCACCTCGACATTGAAGGCATAGATCGGAAACAGCACGCGCCGCGCCGCCACGGGGGCCGCCATGCACGCCGCAAAACGGTCCGGATCGCCCGTCTCGACAATCTGCGCGCAGGCAAACAGGTCCGACCCGGGGGCGAAATCGCTCACCGCAGCCGCGCCACGATCAGCAGATAACCCACCTCGTCCCGCACCGCGCGCCAGTCTGCGGCCTCCTGCGCGCACAGGTCGAGCATCGCGGTCAAGGCCGCATCCGCCCCGTCGCGCAACTCCGCGATCCGCGCCTCCATCGGCTGGTAATACGCCTCCCATCCGGCATCGGGCACCTTGCGCGTGCCCAGCACGTCATAGCCCGCCTCTGCCACCTTCGCCGCGATCTCCTCGGGCGTGCGCAGGGGATAATCCTCGAAGAACGCCCGCGCCCGGTCCGAGGGCGCATCGACAAAGCGGCAAGGTTCGGAAAAGGCCAGCACGCCGCCCGGCGTCAACGCCCGCGCCATCACGCGCGGGCCCTCGTCCAGCCCCAGGAAATACAGCGCCCCGGCGCTCCAGATCAGGTCGAACGGCGCCTCCGGCAAGGCGTCCAGTTCGGTGAAATCGCCCGCCACGCCGCGCGCCCGCGTCTCGTCGGCAAACCGCGCGTCAGCCGCCGCGCCGAAATGCATGTCCACCGCCACGACACGACCCCGCGGCGCCGCCGCCAGCAAGGCCGCCACGTCCCCGCCAGGGCCGGAGCCCGCGTCGCAGATCACCGCATCCGCCGCCACGCCGGCCAGCGCGCAGGCCCAGGCCACGTCCTCCGGCGCGCCCGGCCCCTCGCGGGGCAGGTCCTTGTGGACCACAAAGAAGCTCTCCCAGTCCATCAGCCCGCATCCCTCACCAGTTTCCACCGGACCGCGTCCAGCAGAGCCTCGAACGAGGCGTCCACGATGTTGGCGCTCACCCCCACGGTGGACCAGCGCCGCCCCTGCCCGTCCTGGCTGTCGATGATCACGCGCGTCACCGCCTCGGTGCCGCCTTGCGTGATGCGCACCTTGAAATCCACCAGGTGCATGTCGTCGATCAGCGCCTGGTACGGCCCCAGGTCCTTGGCCAAGGCCTTGGCCAGCGCGTTCACCGGGCCGCGATCGCAGCCCGCCTCATCCATCGACTCGCTCACCGACAGCTTCTTGACGCCATCCACCTTCACCACCACCACGGCCTCGGAAAGCGAGACCATGCGGTTGTACTTGTTCTTGCGCCGCTCCACCGTGACCCGGTAGCGCTTGACCTCGAAGTAGTCGGGCAACAGCCCCAGCTCGTCCCGCGCCAAAAGCTCGAACGAGGCCTGCGCGGTGTCATAGGAATAGCCCTCGGCCTCGCGCGCCTTGACCCGCTCCAGGATACGCGGCAGCGCCGGATCGTCGCGCGCCACCTCCAGCCCGGCCTCGGCCAGGCGGCGGCGCAGGTTCGACTGCCCGGCCTGGTTCGACATCGGGATGATCCGCGCATTGCCCACCCGGCTCGGGTCGACATGCTCATAGGTGGACGGGTCCTTGAGGATCGCGCTGGCATGCAGCCCCGCCTTGTGGGCAAAGGCCGACGCCCCCACATAGGCCGCCTGTTTCTGCGGCACCCGGTTCAGGATGTCGTCCAGCATCCGGCTGGTCCGCGTCAGCCCCTCCAGCGCCTCACGGCTCACCCCGGTCTCGAACGCGCTGGCCCAGGGCTCCTTCAGCAAAAGCGTCGGGATCAGCGCGGTCAGGTTGGCATTGCCGCAACGCTCGCCCAGCCCGTTCAGCGTGCCCTGGATCTGCCGCGCCCCCGCCGCCACCGCCGCCAGCGACCCGGCCACGGCGGTTTCGGTGTCGTTATGCGTGTGGATGCCCAGCCGCGCCCCGGGGATCCCGGCCCCGATCACCTCCGTCACGATCTGCCCGATCTCTCCGGGCAGCGTGCCGCCATTGGTGTCGCACAGCACCACCCAGTCCGCCCCCGCCTCCAGCGCGGCCCCCAGGCAGTCCAGCGCATAGCTCGGGTTCGCCTTGTAGCCGTCAAAGAAATGCTCCGCATCGAACAGCGCCTCGCGCCCCAGCGCCCTGAGATGCGCCATCGACGCGGCAATCGCGGCCAGGTTTTCCTCCAGCGTGACCCCCAGCGCCCGGGTGACGTGGTAATCATGGCTCTTGCCCACAAGGCAGACCGCACCCGTCCCGGCATTGGTCACCGCCGCCAGCACGTCGTCATTCTCCACCGACCGGCCCGCGCGCCGCGTCATGCCAAAGGCGGTCATCCGCGCCCGCGTCGCCTGCACCTCGTCAAAGAACGCACTGTCGGTGGGGTTCGCCCCGGGCCAGCCGCCCTCGATGTAATCCACCCCCAGCACGTCCAGCGCCGCCGCGATGCGCAGCTTTTCCGGGGTCGAGAACTGCACCCCCTGCGTCTGCTGCCCGTCGCGCAGGGTGGTGTCGTAAAGATAAAGCCGTTCCGTCACCCGAGCCTCCCCCGCTCCGCAGGACGCAACGCCCCTGTCTTCTTCTTGGGAAAAATGCCCCGGGGGGCGCCGAAGGCGCGGGGGCAGAGCCCCCTCTGCCCGTGCCGCGGCACCCCGCCGGTCATGTCAGCGCCTCCAGCCGCGCCATGTCGAACCCCGGGCCCGGCACCAGCGCCACGCCCGCCTTCGACATGCGCACCTCGACCCCGGCCGCCACCAGCGCCGCCTTCAGCCGATCCACCTCGGCAAAGTCCTTGCTCTGCATCGCTTGCGCCCGCGCCTCGGCCAGCCGCGTCTCCCATTCCGAAAGATCGGCCACTACCACGTCCCAGCCGCCCAGATCCTCCCCCAGCAGCCCAAGCAACGCCGCCCCGGCCTTCAGCGCCGGGGCCTCCCCGGCCGAGGCCAGGCGGTGCAGTTCGGCAATCGCGCCGGCAGTGTTGATGTCGTCGGCCAGCGCCGCCAACACCCCGTCGGGCACCGGCCCGGCCTCGACACCGTCCACCAGGCCGCGCCATTTCCGCAAGGTGCCCTCCGCCTCGCGCGCCTTCTCGGCCGTCCAGTCCATCGGCTTGCGATAATGCGTGGACAGCATCACGAACCGGATCACCTCGCCCGGCACGCCCTGCTCCAGCAGGTCGCGGACGGTAAAGAAATTGCCCAGCGACTTGGACATCTTCCGCCCTTCCACCTGCAGCATCTCGTTGTGCAGCCAGACCTGCGCCATGGCCTCCGTCCCGTTGGCGCAGCAGCTTTGCGCGATCTCGTTCTCGTGATGCGGGAACATCAGGTCGTTGCCGCCGGCATGGATGTCGAACACCTCGCCCAGAAGCGCCTTGGCCATGGCCGAGCATTCGATATGCCAGCCCGGCCGCCCCCGGCCCCAGGGACTGTCCCAGCCCGGCAGGTCCCCGTCGGAGGGCTTCCACAGCACGAAATCCATCGGGTTGCGCTTGTAGGGCGCGACCTCGACCCGCGCGCCGGCGATCATGTCGTCCACCGACCGCCCCGACAGCGCGCCATAGGCGGCAAACCGGTCCACGGCAAACAGCACATGCCCCTCGGCCGCATAGGCAAAGCCCTTGTCGATCAGCCCCTCGATCATCGCCACCATCTGGGCGATATAGCCCGTGGCGCGCGGTTCATGATCGGGGCGCAGCGCGCCAAGCGCATCCATGTCCTCGTGATACCAGCGGATCGTCTCGTCCGACCGCTCGGCGATCAAGGCCTCCAGCGTCCCCGCCGCCCCGGCCTGCTTGCGCTTCAGCGCCGTCTCGTTGATCCGGTCGTCCACATCGGTGAAATTGCGCACATAGGTGACGTGCCCTGCCCCGTAGACATGACGCAACAGCCGGTAGAGCACGTCGAACACCAGCACGGGCCGCGCATTGCCCAGATGCGCGCGGTCATAGACGGTGGGCCCGCAGACATACATCCGCACATGGGACGGGTCGAGCGGGGCAAAGCGCTCTTTCCTGCGGGTCCGGGTATTGGTAAGGAAGATGTCCATAGCGCCTCCGTCGCACGGGTCGCGGCGGGCTTAGCAACTTCGCGCCGGGATGGAAATAGCGCAGCCCTTGCCGGGCCGCCCCGGGGCTGGCAGGATCGGGGCATGAGCCGCGAGACCGTCAACGAGATCTGCCGCGCGCTGCCCGGGGCCGAATGGTCCGACCCCTGGGGCGGCGGACACGATGCGTGGAAGGTGGGCGGCAAGCTGTTCGCCTGCATCGGCGTGGCGAATGACGGCGTCTCGGTCAAGACCCCCTCGATCGAGGACGCGACCCTGCTGATCGAGATGCACCGCGCCCACCGCGCCCCCTATTTCCACCGCTCCTGGGTCCGCGTGGACTGGGACACCATCCCCGAAGACGAACTCCGCGACCGCATCGAGACCTCCTACCGCATCGTCTTTGCGGGCCTGACGAAGAAGGCGCAGAGGGCGATTGCGGGGGGATGAGGGGGGGATGTTCCGCCCCGCGCGTCAGAGGTCGATACCGGGCGGTTGGCTTACAGCCGATTTGGTCGCAGTGCCTTGAAGCAGCATTGAGCATTTTGGGCGGGAAGCGGAAGTTCGCTGCAGGCGCGAAGTCAAGCTGTGCGCGCATGAGAGCGTTCGCTAGGTGTGTGTGAACTGCAGCTCCGGGCCGTCAGTACTCAAACTGATACTTCCAGTATAAAAACTACCCTCACCCCCCTACTGGTTCGCCCGCTCCAGCGCGCGGTAGGCGGCGACGTTGCGGTTGTGCTCGTCGAGGGTGGCGGCGAAGTTGTGGCCGTCGGCCGGGTCCAGCGTCCTGGCGACGAAGAAGATGAAATCCGTGTCATCCGGGTTCAGCGCCGCCTCGATGCTGGCGCGGCCCGGGTTGGCGATGGGCGTCGGCGGCAGGCCGTCGATCACGTAGGTGTTCCACGGCGTCGCGCGGCGCAGCTCCGACTGGCGCAGGCCGCGCCCCAGCACGCCCTGCCCTTGCGTGATGCCGTAGATCACCGTCGGGTCGGTCTGCAGGCGCATGCCGCGTTCCAGGCGGTTGACGAAGACGCTGGCCACCAGTCCGCGCTCTTCCGGCCCGCCGGTTTCCTTCTCGATGATCGAGGCGAGGATCAGCGCCTCTTCGGGGCTGTCGAGCGGCAGGTCCCCGGCGCGGCTCTCCCACGCGCGGGCGAGGATCAGCTCCTGCGCCTCCTGCATGCGCGCAAGCACCGAGCCGATGCTGTCGCCCGGGCTGACCTCGTAGCTGTCCGGCGCAAGGCTGCCCTCGGGCGGCACATCGGCGCCGCCGTCCAGGATGTCGAGCTGCTTGAGTTCCTCGACCACCTGCCAGCTGGTCACGCCCTCGGCCAGCGCGATGCGGTAGCGCGTGTCGGGGCGGTTGCGCACGGCGCGGTATTCCGCGGGCGGCGCGCCCTCGGCCGGGTCAAAGCTGGCCTGGGTGACATAGCGGCCCGTGGCCGGGTCGATCTCGCGCACCTGCACGGTGGCGCGGGTGATGCCGATGCGATAGACCACCTCGGTCCCGCAGGTCGAGGCGCCGCCGCGGGTGATGATGTCGGTGATCTCGGCCATCGAGGCGCGTTCGGGCACCAGATAGCTGCCCGCCTTCAGCGCCTGCGCCCGGTCGGTGTAATCCGCGCCCAGCCGGAACAGCACCGCGCTGGAGATCGCGCCCTGGTCTTCGAGGTTTTCCGACACCCGTCCCATCGAACTGCCGCGCGGCACCTCGAGGCAGATCGCCTGGTCCAGCGGGCCGCTGGCGACATAGCTGTTCTGCGCCCAGATCAGCGCGCCGCCCATCAGGAACACCAGGACAACGAGGAACGACAGCGCGTTCGACGCGATGTGACGCCACATGGCTTACGCCACCTTGCCGAAGATCACGCTTGCATTGGTGCCGCCAAAGCCGAACGAATTGGACAAGGCGTAGTCCACCTTGCGCGCCCGCTTTGCATTGGCGGCCAGGTCCAGCGGGGTTTCCACGGCGGGCGTGTCGAGGTTGATGGTCGGCGGGGCCACCTGGTCGCGGATCGCGAGGATCGAGAAGATCGCCTCGATCGCGCCCGCCGCGCCCAGCAGATGCCCGGTCATCGACTTGGTCGACGACATGGTCGCCTGCGCCGCGTGATCGCCCAGCAGCCGTTCGACCGCGGCAAGCTCGATGGTGTCCGCCATGGTCGAGGTGCCATGCGCGTTGATGTAGTCGATGGCCGAGGGCACCAGCCCCGCATCCTTCAGCGCCGCCCGCATGGAGCGCTCGGCCCCGTCGCCATCCTCGCTCGGGGCGGTGATGTGATAGGCGTCCCCGGACAGGCCATAGCCGCAGAGCTCGGCATAGATGCGCGCGCCGCGGGCCTTCGCGTGCTCGTACTCTTCCAGCACCACGACGCCTGCGCCTTCGCCCATGACAAAGCCGTCACGGTCGGCATCATAGGGGCGCGAGGCGGTTTCCGGCGCGTCGCCGCGCCGCGTCGACAGCGCCTTGCAGGCGTTGAAGCCGGCAATCCCGATCTCGGAAATCGCCGCCTCGGCCCCGCCGGCGACCATCACGTCGGCATCGCCGTACCGGATCATCCGCCCGGCATCGCCGATGGCATGCGCGCCGGTGGAGCAGGCGGTGACCACCGCGTGGTTGGGGCCCTTGAAGCCGTAGCGGATCGACACGTTGCCCGAGATCAGGTTGATCAGAGCGCCCGGGATGAAGAAAGGCGACACCCGCCGCGGGCCCTTGTCGCGGATCAGCAGCGCGGTTTCGGCGATGGAGTTCAGCCCGCCGATCCCCGAACCGATCATCACGCCGGTGCGCTGGCGGCCCTCTTCGTCCTCGGGCATCCAGCCGGCATCGCGCACCGCCTGTTCGGCGGCGGCGATGCCGTAGAGGATGAAGTCGTCAACCTTGCGCTGCTCCTTCTTCTCCATCCAGTCATCGGCATTGAAGGTGCCGTCGCTGCCATCGCCCAGCGGTACCTCGCAGGCATAGGTGGTGGCCAGATGACTGGCATCGAACCGGGAGATGGCCCCTGCGCCGGACCGGCCGTCCAGCAGGCGGCTCCAGCTCTGATCCACCCCGCAGGCCAATGGTGTGACAAGCCCAAGCCCGGTGACAACGACGCGACGTGTCATGCTTCTGCCCTTCCCTCACGTGGTCTTTTGACGCTCTTACCGCGTCAGGCCAAGCGGGGGCAAGGGCGGCGCGTAACGGTGCCGCCGGGCGATCGACGATTTTTCGCCGAAAAATCGTCGTCCCGCCCCGCGCGCCCAGCGCCGGGGCGCAAGATTTTTCGCCGAAAAATCTTGCCGCCGCCCCCGACCGTCAGGCCCAGCCCCGGCCCAGATCGGCCCGCGCCGCGTCGATCCAGTGCGCCTTGAGCCAGTCACAGGGGCGCGACCGGCGCAGGACCGACCCGGAATAGCCCGCAACCGCCTCGGGCATCTTGGGCCGCCCGTGAAAACACACCACCCGCGCGCTGTCCGGCAGGCGCGGCGGGCGCAGCCAGTTGCCCGGGAACGGGTTGCAGTCATACTTGAACGACACCACCCAATCCTCTGGGATATAGTCGAAAACCCCGCGCGCCATGGCCTTGTGCGAGGTATAGCGTTGCTCGGACCCGCGGGCCTCTTCCACCTCGGCATAGGGGTTGGCGGCAATGTCGTCGTACAAGAACCCGTGCAATGCCGGGTCGAAACGAAAGACCGATCCGTGCCCGGTGGGCCGCCCCTTGCGCTTTTCCGTCCAGTCATGGCGCATCGCCACCTTGCCCGGGGCCATGTCGTGGATCTCGTCCAGCCCGCCGGTGATCACCACATCGAGGTCGAAGCCCAGCACCGGCCCGTCCAGATCGGCCACCAGCCCCGGCCGGAACAGCGACACCTTGCGCATCGCCCCCTGCCGGTTGGCCACCGCCAGCGCCGCGTTCATCGGCTCGGCAAAGGGTTCGACCGGCAGCGGCAGGATCTCCACATCCGGGTGAAGGCCCGCCGCATCGTCGGTCATGCAGAAGAACCGCACCGGGCGCGACAGGTGGCGGCGCACGCCGGAATAGAGGCGGTTGACATAATCGGGGCCGTACAGCGTGCCCCACTTGATGCACATGACATTGGCGGCTCGGGTCATGGCGGCGCTCCGGCGTGACGGGATGTGGCGCGGACATAACAATGCCCGGTCGGATTGACCAGCGCGCTTGCGGCGCGGACCCGGCCCGCCTATCCTGCCTGCACCCCAACCGGACGGAGGACTCATGGAGCTTGCCTTCCCCCTCCGGGCCGCGTCGGCCTGAGGCCACGCCGCCCGCGCGCTTTTGCGGCACTGCCCTGCGGCAGTGTCAGACGCATGTCCGAACGGGATGACTGAATTGACAAACCAGATTCTTGCCGGCCTTGGCTGGTCGGCCCATTTCGCCCGTCAGCTGGAGGCTGACGAAACCCGCCTCACCCCCGCCCGGCTCAGCGCCGTGCATCGCGACCGGCTGGAGTCGCTGGGGCCCTCCGGGCCGCTCTCGCTGATCCCTGCAGAGCCCGCAGGGCACTATGCCGTGGGGGACTGGGTGCTCTGCGACGGCCCGCGCGCCCTGCGCCGGCTGGCCCCGTACACCCAGCTGACCCGCCGCGCCGCGGGCACGCGGGCCGAAACCCAGCGCATCGCCGCCAATGTGGACACGGTGGGCATCGTCACCTCCTGCAATGCCGATTTCAACGTCGCACGGCTGGAGCGGTACCTGGCCATGGTGACCGCCAGCGGCGCGCTGCCGCTGGTGATCCTGACCAAGGCCGATCTGGCCATCGACCCGCGCGACGACCTGATGGCGGCGCAGCGCCTGTCGCCGCTGGTGACGGCGCTGGCGCTGAACGCCACCGACCCGGACGAGGTGGCCCGCCTGCACCCCTGGTGCCGCGACGGGCAGACGCTGGCGCTGGTGGGCAGTTCCGGCGTGGGCAAGACCACCCTGCGCAACGCCCTGACCGCCGCGCCGGAGGGTGCGACGCAAGCCATCCGCGAAGACGATGCGCGCGGGCGCCACACCACCACGGCGCGCGAACTGGTGCCGACCGGCGCGGGCGGCTGGCTGATCGACACGCCGGGCATGCGCGAGCTGCAACTGGCCGACGCGGCAGAGGGCATCGGTGCCGTGTTCGAGGACATCGCGGCGCTGGCGCGGGACTGCCGCTTTCGCGACTGCGCCCACGAGGCCGAGCCGGGATGCGCGGTGGCGGCCGCCCTGGCGGACGGCCGCCTCGATCCCGCGCGTCTGGAACGCTGGCGCAAACTGCAACGCGAAGACGCCCACAACAACGCCACGCTGGCCGAGGCCCGCGCCCGCGACAAGGCCTTTGGCAAGATGGTCAGGGGTGTGATGGCCGCCAAGTCAAAGCAGCGCCGGTAACAGCCCGCAGGGTGCGTGTTTGCACGCACCCTGCGCGGTTACCCCAGCGGCATCCGCTGTTCCACGATCTCGGCCCACCAGGAACAGCCCGCCGGGATCGCCTCGTCATTGAAGTTGTACTCCGGGTGGTGCACATGCGCCGTGTCCCCGTTGCCCACCAGGATATAGGCCCCCGGCCGTTCCTCCAGCATGAAGGCGAAATCCTCGCCCCCCATCACCTGCGGGGCCTCGTCACACCTGCCCGAGACCGAGGCCGCCACGGCAGCGGCAAACTCTGTCTGCGCGTCGTGGTTCACCATGACCGGGTAGTTGCGCTTGTAATCCACCCGCGCCTCGGCCCCGAAGCCCTGCGCCAGCGCGGTGGCCAGCGTCTTGATCCGCGCCTCGGCCAGGTCGCGGTTCTCCGGGCTGAGCGTGCGCACCGTGCCACGCAGCGTGACCGAGGTCGGGATCACGTTGAACGCATGCGACGAGGTCTCGAACGAGGTGATCGACACCACGATCTGGCTGATCGGATCGGCATTGCGGCTGGCGATGGTCTGCAGCGCGCTCACCAGCTGCGCGGCGCAGATCGTCGGATCCACGGTCTCGTGCGGCTTGGCGGCATGCCCGCCCTTGCCGGTGATCTCGATGGTCAGGAGGTCCGCGGCAGCAAAGAACGCGCCGGGGCGGATGGCAAAGCTGCCCACCGGACGACCCGGCCAGTTGTGCATGCCGTACACCTCCTGGATGCCCCAGCGGTCCATCATGCCGTCGGCGCACATCTCGCGCCCGCCGCCGCCGCCCTCTTCGGCGGGCTGGAAGATCAGCACTACGGTGCCGTCGAAATTGCGCGTCTCCGAAAGGTAGCGCGCCGCCCCCAGCAGCATCGCGGTATGGCCGTCATGGCCGCAGGCATGCATCGCGCCGGGCGTCTGCGAGGCATAGGGCAGCCCGGTCCGCTCCTCGATCGGCAGCGCGTCCATGTCGGCGCGCAGGCCCACCACCTTGCCCGAACCCGACTGGAGGCCCTTGATGACCCCCACGACCCCGGTCTGGCCGATGCCCTCGACCACCTCGTCGCAGCCGAAGGCGCGCAGCTTCTCGGCCACCAGCGCGCTGGTGCGATGGGTGTCGAACAGCAGTTCGGGATGGGCGTGGATGTCACGGCGCCAGGCCGTGATCTCGTCCTGCAATTCGGCAAAGCGGTTCTTGACGGGCATGGAAGTCTCCTGAAGGTATCGCGTCCGGCGGTCAGGCCAGCGCCAGGCGGGTTTCGGCCAGTTCGGTGAACCAGCTTGCCCCCGCCGGCAGGATCGCGTCATTGAAATCGTAAGCCGGGTGATGCAGCCCGGCGCTGTCGCCATTGCCGACAAAGATGAAGGCGCCGGGACGCACCGCCAGCATGTCGGAAAAATCCTCGCCGCCCATGACCGGCGGGATGGCGCGGTCGACATGGCCCGCCACCGCCTCGGCAGCGCGGGCGGCAATCTCGGTCTGCTCGGCGCTGTTGACGGTGGGCAGCACGCCGGGGACATAGCGCAGCCGCGCACTGGCCCCGTAGGCCTGCGCGGTGGCCGCGGCCACCTCGCCGATGCGCTGCTCGACATAGGGCCGCAGACCGGGATCCAGGAACCGCGTCGTGCCTTTCAGCACCACCTTGTCGGGGATCACGTTGTACGCGTCGCTGTCCGAGCGCAGCCCGCCCACCGAGACCACGACCGCTGCCTGCGGATCGGTGTTGCGCGCCACGATGGATTGCAGCGCCACCAGCACATGCGCGGCGGCCAGATTGGTGTCGACACATGTCTCGGGCCTGGCCGCATGCCCGCCCCGGCCCTGCACGGTGATGCGGAAGGCGTCGGCCGCCGCCAGCATCGGACCGGGTCGGATGGCGAACTGGCCCGCCGGCAGCCCGGGCATGTTGTGCATGCCATAGACCTCGTCGATGCCGAACCGGTCCATCACCCCGTCCTCGACCATCGCCTTCGCCCCGCCGCCACCTTCTTCGGCGGGCTGGAACAGCGCCACGACGGTGCCGTCGAAATTGCGCGTCTCGGCCAGGTGACGCATCGCGCCCAGCAGCATCGTGGTGTGCCCGTCATGCCCGCAGGCATGCATCACACCCGGATGCTGCGAGGCATGCGCCGCCCCCGTCGACTCGGTGATCGGCAGCGCGTCCATGTCGGCGCGAAAGCCCAGCGTGCGGCCGGATCCGGTCTGCCGCCCGCGGATCACCGCGACGACCCCGGTTTTGCCCACACCCTCATGCACCTCGTCCACGCCGAAACCGCGCAGCTTCCGGGCTACCGCGGCGGCGGTGCGCGTTTCCTCGAAACGCAGTTCGGGAAAGGCGTGCAGATCACGCCGCCACGCGGTCAGGTCGTCGTGGAATTCGGCGATACGGTTGCGGACGGGCATGAAACCTCCAGGGCAGCGCTGACGCAACCGTGGCACGCCCCGCCGCACAGGGCAAGAGAGCCGCGCCCATGCCGGACACGCGCCCTGCCCCGTCTTTCATCTTTCCCGAAATACTCCGGGGGAGTCCGCGCCCCGCGCGGACGGGGGCAGCGCCCCCCGGCAACGGCCCCGCCGGCACGACCTCTCCGCGCCGGGCACGGCCCGCCCCGTCCCCCGTAGGGTAGGTCATCCGACCCAACCCGCCCCGGGGCTCAGAGATTGGGCCCGCGGCGCAGGACCGAGCCGTCGGAAAAACGCGACAGCCGAAAGCGCTCCAGGTCCACGCCCGGGTCGGCACCCGCCGCAAGGTCGGCGGCGATGCGGCCAAAGCCCGGGCCCGCGCCAAAGCCGTGCCCGCACATCCCCGTCACCACGATCAGCCCCGGCACCGCCTCCGCGCGATCCACCACCGGGACCACGTCGGGCAGCACGTCGATCATCCCCGCCCAGGCCGCCTGCATCGGCACCCGGCCCATCTGCGGATAAAGCGCGGCAAAACGGCGCTTGAGTTCCGGCACCTTGCCGGGATCGGGCGGCGGGTTCAGGATGCGCAGGCGCTCGAACGGACTTTCCTCCCCTGCCGTCCAGGCCCGCGGCGTCGAGAGCGCGTCCGGATAGCCCGCCGGGGCCGGGCCGCGCAGGTGCACGTCGAACTCGCCCGACAGCGCCAGCGGCAGGTAGCGCCATGCATGGCGCAGCGCGTCGCGGCCCAGATACAGCTCGGCATAAGCCGCCGGGGCCAGCGTGTAGCCGCCATCCGCGCGCGGCCGCATCGCCATCACGTCATCCACCGCCGCCGTGGACAGCGCCTGCGGCAGCGGCCCGGTGGCCAGCGCGGTGGAGCGCACCGACAGAAGCGGAATGTCGATCCCGTGCCGGCGCAGGAACAGCCCCGACCATGCGCCGCCGGCCAGCACCACCTGGTCGCAGGCGATGCGGCCCTGTTCGGTCAGCACCGCCGTCACCCGCCGGCCCTGCTGTTCGAGACAGCGCGCGGCGCAATGCTCCACGATGGTCACGCCTTCGGACACCGCAAGCCGCGCCAGTTCGGGCACCGCGACCCAGGGCTCGCCCTTGAGATCGGTCGGCGTGTGCAGCGCGCCCAGCCACGGACCCTCGCAGCCCAGCAGCGCCGCGGTTTCGGCGCGGTCCAGCAGGCGCGACGTGACGCCCAGATGGCCCGCCTGCCGCAGCCAGCCGTCGAACCCGGCCATCTCGTCCCCGGTCCGGGCCAGGTAGGTCACCCCCACCTGCGCCACGCCCAGCCGCCCGCCGCATTCCGCGTCCAGCGCCCGCCAGAGCGCCTGCGCCTCCTGCGCCACCGGGATCTCGGCCAGGTCGCGCCCCTGCACGCGGATCCAGCCCCAGTTGCGGCTGGATTGCTCGGCAGCGACCCGGCCCTTTTCCACCAGCGCCACGCGCAGCCCCTTGCGGGCGGCGAAAAGCGCGGTGCACACCCCGATCACCCCGCCGCCGATCACCACAAGGTCGGCGCTTTCGGGCAGCGGCCCGACATGCTCCAGCGGGCCATCGTCACGGAAGGGAAAGATCACGCCAGCGTCTCCAGCAGCCGCTCCATGAAGCGCTGGCCCTCGGCGAACTGCGCCAGCGTCAGGTACTCGTCGGGCTGATGCGCCACGGTGATGCTGCCCGGCCCGCAGACCACGACGTCATAGCCGCCGGACTGGAAATGGCTGGCCTCGGTGGCATAGCTGACAAAATTGTCGGAATTGTCGCCGGTCAGCTGTCGGGCCAGCGCTTCGGCGCGGTTGTCCTCGGTGGGCGCAAAGGGCGGCAGCGCCGAGGCTTCGACCACTTCGATCCAGGCCTCGGGCCGGATCTGCTGCATGGCGGCGGTCAGTTCGGCGACCTTGTCCGACAGGAGCGCGCGCCACTGGTCCAGCGTCTCGCCCGGCACGACACGGAAGCTGACGCCAAAGGTGCAGTCCCTGGCGGCAATGTTGTGCGCGGTCCCGCCCGAGATCTGGCCCACATGGGCGTTGGTATAGGGCGGGTCGAAAAGCGCGGCCATCGGCGCGGGCCGGGCGGCGGACAGGCTGTCGTTGAGGTGATTGGTCCAGTCCACCAGCTTGGCCCCCCACATGATCGCGCTGACCCCGGTATGCAGCAGCGAGGAATGCACCTCGTAGCCGTGCACATGCACGTTGAAGCCCAGCCCGCCCTTGTGCCCGGTCACGACGCGCAGCATCGTCGGTTCGCCCACGATCACGTCGGAGGCGCGCGGCAGGTCCGCCATGGCGGCCACCAGGTCGGGCGCGCCGGTACAGCCCACCTCTTCGTCATAGGACAGCGCGATCTGCAACGGGCGGGTCACGCCGCGATGCTGTGCCTCGACCAGCGCCCAGATCGCCAGCGCGTCGAACCCCTTCATGTCGCAGGTGCCGCGGCCATAGAGCTTGCCGTCCTTCTCGGTCACGGTGAAGGGATCGGTGGACCAGTCCTGCCCGTCGGTGGGCACCACGTCGGTATGGCCCGACAGCACAACGCCGCCATCGACCTGCGGGCCGACATGGGCATAAAGCGCGGCCTTGCTCGGGTCGTCGGCCTTGACATGGCGACGGGCCTCGATGCCGTGGCTTTCGAGATAGGCCTGCACCCAGTCGATCAGCGGCAGGTTGGTGTCGCGGCTGACGGTGGGAAAGGCGACCAGCGTGTCGAGGATGGCGCGGGGGGTCAGGCGGTCGGGCATGGGCGTCCTTTCAGGGGTTTGTCCGGATGGTAGAGGCTGGACGGCGCAAGTTCAGCCCCTTCCGGCCAGAAAGATGCGGGAAGCGTCAGGAATGGTCCATGGATTGTGCACAAGGGCTCGGGGTCAAGGCCGCAGGCTGCCTTCCGCCCCTCACTCCACCACCACATCCGCCACCACCGGGTGGTGGTCCGAGGGCCAGTCGCCGGCGAACTGCCGCTGCACCACGTAAGGTCCACCCGCCAGCGTCACGCCCGGCCCCAGCCCCACATGGTCGATCGCGCCGACCAGGTGCAGGCCGCGGTCGAAATGGAAGGTGGCGGAGGGCACGCGTGGAAAGCTCAGGCCCGCCGCTTCCAGCACCTCCATCGTGTAGGCCCCCTGCACGGCGTTCAGATCGCCCAGCAGGATCACCGGCAGACCGCCCTCGATCACCGGCGCAAGCCGGTCGCGCACCAGTTCCGCCGACCGTCGCCGGTTGGATCGGCTGGAGAAGTCGAAATGCACGTTGGCCACGCGGAACCTGCGCCCCTGCACGTCCTCGAACTCTGCCCAGGAGCAAAAGGCGGGCCAGGAGCCGTTGAAGGTGCGGGCGTAAAGGACGTCCGGTGTCTCGGAAAAGAAGAACCAGCCCTGGTCGACCATCCGCAGCCTGTCGGGACGGTAGAAGATCGGCTGGGTCGACGGGAACGCCCGCCAATCCCCGTTCGCCGCGGCGCGGTAGCCGGGATTGCGCGCCAAGAGCCAGTCGCGCGCCAGGTTGACGGAGCCGTCGGAGCCGCGGGCAAAGCTCTCCATCTCCTGGAAGGCCACCAGATCGGCCTCCAGCGCCCTGAACACCCCATCCAGCGAGACGCGGCGGCCTTCCCAGTCGGCCACGCCCCAATCGCCGGTCTCGCGGCCGAGCACGATGTAATGCACGTTCAGGCTGGCGACGCGCAGCAGGTCCGCCCGCGCGGCAGGCAGGTCGGACGCCCCCGACAGCCGCATCTGCTGCACGCAGGCGACCAGCGCCAGGCACAGCACCAGCCCGGCAAAGACGCGCAAGAGGCGTTTCATGGCGTCCACGGAGCGCGGGCAAGGCTGGACATCGCACCCCTTTCGTCAGGCGAGGCTTGTTTCGATGCGTCGGCGCAACAGGTCCAGATGCATCCGGGCGGTGTAGGCATTGCCCCGATACGGCAGGGGCAGCGGCAGTTCGGTCAGCTCGCGGTCGATCTGCTCCAGCCGCCGGGCCAGTTCCGGCAATTCCTCGCGCGAGGCCTTGGCAAGCCGCGTGTCGATCTCGCGGATCTCCTGATAGTAGCGGAACACCCGCGCCCGCATGCGCCACTGGTAAAGCCCCGGCAGCGCGCGCAGGATCGGCAGGAGCAGCAGGAAGACCGGCACCAGCAGGATCGCGAAACGGTTGATCTGCGCCACCACCCAGTAGGGCAGGTAGTCCTGCAGCGGAGAGGTGCCGTTGCGCAACAGGTCCTGCGCATAGACGTTCACCGGCATCCCGAGGCCGTCGAGCGTGGGAAAGTCGCCCTCGCGCACAAGCGGGTCGCGCAGGTCATGTATCTCGCGCGCGGCCTCGACAAGGCGGTCGACCAGCGACGGGTGCAGCGTGTCGCGCGCCACCAGGCGCGCGGTCAGCGTGGCCAGCGCGATGTCGGCGGCGGGCACCGGCGGGTCGAGCGTGACCGCACCGGCGGGCAGCACGCGGCGTTCGGATTGCGGCATCCGCGAAATCAGCGCGGCGAGGTAGTCGAGCGGCAGCAGCGTGACCGCCGGATCGTCGAAAAGCGGCTGCAGATAGGGCGCCGAAAGCGGGGCGACGAACAGCGCGATGTCCACCTCGCCCGCGACCAGCGCCTGCGCCGCGGCCGCCCCGCTTTGCGACACGGTGGTGTTGGCGCGCGGCGCGTGGCCTGCGGCGGCAAAGAAGGTGTCGGCGGCGTGGCGCGTGCCCGAACCGGGCGCGCCCGCAGCAATGGCAAGGCCCTGCCAGGCCCCGGGATTGCGCGGCACCTTCGCATCGGTGCGCGCAAAGAGCAGAAGCGGTTCGGGAAAGAGCGCTGCCAGCGCCTCGGTCCCGGCGGGCGCGGCGATCCCGCCTTGCAGCAGGGCCACGTCGGCGCTGCCCTCGTTCAGGTGCCGCACGTTCTCGACCGATCCGGCGGTTTCGATCACGGTCAGGGTGATGCCGTCGCGGGCCAGGATCGTGCGGTAGCGCTCGGCCACCTGCCAGTAGCCGCCACCCTGCCCGCCCGCGGCCAGCCGCACCTGCTTGACCGGGGCCAGCCCCTGCGCCAGCCACCAGATCGCCAGCCCGCACAGCGCCATCGCCAGAAGGCCCAGCAGCACCCGCATCGCCCCGTCCCCGCCCGGGCCGCGCGCTCAGTACCCGCTGTCGGTGGTCAGCACGAAATGGCCCGGGCTCACCTCGTCATATTCCGACGGCGCGGCCTCGTAGCCGATGGGGTGGATCGGCGACGGGATCGGCTTGAAGTTCAGGTCCTTCTCCGACTTCCGCTTGCGCGGATCGGCGATGGGCACGGCCTTCATCAGCGCGCGGGTATAGGGGTGCTGCGGGTCCTCAAAGACCGCGCGGCGCGGGCCGATCTCGACGATGCGGCCCAGATACATCACACCCACCTTGTGGCTGACGCGTTCCACCACCGCCATGTCGTGGCTGATGAAAAGATAGCTGAGGCCCAGATCCGCCTGCAGTTCCATCATCAGGTTCAGCACCTGGGCCTGCACGCTGACGTCCAGCGCCGAGACCGCCTCGTCCGAGACGATCAGCTTGGGGTTCAGCGCCAGCGCGCGGGCGATGGCGATTCTCTGGCGCTGGCCGCCCGACAGCTCGTGCGGGAAGCGGCGCATGAAGCTGCGCGGCAGTTCCACACGGTCGAACAGGTTGGCCACGATGTCATGCACGGCCGAGCCGGTGGCGGTGCCGTAATTGTGGATCGGTTCGGCCACCTGGTCGGCCAGTTGCAGCTGCGGGTTCAGCGAGGCAAAGGGATCCTGGAAGATCATCTGCATCTCGCGCCGTTCATTGCGCAGCTGGCCGGGGCTGAGCGCCATGACATCCACGCCATCGACGTCGATCTTGCCCGACAGCGGTTCGACGAGGCGCAGGATCGACCGGCCGGCGGTGGACTTGCCGCACCCCGATTCGCCCACGAGGCTGAGGGTCTGGCCCTTGTTCAGGGTGAACGAGATATCCTCGACCGCGTGCACATTGGCCACGGTGCGGCGGAAGAACCCGCCCTTGACGGCAAACCGCGTGGTCAGGTTCTCGACCCTGAGCAGCACCTCGTCCGATCCGGGGATCGGGTCGAGGTTCTGGTTTTCGCGGCCCAGCAGCTTCATGGGCGAGGGCAGATCGGTGCCCGTCATCTCGCCCAGCTTGGGCACCGCGGCCAGAAGCGCCTTGGTATAGGGGTGCTGCGGGGCCTCGAAGATCTGTGCGACCGGGCCTTCCTCGACCTTGTTGCCGCGGAACATCACCACCACGCGGTCGGCCATCTGGGCGACCACCGCCATGTCATGGGTGATGAACATCACCGCGGTGCCGGTTTCGCGTTTCAGCCGGTCCATCAGCGCCAGGATCTCCGCCTGGATGGTCACGTCGAGCGCGGTGGTGGGTTCGTCGGCGATCAGCAGGCGCGGGCGGCAGGCCATGGCCATTGCGATCACCACACGCTGGCGCATCCCGCCGGACAGCTCGTGCGGGTACTGTTTCAGGCGGCGTTCGGGTTCGGGGATGCGCACCTCGCGCAGAAGCTCCAGCGCGCGTTCCTCGGCCTGCGTTCTGGACATGCCGCGATGCACGCGCAGCCCCTCGGTCAGCTGGCGGCCCACGGTGAAGACCGGGTTGAGCGCGGTCATCGGCTCCTGGAAGATCATGCCGATCTCGTCGCCGCGGATGGCGCGCATGGTGGTCTGGTCGGTCTGGGCAAGGTCGATCTCGCCCCCGTCGCGGCGGTCGAACAGCAGCCGTCCCCCGGCAATGTCGCCGCCGCCATATTCCACCAGCCGCATCAGCGACAGCGAGGACACCGATTTGCCCGACCCCGATTCGCCCACCACGCAGACGGTTTCGCCGGGGCCGATGTCGAACGACACGTCCTCGACGCCCACGACGGTGCCGCTCTTGGTCTGGAATTCGACGCGAAGATTCTCGATCCGGGCGATCGGCCCGGCCATGCTGCCATCGGGCATGTGGCGCTCCCTGTTCTTTGCACCCAGCTAAGGGCAGGTTCGAAGCGCTGTCAAACCTTCCCGTACGGGCGGCGGGGCCGGGCCGGCGGCACTGCCCGGCGTTTCGGCACGCGCAACCCGCCCGCGGCGGGCCGGACCGGCACGACACGGGGCATCGGGGTTCGGAGGCTGGGAAGGTCGGGACACGGCGGCCGCCGCAACCGGAGTGCAGGATGCCGGGGATGCCAGCCCCGGCCCCGAGCGGGGCGTCGCCCCGTCTGCCGCGCGATCGACGGGCCCCCGCAAGGGCCGTGATCCGGATTTCCTGTGGTACCGGGGCGCAGACTGCCCGGGCCGGGTTTCCCGATCCCTGCGCCGCCGTGCGCCCTGCCCGCGCTTTGCGCAACACGACGTCACCCGGGGCGCTGCCCGCTTTTAAGGCGACGGCATGCTTGCAATTTCCGCAACGAGGGGTTTCGATAAGGTCAGAGTGGGGATGTCCGCGCCCCTGCCGCGCCCGAGGTCGCCGCAGAGGGCGGTCAGACCCCACCATTTACATGGGTCCGGACAATCCGGACCCGGTCCAACATGGAGAGTGACATGAAGCTCAAGACCCTGATGCTGGGTGCCGCCGCGGGCATCGCGCTGGCCCCTGCCGCCTTTGCCGAGCGCGGCTCGGACGGCGAAGTCAAGATCATCTACTGGCAGGCCCCGTCGATCCTGAACCCGTTCCTGTCGGGCGGCACCAAGGACGTGGAATCCTCGTCGATGATCATCGAGCCGCTGGCGCGTTTCAACGAAAAGGGCGAGCTTGTGCCCTGGCTGGTGGACGAGATCCCCACCGTGGGCAATGGAGGCGTTTCGGAAGACCTGACCTCGATCACCTGGAAGATCTCCGAAGGGCTGCTGTGGTCCGACGGCACGCCGTTCACCTCGGCGGACGTGAAGTTCACCTATGAATACTGCACCCATCCCGAAGGCGGCTGCGCGCAGCTGACCAAGTTCAACGGTGTGGCGTCGGTGGACACACCTGACGACCTGACCGTGGTGGTGAATTTCGAAGGCCCGACGCCCAATCCCTACGGCCCCTTCGTGGGCGGTGAAAGCCCGATCATCCAGGCCGCGCAGTTCGCCAACTGCCTGGGTGCCGCGGCCTCGACCTGCACCGAGCAGAACTTCAACCCCATCGGCACCGGCCCCTTCACCGTCACCGAGTTCAAGCCGAACGACGTGATCACCATGGCCGCCAACCCGAACTATCGCGACCCGGCCAAGCCGGCCTTTGCCACCGTGACCTTCAAGGGCGGCGGCGACGCGACGGCGGCAGGCCGCGCGGTGATGGAGACGGGCGAGTTCGACTATGCCTGGAACCTGCAGCTGGCCCCCGACGTCATCGCGGCCATGGCCGAAGGCGGCAAGGGCACGCCCATCGCGGGCTTTGGCCCGCTGCTGGAACGCATCATGATGAACCAGACCAACCCGTCGCCCGACCTGCCCGAGGGCGAGCGGTCGACCGCGATGCACCCGCACCCCTTCCTGAAGGAGCCGGCAGTCTACAAGGCGATGTCCATGGCCATCGACCGTCCGCTTCTGGTTGAAGTAGGTTATGGCCAGGCCGGCAAGGTCGGCTGTTCCTGGGTGCCCGCGCCCGAGGCCTTCGCCTCGACCTTCGAGGGCTGCGAGGTGCAGGACATCGACGGCGCGAACGCGCTGCTGGACGAAGCCGGGTTCCTCGACACCGACGGCGACGGCGTGCGCGAAGTGAACGGCGTGCCGATGTCGATCCTCTACCAGACCTCGACCAACGCCGTGCGCCAGGACTTCCAGGCGCTGATCAAGGAATGGTGGTCGCTGATCGGCATCGAGACCGAGCTGCGCAACATCGACGCGTCGGTCTTCTTCGGCGGTGATCCGGGTTCGCCCGATACCTTCCAGAAGTTCTATGCCGACGTCGAGATGTACGCCAACACCTTCAACGGCACCGACCCGCAGTCCTACCTGGGCAACGGCCTGTGCGACAAGGCTCCGCGCCCCGAGACCCAGTGGCAGGGTGAGAATATCTCGCGCTTCTGCATGCCGGAATTCGACGCGCTGCATGCCGAGCTGACCAAGACCGCCGACATGGCGGAGCGCCAGCGCATCGGGCGCGAGCTGTCGGCGATGATGGTGGACAATGGCGGCATGATCCCGCTGGTGCATCGCGGCCGCCTGTCGGCCCATGCCAACAGCCTTGGCGGCGTTGTCCTGAACGTCTGGGACAGCGAGCTGTGGAACGTGGCGGACTGGTACCGCATCGACTGAGCCATGCGGCGGGGGAAACCCCGCCCGACGGCCCAATCCATGTGTAAGGCGGGGTTTCCCCCGCCTTGCCTACCCCCTCCGTTCATCCGAGGCGCCCGATGCTCGCTTTTGCCACGCGACGGCTTGTCCTGTCGATCCCGACGCTGATCTTCATCAGCTTCATCATCTTCATGCTGTTGCAGCTGGCCCCCGGAGACCCGATGGCGCAGGTTCCCCTGACGGTGCCGCCCGAGGTCAAGGAAAAGATGCGCCAGGCGCTGGGCCTGGGCGAGCCGCCGCTGGTGCAATACTGGAAATGGCTGGTCCAGGTGTTCTGGATCGAGCCGCAGGTCTTCATCGACTACCTGTTCGGCACGTCGCTGTCGGAAGGCAAGCTGCGGGTGATCTCGTGGCAGACCCGGTCGCCGGTGATGGACATCATCATCCAGCGCATCCCGCAGACGCTGTGGGTGGTGGGCATCGCCTATATCGTGGCGATCCTGATCGCGCTGCCCATCGGCATCTATTCCGCCTACCGGCAATATTCCGTCTTCGACCAGGCCGGTACTTTCGTGACCATGGTCGGCTTCTCGATCCCGCCCTTCTTCACCGGCCCGCTGCTGATCGTGATCTTTTCGGTGATGGCGCAGGATACCTGGTGGCTGCCGGTCTTTCCGTCGATCTACGACACCACCCATGTGGTCAACAGCTGGGAAAGCTTCGGCATCCAGGTGCGGCAGATGACGCTGCCGGTGATGGTGCTGGCGCTGCAGATCACCGCGCAGTTGTCGCGCTACATGCGCGCCTCGATGCTGGACAACCTCAACCAGGACTACGTCCGCACCGCCCGCGCCAAGGGCCTCAGCGAGGCGGTGGTGGTCAACATCCACGTGCTGCGCAACTCGATGATCCCGGTGGTCACGGTCATCGCGCTGGGCATCCCGTCGATCTTTGGCGGCGCGATCATCACCGAGAACGTGTTCAAGGTGAACGGCATCGGCCAGCTTCTGATCACGGCGCTGTTTGCCAACGACCTGCCCATGGTGATGACGCTCACCTTCATCTTTGCCGTGCTGATCGTGATGTTCAACCTGATCGCCGACATCCTGTATGGCCTGCTCGATCCGAGGATCCGCTATGACTGAGCCCGCGACAGCCCCGATCGAAGCCCTCAAGGACAAGGTGCCCGAGCAGCCGCCGCGCAGCCAGTGGCGCGACGTCTGGGACCAGCTGACCAAGCACAAGGGCGCGATGTTCGGCATGGGCTTTTTGCTGTTCATCACGCTGGCGGTGCTGATCGGGCCGTATATCTGGCAGGTCGACCCGCAAAAGCTCGACATCCGCAACAAGGACATGCGGCCGATCTATACCGCGCTGTGGGACAGCGACGCCAAGGTGCGCTGGGCCAACCCGCTGGGGTCGGACCAGCTGGGGCGTGACAACCTTGCCCAGATGATCGCCGGCGGGCGCGCCTCGATGGCGGTGGGCTGGGCGGCGATGATCCTGTCGCTGCTGATCGGCACCGCCATCGGCGTGCTGGCCGGATTCTTCAAGCGGCTGGACGGGCCGTTGATGCGCCTCACCGACCTGTTCCTGTCGCTGCCCATCCTGCCGCTCTTGCTGGTGGCGGTGACATTGTTCCGCCAGCCGCTGCGCGCGGCCTTCGGACCCGAAGGCGGCATGTTCATCCTGATCGTGACGGTGGTTGGCATCACCTCGTGGATGCCCACGGCGCGGATCGTGCGCGGCGACGTGCTGGCCATCAAGGAGCGGGAATTCGTGCTGGCCGCGCGCTCCATCGGCACGACCTCGTTCAAGATCATCCGGCGGCACCTGCTGCCCAACGTGCTTTCGCCCATCATGGTGTCGGCCGCGCTGGGCCTTGCCACGGCGATCATCACCGAATCGGCGCTGTCCTTCCTGGGCGTGGGTTTTCCGTCGGACTTCCCCACCTGGGGCAAGATGCTGGCCGATGCGGTGCCGCGGATGGAACGGTTTCCCGAACGCGTGATGCTGCCCGGCATTGCCATTTCGCTGACGGTGCTGTCGGTGAACTACCTGGGCGACGGTCTGCGCGACGCGCTCGACCCGCGAATCCGCGGGCGGTAAGCGCGTTCCCCTGCGCCGGACCGGCCCCGGCGCGGCCGATCGCGTGAAAAAGACCACGGGGCCCGCCTGCCCCGGCGCAGGCGGAACACGCGTTCGCCCCGTCCGGGCCCCGCGGAACAGCTGTCCGCAGCTGCGCGTTCCGCCGGGACGCCCGGCCCGCCGCCTGCCCCGCCACCCTGGCCGGGCGGGCTTGCCGAACCGCCCCCCTCAGCCCCAGATGCCCGTCAAACGCCTTTCACAGACAGGAGCGGGCGCATGTTCGAGAGCTTTGGATTCGAGACGCTGACCGCGCCGCAGGCGGCGGTGTGGTTCGCATTGGCGCTGGGCGCTTTGTTCGGCCTTCTGGCCGAGCGCACCCGGTTCTGCCTGCGCCGCGGGCTGGTGGCGGGCCCGGACCGGCGGCAGGCGCTGGGCGTCTGGCTGATGGCGCTGGCCGTGGCGGTGGCAGGCACGCAGGCCGCGGTGGCCACGGGCTGGATCAGCTTCGACGCCCACCGCTTTTTCGACGCCGAGATGCCGGTTGTGGCGATTGCCCTGGGTGGCGCGCTGTTCGGGGCCGGCATGGTGCTGGCGCGCGGCTGCGCCTCGCGGCTGACGGTGCTGGCGGCCACCGGCAACCTGCGCGCGCTGACGGTGCTGCTGGTCTTTGCGGTGACCGCCGGGGCGCTGTCCCGCGGGGCGCTGGCGCCGCTGCGCCAGGCGCTGGGCGGGCTGACGCTGGATCCGGGCGCGGTGTCGCTGGCGGCCCTGCCCGGCGGGGCCATGCTGTGGAGCGTGGTTCTGGCCGGTGGCGCGCTGCTGGTTGCGCTGCGCTCGGGCAACAGCCTGCGCGCGCTGGCGGGCGGCGCGGCCATCGGCGCGCTGGTGCCGCTGGGCTGGGTTGGCACGGGCTTCGTGCTCTACGACGATTTCGACCCGATCGCGCTGCAGAGCCTGGCCTTTACCGGCCCCTGGGCCGACAGCCTGTTCTGGAGCGTTGCGGCCAGCGCAATCCCGGCGGGGTTTGGCACCGGGCTGGTCGGCGGCGTGCTGGCGGGCAGCTTTCTGTCGGCGCTGGCGGCGGGGCGGCTGGGCTGGCAGAGCTTTGGGTCGGTGCCGGAAACCGGGCGCTACCTGGGCGGGGCCGTCCTGATGGGCGCAGGCGGCGTGCTGGCAGGCGGCTGCACCGTGGGCGCGGGCCTGTCGGGCGTGCCGACACTGTCGCTGGCGGCGATCCTGGCGCTGGCGGCCATCGTGGCCGGTGCCCGGGCCACCGATGCGCTTCTGATGCGTACCCCGCGGGGCGCAGCGGCCCCGGCGCTGGTGCCCGCCGAATAAGGCGCGGACGGCCCGGCCTCAGAGGTCGGGCCCGACCTTTTCCATGCTCTTGTGAATGCGGCGGATCATCAGCCAGACCACCGCCACCACCGGCAGCGCCACCAGCGCCGTCAGCGTGCCCTTGGACAGGCCCAGCCATTCCGCCACAGGGTAGAGCACGTAGCTGGCCAGCGACACCGCATAGTAGCTGATCGCCACTACCGACAGCCCCTCGACCGTCTTTTGCAGGCGCAACTGAAGTTCGGCGCGCTGGTTCATGCTTTCCAGAAGCAACTGGTTCTGCGCCGAGCGCCCCACCTCGACCCGGGTGCGCAGCAGGTCGGCGGCCCGGGTGGCGCGGCTGGTCATGCTTTCCAGCCGGCGTTCTGCGGATTTCACGGTACGCATGGCCGGATCGTAGCGGCGCGTCATGAATTCCGCAAAGGTCTGCCGGCCCAGGAACCGCACTTCGCGCAACACCTCGACCCGCTGGTGCACAATCGCCTCGTAAGCCCCGGTGGCACCGAGGCGAAACGCCATCTGGGCCGACAGGTTTTCAAGCTCGGCCGAGGCGGCAAGCAGCGACTTCAGCGTCTCTTCCTCGCGGCCAGCGCCTTCGGTCATCTCGCGCATCAGGCGGCTGAGTTCACCGTCGATCTCGCCCATCCGCGGGCCAATCTCGCGCACGCGGGAAAACCCCAGCATCGACATGGTCTTGTAGGTCTCGATCTCGCACAGGCGCTGGACGATGCGGCCTACCCGGCGCTCGCCGATGCCGGGATTGACGAAGACGCCAAAGCGCTGGTGCCCGCCGGGATCAATGCGGAAATCGCCCGCCACCACGGCATCGTCGTCGATCACCCGGCTGACCGCGACGCTTTCGGGCACGAACCAGTCTTCGAGCGCGTCGGAAATCGCGTCGTCCTCGGGGCGCGCGCAGACCCGGATCATGGCCGAGGTCACCCGCACCCCCGGGGCGGTGCCCAGCCAGTCATCGGGGAAGACGTCGAAATCCGCCGGATCGAAGGGCCGTTCGCCCAGGCCCTGCAGGAAGACGGTATAGGTCACGAATTCGGTGTGCTGTTCCCATTTCAGCATGTGCCGCCCGATCCGGCCCGAGAAATGCGTGGCCCCGGGCTGCGGATGCTGGGTGCCGTGGCGGTCCAGCAGGTCGACCAGATGCGCCAGGTCGGCGGCACGGTCGCGGGCGGCGGCGTCCCTGGGCTGCTTGATCGCCAGATAGACCGCGCGGCACGGCGCGCTGAGCGAGGGAAAGGGCCGCGCGTGCAGCTCGTTGGCAAGCCGGTAGCGCAAGGGATGGTCTGAGACGGGCGGCATCGGGGAACCTGTGGTTTTGCCTCAGCCTTACGCGGCAGCGCGGCGATGTAAAGCGGAAAAGCTTTGCAGTTTCAATACGTTAACGGGATACCGCCGCATGCCGCACGTCTCGCGTCAATTCCCCGTGCCATTTCAACCGCTTACGGGCAGAGGTGCAAGCCGGCTGGACATCCGGTAATCCTTGCGCGGGCCGGTGACGCGCCAGACCGTGCGCCAGCGCGGCCAGTCGGCAAAATCGTAGGTGACGATGTAAAGGTCGGGATCGCAGACATGTCGGGCCGTGCCGCCCATGGGCGGCACCTGGTGAAAGGGCCGGCCGTCCTCGAAATACACCAGCAGATCGGCATCCCAGCGATAGCGGCGCTCGGCATGGAAGCGTCCCTGCCCCGGCAGCGACAGCGTTCCGCTTTCGTGGCAAAGCGCGCCCGGGGCCTCGACGGTCCAGACCGCGCGCCCCTCGAACACGCCTGTGCTGCCGTCGGCATCGCGGATTTCGCGCTCCAGCGCCCAGGTGCCCAGGAAATCCGCCAGACGACGCGGGCGGGATGGGGTCACTCAATCACACCTTCGGTGACATCGCCGCTGTCGCCGACAAAGCGGATGCGGTTGCCCTGGCGTTCGACGTCATAGCAGGCCCAGCCATCCGCCGGGGGCCACTGGCTGCAATAGCGCCCGCCGCGCGCCGCCCAGCTGCCCCAGCTGTCCTGCCCGGCATTGTACAGCGTCCGGCCAGAGGCATGGAACCGCTGCCAGCCGGTGTCGTAGCGCAACGTCAGACCGGCCAGCGCGGCAATGCCGGCATCGTCCAGCCTCTGCCAGCCCTCGGCGCTCAGCGGTCCGGCAAGACAGGCCAGAACCGCGATCAATCTCCACATATTGCCCCCTTGCGACCCCTGCCTTTGGGGGCCAACCCTAACGGCCCGGACACCAAGGCGCAAAACACGATGGCCCAGCCCGACGCAGTTGTGATCTACATGCTGGTGGTGGTGCTGCTGCCGCTTGGCGGCACGCTGCTGCTGCAACGCCTGCCGCTGCGCCCGCTGCGCTGGCTGGCCTGGGGCGTGCTGGCGATGTGGTGGGCGGGGCACCGGCTGGCCTCGTGGCTGGGCGATCGCTGCCGGGGCGAGTTGATCGAGGTCTATTACCAATGCGAGGGGATCAGCGACACCCGGGCCATGACGCTGAGCGATCCGGCCCTGGCGGCCATCCTGCTGGCCCCGCTGGTCTGGGTGTTGCTGGGGCTTGTGGCCTGGCTCGGTCATGTCCTCAGGGCGTTCTGAGGCGCCCCGGTGTCGCAACCGGCCGGCCCGCGCTTGTAGAGCCGCCCCGCGCCCTCTATCACCGCGGCGTCGATGACAGGAGCCCGCCCATGATCCCCCGCTATTCCCGCCCCGAGATGACGGCCATCTGGTCGCCCGAGACCAAGTTCCGCATCTGGTTCGAGATCGAGGCCCATGCCTGCGACGCCATGGCCGAGCTGGGTGTGATCCCCAAGGCCAATGCCGAGGCCGTCTGGAAGGCGCAGGATGTGGAGTTCGACATCGCCCGCATCGACGAGATCGAGCGCGAGACCAAGCATGACGTCATCGCCTTCCTCACCCACCTGGCCGAGATCGTGGGCGCGGACGAGGCGCGTTTCGTGCATCAGGGCATGACGTCGTCCGACGTGCTCGACACCACGCTGAACGTCCAGCTGGTGCGCGCCGCCGATCTGCTGATTGCCGATCTCGAGGCGCTTCTGGCGGCGCTCAAGCGCCGCGCCTATGAGCACAAGGACACGGTGCGCATCGGCCGCAGCCACGGCATCCATGCCGAGCCCACCACCATGGGCCTCACCTTTGCGCGCTTCTACGCCGAGATGGACCGCAACCTGAGCCGGATGCGCGACGCCCGGGCCGAGATCGCGACGGGGGCGATTTCCGGCGCGGTGGGCACCTTTGCCAATATCGACCCGGCGGTCGAAGAGCATGTCTGCGACAAGCTGGGCCTCGTGCCCGAACCGATCAGCACGCAGGTCATCCCGCGCGACCGCCACGCCGCGTTCTTTGCCACGCTGGGCGTGATCGCCTCGTCGGTGGAGAACATCGCCACGGAAATCCGCCACATGCAGCGCACCGAGGTGCTGGAGGCCGAGGAGTTCTTCTCCAAGGGCCAGAAGGGCTCCAGCGCCATGCCGCACAAGCGCAATCCGGTGCTGACCGAAAACCTGACGGGTCTCGCGCGGATCGTGCGCGGCATGGTGGTGCCTGCGCTGGAAAACGTGACCCTCTGGCACGAACGCGACATCTCGCATTCCTCGGTCGAGCGCATGATCGGGCCGGACGCGACGGTGACGCTGGACTTTGCGCTCAACCGGCTGACCGGCGTGGTGGACAAGCTGGTGGTCTACCCGGAGCGGATGCTGGAGAACCTGCACAAGTTCCGCGGCCTCGTGATGTCGCAGCGCGTGCTGCTGGCGCTGACCCAGGCCGGGGTGAGCCGCGAGGACGCCTACAGGCTGGTCCAGCGCAACGCGATGAAGGTCTGGGAGGAAGGGAAGGACTTCCAGACCGAGCTTCTGGCGGATGCGGACGTGACGGCGGCGCTCTCGGCGGAGGAGATCGCGGAGAAGTTCGATCTGGGCTACCACACCAAACACGTGGACACGATCTTTGCGCGGGTGTTCGGGGAGGCGTGAGGTCACGGCGGCGCGTCGATACTGCCGGTCGGCGGACCACAAGCGCCACGCAGTCCCGGACTTGATCCGGGACCTCCCGTATCGGGCGCAAGGCAGGAGGTCCCGGATCAAGTCCGGGACTGCGGCGGCCTGCGGATGGCGGCGCGCGCCCTGTCCGATGCAGGAGTGATCGAAAAACCGGCAGTTCTGCGGCGGACCCAGCCCTTTGCCGCAGTGCAGCGCAGGATTGTTTTGGACAGCGCCCGGTTGCGTGCTACCGTTTCATTCATCGCAACAAGGAGGACGGACAATGACGACGAAGACGCTTTTTGCAGCCGCCGTGCTGGCCCTCACCCCGGCCCTTGCCATGGCGGAATGCTCGTGGGGCAAGCACGAGCAGCAGGCCATGACCTGTGCCGACGGCACGGTGTATGACGCCGACAGCAACACCTGCAAGGTTGTCACCGGCTGAACGCCATCCCGGTGTGACGGCAGCCAGGCGGCCCGGCGGGCCGCCTGTTTCGTTTTCCCCGGCGCGTCAGACAAACACCACGTCATCGAGCAGCGCAGAGGGGCTGCCGATGCCGTGCAGCGTCAGCCGATCGGCCCCGAACTCGAGCACAAGGCCGCCCTGCCCGTCCTGCTGGATGAACGGGCGCAGGTTGTTGGGATGCGGGTTGGCCAGCCCCAGCAGGTCGGCATCGAGACAGAGCGTGTCGACATCGTTCTGGAAATCCAGGATCTCGTCCACGCCACCGCCCCGGCTGAACCGGAACTCGTCTGCCCCGATCCCGCCATGCAGCGTGTCGTTGCCATGTCCGCCAACCAGCGTGTCGCTGCCGGCATTGCCGTAGAGGACGTCGTCGTTTCGGTCTCCATACAGGACATCGGCCCCGTTGCCGCCGATCAGCGTGTCCTGCCCCGTATTTCCCCCCAGGGTATCGCTGTTGATGCCGCCTGACAGCAGGTCATCCTCCTGACGGCCATACAAGACGTCTGCCCCGGCCTCGCCATAGAGGCTGTCCATGCCGGAATTGCCGTTCAGTCTGTCATTTCCCCGGCTTCCCAGCAGAAGGTCGTCGTCCGGCCCCCCGGACAACCTGTCGTTGCCGATGCCGCCGACCAGCGTGTCGTTGCCGTATTCTCCGGCGATATGGTCCGCTCCGGCATTTCCCACCACGCTGTCATTCCCGTCGCCGCCGAACAGTCTGTCGCGGCCTTCGCCGCCTGACAGGTCGTCATCCCCGACACCGCCTTCCAGCCGGTCGCGCCCGGGCCCGCCCGACAGGGTATCGTCGCCAAGCCCGCCGCTCCATCTGTCCCAGCCGATCCCGGGCCCGACCAGATCGTCTTCGGTGATCTGCACGACGGGACTGCTGCTGAAGGCATGGTTCGTGTCCGGTTGCAGACCGAAGGGCAGCACGCCTTCAGGACCGGGGACAAGCGCGTTGACCGACTGTCCGAAATTCTGCCATTCCTGCGGGCTGGTGATGCTGGGAAAGGCCACCCCGTCCAGCGCTAGAAACACCGCGACACCGTCCTGCGACGGCAGGGCATGGTCGAACAGCAACGCCAGGGTCTCGCCGCCCGCGTGGTCGAAAACGGTCAGCAGCACCTCGGCGCCTTGGAACGCGTCCGGCATCGTATCCTGCCCGTCGATGCGCAGCGCCATGGGCAGGGGTCCGTTGACCTGGTTGAAGGCGAAGTCCACCGGCTGATAGACATCGTAATTGCTGAAGCCGTCCGGGGCCACCGGTGTGGCGTGAAAGGCCCCGGTCCCGTCGGGCAGCACCACACTGAGTGTGATTTCGCCAAAGTCGGTCAACGACGGGTCCGAACGAAAGCCGCTGAATGTGTACGTTGTCATTGTTTCTCCCCCCTCGTATCGCGAAAGGAGAATGTCAAAAATCCGCAACGGCCGACTTGATCTGTCCGGTTGACAGGGCGCGGCCGGCGGGCACGCCTCACAAGAGTGTGAACCGCGCGAACCGTTTCGCCCCCCGCGGCGACCTACCTGTATCGCACATGATGGAGGTTCCCATGCGTTTCATTCCCGTTCTGGCCCTGTGCCTGCCCACCGCCGTCCTTGCCGTGGGCAGCGACGACGACACCCCGCCCGCCAAGCCGGTCTGCGCCGACGGCCTGGTGCATGACGCCCAGTCGGGCACCTGCGTGGCCCCCAAGGATTCGCGCCTCGACGATGGCGAGCGCTATGACGCCGTGCGCCAGTATGCCTATGCCGGGCAGATGCGCGCCGCCATCGGCGTTCTGGACGCCATGGAGGACCAGGGCGCCGACGGCGTGATGACCTATCGCGGCTTCACCGCGCGCAAGATGGGCGACATCGACGGGGCCATGACCTGGTACGCCGCCGCGCTGGAGGCGAACCCGGACAATCTGCTGGCGCGCAGCTACATGGGTCAGGGCTTTGTCGAGGCCGGGGCCTACGATCTGGCGCGCGCCCAGCTGAGCGAGATCCGCGCCCGCGGCGGCCGCGGCAGCTGGCCGGAACTGTCGCTGCGCCTGGCGCTCGACTCGGGGCGCGCCTCGGCCTACTGACGCGCCTTCGGCGCCTGCGCGACCGGGTCGGGACGCGCAGGCCTTAACCGCCCGGAAACCTTGCCGCGCTAGGCGTTGTGCATGGATCAACGGAGCGGATGACATGACGCAACCCCTGGCGCTTGCCGCGCTGCCCGGCCCGGTGGCCGTGCGCGGGCCGGGCCGCCTGTCGCGCAAGGCGAAGGCGGCGATCATCGTGCAATTCCTGCTGAACGAAGGCGCGGATGTGCCGCTTTCCGCCCTGCCCGAGGAACATCAGGCGGAACTGACGCTGCTTCTGGGCAACATGCGCTATGTCGACCGCGAAACGCTCAATGCCGTGGTGGTGGAGTTTTCCGATGCGCTCGAATCGGTGGGGTTGTCCTTTCCCGGCGACATCGCCGGGGCGCTGACCGCGCTGGACGGCAAGATTTCGGACCGTACCGCCATGCGCCTGCGCAAGGAGGCCGGGGTGCGCCAGACCGGCGATCCCTGGACACGGATCAACGCGCTGGACGTGGACAAGCTGGAACGGCTGGTCCTGTCCGAAAGCACCCAGGTCGCCGCCGTGATGATGAGCCGGATCGACGTGGCCAAGGCGGCGCAGGTGCTGGCCCGCCTGCCCGGCGACCGCGCGCGCCGCATCAGCTATGCCGTCTCGATGACCACCGGCGTCACGCCCGAGGCGGTGGATCGCATCGGCCTGGCGCTGGCCGCGCAGATCGATGCCGAACCGGCCCGCGCGTTCAAGACGGGCCCGGACGAACGGCTGGGGGCGATCCTGAACTATTCCAACAGCGCCACGCGGGACGACCTGCTGGCCAGTCTGGAAGAGCAGGATGCCAGCTTTGCCGAGGCGGTGCGCAAGGCGATCTTTACCTTCGCCAACATCCCCGAACGACTCAGCGCGCTGGACGTGCCCAAGATCACCCGCGACGTGCCGCAGGACGTGCTGGCCACCGCCATCGCCGCCGCCGAAAGCGACGAGGACCGGCGCGCCGCCGATTTCATCCTGCAGAACATCTCCAAGCGCATGGCCGGCGCGCTGTAGGAAGAGGCGGATGGCAAGGGCACGGTCAAGCCCAAGGTCGGCGAAAAGGCGATGAACGCGGTGGTCAGCGCGATCCGCGATCTTGTCACCGTGGGCGAGATCGAACTGCTGAACCCCGACGCCGAGGAGTGAGCCGCGCGCCCTTGCGTCACCGCGCAGGACGGGTGTTCCGGCCGCGCGGCCAACCTGCTACACCGCCACAACGGGCAGGAGGCCGGACGTGTCGGACAGGCAGGGCACAACAGGGGAAACCGGGCGCACGGACGCCGTGACGGGCAGCTGGGCCGACTGGGCGTCGGACCGCGCCATCCGGGCGCTGATCGGCAGCGCGCTGGCGCTGCCCTGGTCCACCCGCAGCGCCGCAATGGGCTGGATGATGGCCCGCGTTATCGCGCCGCGCGCGGGCTGGCGCGACCGCGCGCTGGCCAACCTGGCCCATGTCTGGCCCGACCGCGGGGCCGACATGCACGCCCGCATCGCCGACGCCGCCGCCCGCAATGCCGGCCGCACCATGATCGAGAATTACGATGTCGCGGGCCTGCTGGCGCGCATGCGCGACGCGCCCCTGTCCGGCGATGGCGTGGCGGCGATGGAAGAGGCCCGGCGCGCGGGCCGTCCGATCCTGTTCCTGACCGGGCATTACGGCAATTTCGAAGCGCCGCGCGCCGCGCTGGTGGCCCGCGGCTGGCGCATCGGCGGGCTGTATCGCCCCATGTCGAACCCCTATTTCAACGCGCATTACGCCGCCAACATGCACGCGCTGTCGGACCCGGTCTTCGAACAGGGCCGCCGCGGCACCATGGGGCTGCTGAAGCATATCCGCGATGGCGGCATGGGGGTGCTGCTGTTCGATGTCTATGACAGCGCCGGCGTGCCCATCGACTTTCTGGGCCGGCCCGCGCCCACGCTGACCTCGGCCGCCGATATCGCCCTGCGCACCGGGGCGCTGCTGGTGCCGTTCTTCGGCATCCGCCGGGGCGACGGGTTCGACTGCCGCTTTGACGCGCCGATCCCGCATGGCGACCCGGTCGCGATGATGCGCCAGGCCAGCGCGGCGCTGGAGGCGCGCATCGAGGACGATCCGGGCCAGTGGTTCTGGATTCACCGCCGGTGGAAGCCCGAACGGCAGGCCCGGCTTCAGCGCAAGCGCGCCGCCGCCACGATGGAGCCATAGCGCGTCCCCTGCACCAGCACCACCACCGGCGCCGTGCCCGCCAGCGGCACGCGGGTCTCGTAGCGGCCCTTGCCGTTCCAGCGGTCCACCACCTCCCAGCCGCGGGCGATATGGGTGTAGACAAAGCGCCGCCCGGCGTTTTCGCCGCGCAGGATGTCCACGGCCTCTTTCGGCTCGTAGCGGATGACGTGGATCTCGCACGGGCCGATCTCGGCCAGCGCCTCGGCGCGGATATGCAATTGTCCGCCCTCGCGGCGGATGTCCAGGTCGACCTTGTCGGGCAGCGCGCCGTGTTTCTGGATGATCTCGGCCAGCTTCATCGGGCGCGAGCCTACCACGTCCTCGGTCCCGTTGATCACCATCTGCGGGGTGTAGATCGTCCGCCAGCCGCCCGCGCGGGCATAGCCCTTTTGCCGCCGGGTAAAGGCGGGCTGGCCGAACACGTCCTTCCAGCCGATGTAATCCCAGTAATCCACATGCAGGGCCAGCGGGATCACGTCATCCCGGCTGGCCAGTTCCGCCAGAAGCCGGTCGGCGGGCGGGCAGGACGAACAGCCCTGCGAGGTGAACAGTTCCACCACCACCGGGTTCTCGCCGGCTGCAAGGCCCGAGGCCAGCGCCATCCAGGCCGCGGCGATCCATCTGGTCGAAATGCCGGTCAATTCTGCACGCTCCGTCTGATCCCCGCCTGTAACGTCTAAGGACCGCGTCGCTCAATGGCCAATCAAGGTTTTGAGAGAGGGCGTGACATCCCCGCCCCAGTTCCGCGTCCCGTCAAAATGTGTGCAATGGTATACAAAAACGACGCACCCCCCTTGATCGGTGTCGGGGCTTGGGGCAGATAGCGTGTAACCCACCATCTTTGCCCACCCATTCATGCAAGGAGGCATCCATGCCCATCACTGTCGGACAGGACACGGCCAAGACCCGCCGTACCCTTGAGGCCGGCGGCCAGAGTGTCGCCTATTACTCGATCCCGGCCGCCGAGGCGGCGGGCCTGGGGACTTTCGCACGGCTGCCCGCCGCGCTGAAGGTGGTGCTGGAAAACATGCTGCGCTTCGAGGACGGCAAGACCGTCACCGTCGACGACATCAAGGCGTTCTCGGACTGGGCCGACAATGGCGGCAAGGGCGACCGGGAACTGGCCTATCGGCCTGCGCGCGTGCTGATGCAGGATTTCACCGGCGTGCCGGCGGTGGTGGACCTGGCGGCGATGCGCGACGGGATCAAGGCGCTGGGCGGCGATCCGCAAAAGATCAACCCGCTGAACCCGGTCGATCTGGTGATCGACCATTCCGTCATGATCGACGAGTTCGGCAACCCCCGCGCCTTCCAGATGAACGTGGACCGCGAGTACGAGCGCAACATGGAGCGCTATACCTTCCTCAAATGGGGCCAGTCGGCGTTCAACAACTTCCGCGTGGTGCCGCCGGGCACCGGCATCTGCCACCAGGTGAACCTGGAATACCTCGCCCAGACCGTCTGGACCGATACCGATCAGGCGGGCGAGACCGTGGCCTATCCGGACACGCTGGTGGGCACGGACAGCCACACCACCATGGTCAACGGCGCGGCCGTGCTGGGCTGGGGTGTCGGCGGGATCGAGGCCGAGGCCGCGATGCTGGGCCAGCCGATCTCGATGCTTATCCCCGAGGTGATCGGCTTCAGGCTGACGGGCAGCATGATCGAAGGCACCACCGGCACCGACCTGGTGCTGAAGGTCGTCGAGATGCTGCGCGCCAAGGGCGTCGTGGGCAAGTTCGTCGAGTTCTACGGGCCGGGCCTCGACAGCCTGCCGCTGGCCGACCGCGCGACGATCGCCAACATGGCACCGGAATACGGCGCGACCTGCGGCTTCTTCCCCATTGACGGCGAAACCCTGCGCTACCTGCGCAACACCGGTCGCGACGAGGCGCGCATCGCGCTGGTCGAGGCCTATGCCAAGGAAAACGGCTTCTGGCGCGGCGACGATTACGCGCCGGTCTATACCGACACGCTGGAGCTGGACATGGGCACCATCGTGCCCGCCATCTCCGGCCCCAAGCGGCCGCAGGATTACACCCCGCTCGACCGCGCGGCCCCCGCCTTCATGGATGTGGTGAACGCGTATCGCGGCGTGGCGGCCGATGCGGACGCGTCCGACATGGCCGCAGAGGGCCCTGCCCCCACCGCCGCCCCGGACCCGCGCAAGAGCGCGCCGGTCGAGGGCGAGGACTACACGCTGCGCGACGGCTCTGTCGTGATCGCGTCGATCACCTCCTGCACCAACACGTCGAACCCCTACGTCATGATCGGCGCGGGCCTCGTGGCGCGCAAGGCGCGCGCGCTGGGTCTGAACCGCAAGCCGTGGGTCAAGACCTCGCTCGCCCCGGGCTCTCAGGTCGTCAGCGCCTATCTGGAGGCCGCGGGCCTGCAGGAGGACCTGGACGCCATCGGCTTCCACCTGGTGGGCTATGGCTGCACCACCTGCATCGGCAATTCCGGCCCGCTGCAGCCCGAAATCTCGAAGGCGATCAACGACAACGACCTGATCGCCACCTCGGTCCTGTCGGGCAACCGCAACTTCGAGGGCCGGATCAGCCCCGATGTGCGCGCCAACTACCTCGCCTCGCCGCCGCTGGTGGTGGCCTATGCGCTGGCGGGCGACATGAATGTCGATCTGGTCAACGATCCGCTGGGCCAGGATTCCGACGGCAACGACGTCTTCCTGAAGGACATCTGGCCCACCGCGCAGGAAGTGGCGGAGCTGGTGGAACAGACCGTGACGCGCGAGGCGTTCCAGTCGAAATACGCCGATGTCTTCAAGGGCGACGAGAAGTGGCAGGGCGTGGAGGTCACCGAGGCCGAGACCTATGACTGGCCCGCCACGTCGACCTATGTGCAGAACCCGCCCTATTTCCAGGGCATGGGGGCGGAACCGGGCACGATCTCGAACATCGAAGGCGCGCGTGTGCTGGCGCTTCTGGGCGACATGATCACCACCGACCACATCAGCCCGGCGGGATCGTTCAAGGACACCACGCCCGCCGGCAAGTACCTGGTGGAACGGCAGGTGGCCCCGCGCGAATTCAACTCTTACGGGTCGCGTCGCGGCAATCACGAGATCATGATGCGCGGCACCTTCGCCAATATCCGCATCCGGAACGAGATGCTGGACGGGGTCGAGGGCGGCTATACCAAGGGGCCGGACGGTCAGCAGACCTCGATCTTCGAGGCGGCCATGGCCTATCAGGAGGCCGGCGTGCCGCTGGTGATCTTCGGCGGTGAGCAATACGGTGCCGGGTCGAGCCGCGACTGGGCGGCCAAGGGCACGGCGCTTCTGGGTGTCAAGGCGGTGATCGCCGAGAGCTTCGAGCGCATCCACCGCTCCAACCTGGTGGGCATGGGTGTGATCCCGTTCGAGTTCACCGGCGGTGACACCCGCAAGACGCTGGGCCTGACCGGGGACGAAACCGTGGCGATCGCGGGCCTCGACAGCGTGACCCCGCTGGCCGAGGTGCCCTGCACCATCACCTATGCCGACGGCTCCGAGAAGACGATCACCCTGAAGTGCCGCATCGATACCGCCATCGAGATCGAATACATCGAACATGGCGGCGTGCTGCATTACGTCCTGCGCAACCTGGCAAAGGCCCCGGTGGCAGCGGAATAACCGATCCCTGCAGATGTAAGGTGCGCTATAGCGCACCCTACCTCCCGGACCCCGCGCCCTGGCGCGGGGTTTTTCGTTGCGTCCGATCCCGGCAAGACCCCGCCCAAAACCGCGTCGTTTGGCGGGAAACCGCCTGCGATTGCGGCAGAAACCCCTTGTTTTGCGTCGTCGCCCCGGCCCTTCCCCCTGACAATCCAAGATCGCGCGCCCATATGGTACTTACACACGCGACAAGGATTTTTCCCAGATGAAACCCTTTACGCTCATTCAGGTTCTCGTCCTCACCCTCCTCGCCGTCATCGGCGCGCAGGCTTCGGGTACAAAAGACGCCGCGTGCGAGACCAACGCCCCGCAAGCGACCTGCGCGCTCTGAAGGGTCAGCTCGGATCCGGCAGCGGGTCCAGCGACCGCAGGTAGAGGATCACCGCCGAAAGATCGTCCGGCGTCATTCGCGCCAGGTAGCCATAAGGCATCGGCGGCAGCATCGGCGATCCGTCCGGCCGCACGCCCTGCGTGATCATCGCGGCCAGTTCATCGTCGGCATACCCCGCGATCCCGTCTTCGTGCGGTGTGATGTTGGAGGCCACCGACACGCCCCAGGGCCCGTGAAACGCGAACCCGCCCGCGCCCAGATGGGTGTCGATCATCGGGCCGCGCTCGCCCATGGGCGAATGGCATTCCATGCAATGCGCCACCGGCCCGGCAAGGTAGGCGCCATACGCGACGGTCACGCCCTCCTCCGGAGGCGCCACGGTTTCTACCGGCGGGCCATAGGCGGGCGGCAGCGGGATGTTGTACACGCTTTCGCCCGGATCGTTGTCGACTGCGGGCAGCGTGCGCAGGTACATCACCATGCTGGTCACGTCATCGTCGGACAGGCCGCGATACATGGCAAACGGCATCGGCGGCCCGATGACCGAGCCATCGGGGCGGATGCCTTCGCGGATCGCGCGCGCCAGTTCCGCATCCGACCAACCGGCGATGCGGGAGGCCTGCGTCAGGTTGGACGCCACGGCGCGGAAGGCCGGGCCATCCTCGACCAGCCGACCGGCCAGGTTCATCTCCATCACCGGGCCCTGGGGGCCCAGCGGCGTGTGGCAATTGCCGCAGCCTGCCGGGCCTTCGACCAGGTAGGCACCGCGTTCAAGGCTGGGGTCGGCCTGCGCCAGTGACGCCAGACAAGCCGCCATTCCGATGTAATACCACTTTTTCATGTCGCTCTGTTCCAACCGTTTTCTGTCCACAGTGTCGTTCCCCCGCCAAACCTAGTACCATGCGAGGTGGTCGAACTGTGCGGCAGATCACTCTTTCAGCGCGTCCTCCAGCGCCGGGACAAAGCGCTGTTCGTAATCCGACCCCACCAGCGGCCCGGCAAAGCGGAACAGCACCGTGCCGTCGCCGTCCACGATGAAGGTTTCTGGCGGAGCGGTCACGCCCCAGTCGATGGCGCTGCGACCCGCCGGGTCGAAGGGTACGGCAAGAAAGGGGTTGCCGTCATCCTCGAGGTAGCCCGTCGCCTGCGCCGCCTTGTCCTTGAAGTTCACGCCCACGATGCGCAGCCCATCGGCCTGCATCTGCAGCAGGCGCGGATGCTCGGCCCGGCAGGGCGGGCACCAGCTGGCCCAGAAATTCACCAGCGTCACCTCGCCCGTGCTCAGCACATCCGCTGCGGCGGCCGGATAGCCGGGCAGCGCCTCGGACGGCAGCGCCGGGGCGGGTTTGCCGATGCGGGTCGAGGGCAGATCCTGCGCCCCGTCGCGGCCCATGCCGAAATAGGCCATGACGGCAAAGGCGGCGAACACCACCGGCGGCAGGATCATCAGGGGGGACAGTCTAGCCATTGCGGTTCTGCCGGTCTTCCACGCGCTCAAGCTCGGCCCGCACGCGGCGCGACCGCCACAGGCTGAGCACCACCAGAGCCACGATCAGCGCCAGCGACACGCCATAGGCGCTGAGCACGGTCACGGCGTATTTGCCAAGGTCCGGCATCATCCCATCCGCTCCCGCGTCAGAAGCGCCTTTGTGCGGCGGGCGCGGATCTCGGTCTGGGTGCGCAGGAAGACCAGCGCAATGAACAGCAGCACGAAGCCCGCGATGCAGACCAGCGCCGGGTACCAGAACACGTCGGCGACGTTTTCCTCCGCATCCAGCGACATCGAGGCGGGCTGGTGCAGGCCCTGGTTCCAAAAGTTCACCGCATAGCGGCTGAGCAGCGCAAAGACCGAGCCCACAAGGCAGAGGATCGAGGTCAGGTCGGCGGCGGTGTCGTCATCCTCGATCGCCTCCCAAAGCGCGATGTAGCCGAGGTAGAACAGGAACAGGATCAGGAACGAGGTCAGGCGCGGATCCCAGGCCCACCAGGTGCCCCACATGGGCTGACCCCAGATCGCGCCGGTGGCCAGGCCGATCACCGTCATGGTGGCCCCGATGGGGGCCGCGGCGCGGGCGGCCAGGGCGCTGACATGGTGGCGGCGCACGATCCAGATCAGCGAGGCGACCAGCATCATCAGCCACGCATTGATCGCCATCAGGGCGGCGGGCACGTGCAGGTAGAAGATCTTGACGGTCGAGCCCTGCCGGTAGTCATCGGGGGTAAAGAAGAACCCCCAGACAAGGCCCGCCACAAGGCAGATCACCGCGGCCACGGACACCCATGGCAGAACCCGGTCGGTGAACCGGATGAACTTGACAGGATTGGCGTATTCCCAAAGCGACATGTGGTTCAGATATCCTCGTTTGCGCCCGTTTACACCTCAAATGTCGGTCAGGGGCAAGTCGCCGCACTCAGCGCAGGTTGACCCGCAGCACCGCCGCCGAGGCAAAGGGCAGAAGCGCCACCGCGCCAAAGCTGATCCCGGCCAGCATCAGCAGGGGCTGCTGTACCGCCAGACCGTCGGCCCCGCGCCGCGCCACCTCGGCGCCAAAGATCAGCGTGGGGACGTAAAGCGGCAGCACCAGCAGCGACATCAGAAGCCCGCCGCGTTTCAGCCCCACGGTCAGCGCGGCCCCGAAAGTGCCGATCACCGACAGCGCCGGGGTGCCCAGCCCCAGCGAGATCACCAGCCACAGGAACCCCGGCCCCGGCAGGTTCAGCAGCACGCCCAGCAGCGGTGCCACCAGCACCAGCGGCAGGCCGGTGGTGATCCAGTGCGCCAGCGCCTTGATGCTGACGATGGCCTCCATCGGCAGGGGCGCGGTGGCCAGCAGGTCCAGCGTTCCGTCCTCGTGATCCAGCGCCAGGATGCGGTCCAGCGACAGCAGGCAGGCCAGCAGCGCGCCGATCCACAGGATGCCCGGCGCGATCCGGGTCAGAAGCCCGGTGTCGGGGCCGACCCCGAAAGGCACCAGCACCGTGACGATCAGGAAAAACGCCAGCCCCAGCCCGAACCCGCCACCGGCGCGCACGGCCAGCTTCAGATCGCGCAGCAGCAGCGCGCTCACAGAAAGGCCTCGTCCTGCAGCGCCACGCGGGGGGCGGCGCGAAACGGGGTGATGTCGAGGATCTCCGCCTCGTCCAGGCCAAGGTCGATATGCGTGGCCATCAGCGCCGCGCCGCCGGACTGCAGATGCGCCCGCACCGCCGCGGCAAACAGCGCCACCGACGCGGCATCGAGCGAGACGGTGGGCTCGTCCAGCACCCAGACGGGGCGGCCCGTCACCATCAGACGCGCCAGCCCCAGCCGCCGCTTCTGCCCGGCCGACAGCAGACCGGCAGGCCGGTCCTGGAGGGCGACGAGGTCAAACGCCTCCAACGCCGCGTCCACCCCCGTGGCGGCAAAGATGTGCGCCCAGAACCCGAGGTTCTCGCGCACGCTCAGCATGGCCTTCAGCCCGTCGGCATGGGCGGCATAGGCGATGCGGTCCTCGGTGCCGTCGATGCGCCCCGCCTGCGGCGGCTGCAGCCCGGCCACGGTGCGCAGAAGCGTCGTCTTGCCCGACCCGTTGGGCCCGCGCAGCACCAGAGCACGCCCGGGGGCAAGGCGGAAGCACACGCCTTCCAGCACCGGAACACCGCCGCGGGCCACGGCCAGATCGGTTGTCACGACATCCATGGCCGAGGCTTAGCGCAGGCGTGCGCGATCCAAAAGCGGCAAAACGCCCCTGCCCCGACACCGGCCCCACGGCCGGGCGGGACGCGCGCGGCCCCCACGGGCGCGGAAATTTCTTGCCAAGAAATTTCCGCCCCGCTCAGACCGGCAGCGCGGCCAGGGCAACCCGGCGGCCCTCGCTCAGCAGGATGTTGTAGGTGCGGCACGCGGCGGGGGAGTTCATCACCTCGACGCCAAGCCCCGCGACTTCAAGCCGGGTGCGCAGGTCCGGGGCCAGATGCGCGATCTCGCCGCCCATGCCCACGAAAAGCACATCGACCTGCCCGGCAAGCGCCTCCAGCGCCGCGCTGTCCTGCAGCCCGCGCCAGGCCAGCGGCAGCCCGCCGCACAACAGCAGGGGCCCGTCGATCACCTTGCCGCCCACGCGGAAGAATCCCGGGCCGTAGCCGTCCACCGGTGTCGCGTCGCTGAAGGTGATCTCGTTGATCCGCATGGCGATGATCCTAGCCCCAAACCGGCAGGCCGGACAAGGCGGCTGCGGCGATCAGCGCATAGGCGCTGCGACGATAAAGCAGGTCGCGCCCGGGCACGAACAACCACCCGCCCAGCCAGTTGCCCGCCATGTTGGGCAGCGTCAGCGCCAGGCCCAGCACCACCGGCACCGCGTCCAGCACGCCGCCGAGGCCCAGATAGACGGTCAGCACCAGGTCGTAGAGGAACAGGAACAGCAGCACCGTGGCCCGGATCGCCGCCGCCGGCAGCGGGCGCGCCATGTAGAACAGGATCACCGGCGGCCCCGGCACCCCGGCCACGCCGCCCAGAAAGCCGCCGCCCGCGCCGGCCGCCACCACCATCGCGCCGGTCACGTCACCGCGATAACGCAGCCCGGTGGCCAGCACCGCCAGCATGGCCAGAGACACCAGGCACACCGCCCAGCGAAACGTGTCCGGTTCCATCAGGCCCAGCATCCAGAGCCCCAGCGGCAGGCAGACCACCAGCCCGGCCAGCAGCCGCACCAGATCGCCGCGGTCGGCGGCGCGCCAGGCCCCGCGCAGGTTGGGCAGCGGCCCGCCGATATCCATGAACGCCACCGCCGTGATGGCCCAGAATGGCGGCAGGGTCTGCGTTGCCACCGGCAGAAACACCAGCGCCGTGCCGAACCCCGCAAAGCCACGCACCAGCCCGGCCAGGAAGGCCGCGGCGACGATCCAGCCCAGCCCCCCGATGGACAGGAGGCCGGACAGCGTTTCAGGCATCCACGTTGCCGAACTGGTTGCCCGTCGTGTCGCCGCTGGGCTTGGACCAGTCGCGCTTGACCCCCAGCCAGAGCAGGATCGCCGAGGCCACGAAGATCGACGAATAGGTCCCCACGATCACACCCCAGATCATCGCAAAGACAAAGCCGCGGATCACGTCGCCGCCCAGCACAAACAGCGCGATCAGCGCCAAGAGCGTGGTGGCCGAGGTCATGAAGGTCCGGCTGAGGGTTTCGTTGATCGACAGGTTCAGCACGTCCCTCAGGTCGCGCGACTTGTACTTGATCAGGTTCTCGCGCACGCGGTCGAACACCACCACGGTGTCGTTCAGCGAATAGCCGACGATGGTCAGCAGGGCCGCGATGATGGCCAGGTCGAACTTGATCTGAAGCTCGGAAAAGATGCCGATGGTCAGCACCACGTCATGTACCAGCGCCGCCACGGCCCCCAGCGCAAACTGCCATTCAAAGCGCAGCCAGATGTACACCAGCACCGCCCCGATGGCCAGCAGCACCGCGATGGCCGCGGTGCGGATCAACTCGCCCGATACCTTGGGCCCCACGGATTCCACCGACGCCACCTGAAACCCGTCGTACAGCACCTGCGGCAGCCGGTCGAGGCTCAGCCCCTCCGACAGCGCGGTAACGGCGGCCTGGCGGTCCGCGGCGCTCAGCCCGGCCTCGAAACTCAGCGAAACCGCATCGGCCAGGCTGTCGATCCGCGGCACCGCGGTGGTGCCGAGGTCAAGCGCCGCAACCTTGGTCTCGACCGCGTCGCGCCCGGTGACGACGATCGTCGCGGGACCGCCCGTAAGCGCGCCCAGCGTCGCCTCGATATCGGCAACAACCTCCGACGACACCGCCTCTTCCCCGTCACGCGCACCGATGCGGATCATGGCCACGTTCTGGTCGGGGCCAAAATTCGGGTCGAACACTTCCGAGATCACCACATCGCCGATGTCGAGCCCGGCCAGCGCATCGCGATAGGCCCCCACATCCACCGGTGTCGTCGCCTCGGTCCGGATCGTGGTGCCGCCGCGGAAGTCGATGCCGTAGTTCAGCCCCTGGATCAGGAAGCTGACAAAGGCCACCACCACCAGCACGGCGGAAATGCCCAGCCAGAGCCGGGAGCGGGAAAAGAAATCCCACGAGGTCTCTTGGGGAACCAGTCGCAAGCGCATGTCAGACCTCGATTGTCTTGGGGCGGCGGCGTTCGAACCAGAGCACGATCAGAAGCCGCGTGACGAAGATCGCCGTGAAGACCGAGGTCAGGATGCCCAGCCCCAGCGTGATGGCAAAGCCACGCACCGGGCCGGAGCCCATGACGTACAGGATCACCGCCGTGATGAAGGTGGTGATATTGGCGTCCACGATGGCCGAAAGGGCCTTTTCATAGCCCAGTTCGATGGCCCGCGCCGGGCCACGTGCGGTGCGCAGCTCTTCGCGGATGCGTTCGAACACCAGCACGTTGGCGTCCACCGCCATGCCCACCGTCAGAACGATGCCCGCGATCCCCGGCAGCGTCAGCGTGGCCCCGATCAGGCTCAGCAGGCCAAAGATCAGCCCGATATTGATGATGAGCGCGATATTGGCAAAAAGCCCGAACAGCCCGTAGCTGAGCCCCATGAAGACCAGCACCGCGACAAAGGCGACCGCCGTGGCCACCTTGCCCGCGTCGATGCTGTCCTGGCCCAGTTCCGGCCCGATGGTGCGTTCCTCGAGGAAGTCCATCCCCGCCGGCAGCGCTCCGGCGCGCAGCAGAACCGCCAGCTGCGTCGATTCCTCGACCGTGAAGCGCCCGGTGATGATGCCCGACCCGCCGGGAATGTGGCTCTGGATCACCGGGGCGCTGATCACCTCGTCATCCAGCACGATGGCAAAGGGATTGCCGATATTGTCCGCCGTGTAGTCGCCGAACTTGCGCGCGCCGGTGGGGTTGAAGCGGAAATTCACCGCCGGCCGCCCGTTCTGGTCGAACGAGGGCTGGGCATCCACCAGTTCCTCGCCGGTCACGACGGGGGCCTGTTCGAGGATGTAGAACACGCCTTCCTCGTCCAGCGAGGGCAGGATCTCGTTGCCGACGCCCGGCAGATCGTCGGCCGAGGACGTGCGGCCCACCACCGGCTGAAAGGTCAGCTGCGCGGTGGTGCCGATGATCTCCTTCAGTTCCGCGGCCGAGCCGATGCCCGGCACCTGGATCAGGATGCGGTTGAAGCCCTGGCGCTGGATCGTCGGTTCCCGCGTGCCCACCTCGTCGATGCGGCGGCGGATGATCTCCAGCGATTGCTGCATGGTGCGTTCGTCGGTCGCTGTCCGCTCGGCCTCGGACAGGCGCACCAGCAGGTCCGCGCCGTCCGACGACACCTCCAGATCCGTGGCCCCGGCCCCGGTCAGCGACACCACCGGCCGCGCCAGCCCGCGCACCAGTTCCACCGCGCGGGCCATGCCGTCGGGCTGCGACAGGCGCACGCGCAGCACGTCCGGCTCCGAGGGCTGCAGGCGGATCGTGCCCACAACCTCGCGTTCGGGCCGCAGCACGTCGCGCACATCGGGCCAGAGCGCCTCGATCCGGGCGGCATAGACGTCTTCGACCCTGACCTCGGCCAGAAGATGCGCGCCGCCGCGCAGATCGAGGCCGAGGTTCACAAGCCCCGAGGGCATGAAGTCCGGCCAAAGCGCCGCGATCTCGCGGTTCTGCTCGGTGTCGAACCCCGCCGCGATGGCCGCGTTGGCGTCATTGTGCTGCTCGACGCGGCTGTAAAAGCCGTTGGGCAGGGCCAGCACCAGACCCAGCAGCACCACGGCCCAGATCAGCACCCGCTTCCAGAGGTCGAATTGCAGCATGTGTCAGCTTTCGGCCGGTTCGGTCTTGGACAGGACCTGGGTGACGGTGTGCTTGATCACGCGGACCTTGACGCCCTCGGCGATCTCCACCTCGATCTCGTTGCCTTCCTTGACCTTGACCACCTTGCCGACGATGCCGCCCTGGGTGACCACCTGATCGCCGCGGCGCAGCCCTTCGACCATGGCCTGGTGGTCCTTCATCTTCTTCTGCTGCGGACGGATCAGCAGGAAGTACATGATGGCAAAGATGAGGATCAGCGGGATGAACTGGGCAATCGCATTGTCCATGAAAGCTCCTGTCAAGTACGGGCGGTTTGTCGCTACCTAAGCCGCTCCTGCCGCAAGCGCAAGGCGGGGCAAGACCGCGCGGGGCCGTTCGCGGGCCACACGGGATTGCGAGGGCAAGAGCGCGCGCATAGGGTGTGGGCGTCGCGGTACGAGGATGTCATGGACAGCACCACCCCGCCTGTCAGGCCAGACGTGTTCTGGGGAACGGTCACGCTTGCGGGCTTTGCGCTGGCCACGGCGGCGGTGTTCTGGGCGCTGCAGGCGACGGGGCTGCCGACACGAGAGGAGTTCTGGGCCAATCGCCTGCGGCGGCGGCTCAGGCTCACGGCGTTTCCACTGTGGCTGTTCTCGCTGACGGTGCTGCTGTGGGCCGGCATCGTCCTGACGCTGGTCGCCGGTCTGTACCTGTTTCTGGTCGACGTGATCTTTGAAACCGTGCCCCTGCGCGACGACAAGGCGGGACAGTGGGAATTCCGCTTCAAGCTTGGACAGCTTGCGGCACTGACAACGGTGCTGGGCGCGGCCATCGCACTGCCGATCACGCTGAACCGGCTGCAGATTGCGCAGGACAGCCTCTTCAACGACAAGATCACCGAGGCGGCGGCGGGCCTCTACGCGCAGCGGCAGGTGACGCAGGAGGATGCCGCCAACGACCGCAAGCTGTTCAACGGCTGGGAAGACGACATCACCCGCCGCAACGCCGCCATCGACCGGCTGGAGGGGTTGGTGCGCGAAAACCCTTCCGAGGCGGGGCGGGTGTCACGGCTGCTGAGCGTCTACGTGCGGGAATTGTCGCGGGAGTTTCCGGCCGTGCCAGTGCCTAACACGGACGACCCAAAGGAAATCCGGACTTGGGCGCGCGCGCTGGAACCTGTCCGCTCCGACATGCAGAACGCGGTGCAGGTGTTGGGACGGCTGGCGGACATTCCCGGCGTGACCTTGGAAGACATCGCCATCGACCTGCGTGGCGCGAACCTGCAGGGGTTCGATCTGTCGGGCGACGAAGGTGCGCAACTGAGATTCCCAAACCAGGCGCGGTTTGAAAGGGCGCAGATGCAGGGGGCGACCCTCCGCTGGGTGCAGATGCAGGGGGCGGACCTCGGCGAGGCGCAGATGCAGGGGGCGAACCTCGTCGGGGCGCAGTTGCAGGGGGCGAACCTCGTCGGGGCGCAGTTGCAGGGGGTAAACCTCCGCGGGGCGCAGATGCAGGAGGCGTACCTTAACAGCGCGCAGATACAGGGTGCGGACCTCACCTGGGCGCAGATGCAGAGTGCGAACCTCAATGGGGCGCAGATGCAGGGGGCGGATCTCCGCGGGGCGCAGATGGATGCCGCAACCAACCTCAGTGCGGCTACTCTTCGAGGTGCCGCGCTGCGGTCAGTTGATTATACAGAAGTCCGACAAATCATGGAGCATGTCGCGGATGTCTTTGGCGATGCTTCGGTCAAACTGCCGGGCGGGGTGACACCGGGACATCCGGACTGGCCCGCGCATTGGTCGGAAGAAGTATTGATTCTGAATCTTCGAGAAACACTCGAGGACGACTTCCTAACCGCCTGGCGCGCCTGGCAGGCCAGCATCGGTTTCGACCCCGACGACCCCGCCACCTGGTGAGCCGCAGTCCCGGGCCTGACCCGGGACCTCCCGTCTCCCCGCCCCTTGTGACAAAGGGGAGGCCCCGGACCGGGTCCGGGGCGGTGGAGGCCGGCAGCGGCGGGGTTTCTTCGGGGGGTGGGGCGCGCTATGTCCGGTCCCATGCGTCTGATCCTCGCCCTGTTCCTCCTCGCCGCAGCAGCCCACGCCGAAGACGCGGTCGGGCGGCTCAATGCGGCGGGGTACCGGACGACCGAGATGTGTTCCGGTGCGCTGGTCGCGCCCGACCGGGTGGTGACGGCGGCGCATTGCGTGCTGGACCCGCGCGACGGCTATGCCAAGCGCATCGCCGACATGGTCTTTGTCGCCGGATGGGACGGCGCGCGCCATGTGGGCGCGTCGAAAGTGGCCGAGGTCGCCGTGCACCCCGGGGCCTTTCGCGACGGCCAGTTCGACATCGCCTTTGACGTGGCCGTGCTGACGCTGGCCACCCCGCTCGACAGCGCGCGCCTGCCCCTGGGCAGCGCCGCCCCCGCCGGCCCGCTGACGATCCTGGGCTATCCGCGCTCGCGCCCGCACCGTCTGCGGGTGCAGACCGATTGCGCGGGCCGCGCGCAGGGCGCGCTCTGGCGGCTGGATTGCCCGGTGGAAAAGGGCCAGTCCGGCGGGCCGGTCCTGTTCGGAGACGGCCCGGCGCGGCGCATCGTGGCGATCATCGTCGCCAGCACCGACGACGCCGCCTTTGCCGTGCCGGTCGATCCCTGGCTGCGGCGGCACGTGCCGTGACGGTCAGGCCGCCGCCGCGTCGCCGTTCAGCAGGCGGATGGTCAGCATCGGGTCGACCTCGGCCACGCTGGCCCCGCGCACCAGCATGACGGTCTCGCCGCCCATGACGATCTCGACTCCCGCTTCGGTGCCGCGGATCTCGTCGGGCTCTGCTTCGGCCGGCGTCGCGTCGTCGTCATCCCCGGACAGCCCCGCCATCAGCAGGCCGCCCAGCAGCAGGACCAGAAGCAGACCCATGACTCGTCTCCATGTCACACAACCCTGACGCTGATCTGTCTCAGCCGGTGCCCGCATCGCAACATCTGCCTGAGAAACAATGCGTTTCCCAAGGGGGCTTGCGCGACGCCCCGCGCCTGCGCCGCCTTGGCCCCTACCCTCGTGCCGCGCAATCGGGCATAAGGCGAGCCGACTCAACCCTGCAACAGGAGCTGACGATGCACGACATCCGCGCCATCCGAGACAATCCGGCCGCTTTCGATGCGGCGCTCTCGCGCCGTGGGATCACATCGGCCTCGTCGGAGATCCTGAAGCTGGACGAGGCGCGCCGCGCCGCGATCCAGACCGCCGAAGAGGCGCAGGCCGAACAGAACCGCGCCGCCAAGGAGGTGGGCAAGGCCAAGGCATCCGGCAATGAGGCGGAATTCGAACGCCTGCGCGCGCTGGTGGCCGAGAAGAAGGCGCAGATGGGCGAGATGCAGGCCCGCGCCAAGGAACTGGACGAGGCGCTGACCACGGCGCTGATGGGGCTGCCGAACGTCATGCACCCGGACGTGCCGGACGGCGCGGACGAGGCCGACAACGTGGAGATCCGCCGCTGGGGGGAGCCTGCCGCGTTCTCCTTTCAGCCGAAGGAGCATTACCAGCTGGCCTGCGTGCAGGACGGGCTGGATTTCGAGACCGGCGCCAAGCTGTCGGGATCGCGCTTTGCCGTGATGTCGGGCGCGGTGGCGCGCCTGCACCGTGCGCTGGCGCAGTTCATGCTGGACCTGCACACCACCGAACACGATCTGACCGAGACCTGGACGCCGGTTCTGGTGCGCGAAGAGATGATGTACGGCACCGGCCAGTTGCCAAAGTTCGGCGAGGACAGCTACCAGACCACCAATGGCTGGTGGCTGGTGCCGACGGCCGAGGTCACGCTGACCAACATCGTCAACGGGGTGATCGTCGAGGACAGCTATCTGCCCCGGCGCTTTGTGGCGCACACGCAATGCTTCCGCTCCGAGGCGGGCAGCGCGGGGCGCGACACGGCGGGCATGTTGCGCCAGCACCAGTTCGAGAAGGTGGAAATGGTCTCGATCACCCGGCCCGAAGACAGCATGGCCGAACATGACCGCATGACCCGTTGCGCCGAGACGGTGCTGGAGCGGCTGGGCCTGCCCTATCGCACCGTGGTGCTGTGCTCGGGCGATATGGGCTTTGGCATGATGAAAACCCACGATATCGAGGTCTGGCTGCCCGGGCAGAACACTTATCGCGAGATCAGCTCGGTCTCGGTGGCGGGCGACTGGCAGGCGCGGCGGATGAACGCGCGCTACCGCCCGGCGGGCGGCGGCAAGCCGGAGTTTGTGCACACGCTGAACGGCTCGGGCCTTGCGGTGGGGCGCTGCCTGATCGCGGTGCTGGAAAACGGCCAGACCGAAGCGGGTGGCGTCGTGCTGCCACAGGCGCTGTCGCCCTGGCTGGGCGGCAAGACGCAGATCACGCCGGAAGGCGTGCTGGCATGAGCCTTGCCGTGCGGCAGATCCGGGCCGGAGCCCTGCGCGCCGGGCCAGAGGACGGTGTCGGGGACAGCGCGGGGCCGGCCCCGGGTGCGGACGGTGCGGAGATGATCCGCACCCTCCCCGGCACGCGCGCGCCGCGCCGGCGTGTTCTTGCACAGCGGTATCGCCCGGGGCCCCTGCACCCGGCGGAGGGGGCGGCATGACGCGCCTTTGGTCGCTTCTGGTGGCGCTTGCGGCGCTGGCCTTTGCCGCCTCGCCCGTCTTCGTGCGCGGGTTCGACGGGTTCGAGCCTTCGCAATTCCCGGTTCCGCTGCAGGACCCGCCGGTGCAGCCCGCAGGCTATGCCTTTGGCATCTGGGGGGTGATCTATCTCTGGCTCATCGTCGGGAGCCTGTTCGGCGCGGCGCGGCGCGGGGTGGATGAAGACTGGGCGCGCATGCGGCCCTGGCTGTTTGCCAGCCTCGCGGTGGGCGCGGTCTGGCTGCCGGTGGCGCAGATGTCGCCGCTGCTGGCCACGGTGCTGATCTGGGTGATGCTGGGCACGGCGCTGCGGGCGCTGTTCCTGGCGGGCGACACCGACCGCTGGCTGCAGCAGGCGCCGGTGGCGCTCTATGCCGGCTGGCTGAGTGCCGCGGCCTGCGTGGCATTGGGGGTGGTTCTGAGCGGCTACGGCTGGCTGCCGCCGACCCCCGCCGCGCTGGCGGCGCTGACACTCGCGGTGGTGATCAGCGTTGTGGTGCAGTACCAGCTGCACCGCGCGCCGGAATACGGGATCACGGTGATCTGGGCGCTGGTGGCCGTGATCGTCGCCAACACCCAGCCCTTCAACGCGGCCGTCACCAGCCTTGCGCTGATCGGCATCATCGCGATCCTCAGCCTGCGCGGCACCGATACCGAATGACCGGGCCACCGGGCACAACGCCCGGCTGACGCGTCACGCGGCCACGGGCGCCGAGGAGGACGCCGGAGGCGGACGACGAGACATCCTGCGCGCGCCGCAGGCGCGCTCCGTGCGGTCAGTCCTTCTTCTTCTGCAGCTTGCCCAGGTGCTTGCCCAGCGCGCCCGGCTTCTTCTCACGCCGGCCCTTGTAGGGGTTCTTGTCGCCCTGCCCGCGCATGGTCAGGCGGATCGGCGTGCCCGGCAGGTCGAAATCCTCGCGCAGCCCGTTGACCAGGTAGCGCGTGTAGCTTTCCGGCAGCTTGTCGGGATGCGAGCACATCACCACGAAGCCCGGCGGACGGGTCTTGGCCTGCGTCATGTAGCGCAGCTTGATACGGCGGCCTTGCGGCGCGGGCGGCGGGTGGCGGGCCACCATGGCTTCGAGCCAGCGGTTGAGCTGGCCTGTGGGCACCCGGGCGTTCCAGGTCTGCCAGGCCTGCATCACCGCCGCCTGCAGCTTGTCCAGCCCGCGCCCGGTGCGGGCCGAGACCGTCACCAGCGGCGCGCCACGCAACTGCGGCAGGACCAGTTCGAACTGCTCGCGCAGCCAGCGCAGCTTGTCCTGCTTGTTCTCTTCCACGTCCCACTTGTTCACTGCCACCACCACGGCCCGGCCTTCGCGTTCGGCCAGATCGGCGATCTTGAGGTCCTGCACCTCGAACGGGATGGCGGCGTCCAAGAGGACGATGACCACCTCGGCAAAGCGGACCGCGCGGATGCCGTCGGACACCGACAGCTTTTCCAGCTTTTCCTGCACCTTGGCGCGTTTGCGCATGCCGGCGGTGTCGAAGATGCGCATGGGCACCCCGCCCCAGTCCATCTGGACCGAGATCGCGTCGCGGGTGATCCCGGCCTCGGGGCCGGTCAGCAGACGGTCTTCGCCGAGGATCGCGTTGACGAGGGTCGACTTGCCCGCATTGGGGCGGCCCACCACGGCGATCTGCAGGGGCTTTGCGGCCGTGGGCAGCGGCGGCCCCTCGTCGTCCTCTTGCGTGTCCGCCTCGGTCAGGTCCACCTCTGTCTCGGGCGCTTCGGCGGCGGCGCGGGCGGCAAAGGTCTCGGACAGCGGCAGCAGCACCGAATACAGCTCGTTCATGCCTTCGCCATGTTCCGCCGACAGGCGCAGCGGTTCGCCAAGGCCCAGCCCGTAGGCCTCGATCACGCCGGCATCGGCGGCATTGCCCTCGGCCTTGTTGGCGGCGAGGATCACGTGCCGCGCGCGCTTGCGCAGGATCTCGGCAAAGACCTCGTCATCGGGCAGCACGCCGGCCCGGGCGTCGATCAGGAACAGGCAGATATCGGCCATGTCCACCGCGCGCTCGGTCAGGCGGCGCATGCGCGCGGGCAGCGAATCGTCGGTCTCGTTCTCCAGCCCGGCAGTGTCGATCACGGTAAAGCGCAGATCGCCCAGCCGCGCCGCGCCCTCGCGCAGGTCGCGGGTCACGCCGGGCTGGTCGTCGACCAGCGCCAGGCGCTTGCCCACAAGGCGGTTGAACAGGGTCGACTTGCCCACATTGGGGCGGCCGACAATGGCGAGCGAGAAGGACATGCGCGGCTCCGCGGAAACGAGAGACGCGCCTTAGCGCATTTCGCGGCCAACGAAAAGGCGGATGCGTGCACCGTCCGTCAGCGGAAGGCGTGCAGCACCCCTTTGCCCGACACGACATACAGCACCCCGCCGGCCACCACGGGCCGCGTCGTGGCCCCGCCGGGCACCGCGATCTCGGCCAGCAGAGCGCCGGTCTCGGGTGCAAAGGCGCGAAGACCGCCATCGGTGCTGGCCACCCAGAGCCGCCCGCCCGCAAGGATCGGGCCGTGATTGGCGGCCGAGCGGTCGCGCCGCCGGTTCGGGTTGCGCCGCGGCTCGTAGCCCGGCAGGTCGGTCGACCAGATCTGCGCGCCCGTGGCGGCATCCAGCCGGATCAGCTGGTTTCGGTCAGACACGAAGAACACCGAATCCCCGGCAGGCCAGGCCGGACCCAGCGCGCCCTGGCGCGTGGTCCACAGCCGTTCGCCGTTGTTGATGTCCAGCGCGACGATGCGGCCGGAATGGTTGGCGGCAAAGACCCGGGTGCCGTCGATCAGCGGATCGCCGGTGACGTCGTCGACCCCGGCCACCGTGACCCCGGCGCGGCGGCCCAGGATATCGACGTTCCACAGCCGCAGCCCGCCCTGGCGGAACACCGCCTGCACCGTGCCCGAGCCAAAGGCGAAGATCACGAACTTGTCGCCGATGGCGGGCGCCGGGGCACCGGCCACGTTGTTCACATCGGCGGTCATCTCCACCTGCCAGCGCACGCGGCCGGTATCGGCCTCGACCGCCCAGCCGGTGCTGTCGCCGCTGACCAGATAAACCAGCCCGTCGCGCACCGAAGGCGCGCCGGTGGCGGTGTTGCCCAGCTTCTGTGTCCAGATCTCCTGCCCCGACGCCGGGTCGAGCGCGGTCAGCGTGCCAAAGCCCGACGCGACGTAAAGACGCCCCTCACCCGCGGCAAGCCCGCCGCCCTGGGCCTGGACATTGTCGTCGCGCAGCGGCGTCAGGTCATATGTCCAAAGCACCGCCCCGCCGGTCGAGGTGGCCTGCACCTTGTGTTCGCTGTCGATGGTAAAGACCCGCCCGCCAGCCACCACCGGATCGGCGTTCAGCCGCTTGCGCCGCCCGTCGCCCTGCCCCACCGGCACCGCCCAGAACGGTTGCGGGCTGGCCGACAGCGCGGCATGTCCGGTGCGCGCAAAGGGCGAAACGCCGCTTTGCGGCCAGTCGGCATTGCTGCGCGCCGCCCCCAGGGCGATGGCGCGGCGGCCTTCCTCGGGGAAGTCGGACTGCGGGTCGGCGCGGGTTTCCAGCACGTCGCGCACATTGAGCCGCTCGCCGGTCAGGATCGGTTCGCGTTCGGCGCAGCCCGCCAGCGCCACCACCCCCAGCATGCTCAGGACCATCGCATTGCGCATCATCTGACGTGCCCCTTCGTTCTCTTGCAGGCTCAGCCCGGTTCGGTCTCGCCGCCCAGCGCCACAATCAACTGTGTCGCCCGGCGCTGCAAGCCCAGCGTCGCCTCGGAATCCTCGGCGATGCGGCGCAGGAGCTCCAGCGCGGCGTCGCGGTTGCCGGTCTCGATCTCGATCAGCGCCAGTTGCTCCTCGGCCAGAAGCCGCAGCGGCTGGCCCGGCACGGCCAGCGCCTCGAGCCCGGCGCGGCGGGTGTCGGTGTCCAGCGCGGTGTCGGCCCGCGACAGCGCCTTGTACGAGGCGATCTGGCGATAGATCTGCGGCACCTCGCCATCGGAGGCAATCTGCTGCAGCCGGGCCGCGGCGGACGCGCCCTCTTCGCCCGCGGCGTCTTCGGCGGCGGCCAGGAGCGCCACCAGAGCCCGCGCGCCGGGGCCCGGGGCCGTCACCGTGTCAAGCGCGGCGCTGCGGGCGGCGGCGCTGTCTTCGCCCAGCGCGGTCAGGACCGCGTCACCAAAGGCCTGTGCGTCGGCGGCGGCGCTGGCGCGGCTGTATTCGCGATAGGCGGTGCCGCCCACGATGGCCACGACGATCAGGATGCCGATCCAGCCATAGCGCCGCATGGTGGCAAACAGCCGGTCGCGCCGGACCTCGTCTGTGACTTCCTCGATGAAACTGTCGGTCTCGCTCACGCCTTGCCCCCTGCACCTGCCTGTGCGGTTTTCCTCTCTTAACGCGGCCCGGGCGCAGTGCCAAGGCGTCACACCGCGGCCACAGTGCCGGGCAGCGCGCGAAAAAATGCCGGTCTGCGGGCAGGAAAGCGCCGGGCCCGCCTTGAAGACACCCTCTGCGCGCCCTAATCTGAACCAGGCAGTTCAGGTAGGTCCGGATCGGCTTGCCCTTGCGCGGACAGATGCTATCTGCGCGTCATGCTGCAGTGCAGAATGTTTTGACGGACCCGAACTCATGCGACTACTTCCGGTGCTGACCGCCCTTTTCGTGACACTTGCGCTTTACGCCATCGTGTTCGAGCGCGACCGCCTGCTGGGCTTTGCCGAAGCGACGGCGCCTGCCGCCATGGACGCCCCCCCGGCCGAAGCCGGGCCGGGTGCTGCGCAGGCGGCCGAGGCGGCACCGGCCCGGGCCGCGCCTGCCGATGGCGCGATTGCGGTCATGGCGATGCGCTCGGACGCGCGCATCGTCGACAGCGCCGTGGTGCTGCGCGGCGAGACCGAGGCGCTGCGCCAGGTCGAGGTGCGGGCCGAAACCTCGGGCAAGGTGGTCTCGGACCCGCTGCGCCGTGGCAGCATGGTCGAGGCCGGACAGTTGCTGTGCGAGATCGACCCGGGCACGCGCAACGTGTCGCTGCAGGAGGCGCTGGCGCGGCTGGCCGAGGCCGAGTCGCGCCTGCCGGAAACCGCGGCCCGGCTGGCCGAGGCGAGGGCGCAGATCCCCGCCGCGCGCGCCCGCATCGCCGAGGCCGAGGCGGCGGTGCCGGCGGCCGAGGCGGCGCTGGCCGAGGCCCGCGCAGGCATTCCCGCAGCCGAGGCCCGTCTGGCAGAGGCGCTGACCCGCGTGCCCGAAGCCGAGGCCCGACTGGCCGAGGCCGAGGCCCGCGTGCCCGCCGCGCTGGCGCGGATGAAGGAAGCGCAGGCCCGCGTGCCCGAGATGGAGGCGCGACTGGCCGAGGCCCGCGCCCGCGTGCCCGAGGCCGAGGCCCGTCTGGCCGAGGCGCGCGCCCGCGTGCCCGAGGTCGAGGCGCGGCTGGTCGAGGCCGAAGCCCGCGTGCCCGAGGCCGAGGCCCGTCTGGCCGAAGCGCAGGCCCGCGTGCCCGAAGCCGAAGCGCGGCTGGCCGAGGCCGAAGCCCGCGTGCCCGAGGCCGAAGCCCGCCTGCAAGAGGCCCGCGCCCGCGTGCCCGAGGCCGAGGCGCGGCTGGCCGAGGCGCTCTCGCGCGTGCCCGAGGCCGAGGCGCGGCTGGCCGAAGCCCGCGCCCGCGTGCCCGAAGCCCAGGCCCGGCTGACCGAGGCCCGCGCCCAGGTCCCCGCCGCCGAGGCACGTCTGGTCGAGGCGCAGGCCCAGGTGCCCGCCGCCGAAGCCGCGCTGGCCGAGGCGCTGACCCGCAAGCCCGAGGCCGAAGCCCGCGTGGCCGAGGCCGAGGCCCGGCTGAACGAGGCCGAGATCAACCTGCGCGCCGCCAGCGAACTGGCGCGCGGCGGCTTTGCCGCGCAGACCCGGCTGGCCGGGGCACAGGCGGCGCATGAGGCGGCCAAGGCGCAGGTGCAATCGGCCCTGTCGCAGCTCAAGGCCGCCGACACCGGCGTGGAATCGGCCAAGGGCCGTCTGGAAGGTGCGCGCGCCGGGGTCGAGACCGCCCGCGGTGCCGTGGAAACCGCCCGTGCCGCGGTGCGATCGGCGGAAAGCGGCGTGCAGAACGCGCTGGCCGGTGTGGCCAGCGCCGAAAGCCAGGTCCAGAACGCCGCCGCCGGGGTGACGGCCGCCGAAAGCCAGATCCGCAACGCGGTGGCCGGGGTGACGGCCGCCGAAAGCCAGATTGAGAACGCCGCCGCCGGGGTCGAGACCGCGCGCAGCCAGATCGCCAATGCCGCCACCGGCATCCAGTCGGCCCGCAGCCAGGTGGAATCGGCGCGCGCCGGGGTGCAATCGGCGCAGACCCAGATCCAGAACGCCCAGGCCGGCATCGAATCGGCGCTCAGCCAGGTGCAATCCGCCACGGCGGGCATCCGCTCGGCCGAGGCGCAGATCGAAAACGCCCGCGCCGGGATCGAGACCGCGCGCAGCGAGCATGAATCGGCGCTTGCCGGGGTGCAGTCGGCCCGAAGCCAGATCCAGAACGCCCAGGCCGGGATCGAGTCGGCCCAGAGCCAGATCGAGGGGGCCAAGGCGGCGGTGAAATCCGCCACCTCGCAGGTCGAATCCGCCCGCGCCGGGGTGATCGCCGCCCAGGCGCAGCTTCAGACCGCCGAGGCGGGGGTGGAAACCGCGCTCTCGGGCGAGGAAAACGCCCGCGCCGGCGTGCAATCCGCCGCCGCCGGGGTCGCCAGCGCCGAGAAGGAGATCGAGCGGCTGAAGATCCACGCGCCCTTTGCCGGTCTGCTGGAGGATGACACCGCCGAACTGGGCGCATTGCTGCAGCCCGGCGGCACCTGCGCCACGGTGATCCAGCTGGACCCGGTCAAGATCGTGGGCTTTGTCCCCGAAACCGATATCGACCGCGTCAGGCTGGGCGCGCGTGCCGGGGCGCGTCTGGTGGATGATCGCGAGATCGCCGGAACGGTCAGCTTCGTGTCGCGCAGCGCCGATCCGGTGACCCGCACCTTCCGGGTCGAGATCACGCTGCCCAATCCCGACCTGTCCATCCGCGACGGCCAGACCGCCGAGATCGCCATCGAGGCCGACGGCGCGCTGGCGCATCTGCTGCCGCAATCGGCGCTGACGCTGGATGACGAGGGCACGCTGGGCGTGCGCACCGTTTCGGAAACGCAACAGGCCCGGTTCCAGGCCGTCACGCTGCTGCGCGACACCCGCGAGGGGGTCTGGGTTTCAGGCCTGCCCGAACGCACCGACGTGATCACCGTCGGGCAGGAATTCGTGACCGACGGCGTGCCGGTGGCCCCGTCCTTCGAGGAGATCGCGCAATGACCGGGGTCATCGACTGGGCCGCCGAACGCGCCCGCATGGTCATCGCCTTCATCGTGCTGAGCCTTGTGGTGGGCGGCTATGCCTATGTCGCCCTGCCCAAGGAGGGCGAGCCGGATATCGAGATCCCGGCGCTGTTCGTCTCGGTCCCCTTCCCCGGCATCTCGGCCTCGGATTCCGAAAAGCTGCTGGTCAAGCCGATGGAGACGGAACTGGCCGATCTCGACGGGCTGAAATCCATGTCCGCCACCGCCTCGGAAGGGTATGCCGGGATCGTGCTGGAGTTCGAATTCGGCTGGGACAAGACCAAGGTCATGGCCGATGTGCGCGACGCCATGAACAATGCCGAGGCGGATTTCCCCGAAGGGGCCGAGCAGTATTCGATCAACGAGTTCAACTTCTCGCAATTCCCCATCATCATCGTGAACCTGTCCGGCCCGGTGCCCGAACGCACCATGGCGCGGGTGGCCAAGGACCTGCAGGACGATATCGAGGCGCTGGATGCGATCCTCGAGGCCGGCATCGCGGGCAATCGCGACGAGATGCTCGAAGTGCTGATCGACCCGTTGAAGCTGGAAAGCTACAACGTCACGGCGGGCGAGCTGATCAATGTGGTGCAGAACAACAACCAGCTGATTGCCGCGGGCGAGGTGGAAACCGAACAGGGCACCTTTGCCGTCAAGATCCCGTCCAGCTTTGACGAGGCGCGCGACATCTACAACCTGCCGGTCAAGGTCAATGGCGACCGCGTGGTGACGCTGGGCGATCTGGCCACCATCAACCTGACCTTCGAGGACCGGGTCGGCACCGCGCGGTTCAACGGCGAGCGGACGGTGGCGCTGCAGGTGGTCAAGCGCAAGGGCTACAACATCATCGACACCGTGGCCGAGGTGCGCCAGATCGTCGATGCCGCACAGGCCGACTGGCCGTCCGAGCTGCGCGCCACGGTGAACGTGGGCACCTCGAACGACCAGTCGCGCCAGGTGCAGTCCATGGTCAGCCAGCTGGAAGGGTCCGTCCTGACGGCGATCGCGCTGGTGATGATCGTGGTGCTGGCCGCGCTTGGCACGCGGCCCGCGCTGCTGGTGGGCTTTGCGATCCCGACCTCGTTCCTGCTCTGCTTTGCCTTCCTCGCGCTGATGGGGGTCACGGTGTCGAACATCGTGATGTTCGGGCTGATCCTCGCCGTGGGCATGCTGGTCGACGGGGCCATCGTGGTGGTGGAATATGCCGACAAGCGCATCTCCGAAGGCACCGGGCCGATGCACGCCTATGTCGAGGCCGCCAAGCGGATGTTCTGGCCGGTGGTGTCGTCGACCGCCACCACGCTCTGCGCCTTCCTGCCGATGCTGTTCTGGCCCGGGGTGCCGGGCGAGTTCATGGGCATGCTTCCGGTGACGCTGATCTTCGTTCTGTCGGCCTCGCTGATCGTGGCGCTGATCTATCTGCCGGTGATGGGCGGGGTGACGGGGCGGTTCTCGCGCATGGTGACGCGCCGGGCCGAAGCCCTGCGCGCCGCCACGCCCTGGATCGTCCGCGCCGCCCTGGTGCCCGTCGCCCTTGTGGGGCTGTTCACCGGCGCGATGATGGTGCTGAACCCGGCCTACCTGTTCCCGCCGGTGGGCGACGGGGTTGTGGCGCATCTACCCGGCATCGCCGTCTTCCTGCTGTTCTCGGTCCTCGCCTCCATCGCGCTGGACGCCGCGGCGCTGCGCCAGCAGAAGAAGCGGGTGGAGGCGATCCGCCGCCGCACCCTGTTCGGCTGGGCGATCAAGGCCATCGTGGGCAACCCTCTGATGCCGGTGGCCGCCATAGGCGGGGTGGTGTTCTTCGTGATGTTCACCTTCCAGTATTACGGTCAGAACAACAACGGCGTGGAATTCTTCGTCGACAGCGAACCGGAACAGGCGATCATCTATGTCCGCGCCCGCGGCAACTATTCGCTGGCCGAAAAGGACGCGCTGGTGCGCCGGGCCGAAACCATTGCCCTGGCCCATCCCGGCATCGAGTCGGCCTTTGCCTTTGCCGGCGATGGCGGGCTGAACAACAATACCGGCGGGTCGGAAGCGCCCAAGGACACCATCGGCCAGGTGCAGATCGAAACCGTGCCCTGGGAAGAACGCCCCAACGTGCAGGTGCCCTGGTTCACGATCCCGCTGATCGACGTCACCGTGATGAAGGAGGTCAATGCCGACCGCTATGACGGCGACACCATCATTGCCGAGCTGACCGCGGAACTGGAGCGGATCCCGGGGATAGAGATCGACATGCTGTCGCTGACCCAGGGCCCCGGCTCGGGCAAGCCGGTGCATCTGCGGCTCAAGGGCGACAACTGGGACGACCTGCTGACCGCCGCCGCCACCGCGCGCAGCCGGTTCGAGGCGACGCCCGGGCTGACCCTGATCGAGGACACCCGCCCGCTGCCCGGGATCGACTGGCAGATTGACGTGGATGTGGAAAAAGCCGGCCGCTACGGTGCGGACGTGGCCACCGTGGGCGCGATGGTGCAGCTGGTGACACGGGGCATCCTGCTGGACACCATGCGGGTGGACAGTTCGGACGAGGAGATCGAGATCCGCGTCCGCCTGCCCGAGGAAGACCGGGTGCTGTCGACGCTCGACACGCTCAAGGTGCGCACGGCGGACGGGCTGGTGCCCCTGTCGAACTTCATCACCCGCATCCCGGTGCCCAAGCTGGCCGAGGTGAACCGGGTGGATCAGAAGCGGTTTTTCGACGTGAAGGCCGATGTCACGCCGGGGCTGGTCAAATTCGTCACCGGCACCGGGGCCGACCTCGAAACCCTGGGCTTTGGCCGCGCGGTGGAGCAGGCGGACGCCGGCAGCCTGCGGATCGGCGAAAACAGCTATGCGCTGTCCCCGGGCGAGACCGACCGCGCGCGGCTCGAAGAGCTGGCCGACGCAGAAGAGCTGCGCGCCATCCCCGTCACCGCCAACGAACGCATCCTGGACCTGACCGGCTGGCTGGACGGCGCGCCGCTGCCTGCGGGCGTCGCCTGGGAATGGACCGGCGACCAGGAGGAGCAGGAGGAAAGCCAGGCCTTCCTGCAATCGGCCTTCGGGGCCGCGCTGGGCCTGATGTTCATCATCCTGCTGGCGCAGTTCAACTCGTTCTACAACGCCACGCTGGTGCTTCTGGCCGTGGTGCTGTCCACCGCGGGTGTGCTTTGGGGCATGATCCTGATGGGGCAATATTTCTCGATCATCATGACCGGCACAGGGATTGTCGCGCTGGCGGGGATCGTGGTGAACAACAACATCGTCCTGATCGACACCTATCAGGAATACAGCCGCTACATGCCGCGGATCGAGGCCATCGTGCGCACCGCCGAAGACCGCATCCGCCCGGTGCTGCTGACCACCATCACCACGATGGCGGGGCTGGCGCCGATGATGTTCGGGCTTTCGCTGGACTTCTTCGGCGGCGGCTACTCCATCGACAGCCCCACCGCGCTGTGGTGGAAGAACCTGGCCACGGCGGTGGTGTTCGGCCTGGGTCTGGCGACGGTGCTGACGCTGGTCTTCACCCCCGCCATGCTGGCGGCACGCGTCTGGTTCTGGACCTACGTGATGTGGTTTGCCCGCCTGCTGGCCCGGATGGGGGCCGGACGGCAAAGCCGCGTGGCCCGCGACTGGGCACTGCAGCGCGCCGCCCGCCACGTGCGCGCGCCCGAGATCCTGTGGGAGGACGAGGACGACATGCGCCTTGTCCCCCTGCCCGACCAGCCGGAACTGCCGCTGCGCGCGGCGGAATAGGGTTGTTATTGAAACGGTAAGGAATAGAGCGTATGTTCAGGACACCGATAGGTGTCTTCGGACATCACTCCTTTCCGGGGGGAAACCCCCGAAATGCGCCCGGGATGCGGTCACATCCCGGGCGCGGCTTTTGTCAGCCGATGGCAATCATCACGAGAATGGTCACCACCATGAGGCCGACAGTCAGCCACCGATAGGTATTATCGGTCATCGTCTTCTCCTTTCCACGCCCGTGATTGGGCGTGGCCGGAGCGTAAGCCGCGGGCGGTCAAGAAGGTGTTAACCAAGAGAGGCGTTGCGCGCGGCGGGCTTTTCCCGCCGACAGCGGTCCGAGCAATAACGCACCTCGTCCCAGACCCGCGCCCATTTCCTGCGCCAGGTGAACGGCTTGCCGCAGGTGGCGCAGATCCTGGACGGCAGGTGGGATTTCTTCACTCCCCGCGGCATCAGAGGTCCAGCTTCAGCTGCCGCTCGTCGCGCCCGCGCGTCCGCGCGCGCGCCTCGCGGTCGTTCACGAAATGCCGACCCGGGTCCTTGCGGGAGGCGTGTTTACGGACCACTCGCGCCGCCTCGTCCCGGAACCCGTCTTCGCGCCGGACGGCCCAGATCGCCTCGCGCGCGGCGCGCGCCGCCTGCGCCACGTCGATCAGTGGCGGCGGATAATCGACCCGCCCCTGCCAGCGCCAAGGCTCTTGCAGGTACATGTCCGGCACGTCTGCCAGTTCCGGGCACCAGCGGCGGGTGAACACGCCCTCGGGGTCCTGGTCGCGCCCCTGCTTGACAGGGTTGTAGATCCGCAGCGTGTTGATCCCCGTGGTGCCCGACTGCATCTGCACCTGCGACCAATGGATGCCCGGTTCGTAATCGGTGAACATCCGCGCCAGGTGCAGCCCCGTCGCCCGCCAATCCAGCCAGAGGTGATACGACGCCACCGACATCACCATCGACCGCATCCGGAAGTTCAGCCAGCCGGTCGCACGCAAGGATCGCATGCAGGCGTCGACAAAGGGCAGACCGGTCTCGCCCTTGCACCATGCCTCCAGCCGCGCGCGGTCCGGCGTGGCGGGGCGCAGGCCTTCATAGGCGCGGTGCAGGCAGCGAGTCTCCAGCTCCGGCTCATCTTCCAGCTTCTGCATGAAATGGTCGCGCCAGGCGAGACGGGACTGGAAGCTTTTCAGGCTACCCACCCAGCCATCCCGCGTGCCGCGCACCGCGCGTTGCCGCGCGGCGGTGGCCTGCATGACCTCGCGCACCGAGATGGTGCCAAGGGCCAGGTGCGGGCTGAGGCGGGAACAGGCCGCGGCCCCGTCCAGCGGCGTCGACATCGCCTTGCGGTAGGTCAAGCCGCGGCGGGTCAGGAAGCTGTCCAGCAGCGCCTCGGCGGCGCCGCGCCCGCCGGTCTGGCGTCCGGGGCAGTCCTCCTCGCCGCCCAGCCGCGCCGGCAGCGGGTCCGAGCGCAGGCCGACCGGCGGCAAGGCGCGGGGGGCCGGCACCACGTCGCCCGTGACAAAGCGGTTGCGCGTTGCCGCCCAGCGGTCGCGGTCATGCGGGCCCCGGATCACGGCGCATTGCGGCAGTTCCACCCAGCGCACCCCCTGCCCCCGCGCCCAGGCCGCCACGCGGCGGTCGCGCGCAAAGGTCCAGGCGTTGCCGGTTTCCTCGTGGCTGAACAGCTCTGCCGCGCCCGTCTCGTGCCGCAGACGGTCCAGCACCTCCACCGCATCGCCGACGCGCAGCACGAGGTCGCTGCCGCGGGTGCGCAGATCGGCGCGCAGGGACTCGAGGCTTTCCCGCAGGAACGCGTAGTGCCGCCCCGACACATCGCCTTGCCGCCAATAATCCGGCTCGACAATGCAGACCGGCACAACCGGCCCTGCGGCCATGGCACGCGCCAGCGCCGGGTGATCGCCAAGCCGCAAATCCCGCTTGAACCAGACCAGAGCCACCATGCCGTCTCTCCTGCCCGCCCGATTGCCTTCATTTCTCCGGCCGATCCGCCGCAGCCGGTGGACGGCCCGCGCACGGCGCTCTAACACTTAGGTTCCGGGCCCCACCCGTCCACCGTCCGCCGCAGGAGCACCGCCATGAAAGACGCCGCAGCACAGACCATTTACCTGAGCGATTACACGCCGTTCGGCTGGCAGGTGCAGGATGTGCACCTGACCTTTCGGCTTGCCCCGCGGGCCACGCGGGTCCTTGCCCGGATCCATTTTGCGCCCAATCCCGGCGCCCCGGCGCAACCGTTCTTCCTGCACGGCGAACAGCTGACGCTGATCCGCGCCGCCATCGACGGGCACGAGGTCCAGCCCGAGATCGACGCCGAGGGCCTGACCTGCGAGGTGCCCGACGGCCCCTTCCTGTGGGAGGCCGAGGTCGAGATCGCGCCCGAGGCCAACACCGCGCTGGAAGGGCTGTACATGTCGAACGGCATGTATTGCACGCAATGCGAGGCCGAAGGCTTTCGCAAGATCACCTTCTATCCCGACCGCCCCGACGTGATGGCGATCTTCACCGTGCGGATCGAATCCGACCTGCCGGTGCTGCTGTCCAACGGCAATCCGGTCGAAAGCGGCGCGGGCTTTGCAGAATGGCATGACCCCTGGCCGAAACCCGCCTATCTCTTTGCGCTGGTGGCCGGAGAGCTGGTGAACCACCCTGACAGCTTTACCACGCAGGGCGGACGCAAGGTCGAGCTGAACATCTGGGTGCGGCCCGGGGACGAAGGCAAATGCGCCTGGGGGATGGAAGCGCTCCGGAAATCCATGCGCTGGGACGAAGACGTCTATGGCCGCGAATACGATCTGGACGTGTTCAACATCGTCGCCGTGGACGATTTCAACATGGGCGCGATGGAGAACAAGGGGCTGAACATCTTCAATTCCTCCTGCGTTCTGGCCAGCCCGGAAACCGCTACCGACGCCAATTTCGAGCGGATCGAAGCCATTGTCGCGCATGAGTATTTCCACAACTGGACGGGCAACCGCATCACCTGCCGCGACTGGTTCCAGCTTTGCCTGAAAGAGGGGCTGACGGTGTTCCGTGACCAGCAGTTCTCGGCCGACATGCGCTCGGCCCCGGTGGAGCGGATCAACAATGTCATGGCCCTGCGCGCGCGCCAGTTCCCCGAGGACCAGGGCCCGCTGGCGCATCCGGTGCGGCCCGAAAGCTATCAGGAGATCAACAACTTCTACACCGCCACCGTCTACGAGAAGGGGGCCGAGGTGATCGGCATGCTCAGGCGGCTGGTGGGCGATGACGGCTATGCCAAGGCGCTGGATCTGTATTTCGACCGCCATGATGGCGACGCCGCCACCATCGAGGACTGGCTGCGCGTGTTCGAGGACGCCACCGGCCGCGACCTGACGCAGTTCCGGCGCTGGTACAGCCAGGCCGGCACGCCGCGCGTGGCGGTCGAGGAAGGCTACGACGACGGCACCTACACGCTGACCTTCCGCCAGCACACGCCGCCCACGCCGGGCCAGCCCGACAAGGCCCCGCAGGTGATCCCCATGGCGGTCGGGCTGCTGAACCCCAATGGCGACGAGGTCCTGCCCACCACCCTGCTGGAGATCACCGAGGCCGAGCAGAGCTTCCGCTTCGACGGGCTGGCCGCGCGCCCGGTGCCGTCGCTCCTGCGCGGCTTCTCGGCCCCGGTGGTGCTGGAGCGCAGCGCAAGCCGCGAGGAGCGCGCCTTTCTGCTGGCGCACGACACCGACCCGTTCAACCGGTGGGAGGCGAACCGCGCGCTGGCCCGCGACAGCCTGCTGGCGATGATCGTCGAGGGGGCCGGGCCCGACGCCACCTGGCTCGACGGGCTGGAGCGGGTGATCCGTGACACGACGCTCGACCCGGCCTATCGCGCGCTGATGCTGGCCGGCCCCACCGCCACGGAACTGGCCCAGGCGCTGTTCGAACAGGGCAGCACCCCCGATCCCGAGGCGATCTGGGAGGCGCAGGAAAGCCTGGCGCAGGTCAAGGCCGAACGCTGGATCGACCTGCTGCCACAACTGGCCGAAGAGGCGCGCGTTACCGACAGCTACCGCCCCGATGCCGGACAATCGGGCCAGCGCGCCCTGGGCGCCGCGGTGCTGGCGCTGAGCACGCGGCTGGATGGCGGCAAGGCCGCGGCGGCGCTGTTCGACGCGGCCGACAACATGACGCTGCAGCAGACCGCGCTGGTCAACCTGATCCGCGCCGGGCGCGGCGAGGCGCAGCTGGCGGCGTTCTACGACCAGTGGCGGCAGGACAAGCTGGTGATGGACAAGTGGTTCGCCCTGCAGGTCGCCTCTGCCCCGCCGGCCGAGGCCGCAGATATCGCCGCCCGCCTGACCGGGCATGCCGATTTCGACTGGCGCAACCCGAACCGCTTCCGCGCGCTGCTGGGTGGGCTTGCGGGCCATCACGCGGGCTTTCACCGTGCCGACGGGGCGGGCTACCGGCTGCTGGCAGACTGGCTGATCCGGTTGGACGATCTCAACCCGCAGACCACGGCGCGCATGTGCACCGCGTTCCAGACCTGGAAACGCTACGATGCCGACCGGCAGGCGCGGATGCGGGCCGAGCTTGAGCGCATCGCCGCCAAGCCTGCGCTCAGCCGCGACACGAACGAAATGGTGACAAGGATCCTGACATGACGAACCTTCTTGTGGTGACCGGCGCTTCGGCCGGGATCGGGGCGGCGACGGCGCGGCTGGCACCGGCGCATGGCTGGCAACGGGTGGTCGTGCATTACGGGCGCGATGCCGCCGGAGCCGAGGCGGTGGCGACCGATCTGCGCGCGGCGGGGGCCGAGGCGCATGTGATGCAGGCCGACGTGTCGGACATGGACGCGGTCACCGGCCTTTTCCGCCAGATCGCCGCGCTGGATCCGGGGCGGATCGGGCTGGTCAACAATGCCGGCGTGGTCTCGCCCACCGGGTCGCTGCAGGATCTCACGCCAGAGCGGGTGCAGAAGGTCTTTGCCGTCAACGTCTTCGGCGCGATCGAGGTGCTGCGCCAGGGCGTGGCGGTGATGCGCGCCTGGGGCCAGGGCGGCGACATCGTCAATGTCTCGTCGGTGGCGGCGCGGCTGGGCAGCCCCAACCTCTATCCCGATTACGCCGCCACCAAGGGCGCGCTGGAGACCCTGACCCTGGGGCTGGCGGACGAGCTTGCCCCCGAAGGCATCCGCGTGAACGCCATCCGCCCCGGCCTGATCGCCACCGACCTGCACGCCAAGGGCGGCGAGCCGGACCGGCTGGAAAAGATCGGCCACACTCCGCCCATGCGCCGCCCCGGCACGCCCGAGGAATGCGCCGAGGCGATCCTGTGGCTGCTGTCGGACAAGGCGTCCTATGTCACCAAGACGATCATGGAGGTCGCCGGCGGACGATGAGCCGCTTCGAGCATCACAGCACGGCCCGCCGTCCCGCCGCAGCACTGGTGCTGCTGGCGGTCTGGGGCGGGATCGTGGCGTTGTGGCTGGCGGTAGGGATGGCGGCCTGGGTCGCGGCGCTGCTGCTGGCCACAACCTTGCCCGCCGCCTGGGACTTTGCCACTGGCCGTCGTGCCGCGCTGGTGCTGGACGATGCGCAGATCCGCTGGCGCTCGGGCGGACAGGAGGGCGAGATCGCGCTGGCGCGCATCGACCATGTCCGCCTGGAAACGCGGCTTGACCTGTCGGTGCGGGTGCGGGTGGTGCTGGACAGCGGCAAGCGCCTGACCCTGCCGCAGGACGCCCTTCCGACGCCGCAGGTGCTGGAGTCCGAACTGGCCGCCCGCGGCGTGCGCAGCCAGCGGCATCATTTCGCCCTGTTCTGATCGCGGACGGCGCGCCCCGCAACCGGGGTCTCGCGCCCAAAAGGCGGCACTTTACCTGTGATCCGGGTCCGGCCGGGCCCATCGCAATCGGGTCGGCGCTGCCGGGCCTTTTCCCCGACGGCAAACCCCTCTACATCTGCGCCATGACCGAGACACTTGACGCCACCGGCCTGCTCTGCCCGCTGCCTGTCCTGAAGGCGCGCAAGCGTCTGCAGGCGCTGAGCCCGGGCGCACGTCTGCTTCTGTCCACCGACGACCCCGCCGCCATTGTCGACGTGCCGCATTTCTGTGCCGAGGCCGGGCATGTGCTGGAAGACAGCCGCGAGGACGGGGCCGTCACGGTCTGGACGATCCGGAAATCCGGGTAAACGCGGGTTGACCGGCCCCGGGCTTGCCGGGGCGCGGTCGGGACGTGTTCAGCGACCCAGCGACCACCAGCCGCGGCGCTTGGGCCGTGTGTCATCGGCTGCCGGTTCGGGCTCTGCCGCCACGGGCTCCGGTTCGGGCGCGGGGTCAGGCTCTGCGGACGCCTCGGACGGGGCCGCGCTGTCTTCTGCCATTGCCGGGGCCTCCTCGGCCTCGATAGCCTTCGCTTCGGCCATAGAGGCCACAGCCTCTTGAGCCACGGGCGCGGGGCTGGGAGCCTCGGCGGGGTCCGCGTCGGCCATCGGCTCGGCAGCAGCCACCGGTTCGGCCTTTGCCACCGGCTCTGCAGCGGCAACCGGTTCGACCTCTGCCGGGCTGCTGTCGGCCTCTGCCTGCACCGGATCGGTCTCTGCCACGCCCGTCACGGCCGCAATCACGTCCGAAGCCTTGCGCCTTGTGCGGCGCGGCTTGGGCGGCGTTTCCGCCTTGGCGGTGTCCGACCCTTCGCTACCGGACGGCGCATCGGCAACAGCCGCGTCCGCCTCACCGGGTGCCACGTCCGTCACCTCGGCAGGTACCGGCGCATCCGCAGCCGCCTCGGCAGCCGCTTCCGCATCAGACGCCGCGGCGACGGTCTCGGCCGCCTCCCCCGCGTCGGCACCCTCGGTCGCCTCGGGATCGGACGACTTGCTGCGCGAGCGGGACCGCGAGCGCCGGGTGCGGGTCTTGCGCGGCTTTTCGGCCTCACCCTCTGCGGCCTCTGCGGCCTCACTCTCGTCCCCGGCCTCTGCCTCGGCCTCCGGCGACGCCTCGGCTTCCTGCCCCTGCGACTCCGACCCGGTCTCGCCATCCTTCGACTTCGACCGCCGACGCCGCCGACGCCGCCGCTTCTTCGGCTTGTCCTCGTCCAAGCCCTCGGCCTCGTCGGCAGGCACGACCTGCACCTCGGCCACCTCTTCCTCGTCTTCGGCCTGGCTGTCCTCGTCCACCTGATCCATGATCGAGGTGTCCACCGAAACCACCGGCATCTGCGCCTCGGGCACGATGCGCGTGGCGGTCTTGAACTTCTCCAGCGCGAAATCCGGCGAGACCAGGTGCACATCCCCCTCGATGCGCACCGACAGGCCATAGCGCGCCTCGATCATCGCCACATGCTCGCGCTTCTGGTTCATCAGGTAGTTGGCAATGCCCACCGGGCATTTCACCAGCACCTCGCGCGAGCGGCGGCGCACGCCCTCTTCCTCGATCTGGCGCAGGATCTGCAGCGCCATGTTGTCATCCGACCGGATCAGCCCGGTGCCGTGACAGGACGGGCAAGGCTGCGTCGTCGCCTCGATCATGCCCGGGCGCAGACGCTGGCGGGACATCTCCAGCAGGCCAAAGCCGCTGATCCGCCCCACCTGGATGCGCGCCCGGTCGGTCTTGAGCTTGTCCTTGAGCTTCTTCTCGACGGCAGCGTTGTTCTTGCGCTCGTCCATGTCGATGAAGTCGATCACGATCAGACCGGCCAGGTCACGCAGGCGCAACTGGCGCGCCACCTCTTCGGCAGCTTCAAGGTTGGTCTTGAGCGCGGTCTCCTCGATGGAGCCTTCCTTGGTGGCCCGGCCCGAGTTCACGTCGATGGCCACCAGCGCCTCGGTCACGCCGATCACGATGTAGCCGCCGGATTTCAGCTGCACCACCGGGTTGAACATGCCGCCCAGGTAGGATTCCACCTGATAGCGCGCAAACAGCGGCATCGGGTCCTGGTATTGCTGCACGTTCTTGGCGTGGGACGGCATGATCATCTTCATGAAGTCCTTGGCGATGCGATAGCCGCGTTCGCCTTCCACCAGAACCTCGTCGATCTCGCGGCTGTACAGATCGCGGATCGAGCGTTTGATCAGGTCGCCTTCCTCGTAGATCTTGGCCGGCGCGATGGATTGCAGCGTCAGGGCGCGGATCTGCTCCCACAGGCGCTGCAGATATTCGTAGTCGCGCTTGATCTCGGTCTTGGTCCGCTGCGCGCCGGCGGTGCGGATGATCAGGCCCGCGCCCTTGGGCACGTCGATTTCCTGAGCAATCGCCTTGAGCTTCTGGCGGTCGGCGGCGTTGGTGATCTTGCGGCTGATGCCGCCGCCGCGGGCGGTATTGGGCATGAGCACGCAGTACCGGCCCGCAAGCGACAGGTAGGTGGTCAGCGCCGCGCCCTTGTTGCCGCGTTCCTCCTTGACCACCTGCACCAGCATGATCTGGCGGACCTTGATGACCTCCTGGATCTTGTAGCGGCGCGGGCGCGGCTTGCGCGCCGGGCGGATGTCTTCCTCGTCATCGTCATCGGCGACGGATTCGATGGATTCGTCGCGCGACGCGGCATCCGAGCGTTTCGCAACCCCGTTGTCCTCCGCGTCGTCCCGCGCGGTCTCGTCCGCCGCAGCCGCGTCGGGGGCGTCTTCCGGTGCCGGGCCCTCCGCGCTGTCGTCCGGCCCGGCCTCACCGGTATCGGCGTCGGTCTCGACCGCATCCTCGTCGGTCGCCGCGTCGGGGGCCGCCGCGTCTTCGGGCTCAGCCGGGGCAGCGGCCTCGACCGCATCCCCGGCGTCAGGCTCTGCCTGTGCCGCCATTTCCGCGTCCGGGCTCTCCGCCACGGGCTCTGCCATATCGCTGACAGCTGCCACGTCATCGGCCACAGCCGTCTCCGCCACGGGTGCCGGCGCATCGGCGTCGGTCACGGCGTCCGGTGCCTCCTCCGCATCCGATACCACCTCTGCGGCGCTTTCGGTCTGGTCGACACCCGCTCCAGGCTCGGTCGAGACAACCAGCGCCTCTTCCTTGGACTCCTCGGCCATGGGCCGTTGCGGCGCGGTCACGTCAGCCGCCGCCTCGTCCGGGGCGGCCTCTTCCGCGGCACTCCCGTCCGCGGGCGCAACACCGGCGGCCTCTGCCGCAGCGACAGGGTCCGCATCGGCCTCTGCCGGATCGGCGGGGGCTTCAGCCGTCTCCGCCCCGGCGTCTTCCCCGGCCAACTCCCCGGTCTCCGCCACATCTTCCACCGCCTCGACCGGTGCGTCCGCGACCACCTCGTCGGCATCGGCCTCCGCCGCGCTCACCGGCGTGTCAGCCGCCGTCTCTTCCGCCGTTCCGACCGTCTCCCCGTCGGGTTCCTCCACCGGCGTCTCGGCCACCCGCTCCATGGGCGACAGCGGACCGTTTTCCTCGGTCTCGGCCTCGTCCTCGGCAAAATCGATGGTTTCCATCCCGCTGATCTCGCGCGGAGCGTCTGCCGCCCCGGTCGCGGTCTCGGCGGGCTTTTCGGATTTCGACGGCTTCCGGCGCGAGCGCGACCGCGTCTTGCGCGGCTTTTCCTCTTCCTCGTCCGCCGCGGCAGCCAGCGCCGCCTCTTCTTCCATCAGCGCCCGCCGGTCGGCGACGGGGATCTGGTAATAATCCGGATGAATCTCGGAAAAGGCCAGAAAGCCGTGGCGGTTGCCGCCATACTCGACAAACGCCGCCTGCAGCGAGGGCTCGACCCGCGTGACCTTGGCTAGATAGATGTTGCCGGCCAGCTGCCGCTTGTTTTCCGATTCAAAGTCGAATTCCTCGACCTTGTTGCCGTCCACCACCACAACGCGGGTCTCTTCCGCATGGGTGGCGTCGATGAGCATTTTCTTTGCCATTTTGTCCATATGCACACCGCGCCGTCCCCTCGCACCCCGGCGGGGCGAGCAGACGGGGGACGTGGCTTGTCTGTGCGAAGGGGTACACGCGGACGGGAGGGGCGCCGATGCGTCCTGCTCCGTGCCTCAACTCGATCGCGCGCGTCATCGCGGTTCTTCTCCGACGCCGTCCGGGCCTAGGACCCGCGGCGCCCATTCATGTAAGCCCGCCATTGTCCTGGTCCGGGCTCGGTTCACTGGCCTTTCGGCCCGATCGGTCTGCCCGCGATCAGCAAACACATATCCGCGGTCAGAGAAACTGGAAGGCCCGCACCAGGTGCGCGGATGGCCTGACCGCTAACATAAGACCAGCGGCGGGGCAAAGACAATGGGCAAAGTGCCGATCTTCGTTCCGGAGCCGTCCCTCGCCCGAGACCGGACGGACAGGGGCTGACGGCAAAGCCAAGGAAAATCGCGGAGGGACCCGCGCAGCGGGAAACCGCTATTTTGCCTGGCTTTGACGGCAGGCCCTGTCAGGCAAGGCTCGGGCGAGGGACGGCTCAGGGGCGAAGGTCTTCGTTCTGGTGAGGCCTGAAGCCCCCGTTGGCCCGCCACAAAGCCCCCCGCGCCTCTTGCGCGGTCGGCCCGCCACGGGCTGCCTCCCCCCGGCCACGGGAGGAGGACAGGAGGGGGGCCGATCATACCTGCCTTTGCATCCGCAAAGACAATTCGACCGCAGCCCCCCACCTCAATCGAAGGAATTCAACCGCTTGATCAGCGACGACGTGTCCCAGCGTCCGCCGCCCATCTTCTGGACGTCCTTGTAGAACTGGTCCACCAGCGCCGTCACCGGCAGCGAGGCACCGTTCTCGTTGGCGGTCATCAGGCAGATGCCCAGGTCCTTGCGCATCCAGTCCACGGCGAATCCGTGCTCGAAATGATCGTCCAGCATGGTCTCGTAGCGGTTCACCATCTGCCAGGATCCGGCCGCGCCGCCACCGATCACCTCGACCACCGCGCGCCCGTCGAGCCCCGCCTTCTGGGCAAAGTGCAGCCCCTCGGACAGGCCCTGCACCAGCCCGGCGATGCAGATCTGATTGACCATCTTGGTCAGCTGGCCCGCGCCGCTGTCGCCCAGCCGGCGGCACAGCTTGGCATAGGCGTCGATCACCGGCTCGGCGCGCGCATAGGCGTCTTCCGCCCCGCCGCACATCACCACAAGCTGGCCGTTCTCGGCCCCCGCCTGCCCGCCCGAAACCGGCGCGTCGACAAAGGCGATGCCCGCCTCGCCCGCCAGCGCGTGCAGCTCCCGCGTCACCTGGGCCGACACCGTGGTATGATCGACAAACAGGCTGCCGTCTCCCATCCCGGCAAAGGCCCCGTCCTCGCCCAGGCAGACCGCGCGCAGATCGTCGTCATTGCCGACGCAGGCCATGACGAATTCGGCCCCTTCGGCCGCCGCGCGCGGGGTGGCCTGCCAGGCGCCACCATGTTCGGCGGCCCATTTTTCGGCCTTGGCGGCGGTGCGGTTGAACACCGTCACCTCGTGACCGGCCTTCACCAGATGCCCGGCCATCGGATAACCCATCACCCCAAGCCCCAGAAACGTCACCTTGGCCATGTCTTCCTCCCTTGTCCCCCGCGGGGTCTTGCCTGCGGCCCGGTCCCGGACCGCGTCCCGTCTGCCCGCCCTTGGCTTCACGCCGCTTGCAGGCTAATCCGGGGACCGTGTTAGCGTAAGGAAAGGCCCGAGGAAATGGCGCTTGTGTTCCGCTGGCTGTTCCGCCTGGTCAGCTTCAGCCTTGGTCTGATCCTGCTCTCGGTCGTGCTGGTCTACTATCTCGCCTCGCGTTCGCTGCCCGATTACGACCACGTCCGACCCGTGGCCGGCACCACCGCCGATATCGAGATCGTGCGCGACAGCGCGGCGGTGCCGCATGTGATGGCCCTGTCGGACCGCGACGCCTTTTTCGGCCTGGGCTATGTCCATGCGCAGGACCGGCTTTGGCAGATGACGCTGTTGCGGCGCACCGTGCAGGGGCGGCTGTCCGAGATCTTCGGCACCCGCACGGTGGAAACCGACACGCTGCTGCGGCGGCTCGACCTGTATCCGCTGGCGGTGCAGTCGGTGCAGCATCAGGATGCCCGGACGCTGGACGCGCTCGAAGCCTATGCCGCGGGGGTCAACGCCCGGATCGACGAGATCAACGCCCAGAGCCTGGGCCGCGGCGCACCCGAGTTCTTCCTGTTCAGCGCCCCGATCTCGCCCTGGCGGCCCGCCGATTCCATTGCCATCGCCAAGCTGATGGCGCTGCAACTGTCGGGCCATCTGACCGACGAAGTCCTGCGCGCCCGGGTCTCGCTGCTGATGCCGGATGCCGCGCGGCTGGCCGATATCCTGCCCGACATGCCCGGCACCGGCATCGCCGCGCTGCCCGATTACGCCAGCCTCGTGCCCGGCCCCCTGCCCGCCTACACGCCGTCGCAGACCCGTCACGCCTTTCTCGACCCCGCCCCGCGCCGCGGCCTGGCCGGGGCCTCCAACGCCTGGGCGGCAGCGCCCGCGCGCTCGGCCGGCGGCGGAACCCTGCTGGCCAACGATCCGCATCTGGGCTTCTCGGCCCCGGCGATCTGGTACCTGGCGCGGCTGCAACTGCAATCCGGCGGCGTGATCGGGGCCACCATTCCCGGCATTCCCGCCATCATGGCCGGTCGCAGCGAGCGCATCGCCTGGGGGCTGACCTCCAGCTATCTCGACGATCAGGACCTGTTCATCGAGGAACTCAACCCCGACAACCGCGAGCAATACCGCACGCCCGACGGGTTAAAGCCGTTCCGCACCCGCAAATCCATCATCGAGATCAAGGACTCCACCCCCGTCACCCTGACCCTGCGCTGGACCGAGAACGGCCCCGTCCTGCCGCGCGCGCTCTACAATCTGGAGGCCATCACCCCGCCGGGACATGTGGTGGCGCTGTCCTGGACGGCGCTGTCCGCCCGCGACACCACGCTCAGTGCGGCCATCGGCGTGATGATGGCAGGCTCGGTGGACGCGGCGCTGGACGCGGCCTCCGCCTATGTCGCTCCCAGCCAGAACCTCACCGTGATCGACGCCGAAAACATCGCGCTCAAGACCATCGGTGCCATGCCCCGGCGCGACGCCGCCCATCAAAGCCGCGGCCGCCTGCCCGCGCCGGGCTGGATCGCCGCCAACCGCTGGCAGGGCCTGCTGCCTTATGACGCCAATCCCGAATTCCGGAACCCGTCCGGCGGCATCGTCGGCAACACCAACAACAAGCTGCTGGAGCGCCCGTTTCCCATGCATGTCAGCTATGACTGGGGCGACAGCCAGCGCGTGCAGCGCTGGCGCGGGCTGATGCAAGGGCGCCAGGTGCATACCCGCGACAGCTTTGTCGAGGCCCAGCTTGACACCGTATCGCCCGCCGCGCGCACGCTCCTGCCGCTCATCGGCCGCGATCTGTGGTTCACCGGCGAGGCCGCCCCCGAAGGCACCCCCGCCCGCCAGCGCCAGCGCGCGCTGGACCTGCTGGCCAACTGGAACGGCGAGATGAACGAACACCTGCCAGAGCCGCTGATCTACGCCGCCTGGCTGCGCGCCCTGCAGGAACGGCTGATCCGCGACGATCTGGGCCCGCTGGCCGACGCGTTCGACCATGTGGAGCCGCTGTTCATCGAGCGGGTGTTCCGCGACGTGGACGGCGCGTCGAAATGGTGCGACATCCTGCGCTCGGCCCGGGTCGAGACCTGCTCCGACATCTCGAAACTGGCGCTGGACGACGCGCTGGTCTGGATCGGCGAACGCTATGGAAGCGCGCTGGAAAGCCTGCGCTGGGGCGACGCGCACCAGGCCACCCACGACCATCCGGTGCTGGGCGAGGTGCCGGTGCTGCGCTATTTCGTCAACATCCGTCAAAGCACCTCGGGCGGGGACCATACCCTGATGCGGGGCCGCGTGTCGGGGCAGGATCCCGATCCGTTCCACAACGTGCACGGCGCGGGCTATCGCGGGGTCTACGATTTCGCCGATCCCGACAGTTCGGTCTTCATCACCTCCACCGGGCAATCGGGGCATTTCCTGTCGCGGCATTACGACAATCTGGGCCAGCTCTGGCGGCGCGGCGAATACATCCCGATGTCGCTGGACGAAGGGCTGGCACGGGCCGCCTCGGTGGGCATCACCCGGCTGACCAAGCCATGAGCGACGCCGAGGCGCGCGCCGGGGCCGCGCTGGCGCTGCTCTGGCCCGGGGCGCGGACGGGGCTGACGCGGCTGGGCGGGCGGTCGCGGTCGACGATCTTTCGCGCCACCGGCGGACCGGCACCTGTCGTGGTCAAGGTCTGGGCACCGGCCTGTGCCGCCATGGCAGCCCGGCAGGCCACGCGGCAAACGGACGTGGCGCAGATGATGACCGGCGCGACGGATGGCGCGGCCCGCGTGCTGCTCTGGCAGGCGGACCTGCTGGCGCTGGTGATGGAGGATGCAGGCCCCCAGGACCTGCGCGCCTTTGCCGCTGTCGACGCCGTGGCCACCCTGCACCGCGCAGGGCGCTGGGTCGCGGCCTTCCACGCCCCCACCCTGCGCCCGCATCCCTTCCGCCCGGCGGGCCATGTCGGCCACCTCGAGCGGTTGATCGCCGAGGTCCGGGACGGCACCCGCCGGATCCCCGAGCCCGACCGCTTCTGCCACCTTGCCCGCGCGGTCGCGGCCACCGGCCCCGCGCTGCGCAACCGTCCCGCCATGCGCTGCATCACCCATCGCGACCTGACCCTGGCCAACCTCATCGGCACGCCCACCGGCCGGGTGACGGGGATCGACTTCGAAAACGACCGCGAGGACGACCCCCTGCGCGATCTTGTCTCGCTGGTCTTCGAAACGATGCCGCTGGTGCCGGACCTGCCCCTCGACACCGCGGCCCGGGCCTGTTCGGGTGCCTATGGTGCCAGCCTCTGCGACGCGGAAACAGGGCTGTTCCTGCAAAGGGCCCTTGCGCTGGGATACTGGGCGCGCACCCCGACCGAGCCGTCGCGGCGCCAGTCGATCCTGTGGGCGGCCGCCGAACAGGTGCTGAGCCGGGACTTGCCCCTGTTCCAGGCCGGCAACCATCTCTGACCGGCAGCGGCCCGGGCGGTTGCAGGGCCGGGGCCAGCTCTTTCATCTTTCTGAAAATACTCAGGAAAACCGGTCAAGCCAGGCACACCGCCGGGCGGGGCTCACAGCGCGTGAAACCGCTCCCTGTCGCGGCGGGACCAGTTGAGCGTCAGGCGGTAGCCGTCCTCGGTCTGCGCCTCGTGTTCGACAAGGCCCTTTTCGAACAGCCACGCCCGCTGCCGTTCCTGCCCAAAGGGCAGCGCCACCTCCTCTTGCCGCCGCTCTTCGGCCAGCGCGGCAGTGATGGCGTCAAGACAGCTGTCCAGCCCCTCGCCCGTCCAGGCGGAGAGCGCAAACACATCGTCCAGGCGGGCGGCGCGCTGGCGGGTGGCCTCGGCCTCGTCCGGGTCCAGCAGGTCGATCTTGTTCCACAGCTCGATCTGCGGCACCGATGTGTCGACCCCCAGCGAGTCGAGGATCGTGCGCACGTCCTCCGCCTGCCCTTCGGTCTCGGCATGCGAGATGTCGCGCACATGCACGATCACGTCGGCGGCCAGCACCTCTTCCAGCGTGGCGCGGAAGGCGGCGACCAGTTCGGTGGGCAGGTCCGAGATGAAGCCCACCGTGTCCGACAGGATCACATCCGCCCCGGTGGGCAGCCGCACCGCGCGCATCGTCGGGTCGAGCGTGGCAAAGAGCATGTCCTTGGCCAGCACCTCGGCCCCGGTCAGGCGATTGAACAGCGTCGACTTGCCCGCGTTGGTATAGCCCACCAGCGCCACGATGGGATAAGGCACCTTGGCGCGCGCCTTGCGGTGCAGCTCGCGCGTTTTCACCACCTTGTCGAGCTGCCGGCGCAGGCGCACCAGCTGGTCGTCGATGGCCCGGCGGTCGGCCTCGATCTGCGTTTCCCCCGGGCCGCCGACAAAGCCAAGCCCGCCGCGCTGGCGTTCCAGGTGCGTCCAGGCGCGCACCAGCCGCGTGCGCTGGTAGCTCAGATGCGCCATTTCCACCTGCAGCACACCTTCGCGCGTGGCCGCCCTGTCCGAGAAGATCTCGAGGATCAGCCCGGTCCGGTCCAGCAGCTTCACGCCCCATTCCTTTTCCAGGTTGCGCTGCTGCACCGGCGTCACCGGCCCGTCGACCAGCACCAGCTCCACCTCGGCCGCCTTCAGCCGCGCGCCAAGGTCCTCGATCTTGCCCGAGCCGAACAGCATGCCCGGCTGCGGGCGCGGCAAGGGGACAACCTCCTGCCCCACAACCTCGAGGTCGGGCAGAGCGGCGGCCAGCGCCACGGCCTCGTCCAGCGCGCTTTTCGCCTCGCGCCGGACCCGGTCGGACTTGATGTCGGGATGCAGAACCCAGGCGCGGGTCACATGCGGGTCATGGCTTCTCAAGAAGCGTCTTCACCATCGTAAAGGTTGATCGGCTGGCTTGGCATGATGGTCGAGATCGCATGCTTGTAGACCAGCTGCGACTGGCCGTCGCGGCGCAGCAGCACGCAGAAATTGTCGAACCAGGTGATCACACCCTGCAGCTTGACCCCGTTGATCAGAAACACCGTCACCGGAACCTTGGTCTTGCGGACGTGGTTGAGAAATGCGTCCTGCAGGTTCTGTCTGTCCGAAGCCATTGACTTGCCTTTGTTCTTGCCTCGTGCCCGTGCGGCACGCCCTCGTTTCGGCCCAAGTATGTCCTGCCCGCCCGGGAACTTCCAGCGGAAAAAGAACGACTTGGCCAGCAGGGCTCAGTCGCGCCACATCTCTGGGCTCAGCATGACGATAATCGCCAGAAGTTCAAGCCGGCCCAGCACCATCGCCATGCAGAGCAGCCCTTTCGCCCCTGGGGCCAGGCCGATCAGGTCGATCGGTTCGGCCGGGGCGACGGCGATCAGCGGCCCGGTATTGGACAGGCTGGCCACCGTCAGCACCACCGCCGGTTCAAAGGCCAGCCCGAAAAGCCCCAGCGCCACGGTCAGCGCCGCGATGCACAGCGCAAACAGCATGAAAAACACCCAGGCGATGAACGCGCCTTCGCGGCGGATGCGCCGCGTGGCCTGCCCGGAGCGCCCCACCGAGGACGGGTGCACCAGCTTTTCGATCTCGCGCACGCCGTTGAGATAGAGCGCGTAGACCCGCATCAGCTTGACCCCGCCCGCCGTGGTCGCCACCCCGCCGCCCAGCATCGCCAGCCCGATCAGCACGATGCCCGGCGTGGACAGGCCCGACCAGTGCTGCGCGGTGTCCCAGTCGGCGCTGAGCATGCCGTTGGTGCTCAGAAAGCTGAGCGCGGTGAACAGCCCGCCCCAGAGCGCGCGCAGCCCGGTCAGCAGGTTCTGCTCTTCGCCCACGTCAAAGGCCGCCGCCCAGTGCCGCAGGAACAGCGCCAGCGGCACCACCAGCACGATGGCCAGGCCCATGCGCAATTCGGGATCCTGCAATACCCCGGCCCGGCCCTTCTGCACGGTGTCGCCGGAAAAGGTCAGCCGCGACAGCGCAAAAAGCAGGAAGCAGAACAGGATCATCTCGCCGCCCAGCCCGCTGACGGTGCCTTCCAGCCCGCCGATGGGCGAGATGCCCGAGGTCGCCATGACCGCCATCGCATGGCACAGCGCAACCAGCGGCGGATCGCCCGCAACCAGAAGCATCAGCGTCAGCGCCAGCGTCAACCCGGCATAGACCGGCACCAGCGCCTCGATGCTGCGCATCAGCTTGAGCCCCGGCGTGCCCTGCCCGCCGCCCGCCACGCCAAAGGCCAGCGACTGCCCGGGCTCGCCGCTGGCGGTCACCTCGAACCCGCCCAGCGTGAGCGGTGCCAGGATGGCCGAGGCCGCCACCCAGATCACCAGCCCGCCCATCCAGCCCACCTGAGCGCGCCACAGATGCTCGGGCCCCGACAGGCGCGCGGGGTCGAACAGCGTGGCCCCGGTGGTGGTAAAGGCCGAAACCATCTCGAAATAGGCGCCGAGAAAGCCGGTGTTGCGCACCGCCTCGTGGAACGGCACCGCCATCAGCAGCGGCAGGACGGCAAATCCCGCCAGCAGGGCAAACAGCTGCCGGATCGGGCTTTCATGATGCGTGCGGTTGCCCAGCGCCAGCGCCACCAGCGCGGTGACGATCATGCCCAGCAAGCCGGCATAGAAAAAGCTGCGCGCGTCGTGATGGTCCTCGATGGCCAGCGCAAAGCCCGCCGGCACCACCATCGAGGCCGAAACCAGCCCGGTCAGCACAAGAAACAGCGGCAGTCGCAGGATCGCTTGCATCGGCTCAGAAGAAGTCGATCGAGACCTGCAGCAGGCGCTCGACCTCCGGCACGTCCTTCGCCAGCGCAAAGATCACGATCTGGTCGCCTTCCTCGATGCCCAGCCCGCCGGTGGGGCGCATCACCTTGCCGCCCTTGCGCACCGCGCCCACCAGAACCCCTTCGGGAAAGTCGATATCGCGGATGCGGCTGCCCGCAATGGGCGAGGTCGACAGCACCTCGGCCTCGATCACCTCGGCCTCGGCATCGCCGATGGAATAGACCGCGCGCACCCGGCCGTGGCGGATATGGCGCAGAATCGAGCTGACGGTGGTGGCGCGCGGGTTGATGTAGGCGTCGATGCCCAGGGGCTCCATCAGCGGCACCAGCGTGGGGTCGTTGATCAGCGCGATGGCCAGCGGGCAGCCCTCGGCCTTGGCGCGCACGGCGGCCAGCATGTTGGTCTTGTCGTCATCGGTCACGCACAGCACGGCATCGGCGCGTTCGATCCCCGCCTCGGCCAGCAGTGCCGCGTCCAGCCCGTCGCCATGCAGCACGATGGTCCGCTCCAGCGCCTCGGCGGCGCGCACGGCACAGGGACGGCTGCGCTCGATCATCTTGGCGCGCACCCGGTTGGGGCCGGTTTCCAGCGCCCGGGCCACCGCCAGCCCGACATTGCCGCCGCCCACGATCACCACGCGCTCCTGCTTCTTGACCTGCTTGCCAAAGATCTCCAGCGTGCGGCGGATGTCCTCGGCATGGGTCATGACATAGGCGCTGTCGCCGGCAAACAGCTGGTCGCCGGATTCCGGCGCAAACAACGTGCCGTCGCGGCGGATCCCCACCACCACCGCGCGCAGCGTGGAGAACAGATCGGTCAGCTGCCGCAGGGGCGTGTTGACGATGGGGCAATCCTCGTCGACGGTCAGCCCCAGAAGCTGCGCCGCCCCGTCCAGAAAGCTTTCGGTGTCAAAGGTCGCCGGGGCCGACAGCCGCTGCAGCGCCGCCTCGGCCACCTCCTTCTCGGGCGAGATCACCACGTCGATGGGCAGGTGGTCGCGGCGGTAGAGGTCGGAATAGATCGCGGTCAGGTAGCTCTGCGCCCGCAGCCGCGCGATCTTGCGCGGGACCGAGAACACCGAATGCGCCACCTGGCAGGTCACCATGTTGACCTCGTCGGAATGGGTGGCGGCGATGACCATGTCGGCATCGCGCGCACCGGCCTTTTCCAGCACGTCGGGGTAAGAGGCAAAGCCGGCAATGCCCTGCACATCCAGCGTATCGGTGGCGCGCCGCACCAGATCTGGGTTGCTGTCGACAACGGTGACGTCGTTGCGCTCTCCCGCAAGATGCCGGGCGATCTGCCAGCCGACCTGCCCTGCCCCGCAAATGACGACCTTCATGCCCGCCCTCTCTCATCTCCGCCCACCGGCATGGCACGCGCGCCCGCCCCGGTCAACGGCTTCAGCTTTGCTTCGGAGCCGTCCCTCGCCTGAGACGGGTCGGACAGGGACAGCCCCCCGGGACAAGAGAAATCGCCGAGGGGCCCCACACCGTGGGGAGACGGCTATTTCTCTTGGCGCGGGGGGATGGCTCTGTCAGGCAAGGCTCGGGCGAGGGACGGATACGCAGCAAAGCGGGTTTTGGTTTGGTGAGTCCTGAAGCTGACAAACCTCTCAACCCGCCCGACCCGGCAAAGCAAAGCCTTACCCGACCGATTTCGAAAAAAGCGCGCACGCGCTCATTTCGATCGGCGCGCGCGTTTCCAGGCAAAGACCTGCTGCCGCGGCCACCAGTCGTATTTCGGGTCCTCGCGCACGGGCACATAATACAGCCGGCCGCGGCCAAGCCGCCACGGGTCCAGCACGATGCCCGCGTCCATCGGCGCTCCCCTGGCCGAGACGATCAGCGTCGAATGCTCGATCCGGATGTTGTCGTGATTGGCAATGGCGCGGTGCCAGTCGACGCTGCGGAATCCTTCTCGCGCCAGACGGGCCTGCAGGTCGTCGGCCCAGTCCTTGCACAGCCCGCGCGGGCGCAGGCCGGCATTGACCTTCATGTTGTGGATCAGCGGCGGGTCCTCGGCCTGCCAGGCCTCGGCCCAGAGCAGCGGGTCGCGCACCGCGATCGCGGCGATGCGCGCGGCCTACTGCGGGTCGACGCCCGGCCCCAGCGCGCGGATCATCGCCGCCAGATCGGCGATCCGTCCGGCCTGCACATCGGCGCGCAGGGCATGGGCGGGGCTGTCTTCGGGCCGCGGCGGCGGGGCGCAGCCCGCAACCGAGCCCAGGGCCAGGACCAGCACCAGCCAGCGCAGCAGGTGTCGCATGTCGGGTGCCCTCAGGACACTTCCTGGATGTCGCCGTCCACCGCGGCAATCCGGCTGCCCGCCTTGGCCCCGGTGACCACGCCCAGCGATTTCAGCTTGCGATGCAGGGCCGAGCGTTCCATGCCCACAAAGGCCGCGGTGCGCGAGATGTTGCCGCCGAAACGGTTGATCTGGGTCAGCAGGTATTCCCGCTCGAACGTCTCGCGCGCTTCGCGCAGGGGCAGCGTGGCCAGCGTGCCCGACAGGATCACCCGCCCGTCACCCTCGGCCTCGGCGGCCTGTTCCTGCGGCAATTCGCGCGCCTCGATGGGGCCGGCGCCATCGCCAAGGATCAGCACCCGCTCCACCAGGTTCTTGAGCTGGCGGACATTGCCCGGCCAGTTCATCGTCTGCAAGAGCGCCACGGCATCGTCCGAGACCTCGCGCAGCGGCAGGCCCTGGCCGCGGTTGAAGGTCTCGATGAAATGCCGCGCCAGCACCGGGATGTCCTCGCGCCGCTCGGCCAGCGCGGGCACGGCGATGGGCACCACGTTCAGACGGTGATACAGTTCCTCGCGGAAGCGCCCGGCGGCGATCTCGCCGGTCAGGTCGCGATTGGTGGACGAGATCACCCGAAGGTCCACCCGCACCTTGTCGGTGCCGCCCACGCGGGTAAAGGACTGGTCCACAAGCACGCGCAGGATCTTGGACTGGGTGCCCGGCGGCATGTCGGCGACCTCGTCGAAATAGATCACCCCGCCATGGGCCTGCTCCAGCAGGCCCGGCTCCACCCCGCGCTTGGCGGATTCGCGGCCGAACAGCATCGCCTCCATCAGCTCGGGCTCCACCCCGGCGCTGTTGACGGTGACAAAGGGGCCGTTCGCACGGTTGGAACGGGCATGGATATAGCGCGCCGCCACCTCCTTGCCGCAGCCCGCGGGGCCCGTCAGCATCACCCGCCCGTTCGACTTGGTGACCTTGTCCAGCTGGCTCAGCAGGCCGCGGAAGGCCGGGCTTTCGCCGATCATCTCGGCCGCCTTCACCTCGCCGCGCTTCAGCGTCGCGTTCTCCCGGCGCAGCCGCGAGGTTTCCATTCCGCGCCGGATCACCACCAGCAACTGGTCGATATTGAAGGGTTTCTCGATGAAATCATAGGCCCCCTGCTTGATCGCCGCCACGGCGATCTCGATATTGCCATGGCCCGAGATGATCACCACCGGCACGTCCGGGTTGTCGCGCTTGACGGTCTTGAGGATGTCGATCCCGTCCATCTTGCTGTCCTTCAGCCAGATGTCGAGGATCAGCAGCGCCGGCGGCTCGGCGTTGATCTCGGCCATGGCCTCCTGGCTGTTGCCCGCCAGCCGGGTGGTAAAGCCCTCGTCCTCCAGGATATCGCCGATCAGTTCCCGGATGTCGCGCTCGTCATCGACGATCAGAATGTCACTCATGCCTCTGTCCCCTGTCCAGTTTCGCGCTCGTCGGTTTCGCTTGTGGTGTAGGATGGGTGCCCGGCACCCATCGTGCCGTCACGGGGCGGGCCCGCACGGTCGAGAGGGAGGCGGATCACCGCCATGGCGCCGCGATGTCCGTCCTCCCCGAAGGCGGGCGCGTCGTCCAGGGACAGCGTGCCGCCATGTTCCTCGATGATCTTCTTGACGATGGGCAGGCCCAGCCCGGTGCCCTTGTCCCGGGTCGTCACGTAGGGTTCGAACAGCCGCGCGCGGTCTTCCGGCAGACCGATGCCGTTGTCCATGATGCGGATCTCGGCGCGGCCCCCGGCGGCCACCGCCGTCACGCGGATCTCGGGCACGAACCCGTCGGGCGCCCCGGTCTCGACCCGCTGCTCGATGGCCTCGCCGGCATTCTTGATCAGGTTGGTCAGCGCCTGCCCGATCATCGTGGCGTCCAGTTCCGCCGGCATCGGCCGGTCCGGCAGGTCGGTGACGAAGGTCACCCCGGGCTGGCCGGTCTCCTGCAAGAGCACCGCGCCGCGCAGCAGCGCGCCCAGATCCTCGGGCTTGCGCTCGGGCTCGGGCATGCGCGCGAATTTCGAGAATTCGTCGACGATCCGGCGCAGATCGCCGGTCTGGCGCACGATGACGTCGGTCATGTCCTCCAGCTGCTCGGCCGACTCCTCGTCGAGATGGCGGGCGAACTTGCGGCGGATGCGTTCCGCCGACAGCTGGATCGGCGTCAGCGGGTTCTTGATCTCGTGCGCGATGCGTCGGGCCACGTCGCCCCAGGCCGCCATCCGCTGCGCGCTGACGAGGTCGGTCACGTCGTCGAACGCGATCACGTACCCTTCGAGCGAGCGGTCCTGCCGCCGCCGCACCGACAGCCGCACCAGCAGGTTCTCCAGCCGCCCCTCGCGGCTGACCTTGATCTCTTCCTGCGCGGTCTCCAGCGCGGCCGCGCGCAGGCGTTCGAACAGCGGGCCGAATTCCGGCACCGCCACCGGCAGCGGCACCGCGGCGCGGGTCTCGTGCCAGCCCAGAAGCCGTTCGGCGGAACGGTTGACAAAGGTCACCTTGCCGGTGGCGTCCAGCCCCACCACGCCGGACGTGACCGAGGACAGCACGCTGTCAAACAGCCGCTGGCGGCGTTCGATCTGGCGCGTTTTCTCCAGCAGCGTCTCGCGCTGGCCCTTGAGCTGGCGGGTCATCTGGTTGAAATACCGGCCAAGCATGGAGATTTCGTCATCGCCCTCTTCCTCGGGCACCTGCACGTCCAGATCGCCCGCGCCGACCCGCTGCGCCGCGCCGGTCAGCCGGCCCACCGGGCGGCTGAGCCGTTCGGCAAACCAAAGCCCCGCCCAGGTTGCCGCCAGGATCAGCAGCACCGCGAACCCCAGGTAGAGCAGCGCAAAGTCGAACAGCCTGCGCCCGCGTTCGCTTTCCTGCTGCTGGTAGAAGCGCGCGGTTTCCTGGGTTTCGTCCAGCAGCCCCAGGATGCGGCCGTCGACATCGCGGCTGATATAGAGAAACCGGTCGGCAAAGGCGCGCAGCGGCACCAGCGCGCGCAACTCGTTGTTGGGCCAGTCCGCGATCAGCACCAGCCCGTCGGTCACCGCGGCGTCGATCGCCGCCGCGCCGGGCGGTTCGTAGTTGAACAGGTAAGAGCCTTCGCCCCGCGCCTCGACCTCGCCGGCGCTGTCGATGACATAGGCTTCGCTCAGCCCGCGCTGGACAAAGGCCTGCCCGTCCGCCAGCAGCTTGCGCAGCGAGGTGCTGGGGTCGATCAGCAGGATGTTGCGGTTCTGGTCGACAAAGCTGCCAAGCGCCAGCGCATCCTCGGCCAGCCCGGCGCGCAGCTCGCCCTCATAGGCCTCGGCCGCGGCCAGCGACGCGCCCACCACGTTCTGCACGCGGCTCGAAAACCAGGTCTCCAGGCCGATATTGATGGTCAGCACGGCGAACACCGCCACTGTCACCGTTGGCAGCAGCGCCATCAGCGCAAACGCCCCGGTCAGCCGCAGGTGCAGGCGCGATCCGGCCGATTGCGCGCGCCGGTCGGCGATCATCCGCGCCACCCGCGCCAGCACCAGCGCCGCCAGCAGCAGCACATAGACCAGATCGGCCAGCAGGATCAGCCGCAGGCTGAGCGTGCCCGCCCCGCTGTCCAGCGGGCCCAGCACCAGAAAGGTGGCCAGCGCCAGCAAGGGCCCCAGCGCCACCAGCGCCAGCGTCATCACGTTCTGCACGCCGCGCCGCCGCCGCAATCGCGACAACCGCGCCCAAGACAGCGCGCGCCCAGCCGAGCGTGCTCCTGTGGCCACAGCCAGCCCTCGCATTGATGTGCTGCCCAAAGGCAGCGACCGCCATATCTTGTGGCCTTCTCAACACGCCGAGGCGTCGGGGCCACAGTTATGTGGCCCTTTTACATCAATTTGCGGCGCCGTGTCACGCGAATATCCAGATCCGTGATCTTCTTGCGCAAGGTATTGCGGTTGATTCCCAGAAGATCGGCGCATTTAGCCTGGTTCCCGCCGGTGGCTTCCAGCGCGATCTCGATCAGCGGTGCCTCCACCTCGCGCACGATGCGGGTGTACAGCCCCGGCGGCGGCAGCATCGCGCCATGCAGGTCGAAATAGCGCCGCAGGTGGCGCGCCACGGAACTGCCCAGCTTTTCGGTCTCGCCGCCCTGCAGGACCGGGCCGGTCTCGGGCTGGTTGCCCAGCACCGCCTCGACCTCGGCGCGGCTGATTTCCTCGTTGCGGCTGGTCAGGCCCAGCCGGCGCACGGCGTTTTCCAGCTGCCGGACATTGCCGGGCCAGGAATACAGGCGGAACAGGTCTGCCGCCTCCGGGGACAGCCTGCGCCGCGGCATGCCCTCGCGCTCGCCCCGGGCCAGGAAATGCTCGGTCAGGATGGCGATGTCCTCGACCCGTTCGCGCAGCGACGGCACCGCGACCGACGCCCCGTTGAGCCGGTAGAACAGGTCCTGCCGCACCTTGCCGTCTTCCATCAGCGTGCCGGGATCGTATTGCGAGGTGGCCATGAACCGCGGCACGTGATCGCCGGGCACGTCCATCATGCGCACGATGCGGCCCTGCACCTCGTCGCTGACATCGGCGATCTCGTCGATCAGCAGCGTGCCGCCGCGGACCCGCGCCAGCACCCGCGCCGGGGCCTCAAGTTCGGCGAGGTCGGCACCGGTCACCGTGACGAAGGGCAGCGTGCGCCGGTCCGAGAAATCGTGCAGCGCCCGGGCGATCAGCGACTTGCCCGTGCCGCTTTCGCCGGTGATCAGCACCGGCAGGTCGGTGTTCATCACCCGCGCCACCAGCCGGTAAAGCGCCTGCATCACCGGGGTCTTGCCCACCAGCGGCAATTCATCCGGCTGGTCGGCCCCGGTCACCGGTTCCGGCGCGCGGGCCGAGCGGTTGCGGTTCTCCAGCGCCTTGGCGGTGCGCTTCATCAGGTCCGGCAGGTCGAACGGCTTGGGCAGATAGTCGTAGGCCTCGGCCTCGGCCGCCTGAATGGCGGTCATGATGGTGTTCTGCGCGCTGATCACGATGACCGGCAGACCGGGCCGGTCTTCGGCGATCTTCGGCAGCATTTCCAGACCGTTGCCGTCCGGCATGACCACGTCCGAGATCACCACGTCGCCCTTGCCCTCGGCCACCCAGCGCATCAGCGTCGTCAGCGAGGACGTGGCATGCACCTTGCATCCCGCGCGCGTCAGCGCCTGGGTCAGCACCGTGCGGATCGTGCGGTCGTCATCGGCGACAAGTATCGTGCCATCCATCAGTCAGCCTCCTCATTGGTCCCGGCAGCGCGGGGGAGCGAGATGCGGAACACCGTGCGCCCGGGCACGCTGTTCACGGAAATCCAGCCGTCATGGTCCGAGATGATCTTGGAGACCAGCGCCAGACCAAGGCCGGTGCCGTTCTCCTTGCCCGAGACGAAGGGATCGAAGATGTCACCGCGGATCTCTTCGGGCAGGCCGGGCCCGTCGTCGATGATCTCGACCTGCAGCGGCAGCGACTGCCCGCTGCCATCGGACCGGCGCAGACGAAAACTGTGTTCGTAGAACGTGTGCAGGGTGATCGTGCCCCCGGCCGAGGCATCGGCGGCCTCGGACGCGTTCTTGAGCAGGTTCAGCACCACCTGCAGCAACTTGTCCGGATCGCCCAGCGCCAGCGGCAGCGACGGGTCGTAATCCTCGACGATCTTCATGTGCGCGCCAAAACCCAGCGCCGCCGAGCGCCGGGCGCGGTCCAGCACGTCATGGATGTTGACCGGGCGCCGATCGGGGGCCGACAGGTTGCCGAACTGCTCCACCTGTTCCAGCAGCTTCACGATGCGGCGGGTTTCGGCGACGATCAGATCCGTCAGTTCAAGGTCTTCGGCGGCAAGGTTCATGCTCAGCAACTGGGCCGCCCCGGCAATGCCCGCCAGCGGATTCTTGATCTCGTGCGCCAGCATCTCGGCCATGCCGATGGCCGACTTGGCCGCCGACTTGACCGAATGCGATTGCGTCATGCGTCCGGCCAGTTCGCGCGGGCTGATCAGCAGGATCATCCAGCCCGGCCGCCCCTGCACCGGCGCGATCTGAAGGTTGCAGACCAGCGGCGGGCGCGATCCGGTGCCGACATCCACGTCGTTGACAAACAGCGGTGTGCCATTGGCGCGCGCCCGCGCCAGGCTTTCCTCCAGCGGCGCGTCCACGGCCAGCCTGTCCCAGACCGGCTGGCCGGTGAGCCATTTGGCCGAGTTGTTCAGAAACCCCTCGCCCGCCGGATTGATGTCGCCGATTCGTTCATCGGGATCGATCAGGATCGCGGGGACGGGCAGCGAGGACCAGATCATCGTGTCGGTCGCCTCGGTCATGCCGCCACCGCCTGCGGCTGCGCCAGGGCATCGGGCAGCCGCGCCAGCACGGCGGCGGGATCGCGTTCGGTCAGCAGGGCGCGGCGCAGGCCCGGCGCGGTGCCTGCGCGGTCCACGTACCAGCCCAGATGCTTGCGCGCCACGCGCACCCCCAGGTCCTTGCCGTAAAACCTCAGCATCGCGTCGTAATGCCCTGCAACCATGTCGAAAAGCGCCTTGCCCCTCGGGATCTCCGGGGCCGCCGTGCCATAGAGTTCGGCGGCAATCCCGGCCAGCAGCCAGGGCGCCCCCTGCGCGCCGCGGCCGATCATCACGCCATCCGCGCCGGAGGCCCGCAGGGCCGCCCGGGCCGAGGCCGCATCGACGATGTCGCCATTGGCCACGACGGGGATCGTGACCGCCTCCTTGACGGCGCGGATCGCCGCCCAGTCGGCGCGGCCCTTGTAGAACTGGCAGCGCGTGCGGCCATGGATCACCACCATGTGTACCCCCGCCGCTTCGGCCCGGCGCGCCAGGTCGGCGGCGTTCAGGCAATCGGCATCCCAGCCCAGCCGCGTCTTCAGCGTCACCGGCAGGTCCACCGCGCCCACCACCGCCTCGATCAGGCGCAGCGCATGATCCGGCACCTGCATCAGCGCCGAACCGGACCAGCCGCCCGTCACCTTCTTGGCCGGGCAGCCCATGTTGATGTCGATCACCCGCGCGCCCATGTCGGCCACCGCGCGCGCCGCCTCGGCCATCGGCCCCGGTTCGCGTCCCGCGATCTGGACCGAGGTGTTCTCGATCGCCGCGCCCAGTTCGGCCTTTTCCCGCGTGCCGGGCCGCGCGGTCAGAAACTCGCCCGACGCGATCATCTCGGACACCACAAGCCCCGCACCGAACCGGCTGACCAGCGTGCGGAACGGCAGATCGGTGATTCCCGCCAGCGGGGCCAGCAGAACCGGGGGGGTCACGTCGCGATGTCCAAGCCTGAGAGCCAAGCGCCTATTCCTTGTGCAGCCCCTCCGAGGTAGCCCCGCCCTTGTAACGGTTCAATGTTTCCGGTTGCCTTTGCTTGCGCAGAAAGCGCCTTTGCCCATTTTTTGGGCACTTGACCGCGTCGATTGCCGCAGACCCGCAATGCCCGTATCACAGGGCAAAACCGGAGAAGACATGACCGTAGCTGCCCTGATCGTCGCCGCCGGGCGCGGCACCCGCGCGGGCGGACCGCTGCCCAAGCAGTGGCAAGACGTGGCCGGAAAGCCGGTGGCACGCTGGACGCTGGAGGCGTTCGGCTTTGCCGATCCCTGCGTTCTGGTGATCCACCCCGACGACGCGGCGCGTGCCGCCGAAGTGGCCGCCGGGCTGGACGTGACGCTGGTGCACGGGGCCGAGACCCGTGCCGGCTCGGTTCTGGCGGGGCTGAAGGCGCTGGCCCGGCACAGCCCCGACAAAGTGCTGATCCACGACGTCGCCCGCCCCTGCATCTCGCGCACCGTGATCGACGCCGTGCTGGCGGCACTGCAGACCACACCCGGCGCGGCCCCTGCGCTGGCCGTGACCGATGCGCTCTGGACCGGCACCGGGCAGCGCGTCACCGGCACCCGCGACCGCAGCGGGCTCTACCGCGCGCAGACGCCGCAGGGCTTTCGCTTTGCCGATATCCTCGCCGCGCACAAAGCCCATCCGGGCGGGGCGGCGGACGATGTCGAGGTGGCGCGCGCCGCGGGGCTGGACGTGGCCATCGTTCCCGGCGAAGAACGGAACCTGAAGATCACCGGCCCGGACGATTTCGCCCGTGCCGCGACGCTGCTGGAGGACCGGATGGACATACGCCTGGGCAACGGGTTCGACGTGCACGCCTTCGAGGACGGCGACCACGTGGTGCTGTGCGGCGTGCGCGTGCCGCATGACCGCGCCCTGAAAGGCCATTCCGATGCCGATGTTGGCATGCACGCCGTGACCGACGCGATCTATGGCGCGCTGGCCGAGGGCGATATCGGCCGCCACTTCCCGCCCTCGGACCCGCAATGGAAGGGTGCGGCAAGCGAGATCTTCCTGCGCCATGCCTGCGACCTGGCCCGCGCGCGGGGGTTCGAGATCGGCAACGTCGATTGCACGCTGATCTGCGAACGCCCCAAGGTGGGCCCGCATGCCGCCGCTATGATGGCCGAGATGGCGCGGATCATGGGCACCGCCGAGGAACGCGTGTCGATCAAGGCCACCACCTCGGAACGCCTGGGTTTTACCGGCCGGGAAGAAGGGATCGCGGCGCTGGCCACCGCGACCCTGATCAGGACATGAAACGGATGGGGATGACATGAAACTGGTTCTGTCGCTTGGCGGCATCGGGCACCTGCCGCTGGCCCCGGGCACCTGGGGGTCGCTTGTGGCGCTGCCCCTGGCCTATGGCATCCACGAGGTGGGTGGTGTGTGGCTGCTGCTGAACTTCACCTTTTTTGCCTTCATCACCGGCTATAGCGGGCTCTACCGGCTTGAAGGCGAGGAGGACGATCCGCAATGGGTGGTGATCGACGAACTGGTGGGGCAGTGGATTGCCCTGCTGCCGGTCAGCTACGGCGCGGGCATGATGGGGGTCGAGATCTGGCGGCTCTGGCCCGGCTGGATCGCGGCCTTTGTGCTGTTCCGGCTGTTCGACATCTGGAAGCCCTGGCTGGTGGGGCGCGCGGACCGCATGGGCGGGCCGTTCGCCGTGATGCTCGACGATATCGTGGCCGGTGTCTTTGCGGCGCTTGGGGTGATCGCGCTGGCCGCGCTGGCGCATGGGGTGCTGATGTGACCGAGGCGCTGGCGCGCGACATCCTGGACCGCGCCCGCAGCCGCGGCTGGACGATCACGACCGCCGAAAGCTGCACCGGTGGCAAGGTCGCCGCGGCGCTGACGGATGTCGCCGGCTCTTCGGCGATCTTCGAACGGGGCTTTGTCACCTATTCCAACAGCGCCAAGACCGAGATGCTGGGCGTGTCCGGGGCCACGCTGGCCGCGCATGGCGCGGTGTCCGAAGCGGTGGTGCGCGAGATGGCGCGCGGCGCGCGCGCCGCGGCCCGCGCCGACCTGGCGGTGGCGGTCAGCGGCATTGCCGGGCCGGGCGGATCGGAGGTCAAGCCCGAGGGACGGGTCTGCTATGCGCTGGCCGGGCCGGAGGGCGTGCGGTCCGAGACGGTGGAGCACGGGGCACCCGGGCGGGCCGCAGTGCGCGACGCCGCGACGCGTCATGCGCTGACGCTGATTCTGCGCGCCCTGGGCTGAGCCGGGCCCGAAAAGTCTTCGACGAAGACTTTTCCCGGGGCACAAAAAGTCTTCGTCGAAGACTTTTTGTGCCCGGCCCGACCGCATCACGCCAAACACATTCCGCCCACCCGGCAGGCACCTCCCGCCAACAGCGCTCAAATTCAAGGCAGTTCTCGAATTGCCCGCCGATTCAGCGCCCGCCGCGCCGCACGCCGCTTTTTTCCGCGTCCGTTTCCGGCTCTGTCCCCGGGCAACGGGACAAAGGAAGGAGACCCAAGATGAACGGAGCCGATACAGCCTGGATCATCGTCGCCACAGCGCTGGTGCTGTTCATGACCCTGCCGGGGCTGGCGCTGTTCTATGGCGGGCTGGTGCGTGCCCGAAACGTGCTCAGCGTCTTCATGCATTGCTACGCCATTGCCTGCCTGATGAGCGTTCTGTGGTTCGCCCTGGGCTACTCCATCGCCTTCGGCGGTGGCGGCAGCGGGGTCTGGGGGGGGCTGGACAAGGTCTTTCTGGCCGGTCTGACCGCCGACGACCTGTCGGGCACCCTGCCCGAGGTGCTGTTCTTTGCCTTCCAGATGACGTTTGCCATCATCACGCCTGCGCTGATCGTCGGTGCTTATGTCGAACGGGTGGGCTTTGGCTTTGTGCTGCTGTTCTCGGGGCTGTGGATGCTCTTGTGTTACGCGCCGGTGGTGCACTGGGTCTGGGGCGGCGGCTTTCTGGCGGATGGCGGGATCTTTGGCGAAACCGGCGTGCGCGATTTTGCCGGCGGCATCGTGGTGCACGAAACCGCGGGTCTGGCCGCGCTGGTGCTGGCCCTGTTCCTCGGGCCGCGCCGCAACGCCACCACGCCGCCCCACAATCCCGGCTATGTCATGATCGGCGCGGCGATGCTCTGGGTCGGCTGGTTCGGTTTCAACGGCGGCTCGCAACTGGCCGCCGATGGCGGCGCGGCCATGGCGCTGACCGTCACGCATATCTCGGCCGCCACCGCCTCGCTCAGCTGGGCTCTGTGGGAGCGGATCAAGTTCGGCAAGGCAAGCCTTGTGGGCATGGTCACCGGAACCATCGCGGGCCTTGCCTCGATCACGCCCGCATCGGGCTTTGTCGGCCCGGTCGAGGCGCTGATCATCGGGGCCGTGGCCGGCGTGCTGTGCCAGGAGGCGGTGAACCTGATCCGCAACACTCTCAGAATCGACGACACGCTGGACGTCTTTGCCGTCCACGGCGTGGGCGGCATCTTCGGCACGCTGATGATCGCGCTCTTCGGCGCGGGCAGCCTTGTGGCGCAGCTGGGCAGCCTGGTGATCGTCGGGGTCTTCACGATCGCGGTGAGCGTCGTCCTGGTCCTGGTGGTCCGCGCCATCACGCCACTGCGGGTGGATGACGAGACCGAGCACAACGGGCTGGACATCATGGTGCATGGCGAACGCGCCTACGACCATTCCAGCTGAGGGACGGGTCCGGGCTCCATGCAAAAGGTCCCGCCCTTTCCGTCACCTGGGGCAACCTGACCCAGGCACAGCAAGGACCATCCGATGACTGGTTCATCAGCGCTCGAGAGTCTTGCGGTTCTGTCGCGAGGTTGCAATGGCAGCATTCAAGAAAAAAGTCACTCTCGGGTCCCCCGAACGGAATGCGGCGGTGTTGGCCCATCCAATGCCCTCGGCGGTTTGCCTGGCGATGCGCAGCGCATCGTCGTGGCAGGCGCGTCACAGGACTGCCCCGAGTTGAACATGCAGGCGCGCACGGAGTCCACCGCCCGTGTCTCGAGTTCGCTGTCTGCGAACACCAGACTTGGCGACTTCAGCGTTCTTCCCGCCCTACTGTCAGCGCGCATGCGCGATGGCGTTTTCGATCATCGCTTGCACCTCGGCCCGTGTCGCCACACGGGGGTTGGTGCGGGCGGCACTGTCTTTCAACGCCTTGTCCGCAATCCTTGCGGCACAATCCGCAGGCACGCCGATCTCGCCCAGAGACTTGGGAATTTCGATCTGGTCGAGCATGGTTTCCACGGCTGCCATGAAGCCTTCGACGGACGTGTCGGACAGATCCATCGCCTGGGCCATGCGGCGCACCTTGTCTTGCTGACCCGGCAGGTTGAACCGCAGCACGACGGGCAGAAGGATGGCATTGGTCAGGCTGTGTTGCGTGTTGAATTCGGCCCAGACCATGTGGGAAATTGCGTGGACCATGCCGAGACCTTTCAGGAAAGCGATCCCGGCAAGGCTGGAGCCAACCAGCATCCCGCCCCGTGCGGTCAGGTTCTGTGGCTCTTCCACGGCGACCGGCAGCCACTTTGCGATCAGGGCCAGCCCTTCGAGCGCCAGACCATCGCACAACGGGTTGAAGCCCGGCACGAGATAGGCCTCGATCGCATGAACCAGTGCATCCGCCCCGGTCCAGGCCGTGAGCGTGCGCGGAAGGCCAACCGTCAGTTCCGGGTCCAAGAGCGCCAGCGCCGGCTTCAGGTCCGGGTGCCAGACGCAGAACTTCATGCCCTTGGCCGTGTGCGTGACCATGGCGGTGCTTTCGGTTTCGGCACCGGTGCCTGCGGTTGTCGGAATGGTGATGAGGGCGGGAAAGTCTTCGCCCTGCCCCATGACCGGCACAGGCTGTTCGAATTCAAACGCCCAGAGGTCATGATCGTTCTTGGCCGTCAGGCAGATGGCCTTGCCGCCGTCCATGGCGCTCCCGCCGCCGATCGCGATGACGGCATCATGACCGCCCGCGCGGAACGCCTTGCGCCCCAATCCGATTTCGCGGTCCACCGGATTTGGGGAAATGTCCGAAAAGACGATCGCGCCAAGCCCTTCATTCTCAAGCAAGGATTGAAGTTGACCGATAAAGGGCAAGTCACGGCTGCCGCGATCTGTCACGATCAGCGGATGGCGGATACCAAGGTCGATGCAGCGCCGCCCTATCTCGGCCAACCGTCGCGGCCCATAGGCAATCGGGACCGGACAGTCCCAGTCATGTGCGGCCAGCATCGTCGGATCATCCGTTTTCATTGTCTTGGGATCCACTTGTGAAGCGCGCAGCGCTCAGTTGTCAAACCCGGTGAACATGCCGTTGGTGTTGGCAAGGCCTTCGGTCGGGACGGGCTGGATCACGTCCCAGTGCTCGACGATCATGCCGTCTTCCATGCGGAACAGGTCGTAGAAGGCGTTGGTGGTGCCGTTCCATTGGCCCTCGCTGACGGTCAGGACAAAGTTGCCCTCGCCCAGTACCGCGTGGATCTCGGTGTATTGGAACATGTTGTTCTGCGCGGTCAGCGCCTCGACCGCCTCGACGATCCCGCTCAGCCCGTCCTTGATATACGGGTTATGCTGGGCACAGCTTTCGGCGCTGATGTACTCGGTGATCTTGGCCGGGTTCTTGCCCATCAGCACGTCTTCGACCAGCGCCAAAGCGAGCGCCTTGTTGTCCTCGGTCTTGTCCAGATCGGTCACTTCGGTCGGGCCGTCGGTCTGGGTTCTGCCGCTGGCGGTTTCCGTGACCAAGGGCTGCAACGCGTCCCAATGTTCGGCGACCTTGCCGTTCTCGTCCACGCGGATGATGTCGAAGGACACCAACGTATCCGCACCAAACGGCGCGGCATTGCGCCAGATATTGTGCATGAAGACATAGTTGCCATCTTCGAACATACGGATGTTTTCGGCGGTCGTGCCGGCCTCTGCCAGAACTGGCAGAAGGCCAATGAACGCCTCAAGCCCGGTCGGAATAAACGGGTTGTGCTGGATGTAATCTGCGTTTGCCACCTCGCGCATGGTATCGACGTCTCCTTGCAGGACAGCGCCCAGAAACGTGCCGACAATCGGCTTGATCGACGGGGTGTCATCGGCAAGGGCACCGGTGGCAAGCGAAGCGGTGGCTGCGGCGGCAGTCAGGGTCTTTTTCATTGTATTGGGTCCTTTTTCAGGGGGAGGGAAATCTGGCTGGTCAGGCGTCAACGCCGCCCAGCACGGTGTCGAGCTGCATCTCTTTCAAGAGCGCGTCCTGGCGCGGCTGGGTGCAGGCGTTCACCTCATCGACACCCCAGGTGATGCCGACGACCGTGCGCGTGGGGCGCTTGCCGGGCGCGGCATCGGCCAGCGACAGGTAAGCGTCGACGAACAGTTGCGGGTCGGGGGCTCCATCGCTGGCCAGCATCTGGGCAAAGCCCGCGACCATGGCCGAAGGCACCTGCCCAAGGTCGCCATAGGCCGCCAGCACATCCGCGCGGGCGGGCGGCTTTCCAGCGGCCAGCAGGTTCGACGGGAACGGCCCGGGATCGACCAGTGCGATGTCGATGCCGAAGGGGGAAACGTCGTAACGCAGGCTTTGGCTGTAGGCTTCCAGCCCGTGTTACGTGGCGCAATAGGTGCCGAAGAAGGGCACCGAGACACGTCCGGCGAGGGAGCTTGTGTTGATGATCAGGCCACGCCCGGCCGCGCGCATCGACGGCAGCACCGCCTGCATGGCGCGGATGGCCCCGAAACAGTTGGTGTCCATCTGTTCTGTGGCCTGTGCGACGCTGCAGGCTTCGGTCATGCCGATATACATGATGCCCGCATTGTTGATCAGGATGTCGATGGGGCCATCGGCCAGAATGGCGGCGAAGCCTTCAGCCACCGCGGCATCGCTGGTCACGTCCATCTCGGCAATGGTGATGCGGGGGGAGTAGCCTTCCAGCTCAGATGGGGTGGATGCCGCCCTTCCTCGACGGCATCGCGATGTGCCAACGTGGTGGTTGTCTACAGCCACGAAAGAGAAAGGGAGACACCCAGGGAGGAAGTTACAATCATCGGCGTTGATTTGG
>JAUHZO010000011.1 GCA_030425925.1 Alphaproteobacteria bacterium | reverse complement strand
CCAAGCTGCCACCTATGGCAGCGGAATAGGCGCAATCAAGATCACTGATGACGACGGGAACGAGAGCTTTACAAATCAGTATGCTGTCGTGGCGACAGGGAGACTGGGGTGTGAAGGCGACGGTGCTGACATCGAAAACTGTGATGGCGACGCGGATTTTATTGCGGCGTTTCACACCGAAACAGCCAGCGACTATTATGATGATCGTGTAACCTATCATGCGCAACTACCAACGCTCGTGAATTCGAGTGAGCCAGCAGCTTGTGAACAAACCAAGCTAATTACAGTTTACGGGTCGGAATGCCCAGAAGGCTGGAGGCAGGCTTTTGAGAAAAATTCAAGCTTATTAGGTGGAAGTAATTCTATATACACAGATCAAAATGGCAGAGAGCAGAGATTCATGAAGCAAGATCAGCCGACAGTATATAATGTGGACCCAGAAACAGGCGACTATTACCTCACAAATATTTCCACACCGAATTCAAAGACAGATTCAGTTTGGACAAAAGGTTTCATGAGCAATGATACCGTAATGTGTGAGCTCAACGAAGGGAACGCTTCAAAGCAAAAATGTTTTACGAAAAAATTTGAGATTCCCATGCCTGTTTCGGCGAATCCACGAACTGATGGAGAGAGTGGCGAGTTGGATTCTTATTGCCCCCCTGGATATCGAGTAACTAGCTTTCATGTCGAAGAGGGAGGTCCAATCTGTCGTGAGAACCAACATGGTGACCAGAACTGTTCACAACCTCGGGGGCGAGGGTATTTATCCTGCTCCAGCAGTTAAGCATTTAGCATATAGGCTAAAATTGAATTTTCTAATCTAGAGAAAACGGCGACCTTTCGGCCACCGCACTTGTGTTACGGCATGAGTTTTCGGCTCGTGAGTTCGCGCTCGATGGCGCGCATCGAGGCGAGAGCGTCGCGCTGTTCCTGTGAGCCGCGCGGAGCAGCAGAAAAGGCTATGAACGCCTCCTTGCGCAAGCTGAAAAGCTCGGCTGTGCTGCGGGTTGCCGCTTCAAATCGTGAGATGAGTTTCATCGTATCCTCCTTTTGTTCTAGGAGGCCCCGAACCATTCAGGGCCTTTCGGCCCCGCACACCATCATCCGCCCAAGAAGGCACTTGATGGTTCGGGCGTCACGACAAGGACAAAGGAAGGAGGCGTTGAACACTCTCGATTGCCTGAAGCTTTGCGCATGCCACGCCAGTTCAGAAGCTTTTTGGATTGATCGGGAAGGGGTTGGAGGAGCCCATGCCTCGCTGCGTCGAACCCAAGAACCGCGACCATCTTTCCAGCCGAGAACACTCACCCAAGGACGAGCTGCACATATAATCAGAGATCGGGATGCTCAGACATGTGGCAGTTTTCAAGGGCGCACCCGTTCCCCTTTAGTCCGATTGGCTTGCATGAGGACCCCCTAACTCCCTGACCGAACGCGGCATCGTCCTCCAATGGACTGCCCGCACCACCTGGCTAAGCCAGCCGTGTTGACCATGGATTCCGAGCCTTTGCCTTCGGTCGAGCGGGAGGGCGTTAGCAAGCCACCCCGAACAAAGGAGAAAAGATCATGGCACGCGAAAATCACACCACAAACCAGGCCCCGAACGCTCCCGACTACCTGGCCTGGCACGTCACGCAAAAGGGTGACAAATCCTACTGGAACAAAGTCGGCGCGGCTTGGGTTCACAAAGACGGCAAGGGCTACACGCTCCAACTGGAAACCTGCCCGATCAATGGCCGTATCGTTCTTCGCCTGCCGCTCGAAGATGCACCGCTGGCCGAAAACGAGGGGCTTGCGTAAGCGCCCCTTCTTTCATCGATCCAGCCGAGGTCTCAGGCGCGAACGCCGACGCTGCCTTTCCAGGTCAGCTTTTGCACGGTCACGTTCGAATTCATCCGAGCCGTGATACTTTCTCACGTCTTTGCGCAATTGAAGCAGTTCCGCTTGCGCCTGCGATCGTTGCTTCTCAATGTCCTTTTGAAGCGCTTGCCGCTCTTCCAATTGACTGAAAATCAGCACGTCTTTCTCTGCGCGATCACGCTGCCACGCTTTCAACGTCTCTTGCTCATTCTGTGCTTTGATCTTGGCATATTGTCCTGTCAGGCGATGCCATATCCCAGAGAATCCACGCGGCAACCGCTGCGCTCTTTCATTGACTTCTGCCAACCAGCGTTTTTCATGCCGTACCAAGAGCTTGCCCCGTTCATTTTGGTGAGCGGCAACCATTTCCTTTTTGCGAAAGGCCATCATCGCAAATCGTTGTTTGGCGTCACTCCGTGCATCCGCGATGAAGGTTTCGAGCTTGCGAGTCATGCCCTTGGCGACTTCGGACTTAACCGCAGCCGCAGTGGGAAGCTGTTCGCGGTTGCCGAGACGCGCTTCGAGCTCTTTGACCTTCACCCCAGCATAGCGCGACAGGGAATAGACTTCGCCGAGATAGTCGATAGCAACGAACCCGCGACGATCACCTCGTGCCAACCAAAAGCCCCGTTCTTTCAATGCATGTTCAAAGGAAGCGCGATTGTCTGACGTCTCCCAGCACTGGCGAAGCACAGTTTTGAGTTCTCGCGGATCAAAGTCAGCACGCCTCGCTTGCTGCCATTCCTCCCGAGAGAAGGTCAGCGGATCACGCAAGCGACGATCTTGAAGCCCGCGAGGCATGTCCCAACCGTGTTCTAGGTACAGCTCACGGGAAATCTCGCGGAGTTTGGTCTTGTAGTGTGGCAGGTTGATCGCACGCATCTTCTCGGCATCAATACGTGACCAAACGACGTGCGCATGGCGTCTACCGTCTTTCTCATGAAACACGATGGCGCGGGGTTGGTCTTCCAGGCCCAGCTTCTTGGCGATCACATCGGCGGTCTTCTCGAACACCTCCGCTTCGACGTGTGCACCGACAGGCGGGTTCAAACTCATCGAGAACAGATAGTTCTTGCAGCGCGTGCCTTTGGCAATGGCATCAGCTTCATGGAATGCTTCGATCAGGTCTTCGCTGACGAAGCCCGAGACCTCATGCAGTTCGACATGCTCATTCTCGCGCATTGCCAATAGATATCGCGCCAACTGTCCACCATCACCGCGTTCTTTGGCTTTCAGGATCATGGTGACACTCCAGGTGATTTTCCGAGCGCGCGCAGGAGGTCGTTGCGTATGGCGCGGACTTCTTCACAAGCCGCAACCAAATCGGCTTCGGTTTCTGGCGTGACGGGCAGCGAACCTGTGTTCACAGCCTTCGCCAGCTGGTTCAGATTGGATGACAAGCGCGAAGCCCCCAGCGCGCCAAGGACCCGTCCGAGCGCCTCCGTATCCTTCACGGGGCTATTCCCTGGCTTCTTGCGCGGGTAAGCATCTTTGCTGAACAAAACTTCGCGGATATACGCGGCGAGGGCTTTTCGACCGCGCGCCTCATCTAATCTGGCCCGCTCTTCGAAGGTGAAACGGATCGAAAACGGCGGCGGGTAGTTCGGCGCATCGGCCTTTCGCCTGACCGATTCGGACGCTACTTCATTGAAATTATGGCCTAAAGTGCTCATCGTCGCACCTCGGACCTTTACGGTCTAGTTGTGCGAGATGTCGTTCCCATTCCTCAAGAGCTTCGAACAAAGTGTTCGAAGTTTCTCCTTCGAGGTGCGCCATCCCCCTACCGCCTCGACGCCCTGCCACGCGCGCGGTGCCGACCCGGCGGCAGGCTCAGCCGGCCTGCTGGCGCAGTGTGCGGGCGAATCGGTCGGGTTCCGCGTAGATCAGCAACTGGCCGCGGTCGGGCACGATCTCGCAGCTGGCACCCGGACGGGTGGCGGCCAGCGTTTCGACATGGGTGGCGCGGCGCACGGTGTTGCTGCCCCCGTGCAGGAAATGCACCGGGGTCTGCGCCAGCACCCGGTTCAGCAGCGGGCCGTAATCCCGGGTCCAGTGCACCACGTCCTGCACGGTCTGCATCGGGTTGCGCAGGCAATAGTCGATATTGTCCCGCGTCGCCTGCCAGAACCGGCGCTGCGAGACGATGGCCTGATCCTGCGGCGAGCCGTCATAGAAATAGCTGACCGCGCGCTCCTCTCCGCCGGGCGAGTTGAAGAAATCGGCAGAGACCAGCTTGTAGGGCGTCCGCAGCGCGGGCGGGAAGAACCGTGCCGCCAGAAACAGCCGCTTGGGCGCGGTGGGCATTTCGTGAAACATCGCCATCCCGGTCATCGGCGCGCCGGTATCCACCAGCAGGACGCGCGGGCTGGCCGCGCCCAGTCGGGCGGCAAGCGCCAGCGCATAGATCCCGCCGCAGCGATGCCCGCCGATCAGCGCCGGCGCGGTGTCCAGCAGGTCGAGCACCTGGGCATGCAGCGCCGCCCAGTCCGCGGGGCCCGCGCTTGTCGGCAGGTGGCTTGTCGCCCCCAGGCCCGAGCGCATGGGCGCGATCAGCCGCACCCCGGCCGTCTTGAGCGCGCGCACCAGCGCCGCGTCCAGCAAGGGCGAACTGGAGGTCTGAAGGAAATAGACCGGCACGCCGTCGAAATCGCCGGATTCCACCAGGTCGACCGTGGTACCATCCTCCAGCGTGACGGTAGAGCGGCGCTGCAGATGCGCATCGCCCCCCAGCGGCGCGCGCGGGCCGCCTTGCGTGCTTTCCTCGGGCTGCAGCACCTGCACCAGCCCGGCCACGATGCGCAACAGGTCGGCCTGGCCGCGGGTGCCGGTCTTCGTCAGCACCGAATGCAGCTGGGTGCGCAGCGTGCCCTGGCTGCGGCTGGTCTTGTCGGCAATCTCGCGGATCGACAGGCCCTTGTAGAGGTTTTCCACCAGCGTCAGCTCGGCCGCCGTCAGCCCGTAGGCGGTTTGCAGTGCGTCCACCACCACCGCGCTCCACGACGCGGTGAGCGAGCGCAGCAGCAGCCGCGGCAGCTTCTGGTCGCTGCCCGAGCCGGTGGTTTCGGCGCGGTCGGCCAGGAATACCTGCACCTCCTCGCTTTGTGGCGGAAACAGCCGCACGATCATGCGCCGGGTCGTCCGGGCGGCGGTACCGTCCGGGCCGGTGTCGGCCGGGGCAATGACGGCCTGGGCAAAGGCGGTCAGCGCGGCTTCGGCGGCGGGATCGAACATGAAAGCCTGCGCCCGGACCGGACCGCCTTCGGGTGACAGCGGGCCGGGGCCGAACTCTTCGGCGGCGCGGTCGTTTCCGGCCAGGATCGTCCCGTCCAGATCGCAGACCAGCGCGGCATAGGGCAGGGCGCGGATACGCTGTTCCAGCGGCAGCTCGCGCTCGCGGTACAGCTTGTCGACCACGGCCCCCGCCGTCTCGAAATGCGAGACGATCTCGTCCATCCAGGTGAAGTCTTCGGACTGCTTGCGCGAATCCGCGGCCCCCAGGGCCAGAAAGTAATCGTCCCAGGCCTGGAAGACCTCGTTGAAATCCGACGGATTCAGCGCGCCATCATAGATCTTGCGCACCAGGTGACGGTTCTTCTCGGTGATCTCGTCTGTATCGGGGATCATGACCGGTACGGATTATTGCGACATGTCCCTGCTATACCCGGGATTTCTGCCGCAAGGGAAGGCGGGTATTCCCGACGTCCGCCGCGGCTTGCGCCCGGCCGGGCGCGCGGTGTTCAATGGACCCGGACAGGAGGCCGCCATGACCGTTCGCATTGCCGCAGAGGCCGATATCGCCCGGCTTGAGGCCGCGGGGCTCGCGGCGTTCCTGCCGCAGACCACACCGGTCGGCCTGCTGGAGGCCAGCGCCGCCGCAACGCCGGAGGCCGTGGCGCTGCGCCTTGTCCGGGGGCGCGACGCGCCGGCGGCGGACGAGGTGGTGACCTATGCCGCCTTCCTGGCCCGCATCTACCGCACCGCGCGGCTGTTCCGGCGGCTGGGCGTGGGCCCTGATGACAGCGTGGCGCTGATGGTGCCGAATTCCCCCGGCGGCTTCGTCACGCTGTTTGCCGCGCAGCTGGCCGGGCGCGCCTGCCCGATCAACCCGATGCTGAAGCCCGACCACATCGCCGCGCTGATCGCGGCGGCGGGGGCGCGGGCCGTGGTGGTGCTGGGGGAAAACGCCGACGTGCCGCTCTGGTCCGCGCTGGTGCCGGCCTTGCGCGCCGAAGGGGTGGAGCTGCCGGTGCTCGACTGCGAGGCGACGCGGGCCTCGCCCGGATCGGACGGCGGGGTAGAGGCGCTGGCGGCGGCGGAGTCCGCTGCGCCTCTTGCCGCCGCGGGCGGTGCCGAGGCGCTGGCGGCTTTCTATCACACCGGCGGCACCACGGGCGCCCCCAAGCTGGTGCGCCACACACGGCTGAACGAGGCCCATGTCGCGCGCTCCTGCGCGCTCTATTACGATCTGTCGCCGCGGGACGTGATGCTGAACGGCTTTCCGCTGTTCCATGTGGCGGGGGCCTTCGTCTACGGATTGTCGGCCTTTTCCGCCGGGGCCGAATTGCTGATCCCGGGGCTGCAGGGCATGCGCAACGCCGCCTTCGTCGGCACGATCTGGCAGCAGGTCGCACGCTACGGGATCACCGTGATCGGCGGCGTGCCCACCGTGATCAGCGCACTGAACGGGGTGGAGGTGGATGCCGACCTCGCCTCGCTCCGGCTGATGCTCACCGGCGGTTCGCCTTTGCCCACGGAACTGGCCGACGCGTTCGAGCGCAGGACCGGCAAGCCGGTGCGCAACATCCTGGGCATGACCGAAAGTGCCGGGGCCATGGCGGTAGAGCCGTTCCACGGCCCGCGCACACCCGGGTCCTGCGGGCTGCGGCTGCCCTTTTCCCATGTGGCGGCGCTGGATCCCGAGAGCCTCGCGCCGCTGCCGCAGGGCGCAGAGGGAATCGTGGCGGTGCGGGGCCCCAATGTCTCGCCCGGCTACAGCGATCCGGGCCGCGATGCCGGCACGTTCGAAAATGGCTGGCTGGTCAGCGGCGATCTGGGGCGCGTGGATGCCGAAGGCCGCGTCTTTGTCACCGGACGCTCCAAGGACATCATCATCCGCGGCGCGCACAATCTCGATCCGCAGATGATCGAAGACGCCTTCCTGAGCCACCCGTCCGTCGCCAGCGCCGCGGCGGTGGGCATGCCCGATGCCTATGCGGGCGAATTGCCGGTGGTCTTCATCCAGCTGCGCCAGCCGGTGGCGGTGGAGGCGGTCGAGGACCATGTCCGCGCCGCCATCCACGAACCGGCGGCCCTGCCCAAGCGGATCGCGATTGTCGAGACGATGCCGCTGACCCCCATCGGCAAGATCTTCAAACCCGCGTTGCGCCGCGAGGCGACGCGCTGGGCCATCGAGGCCGCGGCAGAGCGTGTCGGCGTCCGCGCCGAGATCGCGGTGGCCGAAGATCTGTCGGTGCAGGTGACCGTGACGGACGGTGCGGCGCAGGCGCTGCGCGACGCCCTGGCCGGGATGGCGCTGCGGATCGAGATCGACACCGCCCCGCCCACGGCCTGACGGCCCGGCACAGGGCCCGGAGCATGTCGTCTCTCACCGTATCCCCCCTGGCTTTCCGACCCCGTTCTGCCTTGCAGACCCGGCCTCGGCGGGCGATGATTGCGTGCCTGCGAAGGATCGCGCCACGCTCCGGCCCATTCCTCTTGCTTTCATCTTTCTGAAAATACTCAAGAAAAACGCACGGGCCGCGCCACGACCGTCAAGGGCGCGGGCCGCGCTCCGGAAACGGGTCCATGCGACAGACCGCAGGAGACGCGCCTCAGCCGTCGGTCTTGCGCCGCGCCCGTTCGGCCAGCACCGCGCTGCCCAGGCTCTGGGTACAGGCGCAGAGCCGTTCCAGCACACGCTCGGCCTCGGCCCCGTCGCGGGCCTCCAGCGCGTCGGCGATGCCGGTATGCAGCGCGATGATTTCCGAACGGTTGCGCGCGGTGAAGGTGATCATGTTCATCAGGGGCTGCATCGCCTCCACCGCGCCGGCAAGCTGATAGGACAGCACCGGGTTGCCCGCGCCGTCCACCAGCGCGCGGTGAAAGGCGACGTCCGAGGCGCAGAACGCCTCGTCCGACAGGCCTTGCTGGCCCTGCCGATGGATCTCGGCCCGCATGGTGGCGAGGTGATCCGCCGTGCGCCGCTGCGCACACAAAGGTGCGCAGGCGCGTTCCAGCGCATAGCGCGCCTCGCAGGCGGTATCGAAGCTGACCTCGTTCATCGACAGAAGCAGCGTCGAGGTGGTGATCTGCTGGCCATAGGCCTCCTCGAAGGACAGCCGGTTCACGAACGCCCCGCCGAACGCGCCGCGCTGGGTGCGGATCAGTGATTGCGCCGCCAGCCGTTTCAGTGCCTCGCGCACGGTGGCGCGGCTGACCTCGAACTGCTCGGCCAGTTCCGCCTCCGACGGCAGGCGTTCATCGACGATCAGGTCCCCGGCGACGATGGCGTCGCGGATCGCCTTGGCGATCTGGGCAGAGAGATCGGGGGAGGTCGGGTCAATTTTCATTTGTCAGACATTTAAATGTCTGACAATTTATCCGTCAAGTATCGACTCGCAGGAGACCGGAAGTGATTGCCGCACGGATCAGAGCGATGGGCGCGCCGCACTGGCTGGCCTTGTTCGGCGGCATCCTGCTGGCCTGGACCGCGCTATACCTGATGGCCCTGCCCGCGGACCTGCGGGCGGCCGGGCGCGTCTATGGCGCGGAGTTCTGGGAAAGCCTGTGCACCGTCACGCCGGACATGGCGGGGTTTGCCCGCATCACCGCCATGTGGGCGCTGATGTCGGCGGCGATGATGGCGCCCACGGCGCTGCCCGCCTTTGCCACCTATGACGATCTGTCCCACAGCACACAAACCCGCTTTTCCGCGCTGGTGGGCGGGTATCTGGTCATCTGGCTGGGCTTTTCCGTGCTGGCGGCGGGTTTGCAGATGGGGCTGTTTCGGCTGGACCTGATCAGCGCCTTCGGCGACAGCCGGTCCGACCGGTTGTCGGCCGCCCTTCTGGCGCTGGCCGGGGCCTATCAGTTCTCGGCGCTGAAGGAGGCCTGCCTCAGCAAGTGCCGCGCGCCGCTGACCTTTTTCATGGCCCATTGGGATGAAGGCGCGTTTCGCAACGGGGTGCGGCTGGGGGCGGTCTGTCTGGGCTGTTGCTGGGCGCTGATGCTTCTGGGGTTCGTCGGCGGGGTGATGAACCTGGCCTTCATGGCGCTGGCGACGGTGCTGATGGTTTTCGAGAAACTGCCCGAGATCGGGCGATATCTGACACGGCCTCTGGGTGGTGCGCTGATCGGCGCAGCGCTGTGGATGGCGCTCTGACGGGAGGATGAGATGAGCGAAAGGATTGCAGCCCCGGCCAAGGTGGACAACCGCCACCCGGCTTCGGCCAAAAGCGGGCACGGCACGATCCCCTGGGCGATCAAGGGTGAACTGATCCTGAACTGCAACTGCACGGTGTTCTGCCCCTGCGTGATCTCGCTGGGCAAGCACCCGCCGACCGAGGGCCATTGCCAGACCTGGGGCGGGGTGCGCATCGACGGCGGCCATTACGGCGACGTGGACCTGTCGGGCCTGAACGTCGGGTTGATGATCGAGATCCCCGGCATGATGAGCCGCGGCAACTGGAAGGTGGCGCTGTTCATCGACGAACGTGCCAGCGATGCGGCCTACAACGCGCTGCTGGACATCTTCAGCGGCAAGGCGAAGGGCACAACGGGGCTTTTCAAGGTGCTGGTGGGCGAGATCCTGGGCGCGGAACGTCAGCCTGTCAGCTACGAGACCGAAGGCAAGACCCGCCGCATCACCGTGGGCCGCAAGATCGAAGGCGTGGTGCATCCGGTGTCCGGTGCCGATCCGGACAGCGATCTGGTGATCACCAACACGCAATACTGGATGGGGCCGGACATCACCGTGGCCACCGCCTCCAAGGGCAAGCTGCGCGCCTTTGGCCGGGTCTGGGATTTCGACGGACGGTCGGCCGAGATCTGCCAGATCGACTGGAAAGGGCCCCGGGCGTGATCACACCGGCCTATTGTGTCGCCATGGCGCGCTACAATGCCTGGCAGAACCGGCAGGTGAAGGCGGCGTTTGCGACGCTGGACGACGCGGCGCTGCGGGCCGAGCGCGGGGCCTTCTTCGGCTCGCTGCTGGGCACGGCGAACCATCTGCTGTGGGGCGATCTGGTCTGGATCAGCCGCTTTGACGGCGGCGACCCGCCTGCGGGCGGCATTGCCGACAGCGTGCACCTGACCGCGGGCCGGGCCGAGTGGGAACTGGCGCGGTTCCGCGCCGACAGCCGCATCCTGCTGTGGGCCGATGAGGTGCAGGCGCTCGACCTGACCGGGCGGTTGCGCTGGGTCTCGGCGGCCCTGGGCCGGGAGGTGGAGAAACCGCTGGCGCTGTGCGTGGCGCACATGTTCAACCACCAGAGCCATCATCGCGGGCAGTTGCACGCCATGCTGACGGCGGCCGGGGCCACGGCCCCGGTCAGCGACCTTTTCCTGATGCCCGAAGACGGGCCGTGGCTGTGATGACGTCCGGCGCTCGGGCTGACGCCCATCGCCCCGCCCGCCATCCCGCAAACCGCGTCGAACGAAGGTAGAGACATGGTACAGATCGGATTGTCCCGCCGGTTGCGGCGCACCCCTTTTCCGACGGGGTCGAGGCGGCCGGGGTCAGTGGATACACGGTGTATAACCACATGCTCCTGCCGACGGTGTTCCGGTCGGTGCAGGAGGATTACCACCATCTCAAGGCGGCGGTGCAGCTTTGGGACGTGGCCTGCGAGCGCCAGGTGGAGATCCGCGGGCCCGATGCCGGCCGGCTGGTGCAGATGCTGACGCCGCGGGATCTGCGCGGCATGTTGCCGGGGCAGTGTTACTACATGCCCATCGTGGACGAGACCGGCGGGATGATGAACGACCCGGTGGTGGTGAAGCTGGCCGAGGACCGCTGGTGGATTTCCGTGGCCGACAGCGATCTGCTGTTCTGGGTCAAGGGGATCGCCTATGGCTATCGTCTGGATGTGCTGGTGGACGAACCCGACGTGTCGCCGCTGGCGGTGCAGGGGCCGAAGGCCGACGACGTGATGGCGGCGCTGTTCGGTGACGCGGTGCGCGACATCCGGTTCTTCCGTTTCGGCCTGTTCGATTTCCACGGCCGCGGGCTGGTGATCGCGCGGTCGGGCTATTCCAAGCAGGGTGGCTTCGAGATCTACGTGGAGGGGGCGGACCTGGGCATGCCGCTCTGGAACGCGCTGATGGAGGCCGGCGCGCCGCATGACATCCGGGCGGGCTGTCCCAACCTGATCGAGCGCATCGAGGGCGGGCTGTTGTCTTATGGCAATGACATGGACCGGCGCAACACGCCGCATGAATGTGGTCTGGGCCGGTTCTGCAACACCCAGACTGCCATCGGTTGCGTGGGCCGCGATGCGTTGCTGCGGGTGGCGCAGGAAGGTCCGGTGCGCCAGATCCGGGCGATCGAGATCGCAGGCGATGCGCTGCCGGGCTGCGACCGGCTGTGGCCGCTGATGGCCGGGGAGAAGAAGGTGGGCCATGTGTCGAGCGCGGCCTGGTCGCCGGATTTCGGCTGTGGCGTGGCCATCGGCATGGTGCGCATGACGCATTGGGACGACGGGACCGAGCTGCATGTGGAGACGCCGGAGGGGCGGCGTGTGGCGCGGGTGCGCGAGAGCTTCTGGCTCTGAGCACGTGAGACGTGCGGGAGCGAGGGGCCGGCCCCTCGCGCTCCCCGAGGTATTTTGACCAAGAAGAAGCAGGGGGCTGGCTCTGCAGATGAGGGGAAAGACGATGTTCAACGCATTGGTGGTGACGAAGGACGACGAGAGCGGCAAGACGTCGGCGGCGGTGTCGCAGATCGGCGTGGACCAGCTGCCCGAGGGCGAGGTGCTGGTGGCGGTGGAGTATTCCACGGTGAACTACAAGGACGGGCTGTGCATCGGGCCGGGCGGCGGGCTGGTGCGGAGCTGGCCGCATGTGCCGGGGATCGACTTTGCCGGGACGGTGGAGGCGTCGGAGGATGCGCGTTACAAGCCCGGGGACAAGGTTGTGCTGACCGGCTGGCGCGTGGGGGAGAACCGCTGGGGTGGCTATGCGCAGAAGGCGCGGGTGAAGGCCGACATGCTGGTGCCGCTGCCCCAGGGGCTGGACACGCGCATGGCCATGGCGGTGGGCACCGCCGGGTTCACCGCGATGCTGGCGGTGATGGCGCTGGAGGATCACGGCATCAAGGACGGGCCGGTGCTGGTGACGGGGGCCGCGGGCGGCGTGGGTTCGGTGGCGACGGCGATCCTGTCGAAGCTGGGGCACAAGGTGGCGGCGGTGACCGGGCGGCCGGAGACCGAGGATTACCTGCGCGGGCTGGGCGCGACCGAGATCGTGGCGCGCGGGGAGATCAACGAGACGGTCAAGCGCCCGCTGGAAAGCGAGCGCTGGGGCGGCTGTGTCGATGCGGTGGGCGGCGCGATGCTGGCGCGGGTGCTGGGGCAGATGATGTACGGGGCGTCGGTCGCCGCCGTGGGTCTTGCGGGTGGTGCGGGGCTGCCCGCCACCGTGGTGCCGTTCCTGCTGCGCGGCGTGAACCTGCTGGGCATCGACAGCGTCATGCAGCCATATGACAATCGCGTCCGCGCCTGGGAGCGGATTGCACGGGATCTGCCGCAGGACAAGCTGGAGGCGATGATCCGGCCCGCGACGCTGGGTGATCTGCCGCAGCTGGGCGCGGATATCCTCAAGGGCCAGGTCAAGGGCCGTGTCGTGGTGGATGTGAACGCCTGAGGCCGCGACCGGGCCTGCCCGGCGGGTGCGGCCGGGCAGGTCACCTGATTGTTACAAAAGCGCCGGGGTCTGGCCGAAAAGCGACATTTTCTGCCAGGCCCTGCGGAAACATTCAATAAAACATAGATTTACCGCGGGGCCAGCCTGTCGTTTTTCGACCTTTCCTGCCGCTCCTGTTTGTATCCCGGATGCGTTCCGGGCTAGGCTCTTCCCCAAGGCGCGCCGGGTGGCGCACCTTCAACCAACCACGAACCGGCAGGACGCCCCCGCGCGAGGGGCGGTGTCTGTCGGCCAAAGGGAAGGGAGTCTTCATGTTCAAACGCATCATGGTGCCGGTGGATCTGGCACATGCCGACCGGCTGGAGCGGGCGCTGACCTGCGCCGCCGATCTGGCCAAGCACTACGGGGCGGACGTCGTCTATGTCGGCGTTGCGGCGGCCACGCCAAGTTCGATTGCGCATACGCCGGCGGAATTTGCCGGCAAGCTGGCGGCCTTTGCCGACGCGCAGGCGGCGGCGCGGGGCATACCCGCGGTGGCGCATGCCGTGACCAGCCACGACCCGTCGGTGGATCTGGACCCGACGCTGCTGAAGGCGGTGGACGAGACCGGGGCCGATCTTGTGGTGATGGCCAGCCATATCCCGAACCTGACGGATTACGTCTGGCCGTCCAATGGCGGGACCGTGGCGGCGCATGCCAAGGTCTCGGTGCTGGTGGTGCGCTGAGACGGGACGCCCGCGCGCCCGCGCGCGGCAACAGGAAACGCAAGACCCAAAAGGAGGCCGCACATGGCCGAAACACCTGACACGCAGGGGATACCGCAACCCGAGGGTGCCTCTGACCTCATCGAGACCGATTACGAGATCGGTCAGGACAATATCGAAACGCAGATCGGGCCCTTCGGGCTGGACATCCACAACCCCGTCTTCCTGATTTCCGGCCTGTCGGTCGTGGCCTTCGTGGTCTACGCGCTGCTGGCGCCGGAGCAGGCGGGGACGTTCTTTGGCTGGTTGCGGCCGACGCTGACATCGACCTTTGACTGGTTCTTCCTGATGGCGGCAAATGTCTTTGTGCTGTTCTGCCTTCTGCTGATCGTCACGCCCATGGGCTCGGTCCGGCTGGGCGGGGCGGAGGCGACGCCGGATTACGGCTATCCCGGCTGGTTCGCGATGCTGTTCGCCGCTGGCATGGGCATCGGCCTGATGTTCTTTGGTGTGCTGGAGCCTGCCTATTACTTCGGCACGCCCTGGGGGGACGAGCCGCTGGGCGTGGTGCGGCCCTTTGACGAGAACGGCGCGCTGATTGCCGAGAATGTCGAGGAGGCGCGGCGCATGGCGCTGGCGGCCACCTCGTATCACTGGGCGCTGCACCCCTGGGCGATCTATGCCGTGGTGGCGCTGGCGCTGTTCAGCTACAACAAGGGGCTGCCGCTGTCGATCCGCTCGGCCTTTTACCCGATCCTGGGGGACCGGGTCTGGGGCTGGTGGGGCCACCTGATCGACACGCTGGCGGTGTTCGCCACGCTGTTCGGTCTGGCCACCTCGCTGGGTGTAGGGGCGCAGCAGGCCAATGCCGGGCTCAACTACATCTATGGTCTGCCCAACAACATCACCGTGCAGGTGATCCTGATCGTGGCGATCACCGCGGTGGCGCTGGTTTCGGTGCTGCGCGGGCTGGATGGCGGGGTCAAGGTGCTGTCCGAGATCAACATGGTGATTGCCGCGCTGCTGCTGGTCTTCGTGCTGTTCACCGCCGGGGCCGGGGCGATCCTGACGGAATTCGTGGCAGGCCTTGGCGCCTATGCGCGCGAGGTCATCCCGCTGTCGAACCCGTTCGGGCGCGAGGATGACGGTTATCGCGAAGGCTGGACGGCGTTCTACTGGGCCTGGTGGATCAGCTGGTCGCCGTTCGTGGGCATGTTCATCGCCCGCGTCAGCCGCGGCCGGACGGTGCGCGAATTCATCATCTGCGTGCTGATCATCCCCAGCTTTGTCTGCGTGCTGTGGATGGCCGTCTTTGGCGGCACGGCGATCAACGACATGATCGCCAACCCCGAGACCTCGCTGGTCAAGGCCAACGTGATCGATGCCTACAAGCCCGAACTGTCGCTGTTTGCGATGCTGGAAAGCCTGCCGCTGACGGCGATCACCTCGACCATCGGGATCATCCTGGTGATCGTGTTCTTTGTCACCTCGTCGGACTCCGGTTCGCTGGTGATCGACACGATCACGGCGGGTGGCAAGGTTGACGCGCCGGTGCCGCAGCGGGTGTTCTGGTGCACCTTCGAGGGGCTGGTGGCCATCGCGCTGCTGATCGGCGGCGGCCTGACCTCGCTGCAGGCCATGGTGATCTCGACCGGGCTGCCGTTCACGATTGTCCTGCTCTTGATGTGCTGGGCGATCTGGAAGGGGCTTGTGGCCGAGCGTCAGCACAGCTGAACGCAGGCTGAAAGCACCGGGACAGGGCGCGCCGGGCCTCTGGCGCGCCCTGTTGCCGTTGCGGGCAGCTGACACAGCAGGCGGCTTGACCGCGTCGCCCGAGGCGGGTTCATTGGCGGCGATGTGGGGTAAGGGAGAGGTACCATGCTGGATGTGGAGTTTGTCCGGGCGCAGTTTCCGGCTTTTGCGCAGCCCGCGCTGCAGGGGCAGGCCTTCTTTGAAAATGCCGGCGGGTCCTATGCCTGCGGGGCGGTGATCGACCGGCTGACGCGCTTTTACCGCGAGCGCAAGGTCCAGCCCTATGCGCCCTATGACGCCTCCCGGCTGGGCGGCGAGGAGATGGACGAGGCGCGCAGCCGGCTGGCCGCTCTTCTGGGCGTGGCCGGGGACGAGTTGAGCTTTGGCCCCTCGACCACGCAGAACACCTATGTGCTGGCCCAGGCCTTCCGCCGCTTCATGGCCCCGGGCGAGGCCATCATCGTCACCAACCAGGATCACGAGGCCAATTCCGGCCCCTGGCGGCGGCTGGCGGACGAAGGGTTCGAGATCCGCGAATGGCGCATGGATCCCGACAGCGGTCATCTGGACCCTGCGGATCTGGAGGATCTGCTGGACGAAAAGGTCCGTCTGGTGTGCTTTCCGCATTGCTCGAACGTGGTGGGCGAGATCAATCCGGTGGTCGAGATCACCGCGCTGGCCCATGCGGCGGGGGCCTTTGTCTGCGTCGACGGCGTGTCCTATGCGCCGCACGGCTTTCCCGATGTGGGCGCGATGGGGGCGGATATCTACCTGTTCTCGTCCTACAAGACCTATGGCCCGCATCAGGGCATCATGGTGATCCGCCGCGCGCTGGCAGAGGCGCTGCCGAACCAGGGCCATTCCTTCAACGCCGCGTCCCTGCCCAAGCGGTTCACCCCGGCCGGGCCCGATCATGCCCAGGTCGCGGCCTGTGCGGGCATGGTGGATTATGTCGAGACGCTGGCGGGCCATCACGGCTGCGCCGCTGCCGAGGTGCACGACCTGATGCGCGGGCACGAGGTGCGGCTGCTGCAGCCGCTTCTGGACGCGGTGAAGACCCGCAATGCGGTTCGGCTCATCGGCCCGTCAGAGGCGCACCTCCGGGCACCCACCGTGGCGCTGGCGCTGAACCGCCCGGGCGAAGCGGTGGCGGCCGATCTGGCCGGGCACGGCATCATGGCGGGCGGCGGCGATTTCTACGCGGTGCGTGCGCTGCAGGCCATGGGGGTGGAGGCCGAGCGTGGCGTGCTGCGCCTGTCCTTCGTGCACTACACGTCCGAGGCCGAGGTCGCCAAGCTGGTCGACGCGCTGGACGCGGTGCTCTAGCCCCGGGGTGGGGCCTTGCGCAAACCTCCTGCCTGAAAGGCATTTCCGTTTGACCTTCGCCACAACGGCCTAGCTTGTGCCGCCGAAGACCGACGGAGCCCGCCTGATGCGCGACACTTCCCCCATCCTCGTCTGGATCCGGCGCGACCTGCGTCTTGCGGATCACGCGGCGCTGTGCGCGGCGGCGCAGACGGGGCGGCCGGTGATCCCGGTCTTTGTGCGCGATGCGTCGGTGGACGGGCTGGGGGCCGCCCCGAAATGGCGGCTGGGTCTGGGGCTGGAGGCGCTTGCCGCGGCGCTGGCGGCGCGCGGGTCGCGGCTGATCCTGAGATCGGGCCCGGCGCAGGACCGGATCGCCCGGCTTGTGGCCGAGACCGGGGCGGGCGCGGTGTGGTGGCAGCGCGCCTATGATCCCGAGGGCGTTGCCCGCGACACCGCGGTCAAGGCGGCGCTGAAGGCGGACGGGCGGGACGCGCAAAGCTTCCCCGGTCATGTGCTGTTCGAGCCGTGGAGCGTCGAGACCGGGCAGGGCGGGTTCTACAAGGTCTACACCCCGTTCTGGAAGTCGGTGCGCAGCCGCGAGGTGCCAGAGCCCCGGCCCGCCCCGCAGCGCCTGACCGCGCCTCAGGCCTGGCCCGACAGCGAGGCGCTGGACAGCTGGCAACTGGGCCGCGCCATGCAGCGGGGGGCAGCGGTGGTGCGCGCCCATGTGGACCCGGGCGAGGCCGCCGCGCAGGCGCGGCTGGAGCGGTTCGTGGCCAGGGGGATCGCCGACTATGCCACGCGGCGCGATCTGCCGGGCGAGGACGGCACCTCGGGGCTCAGCGAGCATCTCAGCCTGGGCGAGATCAGCCCGGCCACCTGCTGGCATGCCGGGCAGCGCGCGATGGCCGAGGGCAAGGCAGGGGCCGAAACCTTTCTGAAAGAACTGGTCTGGCGCGACTTTGCCTATCACCTGATGTGGCACACCCCGCATCTGCTGAGCGGCAACTGGAAACCCGACTGGGACGCCTTTGCCTGGTCCACCGATCCTGACGCCCCGGAGCTGCGCGCCTGGCAGCGCGGGCGCACCGGTGTGCCGCTGGTGGATTCGGGCTTGCGCGAGATGTATGTCACCGGGCGGATGCACAACCGGGCGCGGATGATCGTCGCCTCCTACCTGACCAAGCACCTTCTGACGCATTGGCAACTGGGGCTGCGCTGGTTCGAGGACTGCCTGACCGACTGGGATCCGGCCTCGAACGCCATGGGCTGGCAATGGGCGGCGGGCTCCGGCCCGGATGCGGCGCCCTATTTCCGTGTGTTCAACCCGCTGACACAGGCCACGAAATTCGATCCGCGCCGGGTGTACCTGGATCGCTGGATCGCCGAGGGCCGGCGTCAGCCCTCGGCCGACGCGCTGTCCTATTTCGACGCCGTGCCGCGCAGTTGGGGGCTGTCGCCCGACGATCCCTATCCCGCCCCGGTGGTGGCGGTGGACGAAGGGCGCAAGCGCGCGCTCGACGCCTACGCCGCGCGCGGGTTCTGACGGACACAATGAACGAGACCGCAAACAGTTAACGCTTGTTCGCCGCACCTGACGGGCCTTAGCCTGTCAGCCGCGCGACATCCATGAAAGGCCGGGCATGATCCTGACAACCACCGACAACCAGACCGGCCTGCCGCGCTATTTTGCGCAGGTCTTCGACATGGCGTGCGAGATGAACCGCGGCCTGCTGGATTTCGTGCTGCCCGACGGGCGGCGCTTTCGGGCCGAAGCGCGCAATCCCGGCCCGGTGGCAGAGTTGCACATCCACAATCCCGACCTGTTCGCCCGCCTGATCCGCGAGGGCGATCTGGGGTTTTGCGAAGCCTATGTCGATGGCTGGTGGTCCACCCCCGACCTGATGGCCTTCATGGATCTGGTGCATGCCGACAATGACGTCATCTTCGACGGCTTCCCCGGCCTGGGCCTGGTGCGCACCTACGAAAGGCTGCGGTTCTGGCTGCAATCCAATTCCCGCCGTCAGGCCCGGCGCAACATCGCGCACCATTATGACCTTGGCAACGATTTCTACGGGCTGTGGCTTGACGAGACGATGACCTATTCCTCGGCCCTGTTCGAGACCGGGCAGGAAAGCCTGGAAAAGGCGCAGATCGCCAAATACGCCTCGATGGTGGACCAGATGGGGGCCAAGCCGGGGGATCACGTGCTCGAGATCGGCTGCGGCTGGGGCGGCTTTGCCGAATATGCCGCGCGCGAACGCGGTCTGCGGGTGACCGGGCTGACCATCAGCCAGGCGCAGTACGATTACGCGCAGGACCGCATCGCCCGGGCCGACCTGTCGGACCGGGTGACGCTGAAGCTGCAGGATTACCGCGACGAGACCGGCACCTATGACGGCATCGCCTCGATCGAGATGTTCGAGGCGGTGGGCGAGAAATACTGGCCCACCTATTTCGACACAGTGCGCGAGCGGCTCAAGCCCGGGGCCAATGCGACGCTGCAGATCATCACGGTGCAGGAACGGCGCTGGGAGGTCTATCGCCGCGGGGTGGACTTCATCCAGAAATACATCTTCCCGGGCGGCATGCTGCCCAGCCCCGGCGCGCTGCGCGCCGAGGTCGAGCGCGCCGGGCTCAGCGTGGCCCGCTCCATCGAATTCGGCGACAGCTACAGCCAGACCCTGCGCCGCTGGCACGAAACCTTCAACGACCGCTGGGACGAGGTGGCGCTGCAGGGCTTCGACGACCGGTTCCGGCGGATGTGGAATTTCTACCTCGCGTCTTGCGCTGCGACCTTTCGCAGCGGTAATTGTGATGTCACCCAGATCACCATCACGAGACCCGGATAATGCCCACAGCCGCAAGACTCGTCGCCGCCCTCTGTCTTGCCGCGCTTGCGTTCTTTACCTCGGAGACGATCAAGACCCTGATGCCCGCCAGCACGGATTTCGGGGCCTTCACCTATGTCAACACCGCGCTGGGCGCGCTGGCGGGCTGGGTGACGCTGGGCTCGCGCGCCGGGCGCGGCATTTCTGCGGCGATCTCGAACGGGCTGACCGGCACGGCGACAATGGTCTTGTGGTGCCTTTTCGTTCATGCCTGCAACGAAATGGTCGCGCGGTCCATGCGCCGGGTCTATGACGGCGCGATGGAGGCGCTGGTGGCGATCTTCGAGATCGGCCTTGAATTCGGCGTCTACCTGGTGAACCTGCAGGTGATCGTCATCCTGTTGGTGGGGGCCGTGCTGAGCGGCTGGTTCACCGAAATCGCCGCCCGGCGCTGGAGGTAAGCCCTGTCTGATCTGTTCTTCTACGGCACGCTCCGCTGTGTGGCCCTGCTGGAGCGGGTGCTGGCGCGCCCGCTTGGCCCGGACGCGGTCACGGCGGCCCATCTGCCGGACCACGCTGTGCGCTGGGCCGAGGGGCAGGCCTTTCCGCTGATCGTGCCCGAGCCGGGGGCCGAGGCCCCCGGCGTGCTGCTGCGCGGGCTGTCCGAAACCGACGTGGCGCGGCTCGATTTCTACGAAGGCGGCTTTGCCTATGACCTGCGCGAGGTGGAGGTGACCACCGCCACCGGTCCAGTTGCGGCGCGGGTCTATTTCCCGACCGATGACCGCTGGCAACCGGGCGCGCCCTGGGATCTGGCGGACTGGGAAGCACGCTGGGGCGCGATGACCCTGTCGGCGGCCGAAGAGGTGATGCTGCGCTTTGGCCGCGACAGCGCCGCCGAGATGCAGCGCATCCTGCCGTTCTTTCGCGCCCGCGGCTGGGCGCGCGACCTGGCCGCCACGCCGGCCCCGCAGACCCTGCGCAGCCCCAAGACCATGGCGGATGTCGACCTGTTGCGCTTTCATCCCGGCTATGACGGCTTTTTCCGGGTGAAATCCTTCGACCTGCGGTTCCGCCGCTTCGACGGCGACTGGAGCGCGCCGTTCCGCCGCGAATCCTTTATCGCCTTCGACGCCGCGCTGGTGCTGCCTTACGATCCGGTGAACGATCTGGTGCTTCTGATCGAACAGCTGCGCTTTGGACCGATCCATCGCGGCGATCCCGCGCCCTGGGTGCTGGAGCCGGTGGCGGGGTTGGTGGATGCCGGCGAACACCCCGCCGACACCGCCCGGCGCGAGGCCGGGGAAGAGGCCGGGATCATCCTGGGCGATCTGGAGCCGATGACGCGGGTCTATGCCTCGCCGGGCTACACCACCGAGTTCTTTCACTGCTACCTGGGTCTGTGCGACCTGTCCGGCGTCGGCCGTGCCGAAGGCGGGCTGGACTCCGAGAACGAGGACATCCGCCGCCACGTGCTGTCCTTTGACGCCGCCATGGCGCTGGTGGACAGCGGCGAGGTCAACGCCGCGCCGCTGGCGATGATGCTCTTGTGGCTTGCACGGCGGCGTGATGCCCTGCGCCGCCCGGGTTGAGTTCCCGACGGTGCGGTCCTAAACCTGTCTGAACCGGCCCCAGCGAAAGGACGCCCCATGCGGATCGCGCAAGACCTCGCCGACGCCATCGGCAACACGCCCCTGATCAGGCTCCGGAAGGCATCGGAGATGACGGGCTGCACGATCCTGGGCAAGGCCGAATTCATGAATCCCGGCCAGTCGGTCAAGGACCGCGCCGCGCTGTACATCATCCGCGATGCCATGGCGCGCGGGCAGCTGGCGCCCGGCGGCACGATTGTCGAGGGCACGGCGGGCAATACCGGGATCGGGCTGGCGCTGGTAGGAGCCTCCATGGGCTTTCGCACCGTGATCGTCATCCCCGAGACGCAGAGCCAGGAAAAGAAGGACATGCTGCGGCTTGCCGGGGCGGAGCTGGTGCAGGTGCCCGCCGCCCCCTATCGCAACCCCAACAATTACGTGCGGTATTCCGGCCGTCTGGCCGAAAAACTGGCGGCCAGCGAGCCCAATGGCGCGATCTGGGCCAACCAGTTCGACAATGTCGCCAACCGCCAGGCCCATGTGGAAACCACCGGGCCCGAGATCTGGGAGCAGACCGGCGGCAAGGTCGACGGCTTCATCTGCGCTGCCGGATCGGGCGGCACCGTGGCCGGCGTGGCGCAGGCGCTGCAGCCCAGGGGTGTCAAGGTGGGGCTGGCCGATCCCGAAGGGGCGGGGCTGCTGAAGCTGTTCACCGGCGAGGAAAATCCCGGCAACTCCATCACCGAAGGCATCGGGCAGGGCCGCATCACGGCAAATCTCGAAGGCTTCACCCCGGATTTCACCTGCCGCGTCTCGGATGCCGAGGCGCTGCCCATCGTCTTTGACCTGCTGTCCGAAGAGGGGCTGGTGATGGGCGGGTCCACCGGGGTCAACGTGGCCGGTGCGATCCGCATGGCGCGCGAGATGGGGCCGGGCCATACCATCGTGACGATCCTGTGCGATTACGGCACGCGCTATCAGTCGAAACTGTTCAACCCGGACTTCCTGCGCGAAAAGGGCCTGCCGCTGCCCGGCTGGATCGACCGCGCGCCGGCCAGCATTCCCGGCGTGTTCGAAGACGCATGAGCCGCCTTGCACGCGCGCTGGCCGCGCTGGTCCTGGGGCTGATGGTCTGGACCGGCGCGGCGCTGGCGCAGGACACCGCCATCGCCATCGACTACGACGCCTGGACGGGCCTGGCCAACCGCGCCGAAGAGGTGGTGGAGGCCGGGCGCGCCTCGGACGAGGCGTTCGAGACGCTGCGCGCCGAACTGGCGGGCTGGCGCGACCGCTTTCTGGTGGCGCAGGAGGCCAGCCTTCCGCGCATCGCCACGCTGCAGGCGCAGCTGGACGCCCTGGGCCCGGTGCCCGAGACCGGTCCTGAACCGCAGGAGATCTCGGACCGGCGGCGCGAACTGGCCGAACAGCTGTCGCGGCTGCGCGCGCCGGTGCAGCGCGCCGAAGAGGCCTATACCCGCGCCGACGGCCTGATCGGGGCCATCGACGCGCTGATCCGTGCCCGCCAGACCGATGCGCTGCTGACCCTGGGGCCGTCGCCGCTGAACCCGGCGCACTGGGCCGCGGCCTATGACGATCTTGCCAGCTCGCTGCGGCGGTCCTGGCAGGAACTGACGCGCAACGCCGCTTCGCCCGCGTTGCAGGCCGAGGCGCGGGTCAACCTGCCGGTGATCCTGCTGCAGCTGGGCCTTGGCATAATGCTGCTGGCGCGCGGTCAGGGCTGGGCCCGGGCGGCGGTGTCGCGGCTGCGCGGGCGCACCCGGCGCGGCATGGGCGTCTGGCGATTCCTGGCCTCGCTGGGCCAGATCCTGCTGCCCCTGGGCGGCATCTACGCGCTGAGTGCGGCGGCCTTTGATACCGGCATGATCGGGCCGCGCTGGACGCTTCTGCTGGAACAGGTGCCGTTCTGGGCCGGGGTGCTGCTGGGCATCCGCTGGCTGGCCGACCAGGCGTTTCACCCCAATGACGACATCGCCGCCCTGCCGCTGGCCGCCGAGGACCGCGCGGAGGCGCGCCGCTGGGCCAACGGGTTGGCGGTGCTCTTTGTCGCCAAGGACGTGCTGGAGGCGCTGATCCGGTTCGATTCCTATCCGCACGAGACGGTTGCGGTGGCGAATTTCCCGCTGCTGGTGCTGTCGGGCTATCTGCTGTTCCGGCTGGGGCGGGTGCGCAACGCGGCGGCGATGGCAGGCACCGCTGCCGCCACGCTGCCCGATGCAGGGCAGTTCCGCCTGCGCTTTGCCCGGCTGATGGGGCGTGCGGCGATGATCGTCGGCGTGGCCGGGCCGGTGATGGCGGCCATCGGCTATGCCGGCGCGGGCGAGGCGCTGGTCTATCCGGCCATCGAGACGCTGGCGCTGATCGGGCTGGTGCTGATCCTGCAGCAATTGCTGAACGCGCTCTACCACCTCTTCACCGGGCAGCACCCCGACGAGGACGAGACCCTGCTGCCGGTGCTGGCGGGCTTTCTGCTGACCCTGGCGGCGCTGCCCTTCCTGGCGCTGATCTGGGGCGCGCGGGTGGCCGATCTGACCGAACTCTGGACCACCTTCCGCGAAGGCTTCGTGATCGGGGAAACCCGCTTTTCGCCCAGCGACCTGCTGGTGGTCATCGTGGTGTTTGTCGTCGGCTACATGCTGACGCGGCTGCTGCAGGGGGCGCTGCGCACCTCGGTCCTGCCCAAGACCCGGATCGACCAGGGTGGGCAGAACGCCATCGTGTCGGGCGTCGGCTATGTCGGCATGTTCGCGGCGGCGGTGATCGCCATCACCGCGGGCGGGCTGGACCTGTCTTCGCTGGCGATTGTCGCCGGGGCGCTGTCGGTGGGCATCGGCTTTGGCCTGCAGAACATCGTGTCGAACTTTGTCTCGGGCATTATCCTGCTGATCGAACGGCCGATCTCGGAAGGTGACTGGATCGAGGTCGGCGGCCTGCACGGGATCGTCAAGAACATCTCGGTGCGCTCCACCCGGATCGAGACCTTCGACCGCTACGACGTGATCATCCCCAATGCCGATTTCGTGTCGGGGCAGGTGTCGAACTACACCCGCGGCAATGTGCTGGGGCGGATCGTGGTGCCGGTGGGCGTGGCCTATGGCAGCGACACCCGCAAGGTCGAAAAGATCCTGCTGGACATCGCGCGGCAGCACGACATGGTGCTGATGAACCCGGCCCCGGCGGTGGACTTTGTGGGCTTTGGCGCGGATTCGCTGGATTTCCGCATTCGCGCGGTGCTGCGCGACATCAATTACGGCCTGTCGGTGCGCACCGAGATGCGCCACCAGATCGTCGAGCGTTTTGCCGAGGCGGGGATCGAGATCCCGTTTGCCCAGCGTGACGTCTGGCTGCGCAACCCCGAGGCCCTGGCCGGGCTGATGACCGCACCCCGGGCGGCGGAACCCGAGGGCGGCGGCGAGGAAGGCGGCGCAGGCGACGCGGCCGCGAAGGGAGGACAGACGACATGACCGACGAGGCGCTCTACCGCAGCGATCCCTACCGGCGCGAGGCCCCGGGCGAGGTGCTGGGCCACACCGCCGAAGGCGGGGTGATCGTCTCGCCCTCGCTGTTCTATCCCACCGGCGGCGGCCAGCCCGGCGACAGCGGCTGGCTGGAATGGGATGGCCAGCGGCTGCCCGTCGCCACCGCGGTGCGTGGTGAGGGCGGGCTGTCGGTGCTGGTGCCGGCCGAGCCCGCGGCGATGCCGCCCACGGGCGCGAAGGTGCTGCAGGTGCTCGACTGGGAACGGCGGCACCGGCACATGCGCATCCACACCGCGCTGCATCTGCTGAGCGTGGTGGTGCCGCTGCCGGTCACCGGCGGGGCCATCGGCGCGGGCACCGGACGGCTGGATTTCCAGATGCCCGAACCGCCCGCGGACCGCGACGCGCTGGAACGTGCGCTCAACGACCTGGTGGACCGCGACCTGCCGGTGACCGAGGACTGGATCACCGAAGCCGAGCTGGACGCCAATCCCGGGCTGGTCAAGACGCTGTCGGTGCAGCCGCCGCGTGGCGCCGGGGCGATCCGGCTGGTGCGCATCGGCGTGGGCGGCGACCAGGTGGACCTGCAGCCCTGCGGCGGCACCCATGTCGCCCGCACCGGCGAGATCGGCGCGCTGCGCTTTGGCAAGATCGAGAACAAGGGCAAGCAGAACCGCCGGGTGAACCTGGTTCTGGCGTGACGTTTCCGGCAGGCGGGGGGGGATCGGGCAAGGGTGCCGCGCGTCTAGACGCGAAGAGTGCAGGGCGGTTTTCGGATCGGTTGAGACGGCCCGCGCGTCTCGACCCGAAAAGTGCGAAGCGGTTTTCGGATCGGTTGAGACGGCCCGCGCGTCTCGACCCGAAAAGTGCGAAGCGGTTTTCGGATCGGTTGAGACGGCCAACAAGAATTAGCGCTTCCGCGCGCTTTTGTTCCGATATCGGAGAGGCGACGCGTCTGCCCGGATGTGGCGCGGGTTGAAAGTGCGGCGGGCTGCAGGGCTCACCAGAAGAAAGACCTTTCTTCCAGACCCGCCCCTTGCCCGTGCTTGGCCTGACAGGTCCGGCGCTCCGCCCCAAGGAAAATAGCCGTCTCCCCATCTGCGATGGGGCCCCTCGGCGATTTGCCTTGGCCCGAAGCCCCGCTCCTGTCCGTCTGCGCCCAGGCAAGGGGCGGCTCCGGAAGAAAGATCAGGGTTTCTTGAGCGGGACGCCGTAGAGTTCCATCCGGTGGCCCTTGAGACGGTAACCCAGCTTTTCGGCGATGCGCTCTTGCAGGGCTTCGATCTCGGGGTCGCAGAACTCGATCACCTCTCCGCTGTTGAGGTCGATCAGGTGGTCGTGGTGGTCGCGCTCGGCGTCTTCGTAGCGGGCGCGGCCGTCGCCGAAATCGACGCGTTCAAGAATGCCCGCCTCTTCGAACAGCTTCACCGTGCGGTAGACCGTGGCGATGGAGATGTTGGGATCGCGGTCGCTGGCGCGGGCGTAGAGTTCCTCGACATCCGGGTGATCGGTGGCCTCGTCCAGCACATCGGCAATCGTGCGGCGCTGGCCGGTCATGCGCAGACCCTTGGCGGTGCAGCGTTCGGCGATGGTGTCGGACATGGCGGCCTCTTGGATTCGGTTCAGTCATAGCCAATGCGGTCCCCGGGGCCAAGGAAACGGCCCGTGACACGGCATCAGGCCTGCGGGGCGGGGCGGCGGCGGCGCGGACGCAGGATATACAGCGCCAGCGTGCCCACCACCAGCGCCCCTCCGGCGATCATCCGCGGGCCCGGGGCCTCGCCTGTGCCGAGCCAGACCCAGAGCGGGCCCAGCACGGTTTCCAGCAGCAAAAGCAGGCTGACATTGGCGGCGCTGGTCAGGCGCGAGGCCTGGGCAAAGGCGAAGAAGGCCAGCGGCAGCACCACCAGCCCGGTGACGAGGATCGCCCAGAGCCGCCCTTGCCACATCGAGGCCGGTTCGGTCACCGCCCATCCCAGCGCGCCCGCGGCCAGCGCGCCCAGCCCGATGGTCAGCAGCACGGGCACCTCGGGATGGTGGCGCAGGGTGACGAAATTCGTGGCCAGCGCCAGCGCCACGCCCAGCCCGCACAGCGCGCCGGTCAGCGCACCGGCGCCGAAGATGTCGGCGGGATCGCCGGACACCGCCAGCGCCAGCCCGGCCGTGACGCCGGCAATCGCCGCCCAGGTGGCGGGCCCGGCCTGTTCGCCGTGCAGCAGCCGCGCCAGCAGCGCCGACCAGACCGGCACGGTGGCCACGCCCAGCAGCACCGGGGCCACCGGTGCGCTGGCAATGCCCACCGGAAACAGGATGGCGTTGAGAAACTGGCACAGCAGCACCGTCAGCGCGGCGCGGCGGCCCAGCGCCAGCAGGTCGCGCCGGGGGCTGCGGCCGAGCAGCGCCCAGGCGGTCAGGAACACGGCCCCCATGCAGAGCCCGCGCCAGCCCAGCATCTGCAACCCCTCCATGCCCGACAGCCGCAGCAGCAGCGCATCGGGTGTCAGCGCCAGCGCGCCGGTGAGGGCCAGGACCAGACCCAGGCGGTTGTCGCGTGCCATCCGTGCCGCCGTTCAGCCGTAGAGCGGCTGCAGGCCCATCTGCATGTGCAGCGTGTTGACCGTGGGCTCGTCCAGCTCCAGCGCCTTTGCCAGCATGTCGAGATAGGCCGCCTCGGCCTCGGTATCCACGCGGATCGTCATCAGCGAGGCGGAATAGACCTGCAGGCGCTGCGCCGGGGGCGTGTCGGCCGCCAGGGCCTGGGCGTTGACCGGCGCGGCAAGCTGCGCCTCGACAAAGGCGATGTCCCCGGCATCTGCATCCGCGCCCACGGTGTCAAGGATGCGGGCCTTTTCGGCGGCGTCGATGCCGCCATCGGCCTTGGCGGCCTGGATCATCGCGCGCAGCATCAGCCCGGCGGCTTCCTCGGTTTCGCGGCCCGTCTCGCCGGTGTTGAAGGCATCAAGCAGCGCGCCCACCGCGCTGCCCTGGGTCGCGCCCATGGACGCCATCATGCCGGCCAGCGGATTGGCACCGCCGGTCATGCCGGCCATGCCGCCCATGGCCCCCATGCCGCCCAGGGCCCCCGGGTCGCCGGTCGTGGCCTGCCGCAGGCGGCGCATCATGTCCTGCAGCGGGTTGGCCGGCGCGCCGTCCCCTGCGGTGGTGCCCGACAGCATCTGTCCGGCCTGGGCCTGCTGGCGGGCCAGCGGGTCCTGCGCGGGCAGTTGCGCCTTGCCGCCCAGCAGCGCGGTCAGCCCCTGTCCGCCCGAAAGCGTGTCGACGCCGCGCGCCGCGGCGTATCCGATGGCGACCCTGGCCAGTGTTCCCATGAGACCCATTGTGCTTCTCCCTGCCTTTGGTGACTGCCGGTTCCGCCCAGCATGGCAGATTTGCCGGGCAGGGCACAGCCCCGGAACCGCGGTTGCAGGGGGGATTGACGGCGCCGCGCCGCCGGTGTCCTTGGGCGCATGAGCCGCAAGACATCCATGGACCTCTTCGGCGCCGCGGGCATGGTGGTCTTTGCCGCCACGCTGGCGCTGAACCAGGTGGTCATCAAGCTGACGAATGACGGCATCGCGCCGGTCTTTGCCGCCGGGCTGCGCTCGGTCCTGGCGCTGGGGGTGCTGTTTGCCTGGTGCGCGCTGCGCCGACGGCCGCTGAGCGGGTTGCGGCTGGCGCTCTGGCCCGGCCTGCTGCTGGGGCTGCTGTTCAGCGTCGAGTTCCTGTTCCTGTTCATCGCGCTTGACCTGACGACGGTGTCGCGCAGCGCGATCCTGTTCTACTCCATGCCGGTCTGGCTGGCGCTGGTGGCGCATGTGCTGCTGCCGGGCGAGGTGCTGTCGGGCCGGCGCATGCTGGGGCTGGGGCTGGCCATGGCCGGGGTGATCTGGGCGCTGTCCGATCCCGAAAGCCGCGGTGCGGGGGATCTGCGCGGCGACCTGCTGGCGCTGCTGGCCTGTTTTGCCTGGGTGGGCATCGCGCTGATCGTGCGGCTGAGCCGGGTCTCGCAGCTGCCCGCGGAATCGCAGCTGTTCTGGCAGCTGTCGGTTTCGGCGGTGGTGCTGACGCTGGCGGCCCCTTTCTTCGGCGACCTGCTGCGCGCGCCGACGCTGTGGCACTGGGGCGGGCTGGGGGCGCAGGCGGTGGTGGTGGCCTCGCTGGGCTTCCTGTTCTGGCTGCACCTGATGTCGATCTATCCCGCCTCGGACATCGCGGCGTTTTCGTTCCTGTCGCCGGTCCTGTCGGTGGGGTTCGGCTGGGCGCTTCTGGGCGAGCCGGTGGGGCCGGACCTGCTGGGCGCACTGGCGCTGGTGGCGGTGGGGATCGTTCTGATCAACAGACGGTAGCCGTTCAGAACAGGAAGTCCGCCGCGTCGAGAACGCCAAGAGACGTTGCGGCGACCCGGATGCTGTTGTCCGCGTGGTCTTCGATCAACACGTTCGATCCGGTCTGTGTCACATGATTGGACATCAGATCGGCAAAATCCGTGATCTGGCTGACGGCCGACAGGTCGATCTTTTCGTTGTCGTCCTGGGCGTCGAAGTCGCGCAGGGTGTCCTGACAAACCCATCGGCAAAGACGAACAGGTCGGATTGCTGGTTGCCGAAGAGCATGTCATTGCCGGCACCGCCTTGCAAAACGTCCATGCCCGCCGCTCCGAGCAATCGGTCATTGCCGGCATCGCCCCGCAGCGTATCGTCGCCATTGTTGCCGTACAGCTTGTCGTTCTCGGTTCCGCCCTCAACGCTGTCCGCGCCGCCGCCACCGATCAGCGTGTCCTTGCCGCTTGACCCGTCCAGTACGTCATGCCCGGCATGGCCCCGGACCAGATCGTTGCCCGCGCCGCCAAGGAGCGTGTCATGGCCGTCATTGCCCCTGAGCGTGTCATTGTCGTCATTGCCCGAAACGGAGTCTGCGCGTCTCGAGCCGAGGAAGAGGTCCGTGCCGGCGTCGAGGGCAAACACGGTCAATTCGGTCTAGGTCTGGATACCGGTCAGGTCAAAGACCTGGTCCGCCGGCGCGCCGGTGACTTGCGCGTGGCCATCCATGTCGAACTCGGTAAAGCCGCTTGCCGCGTCCAACACCAGGTTGCCCGTAATGTATCCGCCGGAATAGGTGTATGTATGTGGGCATGAATGCAATCCGCGCTTGAAATGCGCTGACTGTCGCCGGTAACCGGTCCGGCCTTTTGGAAACAGTACCATAATTCGGGCTTTGGTTACGGATGAATTCGGCCGTCAGGTGCCGCAAAATGTGGCGCGGACGGCTTCCGCGGGGGTGGGCGGACTGCGCAGGTCGGCGTAGGCCGCGTCGTCGGCAAAGGGCCGCGACAGCGCCCTGTGCAGGCGGTGGAAGGGCGCGTCGTCGCCTTGCACGGCGGCGGCGATGGCCTCTTCGATGCGGTGGTTGCGCGGGATCAGCACCGGGTTGGCCGCCCGCATGACGCTGTCGGCGTCCGGTGCATCGGCCAGGCGCGCGCGCCACTGCGTTTCCCAGCTGTCAAAGGCCGTCGGATCGGCAAACTGGTCGCGCGCGGTACCGTCGGACAGGGCGCGGAAAGTGTTGGTGAAATCCGCCTGGTTGGCGTGCATGCGGTCAAGCAGGTCACCGATCAGCGCGGCATCGCCGGGGCGCCGCTCGGCCAGGCCGATCTTGGCGGCAAAACGGTCCAGCCGGGCGGCCTCTATCCTGGCGGGCATGGCGTGGACCAGCGCGGTGAATTCCTCGACCGCCGCCTCGGGCTCGGGCATCAGCGGCAGCAGCGCGGTGGCCAGCTGGGCCATGTTCCACACGATCACGTCGGCCTGGGCGGCATAGGCATAGCGGCCATGCCGGTCGATGGAGGAGAACACGGTGTCCGGATCGTAGGCATCGAGAAAGGCACAGGGGCCGTAGTCGATGGTCTCCCCCGACAGGGTGCAGTTGTCGGTGTTCATGACGCCATGGATGAATCCCACGCCAAGCCAGGCGGCCACCAGCGCGGCCTGCCGGTCGATCACCCGCGCCAGCAGGTCGGCGGGGCCGGTGGCGTCGGGGTCGTGGCGGGCGGCGGTGTAGGCGTAGAGCGTGCGCAGCGCATCCAGATCGCGGCGCGCGGCAAAGACCTGGAAGGTGCCCACGCGGATATGGCTTTGCGCCACCCGGGTCAGCACCGCGCCGGGCAGCAGCGTTTCGCGGATCACCGTCTCGCCGGTGCGCACGGCGGCCAGCGCCCGGGTGGTTGGGATGCCCAGCGCGTGCATCGCCTCGGACACCAGGTATTCGCGCAAAACCGGCCCCAGCCAGGCGCGCCCGTCGCCCATCCGGCTGAACGGCGTGGGGCCCGAGCCCTTGAGCTGGATGTCGCGGCGGATCCCGTCGCGGCCCACCACCTCGCCCAGCAGCAGCGCGCGCCCGTCACCCAGTTGCGGGTTGAAATGGCCGAACTGGTGACCGGCATAAAGCTGTGCCAGCGGCTCGGCCCCGTCGGGCAGGGCATTGCCGGCGAACATCGCGGCAAGGCGCGGGTCGTCGGCCCCTTCGATCCCCAGCATCGCCGCCAGCGCGTCGTTGAAGGCGATCAGCGACGGGGCCTTGACGGGGCGCGGTCCGAGCCGGGCAAAAAAACCGTCGGGCAGGCGGGCATAGCTGTTGTCGAACGGGATGTGCAGGGTCATGCCCCTGAGATAGGGCATAGCGGTCGCCGTGCAAAGCCGCGGCGGGCAAAACCGGCAACGCTCAGAGCAGGCGGGTCATCAGCATGTAGCGGTCGCGCAGGGCGAACCGGGCGCGGCGGTAGAAATCCTGCGCGCCGGTGTTGTCGCGGTCGACTTCCAGGTGCAGCGCGCGCACCTCGCTGTCCTTCAGGCGCGCGGCAATGGCGTTGAGCGCCTCGGCCCCCATGCCGCGGCGGCGCACCGCGGGGCGGACATAGATCTCGTCGACAAAGGCATCCATGCCGCCGAACTCCACCGACCAGCCGAAGGTGATGACCAGGTACCCCACCGGCGACAGCCGCGGCCCGATCAGCCAGACCGCACCATAGGGCGATCCGGCCAGAAGCGGGGCCACCGCCGCCTCGTGATGCGCGGGATCGGTGCCAAAGCCCATCTCGTCATGAAACGCCGCCACCATGGCCACCAGCTTGGCCATGTCCTCGGTCCGGGCGAGATGGAGCGACTTCATAGACGGGCCAGGCGTTCGGTGAGCAGCTGAAAGAACCCGTCTGCATGGATGTCGCCCATGAACATGGCGTTGGGCGCCCGATCGGTGACGCGCCACCAGTCGGCCACCGTCATGCCGCGGGTAAGGGCCGAGACGGTTTCGATCTCGACATTGATGTGACGGCCGGAAAACAGGTGGGGGGCGATCAGGTAGGCGATCACGCAAGGGTCGTGCAGCGGCGCGCCTTCCGAGCCGTATTTTTCCAGGTCGAACCGTTCGAAGAAATCGGTCATCTCGGCCACCGCGCGGCCCACGCGCGAGCCCAGCGCGCGGAACGCCTCGTTGCGCGGCCCGGTCACCAGCGCCTTGTGCGTGACGTCCAGCGGCATGACGGTCAGCGGCACGCCGGAGCGGAACACGATCTGGGCGGCTTCGGGATCGACATAGATGTTGAACTCGGCCGCGGGGGTGATGTTGCCCACTTCGAAATAGGCCCCGCCCATCAGCACGATCTCGTCGATGCGGGGCGCGATGTCGGGGGCGCGGGTCAGCGCGGTGGCGATGTTGGTCAGCGGCCCCAGCGGGCAAAGCGTGACGCTGCCCGCCGAGGCCGTGCGCAGGGTGTCGATCAGGAAGTCCACCGCGTGCATGTCCTGCAACGGCATGGTCGGTTCGGGCAGGACCGGGCCGTCGAGCCCGGTCTTGCCGTGCACATGCTCGGCCGTGACAAGGCTGTGCGCCAGCGGGCGGTCGCAGCCGGCATAGACCCTTGTGCCGGGCCGGCCGGCCAGTTCGCAGACGATGCGCGCATTGCGGGCCGTCAGGTCGAGCGGCACGTTGCCCGCCACGCAGGTGATGCCCAGAAGGTCGATCTCGTCCGGCGAGGCCAGCGCCAGCAGGATGGCCACGGCGTCGTCCTGGCCGGGATCGGTGTCGATGATGATCTTGCGGGGGGTCATGGGCGCTCTCCGGGGTTGCGGCAGAGGTTGCATGTGGGCGCGCGCGACGCAAGGGCGGCAATGCGCCATAGGCGAGCGCTTGCGTTGGGCGCGCGCGGCCCGGGTCCGCAGCCTGTCGGCGCGGGGACGTTTCGCGGTCGGCCAAGGGTCGGCTCAGGCCGAGCAGCTGGCCCCGCCCAGAACGCAGAACTTGGCGCAATGGGGATGGTTCAGAGCCACCGCACGCTCGGCCTCTTCCAGGGTTTCGCCCAGTTCGAATTGCGGGTCGTAGGGCAGCAGCGTGCAGGCCAGCACGCTGGGCCGCGCCGCACCGCGGCGGCGCACCACCATGCGCGACGAGGCGCACATCACGCTGTCGGGCGACTTGCCAAGGATGTCCCAGCAGGCCGTGGTGATCTCGGGCACCTCCACGGTGTCGTCCATCTCGGGAAAGAGCACCGTGGCACCGGGATCGTCCGCGTCGATGGCAAAGCCCTCGCGTGCATAAAGCGCGGCATATCCCGCGCGCGCCTCGGCCTCGGTCTCGCCCCAGACGGTGCGGCCCGCAACCGTCATCCGCAGGCCCGCGTCCCGCAACCAGCGCATGCCGACCAGCGTCTTGGCAAAGCTGCCCGCGCCGCGTTCGGTGTCGTGCTGCGCCGCCTGCCAGTGGTCGACGGACACCCGCAGGGTCAGCCGGTCGCCAAAGGCCTGCTGCAGCTCCCGCAGCCCGGCCTGCACCCGGGGGCGCATCATCGGGCGCATGGCATTGGTCAGGATCAGCACCGCGTGGCCACGCGCCAGCGCGCGGCGGGCCATCTCGATCATGTCGGGATTCATGAACGGCTCGCCGCCGGTAAAGCCGATCTCGGTCACGCCCCAGCCGCGGGTCTCCAGCTGGTCGAGATAGTCCGACACCTCGTCCGCCGTCAGATAGACCAGCCGGTCATTGCTGGGAGAGCTTTCGATATAGCAATTGGCGCATTCGATGTTGCACAGCGTGCCCGTGTTGAACCACAGCGTTTGCGGTCGGCTCAGCGCCACGGTGGCGCGGGGCTCTCCTCTGGCGGTCAGGTGCGGGTCCTGGAACTTTCCGGAATTGGCCGGTGCGCTGTCTTTCATGTCGATCCTTTCTGGGCGTAAGGCACAGCTATGCCGCGTCCTGCCCGATTGGCCAGCCCTGCAATTTTTTTCTGACACCATTGTGATGCGTCATCACGGTGTTAGACTCCCGCCCCAGTGTCGGGTAAACGAAGCCTCGTTAGCGCTAACGCCGCAGCGGCGAGATCCGGCCCGGACCGGGCGGACCGCCATCCGGGACGGCGCTGGCGCAGCGCAATGCCCGCGCCGGGCTGTCCCGGCCCCGGCCGAAGAGGAAAGGCTGTCACATGGTCTCTCGCGTCATTCCCGTGGACCCGTTCGATCTGGTGATCTTTGGCGGCACCGGCGATCTGGCCCGCCGCAAGATCCTGCCCGGACTGTTCCGGCGCTACTGTGCCGGGCAGATGCCCGAAGACGCCCGGATCACCGGTGCCGCGCGTTCGGACCTGGACGATGACGGCTATCGCGCCTTTGTCGCCGAAGCGATTCGGGAATTCGGCGGCGGACGCGCCTGCGAGGACGGCACGCTGGAGCAGTTCCTGCAGCGGCTGGGCTATGTCACCGTGGACGCAAAGGGCGAGGCGGGATGGGCCGAACTGCGCGCCCGGGTGCGCCCCGGGCTGGTGCGGGCCTTCTATTTCTCGGTGGCGCCCTCGCTTTTCGGCGATCTGGCCGAGCGTCTGCGCCAGTTCGACCTGGCCACCGATCAGTGCCGCATCGTCGTGGAAAAGCCCTTTGGCCACGATCTGGCCTCAGCCCGGACGCTGAACGCGACGCTGGCGCGGCATTTCGACGAAAGCCAGATCTACCGGATCGACCATTACCTGGGCAAGGAAACCGTGCAGAACCTCATGGCGGTGCGGTTCGGCAACATGCTGTTCGAACCGCTGTGGAACGCACAATATGTCGACCACATCCAGATCACGGTGGCGGAAACCGTGGGTGTGGGCGGGCGCGGCTCCTACTATGACAAGTCGGGCGCGATGCGGGACATGGTGCAGAACCACCTGATGCAGCTTTTGTGCCTGATCGCCATGGAGCCGCCGGCGCGGTTCGAACCGGATTCGGTCCGCGACGAAAAGCTCAAGGTGATCCGCGCGCTCGACCCGGTGGACTGGCATCATGTCGTGCGCGGGCAATACGAGCCGGATGGCGACCAGCCGGGCTATCGCGAGGATGCCGAGAACCCGCGATCGACCACCGAAAGCTTTGTCGCGCTGAAATGCCATATCTCGAACTGGCGCTGGGCCGGGACGCCGTTCTACCTGCGCACCGGCAAGCGGCTGCGGGCGCGGGCCTCGGAGATCGCCGTGGTGTTCAAGGATGCGCCGCATTCGATCTTCGGCTCCGAGGCGGGGCGGCACCGCAACGTGCTGTCGATCCGGTTGCAGCCCAACGAGGGCATCACGCTGGGCGTGACCATCAAGGAGCCGGGGCCGGGCGGGATGCGGCTGATCGACGTGCCGCTGGACATGAGCTTTGCCGACGCGCTGGGGCCGGATGCGGCCGATGTGCCCGACGCCTATGAACGGCTGATCATGGACGTGATCCGCGGCAACCAGACGCTGTTCATGCGCGGCGACGAGGTGGAGGCCGCCTGGGCCTGGACCGATCCGCTGATCGCGGGATGGGAGACGCGGGGCGACGTGCCGAAACCCTATGATACCGGGTCCAGCGGGCCGGACGATTCGCTGATGCTGATGCATCGCGACGGGCGCAAATGGCGGGAGATCAGACCATGAGCTATGAATTCGTCGAATATCCGGACCGCGACATGCTGGCCATCGACCTGGCCAACCAGCTGGCGGGCGAGTTGCGCGCGGCGCTGCGGCACGAGGAACGGGTGGCGCTTGCCGTGCCGGGCGGCACGTCTCCCGGGGCGGTGTTCGACGATCTGTGCGCGGCGGATCTGGACTGGGCGCGGGTGGATGTCTTGCTGACCGACGAACGCTGGGTGCCGGAGGATCATCCCCGGTCGAACACCCGGCTGTTGCGCGAACGGCTGCTGGTCAACCGCGCATCCGAGGCGCGGCTCTTGCCGTTTTACGCGCCAAAGCCGGAGCCGGAGGACGCGCTGGCGGAACTCGAAGTGCCGATCATCCCGGAACTGCCGCTGGCGGTGGTCCTGTTGGGCATGGGGACGGACCGGCACACCGCGTCGCTGTTCCCCGGCGCGGACAAGCTGGCCGAGGCGCTGGACCCCCACGCGCCGGTGCTGCTGGCGATGCGCGCGCCCGGGGCCGAAGAGCCGCGGGTGACGCTGACGGCGCGGGTGCTGGACGGGGCGTTGTCAAAGCATGTGCTGATCTTCGGCGCAGAGAAGCGCGCGGCGCTGGAAACCGCGCGCGGCATGGACGTGGAAGAGGCGCCGATCAACGCGGTGCTGAACGAAGCCAAGGTGCATTGGGCGGAGTGATCTGAAAATGTGGAACGATCTGAAGGAATTGGCGGGCAGGATTGAAGCCCGCCGCATCGACGCGCTGTTTGCCGAAGAGGGGCGCGCCGAGGCGTTCAGCTGTGCGGCCCTGGGCATGCTTTTCGATTATTCGAAGACGCAGATCGACGCGCCGGTCCGCGCGGCGCTTCTGGCGCTGGCCGAGGCCCGCGGCGTGGCGGCGCGGCGCGAGGCGATGTTCACGGGAGAGGCGATCAACGAGACCGAGGGCCGCGCCGTGCTGCACACCGCGCTGCGCAATCTCGACGGCGGCCCTGTGCATGTGGACGGGCAGGACGTGATGCCGGGCGTGCTGGAGACGCTGGGCCGGATGGAGGGACTGGCGCGCGAATTGCGCGCGGGCCCGATCACCGATGTGGTCAATATCGGGATCGGCGGGTCGGACCTGGGGCCGGCCATGGCGGTGCGCGCGCTGTCGCCCTATCATGACGGGCCGCGCTGCCATTTCGTCTCGAACGTGGACGGGGCGGATATCGCCGACACGCTGCGCGGCTGCCCGCCCGAGACGACGCTGTTCATCGTCGCCTCCAAGACCTTCACCACCATCGAGACCATGACCAATGCCCGCACGGCCAAGGCGTGGCTGGCGGACAAGGGCGTGCCCGAAGAGGGGCGCTTTGTGGCGCTGTCGTCGAATCTGGAAAAGGCGACGGCCTTCGGCATTCCGGCAGAGCGGGTGTTCGGCTTCGAGGACTGGGTCGGCGGGCGTTATTCCATGTGGGGGCCCATCGGCCTGTCGCTGATGATCGCCATCGGGCCCGAGGCCTTCCGCGCCTTCCTGCGCGGCGGGCAGGCGATGGACCTGCATTTCCGCGCGGCGGCGTTTGCCGAGAACCTGCCGGTTCTGCTGGCGCTGGTGGGGATCTGGCACAACCAGGTGCTGGGGCACGCGACCCGCGCGGTGCTGCCCTATGACAACCGGCTGGCGCGGCTGCCCGCCTATCTCCAGCAGCTGGAGATGGAATCGAACGGCAAGGGCGTGTCGATGGACGGGGGTGATCTGGACTATGCCTCGGGTCCGGTGGTCTGGGGCGAGCCGGGCACCAATGGCCAGCACGCGTTTTACCAGCTGATCCACCAGGGCACGCGGGTGGTCCCGTGCGAATTCATGGTGGCGGCCGAGGGGCACGAGCCGGATCTGGCGCATCACCACCAGCTTCTGGTGGCCAATTGCCTGGCGCAGTCCGAGGCGCTGATGCGCGGACGCAGCCTTGACGCGGCGCGCGCCACGATTGCGGGCAAGTTCGACGGCGAAGAGCTGGAGCGGCAGGCGCGGCACCGGGTGTTCCCGGGCAACCGGCCGTCGACGACGCTGGTTTATCCGCGGCTGGACCCGGAAACCCTGGGCAAGATCATCGCGCTGTACGAGCACCGGGTGTTCGTGGAGGGCGTGATCCTGGGCATCAACCCGTATGACCAGTGGGGGGTCGAGCTGGGCAAGGAACTGGCGACGGCACTGGGGCCTGTGGTGTCGGGAGAGCAGGGGGCCGAGGGCAAGGACGGCTCGACCCGGCAACTGGTGGATTTCGTGCGGCGCAACCGGGGGTGAAGCGGCAGCGGGATCGTCAAGGTGCGGCGGGGTAAACCCCGCCCTACACGCTCGGGCCGCCGTAGGGCGGGGTTTACCCCGCCGCCCTGTCAGGGAATGTCGAATCCCGGTGGGGCCAGGTCGAACCCGTCGAACCTGAAGCCCGGGCTGACCGTGCAGCCCACCAGCGTCCAGTCCCCGGTCGCGCGCGCCGCCTGCCAGTGATGCGGCGGCACCACGTGTTGCGGACGCGCGCCAGAGGCGAGGTCGGGCCCCAGGATCATGTCCCGCCGCGGGCCGGTCTCTGTCTCGGACACCGACAGGACCAGCGGGCTGCCCGCATAGAAATGCCAGATCTCTGCCGCGTCCACGCGGTGCCAGTGGCTGCGCTCGCTTCCTTTCAGCAGGAAGTAGATGCAGGTGCCTGCGGCCCTGCCGTCCCCGTCTGCCTGCCAGGTCTGGCGGTAATGCCCGCCTTCGGGATGCGGCGCGAGGTCCAGCGCCGCGATGATCTCGTCTGCCGTCATGTCGGCGCACGCTCCTCTCAGGATTGGTTAATGTCCGCGTCGGAGGTTTGTCCCACCGATAACCGCTTCGAGCAGGAGGCACATATGGCGGACAAGACCATCACGGCAATGGCCGAGGAAATCGTCGCCCGGGAGGGTGGCTATGTCAACGACCCCGACGATCCCGGCGGCGCAACGAAATACGGGGTCACCATCCACACCATGCGGCGGCTGGGAATCGACCTGACCGGCGACGGCCGCGTCGACGCCGAAGACGTGCGGCGGCTGAGCCGCGCGCAGGCGGTGGAGATCTTTCTGCAGCACTATTACCACCGTCCGCGCATCGCGGAATTGCCCGCAATGCTGCACGAGACGGTGTTCGACATGTATGTCAACGCCGGCGCCAACGCGGTGCGCATCCTGCAGCGGCTTCTGACCCAGATGGGCGAGCCGGTGGCAGTGGACGGTGTTCTGGGCCCGCAATCCCTGGCGGCGGCCCGTCGTGCCGCGGCGCGCGCGCCGGAGCATATCGCCGACGCCTACGGGATCGCCCGGCGCAACTATTATTTCCGGATCGCAGACCGGCGTCCGGCGTCGCGCAAATACGCCCGCACCCGGGCCGGTGGCAAGGGCGGCTGGATCCGCCGCGCCGAGGAATTCATCTCGCCGCGCTTTCACATGAGCGAAGCGGAGTTCCAGGAAAGGGTTGCGGCATGGGGCTGATCGAGCGGCTGCTGGGTCTGGTCTTTGGCGGCGGGCGCAATGCCGTGGCCGAGACGGCAGAGGTGTTCCGGGTGAATGCCGAGGCGCAGGCGCAGCGCGGGCATGATCTGCAATCGGCGGCGCTGTCGCAATTCGCGCAGGAGTTCCGCGTGGTGCGCCGCGGCTGGTTCGACCGGCTGATGGACGCGCTGAACCGCGTGCCGCGCCCGGCCATGGCGCTGGGGACGCTGGGGCTGTTTGTCTCGGCCATGGTGGACCCGGTCTGGTTCGGCGCGCGCATGGCGGGCATCGCGCTGGTGCCCGAGCCGCTCTGGTGGCTTCTTGCCGCCATCGTCAGCTTCTATTTCGGCGCGCGCCATCAGGCCAAGGGGCAGGAATTCCAGCGCGAGATCGCGGCCACCATGGCCACGGTGCCGCAGGTGATGCAGACGGTGCGCGAGGTCGAGGCACTGCGCCATGCCGCACCGGTCGAAGTCACACCCCGGCCGGGGACGGCCGACATCACCGAGACAGCCGAGTTGGCCGAGGTCAACCCGGCGCTGGAGGCCTGGCGCGGCAAGGGCTGAACGGGTGCGGGCGCAGGGGCCCGCGACAATGTGAACGCATGGGCGGGCCGATTTCCGTTGGCCCGCTTTTTTCATGCATCTATAACTTGGGATATGATTACAGAGCTTGGTCACTTCGCCCTCATCCTCGCCTTCCTTGTCGCCATCGTGCAGATGGTGGTGCCTCTGGTGGGCGCGCACAAACGCTGGCACGGCTGGATGGCCGTGGCCGAACCTGCCGCCACGGCGCAACTTTTCCTTGTCGGGCTGAGTTTCGCGGCGCTGACCTATGCCTTTGTCACATCGGACTTTTCCCTGCGGCTGGTCTATCTGAACAGCCATTCCGCCAAGCCCATGCTGTACAAGATCAGCGGGGTGTGGGGGAATCACGAAGGCTCCATGCTGCTCTGGGTGCTGATCCTGGCGCTGTTTGGCGCGATGGCGGCCTGGTTCGGGACCAACCTGCCGCCCAGCCTGCGCGCGCGGGTGATCGGCGTGCAGGCGGCGGTGGGCGTGGCGTTTCTGGCGTTCATCCTGTTCACCTCGAACCCGTTCCTGCGCATGGCGGTGCCGCCCTTTGACGGGCAGGATCTGAACCCGCTGCTGCAGGACCCCGGTCTCGCCTTCCATCCGCCGTTCCTGTATCTCGGCTATGTGGGGCTGAGCATCTGCTTCAGCTTTGCCGTCGCCGCCCTGATCGAGGGACGGGTGGACGCCGCCTGGGGCCGCTGGGTGCGGCCCTGGACGCTGGCGGCCTGGATCTTCCTGACCATCGGCATCGCGCTGGGATCGTGGTGGGCCTATTACGAACTGGGCTGGGGCGGCTTCTGGTTCTGGGACCCGGTGGAGAACGCGTCGTTCATGCCCTGGCTTTTTGCCGCAGCACTTCTGCATTCGGCCATCGTGGTGGAAAAGCGCGAGGCGCTGAAATCGTGGACGATCCTGCTGGCCATCCTCGCCTTCGGCTTTTCGCTGATCGGCACGTTCATCGTGCGCTCGGGCCTCTTGACCTCGGTGCATGCCTTCGCCAACGATCCTGAACGCGGTGTGTTCATCCTGATGATCCTGGTGTTCTTCACCGGCGGGGCGCTGACGCTGTATGCCGCGCGCGCCAACGTGATGGAGGCGCGCGGCGTCTTTGGCACCGTCAGCCGAGAAAGCGCGCTGGTGGCCAACAATGTCCTGCTGGCGGTGTCGTCCTTTGTGGTCTTTGTCGGCACGATGTGGCCGCTGGTGGCCGAGATGTTCCTGGACCGCAAGCTCTCGGTGGGGCCGCCCTTCTTCAACATGGCCTTCACGCCGTTCATGGTGGTGCTGGGGCTGATCCTGCCGCTGGGAGCGATGCTGAGCTGGAAACGGGCGCGGGTGGGCCGCGTGGCGCGGGCCCTCGCACCGGCCTTCGTGCTGGCGGTGCTGCTGATGGGGCTGGTCTGGACCCTGCAGACCGGTCGGTCGCTGATGGGCCCTGTGGGCGTGTTCCTGGGCACCTGGATCGTGGCCGGTGCGGCAACCGATCTGTGGTCGCGCACCGGGCAGGGCGGCGATCTGCGCCGGCTCTTCCGCCTGCCGCGGGCGGACTGGGGCAAGGCTGTGGCCCATGCCGGGCTGGGCATCACCATGCTGGGGATTGCCGGGCTGATGGCTTGGGAAGAGGAAGACATCCGCGTCGCCCGGGTGGGCGAGCCCTTTGCCGTGGGGGCGTTCGAACTCGAACTGCTCGACGTGAACAGGGTTCAGGGGCCGAACTACATCTCGACCATGGGGGAGGTCAGCCTGCGCCAGGGCGGGCGCGAGGTGGCGGTGCTGAACCCGGAAAAGCGCAACTATCCGGTGGCGCAGATGCCCACGACCGAAGCGGCGATCGACTACCGCTTCCTGCGCGATGTCTACGTGGTGATCGGCGATCCGCAGGCGGATGGCGGCTGGGTGATGCGCACCTATATCAAGCCGCTGGCGAACTGGATCTGGGCAGGGTGCATCCTGATGGCGCTGGGCGGCGGGCTGAGCCTGTCGGACCGGCGCATGCGGGTGGCCGCCGGGGCGCGCAAGGCGCGCCTGCCCGGCGCGGTGCCTGCGGAATGAACGGCGGCAGCCCGATGCGCCCGGGCCGGGCCATGGTGCGCCGTGGCGCACCCTACCTCCTGGCCGCGATGGTCGCGCTGGCGGCCCCGGTCTGGGCGGTTCAGCCCGACGAGGTGCTGGAAGACCCGGCACTGGAACAGCGGGCGCGGGACCTGTCCAAGGGGCTGCGCTGCCTGGTCTGCCAGAACGAAAGCATCGACGAATCCAACGCCTCGCTGGCACGCGACCTGCGGCTTCTGGTGCGCGAGCGGCTGGTGGCCGGAGACAGCGACGACGAGGTCATGGCCTTTGTCGTCGACAAGTATGGCGAGTTCGTGCTTCTGAAACCCACCACGGGCGGCTGGAACTGGCTGCTCTGGGCCGCGGGCCCTGCGCTGTTTGTCATCGCGCTGGGCATGGGCGTCACCTATGTCCGCAACCGCGCCACCGCCCCGGGCAGCGCCGAGGCCGGGCTGAGCGAGGACGAGCGCAGGCGGCTCGAGGAAATCCTGAAGGACTGAGGCTCAGACCTGCCGCGACACGTACCATTGCGTGCCGCAGGGGGTGCGGAACCCGCCGCGGCGGTCGCCATCGCCGCTTTCCGTCATCGGCTGCAGCATTTCGGCCCCGGCCGCCAGCGCGCGGGCAAAGGCCGCGTCCGGATCGGGCAGGTAGAGGTGCAGCATGGAACCGGGCCCGTCCGGCTGGCCGCCCATCATCAGCACGCTGTCGCCGATCCGGCATTCGGCATGCATGATCCGGTCGCCATCGGGGATGACGCGCAGCCGCTCGGCCCCGAACACGGTCTCGCAGAATTGCAGGACCGCCTCCGGATCCGGGACCACGAGGTAGGGGGAAAGGTCGGTATAGCCGGCGGGTTTGTAACGCATGCCGGCAGGCTGCCACGCCACGGCGATTCTGGCCAGAGCCGGGGGCTGACGCCGCGTTTCGCTTTGCCATTCCGCCCCGCGCGGTGTTTCATGCGCGCCGAACCGAACCGGAGACCCCCATGCAGTATGACACCATCAGCTATGACGTGACCGACAACGTCGCCACCGTCACGCTCAACCGTCCCGACGTGATGAACGCGCTCAACACCCAGATGCGGGCCGAGATCACCGACGCCGTCTCGCGCGGCGGGCGCGAGGCGCGGGTTGTGGTGCTGACCGGCACCGGCAAGGCGTTCTGCTCCGGTCAGGATCTGGGGGACCGGGCCAATGCCGCGAACCTCGATCTGGAGCGCACGCTGCGCGACGAATACGTGCCCATGCTGCGCGCGCTGATCGACTGCCCGGTGCCGACGATTTCGGCGGTGAACGGGGCGGCGGCCGGGGCCGGGGCGAACCTTGCGCTGGCGGCAGACGTGGTGATCGCGGCGGAATCGGCGTTCTTCCTGCAGGCCTTTACCCGGATCGGGCTGATCCCGGATGCCGGCGGCACCTGGGTGCTGCCGCGGCAGATGGGGCTGGCCAAGGCCATGGGGGCGGCGCTGTTCGCCGAGAAGATCCCGGCAAGGCAGGCGGATCAATGGGGCATGATCTGGGAAGCCGTGCCCGACGCCGCCTTTGAAGACACCTGGAAGGCCCGCGCCGCGCACCTGGCCCAAGGCCCCACCGCCGCCTATACGCGGGTCAAGGAGGTCATGCGCGCCTCGTTCGACAACACGCTGGAGGACCAGCTGGCGCTGGAGGCGCGGCTGCAGGGCGAATGCGGCAAGACGCGGGACTTCAAGGAAGGCGTTGTCGCCTTCATGGAAAAGCGCCCGGCGGAATACGAAGGCCGCTGAGCGCAAGGAAAAAGGCCCGGCTGTGCCACCGGGCCTTTCACTCGCTACCGTTGTACCTGACTGGTTACCAAGGCAATTGGCTACCCACTTGTCACTGGTCTTGCTGTGTTACTGGTCGTCACTGGGGCCTTGAACTGGTCACGAGGGGGCACTGGTTACGCAACTGATACGAAACGCCGTCTGCGGGTTACGCGAACATGTACTCGTCGACGGTGTCGTCCTGGTCGTCCGGGATCAGGTCGTTGTTCTGATCGTCGTCATAGGTGACGTCGTACTGACCGCAATCGATGCCGCCGGGCACGTAGCACAGGTTGTCCACGGCGCCGGACCCGACCAGGTTCACGTTCATCGTCGCCACGCCGGCGGTGTTGATGGCGATGTCCTGGGCCGAATTGTCGCCTGCCGCCGGGATGCCCACGGTGTCAAGCAGCAGGCCGTTGGCGTCGAACAGCTCGATCGTGCCGCCCTGTTCCTCGATGTCCAGCAGGGTCAGGCTGGTGACGGTGGACGGATCGTCGAACTCGAAGCTGATCGTGCCGCCATGGGCGTTGTCGTCAGGGTCCGAGCTGTCATTGTCTTCCGAGATGATGATCACGTTGCCCTGGTTGTCGTATTCCAGATCGTGGTCGCCGCCGGTCGGGTTCTCGGTGTCAAAGATCATCGCGTCGTTGACGCGCATGTCGCCGGCCTTCTGCGCCGAAACGGTGAAGCCGTCGAACTGGTTCGACACGACATCGCCGGCTGCGGCGGCTTCGAAATCCTCGCAGATTTCGCCGTCGCGATCCTCGACCGGCACTTCTTCCTGCGTCTTGATCTCGACATTGTCGACAAAGATTTCCTCGTTCCGGGCCGAGATGTCGGCATCCAGCACCAGCTGCACGGTGTCGGCATTCTCCAGCACGCCGCCTTCATAGCTCAGCGTCTGGCTGGTGGCGGTGATGGTCTGGCCGGTGGTGTCACCCACCAGCGCGGTGCCGTCATGGTTCACGGTGAAGGTGTCCAGCAGCGCCCATTCCGAGCCGTTGACCAGCGCCCAGACTTCGAGGCTGTCGCCATAGCAGCCGCCGCTTTCGAAATACTCGGTATGCGGCGCGCGGGCGTCAAAGCAGATCTCGGTGCTGCCGGTGACAGAGACCTCTTCGAACCAGATGTTGCCGTCATTGCAGCCATCGGTCTTCAGCTCGCCGTTCTGCACGTCCCAACGGCCGGCATGGGCCACCAGGTCGCTTTGCGAGGCATAGTGCAGGCCGTCGAAATCTTCGGCGGCGACGGTGGTTTCCACGATCTCGGTCTGGCCCGCGTCGACGATCTCGGTCACGTTGATCTCGACATTGTCGATCCGGATGATCTCGTTGCTGGCCGAGATGTCCGACACCAGGCGGAACTGCACGTCTTCCTGCGCGGTGTCGAGAATGCCGCCGGAATAGCTGATCTCGCCCTGGCTGTGGGTGATGGTCTGGCCGGTGTTGGAGCCGACCAGAGCGGTCTTGTCGTGGTTCACCACGAACTCGTCCAGCAGGACCCACTGGCCGCCGTCGATCTGCACCTCGATGCGCAGGCTGTCGCCGTAATGGCCGCCGCTTTCGAAAGCATGCAGGTTTTCGGCGCGGGCGTCGAAAGAGAACTGCACCGGTCCTTCGGTGGCCACTTCTTCGAACAGCAGTGTGCCGTCGTCATGGCCGTTGGTGAACAGCTCGCCATGGCGCACGTCCCAACGGCCATCGCTTTCGATAAAGGCGCTGTCATCGGGATCGTGGATGTTGTTGAAGCTCTCGGACACGGCGGTGACGATCACCGGGGTCTGGGTCGGGGCATCGCCGCCCGGGGCGCCGCTGGTCAGCGCGAGGCCGGACATGCCGTCGTCGGAGTTGACGACAACCGTCGCGCCCTCGATCAGGAAATCGCTGGCCGACAGACCCGAGGGGCCGCCATCGACAAAGAAGGTCACCATGGCCTCGTCGACATCGCCGCCCGAGGAATAGGGGATCTGGCCGAATTCGAGCCGCACGTCATAGCTTTCCTGGATCTGCGCGCCGTTGTTGAGCTGGTTCAGCGACCCGGTCGAGACGTCAAAGCCGGTGATGTTGTTTTCCGGCAGGCCGTTGGAGCCGGTGGCTTCGTCGAAGGACGGGAAGATGGTCAGGTTGTCCGCGTCCACGCCATCGGCGAGGTTGAAGAACAGCGCGTCGATATCGGTGTTCGCGGGATCTTGCGCAAACACCTGCAGAAACAGGTTGCCTTCGTCTTCGATGATGACGACGCGAACCTGCGGATCGCAACCAAGAAGAACTTCGGTCGAGGGAATGGCGGGCATATCGGGGCTCCTGCAAATGGGGCGGAAATGGGTTCGTTCGAGAAAACTGATGCCCCTAATGCGCCGCAATTTCTCCTGATTTCCCCGAAACAATCCGTTTCGGCCCCATTCGCGCCACAATTGCGCGGCGGTCGGTGCGGGTTCCCGGACAATCCTGTCAGGGCCGCGGAAACTGGAAAAATTTCGTTAACAAATGAAAACGGCCCCGCGGAGATTTCCGCGGGGCCGTTGGATCAAATCGGGCGAAAAAGCGACGCCCGATCTCGAATCAGCGGTTCTCGATATCCACGTAGTCGCGCGTGGTTTCGCCCAGATAGAGCTGGCGCGGGCGGCCGATCTTGAGCTGGGGATCGGCCAGCTGTTCCTGCCACTGGCTGACCCAACCCACCGTGCGGCTGAGGGCAAAGATCGGCGTGAACATCGAGGTGGGGAAGCCCATGGCCTCGAGGATGATGCCGGAATAGAAGTCGACATTCGGGAAAAGCTTCTTCTCGGCGAAATAGGGATCGGCCAGCGCGGCTGTCTCAAGCTCTTTCGCCGTGGCCAGGATCGGGTTGTTTTCCACCCCCATCAGGTCCAGCACCTCGTCGGCGGACTGCTTCATCACCGTCGCGCGCGGATCGAAGTTCTTGTAGACCCGGTGGCCAAAGCCCATCAGTCGGAACGGATCGTTCTTGTCCTTGGCGCGGGCGATGTATTCCGGAATGCGGTCCGGCGTGCCGATTTCCTTGAGCATCTCCAGGCACGCCTGGTTCGCGCCGCCATGCGCCGGGCCCCAGAGACAGGCAATCCCCGCCGCGATGCAGGCAAACGGGTTGGCGCCCGAAGACGACGCCAGACGCACCGTCGAGGTCGAGGCGTTCTGTTCGTGGTCGGCATGCAGGGTAAAGATCCGGTCCATGGCACGGGCCAGGATCGGGTCGACGACATATTCCTCGGCCGGCACGGCAAAGCACATGTGCAGGAAGTTCGCCGCGTAATCCAGATCGTTGCGCGGGTACACGAAGGGCTGCCCGATGGAGTACTTGTAAGCCATCGCCGCAATTGTCGGCACCTTGGCGATCAGGCGGTGGCTGGCGATCTCGCGCTGGCGCGGATCGTTGATGTCGGTGCTGTCATGGTAGAACGCCGCCATCGCGCCCACCGCGCCCACCATCACGGCCATCGGATGCGCATCCCGGCGGAAACCGCGGAAGAAGTTGTGCATCTGCTCGTGGATCATGGTGTGGCGGGTGATGGTGTTCTCGAACTTCTCCAGCTCGTCCGCCTTGGGCAGGTAGCCGTACAGCAGCAGGAAGCATACCTCCAGGTAATGCGACTTGGCCGCAAGCTGGTCGATGGGATAGCCGCGATGCAGCAGCTCGCCCTTGTCGCCGTCGATGAAGGTGATCGTGCTGTCGGTGGAGGCGGTGGAAGTAAAGCCCGGATCATAGGTGAACACGCCCGCCTGCGCGTAAAGCTTGCGGATGTCGATCACGTCCGGGCCGGCGGTGGGCGAGTGGATCGGCAGCTCATAGCTCTGGTCGCCGATCGTGAGCGTTGCGGTTTTCGGTGTCTCAGCCATGCTTGTCATCCCTTCATTTGTTGAGGGCAGGGCCGGTCTGCGGCCCCACCGGTCCGGTCACATGGCCTGAGGGGCGTCAGCCCTGGTCTCCGGCCGCCTGGGCAATCCGCGCAAGGCTTTCCTCGCGGCCCAGAACGAGCATCATGTCAAAGACGCTCGGTGTCGCTGCCCGGCCCGCCAGCGCCGCGCGCAAGGGCGCGGCAAGCTTGCCGAACTTGGTCTCCTGCGCCTCGGCAAAGCCGTTCATCTCGGCTTCGAGGCTGTTGCGGTCCCAGCTAGCATTTTGCAACTGCGGCGTCAACGCGGCCAGTATACCACGGGATACCGAATCCAGCGCCTTCGCCGCCTTCTCGTCCGGGACAACGGGGGTATCGGTCAGGATAAACTGAGCCTTTTCAAGCAACTCCGGGAAGGACTTGGCGCGCTCCTTGAGGCAGTACATGCCCCGCGCCATCGCGTCGCGCTGCGCGTCGGTCAGCCCGGGCCGGTCGGTGACTGCCAGAAAAGCCTCCAGTTCCTGCAGCAGTGCAGCATCCTCCGCCGCGGCGATATGCAGGCCGCAGATATTGTCCAGCTTCTTGAAATCGAGCCGCGCCGGAGAGCGGCCGATCCCGTCCAGATCGAACCATTCCTTTGCCTGATCATCGGTAAAGAATTCGTCATCGCCATGGCTCCAGCCGAGCCGGGCAAGGTAGTTGCGCATCCCCGCGGCCGGATAGCCCATCTTCTGGTATTCATCGACACCCAGCGCGCCGTGCCGTTTCGACAGTTTCTTGCCGTCCGGCCCGTGGATCAGCGGGATATGGGCATAGACGGGCAGCGGCCAGCCCATCGCCTGGTAGATGCCCATCTGACGTGCGGCGTTGTTCAGGTGGTCGTCGCCGCGGATCACGTGGGTCACACCCATGTCGTGATCGTCCACCACCACGGCCAGCATGTAGACCGGCGTGCCGTCCGAGCGCAGCAGGACCATGTCGTCGAGCTGGTCGTTGCGGATCGTGACGCGGCCCTGCACCTGGTCGTCGATCACCGTCTCGCCGTCCTGCGGTGTCTTCAGCCGCACAACATAGGGCGCGTCGGGATGCTGCGACGGTTCGCAATCGCGCCACGGGCTCTGGAACAGGGTGGAGCGGCCCTCGGCGCGGGCGGCCTCGCGGAACGCCTCGATGTCTTGCTGGGTCGAGAAGCACTTGTAGGCCGCGCCCTTTTCCAGCAGCGCGTGCGCCACCTCGGCATGGCGCTCGGCGCGGGCGAACTGGCTGACCACCTCGCCATCGTAGTCAAGCCCCAGCCAGTCCATGCCTTTCAGGATCGCCTCGGTCGCCTCGGGGGTCGATCGGGCGCGGTCGGTGTCCTCGATCCGCAGCAGGAACTGCCCGCCCCGGCCGCGGGCATAGAGCCAGTTGAACAGCGCCGTGCGCGCGGTTCCCACATGCATGAAGCCTGTCGGCGAAGGGGCGATCCGGGTGACAACGTGCTCGGACATCGGGGTTAACCTTTCGCTAACGGCTGCCTTGGTAGAGTTGCGCGATCCTTAACGAGCCGCCGGTGCAGGGGCAAGCATGAGGCACGCCATCGCGTGGTTGCAGTCGGGCCTGCTGAACCAGCGCGGGCACCTGTTTCCCTGGGCGCCGGTCTGTCTGGCGGCGGGGATCGGGCTGTATTTTGCGCTGCGGGCAGAGCCGCCGGTCTGGGGGCTGGGCCTGTGCGCCGGGCTGGCGCTGGCGCTGCTGGTGGCGACACGCTGGCTCGACGCGGTGTCGGGCCCGCTGGTGAGTGTCATTGCGCTGGCCCTGCTGGGATTTTCGCTGGCGGGGGCGCGCACCCATGCGGTGGCCGGCCCGAAGCTCGATTTCCGCTACTACGGCGCGGTCGAAGGCCGGATCGTCGGGATCGACCGGTCGGCCTCGGACGCGGTGCGCCTCACGCTGGACCGGGTGGTGCTGGAGCGGATGGACCCCGCTGAAACCCCCGACCGCGTGCGTGTCTCGCTGCATGGGGAACAGGGCTATATCGTGCCCGAACCCGGGGCGGTGGTGATCTTTACCGGCCACCTGTCCCCGCCGTCCGGCGCTGTGGAGCCCGGCGGCTTCGACTTTCGCCGCCACGCCTGGTTCCTGCGGCTGGGCGCGGTGGGCTACACCCGCACCCCGGTCTTGCTGCTGGAGCCGCCGGGCGGCGGGCAGGTCGTGTTCAAGGCGCGCATGTGGCTGTCGGCGCGTGTGCAGGCCGCTTTGCCGGGCGAGGCCGGGGCCTTTGCCGCCGCCGTCATGACCGGCGACCGCTCGGGCATGGGGCAAGAGACGCTGGACGCCCTGCGCGCCACCAACCTTGCGCATCTGCTGGCCATCTCGGGGCTGCATATGGGGCTGCTGGCGGGGTTTGTCTTTGGCACGTTGCGGCTGGGTCTGCTGCTGGTCCCGCGATGCCGCCATTTCTGGCCGGTCAAGCAGATCGCCGCCATGGGGGCGCTGGTGGCCGCGGCGGGCTATCTTGCGCTTTCCGGCGGCAATGTCGCGACAGAGCGGGCCTTTGTCATGGTCTCCGTCGCGCTGGTGGCGGTGTTGTTCAACCGCCGGGCGCTGTCGCTGCGGGCGGTGGCGCTGGCGGCCATGATCGTGCTTTGCCTGCAGCCCGAGGCGCTGCTGGGCCCCGGGTTCCAGATGTCCTTTGCCGCCACCACCGCGCTGGTGGCCGTGTTCGAACGGCTGAGCGTCTGGCAGCGCGGGCGCGGCTGGCCGCGCTGGACGGCGCCGGTGATCTCGCTGGTGGTGTCCTCTGCCGTCGCGGGGGCGGCGACGGCCCCGGTGGGCATGGCGCATTTCAACCAGGTGGCGCATTACGGGCTGCTTGCCAATCTGGTGTCGGTGCCGGTGATGGGCGCGCTTGTGGTGCCGATGGCGGTGCTTGCGGCGCTGCTGATGCCGCTGGGGCTGGACTGGATCGCGCTGGCGATCATGGGGATCGGGCTCGACTGGATCCTGCTGGTCGCGCAATCCGTCGCAGGGTGGGAGGGCGCGGTCAGCGCCGTCAAGGCCCCCATGGCCGGTGTCCTGCCGCTGCTGGCGTTTGGCGGGTTGATCCTGTGCCTGTGGCAGGGCCGCGGGCGGCTGGCCGGGCTGGCCCCGGCGGCCCTGGCCGTGGCGCTCTGGGCGCAGACGGAGCGGCCGGCGCTGCTGATCGCCGAAAACGGCGCGCTGGTGGGCAAGCTGACCGAGGCCGGGCGCGCCCTGTCACGCCCCCGTGGCTCGGGCTTTGTGGCCGAGGTCTGGCTGGAGAATGACGGGCAACTCGGCGGGCAGGAGGCCGCCGCCGGCCTGTGGCCCGCGCCGATCGAGGCGCGCGTCGCCCGCGCCGCGCTGGGCCCGCTGGACGTGGTGCACCTGCAGGGCAAAGGTGCCGCGGCAGGCTTTACCTCCTGCCGCGCGGGTCAGATCGTCGTGGCGAGCGTGGAGGTGACCGGTCTGACCGGCTGTGAGCTTTACGATCTGGCGCGGCTGCGCCAGACCGGGGCGGTGGCCCTGTGGCTGACGCCCGACGGTCCGCGCATCGTCACGGCGGCCGAGCGGGCGGGCATCCGGCCCTGGAACGCTCAGTAGGTGCGGATCAGCCCCACAAGGCGGCCCTGCACGCTGACCGCGCCCGCGGGCAGCATGCGCGATTCATAAGCCGGATTGGCGGCCTCCAGAACGATCATGTCGCCCTTGCGGCGAAAGCGTTTCAGCGTCGCCTCATAGCCTTCGACCTGCGCCACCACGATGTCGCCATCCTCGGCCACCTCGGTTTCGCGGATCACCACGACGTCGCCGTCATTGATCCCGGCCTCGATCATCGAATCGCCCTTGACCTCAAGCGCATAGTGCCGGCCCTGGCCCTGCAGCATCTGCCCCGGCACGCCGATCGACGGGGCGGGATCGTTGATCGCCTCGATGGGCACACCGGCGGCGATCCGGCCCAGCAGCGGCAGCGCCGCCACCTCGCCCCGGTCCAGCCTGCGTGCGCCGGCAGGCAGGTGATCCGGCCGGTCGCCGTCGATCACCTGCGGGGTGAAGCCCGCGGGCTTCGCGCCCAGGCTGTCGGGCAGCTTGACGATCTCGATGGCGCGCGCGCGATGCGGCAGGCGGCGGATGAAGCCGCGTTCCTCCAGCGCCGAGATCAGGCGGTGGATGCCGGACTTGGACCGCAGGTCCAGCGCCTCCTTCATCTCGTCAAAGCTGGGCGGTACGCCGTCACGCGCCATCCGCTTGTTGATGAAGTCCAGAAGGTCGAGTTGTTTTTTTGTCAGCACGGCTCTGCTCCCTCATGCGTTAACTTTTGTTCTACGCATGTTCCCGTTTTGTGTCAACAGGGTCGGGGGCGCATGTCAGAGCGGGAGGTACTCCACACCCTCACCGATGCCGCAGGCCGGCGCATGTGGCGGGCGCACGATCAGCGCGTTGGCCGCGCCCAGCACCGAAAGCAGGCTGGAATCCTGCCGCTCGAACGCGCGCAGGCCATCGGCGTCCAGCGCGGCACGCATGTAATGTTCGCGCGGGCCGTTGGCGGGCAGGGGGGCGGCCAGCGGGGCGGTCCGGCGCGGGGCCGGGGCCGCGTCAAGGCCCAGCATCGCCCGGATCACCGGCGCGACAAAGACATGGCCGCAGACCATGGCCGAGACCGGGTTGCCCGGCAGGCCGATCATCATCGCATTGCCCAGACGGCCCGACATCAGCGGTTTGCCCGGGCGCATGGCCACCTTGTGAAAGGCGCGCTCCAGCCCCATCTGGCCCGCCACCGTGGCCACTAGGTCATGATCGCCCACCGACGCGCCGCCGATGGTGATCACCAGATCGGCGTCATCCATCAGCCCCAGCACGGTCGACAGCGACGCGGCGTTGTCCCGCGCGATGGGCAGGAGCCGCGGTGCGGCCCCAAGCGCGCGCAGCATAGCGTGCAGGCCGAACGTGTTGGAGACAAGGATCTGGTCCGGGCCGGGCGTGTCGCCGGGCATCACCAGCTCGTCCCCGGTAGAGATCAGTGCGACCCTTGGCTGGCGCGTCACCCGCAATTGGGGTGCGTTCATCGCGGCCAGAAGCGCGATGTCGTTCGCACTCAGGATTCGGGGGGCGTCCATCCGGTGCCCGGCGCGGAAATCATACCCGGCGGGGCGAATGTAGGGGCCGGGATCGAGGTCCTGCCCAAGCGTGATCGTGTCGCCGTCACGCGTGACATCCTCCTGGATCACCACGCGGGTCGCCCCTTCGGGCACCGGAGCACCGGTGAAGATGCGCACCGCTTGTCCCGGACCCACCGCGCCGTCAAACCGCCGCCCCGCCGCGCTTTCGCCGATGACGGTGCAGCTTTGCCCGGCCACGGCCCCGCTGACCGCGTAGCCGTCCATCGACGCGGCGGGAAAGGGCGGCTGGTCGCGCCTTGCCTCTACCGCCTCGCGCAACACCCGCCCGGCTGCCTGCGCCAACGGCACGGTTTCGGCCTCCAGCGGGTGGGCAAGGACAAAGAGCCGGTCGAGCGCGTCGGAAACGGGGATCATGTCGCCTGGTACCGTCCGGATTTGCCGCCATCCTTCAGGATCACGCGGATGCCGCCGATCTCCATCGCCTTGTCCACCGCCTTGACCATGTCATAGACGGTCAGCGCGGCGGTGGAGACGGCGGTCAGCGCCTCCATCTCGACCCCGGTCTGGCCGGTGGTCTTTACGGTGGCGGTCAGGCGCAGGCCGGGCAGGGTGGCATCAGGTTCAAGCTCCACGCTCACCTTGGTGACGGGCAGCGGGTGGCAAAGCGGGATCAGCTCGGGCGTCTTCTTGGCGCCCATGATGCCCGCCAGCCGAGCGACGCCGATCACGTCGCCCTTTTTCGCGCGGCCTTCGGTGATCAGGTCAAAGGTTTCCTGCGCCATGTGGACATAGCCTTCGGCGATGGCGATGCGCGCGGTCACGGCCTTGTCGGAGACATCGACCATGTGGGCGTGGCCCTCGGCGTCGAAATGCGTCAGCCCGCTCATGACGTGACCCCGGCGGGCAGCGGCGCGTCCAGCAGCGCGCGGGTGGCGGCGGTGACGTCGGCCTGCCGCATCAGGCTTTCGCCGATCAGGAAGGACCGCGCGCCGTGGCGGGCCATGTCGGCGAGGTCGGCGGGGGTCGACAGACCCGATTCCGAGATCAGCAGGCGCCCCTCCGGCAGGTGTTCCGACAGCGCGCGGGTGGTGTCCAGCGTGGTCTCGAAGGTCTTGAGATTGCGGTTGTTCACCCCGATCAGCGGGCTTTGCAGCGCCAGCGCGCGGTCCAGTTCGGCGCGGTCATGCACCTCGATCAGCGCGTCCATGCCCCAGTCGAAGGCGCAGGCCTCCAGCTCGGCCGCCTGCAGGTCCGAGACGCTGGCCATGATGATCAGGATGCAATCGGCCGCCAGCGCGCGCGCCTCGGCCACCTGGTAGGGATCGTACATGAAATCCTTGCGCAGGGCGGGCAGGTTCGTGGCGGCGCGTGCCTCGGTCAGGAAGGGTTTCGCGCCCTGGAAAGACGGCGTGTCGGTCAGCACCGACAGGCAGGTGGCTCCGCCCGCCTGGTAGGCGCGGGCCAGCGTCGCCGGGTCGAAATCGGCGCGGATCAGGCCCTTGGAGGGAGAGGCTTTCTTGACCTCGGCGATCAGGCCATAGCCCGTGGTTTGCGCCTGCCGCAGGGCCACGGCAAAGGGGCGGACGGGGTCGGCGGCGCGGGCGGCGGCCTCGACCTCGGCCATCGGGCGCGCGGCCTTGTCGGCGGCGATCTCCTGCAGCTTGTAGGCCTTGATCTTGTCCAGGATCGTCTCGGTCATGGGGAAGTCCAGTTGATCGGGGTCTGACCTTGGGCTTTAAGCCAGTCGTTCACGCGGGAAAAGGGGCGCGACCCGAAAAACCCGCGCCGCGCCGACAGCGGTGAGGGATGCGCGCTCTGCAGGATCAGGTGGCCGGGATGGCTCAGGTGTCGGGCATGGGCCTGCGCGGGCCTGCCCCAGAGGATCGCGGCACGCGGTCGGTCATCAAGCGCGTGCAGGACCTGCGCGGTCAGCCGGGCCCAGCCAAGCTTTGCGTGCCCACCCGCGTCGCCCGCGGGCACGGTAAGGGCGGTGTTGAGCAGCAGCACGCCTTGGCTGGCCCAGAAATGCAGGTCGCCCGAGCCGGGAGCGGCGCCAAGATCGTCGTGCAGCTCCTTGAAAATGTTCGAAAGTGATCGGGGCAGGGGGGTGACGTTGGCGGCCACGGAAAACGCAAGCCCATGCGCATGGCCGGGCGTGGGATAGGGATCCTGGCCCAGGATCACGACGCGCACGGCGTCGGGCGGGCAAAGCGCCAGGGCGGCAAAGCGCTGTTCGGGAGGGGGCAGGACGGGGCGTGTCTCGGCCTCAAGCCGGGCGGCGATCTCGGGCCAGTCCTCGGTGAAGAAGGGCAGATGCGCCCAGGCCTCGGGCGGCGTGCCGCTCACGCGGCCTGCGTGGCGGCGGCGAGCGCCTGCACCTTGGCCAGCGCTGCCCCGCTGTCGATGCTCTCGCGCGCCATGACCACGCCGTCGCGCAGGTCGCTGACACGGCCTGCCACCGTCAACGCAGCCGCCGCGTTCAGCAGCACCGCGTCGCGGTAGGCGCTTTCGGCGCCGTCCAGCAAGGCCTTGAAGGCGCGCCCGTTTTCTTCCGGAGACCCGCCCAGGATCGCCTCGAACGGGTGGACCGGCAGGCCGGCGTCTTCGGGGTGCAGTTCCGCCTCGCGGATGCTGCCATCCTCTTCCAGCGCGGCCACCCAGCTGATCCCGGCGATCGACAGTTCGTCGGTGCCGTCGCCGCCATGCACCAGCCAGGCGCGTTCCGACCCCAGCTGACCCAGCGTCTCGGCCATGGGGCGGATCAGGTCGCGGGTGAAGGCGCCGGTCAGCTGGCGCGTGACGCCCGCCGGGTTCGTCAGCGGGCCAAGGATGTTGAAGATCGTGCGCGTGCCCAGTTCGGCCCGGACCGGGCCCACATGCGCCATCGCCGGGTGGTGCATGGGCGCCATCATGAAGCAGATACCCGTGCTTTCCAAAGCTTTTTCAGCAGCTTGCGCGCCGATCATCACGTTGATGCCCATCTGCCCCAGCGCATCCGCCGCGCCGGATTTCGACGACAGGTTGCGGTTGCCATGCTTGGCCACCGGCACCCCCGCGCCCGCCACCACAAAGGCCGTGGCGGTCGAGATGTTCAGCGTGCCCTTGCCGTCGCCGCCGGTGCCGACGATGTCCATGGTGCCCTGCGGCGCGCGGACCTTGTGGCACCTGGCGCGCATCACGGCGGCGGCGGCGGCGAACTCCTCGACCGTCTCGCCGCGGGTGCGCAGCGCCATCAGAAGCCCGCCGATCTGCGCCGGTGTCGCCTCGCCCTCGAACAGGATCGAAAATGCCGCCTCGGCTTCGGAGCGGGTCAGCGGGCGGTCGGCGGCCTGGCCGATCAGGGCCTTGATGTCTGATGTCATGCCGTCTCCTTCGCGAGGTCGAGAAAGGTCTGCAGCATCGCGTGGCCATGCTCCGAGGCGATGGATTCCGGGTGGAACTGCACGCCGTGGATCGGCAGGCTTTCATGCGCCAGCCCCATGATGGTGCCGTCTTGCAGTTCGGCGGTCACCCGCAGGCAGGCGGGAAGATCGCTGCGCCGCACCACCAACGAATGGTACCGCGTGGCCGAAAACGGCGAGGGCAGCCCGGCAAACACGCTTTCGCCGTGATGGTGCAGGATGCCGGCCTTGCCGTGCACGATCTCGTCATGCCGCACCACGGTGCCGCCAAAGGCCTGGCCGATCGTCTGGTGTCCCAGGCACACGCCCAGAAGCGGCGTGCCGGCCTCGGCGGCGGCCCGGGTGAGGTCAAGGCAGATGCCCGCGCGATCGGGATCGCAGGGCCCGGGGCTGAGCACGATCCCGGCAGGCCGCAGGGCCATCGCCTGGGCCACGTCCAGCGCGTCGTTGCGGTGCACCTGCACCACGGCCCCCAGTTCCCCCAGGTAGTGGACGAGGTTATAGGTGAAACTGTCGTAGTTATCTATCAGCAGGAGCATGGCTTTGCGTGTCTCGGGGCTGGCGGGAGACCGCCTGGTCGCGGTATACATGCACAGGCGGGTGAAGCGGCGTCAAGAGCGGCAGCCCAGCCCGTCTGGCGGGCGGAGGCAAGAAGAGCGGGGCAGGACAGGACATGGCACGAGGATTTCTGGCAGGGATGGTCTGGGGGGTTGTGGCCTCCGGGATCGGTGCGGCGGGGCTTTCGGTGGCGGTGGGGCCCGCCATGACGGTGCCGCAGGATCCGGCAGAGACGGAGGCGGTCGCGCCCGAGCTGGCGTCGGCGGCACCGGATGCCGGGGCACCGCCAAAGGTGGACAGCACCGCGGGCGAGGCCGCTGCCGTGGCCGGTCCCGATGCCGGGGGCGCGGCGCCGGGACGGCCCGATCCCGAAGCCGCCGTGACCCGCGGCGACATCCCCGCGGACGTGCCGCCCGCGCCTGCCGACGAGGTTGCGGGGGCAGCCCAGATCGTGCCGCCGGCCCCGCCCGAGATCGGCGCGGCGCCCGACGCGCCCGCCGACGCACCGGCCGAGGCGGACCCGGCCGCGCTGGCCGCCAGTGCCGATGCGCCGGTGCCGCAGCCGGCCCCTGGGGCCGCGCCCGACGCCCCCGCGCCCGATGCCGGACCCGACGTGTCCACCGAACCGGCCGAGCTTCCCGTTCCGGGCGAAGACACCGCGCCGGGGCCTGCCGACGTGGTGGCCGAAACCCCGCCGCCGGAGGTGGCCGCAGAGACCGATGCAGATGCGGCAGAGGCGTTGGAAACGGCTGCCGCGGATGCGGATGCCGCGGGGCCCTCTATCGGTGCGCCCGCGGGCTCGTTGATCGACCGCACCCCGGCGGTGCCGCAGAACCGCCTGCCCAGCCTCGGCGTTGCCGATGCCGAGGCCGGGGACGGCGCGGCGCAAGAGGTCGGGGCGTCCGACACCGCCGACCGGGCCGCGCCGCCGCCGCCGCTGGAACGCTTTGCCGCAAAGGTCGAGGCCCCGTCGGATCTGGCGCGCCTGTCGATCATCCTGATCGACGACGGCACCGGCCCGCTGAAGCCCGCCTTCTTCGAGGCCTTCCCGTTTCCGGTGACCTTTGCCATCGACCCGGCCCATCCCGACGCTGCCGCCGCCGCCGCGGGCTACCGTGCGCTGGGGTTCGAGGTCATGGCGCTGGGGGACGTGCCGCAGGGCGCGCGGCCCGCCGATGTAGAGGTGGCGCTTGCCGGCGCGCTGGACCTGGTGCCCGAAGCGGTGGCGGTGCTGGAAAAGCCCGGCGGCGGGCTGCAGACCTCGCGCGAGGTGTCGGACCAGGCCACGCGCTTTCTGCAGGCCTCGGGGCATGGTCTTGTCACCCAGCCCAAGGGGCTCAACACCGCGCAGCAGCTGGCGGCGCGCGAAGGTGTGCCCTCGGCGGCGCTGTTCCGCGACTTCGACGGCGAAGGGCAGGACGAACGGGTGATCCGGCGCTTTCTGGACAACGCCGCGCTGCGCGCCCGGCAGGATGGCGCGGTGGTGATGCAGGGCCGCCTGCGGGCCGACACCATCACCGCGCTGATGCGCTGGAGCGCGCAGGACCGCGCCTCGACCGTGGCGCTGGTGCCGGTTTCGGTGGTGCTGCGCGAGGCCGCGGCGCAGTGATCCGCCGCGCTGACGACCTTGGCACGTGGATGTGACGTCACGGACAGGTGACGGCGGGGGCGCCATCGCCTAAGTCAGACCCATGTTCGGAATCGAGATCATCGACGCGGGCCTTCTGCCCGCCATGTTCGTGGCGCTTCTGGCCGGGGTGATCTCGTTCCTCAGCCCCTGCGTGCTGCCCGTGGTGCCGCCCTATCTCGCCTATATGAGCGGCGTGTCGATGAGCGACCTGAACGCGGGGGCGCGCAACAAGGCGTTGCTTCCGGCGCTGTTCTTCGTGCTGGGGCTGTCTACCGTGTTCCTGCTGCTGGGGGCGGCGGCCTCGGTGATCGGATCGGTGTTCCTGCAATACCAGGGCTGGTTCAACACCTTCGCCGGGCTGATCGTGATGGTCTTTGGCGCGCATTTTGTCGGCGTCTACCGCATCGGCTTTCTGGACCGCGAGGCGCGGCTGGATGCCGGCGACCAGGGCGGCAGCGCCTTCGGGGCCTATCTTCTGGGTCTGGCCTTCGCCTTTGGCTGGACCCCCTGCATCGGCCCGCAACTGGGCGCGATCCTGTCGCTGGCCGCGTCCGAGGGATCGGTCGCACGGGGGACCGCACTGCTGGCGGTCTATGCCGCGGGGCTGGGTGTGCCTTTCCTGCTGGTCGCCGCCTTCCTGCCGCGCCTGACCGGCACCATGGCCTGGATGAAGCGCCACATGGAGCAGATCGAGCGCGCCATGGGGCTGCTGTTGTGGACGATCGGCCTCTTGATGCTGACGGGCGGGTTCTCGGCGCTGTCCTTCTGGCTGCTGGAGACCTTCCCGGCCTTGGGCCAGCTGGGCTGAGCGGGGGCTGGTCCAGCGGATCAGGATGTGCGCTTCCGCGCGCTTTCATTCTGATATCGGGGAGGTGACGCCTTGCTTCGATCCGTTGTGCGGGGGGAGAGGAAGCCGGGGCTCGGGACTCACCAAAGCAAAGCACCATGCGGTGGGACCTGCCTTACTCTTGCCGGAAAGCTGGGATAAGGTGGCCCGGAGAGCGCCGCAGAGCGTGAGGAGCAGGCCATGACCCAGAGCACGCAGGATGTCCGGCGTCGGCGGGTGTTCTACATCCCCGGCTACGATCCGATCCATCCCCGTCGCTACCGCGAACTCTATCGTAAGGAAGGCGCGGCGCAGGCAGAGATCTCGGGCTACCGGATCGGGCTGAAGCCGAAACGCACCAAGGGCCCCTATGGCTGGCATGTCGAGGCCGAGATGGACGGCTGTGACGTTGCGGCGGATGTGGAGGTGCTGGTCTGGTCCGACATCGTGCGCGACAGCATGGACAGCTCGATCGTCGCGACCTACGGCCAGATGCTGCGCACCGCGTGGGAATACATCGCGACAGGCGTGCTCTGGCGGCTGATGCGTCTGCGCAAGGGGCCGGTGATGGCCGCGCTTTACCCGGTGGGCATGCTGATCCTGCAGGTGCTGGTGGCGCTGGGGCTGGGCTGGGCGGCCTACGCGGTGCTCAGCCTGGGCGAGGTCTGGCTGGGCTGGGGCGCGCGGGCGCTCGGGGCCGTGGCGTTTGCTGCTGTGGCGTGGCGTGTGCTGCGCTGGTTCAAGTCCCGAGACGGCAAGACCTTCGTCTATTACCTGATGCATGACTACGCCTATTCCGCCCGGTTCCGCGGTGCCAATCCGCCGGAACTGGAGGCCCGCATGGCCGAGTTCGCCGCGCGCATCGGCGCGGCGCTGCAGGAGGATGTGGACGAGGTGCTGGTGGTCGGTCATTCCTCGGGTGCGCACCTGGCGGTGTCGGTGCTGTCGGACGTGATCCGCGCCGGGCAGGTGACGGGCGGCGGTCCGCGGCTGGCCTTTCTGAGCCTCGGGCAGGTGGTGCCCATGGTGTCGTTCCTGCGGGACGCGCATCGGCTGCGCGCCGACCTGCGGTTCCTGAGCGCATGCGACGACCTGACCTGGGTCGATGTGACCGCACCGGGCGATGGCTGCGCTTTTGCGCTGTGCGATCCGGTCAGCGTGTCCGGCGTGGCCCCCGAAGACAAGCGCTGGCCGCTGGTCTTTTCCGCGCAGTTCACGAAGTCGCTGTCGCCGGAGCGCTGGAAGGCCTTGCGCTGGAAATTCTTCCGGCTGCATTTCCAGTACCTTTGCGCCTTCGACAGGCCGCTGGATTACGACTATTTCCGCATCACCGCAGGCCCGCTGTCGCTGGCGGCGCGTTATGCCGGGCGGCCACCCTCGGCCAGCCGGATCGACGTGGCGGTGTCGAAATACACCTCTGTCGCCGCATGATCCCGCCGAAGCCCGCCGCGCGGCCGGATCGTGTGTCACTCTGGCGGCATCTCAGGCTGTTTCGCGCCGATATTCTTTCGGCCCAGCCGGACCGGCTGTACCGCGCCTGGATGGCGGAGTTTCGCACGCCGTTCTTTCGCTCCTACCTCGTGAACCAGCCGGAGCTTGTGCAGACCGTGCTGCGCGACCGGCCCATGGATTTCCCGAAATCCGACCGCATCGGCGCGGGGCTGCGGCCCTTGCTGGGAAACTCGGTCTTCCTGACCAATGGCGCGGCCTGGCAGCGGCAGCGGCGGATCATCGACCCGGCCTTTGAGGGCGGGCGGCTGAAGGAAAGCTGGGGCGCGATGTGGGCGGCCTCGGAGGCGGCGGCGGCGCGGCTGGAGGCGCGCGCGGGCGCGGTGGTGGAAATCGAGGAGGTCACAAGCCATGCGGCGGCGGACGTGATCTTTCGCACGCTCTTTTCCCTGCCGATCGAGGACGCGGTGGCGCAGAAGGTGTTCCACGAATTCCGCGCCTACCAGCGCAGCCAGCCGATCCTGAACCTGGCGGCCTTCCTGCCGGGGCCGCGCTGGATGCCGCGCTTTTTCCGGCGCGAGACGCGCGCTTCGGCGGCGCGGATCCGCCGACTGATCGGCGCGCTGACGGCGCAGCGGATGGCGGAGATCCGCGCCGGCAGGGCCCCGCAGGACCTGTCGACCAAGATCATGACAACCCGCGACCCGGTGACGGGCGAGACGTTCAGCACCGAGGAAATGGTCGACCAGGTGGCGATCTTCTTCCTGGCCGGCCACGAGACCAGTGCCAGCGCGCTGGCCTGGGCGCTCTACCTTCTGGCGCTGTACCCGGACTGGCAGGACAAGGTGGCCGAAGAGGCGCGCGCGCTGGAGACCGGCGCGTTTTCGGAATTGTCGAAACTGCGCGTGACGCGCGACGTGTTCCGCGAGGCGCTGCGGCTTTACCCGCCGGTGCCGATGATGGTGCGCGAAACCACCCGGGCCGAACGGTTCCGCGACCGCGACCTGCCCGAAGGCGCGCAGGTGGTGCTGAGCCCCTGGCACCTGCACCGGCACACGCGGCTTTGGGACGATCCCGACGGGTTCGATCCCGGGCGCTGGCAGACGGAAAACGGACGGGCCTGCGCGCGCCATGCCTACATGCCGTTTTCCGCCGGGCCGCGGGTCTGTACCGGGGCGGGCTTTGCCATGGCCGAGGGCACGTTGCTGCTGGCGCGGCTGATGCGGGACCTGCGGGTCTCAGCCCTGCCGGACCGGGTGCCGGTGCCGGAGGCGCATCTGACGGTGCGGGCGCGCGACGGGATCTGGCTTGACGTGCAACGGCGGGGGTGAGGCAGAGTTTTCGTCGAAAACTCTGCCCGGGCCAAAGACTTTTCGACGAAAAGTCTTTGGCGGCGCCAGGCCGGACCGCGGCCCGCAACATTTAGCGTTAACAGGGGCTTGAGGCCCTATCCCGGCACGGCGCGGTGCTTTAAGGGAGGGGCCTAGGCATTCACGCGCATGCGAGGGCATCATGGCGAACGAGACATTCACGGCACAGGCCGGGCAGATGAAAACCGGCAAGGGCTTTATCGCCGCGCTGGATCAATCCGGTGGCTCCACCCCCAAGGCATTGCGGCTGTATGGCGTGACCGAGGACATGTATGACGGCGAAGAGGCCATGTTCGCCGAAATCCATGCGATGCGCGCCCGCATCATTCTCGACCCGTCCTTCACCTCGGAAAAGGTGATCGGCGCGATCCTGTTCGAACGCACCATGCGCGGCGAGATCGAGGGCAAGCCCACGGCGCAACTGCTGTGGGAAGACCGTGGCATCGTGCCTTTCCTGAAGATCGACAAGGGCCTGCAGGACAAGGCCGACGGCGTGCAGCTGATGAAGCCGATCCCCGGCCTGGAAGACACGCTGGCGGATGCGCGCGGCTTCGGCATCTTCGGCACCAAGGAGCGTTCGGTGATCCACGAAGCCAACGCGGTGGGCATCGAGGCCGTGGTGGCGCAGCAGTTCGAGGTCGCCCGGGTCGTCATCGGGGCCGGGCTGGTGCCGATCATCGAGCCGGAGGTGGACATCCATTCCGACACCAAGGCCGAGGCCGAGGCGCTCCTGAAGGCGTCGATCCTGGCGCATCTCGACACGCTTGCCGACGGCCAGGACGTCATGCTGAAGCTGACGATCCCGACCGAGGACAACCTCTATGACGCGCTGGCGGATCATCCGCGGGTTCTGCGCGTGGTGGCCCTGTCGGGCGGCTATTCCACCGACGATGCCTGCGACCGGCTGGCGCGCAACGGCAAGATGATCGCGTCCTTCAGCCGCGCGCTGGCCGAAGGCCTGACAAAGCAGATGTCGGACGCCGAATTCGGCGCGGCGCTGTCGGGCAATATCGAAAAGATCTACCAGGCCTCGCTGTAAGCCGGTCTGGCCCGCGGTATCGCTGGCGCGATGCCGCGGGCGGGATGGACCCCTCGCAAAGGCGGCAAGACCGGCATTGACGGACCGGTGCCCTAGGCGGGCGCGGGTCCGTCACGCGGCAGGGGCAGGCTCCGGGGCGTTCCGCAACGCTCAGCGCGGCGATTTTGCGCGCCAGGCCTCCAGCGTCTTGCCGGGTTCGTCCACAAAGAGGCCGGGCAGGGGGGTCAGCGCGGTGATGCGGTCGACGCGCAGGGTCACGAAAGACGCCGCGGTTTCGCTCCAGCCGACACAGGTCCAGACCCGGCCCCAGTAATCCAGATGCAGCGGCCGCAGGACGTGTTCGGCACCATCCCCCGCGATGCGCAGCTTCTGCCGGGCGCGGATGGCGGCGCGGATGGCCGGCATGTGGGCAAAGCCGCGCGCGGCCTCGGCGAAGGCCTCGGTGGCAAAGCCGAACGGTGCCGGCACCGGGCCGGTTTCCGCGGGCAGGATGGCCTCGATCTTGGCGGCCAGGCTGCGCGCGGCGGGGGCCTGGTCGGTCAGGTCCGAAGCCCCCAGCGCGGCCAGCGCCAGGTGCAGCGCTTCGAGTTCGGCATCGGTCAGGTTCAGGGGCGGCAGGGTGATCGCCGCCCGGGCGGCGTAGCCATGGCCGCGCGCGCCCTCCACCGGCACGCCCGAGGCGGCCAGCGTTTCCATGTCGCGGTAGATCGTGCGCACCGACACGCCCAGATCCTGCGCCATGGCTTCGGCCGTGTGCAGTTGTCCGTCGCGCAGGCGCTGCATCAGCGCATAGAGTCGGTCCCGGCGTTTCATGGCCCTATCCTGACAGAATCCCGGCAACTGACAATCTCATGACAAAAACGCCCGCCTCGCGGGTCCGATTGGCCCTTTTCCGGCGCGGCACCAGCCTTTACATAGCCGCGATGAAGGGCTGCGCCGGGATGTGCGCGGCGCGCAACTTGGGAGATTGCCAATGGGAATCGGGAATATCGGGCTTCCGGGCCTTCTGCTGATCGCGGTTGTGGTGCTGGTGCTGTTCGGGCGCGGCAAGATTTCGGCGCTGATGGGCGAAGTGGGCAAGGGCATCACCGCGTTCAAGAAGGGCGTCAGCGAGGGCGGCCAGGAGCTGGAAGACCAGAAGGCGGAGGACGCCAAGGATGTCACCCCCGCCGAGGACAAGGACAAGGTCTGATCCATGGGGGGGCTGAGCTGGGGCGAGCTTTTCGTCGTCGGCGTTGTCGCGCTGATCGTGGTGGGTCCGAAGGACCTGCCGGTGCTGTTCCGCAATGTCGGCCGTTTCATGGGCAAGGCGCGCGGCATGGCGCGCGAATTCAGCCGGGCGATGAACGACGCGGCGGATGACAGCGGTGTGCGGGACGTGGCCAGGACGTTCAAGTCGGCGACCAACCCGGTGGGCGCGGCGATGGACGGCGTCAAGGAGGCCGCGAAATCCATGACGTCGCTCGACCCCGACAGCGAAACCGGAAAACTGTCGAAGGAGCGCGCCGAGGCGCGCCGCAAGATCGAGGCCAGCGCCGCCCGGGCGCAGGCCGAACGCAAGGCGCGCGAGGCGCAGGAGGCCGCGGACCGCGCCGAGACGCTGGAACGCGAACTGGCGCAATCGGCGCAGGACAAGGCCGAAAGCGGGGCCGAAAGCGGGGCCGAAAGCGGGGCCGCGACGCCCCCGAAGGGAGAGGCATGAGCGAGGCCAGGGACGAACTGGACGACAGCGCCGCGCCGCTGATCGAACATCTGACCGAGTTGCGCACCCGGCTGATCCGGTCGGTGGTGGCGCTGATCATCGGCATCTTCGTGCTGTTTGTCCCCGTGGGCGGGGATTTCATCGCCGAACACATCCTGCGCTTTCTGCTGGGGCCCATCGAGGCCACGCTGCGCGCCATGGGCGATCCCGAACCCACGCTGCAATATACCAGCCCGCAGGAATACCTGTTCGTGCTGTTCCGCATTGCCATGGTGTTCGGCTTTGCGCTTGCCTTTCCGGTGATTGCCCAGCAGATGTGGCGCTTTGTTGCGCCGGGGCTCTACAAGTCGGAAAAGAACGCCTTTCTGCCTTTCATCATCGCCTCGCCGGTGATGTTCCTGCTGGGGGCGGCGTTTGCGCATTTTGTCGTCACGCCGCTGGCGATGGCGTTCTTCCTGGGCTTTTCCGATGCGCCCTCGGTGCTGGCGGCGCTCTTGTCTTCGTCGGTGGACGTGCCGGTGCCGGCCGAGGCCGACACGGGGCTCAAGATCACCTTCTTCGGCAAGGTCAACGAATCGCTGCAGACCTCGCTGGTCTTCATCATGGCCTTCGGCCTGTGCTTTCAGCTGCCGGTGCTGCTGACGCTGATGGGCAAGGCGGGGCTGGTGTCGGCCGAGGGACTGGGCTCGGTGCGCAAATATGCCGCCGTGGGCATCCTGGTGCTGGCCGCACTGGTGACGCCGCCCGATGTGGTGACGCAACTGATCCTGTTCACCGTGGTCTACGGTCTTTACGAAGTGTCGATCTTTCTGGTCGCCCGCGTCGAGAAGAAGCGCGAGAAGGAGCTGCGCGAACAGGGCCTCTGGTTCGAGGATGACGACGCGGACGAAGACCCGATGATGGCGGAATTCGACGAGGACGACCGCAAGTGACCGACAGCCTGACGCGGATTGCCGAGGCGCTGGAGCGACTGGCCCCGGCCCCCGGCGCAGCCCCGGATTTCGACGCGGCCGAGGCCTTTGTCTGGCACGTGGCCCCGGACCGGCTGGTGCCGGTGGCGCGGGTCAACCGGGTGGACCTGGCACTTCTGGTGGGGATCGAGCGGACGCGCGACACGCTCTTGGCCAACACGCGGCAGTTTGCCCGCGGCCTGCCGGCCAACAATGCGCTGCTCTGGGGCGCGCGGGGCATGGGCAAGTCTTCGGTGGTCAAGGCGGTGCATGCCACGGTCCGCGAAGAGGGGCATGACCTCAAGCTGGTGGAACTGCAGCGCGAGGATCTGCCCTCGGTGGGCCGCCTGCTGGCAGTGCTGCGCGAGGCGCCGTGCCGGTTCGTGCTGTTTTGCGACGACCTGTCGTTCAGCCATGACGACAAGCAGTACAAGTCGCTCAAGGCGGTGCTGGATGGCGGGGTGGAAGGCCGGCCCGACAATGTGGTGTTCTACGCCACCTCGAACCGGCGCCACCTGATGCCGCGGGACATGATCGAGAATGAACGCGGCTCGGCCATCAATCCCGGCGAAGCGGTGGAGGAGAAGGTATCGCTGTCGGACCGGTTCGGGCTGTGGCTGGGGTTTCACCCCTGTTCGCAGGATGCCTATCTGGCGATGATCCGCGGCTATTGCGCGGCCTATGGCGTGGTGCTGGACGACGACCGCCTGCGCGCCGAGGCGATCGAGTGGCAGGCCACACGCGGCGCGCGCTCGGGCCGGGTGGCCTGGCAGTTCTTTGTCGATCTGGCCGGACGGCAGGGCGTGGCGCTCGATCTGTCCTGACGCGGTGCCGGTACCGGCCGGGCGGAAAAAGCTTCGCCGAAGCTTTTTTCCGCGGGCAGAGTTTTCGGCGAAAACTCTGCCTCGGTGCCCGTGGCTAACGGTTCCGGCGACTCCCGCGCTCAGCGCAGATAGGGCATCGGATCGGTGCTGTCGGTGCCCTGGCGCACTTCGAAGTGCAGGAAGCTGGGGTCGCTGTCGCGGATCTTGCCGATGCTCTGGCCGCGGCTCACCGCGTCGCCCTTGTTGACCTGCAGGTCGTCCACGTTGATGTAGACGGTGATCAGGTTGTCGGGGTGACGGATCAGCAGGAACTTGACCCCTTCGGCCGTGGCGCTGACTGCCGCCACCTGGCCCGAGGCCGCGGCCTTGACGGGGGTGCCCGCGGGGGCGGCGATGTCGATGCCCTCGTTGCGGCCCTTGGCGTATTCCCGGATGATGCGCCCCTCGACCGGCATGACCATGGCCGCGTCGGGCGGTGCCAGGCTGGACTGGCCGATATCGGCCACCGGTGCGTCCGCAGCGGCGCTGTCGCTGTCCGCATCGGCGCTGTCGGCACCTGCGTCCGGCTTTTCCGGCGGCAGCGGGTCTGCGGCGGCGGGCGGGGTGATCTCGGGCAGCGGGCGCGAGGCCGAGGGCGGCGTCGGCGTGGGCGATCCGCGGCCCGGTTCAGGCACATCCGCCGCGGCCTCTGCCGCTGCGTCGCTGTCGCCGCTGTCGCCTGCGCCGGGCTGGGCCACCGGGATCAGCAGGAACTGGCCTTCACGCACGGTAAAGTCGCGGTCGAGCCCGTTCCATTCGGCCAGCGCCCGCGGGCTGACATCGTAAAGGCGCGCGATGGTAAAGGCGGTCTCGCCGCGATCGACCTTGTGGCGCACCGGCTCTTCGCCGCTGACCACTTCGCCGCGGCGGGCCGGGGTCGGGGCGGCGCGGTCGATGGCCCCGGCGGCCAGCGTGGTCACGTCGACCTCGGCGGCGGGACGGATCGGGCCGGTGGTTGCGGCACCGGTCTGCGGCGAGGGTTCCGCCACGCGGCGCGGCAGCGCCACCACCTCGCCCTTGCGCAGCGCGTCCTCGGCCCGCACGCCATTGTAGCGCGCCACCTCGTCCTCGGGCAGACCGACCCGGGCGGCAAGCTCTGCCACCGTGTCGCCGCGCCGCGCCACCGCCACCTGATAGCTGGGATAGGAAATCACCCCGCGGTCATCCGGCCTTGGCCGGTCGGCGGTGGCCTTCTGCGCGGCTTCGGTGGTGTTGAACCCGCCGCCCAGCCGGCCGCGCAGGTCCAGATCCAGCGGATCGGAACAGGCGGCCAGGGCCAGCGGCAGACAGATCAGGCATGCGGTACGCAGCGTTCGGCTCATCTCGACTTCCTCAACTCTCGCGCCCCTTGTGTCCGGGGCGTCCGGTTTGGCGGGCGCAGAGCCGTCACTCCTTGCCCAGACCCTCGACCAGCGGCACGAAACGCACCGGCCGCAACTCGTCATATTCGAACCCGTCGGCGTGGCGTGTCACGCGGATCAGGCTTTGCACCGTGTCGGACTGGCCCACCGGCACCACCATGATACCGCCGATCTTCAACTGCGCCAAGAGCGGCCCGGGCGGGTCCTCGGCGGCGGCGGTCACGAGGATGCGGTCGAACGGCGCCTGGTCGGGCAGGCCGTGCGAGCCGTCGGCGGTGAACGCGGTGATGTTGGTCAGCCCCATGCTGTCGAAGACCTCGCGTGCCGCCCGCACCAGCCTTGCGTGGCGGTCCACCGTGTAGACCCGGCGCGCCAGCTGGCTCAGGATCGCGGCCTGGTAGCCCGATCCGGTGCCCACCTCCAGCACCTTGTCGCGGGGCGTGACCTGCAGCGCCTGGGTCATCAGCCCCACCACCGAGGGCTGCGAGATCGTCTGCCCGCAGGCGATGGGCAGCGGCATGTCCTCATAGGCGCGTTCGGTGAAATAGCCCTGGATGAAATCGCCGCGGTCGATGCGTTCCATGACCGACAGCACGGTCTTGTCCGTCACACCCTTGGAGCGGAGCGCAAACAGGAGCTGCATCTTGGCCTCGGCGTCGAAGCTCATGCAAAGGCGTCTTTCAGCTGGTCCAGCACGTCATGGGCGGTCAGATCGGCGCGCATGGGCGTGGCCGAGATGTAGCCGGCCAGGTTCACGGCGGCATCCGATCCCGGCGCGGCGGGCGCGCGCTGGTCGCCGCCGCGCACCCACAGGAACCGCCGCCCCGACGGCGAGACATGCGGCTCCATGCTGAACCGTGTGCCCTGGCGCAGCCCCTGCGGCGCCAGCCGGAGCCCGCGCACGGCCTTGGCCGGCACCGGAGGGAAGTTGACGTTCCAGAACAGCCGGTAGCCCGTCCCGGCCTCGGGCGTGGCCGCCAGCAGGCGGCGCAGCGTGGCCGCGCCATGCACGCGCGCGGCCTCGAACGGGTCGTGGGCCCCGGCATTGTCGGGGCCGTAATATTGCGACAGCGCAATCGCCGGCAGGCCCTGCAGCGCGCCTTCCAGCGCGCCGCCCAGCGTGCCGGAATAAAGCGCATTCTCGGCCGAGTTGTTGCCGCGGTTCACCCCGGAGAGCACAAGGTCGGGCGGGCTGTCCCGCAGAACGTCGTGCAGACCGGCCAGAACGCAATCGGCGGGGCTGCCTTCGGCGGCAAAGCGGCGCGGCCCCATCTCGGCGATCATCGTGGGATGGGTGTAGGAGATGCAATGCGCCACGCCCGATTGCTCAAACGCCGGGGCCACGGTCCAGACCTCGCCCGTGGGGCCGGCAAGCTCGGTGGCGATCTGTTCCAGCGCGGCCAGCCCCGGCGCGTTGATGCCGTCGTCATTGGTGATGAGAATACGCATGGACCCGCCCGCCGCCTGTTTTCGCCCTCAATAGGCGAAGGGGGCGCGTGGGGCAAGGCGCGAGCACGCCGCCCGACGGGGGCTCAGGCCAGGCTGGCCAGCAGGCGCAGGGCTTCGTCCTCAGGGCTGGCGAGGGTGTCGCGGTCCTCACCCGGGAAGAAGCGCGCCCGGGTGGCGGTGGCCATGGGGCGCGGGGTGAGGATGTGCACTCTTGGTCCGGTCCGGGCGGTTTCGGCCTGCCAGCTTTGCGCCAGTGCAATCTGCGCGGCCTTGGTGCTGCCGTAATGGCCAAAGAATTTCTGCCCGCCCTGCCGGTCGTCAAAGAACAGCGCCTGTGCCTCGGCTGCCAGCAGCGGCGCGACGAAGGGGATCAGATGGGCCAGCGCGTCGACATTGGTGGCCAGGGATTTCTGCCAGTCCCTGGCGTCCATATGCGGCACCGGGGTCAGCGGCGCGGCGTGGATCGCGCAATGCGCCCAGAGCGCCACCGGCGCAGGCCCCCAGCGGTCATGGATGGAGCGGCACAGATGCGCCATGGCATCGCGGATGGTGATGTCCATGGGGGCCAGCGTGGCCTCGCCGCCCCTGGCCTTGATGCGGTCGTCGAGATCTTCCAGCCCGCCCACGGTGCGGGCGACGGCGACGATGTGATGCCGGGGGGCCAGCGCCTCGGCCAGGGCATAGCCCAGCCCGCGCGACGCACCGGTGATGAGAGCGAGTTTCGTCATGGGAGCGGGATGTGGCCGGGATTTCCCGGAGCGTCAAGCGTCGCGCCCGGGCGGGCCGCCGGTTTGGGGTATTTTCGCCAAGAAGAAGAGCTGGTCGCGCATCAGGTGGGGGCGGATGTCCTGCCCGCAGGCGGCGTAGATGTCGAGCAGGTCGTCAAAGGAGATGCCGCTGTTCTGTGCCTCTGCCAGGGGGCCATCATGGGCTTTCAGGCCTGGTCGCTGGCGTGGGTCGGGATCGGGGATCAGGTCGCAGGCGATGGGGTCTTCGCTGTCGAAAAGCGGCAGGTCGTTGCAGAGCCAGGAAAAGCAGCCCGGGAACAGCGACGGGTCGTCCGCGTCGGAGGCGGCGATGTAGTCCTTGATCCGGTCGGGATGCACGCTGCCCCAGACGCCAAAGCAGACCCGTTCCTCGCTGCCGCGGATCGGCAGGGGCAGGAGGGCGCGGAGGAAGTGGTCTTCGCCGAGGCGACACAGGTCCGGGGTGAGCACGTCCTCGCCCACCTGCAGCACCGGTGCCTCGCCGCGTTCGCCATGGGGCCACATGAGCGGGTGGTCGAAGCCGATGTCGAAGACGCCGTTGAAGCGCTGCCCGCAGCAGGGGCAGGCGCGGGTTTCGTCGTGAAAGCGCCGCCAGCGGGCGTCGAGGGCGAGGAGGGTCATTTCTGCTGCGGTTCCCTCAGATGAGGGAAACGCTTGCGGATCAGGGACAGGGCCTGGCTGGCTTCGGCGTGATCGACGTTCAAGGCAAACCCGATCGTGTGCACCCCGCAGGCGAATTTGAGCGCACCTTCCGATCGTGCGGCCCACAGCCCGTGTCTTTGTCTTGAGTTGACTGGAAAGGGGCCTTCGTTTTCCACGGCGCGCAGGGGGGACATGCGCGCGGTCTCGCAGACCCATTGCCGTTTGCATCCCCGGATGCGGCGGGTCAGGGTTGTGTTTTGGTTCGTGACTTCAACCCATTCTTCACCGGCGACGGTCCACAGGGAAAAAGACAGCGCGGCAATGCCTCCGGCGGTCCAGGCCCCGAGCCAGGCCAGAAGGAAGATGGACACCGCGCCAGTTTCGGAAAACAGACTGCCGGCGGCGGTGATCCAGCCAAAAGCCCATCCCACAAGCCAGAACCCGACAAAGGCGGTCACAAGGATCCGAAGTTTGGCCGGGACCCTGATCTGCAGGGCGTCGCCCTTTTCCCACACGGTCATGCGCCCCTGGTCGGGATCGAGCATGGATCACTCCGCCGCCTTCATCTTGAACCCCTGGTCCAGCATGTCGGCCGGTTCCACCGGGTATTCGCCGGAAAAGCAGGCGTCGCAATATTGCGGGCTGTCCGGGTTGCGGCCCCCGGCCTCGCCCACCGCGCGGTAAAGCCCGTCCAGCGTGATGAAGCGCAGGGAATCCACGCCCATGTGGTCGCGCATCTCGTCCTCGGACATGGTGGCGGCCAGCAGCTTTTCGCGCTGCGGCGTGTCGACACCGTAAAAGCACGGCCATGCGGTGGGGGGCGAGGCGATGCGGAAATGCACCTCTTTCGCGCCGGCGTCGAGGATCATGTCCTTGATCTTGCGCGAGGTGGTGCCGCGCACCACCGAATCGTCCACCAGCACGATCCGCTTGCCCGCGATCAGCGCGCGGTTGACGTTCAGTTTCAGCCGCACGCCCATGTTGCGGATCTGTTCGGTCGGTTCGATGAAGGTGCGGCCCACATACTGGTTGCGGGTGATGCCCATGGCATAGGGGATGCCGGATTCCTGGCTGTAGCCGATGGCCGCGGGCGTGCCGCCATCGGGCACCGGGCAGACCAGATCGGCCTCGATGGGCGCCTCGCGCGCCAGTTCCCGGCCGATATTCGCGCGGGTCTCATAGACCGAACGGCCGCCATACTGGCTGTCGGGGCGCGAGAAATAGACATGTTCGAAGATGCAGAAGCGCGGCTTGGCCGGGCGGAAGGGGCGCAGGCTTTGCACACCGTCGTCCGAGGTGATCACCACCATTTCGCCCGGGTCGATCTCGCGCACGAACTCGGCCCCGATGATGTCCAGCGCGCAGGTCTCGGAGGCCAGCACCCATCCGTCATGTCCGATCCGGCCCAGCACCAGCGGGCGCACGCCCAGGGGATCGCGCACGCCGATCAGCTTGGTGCGGGTCATGGCGACGACGCTGAACGCGCCTTCGACGCGGCGCAGCGCGTCTTCCATGCGCGAGGGGATGTCACGCTGGAGCGAGCGGGCCATCAGGTGGATGATGCATTCGCTGTCCGAGGAGCTCTGGAAGATCGAGCCGCGCTCGATCATCTCGCGCCGCAGGCTGAGGGCATTGGTGATGTTGCCATTATGTGCGATGGCCGCGCCGCCCATGGAGAACTCGCCAAAGAAGGGCTGCACGTCGCGGATCGCGGTCTGGCCCTTGGAGCCGGCGGTGGAGTAGCGCACATGCCCGATTGCCAGCTGGCCGGGCAGGGTGTCCATCAGCGACTGGCGGGTGAAGTTGTCGCGCACATAGCCGAAGCGGCGGGCGGAGTTGAAGCCGTGATCCGGGTGATAGGCCACGATCCCGCCGGCCTCCTGCCCGCGATGCTGGAGCGCGTGCAGGCCGAGGGCCACGAAATTGGCGGCATCGGTGACGCCGACAACGCCAAACACGCCGCATTCCTCGCGCAGCTTGTCGTCGTCAAAGGGATGGGCGGGGGGCATGGTGCGGTCGGTCAAAGGCAGCGTCCCGAATCCTGTCCTGCTTACGCCGTTGTCTTAGGGGCCACGCGCGGCTTTGTCACGAAAGGATTACAAAAGGCGGGGGGCGACTACGGGTTTGCCGCCAGTTCCAGCGTTTCGATGGCGGTGTCGATGGCATCCGCGAGGTTTTCCAGCAAATTGCTTTCATATTGGGATTGCACGGAATCAGGATCGAACACCGCGTTGGGGTCATCTGTTCTCCGTGGCTCTGCTGTACGGGCAAAGCTGGCGGCAAAGATCTTCATGCAATTGATCCCGAAAAGCTGCGCCTGAATGAGAAAGGCCCTGTCGTCAGTCATGATGTCGGGATGTCCGAACGCCTGCTCGCAAAAGGCAAGTGAGTCTGAGAAACCGTCCGCCTGCGCGCGCTTTCCGGCACCTGCTGCATAGCCCAGCCCCAGCGCCAGCGCAAAAGCGGCAGCGGCGAAAGACGCATAAAGCCCGCGCGTTATCTTGACCCCAAAGAGGTAAAGGCTGGAGAATCCCAACAGTGTCAAAGCCGCAGGGATGATGTCTCCCACCACGCCAACCCGGCTCATCCCGCCGGCAAGCCCGGCGACCGCCCCGACAACCGACATACCGAGCACGAGAACGGCAACCATCCTGACCCGGCGGGCAGGCAGGGCCGCCCCGGCGATGAAAAGTACGACGGCCATCGTAATCGACACACAGGCCAGAAGCGTCAGCGCCTCGTCGATCAAGGCATCAAACCACATTCGCGGTCACTCCTGACCGGTCAGGGAGTCATACATCCGCCATTGGTACAGCTCCGGGGGGGCGTATTGCAGCACCGAGAACCCGATTTCGGGTTCGTCCAGAAGGGTGCGCACTTGGCCGTGGTTCAGAGCTGACCACATGTCGGATCCATAAGGAATGGACCAGTTGATGCCCGGGCCAGTACCGCCGGACTGAGATGGAACACATCCGCATTTGTCGAGCGCCGTCGCCGCGATCGCGTCGTTTTTGTAGAGATCGAATGTGGTCTGGCCGAAGCTGTGCAGATAACCTTGATCCACAGTCGCAACCGTCCCCCAATCTTCACTCAGGTCATACGTTGCGACAAAGCCCGTGTCCTGCTGTGCCAGTTTCAGAGTTGTTTGCGCGGTCGCCGAAAAAGGCGTGTTTGTGAGCGCCTTGATCGCCGAATACACTTTGTCCAGTTCTGGCGTGGAGCCTTTGTCGTATAACTGGGAAAACAGCGTGCCATTCAATGTCACCTGAAACTCGTCAAGCTCCATCTTCTTGCTGGGGCCGGGTCCGGTTCCGACCGTTCGGCATTCACACGCGTCCCGTGCCGCAGACCTGAACTTTGCCGACAGGCCCGAGTGAGCGCCGCCCGTGGCGCGTTTTTTCTGTTTCGAAAGGGCGTCCAGATCGACTTTCTGTTCCACCCTGGTTCCAAGAACAAGCGGCGGTTTGGATGACAGGGTGTAATACCCGACCTTGTTGATGCCGGGCTGAAATTCCTTGCCGTTGTGCCCAGCCTTGTAGTGTTCTTCCGCCAGACAGTGCATGGCGGTCAATCTTGCTTCTGACAGCGTTGATGCGTCGGCGTTGATCACCGCTTCAAGTTTGGCTTTGCAGCCCGTTTGTGCCAGCGCGGGCGTCCCCGAAAGGGCCGCGACGACGACAGTCCAAAACAAGTATCGCATATGACCAGCCTCCCGCTTAACGCTACCTTTGCGTGAAACAGGCTGTCAATCCGCTCGCGGTGCAGGTTCTGGTGTCTACGCGTCCGACCCTTCCGGAGCATCGCACACGCCCACCAGTTCCTCGTATTGCGCGGTGATCCAGCCCAGCGCCTGTTCGGGGTTCTGTTCCTCGATGCGGTCGGTGAATTGCGAGAAGACGGCGGCCGAGCGTGAGTCGTCGATCATCTCGATGTCCTGTGCGGTGATCACCGTTTCGTAGACAAAGAAGGCAATCGCCACCAGCAGGATGCCGCGTGCCACGCCGAAGAAGAAGCCCAGCGCCTGATCCAGCCCGCCCAGCGCCGAGCGCTGCACCAGCGAGGAAAACAGCGGAGTGAACAGCGACACCACCACCAGCGCCAGCGTGAACACCGCGGCAAACGAGGCGATGATGGACAATTCGCAGCTGTCGGACAGGAATTCGCCGATCACCGGCGCTTCCTTGACCAGCGGCTGGACCTGGCCCGCAAACATGAAGGCCACGATGGCCGCGACGACCCAGCCCGCGATGGCCATTGTCTCGCGCACCAGCCCGCGGGAATATGCCAGAAGCGCCGATACGACGATTATGACGGCGATGACCCCGTCGACGACTGTAAAGCCTTCCATCTGCCTGCCTTTCCTGCCCGTGCGCGCCTCAGCCCGCGCCGAATACCTCGCCCACAAACGCGGTCAAGTCCGACATTTGCGTCAGAGTCATGCCCGCGATCGTCCCGGATTTGCCGCCGACCGGCAGCAAGGCCGTGGAAAATCCAAGTTTCTGCGCCTCCTTCAACCGGTTCTCGGTCTGCCCGACGGGACGCAGGGCCCCTGATAGGCTGATTTCACCGAAAACGACAGTCTCGGGCGGCAGTCCGCTGTCCTCGCGCGCGGAAAGTAGCGCAGCGGCCACAGCCAGATCGGCGGCGGGTTCGGTCACGCGCAGGCCTCCGGCGACGTTGAGATAGACGTCGAGCCCGGCAAACGGGATGCCGCAGCGCGCTTCCAGCACGGCGAGGATCATCGCCAGTCGGCTGCCATCCCAGCCCACCACCGACCGGCGCGGCTGGCTGTGCGGGGTGGGGGCGACCAGCGCCTGGATCTCGACCAGAACGGGGCGGGTGCCCTCGATCCCGGCGAACACAACCGATCCCGGCGCAGGTGTGCCGCGTTCGGCCAGAAACAGGGCTGAGGGGTTGGGCACTTCGGCCAGCCCGCCGCCGGTCATCTCGAACACCCCGATCTCGTCGGCGGGGCCAAAGCGGTTCTTGACCGAGCGCAGGATGCGGAACTGGTGCCCGCGCTCACCCTCGAAATAGAGCACCGTGTCCACCATGTGTTCGACCACGCGGGGCCCGGCGATCTGGCCGTCCTTTGTGACATGGCCCACCATGATCACGGCGCTGCCGCGGCGCTTTGCAAAGCTGGTCAGCTCATGCGCAGCGGCGCGGACCTGGCTGACGGAGCCGGGCGCGCTGTCGACGTTGTCGGCCCACATGGTCTGGATCGAATCGACGATGGCCAGATCCGGACGCTCGGCATCCAGAGTCGTCAGGATGTCGCGCAGCGCGGTTTCCGACGCCAGCCGCACCGGCGCATCCGCCAGCCCCAGCCGCTGCGCGCGCAGGCGCACCTGCGCGCTGGCCTCTTCGCCCGAGACGTAGATCACGCTGAGCCCCGCGCGGGCAAAGGCGGCGGCGGCCTGCAGCAGCAGCGTCGACTTGCCGATGCCCGGATCGCCGCCCACAAGCACCGCCGAGGCGGGCACCAACCCGCCGCCCAGCACGCGGTCCAGCTCGTCCAGGCGCGAGGCGGTGCGGGGCGGGGCCGGTTCGGTGCTGGACAGGTCGGTCAGCGTGATGCTGCGGCCCCTGGACTTGAGCGCCTTTGACGGCGGGCCGCTGGACAGCGGCACCTCTTCGACGATGCTGTTCCATGCGCCACAGGCATCGCAGCGGCCCGACCATTTCGAACTGGCCGCGCCGCAGGACTGACAGACAAAAGAAGGGGCGGCGCGGGCCATGGCTTTCCTTGCGGACGGGTCGGGCCTGCTTCATGCCTCATTTCGCGCAGGCCGCCAAGCCCGGCTATTCCGCCGCGCGCGGCTCCAGCCGGGTGACGGTCGCTGTTGTGTCGGACGGGGCCTCGGCCGCGGGCTGCGCAGGCGGGGGCAGGTCGTCGGGCAGGCGCTCCAGCAATCCGTCCAGCTGGTCGCGCAGCCGCGCCAGCTGCGACCGGGCCATGGCCTCTTCCAGCTCCACCTGGGTGATCCAGTGGCGCATTTCGTTGGCGACCTCCTTGGCCCGCGCGATGCGTTCGTTGAAGGATTCGATCTCCTGCTGCCGGGCGGTCAGGAAGTCGCGGGCGCGCGCGACATTGGCATCGGAATAGGTCTGGGCCAGTTCGGTGCTGACATGGCTCATCTGTGCGGCCAGTTCCAGCACCGAGGGTTCGAGTTCGGACAGGTCGGGATGGTCGCGCAGAAAGCCGATTCGCTCGCGGATCGAATCGAACTCGCCTTTCAGGCGGAACGTGTCCTCGCGATCCGCCTGGTGGGCCGCGGCATAGGCCCGGGCCACGTCGCGCATCCCCATGTGAAAGCTGCGATGCGAGGTTTCCAGCGCCATGATGCGGGCCTGCGCCGGCAGGTAGAAACACAGCGCCAGCGCCAGCGCAGAGATACCGACAAGCAGCGCCGGCCCCGCCTCTTGCGGCACGCCGTCAAAGCCTATGGTCACTTCCGGCCAGGGGGCCAGACCCAGGGCGCACAGCCCGCACCAGAGGGCCATCCCGACCCCCAGCGCGATCACCAGAGCAAACGCGATTCGCTGCATCACAAGACGCAGCAGCTCATAATATGAGCGCACAGATCCAAACATATTTCCCCCAGAACCAACTACGGCAGACTCGTCGGCAACTTTATGCCGACAGACTAGCGCGAAAATGGCAATTCTTGCAGGGGAAAAACCGGAACAGGCTCAATTTTCCGGAGTGTGGTCCTCCTGCCGCAATGTCATCTGCCGCTCGGCCAGGCCCAGCGCCAGCGCGGCGAGGATGCAGAAGGTGAACAGGTACAGCCCCCAGGCGATCTCGACCCGCCCGACCCCCATGCCCTTGGCCAGCGTGACGTAGAGCGCGATCAGAAAGATGTCGGCCATGGCCAGCTTGCCCAACAGGCCGATCGCGGGCAGGGCGCGGCGGTCGAGCAGGCCGAACTGGACCAGCGCCAGGCCCAGCGATTTCAGCAAAGGTGCTACCAGCGCAAACAGCGTGACCACCAGCGCCAGCACGATGTCGGTGCGCCACAGCGCCTGCAGACCGGTCAGCACGCTGATCTCGCTCATCCCGAACAGCGGCAGCAGCCCGGCGCGCATCAGCGGCGCGGACCAGGCGACGGGATACAGCAGCACCAGCGCCAGGTTCAGCCAGCGCAGCAACGGCGCGATGGCGGCGCGGGTCACGAGGTCCACCACCACAGGCCCAGCAGCACCGCCAGCATCAGCGCGTGCAGCGCGTCGATGCTGCGCCAGCGCGCCCGCGGGGTGATCGAGCAGATCAGGAACACCGCCGACGGTACCAGTAGCGCCGCCATGCCGCCGCCTTCGGCCATCATCTGCGCCGCCGAGACATAGACCGGGCCCTGGTTCAGCCCGGCCGCGGGGGCAAAGGTGGTGAGCACCGCGCCCCCCGCCATCAGCGCCGTGACCAGCGCGGGCCAGCGCGCGATGCCGCGCCCGACAATCACCCGGATCAGCGCCAGGACGGCCAGCACTTCGAGATAGACGAACTTCTTGTAGAACAGGAAGGCCAGGACCACCGGGTCCGGCTCGGGTAGGAAACTCATCGTACCGCCTCGATCGGCCCGTCGGCACGGCCGTGGATGAACTGCGTCAGGTAGGGATCGCCGCTGTCATCCATGGCACCCACCGGGCCCGTCCACTGGATGCGCCCGTTGTGCAGCATGGCCACGCGGTCGGCAATGGCACGCACGCTGGACATGTCATGGGTGATGGTCATGGCGGTGGCGCCCATCTCGGTCACGATCTCGCGGATCAGGTCGTTGATGACGCCGGCCATGATCGGGTCGAGCCCGGTTGTGGGTTCGTCGAAGAAAATGATCTCGGGCTCGGCCGCGATGGCGCGGGCGAGGCCCACGCGTTTCTGCATGCCGCCGGACAGCTCTGCCGGGAAACGGTCGGCCACGTCCGGGGTCAGGCCGACGCGGCGCAGCTTGGCGATGGCGCGGTCCCTTGCGTCGGATTTCGACAGCCGGTTGCGGCCCTGCAGCAGGCGGAAGGCGACATTCTGCCAGACCGGCAGACTGTCGAACAGCGCCGCGCCCTGGAACAGCATGCCGAAGCGGGCAAGAAAGGCGTCCCGGTCGGCCCGGCTCACGTCCTGCCCGTCCAGCATGATGCGGCCTGCATCGGGCGTCACGAGGCCCAGGATGCATTTCAGCAGCACCGACTTGCCGGTGCCCGATCCGCCGATGATCACCATCGAGGTGCCGCTGTCGATGTCGAGGTCGACACCCTGCAGCACGCGGTTGGGGCCAAAGGCCTTGGCAACGCCGTCAAGCCCGATCATTGCTGTGCCCGTGGCGCGGGAGCAAGGGAGTATTTGGAGAAAGATGAAAGGGCAGGGGGGTGCCCCGTGCCCGGGGCGGGATGCAGGCTCATAGCGAGAAGAACACCCCCGTCAGCAGGAAGTTCGCGGCGAGGATGAGCACGGCGGCGGCCTCGACCGAGCCCTTGGTGGCGCGGCCCACGCCCTGCGCGCCGCGGCCCGACATCATGCCGAAATAGCAGCCCATCAGGGCCGCGATGCCGCCAAAGGCGCAGCCCTTGATGAGCGAGGAGAGCACGTCCCACATCTCGAGGAAATCCACCGTGTTCCTGAGATAGACCGCCGGGGTGAACCCAAGCGACAAGGTGGCCACGGCATAGCCCCCGGCGATGCCGATCACGTCGCCCACCGCCACCAGACCCGGCACCACGAGAAGGGCGGCCAGCACGCGGGGGGCGACCAGGTATTTCATCGGGTGCGTGGACAGCGTGACCAGCGCGTCGATCTGTTCGGTCACCTTCATGGTGGCGATCTCGGCGGCGATGCTCGAGGTGACGCGGGCGGCGATCATCAGCCCCACCAGCACCGGACCCAGTTCGCGCACCATGCCGATGGCGACGATCTGCGGCACCACGGCCTCGGCGTTGAAGCGCGCACCGCCGGCATAGATCTGCAGCGCCAGCGCGCCGCCGGTGAAGACCGCCGTCAGCCCCACCACCGGCAGCGACAGCCAGCCGATCTGCAGCAGCGCCAGCGCGAATTCCCGGCCGTAAAAGGGCGGGCGCAGGATGTGGCCCAGCGCGTCCAGCGCGAAGAGCGTGGCCCGCCCCACAGCGCCCAGGGCCGCCAGCACCGCCCCTCCCAGCGCCCCCAGCGGCGACAGAAGCGTCATGGCGCGAGGTAGCGGCGCGCATAGCGCGGGCCAAGGGCGGTGAGGATCTCGTAGCCGATGGTCCCGGCCCAGCCCGCCACCGTGTCCACCGACTGGTGGCGGCCCAGCAGTTCCAGCGCCTCGGGATCGGTGCGCACGGCGGTCACGTCGACGCCGATCAGGTCCATCGACACCCGGCCCAGCACCTTGCAGCGGGTTTCGCCCGCCCAGAGCCAGCCCTTGGGGCCGATGGCGCGCAGGATGCCGTCGGCATAGCCGCCCGACACCGTGGCCACCCGTGTGGGCGCCTGCGCGATCCAGCTGTTGTCATAGCCCACGCTTTCGCCCGGCGCGACATCGCGGACCTGGATCACCGGCAGGCTCAGCGACACCACCGGGCGGGCGTCGATGAAGGGCAGCCCGCCGTAAAGCCCGATGCCGGGGCGGGTGATGTCGAAATGGTAGCCGGGGCCCAGAAGGATGCCGCCGGTCGCCGCCAGCGAGCGGGGGGCCTCGATCCCGTCGGTCATCTCGCGGAAGACGGCCAACTGGCGGGCGTTCATGGCGTGGTCGGGCGTGTCGGCGCAGGCCAGGTGGCTCATCACCAGCGCGGGCCGCTGTGCCAGCGCGATGTCGCGCAGCGCCGACCATTCCGCGGGCTCCATCCCCAGCCGGTTCATGCCGCTGTCAAGCTGGATGCCGAAGCCGTGGCCCGGCAGCGCCTCGACATGGCGCAGCATCTGGTCGATGGAGTTGATCATCGGCGTCAGGCCGGCATCGCGCACCAGCGTCGTGTCGCCGTCCATGTGACCCGACATCACGAAGATGTCCGGCCCGGGCCCCAGCGCGCGGCGCAGCGCCGCGCCTTCCTCGGCCAGGGCCACGAAGAAGCGCGTGGCCCCTTCACGCGCCAGCGCCGTGGCCACCTGCTCGGCCCCGAGGCCATAGGCGTCGGCCTTGACCACCGCGCCGGTTTCGGCCCGGCCCAGCGCCAGCAGCGCCCGCCAGTTCGCGCAGATCGCGCCCAGATCGATTGTCAGACGTGCCTGTGCCATGGGGCCGTGTTTGGCAGGACGGCCGATGGGGTCAAGGGGAAATCGCCGCCGCGCCGGACGGGCGGGCGGCTCACGTCTTCGGCAACTGCCCTCGAATCCTGCGATCTTTACCCCATTTGCACCAAATTGAGGCAGTAGCTCAGGAACCGGGTTGTGAGGTGACGGGGGCAAGGCTAAGCGGGCTTCATGGACGGAAACCGGTCAAAAGAGTTCGAAACCGCGCTGGCGCGCCGGATCGAGGGGATATCGCGCCCCTTCGGTGCGCTTGGCCGGATGGAACGCATCGCGCGGCAGGTGGCGCGGCTGCAGGGCTCGCTGTCGCCGGTGATGCAGTCCTGCCAGCTGACGATCTTTGCCGGTGACCACGGCATCGCGTCCGAAGGCGTGTCGGCCTCGGCCCCCGACGCCACGCGCCAGCGGGTGCGCAAGTTTGCCGGTGGCGGTGCGGCGGCCAGCGTCGTGGCCCGTCAGAACGGGCTGGCGCTGCAGCTGGTCAATGCCGGCACCCGCGGTGGCGGGTTCGACATGGCCGAAGTGGTGGAACACAGCCTTGGCCCGGGCACGGCCTCGTTCCTGCACCGCCCCGCGATGGCGCGGGTGGCGGTGGCCAAGGCGCTGCAGACCGGGCGCAGGCTGGGGGCCGCGGGCCGGTTCGACGCCATGGCCTTTGGCGAGATGGGGATCGGCAACACCTCGTCTGCGGCGCTTCTGGCGCACCGCCTGGTGGGCACCCCGCTGTCCGACCTGGTGGGGCGCGGGTCGGGGCTGGATGATGACGGGCTGATGCACAAGCACGCGGTGCTGCAGCAGGCCAGCGCCCGGGTTCCGGGCCCGCTGGATCCGCACCGCGCGCTGGAGGAATTCGGCGGCTACGAGATCGCGATGATGGCCGGTGCCATGATGGGCGCGGCCGAGGCGCGGCGCCTGGTGCTGGTGGATGGCTACATCGCCACCGCCGCGGCACTGGTTGCCGCCGCGCTGGAGCCGGAGTCGCGCGCCGCCATGGTGTTCTGCCTGCTTTCGACCGAGGCCGGGCACGAAGTCTTGCTGGACGCGATGTCGGCCCGGCCGCTTCTGTCGCTGGACATGCGCATGGGCGAAGGTGTGGGCGCGGCGCTGGCCTGGCCCATCGTGACCTGCGCCGTGGCGATGTTCAACGACATGGCCGCGCCGGACGGTGATCCCCATCCATGACCGGCGCGCTGCGGCTGGAATGGCAGCTGTTCCTGCTGGCGGTGCAGTTCCTGACCCGGCTGCCGCTGCCCGCCGGCCTGCCCTGGTCGGACGATCTGCAGGTGCGCTCGGCCAAGTATTACCCGCTGGTGGGGGCGCTGGTCGGGGCCATCGGGGCCGCCGTGCTGGGCGGTGCGGCGCTGGTGCTGCCGCTGCCGGTGGCAGTGCTGCTGTCGATGGTGGCGACGCTGGCGCTGACCGGTGCCATGCACGAGGACGGTCTGGCCGATGCGGCCGACGGCCTGCTGGGCGGGGCCGACAAGGCACGCGCGCTGGAAATCATGCGCGATTCGCGCATCGGCACCTATGGCGCCGTGGCGTTGGGCATGGCGCTGGCGCTGAAGGCGGCGCTGCTGATGGCGCTGACGCCCGGACAGGCGGCCTGGCTGCTGGTGGCTGGGCACGCGCTGGGGCGCATGGCGGTGGTGCACGTGATCTCGACCACGCGCTATGCCCGCGATGTCGGTGCCAAGTTCGTGGCCCCGGCCATCACGCCCGATGGCTACCGCGTGGCGCTGGCCACGGCGCTGGTCGTGCTGGCGGCGCTGGTGCTGGGGGCTGGCCCGGGCCTGACGTTTTTCGCCATGATCACCTGCATCGCGCTGGCCCAGGCGCTGCGCGCCGGTTTTGTCGCGCGGCTGGGCGGACACACCGGCGACTGTCTCGGGGCCACCATGGTCGTGGGGGAACTGGGCGTGTATGTGGGGGCGGTGGCGTGGCTCTGACGCTGCTGCGCCATACCACGCCCGACATGGCCCCGGGCCTGTGCTACGGGCGCACCGACCTGCCGCTTTCGCCAGGGTTCGAGGACGAGGCCGCCGGGATCCTGAAGTGCCTGCCGCCGGTCACCTGCGTGATATCCTCGCCACTGGGCCGCTGCCTGCAGCTGGCAGAGCGCATCGCGGCCTTGCGAGCGCTGGATCTGCGCGTCGAACCCGGCTGGATCGAAATGGATTTCGGCCGGTGGGAGGGCGTGCCCTGGGACGCGGTGCCGCGCCATGAACTCGACGCCTGGGCCGCCGATTTCATGGCCTATCGCGGCCATGGCGGCGAAAGCGTCGCCATGCTGGCCGCGCGGGTGGCCACAGGGCTGGAGGCCGCGCCCGAAGGGGCACTGATCGTCACCCATGCCGGCTGCATCAAGGCCGCTCTGGCGCAGCGCGGCGTGGCCGATGGCTGGACCGCCAGGACCCCGTTCGGCGGACTCGTGCCGCTCTGACCGATGCGGTAAGGTGCGCTATAGCGCACCCTACACCTCAGTAGCCGCCGTCGTTCTGCCAGGGCTTCACCAGGTTGCCAAAGCGCGTGAACCGGCCTTCGAAGGACAGCTCCACCGTGCCGATGGGGCCATGACGCTGCTTGCCGATGATGACCTCGGCCTTGCCGTGCAGGCGCTCCATGTCCTGCTGCCACATCGCCATCTTCTCCAGGTCGTGGTCGCCAGGCTTTTCGCGCTCCTTGTAATACTCCTCGCGGAACACGAACATCACCACGTCGGCGTCCTGCTCGATCGAGCCCGATTCCCGCAGGTCCGACAGTTGCGGGCGCTTGTCCTCGCGGTTCTCCACCTGGCGCGACAGCTGCGACAGCGCGATGACCGGGATCGCCAGTTCCTTGGCGATGGCCTTCAGCCCCATCGAGATCTCGGCAATCTCGTTCACCCGGTTCTCGGACGCCTTCGACCCGGTGCCGCGCACCAGCTGCAGGTAATCCACCATCAGCACGTCCAGACCATGCGTCCGCTTCAGCCGCCGTGCCCGCGCCGCCAGCTGCGCGATGGGCAGGGCGGGCGTGTCGTCGATGTAAAGCGGGCAGGCCTCCAGCCGCTTGGCCGCCTCGACAAAGCGGCGGAACTCGGCCTCGGTCATGTCGCCCTTGCGGATCTGTTCGCTGGGCACCTCCGCCGCCTCCGACAGGATCCGCGCCGCCAGCTGTTCGGCACTCATTTCCAGCGAGTAGAAGCCCACGACCCCGCCTTCGATGGCGCCTTCGCTCCCGTCGGGTTTCACCCCCTTCTTGTAGGCCTTGGCGATGTTGAACGCGATATTCGTGGCCAGCGAGGTCTTGCCCATGGAGGGACGGCCCGCAAGGATCAACAGGTCCGACGGGTGCAGCCCGCCCAGCTTCTTGTCCAGATCGGTCAGCCCGGTGGAAATCCCCGCCAGCCCGCCTTCGCGCTGATAGGCGGCGTTGGCCACGTTCACCGCATCCGTCACCGCGCGCAGGAAGGACTGGAACCCGCTCTCGCTCTGGCCCTGCTCGGCCAGCTTGTAAAGCGCCTGTTCCGCCTCCACGATCTGCTCGCGCGGCTCCGAGGCAATGTCGACCTTGGAGGCCTTGGCGCTGATGTTGCGGCCCAGCTGGATCAGGTCGCGCCGGACCGCCAGATCATAGATCATCTGCGCGTAATCGCGCACCGCATAAGACGACACCGCCGCCCCCGCCAGCCGCGCGAGGTAAGCCGGGCCGCCCAATTCCTTCAGCCCTTCGTCCTCCTCCATGAACGCCTTGAGCGTCACCGGCGAGGCAAGGTTGTTCTTGGCGATGCGCGCGGCGGAAATCTCGAAGATGCGGGCATGGACGGGATCGTAGAAATGCTGCGGCCCGAGGATGCTGCTGACCCGGTCATAGATATCGTTGTTGGTCAGGATCGCGCCCAGAAGCTGCTGCTCGGCCTCGATGGAATGCGGCATGGTTTCGGGCGCATCGATCTGCGCGCCCGGGTTGATCATGGTGATCTCGTTCATTTCGTCCCCCGACTGCGTGGCCGGTGTCTTAGCGCCTGCCCGATGGATCGCGCAAAATGTATGTTTCTGGGGATAAGCTGGCGCCTGTGCATCACTACCGTATCTTGCCAGAACCGAGGGTGCCGCGTCAACATGTAGGTGTTGCGACTCGGGCCTGTGGTGGCGCGGTCACAGCGCAAGCCCGCGGCCTGTCATGATATCGTTACGTCATCCGTCCCGCGCGGCGTGCCGGCCGGCGGGATCCTCGAGGATCGACTCGACCTCGCCCGACAGGCCGCAACGCCGCTCCCGACAGGTGCAAAGGTGATGCAGGTGGACCTCGTCGTCGCCCGGCGTCTTCCGCGGCGCAGGGACGCTCCCGAAACGGCAGTTCACCGCCCGATGCGAACGCGCCCCTGGCCCGCTTCTCGCGGCCAGAACCCCGGGGCGTCTTGCGCCTGCACCGCACGGACAGGCCCATGCGCAGCGCGTCCCCGAAAACCCCACGCCCCTGTCTTCTTCTTGGTCCAAATACCCCGGACTACAGCACCCGCCAATGCAACGGCATCATGGGATCGAACACGGTAACGGGGCCGTCTTCGGTGTCGATCTTCGCGGGGTAGGCCACGGGATCGCCCTTTTCCAGAGTGATCACGTCCGCGCTTGCCGGCAGCCGGTAAAAGGCCGGGCCGTTCAGCGACACGAACGCCTCCAGCTTGTCCAGCGCGCCTTCCTGCTCGAAGATTTCGGCCAGGATCGAAAGGGTGTTTGTCGCGGTAAAACACCCCGCGCAGCCGCAGGCCTGTTCCTTCAGCGGGTCGACATGCGGCGCGCTGTCAGTGCCCAGAAAGAAACAGGCCTCCCCCGATGCGGCGGCCGCACGCAGGGCCAGCCGGTGCTCTTCGCGCTTGGCCACCGGCAGGCAGTAGTAATGCGGCTTGATACCCCCCGCCAGGATCGCGTTCCGGTTGATCACCAGGTGATGTGTGGTGATCGTCGCGCCCAGGTCGGGGCCGCCGGAGCGGGCATAGTCCACGCCCCTGCGCGTGGTGATGTGCTCCATGACCACGCGCAGGCCTGGCGTGTCGCGGCGCAGCGGGTCCAGCACGGTGTCGATGAACACCGCCTCGCGGTCGAAGATGTCCACATCGGCATCCACCACCTCGCCATGCACGCATAGCGGGATCGCGGCCTCGGCCATGGCGTCCAGCACGCCGCGCACCTTGTCGATATCGCGCACGCCCGAGGCCGAGTTCGTCGTGGCCCCGGCGGGGTAGAGCTTGACCGCCGTGATCAGACCGGCCTGGTGCGCGGCGATGACGTCCTGCGGGTCGGTCGCTTCGGTCAGGTACAGCGTCATCAGCGGCGTGAAGGCGTGGCCCTCGGGCAGGGCGGCGAGGATCCGGTCGCGATAGGCGCGGGCCTCGGCCCCGGTCACGACGGGCGGCACGAGGTTGGGCATGATGATCGCCCGGCCGAAATGGCGGGCGCTTTCCGGGGCCATGGCGCGCAGCATCGCGCCATCGCGCAGGTGCAGGTGCCAGTCATCGGGGCGGCGTAGGGTGATCCGGTGCATGGCGCGGGCGTTAGCACGGGCGCGCGGCACAGGCCAGAGCATTGTCGGACGCCGCCAGTCGCGCTAGACATCGGCCAACTGGACCGTTCCGGGGGTGACCATGATCCTGACCTTGATCCTGTCGGCGCTGGCCGGCTGGGCCGCGCGCCCGCTGGAGCCGCGCATCACCGAATTCCTTGTCTCGCTGATCGGTGCCGACAACCTGCCCGCCAGCGATGACCGGCGCGTGGCCGCGCTGCTGGTCACGCTGCTGGGCGCGGCGCTGGTCCTGTGGATCGGCACCAGCGGCAGCAGCCCGGTGGTGCTGGTGATCGGCGCGGCGCTTGGCTATTTCCAGCAGGAACTGCGCGAGGCGATCCTGTCGCGTCAGTCCTGATCCTCGCGTTCGGGCAGCGCGGCCAAACGCTTGCGAAAGCGCGGGGCGTGCATGCGCGCGGTGACGTTTTCGCACAGCATGCGCATCAGCTCGATCCGGTTTTCGGCCTCCAGATGCTGCAGCAGGTTGCGCAGATAGCCGCGATGTGTGCGCCGCGCGCGGAACAGCTCGGCAAAGCGGGCGGTGTCGAGCCGGTCTTCGGCCAGCGCGTCCAGCAGATCGGGCAGGATGTCCATCTCCAGCAGGTCCGCCTGCAGCGCGCCGCCGAAGAAGGGCAGGCGAAAGCGCGACACGTTGCGGCGTTCGAACAGCGCGGAGTGCATCGCATCCAGCCGGTGCCGCGGGTCGTAAAGCACGACGGCGTGTTGTGCGGCGTCGATCATGTCGGGCGCAAACCCGTAGCGCGAGGTGAAGTCGCGGCGGCGTTCGGCGGCAAACCGGTCGTCCCATTCGGTCACGCGCGGATCCAGCGTGGCTTGCGGCGCCAGCATCAGCACCCGCGCGCCGGGGGCCGCCACGGAATAGGCGGCGGCGGCATAGCCGCAGGACCCGGCACCGTAGAACAGCACAGTGTCGAATTCGTCGAAAAAGCCGTCATCCAGCAACTGGTCGAAAAAGCCGTAGACCCGCGGATCGCGCCCCCAGGTATCGCCGCGGCACAGCACCGTCAGCACCGACCAGCCGTTGCGGCGCACCATCTCGAAGGACAACGGCGTGCGGGCCGGGGTTTCGGTGAACACGTCGCGCATGCGCTCGAAACTGACCAGGAGCGTATCGCCGCGTTCGACGAAGAGCGCGGCGTGATCCTTGCCCAGGGGTTCGGCAAAGCCGTTGTCCTGCCCGATCCGGCGCAGCGCCTGCAGCCAGTCGGCCTGCCCCAGCTGTGACAGGTCCGGATCGAAGGGTTCGTTCTGCTCATCCATTGCATTGCCCGTGTTCAGCCCCCGGCGCGCGTGTTCGCGTCGCCTTTTGGGAAACAATGCTCCGGGTTTCCGGCGAAATTGTGCAAAATGCGGGGTAATTCTGGACGGGGCCGGGCGCGCCCGGCTCAGCCCGCGTCGCGGGCGCGCGTGGCGTGGGCCGCCAGAAAGCCCGCCGCGGCACGGCTCAGCGGCTGCGAGGGCGGGGTCATCAGAAGCCGCGCAAAGAGCGCGCGGGCCGGCTCCTGCGCCAGCAGCGCCTCGAACCGGGCCTTGCGCCAGGCCACCGCCTCTTTGTGCAGGCGCGCGAGATCGGGATCGGCGGCAAGGGCGGCGCGGCGCGCGGCCACCCGGTCGGACAGGGCCAGGATGCTGGTGTCCTTTTCGGTGCACCAGTTCCGCTCCACCCAGTAATCCATGCCCAGGACATGATCGGAATGCACCGCGCGCCCGCGATCGGATTTGAGCACATAGCTTTCCATTGCGCCCAGCGGGTAGTGGTTCAGTTGCACCAGCGCATGGTTTGACCGGCCATAGGGCGAAAAGATGCGGCGGGTGGCAAACTCGGCCTCCAGCGCGCGGCCCTCGCCATCGTACCAGCGCGCCGAGCCCAGCCGGTCCTCATGGGGATTGCGCGGACGGTGCACGCCAAGGTTGCGGTAGGTGCGATCGTTGCGATAGAGCGTCTTGAACATGGCCGCGCGCCACGGCCAGTACATCACCGTCGGGGCGGCGCGGGTGAACTGCTCCGGCACCGGCTGGTCCTCATAGCGCACCACGCCGGCATTGCCGAACAGCCGCCAGGTCAGCGTGATGGCGGTGGCCTCGGGCAGGGCCTCGATCAGGGCGGGCAGGGTGCGGTCGCCCAGATGGACATTGACGAATTCGTCGATGTCCAGCGCCAGCAGCCAGTCGGCGTCGCGCACCGCCTCTGCCTTGTCGGCCAGCTTCAGCCCGGTGAACTGGATGCCGCCCTTGTCGTAGGGGCCGTCGTTGCGAATATGGGTGACGTAACCCAGCGTCGCCAGCCGGTCGAGCAGGGTGTCGGTGCCGTCCTGGCAATCGTTCGTCAGCGCCACGACATGGGTGACGCCGCAGACCAGGTGATGGGCCAGCCAGTCGAGCAGGAACGCGGCCTCGTTGCGCAGGCAGAGCACGGCGGTGATCTTCATGCCCTTGCGCCCCGGGTGGGGGCGAAGACTTTTCTGCGAAAAGTCTTCGGCGCGGGACCGGCGGACGGGGCGGCGGGAAAAAGTCTTCGGCGAAGACTTTTTCCCGCGGCGGGGCCGCGGTGAAAGAGTTTTCGTCGAAAACTCTTGTGCGCCCGGCCCCGCACCGGTCTCACCAGCCCTTGCGGAAGGTCACCACCTTGGCCTCGGAGGCGCGGGGGAAATAGGTCAGCCCGGCCTTGTGCATCGCGTCAAAGACCGCCTGCACCCCGGCCTGGCCGATCCATTGCGGATGCAGCTCGATCACCGCCACGCGCAGGCCCGACCAGTCCCCGGCGGGCAGCAGGGCCGCCTCGGCGCCTTCGATGTCGCAGACCAGCACATCGGGCTTCAGCTCGGCCACGGCGGCCGCGATGCCGTGGCAATCCACCTGGACCGTCTCGACGATGCTGTCGGGATTGCTGTCGCGTTCCATCGATGAGGCGAGGAAGTTCCGGCGGATGTGGAAATCCACCGGCGGGCCGGGTTCGGGCGCCAGCAGCGCGTTGCGCAGTTCCACGTTCTCGATGCCGTTGGCGGCGTGCAGTGCCTGCATGTAGGGGATCAGCATCGGGTTGGCTTCGTAGGTCACCACCCGGCGCACCTTGCGGTTGTGCGACAGCAGCGCCGACATGTAGCCGATGCCGCCGCCCAGTTCCAGTACCGTGTCGCCAGGCTGCACCACCTTGCCAACCGCGTCGCATTCCTTGCGCTCATACGCGCCTTCGCGCAGGGCGCGGCGGATGCGGCCGGTGATGATCTCGGGATGTTTCGGGATCCGCATTCCGCGCGAGCGGATGAACGGGCTCGGGCCGTCCTGCTCCAGGTCGCTGCCGTCCATCTCAGGTCTCCATGTCGAGGGCAAGCGCATAGGCCACCCGTTCGGTTTCGGTCAGCTCCAGCACCAGCGCCTGCTGATAAAGCTCTTCGAATTCGGGGTTGCCGTGCAATTCGTCCGCCTTGGCGCGGTGCCAGGCAAGGCCGGTCCGGTGCCAGTGGCGCAGCGTGTCGTCCTGCATCAGCCGGTCATATTCCGCCCTGAGCCGCGGCACGTTGCGCTTGATGGTGATGTCGCGATGCACCGACCAGTCCATCCGGATCCAGTAGTTCAGCCCGATGGAGCGGTCCACATGCAGCGCACGGCCCCTCTGGCGCTTGATCAGGAAGGATTCGGCCGAACGCAGCGCGTAGTGGTTCAGCTGGATCAGGTCGTAGCCGATGGACTTCTTGGAGTTGCGCCAGCCGTTCTTGATCGCCTCAGACGTCATGTCGCGGCCCGACCCGTTGACCCATTTCACCCTGGCTTCGAACCCGTCCATCAGCTTGTTGGGCCGGTGGCAGCTGATCTTGCCATAGGCGCCGATATTCCGGAACATCGTCTTGAAGCCCCAGACCGTGTGCGGTTTGGGGCAGTATTTCGGGGCGCAGGTGTCGAATTGCTCGATCACGAACCGGTCCGCCAGTTCGCTCACACCGTTATGGCCAAAGAGCCGCCAGGTCATCGCGACGTTGGTGGCATCAGGCACGCGGGCCATGAAATCATCCAGCGTGCCATTGCCGCAGCGCACGTTGATGAACTCGTCCACGTCGATATGGATGATCCAGTCGGCGTTCCGGATCACCGGCTCGGCCAGCGCGTTGTCGAGCGCGTGCTGCTGGGGGGAATTGCCCGTCCAGTTGTTGTTGTCGCGGTGCTGCAGGACGCCCATCTCTTGCAGGCGGTCGAGGATCTCGGTCGTGCCGTCCTCGCAGCCATTGGTGTAGATCAGGAAATTGTCCACGCCGATGGCGCGGTGATAGGCGACCCATTCGACGATATACGGCGCCTCGTTCTTCATACAGCCGACGATGACATTGCCCGACGATCCTTCGGGCAGGGGGCGCGGCGGCCTCGGCGGGAAGGCGGCGGCCAGCTCTTCCTCGTTGACATGGCCCAGACGGTTGTGCGGGGCAAAGACCGAGGATTGCAGCTTGGCAAAGTTCTGCTTGGCCAGCGGCGGCATGACGCGGCGTGCGGTGGGCGACAGGATCGCCTCCACGCTTTTATCCATGGCGACCGGCGTCTCCGCCGCCGGGGCGGGGGTGTTCAGCCTGGCAAGGTCGGCTTGCTTGTTGGCCAGTTCTTCCTTGGTGGCCTGCTGGATGCGCCAGCGGAAGGCCATCAGGTATTGCGTCGCGCGGAAGCCGTTCTGCGGGTCGGCCTCGACCCAGTCCGCGACCTTGCGGTCGCGCTTCATCGCCGCCTTGTGAAGGCCGGGATGGCGTTTGCAGAGCGCCTTGATGTCCTTTTCGAAATGCTTCGACAGGGCGGCAAGGCTGCCCGGCGCAATCGGATCGCCATGCACCTTCAGCTCCACCAGGAACTTGCGCCAGAGCTGGCGGGGCAGGATCACCTGTTTCTGCGCCAGAAGCCGCAGCACCGCGTCGTTGAACAGCCGGCAGCGCGTCTGCCAGGCGGCAGACGGGGGGCTGGGCCGGTCCTCGGGCTCGGCCTTGCCAAAGCTGTCGTCGATGCCGAAGGCCGCGCGCAGGGCATCCGGCGCGGCCTCTCCGAAAAGTGCCTCCTGGTCGACGCTATGAAACGCAACGGCGCCCGCGCCGAACACAGCCTGCCATTCCTGTTCCAGCCGCGCGAAATCGAGCCAGTGGCACGCGCCCTGCACTTCGCCGAACTGGCCCGCCTGCGGGTCGGGCGCGGGGCGGGTGGCAATCGCGGCGTCCCAGAAGCTTTCCGCGGCCAGGCAATCCAGCTCGGCCTGCAGCGACGCGCTGCGGCCTTCGATCAGTTGCGCGCCGTAGCGCTGCAGCAGCATGCGCGCGGGATCGTCCAGATGCGCGACCACGCGGATCTCGTCCGAAAGTGGCGCGAGCAGCGCGCGCAAACGTGCCAGCTCCGACCGGCTGACAAGGCTCGACCCAAGCTGGTGCGCCGACAGGATCAGCGTGTCGGGACGGTGCTGCGCCACCTCTTGCGTCAGTCCGCGCGCCACGTCCTCGCAAAGCACCTGCTGCTTCTCCGGCGCGATATAGCCGCGGTTGAAGCGCAGGCTGTCCACGTTTTCCGGATCGGTCACGGCCATGAACAGCCGCGTGTGGTTCTTTGCCCCGGGCGCGCGGGCATAGAGCACGCCTTTGCCTAACAGCTGATCCCGCTTGGCATGCAGCACCCGCTGCATGCGGTCGGCCAAGGCCCCGTCCGGCCCGATATGAAGATAGATGCGCATCACGCCGCCCCCCGTGCCGGGTTGTCGGTGTTCTCGTTCTCGCGTCCCCACCAGGGCAGGTCGATCTTCAGATGTGCAGCCAGTTGCGCCGGCGCGTCCGGAGCCGCCACGGGCAGTTCCAGATAGCGCGGATCGTCGCCAAAGACGTCGCGCAGCATCTCGTAATGCGCCTCGATCCAGCGGATCAGCTCGGCCTCGGTGGTCCCGAATCCATAGGGCAAGCCCGGGATCGCGCCCTGCGGCAGGCGGCGCGCGCCAAGATTGTTCCAGCGCAGCATGCTGTCGGCCACCTCTTCGGCGCGCCGCCACGTGGCGACATAGGCCACCGAAGACCGCGCCAGCCGCATCGCCTTCAGCACGTGGTAATCGCATTGCGGCCAGAAACAGCCCGTGGCGTTCACCACGCTGACCTCGCCCAGCGCATCGTAGAAGCCAAGGAATGCAAACGGATCGCCGGTCTCAAAATAACCGCGGTAAACCTGCCGGCCCACGAAGGTGCCGGCCAGGGCCGGATCCTGCGTATGCAAGCGCCGCACCTTGTGATCGGCCACCAGCCAGCCCGCCTCGGTCAGCGCACGGGCAAGCGTCGTGGTGCCCGTCTTGGGCAGGCCGAGATTGACGCATTTCAGACGGGTCATGCCACCAGTCCCAGTTCCTGCATCAGCTCGTATTCGCCGGGCGGATAGGGCGGCAGCGCCTTCAGATGCGCGTACATTTCCGCATAGGCCGGGTCCGCCATCAGCGCGTCACGCTTGGCCTTGTGGCGGGCCACGCAGTCGGCATGCAGTGCCGCGACCTCCGCATCGGCCTTGAGCGCCTTCAGCGCGGCCTCCAGCCGCGGCAGGTAGCGCCGGATCGAAAGGTCCTGATGCGCGCGGTCGTTGCGTTCGCGCCAATAGGTGTCGTCAAAGGCACGCCCCTCGCGGTTCACATCGCCCCGGTCGTTCTTGACCAGGTAGCTGTCGAGCGAGCGCAGGGCATAATGGTTCAGCGTCGCGAACGCCCGCGCGCCACCTGCCGGAAACTTGCGGATACGGCGCGGGTTCGCGGCCACTAGGAACTTGTGCGGCACCTTGCGGCCCGATCCGTCCGTCCAGCGCGGGCGCTTCGCCTCGGCGAGCTTTTCCTTGAAAAAGGGCCGGTGCGCGCCGTAATACTGCAGAGGAAAATCCTTGCGCACCAGGGTCTTGACTTCGATTGCCGTCTCGGCGCACCACAGGTCGGGGTTGTGGGACCGGGTGAACTGCCCGATCACCGGGAGGTCGGCATACGCCCACACCCCGTCATTGGCAAAGAACTGGAAGGTCACGCTGATCGCCTGCGGATCGCCGCAGGCCGCGATCAGGGCGGGGATCGAATGATCGCCTACATGGATGTTCAGGAACTCGTCCACATCCGCGACCCAGACCCAGTCGGCGTCGCGCATGACGGGCTGTTTCGCCGCATCCTTCAGCGCCTCCATCTGGTAATTGCGCCCCTTGGCGGGGTTTGGCAGATGCGTCACGCCGCCCCGCGCCGCCAGCGCATCCAGCAGCGTGTCGGTGCCGTCGGTGCAATCGTTCGAGTAGAACAGGAAATCGGTCACGCCCAGAAGGCGATTGAAGGCGATCCATTCCAGCAGGAACGGGCCTTCGTTCTTCACACAGGTCACGGCGGTTATGCGCATGTCTGCGCCTCCGCATCAGGTATAGGCATGTCTGCTCATCGCCCGTCAGGTGCCGGGGGTTTTCCCCGTGCCGTCGTTGCGCGAATCATGACAGCTTGCGCGCAAGGCGTCAACTTTTCCCGGGAAAATGGGTGAACGGCTGCGACCTTGGCGCTATTGACCCCGCGCGCCGGGGCAGGCACTCCCGACAGTCAGGAGGACGGCCCATGAACATCCCTGAAACCATCGACGACGTGCAAACCCGCCTTGGCCAGACCGGCTATGTCTGCGGGCGCGCGCTGGCCACCGTGGTGTTCCTGTCGCTGCGTCTCGGCCGGCCGCTGTTCCTCGAAGGCGAGGCCGGTGTCGGCAAGACCGAGATCGCCAAGGCGCTGGCCGCCTGCCTCGACCGCCGCCTGATCCGGCTGCAATGCTACGAGGGGCTCGACGCCTCCTCGGCGGTCTATGAATGGAACTTCCCGGCCCAGATGATCGCGATCCGCACCGCCGAGGCCGGCGGCGGTGCCGACCGCGCGGCGCTGCAGACCGAGCTGTTCGGCCCCGACTACCTGATCGAACGGCCCCTGCTTGAGGCTATGCGCCCCGACGCGCGCGGCGCACCCGTCCTGCTCATCGACGAGCTGGACCGCACCGACGAGCCGTTCGAGGCCTTCCTGCTGGAAGCCCTCGGCGATTTCCAGGTCACCATCCCCGAGATCGGCACCATCCGGGCGCCGGAACCCCCCATCGTGATCCTGACCTCCAACCGCACGCGCGAGGTGCACGACGCGCTGAAACGCCGCTGCCTCTACCACTGGGTCGACTACCCCGATTTCGCCCGCGAGCTCGAGATCCTCAACGCCCGCGCCCCGGAGGTCAGCGAAACCCTGTCGCGCCAGATCATCGCCTTCGTGCAGGCGCTCAGAACCGAAGACATCTTCAAGAAACCCGGCGTGGCCGAAACCATCGACTGGGCCAAATGCCTGCTGGCCCTCGACGTTGTGGACCTGTCGCCCGAGGTGATCTCCGACACGCTGGGCGCCATCCTGAAATACCAGGACGACATTGCCCGGATCGAAGGCGGAGAGGCCAAGCGCATCCTCGACGCGGCCAGATCCGCTCTCGAACCCGCCTGAACTCCTTCCCACCCCCCTGCTTCTTCTTGGGTGAAATACCCCCGGGGGTGTGGGGGCAGAGCCCCCACGCGACAGATGCCAGAATACCTCCCGCTCGACATTCCCGAACACCCGCGCCTGGCGCAGAACATCGTCCATTTCGCCCGCGCCCTGCGCCGGGCAGGCCTGCCGGTGGGGCCGGGGCGTGTGATCGACGCGGTCCGCGCGGTGGAGGCGGCGGGCTTCACCGACCGGATGGATTTCTACTGGACGCTGCATGCCTGTTTCGTGAACCGGCCCGAGCACCGGGTGGTCTTTGCCCAGGTCTTCCGCCTCTACTGGCGCGATCCGCGGTTCCTCGAACACATGATGTCCATGATGCTGCCCGCCATCCGCGGCGTGCAGGAGGAAAAGATCGCACAATCCGCCGAGAAACGTGCGGCACAGGCGCTTTTGGGCGACCAGATGCCCGACTTGCCCGAGGCGTCCACGCCAGAGGACGACGAGGGCGCCCGGATCGAAATCGACGCCTCCTTCACCATGAGCGCCGAGGAAAAGCTGCGCAGCCTCGATTTCGAACAGATGTCCACCGAAGAAATCGCCCAGGCCAGGCGCATGCTGGCGCGGCTGACCCTGCCGGTCAAGCCGATCCTGTCGCGCCGCCGGATGGCCGCGGCCCGGGGCGCGCGCATGGACGCGCGCAAGACGCTCCGGCAGGCGTTGCGCCAGGGCGGCGAGATTCAGCAGATCGCGCGCGCCCGGCAGCGGCCACGCTGGCCCAACCTGGTGGTGCTTTGCGACATCTCCGGGTCGATGTCGCAATACAGCCGCATGGTCCTGCATTTTCTCCACGCGGTGGCGAACGAGAAGGGCCAGGGCTGGGCCCGCGTGCACGCCTTCACCTTTGGCACGCGGCTGACCAACATCACCCGCCACCTGGCCACGCGCGACGTCGATGCCGCGTTGAAGTCGGCCGGGGCCGAGGCGCAGGACTGGGAAGGCGGCACCCGGATCGGGCAATGCCTGCACGCCTTCAACCGCGACTGGTCGCGCCGGGTGATGGGGCAGGGGGCGGTGGTGCTCCTGATCACCGACGGGCTCGACCGCGACGATGCCGGCGCGCTGGAAAAGGAGATGGAGCGCCTGCACCTGTCGGCCCGCCACCTGATCTGGCTCAACCCCCTGCTGCGCTGGGACGGGTTCGCGCCAAAGGCCACGGGCATCCGCGCCATGCTGCCCCATGTGGACAGCTTTCGGGCCGGCCATTCCATCGCGACGCTGGAAGCGCTGGCCGAGGCGATCTCGCGCCCCGAGGATGCCGGCGAAAAGGCCCGTCTGATGGCGCAGATGTAGGGCGGGGTTTACCCCGCCGCACCTGCGGATTGCCTGGACGGGCGGCGGGGTAAACCCCGCCCTACGCCCGTGTCGGCCTCAGTCCACCAGCCGACCGTCGGTCAGAAAGACCGAGCGATAGGTCTCGTCGCTGGTGTCGAAGTTCAGCCGCCCCTCCACCGTCACTTCGGATCCTTCCGGCAGATCCGGCACCGGCCTGGACATGGCGACCTCCAGCGTCGGACCATAGCCGCCATTGCCGCAGAACGGGCAATCCGCCGGGTCGGGCACCAGGATGAAGCTGGTCACATAGGCCTGCGCCTCGATGGGCACGTAATATCCGGTGATGCGAAAGCCCTGCGCCTGCGCTTCCAGTTCCGGCGGGAAGGTCTTTCGCACCGCCCAGCGGCCGTTGGTCTCCACCTCTTCCAGCGTGATCTGCCCCAGCAGATCCCAGCCCGCCGGGCTGACGCCCGGGCGGCCCTGCACCAGCGTGGCCCCGGCCTCGGCCAGGGCCGTGGCCAGCGCGCCCTGGTTCAGAGGCACCGTTTCGGCAACGGCCCCGGCGCGGGGCCGCAGGATCTCAATGGTTATGACCAGCGTGAGGATGCTGGCGAGTGCCAGGAGCCATGATTTCGACTTCAATCTCGATCTCCCCCACCGGGTCCAGGGTCACATGCGCTTCGAACAGGTCGCCGACAGCCGCGTCCGCCGCCGGTTCAAGCCAAAGATAAAGCCCGCCGGGCTCCAGATCCATGTCCGACCCGCCGCTGATCGGAATTTCGCCGATCGGCACCGCGCCGCCTTGCGCGCTTACCTCGGTCGCCATCAGCACCAGCGCCGCTCCGTCATGGGTTTCGCCGCCGGCCAGGGTCACGGTGCTGTCGCCGGTGTTCTGGATCTCCATGTAGATTTCATGGCCACCGCGCGCCTCCACGGCCCAGGCGTGCAGGATGCGCAGGCCATCGGCTTCGCTGAGATGGTGGTCGTCGCCTTCGGCCAGGGCAGGCCCTGCCAGCAGGGCGGTGACGGCAAGAAGCGTTCGGATCGGTGTCATCGGGGCATCCTCACTATGTTATACCATAACATATCGCGATCCCGCGCGACGATACCAGCCCCGACAGGTGAAATTTTCCTGACAGGCCAACAGGCGCGCGCCCCGCAGAAGGCGCGCACCACCAGCAAGGCCCGGACCGCGCCTATTTCAACGGCGCAAGTCCGTCGAAGATATGGCTGACGCTGGTGCCGGTCTTGGCGCCAAACGCGCCGTGGCACGAAAAGCAGTTCACCGAGGTGAAGCCGTTGTTGTAGTCGGGATACTGGTGAAAGGTCTCCATCGTGGCATTCGCCAGCCGCAACCCGCCGCGCAGCGTGCCGTCCTGCCCGTTATAGGGCAGCTGGCCCGCGGCGGTCCAGATGCCGCCCAGCTGGTAGTACTGCGCCCGCACGTCGCCCAGCCCGGCCAGAAGGGCCCCGATGGAGGCGTTCAGCGACACCAGGTCTGTATTGCTGTCGGGGCTGCTGTCGGGGCCGGGCGCGTTGCCCCAGGGGTTCTTCTGTGCGGCCTGTACCGGGCCGATTGTGGCCCCGTTCGCCGCGGTGATGGCGCCGTCACTGCCGATGGACGCGACCGAGGCGATCTCGTTGGGCACATGCGAAGGGTTCACCGCGTAGATCCAGCTGCCCTTGGCGTCATAGCCCGACCAGTCCACCTCGCCCTTGTCGTTGATATAGGTGTAGTCGGCCAGCGGCGCGTTATCGAGATGCTCGTAGCTGATCCACACCAGTTCCGGATGGTCCTTCACCGGCGCGGCGATGTGCATGCCCACCAGCGCAAAGCGGCGTTTCTCTATGCCGTCGGCGGGCCAGGTGGCGGCATCGCCGGTGTCGAATTTCGGTACGTCGGCCGTGATCACCAGATGGCGCGAAGGGTCGACCTCGGACACGTCCACCCACGAGGTCTTCATTTCGACCGTGCTGGCAAACAACGAGGCATCCGGGTCATAGGTGATCAGCCCGTGCTGCATCCCGTATTCCACCACCTGTGCGGCATCGGCCTCGGTGACCGGAAAGCTGTGCGTGATGTCGCCCCGGGTGAAGTTGAAAGCCGACTCGGCCATGCCGTTGACGAAGGCGGCATAGGTGTCGTTGACGTGGATGCCGTAATAGGTCAGCCCGCCCTTGGCGGTCAGCAGCACGTCGCCGCCACCGGCCTGGCCCGAACCGCCGCGATCCTGCGGCTTGGTGCTGCGCAGCGCAAAGCGGTTGGGCGCGCCGGCGTGGTTCGGGATCATCTCGAACCTGTCGGCATTCTTGTCGGTGTTGTCGGTGTGGACGACATCGAAAAAGCCTTCGCTGTCGAACACCGCCGCGTCCCCCCGGGGCGAGGCAAGCCACAGGAACATCTGCGCGCCCCATTTGTAGAAATCGCAATTGGTGCTGGCGGCGGCGTCGGGAAAGTCGAACCCGTTGGGCGGCACGACAGAGTTGCCGGCGGCGGCGGTGCCGTCGATGAACCAGGTGTCGAACTCTGCCGCGGTGACGGCGCAGGTGGGTTTGGCGTCCTGCGGCAGGGCGATTTCGGCCAGCGCGGCCGGGGCGGCCAGCGTGGCCAGCAGGCACAGCGCGGCGTATGCACGCGGATAGGTGACGGGGACCATGTGTCTCTTCCTTTGATCTGGCGTGTCAGGGACGCCATGCGGGGGCGTCCGGGAAGAGGGTCGGGGGAATGGCGGGCGCGATCAACCTTTGAGTGCGTTGCGCGCACCGAAAACTGCTTTTGCCTGTGACGTGGATCACGCGAGGTTAACGCCCGCGTTACGTCAGCATTTCCTTGGTGGCCGACAGGGTGATGTCGGGATAATCCCGCTCGACCCGGTCGATGTCCCATTGCAGGCGGGTCAGATAGACCACGTCGCCGTCATGATCGGTGCTGATATGCTGCTTGTTGGCGTTGGTGAACTTGTCCACCGCCAGCTTGCTGCCCGTCACCCAGCGGGCCGAGGTGAATTGCGACGGCTCGAAGCGCACCGGCAGTCCGTATTCCAGCTCGATCCGACTGGCCAGCACCTCGAATTGCAGCGCCCCCACCACGCCCACGATGAAGCCCGAGCCGAAAGCGGGTTTGAACACCTTGGCCGCGCCTTCCTCGGCGAATTGCATCAGCGCCTTTTCCAGGTGCTTGGCCTTCATCGGATCGCCGGCCCGGCAGGTCTGCAGCAGTTCTGGCGCAAAGGACGGGATGCCGGTGACCTTCAGCGCCTCGCCCTCGGTCAGCGTGTCGCCGATGCGCAACTGGCCGTGATTGGGGATGCCGATGATGTCGCCGGCCCAGGCCTCTTCGGCCAGTTCGCGGTCAGAGGCGAGGAACAGCACCGGGTTGGACACCGCCATGGGCTTTTTCGTGCGCACATGGGTCAGCTTCATGCCGCGCTTGAAATGGCCCGAGGCCATGCGCAAAAAGGCCACCCGGTCGCGGTGCTTTGGATCCATGTTCGCCTGAGCCTTGAAGACAAATCCGGAAACCTTTGTTTCTTCGGGCGAAATCTCGCGCGGGGTGGCGCGCTGGATCTGCGGTTCGGGGCCATAGGTGCCGATGCCGTTCATCAGTTCCTGCACGCCGAACGAGTTGATGGCCGAGCCGAACCAGATCGGGGTCATATGCCCTTCGAGCACCGATTTCGGATCCAGCGCAGGCAGCAATTCCCGTGCCATGTCAACCTCTTCGCGCAGCTTCTCAAGAAGGTGCGGCGGCACGTGCGCCTCCATCCGCGGATCTTCGAGCCCTTCCAGCACGATGCTTTCTGCCACCGTGTTGCGGTCGGCGCGGTCCATCAGTTCCAGCCGGTCGCCCAGCATGTCGTAACAGCCCAGGAAATCGCGGCCCTGGCCGATGGGCCAGGAGGCGGGGGTGACGTCGATGGCCAGGTTTTCCTGAATCTCGTCGATGATCTCGAAGGTGTCGCGCGCCTCGCGGTCCATCTTGTTGCAGAAGGTCAGGATCGGCAGGTCGCGCAGGCGGCAGACCTCGAACAGCTTGCGGGTCTGGCTTTCCACGCCTTTCGCGCCGTCGATGACCATCACCGCGGCATCCACCGCGGTCAGCGTGCGGTAGGTGTCTTCGGAAAAGTCGCTATGGCCCGGCGTATCCACAAGATTGAACCGGAACCCCTTGAAATCGAACGACATCGCGGAGGCCGATACCGAAATGCCCCGGTCCTTTTCCATCTGCATGAAGTCCGACCGCGTGCGCCGCGCCTCGCCCTTGGCGCGCACCTGCCCGGCCATCTGGATGGCACCGCCATACAGCAGGAACTTTTCGGTCAGCGTCGTCTTGCCGGCATCCGGATGCGAGATGATCGCAAAGGTGCGCCGGCGGGCGATCTCGGGCGGAAGCGGCGGGCGGTTTGTGGGCTGGTCGAGCATGAGGCTGCGTATAGGAGGCGACCGCCCGCCGCGCAAGCCGTGCCGGTTTGTCTTGAAACCGTCGCCGACGCGATGTAGAACAAAAAAAGAACAAAACTGGGGGTCGTCATGACATTGATGGAAATTGCAAACGAACTTGTCGCCGGGTGCCGCGAAGGGCGCGAGGCGCAGAACCTTGAAAAGCTCTATGCCGAGGATGCGGCTTCGGTCGAGGCGATGGACAATGGCAACGGGCGCGTGGTGCGCGGGCTCGACGCGATCCGTGGCAAGCACATCTGGTGGGCCGAGAATTTCGAGGTCCAGGGCGGCGAGGTCACCGGCCCGTTCCCGCATGGCGATGACCGGTTTGCGGTGATCTTCGACATGACCGCCAGGAACAAATCCACGGGCGAAGTCAGCTCCATGAAGGAGGTGGCGGTCTATCACGTTGCCGATGGCCGCATCGTGCGCGAGGAATTCTTCTACGGCACCTGAACGCGGCGGGCCCGCCTGTGCGGGCCCTTTCTCAGCCGGGACGGGCGATCAGCACGTCGCAGTACGACTCGCGCATGAGGTCATTGGCCAGCGAGCCCAGCAGCGCCGGGGCGGCCCCGGCGCGGCCATGGGCGCCGCAGCAGATCAGATGCGCCGAAAGCGACTCGGCTTCGCGCCAGAGCACCGCCTGGGCGGGGCCGGTGACGACGCGCACCGGTCGGGTTGCCACCGGCGGGGTCCAGGCCGCAGCGCGGGTTTCGGCGTCCTGGACAAAGCTGGCCGCCACCGCATCGACGCCGCCGCCGCTGGGCGCAAGCATGCCGGAATAGGGGACGTGAAGCGCATGGACGGGATGAATCGCGGCCCCGGGCGCGATCCGCGCCGCCAGGTCGATGGCGGCGTCGCATGCGGGCGAGAAATCGCAAGCCGCCAGCACGGTTTCATACCGCGCCTCGCCCGGATCGCGCACCACCAGCGCCGGGCAGTCGCCGCGGCGCACGATGCGCATCATCGTGGTCTCGCGCAGCCCGTCGAGAAACGGCCGCGGACGGTGCGTGCCCATGACCAGCAGCATCGGCGCATCGCTTCCCAGCGCCTTGAGGATCTGTCCCGTGGGATCGCCCAGGACCACGCGCAGATCGCAGTCCACACCCTCGGCCACGGCGGCGCATTGCCGCTCCAGCCGCGCCTCGGCCTTGCCGCGCAGGGCATCGGCCATGTCCTCCGGCATGGCATCGTCCATCACGTGCAGCACCACCAGCGGACAATCCATATCGCGTGCCAGCGTCACGGCGCGGTGCAGCGCGCGGTCGGACCGTTCCGAAAGGTCGGTGGCTACGAGGATCGGCTGGGGCATCGTCATCTCCTTTGCAGTATCTGTAAGGGAGATGTGAACGCCGGGCCGCGAATCAAGATGTCAGCCGCCCGAGGATTTCCGCAGCAATTCGGCCGCGTCGGGCCGGTTCAGCAGGGCCTCGTTCACCTCCAGCCCGCGATGGTCGCTGCGGCGGTGTCCCGGGATCAGCTGCTGCAATTCGTCGTCAAGGTCGTCGGGCAGCACGGCGCGGGTGCGGCTGTCCACCAGCATCGATTCCGCGGCAATGCCTTCGGCGTAGATGATCTGATGGCGGTCGAACAGCATCTGGTAATAGTCCACGAAGCCGCCGTTCAGCCGGACCACGCTGGTGCCGTTCACCAGATGACGCGCGCGCACCAGGATTTCCGACCGCCCGGCGCCCAGCCGGTCGCGGCGCTGGTAGATGAACAGCCGGTGATCGGGGCTGACCACAAGGTCGCCGGTATTGTTCAGCGTGCCGGCGCGGATGCAGATCGGGGCAAACGCCCCCACCGCGCGGGTGGTCTGATGGCCGATCCAGCGGATTTCCTGCGGGCCGTCATCGCGGGTCAGGACCTTGTCGCCGACCTGCAACTCTTCTACCGGGCGTTGCGCGCCCGAAGCCATGGTGATCATCGTGCCTTGCGTGAACGAAACGCAGGCGATCTGGGCAAAGCGCTGCAACGCGTTGGTTTCGTTGACCCCCACCAGCACGTAATCGGCCTGCGGCTGCATCGGGGCCAGCGGCAGCACGTAGATCGCGGCGATGTCGTCCTCGGCATCGGTTTCCACGATGACAAGGCATTCGGTGGTCTGCCCGTCGCCGGACATGAAGGTTACGCAGCAATCCAGATGCAGCGCCGCGCCGGGGGTGCCGATCTCGGAATGCTCGGCCACGCGGAAGGGCGGGGTGGCGGCGGTCAGGATCCCCAGCGCGGCGGTCGCGGCCACCGGCGACAGGCGATAGACATCGTCGTGGATCAGCTCTTGGGCATAACTGAGGGGATCGCCCAGATTGGCACCGTTGACCACGCGCAGGAACTCGGCCCGGTATACGGGAAGCGTTTGCAAGGGGCGCGGGTCGGACAAGGGCGGGCACCTGCGAGAAAAGGCCCCGAAGCAGCGCGGGGCGGAAAACCGTCTGCCGCATTGTATGCCGCAGGATTGTGACGTCAAATGGCCCTGAGTCCGGCGTTTTGTCGGCAGAGCGGAAACAGGCAGGGAGCAGACGGATGGATCTGGGTATTTCGGGCAAACGGGCGCTGGTCTGCGCGTCGTCCAGGGGGCTGGGACGTGGCTGTGCCGAAGCGCTGGCCGAGGCGGGCTGCGCGCTGGTGCTGAACGCCCGCGGAGCCGAGGCGCTGGAGAACACGGCGGCCGAGATTCGCGCGGCCCATGGTGTCGAGGTGACGGCGGTGGCCGCCGATATCACCAGCGAGGACGGGCGCGCGGAGGTGCTGGCGGCGGCGCAGGATGTGGACATCCTTGTCACCAATGCCGGCGGGCCGCCCCCGGGCCAGTGGCAGGACTGGTCGCGCGCGGATTTCATCGCCGCGCTGGATGCCAACATGCTGACCCCCATCGCGCTGATGTCGGCGCTGATGCCTGCCATGATGGCGCGCGGCTGGGGCAGGGTGGTCAACATCACCTCGCAATCCGTCAAGGCGCCGATCGCGCAGCTGGGCCTGTCCAACGCGGCCCGCACGGGGCTGACGGGCTATGTCGCAGGCACCGCGCGTCAGGTGGCGCCGTTTGGCGTGGCGGTGAACAACCTGCTGCCGGGGGCACATGACACCGACCGCATCGCGATGCTGGATGCCAACATCGCCCGGGCGCAGAACACCACGCCCGAAGAGGTGCGCGCCGGCAAGCACGCCTCGATCCCGGCGCGGCGCTATGGCACCGCGGCCGAGTTCGGGGCGATGTGCGCCTTCCTGTGCTCGCAGCATGCCGGGTACATCATTGGGCAGAACATCCTGCTTGACGGTGGCGGCATCAACGCGACGCTGTGATGGCACGCGGACCCGACGGCAAAGGGGGCGGGGCGGGCTTTTCGCTGGCCGACCAGCTGTTCAACCCCGACAGCATCGGCGACCTGGCGCACGAACACGCGGTGTTGCCGGGCTTTGACGCCGGGCGGTTTGCGTCCGAGGCTGTGGCCGGACTGGAGGGGCGCGGCCTGCTGGAGCGGCTCGACTGGCTGGCCGACTGCCTCGAGGCTCAATTGCCGCGCCCCTTTCCCGCCATGGCCGAGGCGCTGGAGGCGGCGATGCCGCCGCCACTGGACCCGGAACGGACGGATGACGATTTCGGCCGCTTCATCCATGCGGTGCCGGGCATCCTTGCGGTACGACACGGGCTGGAGGATCACCGCGAGCGGGCGCTGGACCTGCTGCACGCCGCCACAAAGCGGTTTTCCATGGAGTATTACATCCGCCCGTTCCTGAACCGCTGGCCGGTCGAGACGCTGGCGCGGCTCGACAAGTGGTGTCACGATCCCAATTACCACGTGCGCCGGCTGGTCAGCGAGGGCACCCGCCCGCGGCTGCCCTGGGCGCGCAACATCACGCTGGACCCGGCCGTGCCGCTGCGGTTCCTCGATACGCTCCACGCCGATCCGACGCGCTACGTGACGCGATCGGTGGCCAATCATGTGAATGACCTGTCCAGGATCATGCCCGGGACCGTCGTGGCGCGACTGGCCGGCTGGCGGTCCGCGGGACGTCAGGCCGCGAAGGAGTTGGACTGGATCACCCGCCACGCGCTGCGCACGGCGGTCAAGCGCGGCGACCGCGCGGCGCTGGATCTGCTGGGGTATCGTGCGGGCGCGGTGACGGCGCGCATTGGCCTCGCTGCGCCCGAGGTGCGGATCGGGGACGCTCTGGCCTTTGAGGTCGACCTCGCCAGCCCCGCGGACCTGCCGGTGATGGTGGACTACCGGCTGCGCTTCTGTCGCCCGTCCGGGACGGCCGAGAAGGTGTTCAAGCTGAAGACCGCGCGGCTGAAACCGGCCACGCCGCTGCGCCTGGCCAAGTCTCACCGGCTGAAAGGCGACGCCACCACCTTTCGCCTGCATCCCGGCCCGCACGCGGTGATCGTCCAGGTCAACGGGCGGGACGTGGCCGAGGCGGCATTCACGCTCTTGCCCGAGCACCCGATGGGGTGATCGGGACTGGGGCGGGTCAGTTCGTCTTGGGGCCGCGCACGCCCTTGAGGGCGGTGGCCCCCAGCAGGCCGATCAGGCGCGAGATATCGGCCGCTGTCGTGCGGCGGCAATGCTCCACTGCCTCGGTGTAGTCGCCGATGGTGGCGGTCTTCGAATTGCCAAGCTCTGCCATGATGCGCCGGGCGAAATACAGCTGTGCCCCGGCACGGGCGGCCTCTTCGGTGGGATAAAGCCGGGTGTTGGCCTTGGCCATCTCGTAGAAGTTCAGCGCCGATTGCTGCGCCTGAACGCATTCTGCCGGTGTCAGGGACGTGGCCCCGGCCATCGGGGCACATAGCGAAATTGCGGCGCACAGCGCCAGCATGCGGGTCGGACGAGCCATGGAATACCTCGTGATCTGGTTGGGTTGAAAAACGCGGGCCTGGGAAAAAAGCAACTGAAAGCAGTCTACCACGTCCGCCGGGGACGGCCCAAAGGCGGACTGCGGCGGGGTCCGGAATACCGGCCCCCGCGACAGGGTCACAGGTGCGGTATACCCGACCCCGGCAGGTCAGACCTGCTGCCAGCGCGCCTCCAGCGCCTCCAGCGCGGCGATTCGGTCGGCGGTTTTCGGGTGCGACATCAGCCAGGCGGGCATCACCCCGGCGCGCGACCGGGTCAGGTCTTCGAGCTTGGCAAACAGCGATTTCTGCGGCCCGACCCCGATCCCCGCCTTGGTCAGAAGGGCAGCGGCATAGGCATCGGCCTCGTATTCGTCGGACCGGCTGAGCCGCGCGGCCAGAAGCGAGGTCAGCGCGTTGGCAATGTAGACGCCAAAGCCCGGCAGAAATCGGCTCAGGATCATCGCCAGCGCGGTGCGCAGCGCGTTCTGGCCGGAAAAGTCGATCATCCGCCGTCGCGCATGGCCCAGCGCCACATGCCCCAGTTCGTGCGCGATCACGCTGCCCAGCTCTTCGGCGGCGACCTCGCCCTGCTGGAACTTGGCGTAGAAACCGCGGGTGATGAAGATCCGCCCGTCCGGTGCTGCCAGCCCGTTCACCGGATCGACCTCGTAGAGATGCACCTTGATGCGCGGCAGATCCAGCGCGGCGGCCAGCCGGTCGGTGACCCGTTTCAGCCGCGGGTCGACCAGTTCCGCCGATTGGGCGTCCAGTTCGCGCGCGGTGCGCCAGGCCGAGAAGCGGTACAGGACAAGCCCGTACAGCAGGGCAAGAAGGATCGGGGACAACTTGAGCATGCCCCATATATGGGAGCGCGCGGGCCCCGGGAAAGGGGTCCGCGCGCAAGGTCGCGTGTTTGTGGCGCAGTGCTCAGTAGGTGCAGGTCAGGCAGAGCGGATCGCCCGGGGCGCAGGTGCCGGGGATGCAGGCCGGCCCGGGGTAGTTGGCCGGCGGATCGTTCACGCACAGGTAGTCCGAGGTAAAGGTCTGCCCGGTGCAATTGCCGTTCTCCAGGCAGCTCGCCTCGGTCGCGGTGAGGAACTGGTACAGCGCGCGGCTGTTCTGGTTGCCGCCCACGTCACAGGTCACGGTCTTGGTCTCGGTCATCGACGAGGACAGCGCCGACTGGTAGCCCGCCGAAAGCGCAAAGCCGGTGGACACGGATTCGTTGGCCTTGACCCCCACGCCCTCGATTTCCAGCCCTTCCTCGACGGATTCGGTGACCGTCAGGCTCCATTCGGCCGATGTGCTCCAGGTGCTGGTCTTTTCGGTGCCGAACGACATCGAATCCGAGATCACGCAGCCGGCGCCGACGCAGGTCACCACCACCTGCCAGCTGCCGATGGTGCTGACGGTCGAGGGCTCCATCGCCTGATACGCGCAGGCCTTGTTGTCGCCCTTTTTCGGGTCGATCCCGAAATAGGTGTTGTCGCACTTGATCTGGTTGTCGGACGCATGCACGAACCGCCAGTCATAGCCGGTTCCGGTGCCATAGCGCATCAGCACCGGCACGCTGGCCAGCAGGTCGCAGGTCTGGCCCTCGGTGGCGCAATTGGTCAGCGACGCCTCGCCGGGGGTGTCATCGGCCAGGGTGAAGTAATCGCCCCACTGGCAGGATTTGGTCGTGCCCTTGTCCGGATCGAACCCGAAATAGTCGTTGGTGCAGGGCAGGACCTGTTCCTCGCCGCTGGCGATCAGGGTGTAGATCCACTTGCCCTCGGCCCCGTAGCGGACCCAGTGCAGCTTGCCCGAGCCGGTCAGTTCCAGATTGTGGTCTTCCGAGACCCCGGCGGCAAAGGTCGAGTCGTCCGGCACGGCCAGCAGGTTCGACGTGGTGTAGGCGCAGGACTTGTCATGGCCCTTGGACGGGTCGCCCCATGAATTGTCGCACGGGATCTTCGACACGCCCTTGGTGACGATATACGTGTAATCGTCGCCCTGGCCATAGCGCATGGTCACCAGACCCGAGGTGTCGGGTTCGCAATGGTGGCCCTCGTCGGCGCAGTTGACCCATTGCGACGACTCGGTGTGGACCGTGGCTTCGGCCAGGACCGGGACGGTCAGGCCGGAGTGACAGGCAAAGGCCATCACGGCGCCTGAAAGAATGCGGGGAAACGTCATTTGGAACTCCCTGAATTGACGAAGTGAACGCCGGTTCAGGGTAGGGTGATTCCGTTTTTTCGGGTGTGAGGTGCCTCACGCACAATCTTGGGATGTTGAATCGGCGGCTGTGTCAGCCGAAAACCGCTTCGAGGCTGCCGCGCCAGAGCGCGGTCAGGTCGGCCAGCGGCGCTTCGGAGCGGCCAAAGCGCACCGTCTCGCCGCCGAACCGCCCGACGCTGGACAACACCAGCCCGGCCTGCCCGGCGGCGATGATCAGCGCTTCGGCGGCGTCGAAATTGCAGGCGATCAGATAGCGCGCCTGGTCCTCGCCGAACAATTGGGCGGTGTCGTCGCTGTCGATCTGCACCCCCACGCCTGACGCCGCAGCCATTTCGAATGCCGCCAGCGCCAGCCCGCCATCCGACAGGTCGGTACAGGCGCGGATCCAGTCGCGATGGGCGCGGATGAAGGTGCCATGCGCCTTTTCGGCGGCCAGATCGACGGCGGGCGCGTCGCCATCCTCGCGGTTGAAGACTTCGGCCAGCAGGGCGGACTGGCCCAGATGGCCCGCCGTCTCGCCCAGAACCAGCGCCACATGGCCATCGCGCGCCTGGCCCAGGATCGGCGTTTCCCCCGCAGAGATCAGCCCCACCGCGCCGATGGTGGGCGTGGGCAGGATCGGCTGGCCGTCGGTTTCGTTGTAAAGCGAGACGTTGCCCGACACGATGGGCATGTCGAGCGCGCGGCAGGCCGCGCCGATGCCCTGCAGCGCGCCGACGAATTGGCCCATGATGACCGGTTTCTCGGGGTTGCCGAAATTCAGGTTGTCGGTGGTGGCCAGCGGCAGCGCGCCCACAGCCGAAAGGTTGCGATAGGCCTCGGCCACTGCCTGCTTGCCACCCTCGACCGGGTTGGCGGCGACATAGCGCGGTGTCACGTCCGAGGTGAAGGCCAGCATCTTGCCGGTGCCGTGCACCCGGATCACACCCGCGCCAAAGCCGGGTGTGCGCACCGTGTCGGCCATCACCTGGCTGTCATACTGGTCGTAGATCCACGCCCTGGAGGCATAGTTCGGGGTCTGGATCAGGATGCGCAGCGCGTCGATGGGATCGACCTGCGGGACGTCTTCGAGCGGGGCGGGCGGCTCGGTTGGCTCCCATGGTCGGTCATACTCGGGCGCAGAGGAGGACAGTTTCGACAGCGGCAGGTCGGCCTTCACCTCGCCATTGTGCATGATCAGGAAACGATCCTCGGCGATTGTTTCGCCAACGATGGCAAAGTCCAGATCCCACTTGTCGAACACCGCCTTGGCCGCGGCCTCCTTGGCGGGGTCCAGCACCATGAGCATCCGCTCCTGGCTTTCGGACAGCATCATCTCGTAGGCGGTCATGGCGGTTTCGCGTTGCGGCACCTTTTCCAGATCCAGCCGGATGCCCAACCCGCCCTTGTCGCCCATTTCCACCGCCGAACAGGTGAGACCCGCGGCCCCCATATCCTGGATCGAGATCACGGCCCCGGTCTGCATCAACTCCAGACAGGCCTCCATCAGGCGCTTTTCGGTGAAGGGATCGCCCACCTGCACGGTGGGGCGCTTGTCTTCGATCCCTTCGTCGAACTCGGCCGAGGCCATGGTGGCCCCGCCCACGCCATCGCGGCCCGTTTTGGCGCCCAGGTAGACCACCGGGCGGCCGACGCCGCTGGCAGCCGAATAGAAAATCTGGTCCGCGTCGGCCAAACCCGCGGCAAAGGCATTCACCAGACAATTGCCGTTATAGGCCGGGTGAAAGCGCGTCTCACCGCCCACGGTGGGCACGCCGAAGGCGTTGCCATAGCCGCCGATGCCTTCGACGACGCCATGCACAAGCTGGCGTGTCTTGGGGTGGTCCTTTTCACCGAAGCTGAGCGCGTTCATCGCCGCGATGGGCCGCGCGCCCATGGTAAAGACATCGCGCAGGATGCCGCCGACGCCGGTCGCCGCGCCCTGGTAGGGTTCGATATAGGAGGGGTGGTTGTGGCTCTCCATCTTGAACACCACCGCCTGCCCGTCGCCGATATCCACCACGCCGGCGTTCTCGCCGGGGCCGCAGATCACCTGCGGGCCCTCGGTGGGCAGGGTGCGCAGCCATTTCTTGGAGGATTTGTAGGAACAATGCTCGTTCCACATGGCCGAGAAGATCCCCAGCTCGGTAAAGCTGGGCTCCCGGTTCAGGATGCGCAGGATCTCGGCGTATTCCTCGGGCTTGAGGCCATGGGCCTCGATCAGCGCATCGGTAATGGCCGGTTCCTGCATGATGGTCCCCCTGTCAGCTTGGCGGGGTGTTTACGGCAAGGCGCGGGCGGTGGGAAGGGGCGGCGCGCCGGGGACGCTTGATCCAGGGTTAAGCGATATGCTAGGTATACCTTTGTGGACACAAGGAGGATGCCATGCTGCGCGAACAGGTCCTGACCCCGGCCCTCCGTCACGCGCGCGCGGTCAGTGCAGAGTTGATCGCGGCATTCTGGCCCGGGCGCGACGGCCCCGAGGTCGACCGGCGCATCGCAGCCCTGCCGCCGCGGCATCAGGCCCTTGTGCTGGCTGGTGTCCTTGGCCTTCTGTTCCTGTCCTGCCTGTTCGCGGCGCAGTTCGGGATGCTTGGCCTGTCGCTGCTCTTCATGGCGCTTGTTGTCCTGATCGCCTGACGGCTGGTCGGCGTATACCTTTGTATTCCAACGAAAATAAATGTAGTTTTGTGATCCATCTTTGCGGGTGCAGCGTAATCTCCTGCACATGACGCAAGGAGATGACTATGGACTTCGGACTTGGAATTCTGACCTTCGGCACTTTGGGTTTTGTCGTCGCATTCGCCTATATCAGCGTGCGCGCGACCGAGAAGCATCGCAAATCCGGCGCGCCGAAATCGGCGCTGTCGGAAGACGGCATCCGCGAACGCCTGGCCCAGGCAAAGCGGGTCTGAGCCCCGCGCCGCACCACAAGCGGACCAACCAGCAAAGACGTCGGCCGCACAGGGCCGGCGTCTTTCGCGTTTCAGGGGGTTGCGGCCCGCCGTTCCTCTGGCGTCAGCACGTGGGCCTCGCGCACCGGTTCGCCTGCTTCGAAGAAGGGCGACGTGGTGCGTCCGGTCAGCCGCGCCCGGATCGCGCGGCCCAGCAGCGCAAAGCCGGTGGCGGCAAATCCGTGTTCGCGCACCGCGCCCCTGGCGGATTTCGTCTGCACATGCGCGGTGACAGGGCCAAAGCCCTGTTGCCCCGCCGGCAGCACCATCCCGACAAAGGGAAACCCGGCCTTGGGCAGGGTGTTGGCGATGGGCGTGCCGCAGCATCCCGCGTACCAGCGGCGCAGGCCCTTGGGCCCCAGTCGCAGGCAGGCGAGGTTCTCGGCACCTTCGGTCAGGCTGACATCGGCGGGCGTGGTCTGGAAGATGTCGGTGCCGCCCTGTTCGTCCAGCCAGTCGGTCCGGCCCAGATGGGCCGCAAATGCCTGGCAATCGGCGCAATAGCAGACCACATGCGTGCCCGGTGCCGTCTCGCGCACCTGCCACGCCATCGCGCCGCAGCGGCAGCGCATCTCGCGATTGGCCATCAAACTCCCCCCGTTTCTGGCGACGCCCCGGTTTTACCGCTTCGGGTTGCGCCGCGCCATCGTCCGGGCAAAAAAAAGGCCGAGCGCAAAGCTCGGCCGAAGTCCAACAGGGAGGTATGAAGATGATCCGCGGATACGCGTTTCATCGTTCATTTGCCGGATATTGCATCAATCCTGACTCGATCAAGACAAAAGCCGTCGCAGCTGCAGCATTTCCGCCATGCGTGTTGTGCATACCACAGCGTTCAATTCCCGCGGGGCGTGTATCCCGGGGCTTGGGCGTTCAACTATTGCTGATGAAACGCGGCGCTAATCCGCCCCCATGGCCCGGCGCGACCGGCGGTGGGCGATGATTTCATCCTGCACGAAATCGCGGAAGGCGGCGACCCGCTTGGACTGGCGCAGCTCCTCGGGATAGGCCAGAAACACTGGCACCTCGACCGATTCCACATCCGGCAGGACGCGGACAACCGTCGGAAAATCCTCGATGATGTAGTCGGGCAGCACGCCGATGCCCAGATCCGAGATCACCGCCTGCAAAACGCCGAAATAGTTGTTCACCGTCAGCGTCGACGAGATGTCGAAGGTCAGAAGCTCCTGCACCAGGTTCAGGCCCGCCGAGACCTGCGCCGAGCGGGTGTTCTGGCAGATCAGGCGATGGCCCTTCATCTCTTCCAGCGACTGCGGTTCGCCCTGCAGGGCGAGATAGCCGGGCGAGGCATAGAGGCGCATCTTGACGCTCATCAGCCGCTTGCGGATCAGGTCGGCCTGGCTGGGTTCCTTCATGCGGATGGCGACATCGGCCTCGCGCATCGGCAGGTCCAGCACCCGTTCCTCCAGCATCAGGTCGATGTTCAGGTCGGGATAGGTTTCGTACAGCTTGGCCAGCCGCGGCGCCAGCCAGAGCGCGCCAAAGCCGAACGTGGTGGTGACCCGCAATTCGCCGAACACCTCTTCCTCGCTGTCGCGGATGCGGGCGGTGGCGGCGTCGATGCGTTTCACCATGGCCTGTGTCGCGTCGAACAGAAGCTCGCCCTGTTCGGTCAGGATCAGCCCGCGGGCGTGGCGGTGGAACAGCGTTGTGTTCAGCGACTCTTCCAGCGCCCGAATCTGCCGCGACACCGCCGATTGCGACAGGTGCAGCGTATCCCCGGCATGGGTGAGGCTGCCGGCATCGGCAACCGCGTGGAAAATTCTCAGCTTGTCCCAGTCCATCATCACATTCCGCTACCGCTCACAGCCATATACGACATAAAATGCAAAAATCATGTCTAGTTTCGGTAACGTTGATATTTCAACAAGATTTGCCTGTGCAGGTCAGGTTTTGTGACCTAGTTTTAAGCTATACTGGCGAAAACTGCAGCGTTGGGAGGCGCGGGCGATGAGCAAGCATCAGATCACCCTGAACGACCGGTTCGACCTGTCGAAGGATCAGGTGCTGTTGAACGGCACCCAGGCGCTGGTGCGGCTGATGCTGATCCAGAAGGCGCGGGACGCCGCGGCGAGTCTGAACACGGCGGGCTATGTCACCGGATATCGCGGCTCGCCTCTGGGGGCGGTGGACATGCACATGCGGCGGGCGGAAAAGGCGCTCACGGCGGCGGATGTGCTGTTCAAGGAGGGGTTGAACGAAGACCTTGCCGCCACCGCGCTTTGGGGCAGCCAGCAGGCGGAGCTGCGGGGCGAAGGGCGTTTTGACGGGGTCTTCGGCCTCTGGTACGGCAAGGGGCCCGGGGTGGACCGCACCGGCGACGTGTTCCGCCATGCCAACATGGCGGGCACCTCCCGGCATGGCGGCGTGCTGGTGGCCATGGGCGACGACCACACCGGCGAAAGCTCTACCGTTTTGCACCAGTCGGAATTTGCGCTGATCGACGCCTACATGCCCGTCGTCTCGCCCGCCGGCGTGCAGGAAATCCTCGATTTCGGCGTCTATGCCTACGGGCTGTCGCGCTTTGCCGGGGTCTGGGTCGGGCTCAAGACGATGAAGGACACGGTGGAGGCCACCGCCATCGTCGACGGCCGCCCGGACCGGATGGCGTTGGTCACGCCGGATTTCGCCTTGCCCGAAGACGGCGTGAACATCCGCCTTGTGGACGACCGCTTCCGCCAGGAAGACCGGCTGCTCAACGTCAAGCGGTTCGCCGCCGAGGCCTATGCCCACGCCAACGGCATTGACCGGCGCGTTCTGGGCCGGCCCGGCGCGCGCATCGGCTTTGTCGCGGCGGGCAAGAACTGGCTCGACCTCGTGCACGCGCTGGCGCTGCTGGGCATCGACGAGGCCGAGGCGGAGCGGCTGGGGATCACCACCTACAAGGTCGGGCAGGTCTGGCCGCTGGACATGAAGGGCTTCAACACCTGGGCCGAGGGGCTCGACCTGATCGTGGTGGTCGAGGAAAAGCGCAAGCTGATCGAGGTGCAGGTCAAGGAGGCCCTGTTCGACAACCGCCAGGGGCGGCGGGTGATCGGCGGCAGCCGCGACGGCGCACCGTTCTTCCGCACCACCATGGCGCTGGAGCCGGTGGAGATCGCGCAGAAGCTGGGCCGCGTGCTGGTGGACGAGGGCCGCGGCACCGATGGCATCCGCGCCGCACTGGCCGCGCTGGACGCGGCGGCGCGCGCCGACAATGCCGAGGAGATCGCAGCGCGTCTGCCCTATTTCTGCTCGGGCTGTCCGCACAATTCCTCCACCCGCGTGCCCGAAGGCAGCCGCGCCTATGCCGGGATCGGCTGCCATTTCATGGCGCAGTGGATGGACCGCGAGACGCTGGGCTTTACCCATATGGGCGGCGAGGGGGCGAACTGGATCGGCGAGGCGCCGTTCTCGACCCGCGATCATGTGTTCCAGAACCTTGGCGACGGCACCTACAACCATTCCGGCGTCCAGGCGATCCGCGCCGCGCTGGCGGCCGGCACGACGATCACCTACAAGATCCTGTTCAATGATGCCGTGGCGATGACCGGCGGGCAGGCCAACGAAGGCGGCCTGACCCCGGCACGCATCGCCGCCGAACTGCGCGCCATGGGCGTGGGCACGGTGGCCGTGGTGCACGACGCCAAGGAAGAGATCGACGCGGCAGGCTTCCCCGCAGGCGTCACGTTCCATGAACGTGCCGAGCTCGACACGGTACAGCGCCGGCTGGCCGCGGTAAGCGGCGTGTCGGCCCTGATCTACGTGCAGACCTGCGCCGCCGAAAAACGCCGCCGCCGCAAGCGCGGGCAGTTCCCCGACCCGGACCGCCGGGTCTTCATCAACACCGACATCTGCGAGGGCTGCGGCGATTGCGGGGTGCAGTCGAACTGCGTCTCGATCGTGCCGGCCAATACCGAGCTGGGCCGCAAGCGCGCCATCGACCAATCCTCGTGCAACAAGGACTTCAGCTGTCTCAAGGGGTTCTGCCCGTCCTTTGTCACGCTGGAGGGCGCGCAGGTGAAAAAGGCCGCGACGGCGTCGCTGGACCTGCCGGATCTGCCCGTCCCCGACCTGCCCGCCATTGACGGCACCTGGAACATGGTGGTGACCGGCGTGGGCGGTACCGGTGTGGTGACCATCGGCGCGGTGCTGGCGCAGGCGGCGCAGATCGACGGCAAGGGGGCCGCGATGATGGAGATGGCCGGGCTCGCCCAGAAGGGCGGCGCGGTGCATATCCATCTGAGGCTGGCCGAAAGGCCGGAGGATATTTCCGCCGTGCGCGTGGCGGTGGGCGAGGCCGATGCGCTGATCGGCGGCGATCTGGTGGTCAGCGCCGGGGCGCGTACGCTGGGGCTGATCCGCCCGGACCGCGGCGGGGCGGTGGTCAACAGCCACGAGATCGTCATGGGCGACTTCACCCGCAACACCGAATTCACGCTGCCTACCGACCGCTTGCGGCTGGCGCTGGAGGCGCGGATGCAGGAGCGTGTGGCCTTCTTCGACGCCTCCGATCTGGCGCGCGCCACGCTGGGCGATTCGATCTATTCCAACATGATGATCCTGGGGGCGGCCTGGCAGCGCGGTCTGGTGCCGCTGGGCCATGACGCCATCCGCGCCGCGGTGGAACTGAACGGCGCGGCGGTGGAGCGCAACCAGCGCGCCTTTGACATCGGGCGCTGGGCGGTGCTGTTCCCGGACGAGGCCGCGCGCCTCGCGGCGCCTCGGGTGGTGGAGATGCCGCAGGGCCTTGCCGCGCGCATCGCGTTCCGCGCCGATCACCTGGTGCGCTACCAGGGCCCGCGCCTGGCCCGGCGCTATACAAGGCTGGTCGACAGCGTCACCGATCCGCGGCTGCAGGAGGCGGTGGCCAAGGGCTATCACAAGCTGCTGGCCTACAAGGACGAATACGAGGTCGCGCGGCTGCATCTGGAAACCGAGGCGCGGGCGCGCGAGGTCTTTGACGGCGATTTCCGGATACGCTTTCACCTTGCCCCGCCGGGGCTGACGCGCACCGGCCCGGACGGCCGTCCGCAGAAGAAGGAATACGGGCCGGGCATGATGCGCTGGTTCCGGCTTCTGGCGCGGATGAAGCGGCTGCGCGGCACGCCCTTCGATCCGTTCGGGCGCACCGAAGAGCGCCGGATGGAACGCGCGCTGATCCGCCAGTACGAAGCCGACATGGCCGAATGGCTGCCGCAGGCCGACCGGGTCGATGCGGACGCGCTGGTGGCGCTGGCGGAATTGCCCTTGCAGATCCGCGGCTTCGGTCCGGTCAAGGCGGCAGCCGAGGCAAAGGCCGCCAAGCGCCGCGAAGAGCTTCTGGCCGTGCTGCGCGCCGGGCGGACGGGTCTGGCACGGGCGGCGGAGTGAGGGCTCTTGCCTTCATTCTTCCGTTACAATAATTGATCTAGATACCCGAACCGCTTAGCTTGTGGGGACGAATGAGAGGGTTGCCGATGCCCAACCGGCGTCATGTCGCACGAGACATCTCGTACAGCTATTCAGCCAGCACCCGTGGCGGCCGCGCCATGATCCGGCTTATGGAAAACGCCACCGGCCGGATCGGGCTGATCCGGCGCGCCGAAGGCTACGAGGACGAAGTGGCCCGCGGCCGTGACTTCTGGGAGGTCATGGTCGAACGTTACGGGCTGAAGCTTGACGTGGTGGGCGGCAATCTTGGCAACATCCCCACCGAAGGCCCGCTGATCGTCATCGCCAACCACCCCTATGGCATCCTGGACGGGCTGATGCTGGGGCATATCCTGTCGGTGGTGCGCGGCGATTTCCGCATCCTTGCGCACAAGGTGTTCCGCAAGGCCGAGGAACTGGACAGGATCATCCTGCCGGTAAACTTCGACGAGACCAGGGAAGCCATTCAGCAGAACATCGAGACCCGCAAGGAATCGCTGCGGTACCTGGGCGCGGGCGGGGCCATCGGAATCTTTCCGGGCGGCACCGTGGCGACCGCGGAAAAGCCCTTTGGCAAGCCCATGGACCCGGGCTGGCGCACCTTTACCGCGCGGATGATCGCCAAGTCGAACGCCACGGTGGTGCCGATCTATTTCGACGGCCACACCTCGCGCCTGTTCCAGCTGGCGTCGCATCTGCATTACACGTTGCGCATGGGCCTGCTGATCAAGGAATTCCGCAAGCGGGTGGATACCCCCGTGCGCGTGGCCATCGGAGAGCCGATCGACCGTGCCGAGATCGACAGCCGCGCCGGCGACGCGCGCGCGCTGATGGACTTCCTGCGCAAGGCCACGTACGAGCTGTCGCCGACCCCGCTGAAATCCTACGATTACGGGTTCGAGTTCGAGGAACGGCACAGGGCGCGCCACTAGGCGCGGGGCAATCACATGGCAGTGGGCGTATTCGATAGCGGCCTGGGCGGGCTGACGGTGCTGGACGCGGTCTCGAAACGCCTGCCGCAGGTGCCGTTTGTCTATTTCGCCGACAGCCGCCACGCCCCCTACGGCGTGCGCGATGCCGACGACATCTATGCCCTGACCACCGCCGCCACCGACCGGCTGTTCGAGGCGGGTTGCGATCTGGTGATCCTGGCCTGCAACACCGCCTCGGCCGCCGCGCTGCGCCGGATGCAGGAGGGCTGGGTGCCGCGTGACAAGCGGGTGCTGGGCGTCTTCGTGCCTCTGATCGAGGCACTGACCGAACGGCGCTGGGGCGACAACTCGCCCCCGCGCGAGGTGGCGGTACAGCATGTGGCCCTGTTCGCCACACCCGCCACCGTGCGCTCGCGCGCATTCCAGCGCGAACTGGCCTTCCGCGCCATCGGTGTCGATGTCGAGGCGCAGGCCTGCGGCGGGCTGGTCGACGCCATCGAAGAGGGCGACATGATCCTGGCCGAGGCGCTGGTGCGCAGCCATGTGGACGCGCTGAAGCGCAAGATGCCGAACCCCGAGGCCGCGATCCTGGGCTGTACGCATTATCCGCTGATGGAAGAGGTGTTCCAGGATGCGCTGGGGGCGGGCGTCAAGGTCTACAGCCAGGCCAATCTGGTGGCCGCGTCGCTGGCCGATTATCTGGACCGCCATCCCGACATGTACGGGCCGGGACAGGTGCCGGGCTTCCTGACCACCGGCGATCCGGCCCGCGTGTCGCACCACGCCACCCAGTTCCTGCGCCGTCAGATCAGCTTTACCGCCGCGTGACGCCATGCGGCGCGGCCCGGGGCCGGTCAGCACCGGTACGGCCCGTGCGACAAGCCCGTGCGACAGCCCTTGGGCCTGCCTCTGCGCGGGGTCAGATTTCCTCGGCCTCGAACTCGCGGACAGAGGTCAGGGGAAAGTGCCGCCGCTTCGGCTTCCGGCCCGATTTCTCGGTCACGTGCAGCACGCCTCCGTCGATATTGTAGTCTTCGCCGCGGAGTTCGATCGGTTGACCGTCGAGCGGGACAATCCTGATTTTCCAAGCCATTTTCGGTTCCAATTCCGTCGTTTACCGGACGCAGCATAGCATGCGGCGCGACGGTGAAAACGGAAATGCGCAGGCCCTGCACACGGTCCCCGGCGGATCGGGCAAATACGCCGGAGGTGCATGCCAAGACGGCAATTCCCCTGCCGTTGGATCACCTCTTGTGCACCGCGATTCTCAGCCTCGGTCCTCTGCGTCGGCAAAGCCCTTGCGCTCGCCGATATCGCCGGTCCAGAACGCCCGCTTGATCCCCTGATAGACGATGATCTGCGTGCCGGGCCTGGCATAGGGCTGCAATTCGGATTCGCGGTTCATCAGGCTTCGGCCCTCACGACCGCTCTGTTCGCGCCAGCCCAGCCGGTACATCGGGCGGTCGTTGACCTCGGTGCCGGTGTTGATCAGGCCCGTCACCTCAGCCGTTTCGCGCGCCCCGTAGCGCCGTGCGCGCACCGCCGCCACGGCCCAGCGGGCCGTGAACCAGATGCCCGCAAGCGTCACCAGCCCGAAGCCCAGGGCAATCCAGCGCAGCACGTTCGAAATGTCGGCATGTTCGGTCTGCGACAGCTGAACCCGATCCGGGGTGCTTTCCAGGTACCACAGCGGGATGGTCGTGCCCGGATCGGTCCTGTTGTAGCGGGCCTGGTTGACCGAGGTCACGATCTCCATCCGACGCTCGGCATGGGTGGTGAAGCTCAGCGCCAGGTAATAGGTCACGTCGACATCCCCGTCACTGTCGGTGTCGCGGGTATAGTACTTGTCCTGCACCTGGGCGGTGGTGGCGATCCCCTCGGTCGCGAACAGGCGGGCGGTGTTTTCCTCGGAATTGCTCATGATTGTCAGAAGCAGGGTCACCACCAGCGGGATCAACGTCCAGAAGCCGCCCATACGCTTGAACAGCTTCCAGAAAGGCACGGGTGTGTTGCCGGCGAGTTTGGTCATGGCAGTCTCCTGCGGCATATGTCCCGGGGGCAGGATGCCGCGGGCGGCGCGGGTTTTCAAGCGGAGCAACAGGCGATGCCCAATTGATCGTGGTGCGGCAAGGCTGTATAGCGAGGTCGAAAAGGAAGGCCGTCATGACCCAGCGCCCCGCACGATCCCTGCGACGACACAGCTGACCGCGCCCCCCGCGCCGCGCCTACTTTCTGTTCAGTTTCAGGAACTTCCATGACCCAGTCCATCGCCATCATCGGCGCGTCCGGCTATACCGGGGCCGAGCTTGTCCGGCTGATCGCCACCCATCCCTCGTTCCGTATCAAGGCCCTGGCCGCCAATTCCAAGGCCGGCCAGAGCATGGCGCAGGTGTTTCCGCATCTGCGCCACCTGGACCTGCCCGATCTCGTGACCTGGGAACAGATCGATTTCGCGGGCATTGACCTGGTGTTCTGTGCACTGCCGCACAAGACCAGCCAGGAAGTGATCGCCCAGCTGCCCGCGCATCTGAAGATCGTCGATCTGTCCGCCGATTTCCGCCTGCGCGATCCGGCCGCCTATGAAAAGTGGTACGGCACCCCGCACGCCGCGCCCGACCTGCAGAAAGAGGCGGTCTATGGCCTGACCGAGTTCTATCGCGACGCCATACGCGGCGCGCGTTTTGTGGCCGGGACGGGCTGCAACGCGGCGACGGGGCAGTACATCCTGCGCCCGCTGATCGCGGACGGGCTGATCGACCTCGACGACATCATTCTCGACCTTGCCTGCGGCGTGACCGGGGCGGGGCGCGCGCTCAAGGAACCCCTGCTGCATTCCGAACTGAGCGAGGGCACCCATGCCTATTCCGTCGGCGGCGTGCACCGGCATCTGGGAGAATTCGATCAGGAATTCCGCGCGCTTGCGGGCCGCGAGGTGCAGATCCAGTTCACCCCGCACCTGGCCCCGTTCAACCGCGGCATCCTGGCCACCGGCTATGTCAAGGGCGATGCACGGGCGGTGCATGCCGCGTTGCAGGCCGCCTATGCGGCAGAGCCCTTCCTGGAGGTGTTGCCGTTCGGCGAAACGCCCTCCACCCACCATGTGCGGGGCTCGAATTTCTGTCATCTCGGCGTGACGGGGGATCGTATCCCGGGCCGCGCCATCGTCGTGGCCGCGCTTGACAACCTCTGCAAGGGATCGAGCGGGCAGGCGATCCAGAACGCCAACCTGATGCTGGGCCTGGACGAGACCGCGGGCCTGATGCTGGTGCCCTGTTTCCCCTGAAGGGTAGAGACATGCGGGTATCTGCATGTAGTTGATCTGGATCAGACAAGACATTCCAGCTTCAAGATATGATCCCCTCCAGTGACCTAACTGGAGGGGGTGCCACATGACACTCGACTGGAAACTCGGAGGCGTGCTGCTGGGGCTCGTCTTCTTTGCCGCGGTGCTTCTGGTGAAGCCCATCGGCGTCTCGACGCAATTCGTGATCCTGAACGGGGTTGTGGCGGATGCGGTCGCGCCGGACTTCATCACGCAGACCGATGACGGCTATACGTCGACCAATGCCTACATGGCAAAATCGGACGGCAAATACGCCAAGAGCGCGGCCAACCCGTGGAATTACAGCTTTGTCTTCGTGCTGGCCATGGCTGCGGGTGCCGCCGCGTCGGCCTTTGCGCGCGGCGGCGTCGGGGATGCGCGCCTGCCGCAGATCTGGCGCGCGAATTACGGCGATACCCCGTGGAAGCGCTATGCCGTGGTCTTTGCCGGAGGGTTCATCGTGCTGTACGGTGCGCGCCTCGCCGGGGGCTGTACCTCGGGGCACATGATGTCGGGCATGATGCAGACCGCGCTGTCGGGCTACATCTTTGCCGCCGGGGCCTTTGCCGCCGCCATTCCCACCGCCATGCTGATGTACAAGGAGGGCTGAGCCATGGAGATCGTTCTTGCCATCGTGATCGGGGCCGCCTTTGGCGCGGTGCTTGACCGGATCGGCGCCACCAATCCCAGCGTGATCACCGGCATGCTGACCTTGCGGCGCATCCGGCTGATGAAGACCATCCTGCTGGCCATCGGCACCGGGTCGATCCTGATGTTCGCCGGTCAGATGGCGGGCCTTGTGGATGTCGGCCACATGAGTGTCAAGACCGCCTATATCGGCGTGTTCATCGGCGGGCTGCTGCTGGGCGCGGGCTGGGCGGCGTCGGGCTTCTGCCCCGGTACCGGGGTCTGTGCCGCCGCGTCCGGGCGGCGCGATGCGCTGTTCTTCATCGCCGGCGGTCTGCTGGGGGCGGCGGCCTACATGGCCACCTATCCCGCGTGGAAAGCCGCTGGCTTGCTCGACGGCGCGGCGGTCACGCTGGGCACCGTGCCGGGGGCCAAGTATGACGGGCTTTTCGCCCTGTCCGGCGACATCCTGGGCATTGTCATCGGGGCGGTTTTTGTCCTGGTGGCCTTCGTGCTCCCCGACAGTCTCACCGGTGCGCCGCGCGCGGCCGGGCTGCCGGCGGAATAAACCACTCACGCGAGCACGACGAGAGAGGCCGCGGCAAATCGCGCGGCCTCTCTTCTTTTGTCGCGAAAATGCCTATATCCTGACCGGGACAGAGGAGAGATGTGGCATGGCACTGAAATCGCTCAAGAAACAGCGGCGCATCCAGGTAATCGCCCTGGCTGCCGCGGCGCTTGTGATCTCGACGGCGCTGATCGGCTACGCGATGCGCGACGGCATCAACTTCTTCCGCTCGCCCAGCCAGGTGGTCGAGGAGCCGCCGGCACCCAACGAAACCTTCCGCATCGGCGGTCTGGTGGAAGAGGGATCGCTGGTGCGCGGGCAGGGCGAGGAGATCCGGTTCAACGTCACCGATGGCGGGGCCTCGGTGCCGGTGGTCTTTGCCGGCGTTCTGCCGGACCTGTTCGAAGAGAACCAGGGCATGGTGGGGACGGGGCGCTATGTCGACGGCGTGTTCCGGGCCTCGGAGATCCTGGCCAAGCATGACGAGACCTACATGCCCAAGGAAGTGGTGGACGCGCTGAAGGAACAGGGCGTCTACAAAGCCCCCGACAGCTGATCCAGGTCCGGCGTGACGGCAGGCAGGATCAGCGTGGCGCAAAGCCCGCCCAGCGCTGACGGTGCCAGGGTCAGCGCGCCACCGGATTGCTCGGCAAAGCCCGCCACCGCCGACAGCCCGAGCCCGGTGCCCTTGCCCACCGGCTTGGTGGTGTAGAACGGCTCTGTCAGTTTGGGCAGCGCATCGGTGCTGACGCCGGGGCCGTCATCCTCGACCCGGATCGCGACATGTGGCGGCGGGCTGGACAGCGGCGGGTGATCGGGGTCCGCCTCCTGCCGCTGCGCCGACACACGGATCCGCCCGGTTTTGCCCTGGGCATCCATGGCGTTCAGGCAAAGCTGCGACAGGCTGGTTTCCAGCATCGCGCGGTCCACATGGGCAAGAAGGGTGGGATCGTCGCATGCCACCTCGATCCGCAGCCCGTCAGGGCAGTACGTCTGCAACGCGTTCTGGCTGGCGGTGAGCACGTCGCAGACCGACAGCGTTTCCGGGCTGAGCCGGGCCCGCCCGCAGGTGGCCAGCAATTGCCGCACCGTCTGCGCCGCCCGATCCGCCGCCGCACGGCTTTGCTGCAGCGCCTCGCGCCGCTCTTGCGGATCGTGCAGAACCTCGTGCAGATCGAGATGGCCCAGGATCGCCGTCAGCTGGTTGTTGAAATCATGCGCCACGCCGCCGACAAACTGCCCCAGCGCCCGGGCGGTTTCGTCCTGCACCACCTGCTGTGCGGCGTCGGTCTTGCGGCGCACCCGCTGGTAGCTGCTGAAGCTGGCAAAGACGTAATAGGCCGTCAGCCCGGCCCCCACCACAACGGCCGTGACCTGTTGCGCGACGGTCTGTATCGTCGGCAGGAACAGCCCCAGCACCACGGTCACGCAGAAGGCGAAGATGATGCAGTCGAACCGGATGGCATCGAGCCCCGGTTCGTCACGGCTGAGCGTGAACATGATGTTGCCGATCAGCGCAAAGGCACCGGTGATCTGCGCCGTGATCATGCCCGAGGCCAGAAGGTACAGCGGCAGCGCCACGAACACCATGCCGGACACCAGTCCGCTGGCCAGCACAAGGCGGAAGGTCCGGCCCGTGACGGGCTTGCCGACAAAGCGCTCGGCCAGTTGCCAGTACAGCATCTGCGAGCCCAGGTAGACCGGCAGCCAGATCAGCAGCACCGCGTCGCGCGTGGCCACGGCCAATAGCAGCGCGCACAGGGTCACCAGCCCATAGCGCAGCCGCATTTCGGCCGGGTTGCCGAAATCGGCCCGGTGCAGGGCGGAAAGACGTGCTGAATACCCTTGGGTCATGAACCGGCCGCAAACACCATCACGGGTTCCGGTTTAGCCGGTTTCGAGGGGCACGCGAAAGACGTCGCGGCCGGTCAACTTGTGTCGGGACGTGGCGCGGCCCCGCGTCGGGGCCGCGATCGCCGTCTCAGCGCAGGATGCTGCGGCCGGCATAGATGGCGCTGTCGTCCAGCAGTTCGGCGATCCGGATAAGCTGGTTGTACTTGGCCAGCCGGTCAGAGCGGGCGAGGCTGCCGGTCTTGATCTGCCCGCAATTCGTCGCCACGGCCAGATCGGCGATGGTGGCGTCTTCGGTTTCGCCGGAGCGGTGCGACATCACGTTGGTCATGCGCGCACGATGCGCCATGTCCACCGCCTGCAGCGTTTCGGTCAGCGTGCCGATCTGGTTGACCTTGACCAGCATGGAATTGGCACAGCCCTTCTCGATCCCCATCGCCAGCCGCGCCGGGTTGGTCACGAAAAGATCGTCGCCCACCAGCTGGCAGCGGTTGCCCAGCGTGTCGGTCAGGGCCTTCCAGCCGTCCCAATCGTCCTCGGCGCAGCCATCCTCGATCGAGATGATCGGGTAGTCGTTCACCAGCGCCTCGAGATAGGCGACATTTTCGTCCGCAGACAGGGTTTTGCCTTCACCGGCAAACACATACTGGCCGTCCTTGAAGTACTCTGTCGCCGCGCAATCAAGCGCGAGGTAGATGTCGTCGCCGGGCGTGTAGCCGGCTTTCTCGATCGACTTCAGGATGAAATCCAGCGCCTCGCGGGTCGAGGCGATGTTGGGGGCAAAGCCGCCCTCGTCGCCGATCCCGGTGGACAGGCCCGCCGCCGACAGCTCTTTCTTGAGCGTGTGGAACACCTCGGAGCCCATGCGCACCGCCTCGCGGATATCGGTGGCGGCGACCGGCATGATCATGAATTCCTGGATGTCGATGGGGTTGTCGGCGTGTTCGCCGCCGTTGATGATGTTCATCATCGGCACCGGCAGCACGCGCGCCGAGGTGCCGCCGACATAGCGGAAGAGCGGCTGCGCGGTGAATTCGGCGGCCGCCTTGGCCACGGCCAGCGACACGCCCAGGATCGCGTTCGCGCCCAGCCGGCCCTTGTTGTCGGTGCCGTCGAGTTCGCACATGGCCAGGTCGATGGCGACCTGTTCGGTGGCGTCAAAGCCCAGGATCGTCTCGGCGATCTCGCCGTTCACGGCGGCCACGGCCTCCAGCACGCCCTTGCCCTTGTAGCGCGCGGCATCGCCGTCCCGCTTTTCGACGGCTTCGTGCACGCCGGTCGACGCGCCCGAGGGCACCGCGGCGCGGCCCATCGAGCCGTCTTCCAGCGTCACGTCGACCTCGACGGTCGGGTTGCCGCGGCTGTCGAGGATCTCGCGGGCGTGGATGTCGATGATGGTGCTCATGGGGTGTCCCTCCGGGCCAGTTTGCGGCTCTCATAGCAGGCGCGGGGGGAAAGTAAATGCCGACGATAGCGCTAACGCCGCTTTGCGGCAAGGGGTTGCGCTAACGTCCGGCGCTAACGCGCCGCGCGGGCCAGCCGCCGTTCGCGCATGAAGGTGTAAAGCCCCGCCGCCAGGATCAGCGCCGAGCCCGCCAGCGTCCAGCCATCGGGCCGGTCGCCAAAGACCAGCATGCCAAGACCCGTCGTGAACACCAGCCGCGTGTAGCGGAAGGGGGCGACGATGGAGGCCGGGGCCATGCGCATCGCGGTGGTGATCAGGAAATAGCCGGTGGTGGTGACAAGGATCGCGCCAAGGATCGGCCAGAGCGCGTCGGGCCCGAAATTCGACGGCCGCGCGGCCAGGGCCCAGAGGATCAGCGCCACGGGCAGCGTCACGGCAAAACCCCAGGTCGAGATCGCCAGCGCCGGAATATGCGCGGGCGACAGGCGGGTGACAAGGTCGCGGCCCGACAGGCCCGCAATGCCGAGGACGGCAAACAATTCCCACCCGGTAAAGCCTGCGCCAAAGGGGCGGATGACCATCAGCATGCCGACGATGCCCACGGCCACCGCCACCCAGCGCCGCCAGCCCACCTGTTCCTTGAGAAACAGCGCCGCCCCCAGCGTGACCACCAAAGGCCCCACCTGAATGATCGCGGCAAAGACCGGCAGCGAGACCTTGGAGATGCCGATCACCATGCCCACGCCGCCGATCACCTCGAAGACATTGCGCAAGAGCACCATGGGGTGCAGCGCGTCGCGGGTGATGAGCCGCACGCCGATCAGGCCTGCCACGGCGGCAAAGGCAAGCGTGCCGCCAAGGCTGACCAGCGACATCACCTGCCCGATGGGCGCAGCCAGCGTGCCGAGTTTGAAGAACACATCCGCGCCCGCCAGAAAGGCCATGGACAGGATCATCAAGAGGATGGCGCGGAGTGTGGTCACCTCAGGTGATCACGTCGGGCGCGGCGCGCCCCGTCTTGACGCGCAGGCCGGTCAGGCTTTCGGCGGCGGCGACCACGTCGGCCAGCGCGTCCTGCGCGTCGCGGTCCAGAACCTGCGTGTCGACCTTTTCCAGGTAGACGCGGATCGTCGCGCCCACGGTGCCCGTGCCCGACAGGCGCAGCACGATGCGCGCCCCGCCGGTCAGGTCGATGCGCAGGCCCTGGGCCTCGGTGCGCGAGCCGTCGACCGGATCGTCATAGGCGAACTCGTCCGCGGCCTCGATGGTCAGCCCGTTCACCTCCTGGCCCGGCAGGTCGGGCAGGCGCGTGCGCAGGTCGTCCATGATGGCGTTGGCGATGGTGGCGTCCACGCCTTCGTAATCGTGGCGCGAATAGTAGTTGCGGCCAAAGCGCGCCCAGTGATCCTCCATCAGCGCCTTGACCGGCATGTCCCGCTTGGCCAGAATGTTCAGCCAGGCGAGCACGGCCCAAAGCCCGTCTTTCTCGCGCACATGGTCCGAGCCAGTGCCGGCGCTTTCCTCGCCACAGAGCGTGATACGCCCCGAATCCAGCAGGTTGCCGAAGAACTTCCAGCCGGTGGGTGTCTCGTAGCAATCGAGGCCCATGTCGGCGGCCACGCGGTCGAGCGCGCGAGAGGTGGGCATCGACCGGGCGACCCCCTTGAGCCCGCCGGCATAGGCCGGAATCAGCGACGCGTTGGCGGCCAGTGCCGCGAGGCTGTCGGAGGGGGTGACGTAGATGCCGCGGCCCATGATCATGTTGCGGTCGCCATCGCCATCGCTCGCCGCGCCGAAATCCGGCGCGTCTCGCGACATCATCTCGTCGACGAGGGTTTTCGCCCAGATCGGGTTCGGATCGGGGTGGCCCTTGCCGAAATCCGGCAGCGGCGTGCCGTTCACGACCGAGCCCGCGGGCGCGCCGAGGCGGTCTTCGAGGATGGCCTTCGCATAGGGGCCGGTGACCGCGTGCATCGCGTCAAAGCGCAGGCGGAACCCGCCGGCAAAGAGCGCCCTCAGCGCGTCGAAGTCGAAGATCTGTTCCATGAGCAGGGCGTAGTCGGCGACCGGGTCCACCACCTCGACCTTCATGTCGCCCAGGGCCAGCGTGCCCGGCGTGCCCAGGTCCACGTCCTGCGCGGTGAGGATGCGGTATTCGGTGAGCGTCTTTGTGGCCTCGAAGATGGCCGTGGTCACGCTTTCGGGGGCGGGGCCGCCATTGGGGGTGTTGAACTTCACCCCGAAATCGCCGTCCGGCCCGCCGGGATTGTGGCTGGCCGACAGGATGATCCCGCCATCGGTGCCGCGCTTGCGGATCAGGTGAGAGGCGGCGGGTGTCGAGAGAAGCGCGTTCTGGCCCACGATCACCTTGGCCACGCCTTCGGCGGCGGCCATGCGCAGCACCACCTGCGCGGCTTCGGCATTGAAATAGCGCCCGTCGCCGCCCAGAACCAGCGTCTTGCCCGCGGCCCCGCCGATGCCGGCCCAGATCGACTGGACGAAGTTTTCCAGGAAATGCGGCCCCTGAAAGACGGCTGTCTGCTTGCGCAGGCCCGAGGTGCCGGGCTTCTGGCCGTCGATGGGCCGGGTGGCGATGGTTTCAATGGACATGGCAGAGGACCCTTGCGCAATGCGATCTTTGCCTCGGGTATCGCCCGTCCGACGCAGTGGCGCAAGCCGCTCGTCGCGTTGCGGCGAGTGTTCCGGAAAATGTCGGCTGTGGATAAGCCTGGGGATAAATTGAGGCGTTTCGGTGCCGCCAGCGGTCGGCTTTGTGCAAGCCGCCTCAGCCCTGACCGGCCAGCAATTCGGCCAGATGCGCCGCGCAGCCGGTGAGACCCGCGTAATCGTCGGTCATCAGGTGGACCGGGAACTGGTCCATGAATCCGGCAAACCGGCCCTTGTCGCGGAACGCCTCGGCAAAGCCCATCTCCAGCAGGTAGGGCCCGAAATGCTGCGCCACGCCGCCATAAAGATACACGCCGCCGAAAGGCAGGGTGATCAGCGCCAGGTTGCCCGCGTAGCGCCCCATCATGCGCACGAACAACTCCATCGCGCGGCGGGCGCGGTCGTCGCCATCATGAAACGCCTGCATGATCGCGGCGGCGTTCATCGGCGTGCCGGAACGGTCCTCGGCGCAGAGCCAGGCATAGATCCGTTCAAAGCCGCGGCCCGAGAGGATGTCCTCCAGCCCCGGCGTCTCGCCATCCTTCGTGACGAAGTGCATCAGGCGCAGCTCGTCCTCGGTCTGTAGCGGCATGGTGATGTGGCCGGCCTCGGAAGGCGGCACCAGCGTCTGCCCGTTCAGCCGGTAGACCGGCGCGATGTTCAGCCCCGTGCCCACGTTCACCACCAGCCGCGCGGCCTGCGGGCTGGCAGGGGTGCCGGGCAGAAGAGGCATCAGCGCATCCTGGGTCAGGTGGGCGACGGAATGGCCCGCCGCCTGCAGGTCGTTCAGGATCGAGACGGTGTGCGCGCCGGTCACCTCGGCCACGCTGTCGCGCCGCACCGTCCAGTCGAGATTGGTCAGCTGCCCCACGCCGTCGCGCACCGGGCCCGCCATGTCGACGCAGGCCGCTTCGGGCCGGTCGTCGCTTTGGGACAGGTAGTCCTGCAGCACCGGCTCCAGCGCGTCCCACTCGGCGTTGCGGTAGCGGCGGATCGTGTCGCGCAGCACCTTTGGCCCGCGCGCAAGGGCGACGCGGGTGTTGGTGCCGCCGATATCGGCGACAATCGTCAGCGGCAGGTCCATCATGGCTTAGCCTTTCAGCGCCTCGGCCAGCGCGTGATACGATGCTTTGGGCGTGCGTTCCAGCGTGTCGAAATCCACATGCACAAGGCCAAAGCGTTTCTCGTATCCCAGCGCCCATTCGAAATTGTCCATCAGGGACCAGATGAAATAGCCCTTCAGCGGCACACCCTCCGCCTGTGCGCGCCGCACCTGGTCCAGATGCCCGTCCAGATAGGCGGTGCGGGCCGGATCAAGGACGGCGCCGTCTTCCAGCACGTCCGCGCTCGCCATGCCGTTTTCGGTGACGTAAAGCGGCAGGTCGCCGGTATAGTCGCGCGCGGTGCGGCTGATGATGTTGTAAAGGCCTTCGGGATAGATCTCCCAGTCCATCAGCGTCTTGGGCAGCGGGCCTTCGACCTCGGCCACCGAGGGCCAGGGGCTGTCGTCCAGCGTCAGGCGCTTGCAGGTGTAGTAGTTGATGCCGCACCAGTCGACCGGCGCGCCGATCACGTCGAAATCGTCCTGCCAGTTGGCCGGCAGATGCCGTTCCAGCCCGTCCAGAACGATCTGCGGATAGTGTTTCCGGAACACGCCCGACAGGAACCAGTGGTTGTAGATGCCGTCATAGCGGTCCACGGCCACCTGCGCCTCGGGGCTGTCATCGGCGGGCAGCGGCCATTCGAAGTTGAACACCGCGCCAAGGTTCTGCATCCCCAGACCCCGCATCGTTTCGATGGCGCGGCCATGGGCCAAAAGCACATGATGCATGGCCCGCGCGGCGGCGCGGATGTCGCGTTGGCCCGGCGCGTGCAGGCCCATGTAATGGCTGAGCCAGGCGACGCACCACGGCTCGTTGATGGGGGCGACGCTGAACATCCGGTCGCCCACGCGCTTCATGACGATCTCGGTATACTCGGCAAACCACCCGGCAATGTCGCGATTGCGCCAGCCGCCAAGGTCCTGCAGGGCCGAGGGCATCTCCCAGTGATAGAGCGTGGCGCAGGGCTTGATCCCGCGCGCCAGAAGCGCGTCGGTCAGCCGGTCGTAATAGTCCAGCCCTTCCTGGTTGACCGCGCCGCGCCCCTCGGGCAGTACCCGCGCCCAGCTGAGCGAAAAGCGATAGGCGTCCAGCCCGGCCCCGGCCACAAGATCGAAATCCTCTTCGTAGCGGGTGTAATGATCGCAGGCCCGCGCGCCGTTTTCGGCGCGCACCACGTTGCCGGGCGTGTCGGCGAAATCGTCCCACATGGTGCGGCCCGCGCCGCCCTGCGCGTGGCCCTCGATCTGGTAGGACGAGGTGGCGGTGCCGAAGAGGAAGCCTTCGGGAAAGTCGGAACGGCGATGTTTCATGTCTCAGGCTTTCGTTGGGGCAGGGCCGGTGGAGCTGCCGATGATCAGTTCGGCCTCCATCAGTTCGGTCAGGGGGCCGCAGCCGGGGTCGCGGATCAGGTCCAGCAGCATCTCGGCCAGCCGTGCCCCGGCATCGCGGACCGACGAGCGGGTGGCGGTGAAGATGGGCACGTCATGGCCGTTCTTGAGATAGCTCAGATCGTCGTCATGGGTGATCACCGACACGTCGCGGCCCATCTCCAGCCCCGCCTCGTGCACCGCACGGCGCACGCCCAGCGCGGTGATCATGGAGGCGACAAGGAACGCCGTGGGCGGCGTGTCATGCGCCAGCATGTCACGCGCGCTGCGGTAGCCATAGATCTCGGTCATCTCGGACGACCGCATCAGCGCCGGATCGGCGGTCAGCCCGGCCTCCCGCAGGGTGCTCAGGAAACCTTCGCGGCGGCGAAAGGCGAAATCCATGTGCTCCAGCCCGTTGATCAGCGCGATGCGGCGATGGCCCAGATCCAGCAGGAACCGGGTGGCCCGGGCAAAGGCGCGCGTGTTGTTGGTGTCGAGCCAGCTATAGGGCGTGTTCACCTCGGACGCGCGGCCATGCACGACGAAAGGCAATTGCAATTCGCTGAGCAACGGAATGCGGTCTTCGGCCATGCGGGGGCCGTGGATCACCACGCCGTCGACATTGCCGCGGGCGCGGATCTGGCGGTACAGGTCTTCCTCGCGGCTGTCATCCACCAGGCTCAGCACCATTTCGTATCCGGCCCGTGCATAGGTGTCGCCGGCCCCGGCGACAAAGTCGCCAAAGATCGGGTTCACCATCTCGTGCTTGGTCGAGATGGGAATCACGTGCCCGATGGCATGGGCCCGGCCCGTGGCCAGGCTCTTGGCGCGGGCGTTGGGGCTGTAATTCAGCGCCTCGGCCGCCTCGCGCACGCGCTTGCGGGTCTTTTCGCTGACCTCGGGATAGCCGTTCAGAGCACGGCTGACCGTGGTCTGGGACAGGTTGAGGTGCCGGGACAGTTCCTTGAGGTTCATCGTTTCCGTGGTCAAAGCGCTTCGGATTTCCTCTGCATGGCACAGAATTTCCCCCGCGTGAAGTCCATGCCGCCCCGGGCGGGGCAGATGCGAAAATCCGTGCCGGACTCAACACGGCGATTGACTCGCGGGCGGGAATCCGAGAGGGTGCGGACATCCAAAGCGCTTTGACTGATGGTGCCGGTTTGCCCGGTGGCATCGGTCGGGGCATCTGACGATGGAGCGAGGCGCCGCAGGCGCCGGATTGGGAGGATATCATGAAGACTTCGCTTTACGCAGGCGCGGCCATTGCCGCGCTCGTGGCAGCTCAGGCGCAGGCCGAAGAGCTGACCGTTTTCGGCCCCTGGCTGGGTCCGGACCAGGAAGCCGTGGAATCGGTGCTGAACGCCTTTGCCGAGGCGTCTGGCCATGACGTCAGCTATGTCGGTTCGGACAGCTTCGAACAGCAGATCGTGGTGGATGCCGAGGCGGGCTCTGCCCCCAATGTCGCGGTGTTCCCGCAGCCGGGTCTGGCCGCCGACATGGCGTCGCGCGGGTTCCTGACGCCGCTGGCCGACGGCACCGCCGACTGGGTGCGCGAAAACTATGCCGCGGGCCAGTCCTGGGTCGATCTGGGCACCTATGCCAACGATGCGGGCGAAGAGAACCTCTACGGCTTCTTCTACAAGGTCGACGTGAAATCGCTGGTCTGGTATTCGCCCGAGAACTTCGAGGATGCGGGCTATGAAGTGCCCACCACCATGGAAGAGCTGAAGGCGCTGACCGACCAGATCGTCGCTGACGGTGAAACGCCCTGGTGCATCGGTCTGGGTTCCGGCGGCGCGACCGGCTGGCCCGCAACCGACTGGGTCGAGGATATGATGCTGCGCACGCAGTCACCTGCCGACTATGACGCCTGGGTCGCCAACGAGCTGAAGTTCGACGATCCCAAGGTGATCGCGGCGATCGAGGAATTCGGGGCGTTTGCGCGCAACGACGCCTATGTGGCCGGCGGTGCCGGTGCCGTGGCCTCCACCGATTTCCGCGACAGCCCCAAGGGTCTCTTTGCCTCGCCGCCGCAGTGCTACATGCACCGCCAGGCCTCGTTCATCCCGGCGTTCTTCCCCGAAGGCACCGAAGTGGGTGTGGATGCCGATTTCTTCTACTTCCCGGCCTATGAGGGCAAGGATCTGGGCGCGCCCGTGCTGGGGGCCGGCACGCTGTGGGCCATCACCAACGACAATGCCGCGGCGCATGACCTGATCGCCTTCCTGCAGACGCCCGAAGCGCACGAGATCTGGATGGCGCGCGGCGGCTTCCTGACGCCGCACAAGGGCGTGGACACGTCGATGTTCTCGGACGCGCCCACCGCCAAGATGAACGACATCCTGCTGGGCGCCACCACGTTCCGCTTTGACGGCTCCGACCTGATGCCGGGCGGCGTCGGCGCGGGCTCGTTCTGGACCGGGATGGTGGATTATGCCGGCGGCAAGCCCGCCGAAGAGGTGGCTGCTGAAATTCAGAGCAGCTGGGACGCGCTGAAGTAACCACTCACGCGAACCGCGGGGCCCGGTCCGTCGGGCGGGGCCCCGTCTTCCCGGCGGCAAGGCCGGGGGCACGCCCGGCGCGCCGGGTCTGCAACGCTGATCGCCTTCAATGACAGCTGCCGGTCCAGCGGCACAGACGGGGCGTTGCCGCCCTGAAGGGGGAGGGACCCATGCATCCGGTTTTTCAAGGCCTGCTCACCATCATCATCGGTGTCGGCACCTGTCTGGCCTATTTCTACTTTTCCAACCAGCTGCTGGACAAGGTCCTGTTCCCGGCACGCGGGCCGCAGGCGGGGCGCAACATCAACCGCGCCAACATGATCCGGCCCTGGCTGTTCCTGTTCCCGGCCATGTTCGCGCTGACGCTGTACCTGGCCTACCCGGTGGTCGAAACGCTGCGCCTGTCGCTGACCGACCGGACGCAGGGTGGCGCGTTTGTCGGCCTTGCCAACTACGCCCAGATGGCCGGAGAGCCGAAATTCTGGGAAGCGATGCGCAACAACATCTTCTGGCTGATCGTTGTGCCCGCCATGTCCACGGCCTTCGGCCTGCTGGCGGCGCAGCTGACCGACCGGATTTCCTGGGGCAATATCGCGAAATCGCTGATCTTCATGCCGATGGCGATCTCGTTTGTGGGGGCCTCGGTGATCTGGAAGCTGGTCTATGACGCGCGCCCCGAAGGCACCGAACAGATCGGGGTGCTGAACGCGATCTATGTCTGGATGTCCGGCAGCGACCCGCAGCAATGGCTGACGGTGCCGTTCTGGAACAACTTCCTGCTGATGGTGGTGCTGATCTGGATCCAGACCGGCTTTGCCATGGTGATCCTGTCCGCCGCCCTGCGCGGCATCCCCGAGGAAACGGTAGAAGCCGCCATTGTCGACGGGGCGGGGCCGTTCACGATCTTCTTCAAGATCAAGGTGCCGCAGATCGCCAGCACCATCGTCGTGGTCTGGACAACGATCACGCTGACGGTGCTGAAGGTCTTTGACATCGTCTTTGCCATGACCAACGGCCAATGGGGCACGCAGGTTCTGGCCAATTACATGTTCAACAAGCTGTTTGTGTCGATCGACTGGGGTGTCGGCTCGGCGGCGGCCATCGTGATCATGCTTCTGGTGACGCCGATCCTTGTCTGGAACGTGCGCCAGGTGCGCAAGGAAATGCGGTAGGGGGGGACGGAACCATGGACAATATCGCCGGAACCAAATCCTCGCTTGTCTGGGTCACGCATCTCAGCGTCGCGCTGCTGGTTTTCTTGTGGCTCTTCCCCACCGTGGGCCTGTTTGTGTCGTCCTTCCGGACCGCCGACCAGATCGCCACTTCGGGCTGGTGGTCGGCTTTGTCGACGCAGGAACGCCAGAACCCGGCGATCCGTGTGGAAGGCGAAGAGTTTCAGGACGGTCCGCTTTACGTGATCGAGGGCGAACTGTTTCCCGACACCGACGCCACGGTCAGCGCCTGGGGCACGTCTTCGCGCGCACCGGAAGAGTTCGCGCCGGGCGAGACGTCAGAGCTGTCCAACGACCGGACGATCACGCTTGAGGTTGATGGTCGCTATCGCTTCACGGCGACGGAAAGCCAGGAAGGCGCGCGGCTGCCGCGGATCTTCACCACCGCCGAGACACCGCCGGAGTTCACCTTCGACAATTACCGCAACATGCTCTTCAACCCCGACAATGTCGAAGGCATGGCGCAGGCGTTCATCGCCACGCTGACGGTCACGATCCCGGCCACGATCATCCCCATCCTTGTGGCCGCCTTTGCCGCCTATGCGCTGGCCTGGATGGAGTTTCCGGGCCGCGCGCTGCTGGTGGCGTTCGTGGTGGCGCTTCTGGTGGTGCCGCTGCAACTGGCGCTGATCCCGCTTCTGACCTTCCATGGCTGGGTGGCCGAGGCGACGCTGGCCTTTCTTGGTTCTCCCGACCCCGATAGTGCGAGGCGCTTTGCCGAGGTCAACTGGCTGGGGCGGCTCTTCGGGTTCGAGCCGGGGGACACGATCAAGGCCAAGGGGTTCATCGGGGTCTGGTTCGCCCATACCGGCTTTGGCCTGCCGCTGGCGATCTACCTTCTGCGCAACTACATGGCCGGTCTGCCGCGCGACATCATCGAAAACGCGCGTGTGGACGGGGCGACGGATTTCCAGATCTTCACCCGGATCATCCTGCCGCTCAGCTTCCCGGCGCTGGCCTCGTTCGCGATCTTCCAGTTCCTGTGGACGTGGAACGACCTTCTGGTGGCCAAGGTGTTCCTGCTGGATGCCAGCGGCTCGACCAACGTGATGACCAACCAGATCGTCGAGCTGCTGGGCACGCGGGGCGGCAACTGGGAAATCCTGGCCACGGCGGCCTTTGTCTCCATCGCGGTGCCGCTGGCGGTGTTCTTTTCGATGCAACGATACCTGGTGCGCGGCCTTCTGGCCGGCTCGGTGAAATAAGGGGGCGTTCATGAACGTCAAAGCGGAGCTTAACGCGGCGGACACCGTGGCCGTCGACAAGGACTGGTGGCGCGGGGCGGTGATCTACCAGATCTACCCGCGCAGCTATCAGGACAGCAATGGCGACGGGATCGGAGACCTGAACGGCATCACCTCGCGCCTGCCGCATATCGCCAGCCTTGGCGTGGATGCGATCTGGATCTCGCCGTTCTTCACCTCGCCGATGAAGGATTTCGGCTATGACGTCAGCGATTACTGCGATGTCGATCCGATGTTCGGCACGCTGGCGGATTTCGATGCGCTGATCGACGCGGCCCATGCGCTGGGGCTGAAGGTGATGATCGACCTCGTGCTGTCGCACAGTTCCGATTTGCATCCGTGGTTCGTGGAAAGCCGCGCCTCGCGCGACAACCCGCGCGCCGACTGGTATGTCTGGTCCGATCCGCAGCCCGACGGCACGCCGCCGAACAACTGGCTGTCGATCTTTGGCGGCCCCGCCTGGCAATGGGACGCGCGGCGCGAGCAATACTACCTGCACAATTTCCTGACCTCCCAGCCCGATCTGAACTTTCACAATGCAGATGTGCAGGACGCGCTGCTGGACGTGGCCCGGTTCTGGCTGGATCGCGGCGTCGACGGGTTCCGCCTCGATACGATCAACTTCTACGTCCATGACAAGCAGTTGCGCTCCAACCCGGCCCTGCCGCCGGAAGAGCGCGATGACACCATCGCGCCGCGCGTGAACCCCTACAACCACCAGCATCACCTCTATTCCAAGAACCAGCCCGAAAACCTGGACTTCCTGCGCCGGTTCCGCGCCGTGCTCGACGCCTATCCCGCCGCCGCGGCGGTGGGCGAGGTGGGCGATGCCCAGATGGGGCTGGAGATCATGGGGGAATACACATCGGGCGGGGACAAGGTGCACATGTGCTACTCGTTCGAGTTCCTGTCCGGCTCTGCACCATCGGCAGAGCGCGTGGCCCATGTGATGGGCCAGATCGACGACAAGGTGGCCGAAGGCTGGGCCTGTCTTGCCTTTTCCAACCATGACGTGATCCGCCACGCCTCGCGCTGGGCGCTTGCACCTGCCGCGCAACGGGCGCTGTGCACGCTGATGATGTGCCTGCGCGGTTCGCTCTGCCTCTACCAGGGCGAAGAGCTGGGCCTGACCGAGGCCGATGTGCCCTTCGACGCGCTGCAGGATCCCTACGGGATCGAGTTCTGGCCCGAGTTCAAGGGCCGCGACGGCTGCCGCACCCCCATGGTGTGGGAGGCGTCGAACCAGAACGGCGGGTTCACCACCGGCACGCCCTGGCTGCCGGTCAGCGCCGACCATCTGCCGCGCGCCGCCGCCCTGCAAGAGGCCGATCCCGGCGCGCTGCTGCATCACTACCGCCGTGCCATCGCCTTCCGCCGCGCCCATCCGGCGCTGGTCAAGGGCGCGCATGACAAGGTGCGCGCCAGCGGGTCCATCGTGCATTTCCAGCGCAGCCACGGGGCCGAGACCCTGTTTGTGGCGGTCAACCTGTCGGCAGAGCCCGCAGTGATGGACATGCCGGAAGGCAGGTGGCAACAGGTGGGGCAGGAGTTGGGCGCAACCGGGCCTGCACCGGATGGCAGGTTGCATCTGGGGCCCTGGCAGCCGGCGCTTGCCGTGCGCCTGGACGGCTAGAGGGGGAACGGACATGGCCAATCTGAAGCTGAAGGATGTCGGCAAGACCTACGGGGGCACCGTCGAGGTGTTGCGCGACATCAATCTCGACATCGACCAGGGGGAGCTGATCGTCTTTGTCGGCCCCTCGGGCTGCGGCAAGTCCACGCTGTTGCGGATGATCGCGGGGCTGGAGAAGATCACCGGCGGCACGCTCGAGATCGACGGGCAGCTGGTGAACGACGTGCCGCCTGCGCAGCGCGGCATTGCCATGGTGTTCCAGTCCTATGCGCTTTACCCGCACATGACGGTGCGCGAGAACATGTCGTTCGCCCTGCGCATCGCCAAGAAATCCCAGCCCGAGATCGACGAGGCGGTGGCCCGCGCCGCCAAGATGCTGCAGCTTGAACCGTATCTGGACCGTCTGCCCAAGGCGCTGTCGGGCGGGCAGCGGCAGCGCGTGGCCATCGGCCGCTCGATCGTGCGCGACCCCAAGGTGTACCTGTTCGACGAGCCGCTGTCGAACCTCGACGCGGCGCTGCGCGTGGCCACCCGGATCGAGATCGCGCAGCTGAAGGAACAGATGCCCGACCGCACGATGATCTATGTCACCCACGACCAGGTGGAGGCGATGACGCTGGCCACCCGCATCGTGGTGCTGGCCAACAAGGGCATCGCGCAGGTCGGCTCGCCGCTGGAGCTGTACGAGACCCCCAACAGCGAGTTCGTGGCCCAGTTCATCGGCTCGCCCGCCATGAATCTGCTGCCGGGCGAGGTGGTGGAGACCGGCGCGCAGACCCGTGTCCGGCTGCATGATGGCGGCGAGGCGCTGTCGGACGTGCCGACGGACAGCGCGGATATGGGGCTGAAGGTCAATATCGGCATCCGGCCCGAGGATTTCGTGCCCGCGGGCGACAGCTTTGCCTTCCAGGGCCGCGTCAGCATCACCGAGGCGCTGGGCGAGGTCACGCTGCTCTATTTCGGCGACGATCCCAGCAGCCAGATCATCGCCAAGCTGCCCGGCATCCACCGCGAGGTGCGCGGCACCGATGTGCGGCTGACCGCCGAGCCGGCCAAGGTGCATCTTTTCGCCGACGGGGTGTCGCTGCGCTATCGCTGAGGGCCGGGGCGGTCAGGCCCGGGTGACGGTGGGGATTTCCGGCAATCCGGCCCCCACCTGCAGCCGCGCTGCCGTCGCCAGCACCAGCGCCTGCGAGATGCAGCACGGCGCGGCGATGGACCGCGAGAAGGTGTGACGGTGTTCGGGCACCGAAAAGAACACGTCGGCGGATTTGGCTAGCGGCGACAGCGTGCTGTCCGACAGCGCAATGATGGGGGTGCTTGTGTCGCGCACCGCCTCGACGATGGACACGACCTCGTTGGCGTAGAACCGGAACGACACGGCAACCAGCACGTCCTCGTCGGTGATCGTGCGCGCCATGTGGGTGGCCAGCCCGCCTGACGGATCCAGCAGCACGCAGCGCTTGCCGATCATTACCAGCATGTAGCGCAGGAACTCCACAACCGGGGCCGAGCGCAGCTGGCCCACAAGAAAGACCGTCCCGGCCGCGGCAAGCAGGTCTGCGGCGCGGGTCAGGTCGTCGCCGCGCACATCGTCCAGCAGCGCCTGCAGGGCGGCGATGTCCTTGACGACAAGATCGCGCAGGAACCCGAAATCTGACGGATCGTCGCGGTTTTCCAGATCGTCCTCCAGCGCGCGCACCCGCGCCTCGAACCCGGGGGCGGCGGTTTCCAGCCGCTTGCGAAAGATCGTCTGCAGGTCCTTGAAGCCGCTGAACCCCAGCGTCTGGGCAAAGCGCACAAAGCTGGACGCGTGAATGCCGCAGCGATCCGCCAGCGCGTTGACCGAATGCACCGCGATTTCGTTCGGGTTCTGCGTCAGGTAGACCGAGATCAGCTGGTGCGACTTGCTCATGCTGTCGAACCGGTCGTGGATCAGCTGGAACAGCGTTTCGTAATCGGCCGGCGGGGCAGGCGGATGCGACATGCCGTGGCTCCTTCGGTCACCGCGTCAGAGCACCAGACGACGCGTCGTCGGCGCGAACCGCCGCACCATGTCGGGCCCGGGGTGGCACGGCCGGGGCGGCAGGTCCAGTGGCTGCGGCAGGCCGGTTTGCGCCGCCTGCTCCAGCGCCAGCAGCACCGCCACATCGGCCAGCCCTTCGGCGCCATCGGGTTCCGGGGCGCGGCCGGTCAGGATGCAGTCGGAGAAATACGCGGTCTGCCCGGCAAAATGGTCGGTCTGGGCAAAGCGGTGCGTGATGACCTCGTCCCCGCGGGTCAGACGCACGGTGGTGGGGGACTGAAAGTCGAAGGCGCGCTCGACCGCGATGTCGCCTTCGGTGCCGGCGATGCGGTACGTGTCCAGCGGCGCGGCCCCGAAGCTGACGCAGAACTGCGCCGCGCGGCCATTGGGAAACAGCAGCGTGGCGGCGTGGCATTCCTCGACCTCGGCAAAGCGCGGATCGTTCGACGCGGTGCGCATGGCCTGCACCGTCACAGGTTCATCGGCAAACACATGGCGGGCGGCGTTCAGGCAGTAGATGCCGATATCCTGCAGCGGCCCGCCCCAGTGACGGGCGGCCAGACGGTGGTTGTCGGGGCCGGCCTGGAAGGCGAAGACCGAGGAAAACAGCCTGGGGTCGCCTATGGCCCCCTGCCGGATCAGGTCCAGCACATGCAGGGTGCCGGGTTCGGTGTGCAGCCGGTAGGCGGTCATCAGGAACACACCCGCATCCTGCGCGGCGTCGATCATCGCGCGGCATTCCTCGACCGAGACGGCCAGAGGCTTTTCCACCAGCACGTGTTTGCCGGCCCGGGCGGCGCGGATCGCGTAATCGGCATGCAGCGTGTTGGGCAGGGCGATATAGACCGCGTCCACCAGATCGGCGGCAAGCATCTCGTCATAGCGGTCATAGGGAAAGACATGCGGTATGTCGTGAAACGCCGCCAGCTGCCCTGCGGTTTCCGCGCTGCCGCTGACCAGCGCCGTGGTGCGGGAATTGCCGGTCAACCCGGTGCCGGGCAGAAAGGCTGTCTGCGAAATCCATCCCGCGCCCACCACGCCATAGCGGATCGTCATGGCCCCGGCACCTCGCGCCAGCACCGGTCCTGCGCCGAGCGCTTGATCTCCTCCACCAGCGTCTGGATCCGCAGCCCGGCGCGAAAGCCGAACGGTTCGGCCCCGCCTGTCGCGATGGCGTCCAGAAAGCCCGCAACCTCGATGGTCTTGAGATCGTTGAAGCCGATCTGGTGCCCCGGCGCCACGCAGAAGCGGCCATAAGGCGGGTGCGCGGGGGCCGCCTCGATCCGGCGAAAGCCCTGGCGGCCCGGCGCGTCGCCGGTGGCGTAGAAATGCAGTTCGTTGAACCGTTCCTGGCTGAAGGCCAGCGCGCCCTTGCTGCCATGGACCTCGAAATCGTGCTGCATCTTGCGCCCGGTGGCGACCCAGTTGCCCTCGACCGAGCCGGACGCGCCATTGCCAAAGCGCAGAAAGGCGCGGCCGATATCGTCCACCTCGACGCGGCGGCGGCCGCCGCGCCCGTCGTCGCGTTCGCTGATCACCGTGACCAGATCGCCCATCACCGCCGTGATCGGGCCCAGCAGGAATTCCGCGGTGGCCAGCGCGTGGCTGCCCAGATCGGCCAGCGCGCCGCCGCCACGGGGATCGTGGCGAAAAGTGAACGGCCCCGCGGCATCGGCCATGTAATCCTCGGCATGCAGCCCGCGATAGCCGCGGATCTCGCCCAGCTCGCCACCGGCGATCATCTCGCGCGCAAGGCGCAGCATGGGATTGCAGAGATAGTTGAAGCCCACCTGGGTCAGCACACCCCGCTTTTCGGCGGCGCTGGCCATGTCCTGCGCGTCGGCGGCAAGCGGGGCCAGCGGCTTTTCGCAATAGACGTGCTTGCCCGCCGCGATGGCCGCCAGCGCCATGTCCTTGTGCAGGGCGTTGGGCGCGGTGATCGAGACGATGCCGACGTCCGGATCGGCCACGATGTCGTGCCAGTCCGCGCTGGCATGGGCAAAGCCGAAGGCGCGTGCCGCCGCTTCGGCGGCGGCCAGGTCGATATCGGCCACGCGGTGCAGCACCGCCGTCACCGGCAGGTCGAAGACCTGCGCGGCGTTGACATAGCCGAAGGCATGGGCCTTGCCCATGAAGCCGGTGCCGATCAGGCCGACCTTGAGGTCAGGTTTGCTCTGGGTCATTCAGGTCCGTCCTGTTCACGATCAGCGCCGGATCCAGCCGGCCGCCGAAGAAATCGAGGATGTTCTGCGCCGAGGACACCGCCATGCGTTCGGCGGCGTCCTGCGTCAGCCCGCCGATATGGGGCGACAGCAGCACCTGGTCGAACCGGGTCAGCGGATGGCCCTGCGGCATGGGTTCGCTGGCAAAGACATCCAGCCCCGCGGCCCCGATCCGCCCGCTTTCAAGCCCGTCGATCAGCGCCGCCTCGTCCAGGATGCCGCCGCGGGCGGTGTTGATCAGGATCACGCCGTCGCGCATGCGGTCCACCTGTGCCGCCCCGACCAGCGGCGCGCCCGAATGCGGCAGCGAGAACGAGATCACGTCGGCCCAGCCCAGCCCCTCGTCCAGCGTCGCGACCGGGTCGACACCGTCCCGGGGCCAGCCGGCCTGCATCAGGAAGGGGTCATGCGCGCGCACGACCATGCCAAGCGCCTGCATCATCCGGCCGGTCTGGCGGCCGATCCGGCCATAGCCCACCAGCAGCAGGTTCTGGCCCCTGATGTCGCGCGCCTCCAGCCTGTTGCGCCATTCCCAGGCGCCGCGGCGCACGGCGTTGTCGCCGCGCAGAAGGCGTTTGCTGGTGGCCAGGATCATCATGGCGGCGTGTTCGGCAACGCTGGTGGCGTTGACATCGCCGCAGACCGCCAGCGCGATGCCGCGCGCGCTCAGCGCCGCCACGTCCACCGCGTCATAGCCCACCCCGTGGCGCGACACGATGCGCAGCCGGTCGGCCCGGGCGATCGTTTCGGCTCCCAGGGGCTGCGTCCGCAACAGCACCGCGTCCGCCGCGTCGATCCGCGCGGCAAGGCTCGGCTCCGACGTCTCGGCGATATAGGTGATGTCCATGTCCGGGGCGGCGTCCAGCAGCGCGCGCCCCGAAGGATGAAGCGGACCGGCAACAACGACCCGGGGCATCAGGCCGCTCCGTCCGGGCCTGTGCACCGGGCGCGCAGACCGGTGCTCCGGGAGGGCCTGTGCGTCGTGACCGCCACCGCCGACATGGCTCAGCCCAGATCGCTTGTCTGGATCGTGCGGCCCTCGGCCACCGACAGAAAGCACGCATCCGCCAGCAGCAGCGCCTGCCGCCCGTCCTCGAACCCCGCGGGCACCGGGGCGGTGCCCTCGATCGCATCGACGAAATGGCCGATTTCGGCGTTGAAGGCCTCGCTGTAGCGTTCGATGAAGAAATGCTGCAGCGGCGCGGCGATGCCAGTGGCCCCCGCGACATGCCGTGTCACCAGGTTTTCGCGCCGGTTGTCCGAGATCAGCATGCCTTCGGACCCGAACAGTTCCACCCGCTGGTCATAGCCATAGACCGCGCGGCGCGAATTGGTGATCACCGCCTGCCGACCGCTTGCGGTGCTCAGCGTCACCACGACGGTGTCGAAATCGCCGCAGCGCGCCATCAGCGCCGGATCGACCAGGCGCGCGCCCGTGGCGGTGACGGTGGCGATCTCTTCGCCCAGCATGAAGCGCGCGAGGTCCAGATCGTGGATCGTCATGTCGCGGAAGATGCCGCCCGAGGTCTCGATATAGCTGTCCGGGGCCATGCCCGGATCGCGCGAGGTGATGATGACCTGATGCAGCGCGCCGATCTCGCCCGCGGCAGCCGCCCGTTGCGCCGCTGCATGGCCCGGATCGAAGCGGCGAACAAAGCCCAGCATGATGGGCACCGGGCTGCCCGCGATGCGCGCCGCCAGCTCGTTCACCCGCGCCAGCGACAGGTCGATGGGCTTTTCGCACAGCACCGGCTTGCCCGCCCGCACCGCCGCTTCGAGATAGTCCACATGGGTGCTGGTGGGCGTGGCGATCAGCACCGCGTCCACGGTGTCTGCGGCAATCGCCTCGGCGGCCGAGGCAAAACTGGTCACGCCGTGCCGGTCGGCGACATCCGCCGCCGACGGCGCATGGACATCGAACAAACCGGCAAGCGCGGCGCGGGGATGGGCGGCGATGTTGTCGGCATGCATGCGACCGATCCGGCCGCAGCCAAGTACACAGATGCGGGGCAAGGCGTCCTCCCGTTTTTCGGCGGCTCCGATTTTCTGTTGCAATGATCATTGCAGGGAGTTTAGCTTGTCAATGAACATTTCGAACACCGCATGGCAAGGGGCCGCAAGAGCCCTTGGGGAGGAACCGGACATGCCGGCTGAGACCGTTCGCCTGACGATGGCGCAGGCCATGGTGCGCTATCTGTGCGCCCAGTACACCGAGATCGACGGCGCCCGGGTGCCGCTCTTTGCCGGGGTGTTCGGCATTTTCGGCCATGGCAACGTCACCTGCCTGGCCGAAGCGCTGGAGCGGGTGCAGGACCAGCTGCCCACCTGGCGCGGCCAGAACGAACAATCCATGGCGCTGGCGGCGATTGCCTTTGCCAAGGCCAGGCGGCGTCGCCAGATCATGATCGCCACCTCTTCGGTGGGGCCGGGGGCCACCAACATGGTGACCGCCGCGGGGGTGGCCCATGCCAACCGCCTGCCGGTGCTGCTGCTGGCCGGGGACACCTATGTGAACCGCTTGCCTGACCCGGTGCTGCAGCAGGTCGAGCATTTCGGAAACCCCTCGACCACGGTCAATGACAGCTTTCGCGCGGTCTCGCGCTATTGGGACCGGATCGTGCATCCGGCGCAGATCCTGCAATCGCTGCCGCAGGCGATTGCCACCATGCTGGACCCGGCCGATTGCGGCCCGGCCTTTCTTGGCCTGCCGCAGGACACCCAGGAGCTTGCCTTCGACTACCCTGTCGCCTTCTTCGAAGAGCGGGTCTGGACCATCCCGCGCCCGCGCCCGTCGCGCGATCAGGTGGCAGCGGCGGTCGAGGTTCTGAAGACGGCCAGGCGGCCGCTGATCATCTCGGGCGGCGGGGTGCGCTATTCCGGGGCCGAAGCGGCGCTGGCCGGGTTTGCGGCGCGGCGCGGGATCCCGGTGGCGGAAACCATCGCCGGCAAGGGCGCGCTGGTGCATGACGATCCGGTCTATGTCGGGCCCATGGGGATCGAAGGCACCGAGGCCGCGCGCGAGCTGGCGGAAACCGCCGACGTGGTGCTGGCCATCGGCACACGGCTGCAGGATTTCACCACCGGGTCATGGACGACCTTTCCGCAGGACGCCCGCTTTGTAACGGTGAACGCCGCGCGCTTTGACGCGGTCAAGCATGGTGCCGTGCCGGTGGTGGGCGACGCGCTGGACTCGCTGACCGAGATCGACGCCGCGCTGGGCGACTGGGCCGCCCCGCCCGAGCGGCTGGCCACGGCGCAGCGGCTTTACGCCGACTGGAACCGCCTGCTGGACGACGGGCAGGCCGCCACCAACCAGGCGCTGCCAAGCTATGCGCAGGTGATCGGCGTGGTGAACCGCGCCGCACGGCCCGAAGACGTGATGGTCACCGCCGCGGGCGGCCTGCCGGGCGAGACGATCAAGAACTGGCGCTGCAAGGCACCGCACAGTTTCGACTGCGAATTCGGGTATTCCTGCATGGGATACGAGATCGCCGGCGGCTGGGGGCATGCCATGGCGATGCAGGGCCGGCCCGGCACTCCCATCGTCATGGTGGGGGACGGATCCTACATGATGATGAACTCCGACATTCATTCCTCGGTCATCTCGGGGCACAAGATGATCGTGGTCGTCTGCGACAATGGCGGCTTTGCGGTCATCAACCGCCTGCAGACCGGCATGGGCGGGGCGGGGTTCAACAATCTCCTGCAGGATTGCCGGGTGACCGACAGGGCCAATGTGCGCCACGTGGATTTCGCCCGCCATGCCGAGGCGATGGGGGCCTATGCCCGCCATTGCGACAGCCTTGCGGATCTGGAGGCGGCGATGGACTGGGCGCAGACAACCGATGCCACCACGGTGATCAGCATCGCCTCGGACGCCTATACGTGGACGCCCGGCGGGGCCGACTGGTATGTCGGCGTGCCCGAGGTCAGCCCGCGGCAAGAGGTGCAGGACGCGCGCGCGGCGCAGGAGGCGTTTCGCTCCAGGCAACGGACCGGGGTGTGAGCCGGGGCGCGCGGCGGCTGGCCGCGAGATCAAACGGCAGGACAGGCGGACAGGACGGATGAACCGGATCGACGGAAAGACAGCAGTGATCACGGGCGGCACGCAGGGGCTTGGCGCGGCCATTGCCGCCCTGTTTGCCCGGGCGGGGGCTGCGGGCATCGCCATCGTGGGCCGCGGCGTGGACAAGGGCCGCGCGAAGGCGGTCGAGATCACCGGCGACACCGGCGTGCCGGTCGAGATGATCGCCGCCGATCTGGCCCGGATCGAGGACGTGCAGGCGATCATCCCCGCCGCCGACGCGCGCTTTGGCACCGTCGACATCCTGGTGAACGCCGCCGGGCTCACCGACCGCGGCAACCTGCTCAACACCACGCCCGATCTGTTCGACGCCATGTTTGCCGTCAACACCCGCGCGCCGTTCTTTCTGATGCAGGACGCGGTCAAGGTGATGGAGCGCGGCGGCAAGGGCGGGCGGATCGTCAATATCGGCTCCACCTCGTCGCGAGCGGGCCAGCCTTTCATCGCGCCCTATTGCGCTTCGAAGGCGGCGCTGTCGACGCTGACGCGCAATGCCGGCTATGCGCTTATGCGCAACCGCATCCATGTCAACCAGCTGGATATCGGCTGGATGGCCTCGGACCATGAACGCCAGCTGCAACTGGCCGAATCCGGCGATCCCGACTGGGAGACCAAGGCCAATGCGGGCCTGCCCTTCGGTCGCCTGCTGGACCCGCAGGAGGTGGCGCGCGCCGTGCTGTTCCTGGCCTCGGACGACGCGGGGCTGATGACCGGATCGGTGATCCATTACGACCAGTCGGTCTGGGGCGGCTATGACGGCCAGGCCCCGGGACCGGCGGAAAAGCTGACCGAATGACGCGGCGCGGGACCCGGATGGCGCACGCCTTGCGCTTGCCCCTGCCGGGCCTGCGCACTCTTTGCTTGCAATTGACTCAAGGCTTCGCCGAGGATCGGGGAACGATCCGCCGGCCCAGGCCCGCCCTGGGCTGCACCGGCGGCGACACGGGGGAGGGGACGGCGGCATGAGCCTTCTGGAACTCAGCAACATCACCAAGAGTTTCGGGGCCATCCACGCGCTCCAGGGGGTCGACCTGACCATCGCCCCGGGCGAGGTGGTGGGGCTGATGGGCGACAACGGCGCGGGCAAGTCCACGCTGATGAAGATCATCGCGGGCAATTTCCCGCCAACCTCGGGCAAGATCCGCATCGAGGGGCAGGACGTGGCCTTTTCCAAGCCCATCGACGCGCGTGAAGCGGGGATCGAGATCGTCTATCAGGACCTTGCGCTGTGCGACAACCTGACGGCGGCGGCCAATGTCTTTCTGGGACGCGAGCTGCGCCGCAAGGTCGGGCCGTTCTCGATGCTCGACTACCCGGCGATGTATCAACGGGCCGGAGAACTGTTTGCCGAGCTGAAATCCGAAACCCGCCCGCGCGATCTGGTGCGGCAGATGTCCGGCGGGCAGCGCCAGGCGGTGGCCATCGCCCGCACCCGGCTGAGCGATCCCAAGCTGGTGCTGATGGACGAACCCACGGCGGCGATCTCGGTTCGGCAGGTCAAGGAGGTGCTGGCGCTGATCCACCGGCTCAAGGAGACCGGCCATGCCGTCATCCTGGTGTCGCACCGGATGCCGGACGTGTTCGACGTCTGCGACCGCGTGGCGGTGCTGCGCCGGGGCACCAAGGTGGCCGACAAGCGCATCCGCGACACCACCCCCGAAGAAGTCACCGGCCTCATCATCGGAGCGATCGAAGCAGCATGACAGACGAACCGACAGATCAGGAGCTGCGCCGTCACCCCGGGCGGGGACCTTCGGACATCCTCGACAAGGAAGACCACGCCGCCATCGACGACAGCATCACCTCGCGGCAGGAGGTGACGGGCCTGGGCGCTGTGCTGCGCACCCAGCCGTTCTGGGTGTTCGTGTCGCTGATTGCGCTGGCGGCGGTGATGACCGTGGTCTCGGACGCCTTCATGACCGAGCGCAACATCTTCAACATCACCCGCAACATGGCCTTTTTCGGCATCATGGCGCTGGGCATGTCGGCGGTGATCTGCACCGCCGGGATCGATCTGAGCGTGGGCTCGCTGGTGGGCCTGTCGGGCATCATCACCGGGCTGATCATGCAGGCCGGCTATGGCATCGGCCTGGGCTTTCTGGGCTGCATGACCGCGGCGGCGCTGGTGGGCCTGGTGAACGGCGTGCTGGTGGCCTATCTGCGCATGCCGCCCTTTGTGGTCACGCTGGGGATGCTGTCCATCGTCGTGTCGCTGGCGCGGGTGGTGTCGAACAACCAGATGATCTGGGATTTCGGCCCCGATCAGGACCTGTTCGAATGGATCGGCGGCGGCAGCATCCTGTCGGTGCCCAACGTGGTCTGGATCCTCGGCGTGCTGACGGCGGTGTTCTGGTGGGTCTGGCGCTATTCCACCTGGGGCCGCTGGGTGATCGCCATCGGCGGCAACGCCCATGCCGCCAGGCTGGCGGGCATCCCGGTCGAGCGCATGCTGGTGTCGGTCTACGTCGTCTGTTCGCTGACCGCGGGCCTGTCGGCCTTTCTTTTCGTGGGCTATACCGGCTCGGTCACCAATGCCATGGGCTTCACCTGGGAACTGACGGTCATCGCCGCCACCGTGATCGGCGGCGCGAACCTGATGGGCGGGGTGGTCTTTGCGCTGGGCGCCCCCATCGGCGCGGCGCTGATCGAGTTGATCCGGAACTCGCTGATCCTCGCCGGCATCCCGGCGCTGTGGCAGCAATTCTTTGTTGGTCTGTTCCTCATCCTTGCGGTGCTTCTGGAACAGATCCGCAACCGACGGGGAAGATAACCCCGCTGAGCGAACTCTTCTAAAACCCAGGGAGGAAATCATGAAGAGACTTCTGGCTACCACGATGATCGCAACCGTCGCGCTGACGGGCATGGCCGCGGCCGAGGGCTATACCTTTGCGCTGGTGCCCAAGGCGATGAACAACCCGTTCTTCGACCTGGCCCGCGACGGCTGCTACCAGGCGCAGGAAGAACTGGCCGACGTGACCTGCGAATATATCGGCCCGGGCGAGCATACCGAACTGGAGCAGATCCAGATCGTGCAGGACCTGATCACCAAGGGGGTCGACGGCATCGCGGTGGCGCCCTCGAATGCGCCGGCCATGGGCAAGGTTCTGAAGGATGCCGAGGCGGCAGGCATTCCGGTCATCACCTGGGATTCCGACCTGCTGCCCGAGGATGCCGGTCTGCGCACCACCTATGTGGGCACCAACAACTATGACATCGGTGTGAACCTGGCCAAGCTGGTCATGGCGCGCCATCCCGATGGCGGCACCATCTGCCTGCAGACCGGCGGCGCGGCTGCGGCCAACCACAACGAGCGCCTGAAGGGGGCGCGCGACACGCTGTCGGGCATGGACACCGGCACGCCTCCGGGCAAGGCGCTGGCGGGCGAGGGCGGCTGGACCGAGGTTTCGGGCTGCCCGCTGATCACCAACGATGACGGCAATGTCGCGGTGCAGGGCATGTCGGACGTGCTGGCGGCCAATTCCGACCTGACCGCCTTCCTGTCCACCGGTGCCTTCACCCAGTGGTTCGACAACGCCTACCGTTCGGCGGCCGAGCCCTACAAGGCCAAGATGGATGCGGGCGAGCTGACCATCGTCGTGGCCGACACGCTGCCGATGCAGCTGGCGCAAACCAAGGACGGCCTGGGCAACGGCCTTGTCGGCCAGCGTCCGTGGGAGATGGGCTACAAGGCCATGTTCGTCCTCAAGGACATCGCCGAGGGCAAGGAGGTCGAAAGCCCGATCTACACCGGTCTCGACGTCTGCGACAACACCAACGTGGACACCTGCGTCAAGTAACGCGGGTCCGATCAGGAGGTGGCGCGGGCCGGTCCGGGCCACCCCGACACTGAGCAAGGAAGCGGGACATGACACATCCGGCGCTGGATCGCGGGTCTGTTGCGGTGATCACCGGCGCGGCCTCGGGCATCGGGCTTGCCACCGCGCAGGCGCTGTCGGCGCGCGGGATGGGGATCGTGCTGGTCGATCTCGACCAGGGCGCGCTGCAAGCGGCGGCGGCCACGCTTGACGGCCCGTCGCTCTGCCGCGCGATGGACGTGGCCGACCCCGATGCCATCGACGCGCTGGCCGAAGCGGCGCATGAGCGGTTTGGCCGGGTCGACCTGCTGATGAACAATGCCGCCACGCGGGTGGCAGGCGGGGGCGACGACACGCTGGACAACTGGCGGCGCACCATGGAGGTCAATTTCTGGGCCGCCGTTCTGGCCGAGCGCGCCTTTCTGCCGCGCATGCTGGCGGCAGGCCGTCCTGGCCTGATCCTCAACACCGGCTCCAAGCAGGGGATCACCAACCCGCCGGGGAACGTGATCTACAATGTCACCAAATCCGCGCTCAAGACCTATACCGAACAACTGCAACACCAGTTGCGCAACACCGAAGGGTGCCGGATCAGCGCGCATCTGCTGGTGCCCGGCTTCACCCTCACCGGCCCGCATCGCCCCGATCCGGGCGGCTGGAGCCCGGCCGAACTGGTGGCCTACATGCTGCCGCGGCTGGAGCGGGGCGATTTCTACATCATCTGCCCCGACAACGAGGTCACCCCCGAGATGGACGCCAGGCGCATGGCGTGGGCGGCGGGGGACATGATCGAGAACCGCCCGCCGCTGTCGCGCTGGCATCCCGACTGGGCCGAGCGGTTCAAGGCGCAGTCATGATCGACGCGCATCAGCATTTCTGGCATCCCGCCCGTGGCGACTATCCCTGGATGCCACCGGACGACCCGGTGCTGAGCCGGCCCTACCGGCCGTCGGACCTTGCCCCTGGCCGGGCCGAGACCGGGGTGAAGCAGACGGTGCTGGTGCAGGCCGCGCCCAGTGTGGCGGAAACCGATTACCTGCTGGGCATTGCCGACGCCACGCCGCATGTCGCCCGCGTGGTCGGCTGGATCGATTTCGAGGACCCGGGCCAGCGCGCCGTGCTCGACCGTCTGGCCCGGCATCCGAAATTCGCCGGCGTCCGCCCGATGATCCAGGACATCGCCGACGACACCTGGATGCTGCGGGCGGATGTGCAATGGGCCTTTGAGGCGCTGATCGCCATGGATCTGACCTTTGACGGCCTGGGCTTTCCGCGCCACCTGCCGCATTTCCACACGCTGCTGACCCGCTATCCCGAATTGCGGGCGGTGATCGACCACTGCATGAAACCGCAATTCCGCACCCGTTCCGACGCAGACCACGCCCGCTGGGCCGAAGGCATGACGGCGCTGGCCGAAGACACGGGCGCGTTCTGCAAGCTGTCGGGCCTGGTGACCGAGGCCGATGATGACTGGTCGGATGCGGTGCTGCAGCCCGCAACCGATCACGTGCTGGCGGTCTTTGGCCCCGGGCGCGTGATGTGGGGGTCGGACTGGCCGGTGGCGCGGCTGCGCTGCTCTTACGCCGCCTGGCACGCACAGGCGCTGCGCCTGACCGCCGCCTGCGGTGCGGACGGGCAGCGCCGGATCTTTGCCGACACGGCCCGCGCGTTCTATCGCATCGCCTGAAAGGAAACGACCACATGGACAGACAGGCCATCGGCACCACCGGGCTTCGCGTCACATCGCTGTGCTTTGGCGCCTCGGCGCTGGGCAACATGCCCGACACCTACGGCTACGAGGTCGACGAGGCCCGCGCCCGCGCCACGCTGGAGGCGATCTTTGCCGGTCCGGTGAACTTTCTCGACACGTCGAACAATTACGGCTTTGGCCGCAGCGAGACGCGCATCGGCGCGGCCCTGCGCGACCGGGGCGGCCTGCCCGAGGGCTTTGTGCTGTCCACCAAGCTGGACCGCGACATGGAGACCGGGCGGTTCGATGCCGACCGGGTGCAGCGGTCGGTCGAGGAAAGCCTGACGCGGCTGGGGCTCGACACGATCCCGCTTTTGCACCTGCACGATCCCGAACACGCCCGCGACCTGACCGAGATCACCCGCGACGGCGGCGCGCTCGACGCGTTGTTCCGGTTGCGCGAAGAGGGGGTTGCGCAGGCAGTGGGGCTGGCCATGGGCCGGGTCGACCTGATGCGCGATCTGCTGCGCGACCGGCCCTTTGACGCGCTGATCAACCACAACCGCTGGACGCTGGTGAACCGTTCGGCCGATGCGCTGTTCGACGACGCCCATGCGCGTGGCATCGCCATCCTGAACGCGGCACCTTATGCCGGGGGGGTGCTGGCCAAGGGCAGCGCCGAGATGCCGCGCGTCACCTATCAGCTGGCCAGCGACGAGAAACTGGCCCCGATCCGCGCGGTCGAGGCGGTCTGCGCGCGCCATGGCGTGGCACCGGGGGCGGTGGCGCTGCAATTCTCCACCCGCGATCCGCGCATCACGTCGACGATCGTGGGCGTCTCGCGGCCGGAGCGGGTGACGCAATCGCTGGACTGGGCGGCGGCCGAAATCCCGCAGGCCGTCTGGGACGACCTGATGACGCTGGAGCCGTCCCTGACCGATCCCGAGGCCGACCGGGACTACAAGCCCGGATAACCCCCGGCGCGTGCCGGGACGCCGTTACGGGCTGGTCCATTCTCTGGCCCGTCATCTGGCCCGTCATCTGGCCTGTCATCTGGCCGCAAGCCCTTGATCCCATGACATGCAGAGCCTGCCGCCCGGCGCATTGCCCGGGGGCAGGGGCTGTGACGCGTCTGTCCGGCGCGGCAGGCACTGCGCGGCTTGGTCTGCGAGGCGGCCGCGGGCTTTGCCGCCAAGTATCCCGGCGCCGAGGTCGAGATCCTGCCCGTCGCGGGCTACCGCAAGGAAATGCCCACCCGCATTGCCTCGGGCGATTACGGCGACGTGCTGAACGTCATGGACAGCATCCCGCCGGATCAGTACCCTACCTTCTACCTGCCGCTGAACGATCTGACGGCGATGATGGAGAACCACCGCTTCATCGACAGCTTCACCTTGGACGGCAATGTCTACGGCCTTGTCTACGGCGCAAGTGCCGAGGCCGTGGTCTGCAACAAGGCCGCCTTTGAACGCGCCGGCATCGAGGCTGTGCCCAGCACCAGGACCGAGCTGTTTGCCGCCTGCGAAAAGCTGTCGGCGGCAGGCATCGTGCCGTTCCAGATCAACATGGGCGCAGGCTGGCCGATGCAGCAATGGGACAAGGCGGCACTGCTCTTTGCCCAGGACGGCACCTATTTCGATGCCGCGCTGAACTCGAACTCGCCCTACGCGGCGGACGAGCCCTATGGCCAGTCGATCCGCTTCGTGCGCGATCTGTTCGAAGCAGGCTGCACCGAGCGGGACTACACCGCCAACAACCGGGACAGTCCAAGATGTTCCTGGGCGCTGGGTGTGTCGGCCAAGTCCGAGAACCCCGAAACCGCCAAGGCTTTTGTCGAATGCCTGCTCACGGAAACCGACATCTCGAACCGCGCGGGCTTTATCCCCGGCGACACGCGGATCGACCCGGCCATGCCGCAGCTGCAAGAGCTGTTCGCGGCAGAGCCTGCAACCAGCGTCACCGGCGTCCTGTCGTCGGAGTTCAAGCAGGCGATGGCCGATGCGCGTCTCGACTTCATGTCGGGCACCTACATCCGCGTCCTGGTGCTGGCCGAAGATTTGACGCCGCCATCGAGGATGTGAACACGCGCTGGCAGAACGCCACCAAGTAACCGCGTTCCTCCCGCCGCCTTCGGCTGCCTCCTGGGCGCCGGGCGCGGCACCTTTGCCCCATTCCGATCCCATCCAGGATGCCGCCCGTGTCGACCTTGTCCGCAAGGGGACAGCGCAGGCTTGTCATCACCAGCTTTCTGATCGTTCCGCTGACGATGCTGACCCTGTTCAGTCTCTATCCCTTCTTCCAGCTGCTCTGGTTCAGCATGACCAACTGGGACGGCCCGTCGCCGAACAAGGCGTTTGTCGGGGCGAACAACTATGTCCGCACCTTCGGCGAAGACCGGATCCTGCAGCGGCCATGGCGGTGATGCGCGCCACGCTGGCGGTGCGTCCCGAGGACATCACGCTGGGCCATGGCGCGGGCCAGGTGACCGAAGGCCTGCCGGTGGAGATGTGCGAGCCCATGGGCTCGGAAACCTCGGTGGTGCTGGACCTGCATGGCCAGCTCCTGCGCCTGCGCGTGCCCGGCATGCGCAAGCTGGCGGCGGGCGAGGGCGTGCCGGTCACCTGGGCGCTGGAGGGTGCCCATCTGTTCGATCCCGGCAGCGGAAGGCATCTGTGACCATGGCCGGCAAACCGAACATCGTCCTGATCACCGCCGACCAGCTGCGCCCCTACGAGCTGGGCTGTTATGGCGGCACCCAGGTGGCGACGCCGCATATCGACCGGCTGGCGGCGCGCGGCGCGGTCAGGGACACGGCGATCACCAATTTCCCGGTCTGCATGGCCGCGCGCTCTGTCCTGATCTCGGGCCAGCACAACCGCACCGCGACAGGCGGCAAGACCAACGTGGCCTATCCGGGCCGCACCGGCGATTTCAACATGCCCGAATACCCGTTCCCGGCGCGCCCGCATCGGAAGGACCCGACCCTGCCCGAACTGCTGCGCGGGCAGGGCTACGAGACGGCGGTGATCGGCAAGTGGCACATCCATTCCTGGCCACACGAGATCGGGTTCGATCACTACCTGATCCCCCGCGTGCACCACGCCAATTCCGCGCAGATCTATTCCCGCGATGGCGGGCCCGAATTCGCGCCCGAAGGCTTCAGCGTCGATTGCGAGGCGGGCGAGGCGGTCCGCTTCCTGGCCGCGCGCCAGGGCACCGGCCCGCCGTTCTTTCTGTATTACAACATCTCGCCGCCGCATTGCCCGGTGGCCGACATGCCGGAAGACTACCTGGCCATGTACCGGCCCGGGGACATGATCCTGCGGGAAAACATCGACGAGGCCCGGATCGAGAACCGCGATTACTGGTACAAGGTCTATCGCTGGGATTTCCGTTACTATTCCTTCCGCCTGCCGCACACGATGGCGTTGCCCGAGGGCTATGACCTGCGCGCCCTGACCGCGGAATGTCCCGGCGCGGTGACCTGGATGGACAGCGCCGTCGGCCGCGTGCTGGACGGGACCGCCGCCGCCGGGCTGGAAGAGGACACGCTGGTGATCCTTGCCTCAGACCATGGCGAGAACCTGGGCAGCCACGGCCTGGTGCAGAAGGGCACCGAGAACGACGAAAGCATCCGCATCCCGCTGGTCATGGCCGGTCCGGGCGTGGCCGCAGGCACGCGGGTGACAGGGGCCGTCGCCTCTCTGGTCTAACTCGCCCCCACCCTTGCCGCGATCTGCGCGCCAGTCTGCGGCCCGTCTCGAAGGGCTGTTAGGATCGCTCTGCGCAATTCATTCCGCTTGAAGTGCTTGGCCACCTTCTGAGGCATCGGCAGCGTGTCAGGATCAACGCCTTGCTGGCGCAAGAGCGCATCCACATGCTCAAGCCCAGGTTCGCCGTTCCGCACGATGCGGCACCGCATGAAGTGCAGCGCCGATGCAAGGCTATCGTCTTTCCAGGGCCGGTAGTAATATCGCGTCATGCGCGCAGATTGGCCTAACGCGCTGGAATCCGGTACGTTTTGCTTGGTGCGCTTGATAAATAAGCCCGGAACATCGCGCTCAGCCCGCTTGGGGTTTATGGCGACATCGTGCTGCGCCGGCCCGATCCCGTGCTGCTCAAGGACGTGGCGGTCCGGCAGGTGCACAAGGATGGCAGTGTGCGGGTCCGTGTCAGCCTGCACACCCATTGCGAGCAACCGGTCGAGACCACCGCGACGCTGCTGCTGGACGGGCAGACGGTCACCCGGGACGTGACGCTTTATCCCGGCTGGAACCGGACCGATCTGACGGTCCGGATCACTGCGCCAAGGCTGTGGTGGCCGGTGGGGCACGGGGCGCAGCCGCTGTACGACCTGCAGGTGCGCATCGGCGAGACCACGCGCCAGATGCGCATCGGCCTGCGCGAGATCGCGCTGATCGAGACCTTCACCGAACCGGGCGACGGCAACGTCTCGTCTGCCGTCATGGACGTGCACCAGCACAACCGCGGCGGCAACAGCCGCATCGTCGAGACGCTGGCGCGCAATTTCCGCTTTCCCGACGGCTTTGACGAGATGTGCTGGCTGAGCCAGGTCAGCCAGGGCCTTGCCATGAAGACGGCGGTCGAGTTCTGGCGCAGCTCCAAGCCGCGCAGCATAGGCACGCTGTACTGGCAGCTCAACGACACCTGGCCGGTGGCCAGCTGGGCCAGCCTGGAATATGGCGGTGCGTGGAAACTGACGCAGTACATGGCGCGGCGGTTCTATGCACCGGTGCTGGTCACTGCGCAGCCCGAAGGGAACGAGGTGGTGATCCTGGCCGTCAACGACACGCCCGGGACGGTGTCGCTGAGCGTCGCCGCCATGCGCATCGACGTCACCGGCCCGATGCAGGCGGCGGGCGACTGGGCCTGCATCTGCCCGCCCGACCGCGCGGTCGAGGTGGCGCGCCTGCCCGCGGCGCTGCTGGGCGCGCAGGAGATCCTGCACCTGCGCTGGCGCGACGTGGAGCGCCGACATGCGGGCGAAAACGAGTACTGGCCGAACCGCCCCAAAGGCTATGCCCTGCCGGAACCGCAGATCACGTGCACCGAAACCGATGACGGCGTGCGGCTGGAAACCGACCGTCCCGCCTTCTTTGTCACCCAGGGCTTTGGCGGGGCCGACATCTGGTCGGACAATTGTTTCACTCTTCTGCCCGGAACGCCTAGGCTTGTGCAACGCGTGCGCCGCCGCGAGGGGCTGGCCGGTGCCGCGCATCTGCGCTGGCTGAAAGGGTGACACTTGACGGGCAAGACCGATGGCGGCCAGACCGTGACGCTCAGCACAATCGCTGACGCGCTTGGCGTTTCGGTCACCACGGTGACACGGGCCCTGAACGGCGGGCCGAAGATCAGCGAAGGCACCATCAAGCGGGTGCGCGATACCGCGGCCCGGCTGGGCTGTGAGCGCAACATGGACGGGGTCAAGCTGCGCACCGGGCAGACCTTTGTCATCATGGCGCTCCTCGGCTTCACCAACGAGGAAGAGATCGGCGATTCCGGCTCTGTCGGTCTGCTCAACGGAATGCACACGCGGTTTTCCGGCACCCGGTATTCGGTGCGCGCGATCCCGATCACCATCGGTGACAGCGGGCTGGAGCATGTCCAGCGCGTCGTGCGGGGCCGCAATGCCGACGGGCTGGTGCTGGACCATACCGAGCCGGACGATGAACGCGTGCGCTATCTGCTGGACAACGATGAGCCCTTTGTCACCTTCGGGCGGACCAACCTGTCGGACCGGCACGCCTATCTGGACATCGACAACGAGGACGCCGCCTATCAGGGCACAAATTCGCTGATCCGCGCGGGCCATCGCCGCATCGCCCTGCTGGACGCCAATCCCAGCTTTGTCTTCGTGCAGCAGCGCCTGAATGGGTATCGCCGCGCCCTGCGGGATCACGGGTTGCCGGTGGATGAAAGCCTGATCTGCCACCTGTCGCAGGAGGCCGACGTGGCCAGCGGCAAGGCGGCGGCGCTGGCGAAGCAAGGCGCCGACGCCTTTGTCTGCGTGAACGAACTGGTCTTTCTGGGCGCGCGGGCGGGCGTGATGCGCACGCTGGGCGCGGCCGGGCTGAACATCGGGTTTTCCGTCCGCTCGGGCACCAGTATCGGCGACTACGTGGGCACCATGGTGTATGCCAGCCATTACTCCCGCCTGAAAGCCGGCTGGCATCTGGCGGACCTGCTCTTGCGGCGCATCGACGGCGCGCCGCCCCAGACCTGTCAGGACATCGTCCGGACGAAACTTCGCATTCAAGGAGGCTTTCTGAAATGAAACGCTCGCGCATCAACGCGATCATGACCGCCGCAGGCGACATGATCCATCAGTTCGGGTTCACCCTGCCGCCCTTTGCCTATTGGACCCCGGAGGAATTCGCAGCCCGCAAGGACGATGCCCGCCACGTGATCGACGCGCGCTGCGGCTGGGACATCACCG